>CAWCTJ010000009.1:0-158864 GCA_963798585.1 uncultured Acidobacteriota bacterium
TCGAGCGCTGTCTTGAATGGTTCGGTATCCATCCTTCTTCACTTCCAGGTTATAGCCATTGGCTGACAAGCCATTAAAGCTGCAAGGGGTTTGACACTGTTTCAGTTGCCGCCCGGCTGGGCCATAGATAGTGGCCGTCGCGCCGAGTACGTCGGTGATCACGTGGATTGCGCCGCGATTCGCAACGGGAATAGGATGTGTCCCCTCATCGGTTTCTTTGGCCGCGGCCACGGGGCTGTCGTCATATTCGATGTGGTCGATTACTCGCAGATTCGGGTGGCGCATCGCGGAGAAATTTCAGCAGGGCACCGTGCTCGACGGGACGCAGTTTGCCGGAGATAGTGAGCGTGTTGCCGACGCCCTGCACCGAGGCGCGACCGGTTAGACCGCGTTCAGCGATGGCCGAGTCGATGCGAGATTTGTACTCCGCTGCCTTGATGCTGAGATTTAAGTTTGGCCTGGGGGAGCGGGGGCGGCAGCGCTGACGGCGGGCTTTTGCGGTGGTGCTCCCCAGTCTTCGGAACTTCGGCGGAAACCGTGGTGCTGTCCGCAGGCGCCTTCGTGACAGGAACTCACACCAGAATCCACCGCCCCTGCCGGTAAAATTGGCGTCATGGCATGCGGCGATGGAGGATTATGCGCAGCGCTGGCTTCCGTATCGCTTTGTGTCTTGCCCGCTTCATGGAACTCCTTCGCGGCGAGAAACACGGGCTTAAGCCTATCTGCGCCTAGCGCGATAACTCCCAGCAGGAGAAGTGCGATGAGCAGGCTCGAAACCACGCTCTTCTTTTTTTCTGGTTGGGCGAAAGGTGGAATGCTGCCGGTGCGCCGGATCAGCGGGGTCTGTCCGGGGTTCGCGACGCGCGAAGAAAGAGAGCTGGCTGCCGTAGCTACATCGCGATCGTTGAAAGGGGTCGCCGGCCGGCCATTAATTCCCAAGGACATGGTGGGAGCCGGGGATGGTTCTCCGCTTAGCGCCATGGTCGATTGTGGATTCCCAGCGAGCCCAGATTGGAGCGGTAATCGCGCAGGTCTTCCAGCAACTCGCGACACGTTTGAAAGCGCTCTTCCGGTTCTTTGCACAGCGCTTTCATGATGACGGCGCTGATCCCCGCGTGAATCGAAGGATCCAGCTGCCGCGGCGGAATGGGATCTTCATTGACGATTTTATAGATGACCGTGGTGATGTTTTGTCCGGGGAAAGGCTTTTCGCCGGTGACCATCTCGTAGAGCATGACGCCAAGCGAAAAAATGTCGCTGCGGCCATCGACGGCGCGGCCCTTCACTTGTTCGGGCGACATGTAGCTGGGCGTGCCCATGACGTGCGTGGTTTGTTGCGCGGTGCCAAATTGCAGGATTTTGGCGGTGCCGAAGTCGGTGACCTTCACGGTGTCATCGGCGGTCAGCATCAGGTTCGCTGGTTTGATATCGCGATGGACCACATGACGCTCGTGGGCGAAGTCCAGTGCGCTGCAGGTCTGCTCCATAATGCGCAAGACACGCGGCAGAGAGAACTTCTGGCCTTCATCGAGCAGCGCCTGCACGCTCTTGCCTTCCACCAACTCCATAGTGATGTAGTAGAGACCGTCTTCTTCTCCGGCGTCGTAAACGACGACGATGTTG
The DNA here is from genome assembly GCA_963798585.1 of uncultured Acidobacteriota bacterium. Lineage (GTDB taxonomy): Bacteria > Acidobacteriota > Terriglobia > Acidiferrales > UBA7541 > Acidiferrum. The sequence goes on from CAWCTJ010000009.1 coordinate 1,624, forward strand.
GGGTGGGTGAGCAGTCCAGCAGCGCGCGCTTCGGTTTGAAAACGGCTCAGCAGCTCTGGGCGAGTGAGACCGGTACCGGCGGCGCTTAAACGGATGGTCTTGACCGCGACGGTGCGGCCGATGACGGGATCGACGGCCTTGTACACCACACCCATGGCTCCGCGGCCGACTTCACCGACAATTTCATAGCGCCCGGCCTTTGCTACAGCGGTCATAAAGTGAGCACGGATATATGTTGCAGCCTTTGGGTTTGTGGGATGCGAGACGCGTCCGCCGACACCCAGACCTCCACTTTGCACAGTACCCAGCATATTTTCAGCAGGTCAACGCTACGGGAGTACTAGTGTGGCGCACTGGATACGCTCCCATTGGACAGCGGGGGTTTCCGATAGCTTACAGCCATGTCACTCAGTTCGCATGGGATAGCCGGAAGCACATAGTAAGATGCTTTCATCCCACGCTGGCGGAGGGATTTTTTCGGTTTAGGGATAGCGTCAAGCCTGTAGACTGACGCCTCCCGTTTTTAGTTTGCAGGAAGCGCCAGCCCTACGATGAGCGCTGAGGAGATTCCCATTTCAGAGCAGGCAATTGCGCGTCCGGAGCACCAAAGTCCGGCGTGGCTGAGTATTTCGCCGATCATGTGGCTTCTGGTGCTTGTCACTGGGGTACTGCAGGTATGGGCGCACCGGAATGAGATGTCGCCGGACGGAATTTCCTACATTGAACTTGCTACCGCATCGCTAGCTCAAGGTCTGCACGCTTTAACCAATGCGTATTGGAGTCCGTTGTATCCATTTTTGATTCGCGTCGCGCTCGACATATTTCATCCATCCCTGGAATGGCAATTCACGGTTGTACATGGATTAAACCTCCTTGTTTATCTAGTTAGTTTTGTGTGCTTTGGCGTGTTCCTGAGAGAGCTGGGGGCCGCGCGTGAAGCGATGACGGGCGAAGAGGACGAGTACTTGCCGATTTCGCCGGGATCATTCTCGATGATTGCCGGCTTGCTTTTTTTGTGGGCGGGTCAGTTCTGGCTAAGCCCAGCGATCGTGAGCCCTGACCTGTCTGTTGCCGCCTTGGTGTATGTGGCGACCGCCATGTTGTTGCGCATTTTCCGCACGGGCGGCGGATGGCTGGAGTGGCTGTGCTTGGGCGCGACACAGGGGCTGGCCTACTTGGCGAAGGCGGCGATGTTTCCGTTGAGTTTTGTATTTTTGGTTTGCGCATTTCTGCTTGCGTTGCGCGGCAAGCGAGGTGCAACGCGCGCTTTTGCGGGAGCGCTCTTGGCCCTGACGATATTTATTGTCATTGCAGCGCCGTGGATCAACGCTATTTCTCGCGCAAAGGGGCGATGGACCTTTGGCGATAGCGGCGCGATTGCGTACGCGGAGTACGTCAACGGAGCGACGCTCACTACACATTGGCAGGGACAACCGTCCGGCACGGGAATTCCCAAGCATCCAACGCGCCAGGTTCTGGTGGAACCGGCCATGTACGAATTCGCGCAGCCCATTTCGGGCAGCTATCCTCCCTGGTACGACGCTTCTTATTGGTATGACGGAATCCGGCCGCACTTTGCACTGCGCGGGCAGGTTTGGGTTTTGTTCCGCGCTTTGAATGCATATTTCAAAATGGTTTCGAAGACCGGGGTACTGTATGTCGTTGGCTTCGCTCTATTCTGGAGCATAAGACGAAACGGCCGCTGGCAGCATGTCCCCGCAGGAATGTGGTTCGTGACGTTGCCATCAATTGCGGCGCTGGGACTGTATGCCATGGTTTTGGTGGAATTCCGCTATGTGAGCCCGTTTGCGCTGATGCTTCTGACTTGGACCTTGTCGCGCGTGGAATTTGCGCGCCCCAGCAATCCGTCATTCTTGCGGCGACTAAATTTTGTGCTGATGCTCGCGCCGTTAGTGGCTATCGCGTGGCCCATGTTGCGCGACGTTACCGTGGTGATTCGCAACCCGCCGTACGAAGAGTGGCAAGTCGCCAGCGGACTGCGCGATATGGGCGTGCCATCTGGAGCGGAGTTGGGATGTATCGGCTCGGGACTCGACGCTTATTGGGCGCATTTGGCCAACGTTCGCATCGTCGCGGAGATTCCCCGCAAAGATCAGCGTCAATTCATCGCGGCGGACCGCGAAAAAAAGCAATCGATATTGGAAAAATTTGTGGACGCGGGCGCGCAAGCCATCGTAACCAAGAACGCGGCTGTCACCAACTCGATGCCGGGATGGCAACGGATTCGGGAGACGCAATACTATATTTGGCGTCGCAATGATGCGAACGTTGATTAGGTAGAGTCTGGTGGGGCTGGGCGGGTTCGAACCGCCGACCTAAGGTTTAGGAAACCTCCGCTCTATCCAGCTGAGCTACAGCCCCCAAAGCCGCAAATACTTGGCTATTGCGTAGATTAACATAGCGAAAGCGGTTGATGAGAGTCGTAATGCCTGCGGGAATATCGGGGTAAATCGGATCACGCGAGGCGCAAAAAAATGAGCCTTCCAGCTCACGGCCGGGAATTTATTTGTGGGTGTCGATGTCGGCGGCACAAAAGTGGCCGCGGGATTGGTAAATCCGCAGGGCGAGATCGTCGCAAGCGTGCGCAAGCCCATGGTGGCGGACGGCGATGTTGCCGCCGGACTCTCTTCCGTAACGTGTTCTATTGATAGTCTGTTCGGCGCCCGGCCAAACGCGCGCGAAAAAATCCGCGGCATCGGCATCTGCGCGCCAGGACCGCTCGATCCCCGCACAGGCGTGGTAGTCAATCCTCCCAATCTGAAGTGCTGGCGCGATTTTCCATTGGGCGCCGAAATCGCAAAGCGCTACGGCGTACCCGTGAAAGTTGACAACGACGCCAATGCCGCCGCGCTAGCGGAATATCTTTGGGGCGCCGGCCGCGGTTACCGAACAGTTTTCTACGCGTGTATTGGTACGGGGATTGGCACGGGAATTGTGTTTGACGGCCACATCTATCACGGCCGGACGGGAGCCGCCGCCGAGGGTGGCCACGTTAGCATCGACTACCAAGGCCCGGTGTGCGGATGCGGCAAGCGCGGTTGCATTGAGATTCTCGCTGCTGGACCGGCGATTGCGCGCCGTGCCCGTGCCAAACTTTCTGAGCAACCGCTACGCGAGTCCGCGCTGCGCGGTCTGATGCACGGAAACGTTGATGCGGTCACCAGCGAAATGGTCGGCCAAGCGCATGTCGCTGGGGACGCTCTCGCCCGCGAAGTTCTGCTCGAAACCGTGGAACTGCTCGCGGTGTGGCTCGGTAATACCGTGGATTTTCTGGAGCCCGAGGTGATGATCATCGGCGGCGGCGTGGCTGCCATGCTGGATCCATTCTTCGATGAGTTTCCCGAACGCGTGGCGGTTCACTGCGTCAATTCACGCAGCAGGGAAATTCCGCTGGTGGCAGCGCACTATGGCGCGGACTCTGGTATTGCTGGCGGCGCCGCACTTTGCAAGAGTGACCCGATCTCGCAATAATCAGCTTAGCGCCTGCTTTTGGTTGTGCGGGTGGCTTGGCCGCTGGGGGCGCCGTGCAGGCTCGGACGATCGTTGCGAGAGTCGGTGGTCTTTTTGAAAAAAAGAAGCCGTGAGTTTGTCTGCGTGCTTTTTTGCGGATACAATCATCTGCCGTGCTACACCGGAGTTTCCTGTCGCATCGGCGAGGTAGTGAAACTTCTCCTCACTTCGGCGCGTCTACTCCCATAACGCTCGGAATTTTATCTCTTCAAATCGGTCGAAAAACGGTCGTTTAAGGAGTGTTGCATGCGTTCCGCTGTGAACCGTTGGCGTACTTTTGCATTCGCGGTCTTCGCTTTGCTCATTCTTGCGTTTCTGCCGGCTGTTCTACGCGCGCAAGGCGGCGAACCGCGTTACTTCGCCATTCGCGGCGCCAAGGTTATTCCCGTATCTGGGCCGCCTATCGAAAACGCCACCATCCTCATCGCTCGGGGTGTGATCACCGCCGTCGGAAAAGATCTCACCATTCCCGATGAAGCCTGGATCATCGAAGGAAAAGGGCTTATCGTTTACCCCGGACTTTTTGACGCTTTCACCGATGTTGGGATCTCTGCGGCCCCTGCCGCGCCCGCCGGCGATGGGCCCGGCCCGCGCAGGGCGCAAGGCGAACGCGCCAATGGTCCCGAGGATCGTCCTGGCACCACAGCTTGGCGAAGCGCCGCCGACGAAGTAAGCCTGGCTGACAAGCGTATCGAATCGTGGCGCTCCGCGGGATTTACTACCGTGGTCTCCGCGCCAAAAGGCGGCATGGTGCCCGGGCAGGCCGCCGTGCTGGACCTTGCAGGCGATCGCGCCGCGGAGTTGGTGGTGAAATCGCCCGTCGCTATTCCTCTTAACCTGCAGCCAGGCGGCGGATTCGGCAGCGGTTTCCCGGATTCCCTGATGGGCGTCCTGGGTTATATTCACCAGCTCTGGATCGATACGGATTGGCTCACGAAAGCCGACGCCATCTACGACAAGAATCCTCGCGGCATCGAGCGTCCCGCTACGATCGCAACTCCGCGGCGTTGGCCGACGCTCTCGCGGGTCATGCCGTGGTCCTGATTCCCGCCAACAACACCGTACAACTTCGCCGTTCTTTGGTGCTCGTGGATCGCTGGAATGTTACGGGCGTCATTTATGGCGCGCAGATGTCCTATGACCTTGCGCCGGAAATCGCTGCAAAAAAACTTCCGGTACTGGTTAATCTCAAGTGGCCGGAAGCGGAAAAGGACGCCGATCCGGACGATAAGCCATCGCTCGATACTCTGCGTTTTCGCGATCGCGCTCCGTCTTCCCCCGCGGCGCTATCGAAGGCCGGCGTCAAATTCGCATTTTATTCCGGTGGGATTTCCGCTCCCAAAGACATCATAAAAGCCGCGAAGAAATCCATCGACGCCGGTCTGGCGCCAGATGCCGCGCTACGCGCCATGACGCTCTCGCCCGCGGAAATTTTCGGCGTTTCGGACCGCCTGGGCTCTATCGAAAAAGGCAAAATCGCCAATCTGGTGGTCACCGACGGCGATATTTTCGGAGAAAAAACCAAAATCAAAATGATCTTCGTCGACGGGCGCAGATTTGAGCCGCGCGAACCCAACCGTCCCACCGACCCTCCCAAAGGTGATATCACCGGCAAGTGGAAGCTCGCCTACACCACGCCAGAAGGTAACGAAGGGTCTACCGCGGACCTAACCATGGCCGCCGACGGAACCATTTCCGGCACGGTGACCAGTAAGCGCGGCACCGCAACTATCATCAGCGGGTACCTCAGCGCGGAAAAATTCAGCTTCACGATTAACATTCCCATCCAAGGTTCGCCCGCCGATGTCATCTTCTCCGGCACCTTCGAAAATTCCGCGCTCAAAGGCTCGCTAAGCGTGAGCGGTCTCGGTTTCTCCACGGACTTCACTGGCACCAAGCCCGGCGCACAGTCCGGCGTTATGCGAGAGAGCGCGCAAGCCGCGCAGCAGATTCAAGGAGACGTTCGATGAGCCGGTCCCAGGTATTGATCGTCGCAACTCTCTTCGCGCTGGCCTCCGCGTCCGCCGCCCGCGCCGCGAATCCTCCGGACGTTCCTCCCGCGCCATCGGCGATCGTCATTCAGAACGCCACCATCCTCACCGTTTCTCACGGCACCATCGAACACGGCTCGATCCTGATCGTGAACGGAAAAATTGCGGAAGTCGGGCAATCCGTTCATGCGCCGAAAGATGCGTTGGTCCTTGATGGCGCCGGCCAGTTCGTCATGCCCGGCATCATCGATTGCCATTCGCACATCGCCGTCGACGGAAGCGTGAACGAAGGCAGCATCTCGGTTTCCTCCATAGCGAATATCGCGGAAGTCTTGAATCCAGATGACATCAATATTTATCGCGACCTGGCCGGCGGCGTGACCACCGCCAACATCCTTCACGGCTCCGCCAATTCCATCGGTGGCCAGACGCAGGTCATCAAGCTGCGCTGGGGTCAGCCCGCTGGCAAGCTGCCGTTTGAAGGCGCATTGCCTGGCATCAAATTTGCCCTCGGCGAAAATCCCAAACGGTCTAACTTCAGCTTTCCCGGCCAACCCAAGCGCTATCCCGCTACGCGCATGGGCGTGGAGGAAACCATTCGCGGCGCTTTCACCGAAGCCCGCGATTACCAGCGGACTTGGGCGGAATACAACAAGCGCTTCGCCGCCGGCGACAAGAGCGCCATTCCGCCTCGCCGCGATTTGCGCCTCGAACCGCTGGTGGAAGTTCTGGAAGGGAAGCGCTACGTGCACGCGCATTGCTATCGCGAGGACGAGATCCTGATGCTCCTTCGCGTCGCCAAGGAATTTGGCTTCAAGGTCCGCACCCTGCAGCACGTCCTCGAAGGCTACAAAGTGGCCGATGAAATTGCGGCTTCTGGCGCGGGCGCTTCCACATTCTCCGATTGGTGGTCCTACAAAGTGGAAGCTTACGACGCCATTCCTTACAACGCGGCGCTGATGACCCAGCGCGGCGTGCTTGTCTCCATTAATTCCGACGACGCTGAGGAAGCCACGCACCTTAATCAGGAAGCCGCCAAGTCCATAAAGTTCGGCGGCATGTCGCATGACGACGCACTCAAGATGGTCACCATCAATCCGGCGATCCAGCTGGGCATTGATCAGCGCGTCGGCTCCATCGACATTGGTAAGGACGCGGATTTGGTGATTTACAACCACGACCCCATGAGCGCCTATGCCGTGGTGCAAAAAACACTCATCGACGGTCGCGTCTATTTTGATCGCCAGCGAGACATCGCTGGCCGCGCCGACCTGGAAAAAGAGAAGAAGGCATTGCTCGAAAAGGAAAAGAAAGCGGGCGAGAAAAAGCCTGATGCCACCGTGGAAATCGGCAAGAAACCGGCTCCCGGGCCAGACGCCGCCAAGCCGGACGCCTCGAAAACGCCTGCTCCGCCACCGAGTGCCCCGAAGCCGGAAGACAAAAAACCGGCTGAAAGCTCGCCCGATCAACCCAAGCCGCCGCAAGCTGCTGCGGTTACCGGAGGTGGCCTGTGAATCGCGCTCTAGGCTTCACCCGCGCAGCGACGTTCTGCTCACTGTTATTTGGCCTACTGTCCATCGCCGCGGCACAATCGCCTCAACAGCCGTCGGCGTCGGCAGCACTCACCGCGTATGCCATCACACACGCCAAAATATTCACTCTCGCTGGCCCGCCGATGGAAGATGGCACCTTGGTGATTCGTGCCGGCAAAATCGCTGCGATCGGAGAAGGCATCCAGATACCCTCTGACGCGCAGGTCATCGACGGCCATGGGCTGCAAATCTATCCCGGACTTTTCGATTCCGTCACGCAAATGGGTTTGCGTGAAATTGGCGCCGTCAGCGCCACGGTCGACGAAACCGAGACCGGCGACTTCAATCCCGACGTCGTCGCCGCCACAGCAATCTTGCCTTCCAGCGAACACATCACCGTAACGCGCGCTGCGGGCATTACCGAAGTTCTCGCCGTCCCCGCCAGTGGCGGCATGGATTCCTTCGGCGCCTCAGGTTTCATCGGCGGCCAAGCCTCGGCTATTAACTTGTCCGGCTGGACTATCAACGAGATGCTCATCAAGAAGAGCGCCGCGATGGTCATCAATTGGCCCTCCATCGAAACGCGCTCCTTCGATTTCAGCACCTTTTCCATTAAGGAAAAGCCCTACAGTGAAGCCAAGACAGGAAAACGACAAGCAGGTCAACGAACTCACCGATTGGATCGAACGCGCCCGCCACTACGCACAAGCCATGGGCCACGCTGGCCCGGCCGACTATAACGCCGATGTACGTCTTGAATCTTTGGTCCCCGTCGTCCGCGGGCAATTGCCCGTATTGGTCTTCGCGGATAAAGCCCGCGACATTCGCAATGCCGTCGAATTTTGCGATAAACAAAAGCTCAAGATGATCCTTGCAGGCGGCATGGAAGCCTACAAGGTCAAGGATCTGCTGCGTTCCAAAAATATACCCGTCGTTCTGCGTCCGGTACTCACTGAAGTGGACGAACGCGATGATCCCTACGACCGCTTGCTTTCGCAACCCGCGGAGCTAGCCGCCGCTGGCGTCAAATTCGCATTCGCCAGTTTCGATAATTCCTTCGCCAGGCGCCTCGGGCAGAACGCCGCCAACGCCGTTGCGTATGGCCTCCCTTACGACGAAGCGCTCAAGGCTGTGACGCTCTATCCCGCGCAAATCTTTGGCCTGGCAGATCAGTTCGGCACGCTGGAAAACGGCAAAGCCGCAAATCTGATTGTCACCAATGGCGACCCTCTCGAGTTAACCACGGACGTCCGCTATCTCTTTATTCGCGGCCAATTGACTTCGATGGACAACAAGCACCTGCGGCTCTACGAAAAATACAAGAATCGCCCCAAAGGCAATTAGGACCTTTCGAGCCCGTGCTCGTAATCGCGCCGAAAACCTGTAGCGCAGGGCGCTTGGTTTTGCGCCCTGCAGCTCTCTCCCGGTCGAAAATCCCCGCTGCACGTGCATGAAACTTTTCGCGTCATCCTGCGTTTATAAGACAGGCGCTCAATGCATACCCGTCTCTCGATCACCCGCATTCCTCTAATCGTACTGTCCCTAAACTTCCTTTTATGCGCCACCATCCATGCGCAAGACACTGAAAAAATTATCGGCCAATTCATAAAAGCTGCCGGCGGCCGCAAGGCTCTAGGCAACATTCAAACCATCTCTCTCGAAGGCACATTCCCCAACTCCGAAAGCGTCCCGGGCACCTTCACCTTCTATCTCAAAGCGCCGAACCGCTACTATTCAGAGCTCATCGTCGACAGCAAGCCTGTCATCGAGGCCTACAACGGTAAATCCGCATGGCATCAGGATGCCGGCGGGGACGCTTCCACGCTTCTTGGCGCTTCGAGTGCCGAGCTGGAAGCCGCATCACAGTTTTACAACTCGCGACTGCTGGACCTGAAGAAAGCAAAAATCGCCGTGGCCTATGTCGGCCATGCAGAAGTGCGCGGCAAGGACGCTCTGCAAGTGGAACTGACCAACGTCAGCGGCCTGAAACGTGAACTGTTTTTCGACGCGCAATCTCACCTGCTCGCCAAGGAATCCGCGCCGCTCGATGGGGTAACCGAGGAGCGCATCTATTCCGACTATCGACCTGAAACTGGCGTGCAACTTCCGCACGCCATCGAACTGCACCGCGGTGCCGCTGTCTACGCCATCACGCTAACGCGTGCCTCCGTCAACGGCGCGATCGGCGAACGCGTCTTCGACTTTCCAAAAAAAGCCCAGGTTCAGCTCCCCGATCTAAAAGCGCTCTTCAAGGAAATTGACGACCATCAGAAAGCTATCGATAAGATCAAAGAAAACTATGCCGGGACGCGCGAGGAGGACGAAACCGAATACGAAAGTGATGGCCGGATTAAGAAACGCGAGGTGAAGGAATACACCTTCTTCTATCTCGACGGAGACGAAATCTCTACGCTGGTAAAAAAAGACGGCAAGCCGCTCAGCGAAGACGAGCAACAGAAAGAGAACGAGAAGACACAAAAAGAAATTCAGGAAATCCAGAAAAGACAATCCAAGAAAGATGCCAAAGAAGAAAAAGACAAGGAAGCCGGCAAGGATTCCGATTCTGACGGTCCAAGCATCGAGATATTCCTGCGCGTCTCGCAGTTCGTGAATCCCCGCAGAGAGAGATTTCGCGGACAGGACGTGCTGGTTTTTGACTTCGAGCCCAATCCCGATTTCAAGGCGCACAAACTCGAAGAAAAGGTAGTGCAAAAGCTAGCCGGAGTTGTCTGGATCGACGAGAAGGCTCACGACGTGGCGCGTCTGGAAGCCTACTTCGTCGGCGACATGAAATTTGCCGGCGGCTTGGTCGCCAATCTCCAGAAAGGCACCAGCTTCGTGTTCGAACAGGAATTCGTAAACAATGAAGTTTGGCTTCCCACCTACGATGAAGCCCACGTCGGCGTCCGTTTCCTCTTGGTGAAGGGCATCAAGGTCAACGAAGTGACGCACTACTCGGACTACAAACGGTTCAACGTCGAAACGCTTTCCACCATCGGCAAACCAAAAGAAACGCAGCCTCCGCCAGCGGACCCGAAGCAAAATCCGTAGTAGGAGCGCGGCATGCAGCGCCCCAGCATGCCCGGGAGTCCTGCATCAAAGAGTGCCGCGATCCACGATGCACCATCGAAGTTCTTGCTAACGAGCCACCATGGGCGTATCCAGCACTTCACGCACTTTGGCTGCTAGCGCCCGTGGACTGAAAGGCTTTTGCAAAAACGACACGCCGGCCTCCAGTACTCCGCCCTGCGCGATCACGTTATCGGTGTAGCCGGACATAAACAACACGCGCGTTTGCGGCGTCTGTGCGCTGATCCGCCGCGCAAGTTCTCGCCCGCTCATCGCCGGCATCACCACGTCGGTCAGTAGCAGATCGATTTTCTTCCCGCGCCGCCCGCTGGCCAATTTTTCCGCTTCTTCCGCGCTCGTGGCTTCCAGCACCGCATACCCTTGCGACTGCAGTACGGTTTTCGCGAGTTCACGCACTGCGTCTTCGTCCTCTACCAGCAGGATTGTCTCCGTGCCGTGTGGCACCTCGTCACCGCTTGTCGCGCCGCTTTCCGGCGATACCGCTTCGTCCACGCACGGCAGATACAGCTTGAACGTGGTTCCCTGATTGACTTCGCTATACACCCAAATGTAGCCGCCACTCTGCTTGACGATTCCGTACACCGTAGAAAGTCCCAGGCCGGTGCCGCGTCCCGCCCCCTTGGTCGTGTAAAACGGCTCGAAGATGTGCGCCTGCGCTTCGCTATCGATCCCCACGCCTGTGTCGGAAACCGCCAGCATTACATACTTTCCGGGTTTTACCGGCACGTGGTCTCCCGCGTAGCCCGCATCGAGCTCCACGGTGGTCGTTTCCACCGTAAGCGTTCCGCCGCGCGGCATCGCATCACGCGCGTTGACTACCAGATTCATCACCACCTGTTCGATCTGTGCCGGATCGGCTTTCACCGTCCCCAGGTTCTTCCCGCAAATAGTGCGCATCTGGATATTTTCGTCGATCAATCGCCGCAGCAATGTATCGAGCCCTACCACGATGCCGTTCACGTCGATCGCTTTCGGCTGCAACACCTGCCGGCGGCTGAACGCCAGCAATTGCCGCACCAGCGCCGCCGCGCGCTCCGCCGCTCCGGAAATCTGCGTTACGTCTGTTACGGCGCCTGCCGGTAAACCTGTCCGGTTCAGCGCCAGTTCTGCGTATCCCTTGATAATCGTCAGCAGGTTATTGAAGTCATGCGCAATTCCGCCCGCCAGCCGCCCCACTGCTTCCATCCGCCGCGATTGCTGCGATTGATTCTCGTGCTGTTTTCGCTCGGTGATGTCGACAATAATTCCTTCCATCACCGGCCGGCTATCGTCGCCTTTAACAACTACCGCGGTGTCGCTCACCCATATCGTCTTGCCGTCCTTCCGCACCAACCGGTACTCAGCCTGAAACGGTGCGCCGCGCCTGCACGCCTCTTCCGCGGCAGAAATCACCGCATGATCCTCCGCGGGAATATGCCGGATCCAGTTTTCCGAATCGTGCAACCATTCTTCCGACGAGTATCCAAAGATATTCTTCACTTGCGGGCTTACGTACAACCACTTCCCGGCGATCCCCAGTTCCGCTACGTAACTGATCGCTGCCACCTGCTCCACCAGCGTCTGATACCTGAATTCCGCACTTATCCGCGCCAGCTCTGCCTTGCGACGGTCTGAAATGTCGCGGCTCACGCAAACCGTGCCGCCCCCCGGAAGGCTCGTCACCGCCATTTCCACGGGGAACTCCGACCCGTCCGGCTGATGAATCGTCATCGGTCCGAACCACTTCCCTCGTGCCTGTAACGCTTCCCGGATTTGCAGTTCAACTGATTCGGTATCCCTGCTGTCCACCACCGTTCGCCAACTCTTACCCGTCATCGTTTCCGGCCCGGCGTGCCCCATCATCCGCGCAAAAGCCGAATTCGCATAAATGAACACGCCCGCACCGCTCACGATTCCCATGCCGTCCACCGCCGAGTCCATGGCCAGAACGTGCCGCCGCACGGCTTCCCAGCTCTGCGATTCGCGAAATTGACTGATGCACAGGCGCACTGCATAACAAACAATCGAGCCGGTCAGGAGGGAGTATCGCAATATGCGCCATCCTGCAGGCAACTCCGCAACCTGTACCAGCACAATCAGAGGCGCCAAGGCATACGTCAAATTGTTCATCATCAGTTGCGAAAAGGTCTTGGACTTTGCTATCGCCGGCTGGACTTCCGTCGACGGCTGCCATAGCCCGGCCCATATCGCTCCCAGTAACAGTGGGATCGTCCAGCACAAATCGTAGATGTTGCCTGTCGTCGATTCCTGGATCTTTTCGTGATATTCGGCGATCGCCGCGCCGATCGCGTACACCGTCAGATAGAACGCCAACCCGCCAAATAAAGCCCGCGTTTGCTTCACGCGCGTTCGCAGACACTGAAATACCGCTAGCGCTATCAGCGCGCAGTTTTCCGCCATCTCCAGCTGAATTTCCAGCCAAAGAGCACGATGGGGATCCAGTTGCAACGACGGGATGTAATACAGTCCGATGTAGATAAGCGTAAAAACGATTACCAGCTGACAAAAATCAGCAATCGATTCCAGAATCGCGAAGGTGGAGTTTTCGTTCTCTTCGAGCAGCACTGCCATTGCGAAAAACGCGCCTTGTACATCGAACAGAAACCGTACAAACGAGCCTGACGACGGTTCCACGTGCAGCACCACTTCGTAATACGCCCAGAAAAAGTTGGAAACGCCCCAGTTCGCAAAACCGCAGCCCACCAGTAGCCAGAAACTGCGTCCCAGTCCTCGGCTCCTTCGTCGCGCACCGAAACACATCGCCGCGGCCAAAAAGCTGGACGCAATCTGTAAAGCGTTCGAAATTAACGGGGTGTATGGCGACGTCTTGAATATCGTTGCCAGCCCCACATGGAGGGCCACCACGATGCAAAAGATGGCGCAAAAGATCACCGACAACCGACGGGGCATCACAGTTCCTCTGAAGACACAGATCTCTTGTTAAACATCCAGTGTAGTCAATTGTGAGTTGCCTCAAAACAGAGTTGCTGCAGGCGTGTGTAGAGGTGGTGAACCGGCCCCTTGGCCAGCGGAATCATCCCTTGCAGTTGTAACGCCGCTGTCCGTTCACCCCGAGTTTGCCGGGCGGCGTGGCGCTTTCTGCCGCCGAGAAGGCTTTTCTCTCAGCTTCTTTGCCTACCGTGCCTCGAACGGATACTTGTCCTGCGCCTGCACCGCCGCAGCCACATTCCGCCGCAACGCGATCGTGTCCACCGGCGCTCGTTTCCCAAATCGCTTCAGAACCGCCATCTGCGTCGTGAGCATGTCGCCTTCGTTCACGGCCGCGACCGCGCGTTTCGCTTCATGTTCCACGCGTTCCATCGCGTCGTGGATAAACACCTTCGCCGCATCGATCATCACCTGCGTGGACGCTTCGCCCTTTGCCGCCGCCGCTTTCTGCGCGCGCAGCAGGCTGGACTCCATGCCATAAATCTCCATCACGATGTTGGACAGCGCCCCGATCAACTCCTGTTCCTCCCCCAACTTCTCGCGGAATTTCTGCACCGCGCCGCCCGCCGCCTGCAGGAACATCTTCTTCGCGTTGGCCACCACCCGCGCTTCCTCCGCCAGCACGCCGTCCGGCGTCTCCTCAAACGAAGGCCCCGCCAAAATCTCGTCCGCCAGCTTCATCGCTGCCGGCAGCAGCGCCAATTGCCCGCTCATGGCCCGCTTCATCAGCATCTGGATGATCAGCATGCGGTTAATTTCGTTGGTTCCTTCAAAGATTCGGTTGATGCGTGAATCGCGATACGCACGGCACACCGGATAATCCTCATGAAACCCATACCCGCCGAAGATCTGCACCGCCTCATCCACCACATAACCCAGCATCTCGCTGCCGTATATCTTCGAAATCGAACTCTCGATCGCGTACTCGTCCAGCACCGCCATGGTGTTCTTCACCTTGTCGCCAGAGCCGGCCGCTGCCGCCATCGCCAGCTCCATGTTTCCCGCCGAGCGGTACACCATCGACTCCACCGCAAAAAGCTGTATCGCCATTTCCGCCAGCTTTTCCTTCAGCATCCCGAATTCGCCAATCTGCTTCCCGAACGCCTTCCGCTCTTTTGTGTACTTGGAAGCTGTCGCCAACACATGCTTTGCCGCGCCGACTCCCGACGCCCCTAGCGTGAATCGCCCCGCATTCAGAATATTGAACGCCACGATGTGCCCGCGCCCAATCTCGTGCAGGACGTTCTCCTTCGGCACCTTACAATTCTCCAGAAACACCGGCGTCGTCGAGCTCCCATGAATCCCCATCTTGTGCTCTTCGTTGCCCGGCTTACATCCCTCAAACGCGCGCTCCACAATAAACGCCGTGAATTTCTCGCCGTTCACTTTCGCGAACACAATATAAAGGTCCGCGAATCCGCCATTGGTAATCCACATCTTCTGCCCGTTCAAAATGTAATGCGTGCCTTCCTTATTCAACTCCGCGCGCGTCAGGGAATTTTGCGAATCTGACCCCGCCTGTGGCTCGGACAAGCAATACGCCCCAATCAATTCCCCAGTCGCCAATTTCGGCAAATATTTCTTCTTTTGCTCCTCGGTGCCAAAATACACAATCGGCAAAGTCCCGATCCCGGCGTGCGCCCCATGCGTCACCGCAAAACCGCCGTAGAGGGAAAGCTTCTCGGTAAGCACCATGCCCGCAACCTTGTCCAGCCCGGCCCCGCCATACTCCTCGGGAATTCCTCCGCTCATCAAGCCCAATTCGCCGGCCTTCTTCACCAACTCCACCATCAGCCCCGGCTTCTTGTTCTCCAGGTCTTTGATATGCGGAAACACTTCTTTGATCACAAACTCTTCCGCCGTCTGCCCAACCAGCCGCTGATCGTCGGTCACATCCGCCGGAGTAAACACATCCTGCGGCAGCGCCGTCTCCAGCAGAAAACTCCCGCCCTTCGCTGCGGACTTGGTTGCGGTTGCAGTGGCCATGGCTAACGACTCCTTCAAGCTAATTTGTGTTGTCAGAATAAGTTGGGACGCGAGCGTCTATTCTACGCCCGCCCCAGTGCCGGGAGCAATCACCCGCAAGTACAGTCAACGAACTTGCCTTTTGTGCCGACCACGCGACCGTGACAAATAGAAAGTTTTACACTTAAATGAACTACGTCAGCTTACCCGTGTTCTGTGTGAGGACTTGCCATGACCAACAGTTGTTCCCCAAGACCTCTGTTCACCGTATGCCTCCTGTTTGTCGCGCAGCTCGCCGTGCCCTTCGTCGCGCCCGCGCAGCAAATTCGTCCGCCGCTTCACACCAGCGGCCACGAAATCCGCGACGCCGCCGGCCATTTGGTGCGCCTCACCTCGGTCAACTGGTACGGCTTCGACGAGAAAGAATATGTCGCCGGCGGGCTCGACCACGCGCCGCTGGAGGCCATCATCGAGCAGATCCGCGTCATCGGCGTCAACTCCGTCCGCCTGCCCTGGGCCAACGAAACGCTCGAACGTAACCCGGTGGTTGCCGATTACGCTGTGAAAGCCAATCCCCGGTTCCGCGGGAAGCACGCATTGGACGTAATGGACGCGGTCATCGCCGCCTTGGCCCAGGCACATATCCTGGTGATCCTCGATAACCACGTCAGCCGCGCCGACTGGTGCTGCAGCGAGACCGACGGCAACGGCTTGTGGTACAACGCCGAATATCCAGAAACAAAATGGCTGGCCGACTGGCAGACCATCGTCCGCCGCTACAAAAATCAGAGCTGGGTGATCGGCGCGGACCTGCGCAACGAACTGCGCAACGGTGCGCAATGGGGTGGTGCCGATCCGCTGCTGGACTGGCACGCCGCGGCCGAACGTGGCGGGAACGCCGTTCTCGCCGCGAATCCCGATCTACTGGTAATGGTAGAGAGTCCGGAGTACTCCACGAACTTCACCGGTTTTGATAAACTGCCGGTGATCCTGAAAATTCCCAATCGACTGGTGTATTCGCCGCACGCTTACGCCCCCGAGAACTCGCATCAGCTTAAAAGCTACGAAGAGCTCAAGCAGGTCTACGATGCTCGCGCGGGATTTCTGCTGCACAACGAACCCGGCGTCCCGCTGTGGGTCGGCGAATTTGGAACGTGCCAGACGCTGGACTGCGATGGCAACAGCGAATGGTTTCGCTTGTTCGTCCAGTATCTGGGCGAAAACAATTTGAGCTGGAGCTACTGGCCACTCAATGGCACGCAGTCTAGCGGCATTGGCCGTAAGTACGACGCGGTGGAAACCTACGGTCTGTTGTCGCCGGATTACCAGCACATTGCCGCGCCCAAAATCGTAGAACTTTTGCGCACCATCGGAGCCACGACAAAAGCGCCTACCTGAAAAGTGGGCTGCAATCTAAATTGGCACACCATCTTGGGATGTCCCACGAGAGAATGAGGGAAGTTGGATTGTAGTCTCGCTGAACATCCTGAACTGCTGATTAACCATCTCTACGGCTTAACCGTCAACTGAAATTGCCCCGTATGCGTCGGCGCGTTAGACGCTGACGCGGTCACCGTCACGTCATACGTAACCGGCTGCACCAAACTCTGTGGTGTACTTGTGCTTGCGCAACCCGCCATTGTCAGAACCGCCGCAAGTAGGGCGCAAGCCGCAAACGCCGGTACCCAACGCACCCGCCCCGAGAGCGCCTTCCGTTTGCGAGCCGCGATACCCACAAGGGCCGTACTCATCCACAACAGCCACAAAGCCGCATACTTCCCGCCCGAAAAAGGTTCCCGCAGCAGAATCTGCGCCTGGCTGCTACTCGGCGCGTGCACCGTCAGAGTCGTCGTCGCCACTTCGCTCGCAGGATTCACGCTCTCCGTGCTGAAGGTGCAGCTCCCACCCGCCGGCAAGTTCGAGCACGCCCACCCCAACACTTGCTTGAATCCATTTTTCGGCGCGACCGTAATCGTCAACGTTCCGCTTTCCCCTGGCGCCAGCGTCAGCGAAGAACTGCTCATCGAGAGCGAATAATCGGCCGTTGTCGCGGCCGCCACCATCACGGTCTCCGCCGCCGAACTGGACGCCGCATAATTCGCGTCGCCACCATACGCCGCGGTGATCGTGTGGCTTCCCACCCCGAGCGTCGCGGTCATGAACGACGCCGCGCCCGCGCTCAGTGTCGCGGCATTGATCTGCGACCCGCCATCGAGAAACACAATCGAGCCCGTCGGAACGCCCGTTCCGGACTGCGCCTTCACGCTCACCGTAAACGTCACGCTTTGTCCGCTCGTCACTTGTGTAGCCGAACTGGCAAGCGTTGTCGCCGTGGCAATCTTCGCCGGCGCAACCACCGTCACCGAAACCACGCTCGAGGTCGACCCAGAAAAATTGGCATCCCCCGAATACATCACTGTGATCGTATGCGTCCCGACCGACAGCGTGCTGCTGCTCACCGAGCCGGATCCGCCACTGAGTGTCGCCATCCCGAGCGATGTTGCACCATCCAAAAACGTCACGCTTCCCGTCGGCACTCCCGATCCCGAAGCCGGCGCAACCGTCGCCCTAAACGCAACGCTTTGCCCGCTAGTCACCTGCATGGAAGAGGCCGAAAGCGCCGTCGTAGTATTGGTTTTTGCCGGAGCGACAATCGTGACCGACACAACGCTGGACGTCGACCCGCTAAAATTCGTATCGCCCGCATACACTGCCGTCACAGAATGCGTCCCGACGGCGAGACTCGATGAAGTGAACGTCGCCACCCCAGACGCGTTGAGCGCACCTGTTCCAATCTGTGTCGTGCCATCAAAAAAATTCACGCTACCGGTCGGCACGCTCGATCCCGAGGTAGCCACCACCGTCGCCGTAAACGTAACACTCTGCCCGGAGTTCACCTGCGTAGCCGAAGCGCTCAAACTGGTCGTCGTAGCTGTCGCTATGGTGCTTTTCGGCGTAAACACCAACACCGTCGCCGAATATGCAGGAAATGTATAACCCAACGCGCCAGACGCCACCTCCACCGGCGCACCCGCAACAATCTGCGTCAAATTTGCATTGCTGTAGCTATACACCGCGGCCGTCCCAGCCGCATTAAAATTAGCCAGCGTGAGGCTAGTCGCAATCGCACTTGTCGTTTTGTTGATCGCCACCACCGTTAGCGCCCCATCACTAGACCGCAGCGCTCCATAAACCGACAGCTGCCCCTGATCGCTGCTCGTCGCACTTACGGACTTATCTCCAAACTGTCCGCCCGCGCCATCGTAATTTCTGTACAGCCGGAAACTGTACGCCACCGGGTCCGTGGGCTTCGGGACATTCCACATATTCGCGAAATCTAAGCCTTCACGGCCATAAATCCCCAACACGTCCGCCTCGGTCAACGCATCCACCAGAGGATTTGTTCCGCTGCTGAAGCTGTACTCTGAAATCGATAGCTTCGTTCCCGGATAATACGTCGCAATCCAATTCTGGAATCGTGGCAGCAGCATCATCGGCCCATCAAAATAATATTGTTCCACCCAGCTCCCCGAATTAAATGTGCTGTCCCACAGCGCCCGCGTGGAAGCCAGCTCTGCCGCATCCGTCGACCCACCGCCGTAATAATGTTCGTCGAAATAATCTAGTATCCGTTGATGATTGGTCTGCTCGTACGCCGCCATCTGTTGCAAATAATATTGTCCCGCGTACAAATTATTCTGTAGGCTCGGCGTGCCAATCCAACCGCCCAGCGTAAAATCCACCGGCCCAAACACTTTCGCCGAAGCATCCGCCTGCTTGATCGCCGCGGCATACTGCTGCCCCAGGCTGATAATCGTGTCGTAATCCGGCTGCACCGGTTCCACGTCGCGATGCGTATTGCTCCATCCGCCCGGCTCGTTATCCAGCTGGTAGTAGGGGACTCCTCCATTCGCCGCGGTTCCAAACGTAGAAACCAAATGCTGCACCCAGCCGAGCTGCAGCCCCGTCGTGTTGTCGATGTGGTTCCAATAAATGTTGTTGTCCATCAGTTGCGTGCCGCTCGTTGTCAAGCTGTTCCCGCAATTGTCCCCGTTCGGATGCACATACGGATTCGTCGATTGCTGGGCGCCATAAACCGAAACCGGAAAACTGCAGTTCCATGCCGCGCTCTTATTCACATACGAAATAATCGGAATGGTCATCAAGGCGTGCGCATTGGACGCCGCCTTATACGTGCTCACCATTAAATCGGCGGATGCGCTCGGTGTCGGGCTAGCCTGCCCGTTCCCGCCCATAAAATACCAATCGAA
Source organism: uncultured Acidobacteriota bacterium (assembly GCA_963798585.1). Classification (GTDB taxonomy): domain Bacteria; phylum Acidobacteriota; class Terriglobia; order Acidiferrales; family UBA7541; genus Acidiferrum. The sequence continues at coordinate 20,953 of CAWCTJ010000009.1, forward strand.
TCCTGCGTTACTGGAATCCACCATCCAGTTGTAGCGCGTGGTCGCGTCGCCGCCCCACCGCACATTCGGCACCTGAATCTCCTTGGCAAATCCCGCATCCAACCCATAACTCGCAATTCCATAAATGTCCGGATTGATCGTATGCGGATTCCCAACAGCATCCACTGACAAGACCGGTGTCTGTGCCAAGCCCCGCGGCGCTTCGCCGCCAACACAAATCGCCACTATCGCGACACACCACACCCAGCGAAGCATCACGCGATTCATGAGTAGCTCCAAAACCACAGCCAAGATGTCTGGGAATTTAAACGTTACGCGCGAGCCAAAACACAATCAATGGTACGCACGTACAGCTGAACAACAACTCGGCGATATCCCACATGCCTTTTCTGGCCAGTGACCGGTAGTTATTTCGGCGACTTAGAAATGCCGGGCGCATTGCCCGTGATCGTTTCTGTGTCTGTGCTGTTAGGTGCGGCGGTAATCGCTTCGATGCTCCCGGCGGCACGCGCTGCCCGCGTCGACGCCATACAAGCGCTTCGCTCGGAATGAGTTTTCCGGCGCGCCCATGCACTCACCCCGACCCTCTCTGAGTACAGGGAGGGAACTAGACGGCGGGCGCAACGATGGGAGTGCACTCCCATGACCAAGCGATCATTCACCCACGCGATCATTCACTCTTGCTTGTCTCCGATGGCGACGGGAAGCGTCCATCAATCCACGCTTGCCAGAGCGGTGTCTCGCGCGCTACGGTCCCAGCCGCCTGATCGCCATAGAGGTAGAAGTTAAGCGTGACCATGCTCTGGCCGCCGAAGTTGACGGCGCCAAGGGCGGCGGTGCCCGGTCCCGGCTTTTCGAGCCGCACCAGCGCGTTGCACGGTTTCTGGGTTGAGTGCTCCACGACGCCGCTGAGTCCCGGGACGCCCGCCGGAGCAGTCCAGCGCTGCCCGGCGCTTACGCCTTTCAGCCCCAATGCCGCGGTCAGCGTTTCCCATGCCTCCGCTTCGGTTCCCGCGGCGGGGGCCATCCACTGCATCATCGCGGACCGTTGTCCGCGGAAGTGCGTGAGATAGATCTTCAGGATGCGGAAGAATCCCGGCCAGCCGGATTCGGTGCCTTCCAGTTGGTTGTCCCAATCGTCCGTGCTGGCGAAGAGGCTATGCACCACGCGGACGATGCAGGTGCCTCCCGCGCGCGCTTCCACGCTCCACTCGTCCGCTATGATCGGCGAGCCAGGGGCCCAGCCCGGGGCCTCGGCGCCATATTTCCGCGGCGGATCCCAGGTCGTCACCGCGGAACTGGACTCCATGCCCGGTCCGAAGTCCAACTTCACCGCAACGGGTTTCCCGTCGCGCATCTCGAACTCCGCCGGCACGAACCAGGACGAAATACCCGGCCCGGTGGCGATGGCCTGCCAGACTTCCTCCGGCGTGCCGGGGACTTCGACTTCGACCTGGACGAAATGGCGTCCGGAGGCTTCTTTCTTCACGCTCATGATGGCTCCTTATCCTTGTGGTCTTTGTAATCGGATTTTTGTGGCAGGTTTTGCGGTACCTTTTGTGGCACCTTTTGCGGCAAAGGATGAGCCACGACGACCAGGCGATGCGCGCGGCCGCCGGGGGCGGATTCATCGTGGTACTTCGCAACCAGTTTCGTGATGGCCTCGGTGAGTTCGTTGCTGAAGGCCGCCCGGTCCGTCGCTGACCGGAAGCGAACCTCGGTATCCACCGCCAGCGTCGCCAGGCGCTTGCCCGTCTCTTTCGCACGACGAACAAGATCGCCTACCTCGCGGACCACCCGTGCGCCCAGGGCGATCAGATAGCTCGCGGACAGCCTATCGATTTCCCGATTCGGATCCGCCGCGACTGAACCCATGGCGCTCGGTGAAACGACGTAGGAAGCGGCTGTCGCCACGAGCAGCCGTTCCGTCAGCCCGCCCCACTTGCGTTCCTCGGATAGCCGTACCAGCCCGTGCGCCTCCAGTGCGTGCAGGTGGTAGTTGACTTTCTGCCGAGCCAGGCCAACCCGCGTGGCCAACGTCGCCGCCGAGGCGGGCACGGCTAGCTCGGAGAGGAGTCGACTCCGCATGGGCTCCAAAGCCACCGTCGCCGTTGCCGGATCATCGATGACTTGAATGTCGAGCACGAGGAGATGCTAGCCTTGACAACTTTTATTGTCAATACCTTTTTGTGAAAACCCTTATTGTGTGAGGAATAGAGGACAGATTCTGCGTTAATCTCTGACGAAGAAGGCCTCGTTATGGACCGTCGCCAATTTGTAACTCGCTCCCTAGCGGCAGCAGCAAGCGCTGTGCTGTCTCGCCACCCTAGCTACGCGGCTGCGCCGCTCTCCGCAGACCAGATTCCCGGTTCGGTACCCGAGGCGTCCATTCAAACCGCGCATTTTCCGGAAGGTTTTCTTTGGGGCACCGCCACGGCCTCCTACCAGGTAGAAGGCGCATGGAACGAAGACGGCAAGGGCGAATCCATATGGGACAGATTCACTCATACACCCGGGAAAGTAAGGGGTGGCGTAACAGGGGACGTTGCCTGCGATCAGTACCACCGCTATCCGCAGGACATCGCATTGGCCAAACGCCTCAACCAGAAGAGCTATCGTTTTTCCATTTCCTGGCCGCGCATTCAGCCTGTCGGAACTGGGACCCCGAACATGAAGGGGATCGATCACTATAGCAGCCTCGTCGATGCTCTTCTTGAAGCGGGCATCCGGCCCTGGTGCACCATGTACCACTGGGACCTTCCACAGGCACTCGAGGATCGGGGCGGCTGGCCAAACCGGGATCTGGCCAACTACTTCGCAGACTATGCTGGCATTCTCGCCAAACATCTCGGCGATCGAATCACGGTTTGGGCGCCCTTTAACATGCCTTGGGCCATCGCCTTCATGGGCTATGCCGCAGGTGCCTTTCCGCCTTGCCGGACCAGCTTCAGCGATTTCTTGAAAGCGGCGCACACACTCGCTCTTGCTCAGGCTCAGGCCCTGCGCGCGGTCAAAGCGGCATCTCCCAAGGCGACCGTGGGGAGCGCATATGAGATGGCCCCCGCGTATCCGAAGACGGACTCGGACGACGATCGCGCAGCCGCTGCTCGATACCATGCCATGAACAATGTCTTCTTTCTGGAGGCGGCCATGCATGGCCGCTACCCGAAGGCTTTTGTTGGGGAACCCCCCTACGAGTTGATGGACTTTAAGGCGGGCGACGAAAAACTCCTCTATGCGCCGTTGGATTGGGTGGGTCTTCACTACTACACCCGCCGCATCGTCTCGGACGCGAGCAAGGAGCGATTTCTGGGCGGCGGCAATTTCAGTGGTACGGAGATTGAGAGCAATTCACCGGGCGGGCGCGATCCTTACACGCGTTTCCGCGCCGCGATGCCCACCGAAGGTCCGCTGACCGACGCCGGTCTGGAAGTGTGGCCGCGCGGAATCTATGACCTGGTCTCCCAGATTTCAAAGGAATACAACCACCCGATCATCGAAATCACCGAGAGCGGATGCGGTTATCTTGATGGCCCTGACGAAGAACAACAGGGCCGCATACCGGATGGGCAGCGAATACAGTGGTACCGCGAAGTGCTCGCCGAACTGGCTCGCGCGATCGCCGATGGAGCTCGCGTTCGCGCCTTTCATGCCTGGACCCTTCTCGACAACTTCCAATGGGCGGAGGGCTACACCGAGCGCTATGGGCTGATCTACACGGACTTTCGCAACCAAAAGCGCACAATCAAGGATTCGGGCCTGTGGTACGGTCGCGTTGCCGCCTCCAATCGTCTCAATGTGTGAGGCGCCGTGGCACAGTCGATCCTGGCTGTGGTCCTTGCCGCGCACCGAAAAATACCCAAACTAAGTCTTGACAGACCAATTACGATACGGTATACTTGTTCCTGTAGAGAACTGCGCGCTCGCGATCAGCAAGATCCCTTAGAACTAAACCTTCGTAAACTCATTGCCGGATTTCTCTCTGGTTATAGGGGCGCGCGCGAATACACACTCGGAAGCCAAGGAGGAGCAATCTCCTTGGGTAACTAGATAGTTATCTAAAATCTGCCGTAAACCCCGCAGAATGAACACTTGTGAAACCGTATCAAAACAAAGGACTTTAAAGTCCGTAGAATGAACACTTACAAAAAAAACCTAGGGGGGTCCCCCCCATCATCCTGCCGTCTGCCAGCAGCCAGACCGCAAGCACCCAATAGCATCTCCGGCATCACCCATGCCCGCTAAACAGGCTGTAAAACAGAAGCGCCAGCACCAATAAACTAACCAGCACGTAAGTCCAATCCCGTTCGTACAAAAACGCTCCAACGGAAAACGCCACCCGTGCCACCGGCGTGGCAATCAGCAACAGCAGGCCCAGCTGAATCAATCCGCTGCCGTGCCACTCCAGCGCTTGGCCAATAATCCCGCTTACCGTCCGTAGCTGCGTAGGTTCGCCTACAAAGACATGGTAATCCGGCGCTGGCAAGCGGTGGTGCAGCAGAAACACGGTGCCTCCAACCGCCACAATTGTCGCGGCCAGCAAAACACCCGTGCGCAGCACGATGCCCATCCACTGGTCGACGCTCTTATCGACGGCTGCATTACGGTGTGGCGCGCCAGTTTCGCCACTCGCTCCGGTTGAGCCCGCTGCGTTGATCGCGTGCATTTAAAATTTTCCCGCAATTCCGTTGTAGATCATCTCAATGGCCAAAATTCCGATCACGCTGCTGAAAACGATCCGCAACGTCTTCACCTGCGCGCCAGCCAATACTCGCGCGCCCAGCAGCGAGCCCGCCAGAACTCCCAGCATCACCGGCATCGCCAGTCCCGGATCGATGTACCCACGGCTGAGATAGATTCCCGCGCTCGCCGCCGCCGTGACTCCGATCATGAAATTACTGGTCGTGGTCGATACCTTAAACGGCAGCTTCATCGCTTGGTCCATCGCCAACACCTTCACCGCGCCGGATCCGATCCCCAGCAAACCGGACAACACCCCGGCGATATACATAATCAGAAAGCCTAGCGGAACATGGCGCACGTGATAGCTGGTTAATCCGTTCGCCGTGGGATACGCACTGTCCATCCGCAGCCACGTAGCGATGCGATCGACGCGCTCGTCTTTCACCGCGTCCGATTCTTTGCGGAACGATGCATAAGCCGAATACAACAGCACCAACCCGAAAATGATAGCGATGACCGACACCCGCAGATACAGTGCCAGCGCCGCGCCAGACAGTGCGCCAATCGTCGTGGCGATCTCCAGAAACATTCCCACGCGAATGTTGGAGTATCCGTCGCGCACATACGCCGCCGCCGCTCCCGACGACGTGGCGATTACCGACACCAGTGCTGCGCCAATCGCGTACCGTATATCCACGCCAAACAGCAGCGTGAGCATCGGGACAACCACCACGCCTCCGCCAAGTCCGGTGAGCGCGCCCAAAAATCCCGCCAGCAGCGATCCGAGCCCAATCAGCGCCGTAAATTCCAGTGTCGTCAAAATTCCACTCCTGGATGGTGCAACTTAGGAATCGCGCGTTCTTGCCAGTGCCGGTTCAACTGTCAGTCTCGAGGTCGGGTCTTCCGCTCGGCCGCGCGATTTGCCCGCCAGTGTACTTCGGCACGCCATTTGTCGCGAGCGATTAAAATCCACGGCTGCAAGTTTTGAGGCGCCTCGGCTCGTCCTGGAATTCGCCAAGGCGTTGCGCGGATTCTGCCTCAGCGTGCGCGAACTCAACGACGCGTTGTTCTGGGTTACCATCGAAGGCGCGCCGGAGAAAATCGAGGCGCAGATCTGACTGTCCGCTTTCGGCGTCGACGGAACCAGATTAAACGCTCTTGAGAAAAGCTGGTCGCAGCGCTGGCCTGAAATTTCTTAGCTGAGAAGGAGCAACCATGCCGTGCCCCGTAGTGCATTTTGAAATTGGCTGCAAAGATCCGAAGAAGACGCAGGACTTTTATAGCAAACTCTTCGACTGGAAAATGCAATCCGCCGGCCCCGCTACCATGATCGCCGCGGAACCGTCGGGCATTGATGGCCACATCACCGCGTTAGGCCATGAACCATTTCACTACACCACGTTCTACGTGCAAGTCGACGACGTTGCCACTTATCTCGCAAAGGCCGCATCCTTAGGCGGGAAAACCTCGTGCCGCCCATCGATATTCCCACCGGCACATTCGCCTGGATGCAGGACCCAGAAGGCAACACCGTCGGCCTGTGGAAGCCGAAACCGTAAACGCGCGCTCCGGGTGAGCGGCAATTGAAGCATTGATGATGACCGTCGAAGCTACCAAAAATAATTTCGCGGCACTCCGTCTTCAGTGCGCCGCCCCAGCGGCATCTTTAAACGAAATCAGCACCAGCCGTGCTTCCGGCCCATCCGCCACGGTAAATTTCGGCTTCGCGCCCACAGGCAGCCAGATAATTTCTCCGGCGTGCAGCGTCCGCGTCGAAGCACCCGGCACATGAGCCACTTTAATTCGCGCCGGAAACCGCCACTAGCAAGCCCGGCTGCGTGCGCGGTTTATCCGTGACGTCGCCTTTTCGCACCACCACTCCGAAAACTCGAATCTCGTCGGTCTCAAATAGCGGTCGCGTCGCAATTGCCGCACTCGCCGCGTCTCCGCTTACATCGCAGGTACCCAAATCGCCGGGGACGATTTTCTCGCACAGGTTTCGCGGCTCGCCTTGCGGATGCAGCAGCTCGATGGTGACATTATTAAACGGCACGCCCGCGTCCGCCTTTACCAGGTGCGCGAACCCTCCGCGCGAATAACCCACCTGGCCATCCACGGTTTTGCCACGCACTTCAAGCTTGCCCGCGACGTCATTCGCATAATCTGCCGCACCGAGGCTGACCGAGACGTACGGCACATTGTGTGCATGCAATAGCGTGCTTTCACCGGCAGGTAAGCTAAAACGCAATGCCCTAACGTAGGAATTTTCGAGCACCACGCGATGATGAGGCTCCGCCGCCATGTCCACCGGCGCCGGCGCCTGCGCGCGCAGTGGAAGCGTGACGAGTAGCGCTGCAAATAGCGGTATTTTCACCGGTAATTTATTTCTCAAGAAATCCGCTCGAAGATTCCTGCCGCGCCCATGCCGCCGCCGATGCACATGGTGACCATGCCAAAGCGCCCGTTCTTGCGCTGCAAATCGCGAATCATCGTGGCGGTTAACTTCGCGCCCGTGCATCCCAGCGGATGCCCAAGAGCAATGGCCCCGCCGTTGGGATTCACGCGCGAGGCATCCAGCCCGGCCTGTTGGATCACCGCCAGGGACTGCGCAGCGAAAGCCTCGTTCAATTCAATCACGTCAATTTGCGAGAGCGACAGTCCCGCCTGCTTCAGCGCCTTGGGGATTGCATAGACGGGACCGATACCAAATTCCTCCGGCTTGCATCCCGCCGTCGCATACGCCACAAAGCGCGCCAGCGGCTTCAGCCCCAGCTCTTTTGCCCGCGCTTCGCTCATCACCACACAAGCCGCGGCACCATCGCTCATCGGCGAACTGTTTCCCGCCGTCACCGTGCCGGCCGCGTGAAACGCCGGCTTCAATTTCGCCAGTACTTCGTAGGAAGTATCCGCGCGCGGCAGTTCATCCGTATCAAATGAAATGGTTTGCGTTACCGTCTTGGCCGGCTTGCTGCCGTTCTTTGAGCCGGCCGAAGCTCCTGCGCCATTCACCAGCGTGGTGATCTTTACTTCCACCGGCACGATCTCATCCTCGAATTTTCCTTCGGCAATCGCAGCCAGCGCTTTGCGGTGCGATTCGGCCGCAAACTGATCCGCTTGCTCGCGCGCAATGCCAAACTTCTTGGCAATATTTTCCGTGCCCAGGCCCATATTGATGTACGCGTCCGGATAGTTGTCGATCAGCCAGGGATTTGGAGAGATTTTATTTCCGCCCATGGGCACCAGCGACATCGATTCCGTCCCGCCCGCCACAATAATTTCCGCGCCGCCCGAGCGAATGCGTTCCGCGGCCAGCGCAATAGCCTGCAAGCCCGACGAACAAAATCGATTGATGGTCATCGCCGAGGTTTCCACTGGCAAGCCCGCGCGCAAGGCCGCAATCCGCGCCACGTTCATGCCCTGTTCGCCTTCGGGCATGGCGCAGCCCAAAATCACGTCGTCCACATCTTTGGCATCCAGGCCCGGCACGCGCGCCAGCGCTTCCTTGATCACCATCGCCGCCAAATCGTCGGGACGGGTAGTGCGCAGCGTCCCTTTGTAACCTCGCCCAACCGGGGTACGCACCGCAGAAACAATCACAGCTTCGGTCATGGAAATTCCCTCGTAGGAATAAACGCGGACAATTACGCGAAACTCAGACTTGCACAATACTATTGGATGCTGCTGACTCCGAAAAAGCAACTATGCCGCCGCGAAGAGCGCGTACCTACAGAACAAGACTCGAGTAAACCCTTCCAGTGTCGGGACCAGCAGAAGGCCGCAGCCACAGCGCCCTTCACCGCCGTTTGATTGCCGCACCCTTGCGCGGCACAAAAATTTCTCCTGGCGGCTTAATCTCGAATTTCTTGGAATAATCGCCCTGATTCACCGCGACTCCCAGCCGGCCGCGCGAATCGATATAGAGCAGCGGCTCACCCACTGGAACGTCCATAAAAGTTTTTCCGAACGGCAGCGTCACTAGTTTCTTGTTGAGTTGAAACGTAATCCTGTCACCAAAGGTGTAGCCCAGCTGCTTCATGTCATCGCCTGTGATGTCGGTAATCAACGAGCCAAACGGATCATCCAGTCCGATTATGTCTCCCGCCACACCTTTGTCCGTCACGGTCGCAACCTTCGGCGTCAAGCGCACGAGCTGCCCCACTTCCGGACCTGCCAGCGTATAGTCCCAACCCATCGCCAGATGCGCGCCGGCGGGAGAAAAAATATCCCGCCCATGAAACGTCGAAGAAATCGCGGCTTGAATCATCCAACTGGTGTTGGTGATTTCTCGCGCGTGATCGAGTCCGTCGCGATCAAGCACCGGAGTCACCAAGCCGTTATCCGGCAGCACGAAATATTGCCCCTTCTTCGATTTCACAATCACGGCCTTGCGCGAGGTTCCCACACCGGGATCGATCACCGCTACAAAAACCGTCCCCGCCGGGTAATACTCCGACACCGATTCCAGAAACCGTGCGCCTTCTTCGATGGAAAACGGCGTCACTTGGTGGGTGATATCCATAATCCGCAAGTCCGGCGCGATTCCAAGCATCACCGCTTTGCAGAGCGCCACCGCGTCGTTGGCCGTTCCAAAATCCGTCATAAACACCAGCGTGGGCCGCTGTCCAGTCTGTGCTCCAGACGACGCGGCAACGTCCGGCGAATTTTTTTGCGCCGGTGCGTGCGCACACCCCGCAACGCAAAATGCACCTATGGATACGGACAGAATCAGCCAGACTCGCACTGCCCGCCAAATTTTCCTGTTGCGAATTCCAGAAGTCATCAGCTCTCCCTGAATATCGCGGCATTATACACAAAGTGCGTGCAAAGTCTTTGTCACGGAGCAACCTCACCCCGAGCAACCTGACCCCGGGCAACCACGCGGGAACACTGCGCTCCAGCCAGCGGCTTTCATCAGTCGCAGCGCCGTTTCTCGGGACTTTAAACGATACGCTTTTCATTGGGATTACCTAATCACTTCCGCTAAGCTACCTTTCGTGGGGCCGTCCACTCTCTAGAACTTCGCCGCCCGCAAGTTTCCAGCCCGGACGGTTACGTAGCTCGATAATTAAAGGAGAACGAACGTGCGCAGAGGTTTGATTCTAGCTCTGGCTATAAGTGTCTTCGCTGGCGGTGTTCGCGCTGATCAGATAACTCTCAACAACGGTGACCGTCTAACCGGCACCATCGTCAAATCCGACGACAAAACGCTGTTAATCAAAACCGAATTGGCCGGGGACGTGAACGTGCAATGGGCGGCGGTGACCTCGATTGTCTCGTCGCAGAACCTGCACTTGGGGCTGAAGGACGGACAAACGGTAGTGGGCACGGTGACCACCAACGATGGCAAGTTCGATGTCGCTACCAAAACCACTGGGAACGTCGAAGCTCCGAAAGATACCGTCGTCACCGTGCGCAATGACGCCGAGCAGCAATCCTTCGATACGGAAGTGGAGCGGCTGCGCAATCCGAGTCTCCTCGATTTCTGGAGTGTCCTGATCGACACCGGACTCAGCGACACCACCGGTGACTCGAGCACGCTGAGCTTTGCGCTCGCCGCCAAGGCCGTCCGCCTGACGCCCAAGGACAAACTCAGCGTTTACTCCACGGCGGTCTACGCCACGGACGACACCACGCCGCCATCGCACACCACCGCCCACGCCATCAATGGCGGTGTTCGCTACGACTTCAACGTCGGTCCCAAATTCTTCTTTTACGGCTTCACGGATTTTGCATACGACGAGTTTCAACATCTCGATCTGCGCAATGTGCTGGGCGGCGGCGTCGGCTATCATGTGATCAACAGCAAAACCACGCAGTTCGACGTGTTCGCGGGCGCCGACTTCAACCAGGAATACTATTCCGCCGTCACGAATGTGGTTCCGGTCGTACCGGCGCTTACCAGCAAAACCGGGGAAATCAACGTCGGAGAAACGCTAAACACTTCACTCCTAAAGGGCCGTACACTCGTGACGGAAACATTTGCCCTCTTTCCCAACATTTCCGTCGCCGGCAATTTCCGCTACGGTTTGGCAATTTCCGCGGCCACGAAGCTCAAATCCTGGCTCAGTTGGCAGGTCACCTTCACCGATACCTACACGAATTATCCTCAGGTAGGGCTTAAGGACACCAACACGCTGCTTTCGACGGGCTTACGCTTATCCTTCGGCCCAGGCAAGTTCTAAGACCAAGAAGGGCCTGGAACAAGATAAGGGAAATGCCGGCGCCTCGGTGAAATAGGCAGTCAGGCGCGGGAGCGTTTATTGGATGGGCACGAACTGCGTCTTAGGGCTCTTTTGAGGCTTGGGTCATGGTGTCGCGGGCGCGTTCGAAGCCGCGAGTACTCACATGCACGGCGCCTTGAAATGGGCGATCGATATCGGCGATGGCCACCAGGGCCAGGGAAAGCAACAGCGTGAGCAAAAATACCTGGACGCAGTGGAGCTTGAAGTTTGCGGTGCCAAAGAGGCACGAAGAAAGCACCGTGATGGCGCCGCCGATGAGCAGGACGATCCATAAAATTCTCGGGAGGCCGGATTCGCTTTGTAGTTGGCGCACGCGGCGGTACTCGGTCATGGTGGAAAGTTCAGTGAGCGTCAGATTCATGCTGGTCTGTTCGCCGAAGGTGACGGGCTTGACTCCATTTACCACGGTCCACAACTGCTGTACAACGTTTTGACCGGCGGGGATAAATTGGGCTTTGCTCATGGCGGGCCACTCTTCGTCGATGACTTTGTTCACGTAATCACGAACAAGCTGGTGGACTTGGCCGCGCTGTGCGACGGGCAGACCGTCGGCTAGGCGATACAGGCTGACCAGGGAATTTGCTTCGTTGTCGGCGTTGACCTCGGCGTTCTGATACGTGGTCCACACCGCGTACAGCATGAAGCCGATGATTACAGCGTATGTGGTACCCAGGACGCTGACGTGCCAACCGATGACGTCGTTGTGATCGCGGCGCTCGTGCGAAGGCCAGAAGAATTGCAGAAAGATTAGAAAAACGAGAGTCGCCAGGATACAGGCGACAATTAATACAAAGTTCTCAAAGTTTGTGAGCATTTCGGCCGATCTCCACCCGTTCCGCGCCAGACGTATTAAGCAGTGACAGGTGTTTACACCTTAAGGGCCCGGCGGTCAACCATGCGGGCCTCGGGGGACGATTGGCCGCGCCTTGCGCGCCGGCTGACCCCTGACGACGGTTTCAGTCAACGAATATCCCCTCGAATATCCCCGGCTGGTCCCAAATGCTGAGGGCTAGGCATCCTCGATGGGATCGCAACGGCGGCTCGTCTCACCTCGTCATCCAAGGCTGAGATCTCCAAGACCCCTGTCCCTTCGTACAGGTATTCCAGGGGTCGTACAGGGAATATGGGGCGAAAACATGGGCGAAAGTCGTCATCTCCTAAGATTATTTTAATCAATAGCATGCAGAAAAAATTTCTGTAATAGCTGTACTAGGAGACTAGTTTGGAGCCAAAAATGTGACCTTTGTACCATCGCCTAATGGGCCCAGGTGGTGTCAAATAGGGCAGGTAGAAACATCCACCTAACGGACAGGTCCAGGCGTCAAGTGTCCCGAAGGAACAGGTGGATCGCTAGCGGGGAAACAAGGCTTAGAGATAGGGCAGGGATGGACTAGCCCGTACGGTCGGCGAAGTTTGAAGCACCAGGTAAAACTATGAAAACCAAAGACAAAAGTCGCAAATGGATGTGGTGGTTTCTCGGCATTGTCGCCGCGCTGCAGCTCTATTTTGTGCGGGAACTGTTGGCGGCGTTTGCATTGTTTGCGATTGGGTTTGCCGTGATCGCTGGGCTGGTGGCTAGCGTTTATATGCTGCAGAAGAGCTGGGAAGTGGTGGTCGCCCGGCTGGCGGCTAGCGCGCATCCGGTGGTGGGTTTTGCCAAGCGTGCGGCTGCGGCTGTGGAGGACTTGGCTCGTCGCCCATTGCGACGTCCCGGAGCAGTGCGCTCCGTTTAGCATCGACAAGAATTCCTGGCGCTCCTGGCCTTTGAAGGAGCGCGGTACCGGGTGGTCTTTAACTCCTTGAGGATTTGCCGGGTATTACAGGAACTGTGTAAGTGCAGAAACCGACCGTCCTCAGAGAACGGTCGGTTTTTTTGTGTGGGGTCGTCAAATTCAGCATAGACGGGTTCCTCAGTTACGAGCCTACCCTTCTGGTCCAAGTGTGTTAACCTTCCCGCCTTCGCGAGGGGAGGAAATCCATCATGTTGGCAAGGTCGCGCTTAGGTCTCGTACTTTCAGTGTTATACGCCGTTTCGCTGGGTTGCTGCGCTTCCTATGCGCAGGACCAGGCGGCTCCCGCGCCGAAGAAGATCGCGATTCGCGCTGGGCGCTTGATCGATGGCGAAGAGTGATACGGCAATTCCCAACGCACATGATCGTAGATTGAGGGAGACAAAATTGTCTCCGTCACGCCGGGTGGATCGCCGCCGGCGGGTGTGGAGGTTATCGACCTGTCGCAATCTACGGTGCTGCCGGGGCTTATGGACACACATACGCACGTGATGCTGAACGGCGACGTCACCGCCGCCGACTACGACGCGCAACTGCTGAAGGAATCGATTCCGTATCGCGCGATTTTGGGAGCCCGCAACGCGCGCATCGCGCTCGAGCATGGGTTTACCGTGCTGCGCGATTTGGAGACGGAAGGCGCGATGTTTGCCGATGTGGATGTGAAGACGGCCATCGCCAACGGTGAAGTTCCGGGTCCGCGCATGCAAGTGGCCACGCGCGCCATGGCGCCTACGGGGATGTATCCGCTCCTGGGGTATTCGTGGGAGCTGAAAGTGCCCACCGGAGTGCAGTATGTGGATGGCGTAGAGGGCGCGCGTAAGGCGGTGCGCGAACAGGCCATGTATGGGGCGGACTGGATCAAGTATTACTCGGATCGCAAATACCATTTTGAGGCGGATGGCGTGCTGCACAGCATGGTGAATTTTACCGACGAGGAAGCCAAGGCGATTGTGGACGAGGCCCATCGCATCGGGAAGAAAGTGGCGGCGCACGCCATTGGCAGCGATGGAATTGCGGCGGCGCTGCGGGCTGGCGTGGATACCATCGAGCATGGCGACGGTCTGACGGAGCCGCTGATGGATGAAATGGTTCGCAAAGGTGTCTATTGGGTGCCCACGATCTCCGTGGGCATTTATGTCTCCGCGGGGAGGGCCGGAAACTGGCCCAAAATGGCGCAACTGCAACGCGACAATTTTCCCAAGGCTCTGAAAAAGGGCGTAAAGATCGCCATGGGCACGGATGCCGGGGGGTTCGACTGGAAAGAATTAAATCAAGCCAAGGAGTTTGAATACTACGTGCAGTATGGGATGACGCCGATGCAGTCGATTCGCAGCGGCACAGCGGTCGCGGCGGAATTGCTGGGCTGGTCGGACAAAGTCGGCACTGTGGAAGCAGGGAAGTGGGCCGACATCGTCGCGGTGTCCGGTGATCCGCTGAAAGACATCACCGAACTGCAGCGCGTGAAATTCGTGATGAAGGGCGGCGTGGTCTACAAAAACGAAGCGAGGTGATCGTCCAGAAGTCTCTAAGAGAATATTCTCTTCGGCGAGCTCCGCACCCGATATAGAATCCCGCAGCCAATGATTTCCACCAGAGACTTATCCGCGCTGCCGACGATTGAGACACTCAGGAAGCTCACTCAGTCTCTGGCGATGCTCGAAGCCATCCTAATGCGGGATTGGGAGCATCGCTACTTCTCGTTCAACAGCAAATGGGCCGACGGCCAGCAGATGGCGTCGATGTGCAACGGCCAGGGCGATGGTTGGTATTGTGGGTTCGATGTCCACGGTGCATTTCTGAAAGGCTTTGACCACGAATGCAAGATGTCGCCATGGACTCCTGAAACTTCCAGAGTTTGGCCGGGAGTGCTAGATGGTGTTCCCGAGGACTTCAACGCGTTCGTGACTGAACCTGCGTTTTCGATGAACGACACCACCTTTTGCATTTGGCGTGGCGTACACGACTCTCACTGGAATACCGGGGAAATTGTTTACCCTGAGGGGGATGATCCCGACGGCTCGGCCTGGATGCTTTCTATCCTGGATGGGAATCCAAATACTTATAAGGCTTGGGCAGAGGACTATTACGACTTGTCCATCAACCTGTCGGCCGTTGCGCAGTTGTATTCACGCACTCCGCTGTCCGCGATCCTGGTTCAACAACTCAACCCGAAGACAGATTTGGAGAGCCTATCGAGCGACGCCTCCGAGATTGACTATCCGGTCGAACGGAGTTGAACGATCCCCGAGCCAAGCCCGTTCGCGCCAATGCTGTTTGCGGAATTTCGTCCGCAGTGTATTGGCTGCTCTAATCCCAATGCTTGAGGTTCGGCCAAAGGGTTTGCAAATTTACCTTCAGGCCGCGGCACAACAAAATTGGATGGCGCTCGAAGGGGATGGAATAAGGATTGTGCAGTTCCGCCGCTACTTCGACATTCTGGAAAAATTTGCGGTCGTTGTCCGGATCCTCGCTGCCTAGAACGATGACAATTTCGCCGGTGTAGTCGCGAGGTCCCCAATAGAAATAGTTCTGATGGCCGCTGATGGCTTTGGGCAAACCGTATTTCGGGCCGAAAAAATCGATGGCCCCGGCTTCGCCGTAATTGTTGGCGAAGATGGCGGTTTTGCTTTGCTCTTGCGGAGACAGAGCTGTGGTACACCTGCGCCGTTGCGGCCACCATTTCTTCCCAGCCAAATTCATCCGCGTAGTGTTGCGGCAACGGTGTGCCTTCGTGGCCGTGCTCGCTGCGCGGTATGGCGATGGGCAGATGCTCTTGATAGCGCAAATAGGTTTCGATCGGCAGAATTGGCAGAACCACCGGAAGCATCGGAAAGATCCCGAGAATCACGAGCGCCACTAAGGCCGTTTGCAGCCCCGTGCGCAATGCCGGGCGCCCGGCGAAACGTGCTCCGGCAAGAAAACGTTCCACGGCGAGCGCGCCGCCCGCGAACGCAATGGTATACATAGGCGCGGAATAATAATTTTTGCCGTGCGCGAGCAGGAAAAATACAAAGGTAATCACGAAAGCCCAGCCAAATACACGGTACTCTTTTGCGGTCCGCGCGAAAAAATAAAACAGCACGCCACGTATCCAGAAGGCAGCACTCGTGGGATTCATGAGCAAAACCTGCTGCACAATAAACTGTCCCGGCGAAAGCACCACGTCGCGCCCGGACTCGCGAATGTTGTGCATTAATTCCAAAAACGGCCAGTGATGCTGAACATTCCAGAGTAAATTCGGCAGAAACATCAACAGCGCGACCCCGCCGCCGGCAAAAAGCCAGGGAGTAAAAAGGAATTTGCGCTGCGGCGTCAGCAGTAAACCGAGCAGCAGCGCAAACGCAAAAACCGCCACGGAATATTTATTTTCCAGGCCCAATCCGGAAATCACGCCAAACACCAGCCACAATTTTGGGTTATCGGTGCGAATCATGCGCAAGATTGCAAACGCGCAGCCGGTCCAAAACAGCGGTTCCAGAGCATTCATGGCGAACTGGTGATCGATCACGTACCAGACGCCAGGCGTGGCCGCCAACAACGCGGCGAACCCCATGCCAAATTTTTTGGCGCCTAGCTCGCGCGCAAATGCCGCCGTCAGCACGATGCGTCCCGCTCCCGCCAGCGCGGGCCAAAGCATCAGCGCTGGCAGAGAAGTGCCAAGAGTGTGGCGGCTGATCCAACCGATGAACACAATCAGCGGCGGCTGGTCGACATATCCCCACGCTAAATGCTCCGAACATGCCAGGTAATACAGCGCATCACGAAAATATCCGTAGTGCGTGCAGGTGAGCATGAGCACCAAAAAATAAATTCCCGCCACAATCGCGGGAATAAGTAAGGACGGTCGTTCTGCTACCTCCGCCCCAGCAATACGAGAGCCTTCCGTCGTAGCATCCATGGCACGGCAGAATAGCAGAACGCCAGAGCTCGCAACACAGAGTTTGCGGGGACGCAGGGTTATCGCGAACCCTGGCGGGGTTGCGTCACACCTCTCCGCGCGCATTCAGCATTGGTTTCCCTTGTCGTTAAGAGAAGTCACGACAAAAGCAAAAAAGCCTTCCGGCGTAAACCGGAAGGCTTTTTTTGCTTCTTAAGAGTATTTGAATCCGCCGACTACTGACCCTTCAGTCGGCTCAACAAGTTGTGCATCATTTCTTGCACGGTGTCCTGAGAGAAATTTCCCTTATGCGATGGTTGCTGCCCTTGCCCGCGATACGCCAGTTGCAGCGTATTCCCCTTTAAGAAATCAAATACAAACGTACCTTCGCGAAAGCGAACATTTTCATAGTGGGATTGTGTCGGTCCATAACCCCACGAATTCCAGCAGCCGTAAGGTCCGCAGACTGGCCCGTAATATCCGCCATAGCCTTTTGCAACCGTCACGTCGCGATGCTGCACCGCCAACTTATAATCGGCCAGAAAATCGGCCGTCGCCGGATCACTGACTTGCCTAAATCCCTTTTTCTTAAGTTCGTATTCAATTGCTGTACGAATTTGCTGCCGCACAACATCGTTGGAAGTATCTGGCTCAACAATCGCCGGCGGTCTCGCGGGCCCACCGCCATTTCCTTGCGGTTCCGGCGCAATGACGTCGCGCGAAATCACTTTGCGGCCATCGCCAAGGTTTTGCGCTTGCGCCACTGGCATCGGTCGCCACGCCCACGTGGCATGTTTAGGAATGGGAATCGTCGTGTCGCGAAACGTCGTGTACCGTTCGTCGCATCCCGCCAGTAAAACTCCACAAACTAAAATCGTTGCTGCCACCAGCGGCAGCTTGCGCGCGCCTAAATGCCCAGCCTGCATGGAACTCTCCTTCAGCACTGTTACCTCACCGCTTCAATAAACCCTACTCAGGTTGGATAGTTGCATGGCGGTGAAAGGTTGTGCCCGGTGGCCGCTATGCTGGATGTGCCTTGCCCATATGGCCAACATTGGCGGTCACGATCGCTTGGCGCCCCAATCAGCCGGAGGAAATGACACCGGCCAGAACATGGGCGACGGTTCGTCAAACTGAAACGCCACGGCATAATAATCCGGGCTAGGCTGATCGATGCGCACCACGTGGCATTGCTCCTGCACGCCCTTGCTATTCACCAGGACGAGCGGCTGCCCGGCGAGCACTTCCATCTTGAGTTTGAGCAGTCCACCGTGCGCGTTGACCACCAGGGTGTGGGTTTCTTCCTGGACCTGTTCGCGCTCGTGCGTCTCCGTCAAAACGGTAACCGGCACCTGCAGCATGACGCGTTCGCTGCGGCGGCGATTCGCGGGGCTTGCGTCGGGAGGCTGCACGTTGGATCTCCAGTTGCTTATGGCCAGTTGCGTATGGCACGTGCGGTGTTGGAAAACCCGCGGCAACGGGCACGCTGAGAGTTCCAGCACCAGAAAAACACGCTCACCCGCTGGGAGAAGGCGGCGAGAACCTAAACGCCAATTTTCTTGTCTTCCCAAGTTTATCGCAGCCGCGGCTCGCGTTCCGCATTTTCCCTTCGCATGTTTCCAACACGAAACGTTGCGCGGCTACGGTGTTCTGTGGGTTATGATAGAGTGGTGTGAATTCAGCAACATAGGATAAAGATGGCAACTGCGACAAATGAAAAGGTTCTGCTGCGGGTTCGGCCGCGCGGCTTCTGTGCCGGCGTGGTCCGCGCCGTGGATATTGTGGAATTGGCGCTCGAAGCCTATGGCGCGCCCGTTTACGTGCACCACGAAATCGTTCATAACACGTATGTTGTGGAGCAATTGCGGCGGCGTGGGGCCATTTTTGTGGAGTCCATTGACGATGTGCCGCACGGCGCGGTGCTGGTTTTCAGCGCCCACGGCGTACCACCTACGGTGCGTGATGAAGCCAAGCAGCGTTCGCTGCGCGTGATTGACGCCACCTGCCCGCTGGTTACCAAAGTACACCTAGAAGCCCTGAAATTCGCCCGCGAAGAGCGCACCATCATTCTGATCGGGCACAAAGATCACCAGGAAATTGTCGGGACTTCAGGCGAGGCGCCTGATCGCACCATCGTGGTCGATTCCATTGCCGCCGTGGACGCGCTAGAAGTGGAGGATCCCGAGCGTCTGGCGTTCCTGACGCAAACCACCCTCAGCCTGTACGACACGCAGGAAATCGTGGCGCGCCTGCGGCAGAAATTTCCGCGCATCGTGGGGCCCAAGAGCGATGACATTTGCTACGCCACGCAGAATCGCCAGGAAGCTGTGGAGCAAGTGGCGCAAGACGTGGATTTGATTCTGGTCGTAGGCTCACAGAATAGTTCAAATTCCAATCGCCTGGTGGAAGTCGCCAAGCGCCGCGGTGTGGCGTCAAAATTGATCGATTCGGCCGCGGACGTTGATGCCAGCTGGCTGGAAGGCGTTTCCCGCGTGGGTTTGACCGCCGGGGCTTCCGCTCCGGAAGTGTTGGTTGAGCAGGTCAGCGAACGGCTTGCCGCTTTGGGCTATACCGACCAGCGCGACCTGGATCTGATTCGCGAAGATGTGCGCTTTACGTTGCCAGCGGAGCTGGCCACGATTGCGCCGGCGCCGCGCCGTTAATTTTACGATTTTTGCGGGCCAGGAAGTTTTTTGCTTGGGGACTGCCGGATGCGCGGCGGGGTAGATCCGCGGGAAGCTCGATCCGGCGGTGTTTTGGAAATAAAAAACAAGGAGTGCTCTATTGGCGGTCAAAATCGCCCGTCATCCGAAGAAGATTGCCTTGATTGGCGCGCCTTCCAGCGCCGCGGCGTTTCTTGCCGGCAGCGAAAAGGCTCCCGCGGCTTTGCGCGCCGCCGGGCTGGTCGAAAAGCTGCAGAGCGCCGGCTTCGAAGTGGTGGACCATGGCGATTGCGCCACGCGTCTCTTTGCCGACGATGAAGAACATCGCCGTGCGCGAAACCTGCCGGAAATCGTCGCCAGCCTGAACGAATTAAAATTGCGCGCCGAAGTCGCCGTTAAGAGTGGCGCGCTGGTGCTGGTGCTCGGCGGCGACTGTTCGCAAGTGATTGGACTGCTCACCGGCGCGCGGCGTTACTACAAAAATCTCAGCCTGTTGTGGTTCGACCGCGACGCCGACCTGAACACTCCCGCGACCACGCCCTCCGGCCGCATTGAAGGCATGGTGGTGGCCAACATTATCGGCAAAGGCGCGCCGGAATTGACCAGATTCTGGGGCGATGGCGCGCTGGTACGTGAGCCGGACGTTTTGCTTTTTGGCCTGGAGCGCCTCGATCCTCCGGAGCAGGAATTTCTGACTCGTTCCCCGATGCGCCATACCTATATGGCGGACATCGTCTCGAAGGGCGCCGCCAGGTCGGCGCAAGATGCCCTGACGCAGTTGCATGCGGACACGCGAGAATTCGTGGTGCATCTCGACACCGACGTGCTCGACGTCTCGGAATTGCCGAGCGTGAACGTCCCCGGAAACGGCGGCCTGCCCTTTACCGCCGCGCGCGCGATCTTGCAGGAAATCGTCAAACACAAGAATCTTCTCGCGCTAGATATTGCGCAATACAATCCTGACAAAGATTCCGACGGCAGCGGCGCGAAGAAATTGGTACAGCTGCTGGTGGACGTTTTGGCCGCGCGGATTCCCGCGGAAGAGGCGCCGGCAACTCCCGAGGCTTCTTCGGTGACTACTGCGGTGGCGACCCCGGTCGCGGATGAGGCGACGGCGGAAACCTCTAACACATCTGTCGCCGCACCAGCCGAGCCCGAAAGCATCGAGCCCCCATTTCATCAGAAGTCGTCACCAGAAGCGCGCCAGAAGTTCCGGCAGAAGTCGCGCCAGAAACATCTGCCGAGACGTCTTCTGAGGCGCCCGATGGAGATTCCGATTCCTCTAAGGTTTCCTCTTCCCACTCGTCGTAAACCAAGGTAAAGATTCAATCAAGTTTTTTCAGACATTACGCCTTTGGCGTTGGCGGAGTGGCGCGTTTGCGAAGGTAGCGCGCCAAGCCCAGGAACGAGAGGTCCAGGCCAGCGGTGAACGCATAGAGGTCGGCTTGGGCGTCCGAGAGCGTGCTGACAAGTTCCGCACGGCTGGTGGTTACAAATGTCTCGCTCGCGGCGATGTCGCTCGGGCTGTCTCGCAAGGCGCGCGCGGCAAGTTCTGCCCAGCGGTGTAATCGTTCGCGAAACTCGGCGATGTGCGCGGGTGGATTTTCCGCGTAGCCAAAGTGCGTTAGGAACATCCGTGCGGGGCGACGCTCGAGGATGGTTGCAAACGATTCGTCCCAAATTTCCAGATTGATGTCCGGCGGCGGCGTGGCCGGCAGAATGTACGGTCCATTCTCTACGCGAATTCCGGCGGTATCTCCAACAAATGCGGTCCCTTCTTGCTCATCGAAATAGCTGACATGGTGCGAAGCGTGTCCCGGAGTGTAGGCCACGGCGAGTTTGCGCGCACCCTAGTTCGAGAGTTTCGCCGCCCTCGAGAATCCGAAGATTTTCCGCAGGCACGGGCAATGTTTCGCCAAACAGCCGCGGCAATTCGCTGCCCCACAGACGAGTGGCGCTGTCCAGCAGCTTTTTAGGGTCCTGCATATGCGGCGCGCCGCGGGAGTGGACATAGACAGCGAGGCGGGGATTTTCGCGTACCAGCGCTCCGGTAGCGCCCGCGTGGTCCAGGTGGATGTGCGTCAGGACGATGGCACTCAGATCGGCGACCGTCAGATCGTTTCCCTGCAGTTCCTGGTGCAAAGTATCCAGCGTTGAAGCTGGCCCGGGATCGATCAGGGAGTAGTGATCCTGCGAGCGCAGCAGCGCGGTAGCGACAGCGTGCGGCCGGCCGTTCCAGTGCGTGTCTAGAATTTGGACGGTATTCATTTCGGGCGTTTGAGTGCTAGGTGCGACGTTTGGTGCGCGACGTTAGATGCGACGTCAAAATTATAGCCGGTGAAATTGTAATGGATTTCGCAATACGGCGCTCGCGGCCGTCTCCGGTCATCGCATCGCAGCAATGGGGCGTCCCAGTGATGGGCCATTCCTGCAATGAGTCACCTCGAAACGGCTCGCCCGAGCCGTGAAAGTTCGGAGCGACGGATACAGGAATTACCGGAGGAAGGGACTAACATCGATGTGCTAACCTTCGGGTTTGGCGTTCGTATCTTTGGTGTGAAAAAAAGATGGAGGGCGCTCGGAATGACGGCAAGAGAATTGACCATGGCGGTTCTCGTGACCCTGGTGATGGCTGGAACCGCGAATGCCCAGGCGGCGAAAAGCGACGACGGAGCGCGGGCTCTCGACGCGACGATCACGCGTGATGCCGCTACCGCGACGACTTCGGATGGTGATCCGAGCGATGCGCTTGCCGCGGCTGGTCCGACAGCTTCCACGGTCAGTGGTCCCACAATGAACGATCCCACGATGGCGGATGCCGGATTGCCGAATACTCCGCAGCCGAAGAGCGTCATCGTTGGGTACCAGAGGCCTACCGAAAAGGTCAAACTGGTCAACTATTTGTTTGACGCCTTTGGGCCTTTTCCCATCGTTGCTTCGGCATTCGTGGCGGGCATCGATCAGGCCCAAAACGCACCGCGGGATTGGGATCAAGGGCTTACAGGCTACGGCAGGCGGTGGGGTTCCGCTTATGGCATTGGAGCGATCACCACTTCGACGCGCTACGGACTTTCGGAACTACTTCGCGAAGACACGCTGTATTATCGTTGTGAGTGCTCGGGATTTTTCCCGCGGCTGAGGCATGCCCTGTTTTCCACTTTCACTGGCAGGCGCGGCGCGGATGGTCATCGCGTATTTTCCGTGCCCTCGCTGGTCGCTCCCTACGTAGGGGAGTTAGTCGCGGTGCACGAGTGGTATCCGCAGCGCTATGACTCGATGGACGCCTTCCGCCAGGCGAACTACAGTTTGCTGGAGTACGCGGCCACGAACGTGGCGTTCGAGTTTTTCCCCAGCGGGCCGCACTCCCTCCTGTCGAAGTTCCATTTGCAGAACCGGCGTTCTGCTCCCTCAAATTATAATAATAGTTCTGACTAGCTGCTGGCTTCCTCGCTTGAGGTACACTCTGACCGCAACTTTTTGCGGCTTGTGGCGCCGCGGTCGCGCGTAAAGTGCTGTGTATAAATTCACAGAGATGGGTGAGGCCATAGTGATTTGGGCGCGGGAATTAACCGCCAGCGTGAATCAGTTTTTCGCCAGGGTGGCGCGGCGCTATATCGAAAAGAGCCTGGAGATTGTGTTGCGCGGAACGGACCTGGTGCCGGCCGTGCGCGCGGCCATTACCTCGTCTGACTTTGAATCCGAACATCTGCGGAATGCGGCGATCTATAAATCGAAGCGGGATTTATTTGCGGCTTGCCTGGAAGAATCGAAGCGCGTGTCCGGCGGACTGAACATGGAGTTCGGCGTGTACAAAGGCGATTCCATCAACCTGCTGGCGAAATTGGCGCCCGAGCGGAAATTTCTGGGGTTTGATTCCTTCGAAGGATTGCCGGAAATGTGGACCATCGAGTCCAAGCGAGGCGCCTTCGATGTCGGTGGAAGACTGCCGAAGGTAAGAAAAAACGTATCGCTGATTAAAGGGTTTTATTCCGCGACGCTGCCGAAATTCGTTGCAGAGAACACCACCGAGCCCATCGCGTTTGTTAACGTGGACTGCGATCTGTATAGCGCTACCAAGGAAATTTTTGCGTATTTGGGGGATCGTTTCCGGGTGGGGACGGTAATTGTGTTTGACGAGTTTTACAATTATCCGGACTGGCTGTGGCACGAGTACAAGGCCTGGCTTGAATTTGTCGAGGAGCGCGGTGTGAAGTTTACGTATATCGGATTCATTCGGATTGCGACCCAGGTAGCGGTCCGAATCGACGCGATCAATCCGAAATAACGAAAGAATGAAACGATCAGTCCACCTCGTCACGGAGACGCCATGTACGCGCAGAAATTTAGAGTTGAGGTGGAGATTCGCGGCGAACGCCGCGCCTGTCCCTTGGAATGGCTGGACTCTTTTTGCATGCGCAATTTCACGAATAGCGCGGACTTTGATGACACCTTACCCACGGCCGACGGCCGCGTCGAGGCCAGTTTTCGCCTGACGCCCGAGCGCTTTGCGGAAGGCTTAGGCGCCTGGTTGACGCAGCGGGGCAAGGGCGAAGGACAAGCGGTGGGAGTTGCCGTTACGCTGGAATAAACTTGCGCCGGTGAATCTCGTTCTCGCCCTTGCATTTTATTTGGCGTCAGATTTGTGGCTGGGCTCGTCGACGCGTGTACCGCGTACATCGGTCAGCGGACGCCCAGCAGATTTGTACGGGTGACCCGCTAGCGCCGCGCGAATCTGCGGTACCGCAGCCAGTGCCGCGGCTTCTCCGGCGGCAACCATTTGCGGAGTTTTGGAAAAATCATCCCACACAAACGGCTGCACGTCGGGTTCGATGATCACGTCGGCCTGTTGCCTCCAGGCCACGTCTGCATGGTGCTGGATGATGTTGAACGAACGGCTCAGCACGTCGGTGAACGTGCGCGGCTCCTCGAGATTTCCCGGATCGAGATGTACGGCGATAACGATGTCGGCGCCTTGTAGAAAGCAGCCTTCCACCGGCACGGGAGCGGTAAGAAAGCCGTCGATGAGCGTGCGATCGTCGAACCGGATAGGAACAAACAACCCGGGGTAAGAGCATGAGGCGCGTAACGGCGGGACGATGGGCCCGTGATCGAAATAGACGGTGATCCCGGCGTTGAGGTCTGTGGTGGCGATGGAGAGTGGGATTTTCAACTCTTCAAAGGTTGTGGCGGACGTGAACCGCGCCAGGTATTTTTCCAGGCGCTGGTTGGTGGCCAGGCCAATCCAGGAGGGCGTCCAGCGTCCGAAATCGGCGAAGGTGGTGACAAGGCCGATACTCTCCATTTTTTCGAGCGGCGTCCCCGAGCAGTAGGCGGCTCCGATGAGAGCGCCGACGCTGGTGCCGGAGATAAAATCGATCGGGATCTTGGCGGCGAGTAGTGTACGGATTACGCCGATATGCGCGATCCCGCGCGCGAATCCGCCAGAAAGAGCCAACCCCACGCGAGGTTTTGCGGCGTCGGGATTTTCTCCGCCGTAGGCGAAGGAGCGGAATTTATTGGCGGCTACGCTCAGCCAGCCGGGGGTGGATGTGGGGTCGGCCATCGAGTATGAGTGTAAAGCCAATACTGCGGGATGTCAGTCGGTTTGACCGCAGCATAGCGGTTTTGTAACCTGTCCCTCGGTACAAATCCACAACAACAAGGCGGGCCATGAAACGTCGCATTGAAAAAGCGGTGGTGCTGGGGGCTGGAACGATGGGCGCACGCATCGCCGCGCACTTTGCCAATGCGGGCTTGCCGTGCATTTTGCTGGATATTGTTCCTTCCGGAGCGGCGCCCGGTTCTCCGGAGCGCAACAAAATTGTGCGTGCCGGCCTCGAAGCGGCGAAGAAGTCCAAGCCGGCGGCATTTTTCACCAGCGCGTTGGCCGAGAAAGTGTCCATCGGAAATTTTGAAGATGACTTACAGCGTGTGGCGGAGGCCGATTGGATCATTGAAGTTGTTGCGGAGAATCTGGAGATCAAGCGCAAACTGCTGGCGCGCGTTGCGCAGTTTCGCAAACCGGGCGCGATTGTCACCACTAATACCTCGGGCTTGCCGGTGCATTTGATCGCCGAGGGCATGAGCGAAGAGTTTCAAGAAAATTGGTGTGGCACGCACTTTTTCAATCCGCCGCGCTATTTGAAATTGGTGGAAGTCATTCCTGGCCCGAAGACGTCCAGCGACGTGCTTGAGACGCTTCGCGATTTTTGCGACCGGCGGCTCGGCAAGGGTGTGGTGGAAGCCAAGGACACGCCCAATTTCATCGCCAATCGTATCGGCACATTTTCCATGTTGAACGCCTTGAAGCTGATGGGCGAGCTGGACATGACCGTGGAAGAAGTGGACGCCTGTACCGGTCCGGCGGTGGGCTGGCCCAAGTCCGCGACATTTCGCACTGCGGATCTGGTGGGTCTGGATGTGCTGACTCACGTGATAAAGAATATTTATGAGACCGCGCCCAACGATGAGTCACGCGAGCGCTATAAAATCCCGGCGCTTCTCGAAGAGATGACCAAGCGCGGCTGGCTGGGCGACAAGACCGGCCAGGGATTTTATAAAAAGACGAAGGAGGGCACGCGCGAGATTTTGACGCTGGACGTGAAGACCATGGAGTACCGGCCTAAGCAGAAGGCCAAGTTTGCCTCGCTCGAAGCGGGGAAGGGAATCGAAAATACGAAAGAGCGCTTGCGGTCACTGGTGGGGCCGATTTTGCAGGGACAGAAGGGCGACAAGGCGCAGCAATTTCTGTGGGGCGCGCTCTCGGAGACATGTTTATACGCGGCGCGGCGGGTTCCGGAAATCTCGGACAGCGTGGCGGAAGTGGACCGCGCGATGCGCTGGGGATTTGGCTGGGAACTCGGGCCGTTTGAGATGATGGACGCGATTGGCGTAAAGGAATTTGTCGCGCAAGTGGAAAAGGAAAAACGCGCGCTGCCGCTGTTGATTGAAAGGGTTGCAGGCGGGCGCAAAGGCTTCTACGAAAGCGAGAACGGCGTCACCACGGTTTTTGACATCAGCGGGAAACCGCGCACGGTTTCCGAGCCGAGTGGCGTGATCATTTTGAAAACGTTGAAGGACGCGGGGAAAGAGGTCGAGCGTAATCCGGGCGCCAGCCTGATCGATTTGGGCGATGGCGTGGTGTGTTGCGAGTTTCACGGAAAAATGAATGCCATTGGCGCCGATCTGATCAGCATGATTCACAAAGGGCTGAAGCGGCTGGAAACCGATTTCGACGCCATGGTCATCGCCAATCAAGCCGTGAATTTTTCTGTGGGCGCGAATTTGATGCTGGTGCTGGTGGGCGCGCAAGAGCAGGAATGGGACGAGTTGCACATGGCGGTGCGGCAATTTCAGAACGCGAATCTGGCCATTAAATATGCGTGTAAGCCGGTAGTGGTCGCGCCGCAAGGCATGGCGCTGGGTGGTGGCTGCGAAATCGCTTTGCACGGCGCGCGGATTCAGGCGGCCGCGGAATCGTACATGGGATTGGTGGAAGCCGGCGTAGGACTGATTCCGGGCGGCGGTGGTACGAAGGAGATGTTGATTCGCGCGCAACGAAATTGCCGGCACGCGGCCACGATCTGGATTTGTTCCATGCGCTGCGGCCGATCTTTGAAACTATCGCCATGGCCAAGGTGGGAACCAGCGCGGAGGAAAATCGCGAGCTGGGATTTTTGCGGCGAGAAGATGGCGTGTCGATGAATGGCGCGCGGCTGGTGGGCGACGCCAAGGAAGTGGCGATGAGCTTGGTGCGCGGCGGATGGAAGCCGCTGGCGGCCAGTTGGCAAGAGGGCACGCAGACCACGCAGATCAAAGTGCTCGGCGAATCGTTTTTGGCGGCGGCAAAATTGGCGATTCATATGTTGCAGCGTGGCGGTTACGCGTCGGATTACGACGCGGTTGTTGGGCGTAAGTTGGCGAATATTCTGGCCGGCGGCGCATTGAGCGCGCCGCAGATGGTCAGTGAGCAGTACATCCTGGATCTTGAGCGTGAAGCGTTTGTATCGTTGCTGGGGGAAAAGAAAACGCAGGAGCGAATGGCGTTTACCTTGAAGACCGGCAAGCCGCTGCGAAATTAGCTGCGCCGGCGGCCGCTACAACTCGTACAGTTCGAGCAGTAGCTTTTCATTGCCTGTGGCGACCAGAAAAAAATTGATGCGCGTGTTGTTCGCACCTTGGCGCGCCACAGGATACACGGGAGACACCGCAAAATTTGTTTTCAGGATTTCTGCTGCGCGGTCCACGTTCTTGCATCGGAATTCCACTTGTTGAACGCCTTGGCCAAAGCTTTTAAGGTAGCGCGCGATGGCTCCCGTGCCGGCGGGATCCTTGCTGGTAAGAATATCCAGCGAAATGGCATCCGGGAAATGCAGCTCGAATTCCTGAGCGTCCTGATCCGGTGGAACTTCGGCGAGTGCGGGATTGCTTGCGGCGGCGCGGATATGTGCGAAGGCCTCGGGGAACACCGCCAAACCCACGGTGCTCTGGAGTTGCGGGGTAGCGAGAAGGTCCGCCAATTCGGCATTGTGTTGCCATTGCTCCGCGATGCTTAATGCGGGAGCAACACCGCAGTTGTAAATTTTTGCTGCCGCATCCGCGCGGACTGCATCGTCGGTCGCGGACAGCGCATCAATAAGTTGCGGCGAAATGACCGGCATCGAAGGTTCGATTGTAACGCAAGGTTCTGCGCCACGAAACGGATGCCACGAAAAGGCGCGCCCCAAGGACGCGGGCGATAAACCACGAAACAGGGTAACTTAAGTGTCGCTGGGAACATCTGAGGAACATGCCGAAGCCAGTTTTATTAACGGTTGATGACGACCCGGAAGTGTTGCGGGCTATTGAGCGGGATTTGCGCAGCCACTATTCCGAGTACTATCGCGTGATGCGCGCAAGTTCGCCGACCATGGCGCTCGATACCCTCAAGGAATTAAAAGCGCGCAACAATCCCGTGGCGCTTCTGCTGGTGGACCAGCGCATGCCGCAGATGGATGGCGTGGGCTTGCTCGCCGAGGCCATGATCATGCATCCACTGGCCAAGCGGGCGCTGCTGACGGCGTACGCGGATACCAGCGCGGCCATCGAAGCGATCAACGACCGCGCGGGTGCATTCCTACCTGATGAAGCCGTGGGATCCACCCGAAGAAAAACTCTTTCCGGCGCTGGACGATTTGCTGAACGATTGGACCTCCACGTTCCGGCCGCCGTATGAGGGCATTCGCGTTCTCGGCACCCGTTATTCCAATCGCTCGTATGAGCTGCGCAATTTTCTGGCGCGCAACCAGGTGCCCTATCAATGGATCGATATCGAATTGGCGCAAACGGATCCGGAAGTAAAAGGGCTGGTGGAATCGCTGGGCGACGAGACACATCATCTGCCGGTGATGCTCTTTCCGGACGGCGCGCGGCTGGCGGAGCCGAAATTGCCGGCAGTGGCAGACAAGATCGGCTTGAAGACGCACGCGCAGGCGAATTTTTACGATTTAGCGATTGTCGGCGGCGGCCCGGCGGGACTGGCCGCAGCGTATATGGCGCGAGCGAAGGATTGTGCACGGTGATGATCGAGCGTGAAGCACCGGGCGGCCAGGCGGGGCTGAGTTCGCGCATCGAAAACTATTTGGGATTTCCCGTGGGGCTTACCGGTGAAGATCTGGCGCGGCGCGCGGTGCAACAGGCGCGCCGCTTCGGCGTAGAAATACTTTCGCCACAGGAAGTGACGAGTGTGCGGGTCGACGGTCCGTACCGCTATATAAAGCTGGCGGACGGCAAGGAAATTTCCTGCAACGCGCTGCTGCTGGCGATGGGCGTGCAATGGCGCTCGCTGGATATTCCCGGCATGGACCGTTTGCAGGGCGCGGGCGTGTATTATGGCGGCGGAACGTCGGAAGCGATGGCCTGCAAAGGCGAGACTGTCTATATCGTGGGCGGAGCGAATTCGGCGGGCCAGGCAGCGATGCATTTTTCGAAGTTCGCGGCGAAGGTGGTGCTGCTGAATCGCGGCGCTTCTCTGGCGGCCACGATGTCTTACTACTTGATCGAGCAGATCGAAAAAACGCCGAACATTGAAGTGTGGAAGGAATCGTGCGTGGTTGGGGTGCACGGGGAATCGCGGCTCGAATGCATTGCGGTGCTGCATGCGGACACCGGGGTGACGGAGCAGTTGCCGGCTTCGAGTCTTTTTATTTTCATCGGCGCACAACCGCGCACCGAATGGCTGGACGGCATCGTGATGCGGGATAAACTGGGTTTTGTGCTCTCCGGGCCAGATCTGATCGTCGACGGAAAGCAACCGAAGACGTGGACACTGGAGCGCGATCCGGGTCTGCTGGAAACGAGCGTGCCGGGGATCTTCGTGGTAGGCGATGTGCGGCACGGATCCGTAAAGCGCGTGGCCTCCGGGGTGGGCGAGGGCGCGGTGGTTGTACAATTCATTCATCAATATCTCGCGAAGGTGTAGAAAAGCTTCGTGAGGTTACGCGGAAACTTCTGGCGTCAGAATTCCTGGGAGCACTTGTGAGCGATGCGCCGTTGATCGGAAGTCCCGTGGGCTCGGATCACGATGAGCTGGCCGAAAAGCTGCGGAAAGTAAAAGCGTTTGCGGACTTGTCCACGGAAGACCTGGATTGGGTGCTGGCAAAGGCCGAAGTGATTCGTGTACAGCCCGGACAGGCCATCTTCCGTGAGGGTGAGCCGGCGGAGCGCATGCTGGTGATACTGGAAGGCGAGGTGCGCGGGCGGCGTGAGTCCGCCGCGGACAGCATGGTTTTCAGTTCGCGAGCCGGGGACGTCACAGGACTACTGCCATTTTCACGCATGACGCATTACGGCATAACGGGTCGCGCCCTAACGCCGCTGCTCGGACTGGTGTATCACACCAAGGATTTTCCCCAGTTGATCCAACGGCTCCCAGTTGTGGCGCAAAAATTGATCGGAGTGCTGACCGATCGGGTGCGGGATTTCACACGCACCGAACAACAGAACGAAAAGCTGGCGGCGCTGGGCAAGCTCTCCGCTGGTTTGGCGCACGAGCTCAATAACCCTTCGGCGGCGGCGAGGCGCTCCGCAGGAGCGTTGAAAGACTGTCTGCAGCGATTACGGAAAGCGACGCGCGATACCAATTTGAGCTCCGAGGATTGCGGATTGCTGGCGCAACGCGAGGAGGAGATTCGCGGGGCGCTGCAGCCGGCGGAGGATCAGCGACGAATTTGTGCGCGTAGAACGCGAAGAGGCGGTCCAAGCGTGGCTGGAGAAACATAAGGTAGCGGAAGCCTGGAAGCTGGCGCCGTTGCTGGCGGAAGCCAATCTTTCGGATGAGCACCTGGAAAGCTTTGCCGCGGTGTCAGGAAATTCCGTGGGGCCAGAGCTGATACGTTTTGCGACGCTTTTGGAGATGGATCGCATCGCAGTGGAACTGGACCACAGCACGGAACGCATCTCCGATCTGATCAAGGCGATCAAGGAATATTCGTACATGGACCAGGCGCCCTCGCAAGAGGTGGACCTGAAACAGAGCCTGGAAACCACGCTGACAATCATGAATCACAAATTGAAGCACGGCATTACCGTGAAGCGGGATTACGCTCCGGATTTGCCGAAGCTGATGGCGTACGGCAGTGAACTCAACCAGGTGTGGACCAACCTGATCGACAATGCCGCGGACGCCATGAACGGTAAAGGGAAACTGCTGGTGCGTGCCGTGCAAGAGAATGACTACATTCTGGTGGAGATCGGCGACAACGGCCCGGGGATTCCCGCGGAAGTGCAGTCGCGAATCTTTGAGCCTTTCTTTACCACCAAGGAAGTGGGCGAAGGCACGGGCCTGGGGCTGGATGTGGTGCATCGCATCGTGAAGAAAATGCACGGGCAGATCAACGTGAAGTCCGTCCCGGGCGACACGCGGTTTCAAGTACGTATTCCGCTGAAGGGCGCGGTTTGACGCGCAAGGAGAAGCAGCATGTCCGATTTGTGCGTGCATCTGAAAAAGGCTCATAACGTGAAGGCCAACTCCAAAGGTTGCGAGGAGTGTTTGAAATTGGGGGATACCTGGGTGCATTTGCGGCTGTGTCTGACTTGTGGGAAGGTCGGCTGCTGCGACGATTCCAAGAATCAACATGCGACGAAGCACTATCATGCGACCAAGCATCCGGTGATCCGGTCGCTTGAACCCGGCGAGAGCTGGGAATGGTGCTACGTGGACGAGATGATCGCGGATTAGCGGCCGTGCCGGACCGAGGCGTGGCGCCAGGCGCTCGCCGGCTAGCCGCAGCCGCCAGAAATGCCCCCTTGAATTGCATAAGATACTGATTATTAGAGAGTTAAAGTCCTTTGCGCTCAGTATGATGCACAAGTATTTCATTCTATTAGGGTTAGAAGTAAGAATTAGTTACTACTCGATTACCGCAATTTCATAGCCGGGGCGGGAAGATGGAACTCTGAAGGCGTTTTGCGCGAGGGCCGTCAGCCAGTTTGCCAGATCGCAGACGCAAGTCTAAACGAAGAAATCCTAACACAAATATTAAATTATTGTCAAGTAGTATTGCGGGTAACCATGAGTACCGGGACTGCGTTTTACTGTGGGCCACGCTTCAGGGCCTCTAATTCTTCTAGGGTGCGTGGCCAGTCGGAGCCTAGGAAGCGGGACAGAGCGCGATCCGCGAGGACGCGCCAGCGGTTTGGCAGCGAGCGCAGTAGTTTGTTTCGTTGTCGGCGTAGCGGATGCGTTGAATTTTTTCGCCGCAGCGTGGGCAGGGTTGTCCGTAGCGGCCGTGAACGGCCATGTCCTTGCGAAACGCGGTGACTTTTTCGGGGAAGCGTGATTCGGCTTCGATGCGTAGCCGGTCGATCCACAGCTGAAGCGTTTGGCGGGTGGCGGCGAAGAGTCTCTCCCACTCTTGGGGCTGCAGCTTGTGGGTCAGTGCGATGGGGGAGAGTTGCGCGGCATGCAAGATTTCGTCGGAATAGGCGTTGCCGATACCACTGAGCAGGCGCGGATCGGTGAGCGCCCGTTTGAGGGTGCGATTTTCGATGGTGAGTGTCTGGCGAAATGCTGAGAGGTCGCTGGTTAAGACGTCGATTCCGCCGGGATCGATGGAACGCAAGCCTTCCTGGCCTTGGAGGACATGCAAGGAGGCGCGGCGCTTGGCCCCGGCTTCCGTGAGCACGAGAGAACCGTCGGTAAAATCGAAGGCGGCCAGACTGTTGCGACCGGTAAGCTTTGCGTTTGCGGGGCGCCAGTGCAAGCGGCCGGCGATCATCAAGTGCAGGACCAACCAAAGATCGCCCTCTACGCCTATGGCGATGCGCTTGCCGATACGGCGTAGTTCGTGAACGACGCGGCCTTCGACCTCTGAAATTGGCGGCTGCGCGGTGCGAAGCAGGAAGGGGCTCGCTAGCCGAACGCGCTCGATGGGCTGTGCGACGATGCGTGGTTCGAGTGCGGTGATGTAGGCGGCGATGTCCGGTAGTTCCGGCATGTTGCCAGCTTGCAGGTACGTATGCGTTTTTGCAACAAAAAGCACGGGTCTGAAGACCCGCCGCTACAAATGCTTCTGTGGGGATTGTGGTGGTGCTAGCAGGGACGCGGCGACGGCGATTAGCAGGATTCCGGCGACGGTGCCGAGGGAAACTTCGACGGAGACGTGCAGCCAAGGCTCGACGATCATTTTGCCGCCGATAAAGACCAGGACGCAGGAGAGGCCGGCGGTTAAGATAGCGAATGCGTCCCAGAACGCCGGCCAGGAGAAAGTAGAGGGCGCGGAGACCCAGGATGGCGAATACGTTGGAGGTGTAGACGATGAAAGGGTCGCGGGTGATGCCGAAAATGGCGGGGATAGAGTCGACGGCCAGGGTGATATCGGTGATTTCAATCACCAGCAGAACCACGAAGAGCGGCGTGGCGAAAAGTTTGCCGGCGCGGCGGACGAAGTAATGCTCGCCCTGATAGTCGCGCGTGAGACGGAGATGTTTATTGGCGAAACGGAAGATGGCGTTTTGCTCGGGATGGATGGCTTCTTTCTTGGCGAACAACATGTGTATGCCGGCGTACACCAGGAACGCTCCGAGCAGATACAGCACCCAAGAGAATCGCTCAATCAGCGCAGCACCGGCGGCAATCATTACGCCGCGCATGACCAGCGCACCAAAGATGCCCCATTGCAGCAATCGCTGCTGCTGGCGCTCGTCCACGGCGAAAGCGCGGAAGATGACCAAAAACAAAAACAAGTTATCAATGCTGAGAGCCTTCTCGATGAGATAGCCGGTGAAATATTCGAGCGCGGCAGGAACGCCGAGGACGTAGTGCACGCCGATACCGAAGAGGATGGCGATGGCGATCCACACGGCGCTCCAAAACGCGGCTTCTTTAACGCTGCTTTTATGCGGCTTGCGGTGAAAAACGCGCAGGTCCAACACCACGGCGAGAAGGATGAAGGCGTTGAAGGCGACCCAGCGTAGTGGCGTGCCCATAGGGGATTAGTGAATTTCTAAGGAGCGGTAACCACGTGCGCGTCGATGGAATTGAGATTGGTTAATTCAAGGCGGGTGGTGCGGCCAGGCTCGACGGCCACGGGTACGTCCCAGCGCAGGCGGGCGTCTCCAGCATCGGCGTCGAAATTCAGGGTGCTGACCCAGTAGTTTCCGGGGGGCAACCCGGCGATGGTGGCGTGACCATCGAGGTCGGTATCCGTTTTGGCAACCAGGTACTTGGTCTGTGCTAACTCCGGGGCCGTGCGCAGAATGGCCTTGCGCTGCTCACTGGTGATCCTGTCCCATTTCGCTTGCGGATTGATGCCCGTAAATTCCAGTTCCACGCCGCTGATAGTTGCGGGATTGGCCTTGACGAATTTTTTCAGCGCGTCGATATATTCCTGATGGAGTTTCTCGTATTTTTCGGGGTGATCGGTCTTGTCGGCTTCTGTGTATTTGGCTTTGGGAAAACCATTGGTGACGCCGCCGCTGTTGTTGTGCTGGTAGGCAAGCATAAATTCGGGCACGTTGATGACGTCGTCCGGGGTGATGGATTTGTCGAGCTCCGGCATGGTGAGGTCGAGTATGTCATGAGCTTTGAGCCAGGCTTTGAG
Source organism: uncultured Acidobacteriota bacterium (assembly GCA_963798585.1). Lineage (GTDB taxonomy): Bacteria > Acidobacteriota > Terriglobia > Acidiferrales > UBA7541 > Acidiferrum. The sequence continues at coordinate 55,288 of CAWCTJ010000009.1, forward strand.
CTGCGGGGAAACTTTTAAAGTGTCGATAAATTCGTCGCGCGGCGGCAGCACATGTTGCGCGGCCACGTCTTTTGCGACATCTTCGTAACTGCGGGTGAGAACATAGAAGGTGAATTGGCGAACCGGTTCGGGGCGCGCGGAGGTGGGGGTGATGCGGGCGGTCAACTCGATGCCGCCTTTTGCGGATTGTGCACGGGTCTCGGAGTGGGGAAAGACGAGACAAAGCAATGCAACTAAAACGGCCGGCCGAATGGCCGACAAAACTGGGACATACAATTTTCTCATGCGGGAATCGTAGCAGATTACAAGGGCTTGGGAAGCACGAGCAACGCGCTTGTTGCCTTAATAGCGCGTCGGTGCAGGAAGAACGAGACCGGTGCGTGAGCCCTTTCGGCACGGCTGAAACCGTGCCCTCCCGATACTCATTGGACAGAATTTAGTAGAGGCGGAAGGTAACTTCGATGGGCGCGCGGCAGGTGACCGGTTTGCCGCCGGGGCCAAGAGCGGCGCGCATCTTCCACTTACGCACGCCTTCGATAGCTTTTTCGTCGAGTCCAAGGCCGGGGCCTTTGATGACCACTGGGTCGATGACGCGACCGTCGGCGGTGATGGTGACTTCGAGCAGCACCGTGCCCTGGTATTTTGCCTTGCGCGCTTCGTCCGAGAATTCAGGAGGCGGGCAGTAGATGCACTGTGGCTGACCGACGCCGTTCACGCCAGCGCGGAAATGACCGCCGCCGGTGCCGCCGCCGTCGCCAGGGCCGAGTCCGGCGCCGTTGCCACTGCCGATCCCGCCGCCATCGCTCGTGCCAATGCCGCCACCTCCGCCCGGACCGCCGGAGAAATTCACCGAGCGCGGCCAGCGGATCACCCATGTTGTTGAGGTTGGGGTTCGGAACCTTCAAATCCGGAGGACCGAGCAGCGACGGATCCACCGCTAGCTTGGGATCCGGGTTCCGGATCACGGGCGTTGGGGGCGTGAGCTGCGTCATCTTGAATTTCGGCGCTTTGCCTTTTGTGGGCGGCAGTACTTCGCGATCACCGCCGCCACCGCCGCCGCCAGCTTTATCTTTGCCGGCAGGGAGTTTGGAGACGTAATCGGAAATATCGAGTGGCGTTACGTCGACGGGACCCTTGGCTTGCACGTCCGTCGATCGCATCATGAAAAAAGGAAGGATCAGCAACGCCGCAATGCTCGCGTGGAGACCAATCGAGAGAATTTGCGTCCAGCCGAAATTCTCGTCCTTGGACCAGATGTCTTTGACCTTGATGGGTTTGCTGGTTACCTGCAACGGAGGGAGCTTGGTGGGTGAAAAGAATTCTTTGACGCGGTAGCCGAAGCCGCCAAAACTGGTGCCCCAAGAGACGGCGAGGCGGCTGTTGACCGGGCCCTTGGGAACGGGCTGCGAGCTGAAAAACTCTTTGAGATTTGCCGAGAATCCATCGCCGTAGCTCGGTGGCATTAGCGTGGATTTCACGTTGCCGTTTACTTTAACAGGGCGCTCGGTGAGGAACTGTTTCAGGTTGGAGAGAAAGCCGTCCGAGACTACGTGTTTTGGGGTGCCGAAGTCTGGCAACGCCGACGCCGGGACCGGTACGGCAGGCGTGGGTGCGGAACCGCTCGGCCTAGTGAGCTCTGGTGGAAGAAGATCTATGATTGGACCCGGCACCGTTTCCCCTCGACTTTATAGACGCAGCAAGCCCGCGTTCGGTGTCCCAAGCGGGTATGATTCGCGGTGGCGTGGTAAAGGTTGTGCGCGGCCCCACGCGGCTGACACCAACTGGCATTCATTGTAACATACGGAATTCAACCGCTTTCCGATGTTTCTCGCCGGATACCTGTTCGACAGGACGGTGCGTAGCAAGCGGTACACAGCAACACGACAGCTAATAACCCATTGGGGGCTTTTTCCAAACGCTTAAATTATGCCTGAACCTCTTGAACTGAAGAAGACACTGAACTTGCCTAAGACGGACTTCCCTATGAAGGCCGGCCTGCCGCAAAACGAGCCGAAGCAATTGGCGGCGTGGGATGAGAGCAAGTTGTACGAGCGCATTCTGGCGGAACGGGAGGGGAAGCCGCTGTTTGTGCTGCACGACGGGCCGCCGTATCCGACGGGGACGATTCATCTGGGCACTGGGCTGAACAAGATTTTGAAGGATTTGGTGGTCAAGTCCAAGAGCATGGCGGGGCATTACGCGCCGTACGTGCCGGGATGGGATTGCCACGGATTACCGATTGAGACGCAGGTGGAGAAAGAGCTGGGTGGCAAAGGGAAGGTGGCGCCGGCGGAGTTTCGCAAATTGTGCCGCGCGTTTGCTACCGGTATGTGGATCAGCATCGCCGCGATTTCAAGCGGCTGGGAGTTTTTGGGCGGTGGAATGATCCGTATTTGACGATGAATTTTGAGTACGAGGCGACCATCGCCGGCGCGTTTCTGGATTTCATGGAGAAGGGTTACGTCTATCGCGGGCGGAAACCGGTGTATTGGTGCCTGTTCGACCAGACGGCGCTGGCGGAAGCGGAAGTGGAATACGAGGATCATGTCAGCCCGTCGGTGTGGGTGACGTTTAAGGCGGTGGGTGAGGCGGAGGGCAAACTGGGCGCGGGAACCAGCGCGGTAATCTGGACGACTACGCCATGGACTTTGCCCCACAATCGCGGGCTGGCGTTTCATCCGGATTTTGAGTACGCGGTGGTGGAGACGGAAAAAGGGCGGTTGCTACTGGCCGCCGATCGCGTTGCCGCATTACAGGCGGAGTGCGATATCAAGGAAGCGCGCGTGGTGGCGAGCTTTAAGGGGCGCGAATTTGAGGGGCTGAAATTTCAGCATCCTTTTTTGCCGATGGAAGTGCCGGGGGTGCTCGCGGATTATGTGACGCTCGATCAGGGCAGCGGGATCGTGCACACCGCTCCGGGGCATGGCGCGGACGATTTTCGCACCGGGCAAAAATATGGTTTGGAAGTTGCCGCGCCGCTGGATGATCGCGGCGTGTACCTGGAGGGTTTGCCGGAGTATAAGGGCAAGGATGTTTTTAGCCGCGAATCCGATCATCGTGAAATTGCTTGGGGAACGCGGAGCGCTGCTGGGACACCACAATTACAAGCACACCTATCCGCATTGCTGGCGTTGCCACAATCCGGTGATTTTCCGCGCTACGGAGCAGTGGTTCATCGATCTGGATCGCGCCGCGCATGGCGGGACGACCAGCTTGCGCCAGTTGGCGATGAACGAAGTGCATGGCGTGAAATGGACGCCAGCGTGGGGCGAAGAACGCATCTATGAAATGGTCGAGGGGCGGCCGGATTGGTGTGTTTCGCGGCAACGCTTCTGGGGCGTGCCGATTATCGTTTTTTATTGCGATGGTTGCGGCAAGCGGCTGGAAGATTTCGCGGCGCTGCGCAATGTGCTCGAAGTGGTTTGCCAAAGAAGGCGCGGACGCCTGGTACGAGCATTCGGCGGAAGAGTTGCTGCCCGCGGGAACGACTTGTTCCTGCGGCGCGAGCAAGTGGCGAAAGGAGAACGACATTCTCGACGTGTGGTTTGACTCTGGCTCGTCGAATCTAGCGGTGCTGAAGGGAGCGGAGTGGCCGGCGGATGTGTATCTGGAAGGTCCGGATCAATATCGCGGGTGGTTTCAGAGTTCACTGCTGGTGGCTACGGGCGTGCGCGGGCATGCGCCGTTCAAGGGCGTGGTGACGCACGGGTGGACGCTGGATGAGCAGGGGCGGCCGATGTCCAAGTCGCTGGGCAACACGGTGCTGCCTTCGGAAATTTGCGAGAAGTGGGGCGCGGATTTGCTGCGTTTGTGGGTGGCCTCGCAGGAATATCAAGCGGACGTGAAGATGAGCGAGCGTGTGATGACGCAGCTCAGCGAGGCGTATCGCAAAATTCGCAACACGTTTCGCTTCGCGCTGGGCAATCTTGCGGGCTTCGATCCCGCGCGTGATGCTGCTGGCGCACGAAGAGATGGAAGAGATCGACCGCTGGATGCTGGAGCGCACCGCAGAGCTGGTGAAAAAATGCCGCGAATGGTATGCGGCTTATGAATTTCACCGCGTGTATCATGCGCTGCACGATTATTGCGTGGTGGATCTCAGTTCGTTTTACTACGACGTTTTGAAGGACCGTTTATACACCAAGGCTCCGGCGAGCAGATCGCGACGCTCAGCGCAAACCGCGGTGCTGGAAATCACCAGTGCGCTGGTGCGCATCGCCGCGCCGATTCTTACTTTTACGGCGGAAGAGATTTGGAAATATGTGCCGAAATCTTCCAGCGCCACAGAGAGCGTACACATGACGCTGTTTTCTGACGATGCGGAGCTACGCACCGGACTCCCAGCGGACAAGACTGCGTATTGGGAGCTGCTCGCGAAAGTTCGCGCGGAAGTTTTGAAGGCGTTGGAAGTGGCGCGCAATGAGAAGATCATCAATTCGGGGCTGGAAGCGAAGGTTTTGCTGAATGCGGAAATCTCGTTGAAGGCCAAGTTGAAGCCATATCTGGCACAGCTGCCCAGCCTGTTTATCGTTTCGCAGGTGGATTTTCTGAATGCCGGGGAGGGGGAGTACCGCTCGGACGTGGTGCCGACGCTCGAAGTTACGGTGCAAAAGGCCGACGGCCGCAAATGCGAGCGTTGCTGGAATTATTCGACGCGCGTGGGAGAAAACCCGCGATATCCAACGGTGTGTGAACGCTGCACGGAAGCGCTCAATGAGATTGAGGGCGCGGCATTGGCGGCTCCGCTGAGTGTACAACGGTGACGCCGACGAATATTCTTGCGATGCGCGAGTGCGCTTGCGCATGACGGTACCTGGCCGTGTTCGCTGGCTGTGGCTGACGTTGGCCGTGGTTATTGCCGACCGCGCGACAAAGGCGTGGTTCGAGACGCAAACTCCCGAAGGCTGGCGGCATGAAGTGGTGGGCAACTTTATCTATCTGGTCCACAGCCGCAATCCGGGAATTGCGTTTGGCGTGCTGGCTGGGTCCGCGTCTGCCTGGACGCGTGTTGCGCTAATCGCCGGCTCGCTGGTGGTGATCGCGATTCTGGCGTGGATGCTGGTGGCCAACCGCAGCGGCGGCACGGCGAGTGCCGCGGGACTGGCCTTGCTGCTGGGCGGCGCCACGGGAAACGTCACCGATCGCATCGTGCACGGCGGGGTGACGGACTTCTTTGAGGTTTGGCTGGGCAGCTATCGCTGGCCGGCGTTTAACGTGGCGGATTCCGCGATCGCCATCGGGGCCGCGTTGCTCATTGTGGATGTGCTGTTTGCTTCGCGCGGCGGCACCGTCCCGTCTCGCAAGGGCGTCTGAGACGGCGTCACGGCATAAAACAGCAGAGTAATCGGATGGCAGGTTGCGGCTTTCTTTGCGGTACTCACATGCGCACAACCTTTTTTACTGCGGCACCGGAGGACGTGGGTGAGCGGCTGGACCGCGTAGTCACCGCGCATTGCCCGGAGCTGAGCCGCACGCGCGCGCAAGAGTTGATCGAGGCGGGGCTCGTGCTGGTCGAGGGACGCACCGCGAAAGGTTCGTCGCGGGTTCACGACGGCCAGCGCATCACGGTAGAAGAGCAGCCGCGGCCCCCAATGACCGCGCAAGCGGAAAATATTCCGCTCGAGGTGTTGTACGAAGATGACGACGTGATCGTCATCAATAAGGCTGCGGGAATGACGGTGCACGCCGGCGCGGGAAATCCCAACGGCACTCTGGTGAATGCCTTGCTCGGGCGCGGGCAGGGACTCTCGCAAGCATCGGATCTTTTGCGTCCGGGCATTGTGCATCGGCTGGACAAAGACACTTCTGGCGCGATCCTGGTGGCCAAAAATGATTTTGCACACGCCAAGATCGCCGAAGACTTCCGTCAACGGGTGGTGAAGAAGACCTACGTGGCGCTGGTGGAAGGAGCGCTCGGCGAGGCTAGCGGACGCATCGAGCTGGCCATCAGCCGCGATCCCATGCGGCGCACGCGGATGACGACGAAGCGCAGCGCCATTCTGCAGAATGCCCGCGAAGCGCGCACCGATTGGCGCGTACTTGCGCGTATCGGTGAGACCACCCTGGTGGAAGTGCAGCTGCACACCGGACGCACGCATCAGATTCGCGTACACTTCGCCGCGCTCAAACATCCCGTGGTGGGCGACACGCTGTACGGAGCGGCCGGGCGTTTGCGCGTGGGAAATACCACGTTAGCGCCGCTGGAGCGCAATTTTCTGCATGCCGCAAAGCTGGCGTTTCGCCAGCCGCGCAGCGGAGCGTGGGTGGAGGTGCGTGCACCGCTCCCGGACGCGTTGTGCGATTTCTTGCGACAGCTCGCCACTGCGTCGCGCGAAGACACGGCAATGATTGACGCTGCTCTGGCCCCCTACCTATAATCGATGTTCATGCGACGTGAACTGATCGCCCCATTGGCAATTGTTTTGCTTATCTGTGTTTCCAGTTCGCTTCGTGCGCAGCAGCCCCCTCCACCACCCCCGCCGAGTGCGCCGGCCCAAAGCGCTACCCCGGGCGACGGCCAAGGACTGAAAGTTTCGGTAAACCTGGTGGACGTACTGTTCACGGTGTTGAACCGCCGCAACAAATTGGTGCCCGAACTCGACAAACCGGATTTCCGGGTTTTTGACGACAACGTCTTACAGGAGATCCGCTACTTCAGCAAGCAAACGGATCTGCCGTTGCGGATCGGCATGCTGTTGGACACGTCAAACAGCATTCGCGATCGCTTGCATTTCGAGCAGGACGCCTCCGTCAGCTTTCTCTACAGCGTCTTGCGCCGAAACAAAGATGAAGCGTTCGTGATGACCTTTGACGATGAACCACAGGTATTGCAGGCTTTCACGGGAGATACGGGCTTGCTGCGCGATCAGATCGTCAAGACTCGCGCCGGCGGTGGGACGGCGATTTACGACGCGATTTACAGCGCTTGCTTTAAGGAACTCAGCCATCCACCGCGCCCGCCCGGAGACCAGCCCGACGTGGTACGGCGCGTGATGATCCTAATCAGCGACGGCGACGATAATTTGTCGACACACACGCGCTCGGAAGCCATCGAAATGGCGCAGATCACCGACGTGGTGATCTACACGATCAGCACGAACACGCAGTGGATCTCAACCACGCAGAAAGATGCCGATACTGGCGGCAGCCTGAAGTATCACCTAACGGACGGTGACAAAATCCTGCAGTCCCTGGCCGAGGAAACTGGGGGACGCGCATTTTTCCCTTATCGCGTGGATGATCTGGACCAATCTTTTCAGGACATCGGGGATGAATTGCGCAATCAATATTCCGTTGCGTATTTGCCGACGAATTCCATCCTCGACGGCCGCTATCACAAGATTCGTATCGAAACGCCCGACCACAAGGGCTATCAGGTGCGCGCCCGTCAAGGCTATTTCGCGCGTCCCAACCCCGCGTACTCGCGTGACAATGCCGTCCCGCCCAAGCCGGGCGGCAATTAGTCAGGCTCTAATGAGTGACGGGGTTTGGTAATTCAGCGCGAGGTGTCGCGCAGCAGAATGGCGTCCGATTCCAAGTGCCCGCGGCCGAAGGCAATCTTGGAACCGTCCAGCGAGAAGGCGAAGGACGAAATCGACTCTGCGGTGAAATGGGTCAGCTGCCGGTTGGGCGAGCCGTCCAGCGGCTGAATCCAGATGTTATCCACGCCTTTCTCTCGCACAATGTAGGCGACACCTTTGCCGTCTGGCGTAAACACATGACCCGGTAGCGCGCGGGGGTCGGCGTCGATGCTGCGACTTTCTTTGCTGCCGATAGTGTGAAGTGTCAGCACTACTTTGTGGTCGGCGTCGCGAACGTCGTCGGTCAAAATCGTTTTGTCGTCCGGCGACAAGCTGAACAACGTGCTTTCGCTTTCCAGCAGGGTTTCAGGTTGGCCACCCTCGAGCGATACCCGCTTGATGACCCCCGTCTTTTCACCGAGGTCCAGGTAATACATCCATTTTCCATCGCGCGAACAGACTGGATCGTTTTGGTTGGAACCGAAGGTCAATTGCTTTTGATTGGCGCCATCGGCGTCCGCGCGCCATAGATTGACGGCCGTTGCCGCGGCCCGTCCGATGGGCCGGAAAATGATGTAGCGTCCGTTCGCGCAGGAAACCACGCGATCCGCCGGATGCTTGGCGTCGGAAAGCAGCACCGTCTCGCCGCCGTTTGGGTCGACCTGACGGATGTCCGGACCTTGCGCCACCAAGAGGTGGCTGCCGTCGGTCCAGGCCCAGCCGTAATAGCCGAGGTTCGAAGAGAGATTCACTTTGCGAACTTCGTCCGGCGTCGCTACCGAAGCGATTTGCATCTCAAAGCGCGGAGTGGATTGAATCGCAACGATGGACTTGCCATCCGCCGCCAGCGTCGCGTGCGAATAGTAGGTCGTATCATTCGTTAACTGGCGAAAATCTCCGCCCGGATACGAGATCATGCCGATCTGCCGGCGTAGGAAGCCAGTGTCGCTCGAAGCTACCGTGGTCAGAATGGCCTTTCCGTCGGGAAACCATGATGGCTCGTAGAACAGCTTGTCTTTGGCGGCACCAACCAGCCCACTTTTGCCGGTCGCGACATCCACAGTCAGATACCCCGACAAATCCGTTTCCGTTGGCTGTACCACGGGAATCACGATGGTTTTGCCATCCGGCGACCACGACAGCGAGAAGCTATCGATCCGCAGCGGGCGATGTTCGAAAATGGCGTGGTCTGGCGAGCCGTCGCTGTGCGCCTCACGGAGGTCCACGGCTAGTGAACTGTGTTCATGCAGGTAGGCAAATTTCTGCCCGTCCGGGGCGAACGCGATCGGACTATCGATGTCGTTCAGCACCAATCGCGGCGTGCCGCCCAGCACCGGCGAACTGAAGAGCGAGTCGATATCCTCTTCCGATTCATCGTGCCGCACGAAGTAGAGGTAATTTCCGTCCGGCGAAAATGTCACACCGGTGTAGCGCGTAGCAATCGGAGCTACCACCTGGGTATTGCTGCCCGTGGGAATGTGCCGCAGCCACAACGATTGCGATCCATTCTCCTGCAGTACATGCAGCAGGTACTTCCCGTCTGGAGACAGCGCGGCCAGCGAAACTTTTCCGTTGTTAGTCAGATTCTCGATGGAGATTTTTTCGAAGGGCGTGTGCTTGGTGCGTTGCAGCAGCGTGTAGCCGCCGAATGCCGCTGCCAACAACACCACGGCCGCGATTGCCAGCAGCAGCCCGCTGCCGATTTTGTTTTCGCCGGCGGCCCGCAGCAACGCGGAGCTACTGGTGTGCGCGGGAACTTGCGGCGCACTACTTCCAACGACCGCGGGCACTCTTCCGGTGCCTGATACCTGCGCCAGCGAAGCTTCCGCCGCGGTTACCACTTGCGACGCTCCCGACGGCGGCCTACCGGGTTCCAGTTCGCGTTGCAGGCGTTTCAAGTCCGCACGGAACTCCGCGGCCACTTGGTAGCGAAGGTCCGGATCTTTCTCGAGCGCCTTGTTCAGAATGCGTTCCAGTTCTGACGGAACGCCAAGACGCAAGGTGACCGGCGATTGGGGAGCGTTGTGCAGAATATTATCGAACACCACGGCGCTGGTGGAACCCGGGAAAGGATGCTTGCCGGTCACCATTTGATATAACACAGCGCCCATTGAAAAAAGATCCGTGCGGCCATCCAGCGCCATTCCGCGCGCCTGTTCGGGAGACATATACGCGATGGTGCCCACGGCCGTGCCGGGAGAAGTCAACAAGATCACCCCGGGATCCGTCATGGTGTCGCCCTGCAGCGAATCGTCGCGGTCCACGAGGAGCTTGGCCAGCCCGAAATCCAGGATTTTTACCGTGCCGCGTTCGGTCACAAAGATATTTCCCGGCTTGATGTCGCGGTGCACGATGCCTTTTTTGTGGGCCGCGTCCAGCGCGTCGGCGAGTTGGATACCGACTTCGACGGTGCGAGGGATGGGGCATTCGCCAGCCGCGAGCACTTTATCCAGCGGCTGGCCGTCCAGAAGCTCCATGGCGATAAACGTCACGCCTTCGTTCTCTTCGATGGAGTAAATGGTGCAGATGTTGGGATGATTGAGCGCCGAGGCCGAACGCGCTTCGCGCAAAAAGCGCTCTAGCGCTTGTGCGTCGCGATTCATTTCTTCTGAAAGGAATTTCAGCGCCACGCGCCGGCCCAGCTTGGTGTCTTCCGCCTCGTACACCACACCCATGCCGCCGCCGCCAAGTTTGCGCAGGATTTTATAGTGGGCGATGTTTTGATTGATCACGGGTTATTGTTAAACGACGATGTTAATCGTTCAACGAAATGCGGTCAATGGAGTGTGTCGGAAGTTGTGCGAAAACTCTAAGAGCTATGGCAGTGATTTTTGCGCACTCCGAGCCGGCTATTCTTTCGGGGCGTAGTAGCCCTTGCGCGCCAGCACTTTCAAATCGTGGTTCGCGGTGTCTACCTTGATCTTGCGGAATTTTCCGTCATGCGCGCTATTCGTGGGATAGTAGCCCAACGTGTACTGGCTGCGCAGTTCTTCGGAAATTTCATCGAAAGCCTGGTTTAATTTTTTTTCCGAGGAAACAACGATTACCCGTCCACCAGTCTCTTCGGTTAATCGTTTGGCGGCGCCCAGGTTGCCCCCGAAACGCGGGTCCGCCACCAGCAGGATATGAATCACGGTGTCGGTGCGCTGCGCGGACTCGATGGCTTCCTCAATCCTTACGCGGCTGCCCTCGTCTTGCGCGTCGGTAACGATTACGATGGCTTTTCGCCCGGCCTCAGTATTCAACTTTTCGCTGCACGCCAGATAGATGGCATCGTAAAGCGCCGTTCCCGTCTGGTGTTGCGAGCCAATCGGTCCGGGATTTCCCGCGATCATGCCGCCGCCCGGTGTGTTGATTCGTGTTTTGTGCACGGCGCGCTCCAGAATCCCGCGGTCGTCGGTGAAATCAGAGAGCAAGTCCACGTCGGTGTCGAAAGACATCACCAGCGCTTCATCGCCTTTGCGCAAAATGCGCGCGAGAAAGCTGCTTCCCGCGTCCTGAATCCCGCCCAGCATGAACTGCTCGCTGCCAGAGGTATCCAGAAGAAGGGCCAGCGTAATGGGCAGGGTGGACTCTTTCGAAAAAAAGGCGATGGTCTGATCCTGGTTGTCTTCCGTAAGCTTAAAATCTTCCTGTTTCAGGTCCGTGACGATCCTTTTGTTCTTGTCCCGCACCGTCGCGAAGATATTGACTAGGGTCACCTGAGACTTGATCGGGGCACCCTGCGTGACCGGCTCCTGCGGCATGGCCGGCAAAGCCATGGTCGCTGCAACCGTTGCCGTCGCAAATTGCATCAAAAGTTTTTTCACAGAACGCATGTATACTTTCCTTGACGATATATGCCCGGGCCGACGGTTATAGCCGGGTCACTGGGCTACTGGTTGATCCAGAACTGGTTGCTTCGGCACTTAGGATGCTGCCACAGGGCGCGATGGATGTGCCACCCGGTGGATGTATCGTTCGACGGCTGTGACTAGCAACACGCGGCACAAGCGATCGACCCACTTAAACCCGGCACTTAAACGTGGCAGTTAAACGCGAGAAGAAGTGTTACCTGAGGGCTATGAAAAGTCTACGAAAAATCGCGGTGTTCTTCGGATATGCGATGGTTTGCGTGTTGCTAGCCGGCACCTGCGCCACGCGCTCGGCCGCGCAGACCCCTCCTCCCCAAGCTCCGCCAGTCGGCCCTGACGGCGCGGAGAGTGGAACCTCTGGGACCGGTACGCAAAACGCCAAGCCGCCCGCTGCGAAGGCGCCTGCTGCGACACCCGCGCAAACGCCGCCACCGACGCGTGCGCCGGGCACCATTACCGTCAGCTCCAGCGTGGTCGTGGTTCCGGTTACGGTCAAAGATCGCGCGGGTGCGCTGGTTCCGGACCTGCACCGCGACGAATTCCGCATTTTTGAAGACGGCGTGGAGCAGAAGAACTTCAAGTTCACCGCCGAAGCTTTTCCGCTATCTATGGTTGTGCTGATCGACAACGACTTGAAAGCCAAGGTCGCCAACCAGGTGCAAGCTAGCATCGTCGCCGTGCTCGCAGGCATGAGTAACGCGGACGAGGCCTCCATCTGCCGCTTCGATCAATTTTTTCACGAGGGCAAGGGCTTTACCGCCAATCAGGACCTCTTGCTGACGGAACTAACGCGCACCGATGTCGACAACACCCGGCCAAACGTAGCGCCGCCTGGTGGTCCGTTTGGTCCTCCAACCATTAATGGTCAGCCCGCGCCCGGGGTCAATATAGCGGATACTTTTCCATCGACGCAGGTTATCGGGGGCCAGCATACCAAGACGATCGATGACGCGGTTTACGCCTCGGCACAATTGCTCGCGGATCGCGGACGCGACCGCCGCAAAATTATTGTTCTGATTTCCGACGGAGAGAATGGCGCGAAATTTAACACCAATCCTTATGCCAATGTTGTGAAAGAGCTGCTGCGCAATAATGTTTCTGTGTACGCCGTGGCGGTCGGCAACGGGTTTTCCGAACGTAAATTGACGCGCATGACCGAATACCCTCACGCCACCGGCGGCGATACCTACTACGCGCTGAAGCGCGAGACCTTGGAAGAGCTGTACTCGCGGGTGACGGAAGAGGCCCGCCACCAATACACGCTGTCGTACACGCCCGTGGGAACCGACCGCTCCGCGGATTATCACACCATCGAGGTGCGCGTCGAGCGCGAAGGCTTAAACGTCACCGCGCGCGAAGGCTACTACACGAGCGGCCTGCAAAAATAGCGGCTGCACTCCAAAAAGCGGCGTCAAGCGGCCGCACTCCAAAAAAGCGTAGGCGATAGCCGTCAAATATGTGACTCGTGCTCCGGGCAGATCATCCGGTAAGCGCAACTCTTGCAGATAAACCCGCTTTTGGCCCCGAACTCTCCGGCCCGAATATCCGCGGCGGTCTCTTGGACTTTTCTTTCCGCCTCGTCGAAATCCTTCTTCTCCCGCGTAGTTACCTGGATCTGATTGTTCTGCAAATAGTGAAACACCAGCCGCACGGGGTTCCATTCGAAAATCTCTTTCGCGGCCAGCGCATAAATACTTAGTTGCAAGTTCTTCCGCGCGTCCGCATCGCTTCGCGGCCGCCCGGTCTTGAAATCCACGATCTCTACGTCTTTCCCTCGCGGGCCGTTCAGCGAATTCACCTGGTCAAACCGTCCGCTGATAATCACATTATTGGCCATCGGCAATTCGAACGCCTTTTCCTGCTCCAGAATTTCCGGTGAAGCTTCCAGCATTGCGGCGTGGAATGCGCGAAGTTGTTCCAGACCATCCTTGCGATATTCGTCCTGTTGATATTCGTCTTCGTAGCCCCGCTCCGACCACTCGGTGTCGAAAAGCCGCTTCACTTCGTCGAAGCCGATGCGGTTTCCTTTGCGCAATTCCGCCAGGAAGCGCTTGATGGTTTGGTGCATCACACGTCCAAACGTCAGCGTGGCCTTTGGCGCGCCGTCCAGCGACCACAATTTTTCGAACAGATACTGTGCCGGACACTTGCGATAAGCCTCGACGGAAGATGGGCTCAGTTTCAGCGGTTCCGGGACGATGGTTTGATAGCTTTCCGCCCACTGTCCAATACGCGAGAATATTTTTGCCGGGCCAATTGCGGCGGCGAATAGTTCGCCGGGGGCAACAACGTGCAATCCATCGCTGGGGGCTTGCGCCACCGCCGGCACTTTCGGCGCCAATTGCCGCACGTCGCGGCGCCGGATGGCCGGTTCCATGACGATATCCTCGATAAACACCGGTACTTTGTCTTTCTTTTCTGTGATCGTGGTGATGGTCAGGCGCTCTTCCGCGCGTGTTATGGCGACATAAAATAGACGCCGCTCTTCCTGAATGTGAAAATCTCCGTCTGGGAGCTCCTCCTTCATCAAGGCCGTCGGGAAATTCAAACAGCGGCGAGCGCTTGCTTGGCGGAAACGACCGACTGTTTACCTGCAGAAGAAAAACGTGCGGGAATTCCAGACCTTTCGCGCCGTGGACGGTCATGAGCTGCACGGCGTCTCCAGGCGCATCGTCTTCCAGACAGATTTTTTCGCCGGCTTGCTCGTAGTAGTCGAGATATTCGAGAAATTCCGGCAAGATCGCGGCGTTCGCTCTTGGGTTCCCATTCCTTCATGAATTCCGTGAGCCGTCCGACCGTCCGGCGATCGCGCTCGCTGGCCCGCTGCGCAATCTCCAGCCATTCCATCAATTCCGCCAGAATTTCCCGTGCGGTGCGGCGCCGCACCGTTTTCCGCTGCGCCAGCAAAAACGCCAGCAATTCATCGGTGCTGCCGTGCGAGGTATCAAACGCCAGCTCGCCTTGCGGAGATTGCAAAATGTCGTAGCATCGGCCGCGCGTTCTCTTTTGGCGCGCTCCGCTAGCCGCAGCAAGTCTTCCGGCTGCATCTGCCACGCGGGCATGGCCAGAATCCGCGCGCACGCCACGTCGTCGTAGGGCTTGGCGATCAGTCGCAAATACGCCAGCACATCGCGCACCAGCGGATGCACCAGAATGGAAAGCCTGGTGATCACAAAAGGAATCTTCCGCCGCGACAGTTCTTCGACCAACTTATCGCGATGCGCGTGTTGGCGATACAGCACCGCCAAATCCGCCCAGCGCCGGCCCGCGCCATGCATGCGCTCCAGTTCGCCGGCCACCCAGCGCGCCTCGCTTTCCTTGTCCGGCAGTTCCACGATGCGGATGTGCCGGCCTTCTGCTTTGTTTGGCGACAGGAATTTTGTTGGAAAATCGGCGCTGACTTCGTTTTGCGCGATCACCTGCTGGGCCACGCGCAAGAATATTTGGCGTCGAGCGATAGTTCTCGGTCAGGGCCACGCGAAACGGGCCGGAATCCTGCCCTGCTTCCACCCCGCAAATCGTTCGAGAAACATCTTGAAACTTCCGAACGATGCACCGCGAAAACGGTAAATGGCCTGGTCGTTGTCGCCGACCACCACGATATTGCGCGGTTCGCGCGCACAGCAGTTCCAGTAGCCGGAGTTGCGCGATATTGGTATCCTGAAATTCGTCCACCAGGATGTGCTTGTAGCGTTCCTGCAGAGCTTGCGCGCTTCGATGCATCGTTTTCGAGGAGCGCGACGGCGTCGGTGATCAAGCCGTTGATGGCCACGGCGTTTTTCTCGCGCAGCAAATCATCGCTGGACTGATACGCGCGCGCGATTTCCCGCTGTTTGCCGACTTCTTCGAGTCGCTCCTTGTAGGTATCTTCGTCGAGTAGCGCGCGCTCCGACTCCAACATCTGGGCCTCACCCTCGGCAAAGCGTGCGTATTCCGCGCTGCTCACCAATTCGTCCTGGCAGCGCGAGAAAAATTGCAGAAAATCATTGAGAAATTGCCCCGGCTCCGCCAGCTTGCGATATTTCTCCAGCTTCAGCCGCCGCATGTTGCGCCGCAGCAAAATCCAGTGGTCCACTTTTTCGAGTACCTTGCGGTCCGGCGCAATCTCTTTCAGCAGTCCCTGGCAAAAGGAGTGAAACGTCTCGATGGTCAGGCCTTCGCCGCGTTCGCCGGTGCTTTTGATGACGCGCGAACGCATCTCGCCCGCGGCCTTATTCGTGAACGTCAGCGCCAGAATGTTTTCGCCCAACAGGGAAGCGTCGGTGGACAGCAGATGCTTGATGCGCTCGGTGATGACACGGGTCTTCCCTGTGCCGGCCCCGGCAATCACCAGGAGCGGCCCGGAGCCATGGGTAATGGCGCGCCGCTGCGCCTCGTTCAGTTTCAGTCCGCTATCCGGCAGCGGCCCCATCTCAAACAACGTCGCATTCATAATCCGAATTTTAACCCCGCTGCAGGCGAAGATAAAGCGAAATAGAGCGCCGGGGAAATATCTGTCGCGCTCGACCCGCTCCGTCTCCTAGTTTTAAGCCGGAATTTGCCTACCGCTGCGACTTGCGGCCCGCTGCCACATCCGTCGTAAATTGCTTGGACCCTTTGCGTGGCACGGTCAATGCTTTCCAATCGTCGCCGGCGAAATGCTTGGCCAGAAAGACGATCTGCCCCATGTGCGAAGCGTAATGCGCCATTTGCCGATTGATGGCCTGCATCACCGAATGGGGCTCGGCGCGTATCATTACCGTTTTGTTTATATCGGCGTCCGTGAGGCTATCCAGTGCTTCCAGGAAAATCTTCCAACCATCGTCCCACGTGGTAAAAAGTTCAGCGCGCGTCTTGGGGGGTTCTTCAAATTCGCTATCGCGGTCGCGGTCCGGCTTCTCTCCGTCGCTGGTCAGGAAATTCGTCCATCGCGACCGCATATTTCCCGACATATGCTTGACGATGATGGCGATGGAGTTGGACTCCTTATCGAGCGTGGCGAAGAGTCCGGGGTCGGGACACTGCGCCATCGCGCTTTCCACCAATCTCTTGTGGTAACGGAACAACGAAGTGGAATCCTTAATGTAGGAAGTGGTTAGCTCGTGGGCCATCTGCGGATTGTACCCCCGGCAACCGTTTTGTCGAAAGTACGCCGTTGAAAGCGCGTCGCCGAGCGGTTCAAGTCGTTGGCGCTCGAAACTGGTTCAGGTGCGTTACACTTTGCGGGCAACGCCGCCCTGCCGACACACCGCGAGGAGACAAATATGAGTATTGGGGAAGCATTGATTCCCGAATTCGATCACGAGATGAAAGTTACCCGCGTGCTTCTCGAGCGCATCCCGGAAGACAAGCTCACCTGGAAGCCACACGAAAAATCCATGACCCTTGGACGCCTGGCCGGCCACATCGCCGAGTTGCCCAGATTTCCCGTCAGCATGATTCAGCTCGATGAGCTGGATTTTGCTCCCAAGGATGGCGCCCCGCCGCGAAAACCGACGGTCGCGGAATCGCGCCAGCATGTTCTCGATTTCTTCGACCAGCGAGTGGCGGAGGCTCGCCCGGTGATTGCCGGTGCGAGCGATGAACACCTGGCTAAAATGTGGAAGTTAAGCATGGCCGGCAAAACCATCTTCGCGTTGCCGAGAGCAGTGGCCCTTCGGCAAATGTTTATGAACCACGTCGTCCATCACCGCGGTCAGCTCTCGGTTTATCTGCGGCTGCTCGACGTGCCGGTACCGTCGATCTACGGACCGAGCGCGGATGAGGGCAAATTCGGCTGATCGTGCGCGCCGCCGCGAAGTGGACTTAACGTTCAAAAAAACGGCGAAGGCCTCTTCGGGCCTTGGCCGTGTTTCACGCGTGTTTTTGTGACGCTATGCCGGCAACCGACGCCGGAAGCGTTACTCTGGCAATTACCGCGCCGGAAGCGGTCTTGGTTTCACGGCATTCGCGCCACCGGACCCACTAGCTGCGGCGGCGGTAGCTTTGTCGCTGTGACCATTTGCCGCAGAGGCATTGCCTGCAGGTGCCGTGGCCGAACCATCCGAATTGTTCGGTGAGGCCAACTCCAGTTTCTTGCGCAGCGCGGCTTCCAGCCGGTTGCGAATGTCCTTATTTTCCTTCAGGAAAACGCGGGCATTTTCGCGGCCCTGGCCCAGGCGGTCTCCGCCGTAGCTGATCCACGTGCCGCTCTTTTCCAGAATGCCCTTATCGACGCCGAGGTCGATGAGGTCGCCTTCGCGGGAAATGCCTTCGCCATAGATGATGTCGAATTCAGCTTCGCGGAAGGGCGCGGCCACCTTGTTCTTGACGATTTTTGCGCGGGTGCGCGAGCCCACTACTTTGTCGCCTTCTTTAATTGCCTGGATACGCCGAATATCCACGCGCATGGAGGCATAAAATTTCAGCGCGCGTCCGCCGGTGGTGGTTTCCGGATTGCCGAACATCACGCCAATCTTTTCACGAATCTGGTTAATGAAAATCAGACAGGTGTTGGACTTGGAGACAATCGCGGTGAGCTTGCGCAATGCCTGAGACATGAGGCGTGCCTGCAAACCCATCTGCGGATCACCCATGTCGCCCTCGAGTTCGGCCTTGGGAACGAGCGCGGCGACAGAGTCAACGACTACTACATCCACGCCACCAGAACGGATCAGCGTCTCGGCAATTTCGAGGGCTTGCTCGCCGTTGTCCGGCTGCGAGACCAAGAGGTTGTCCACATCCACGCCGAGCTTGCGGGCATAGATGGGATCCAGCGCGTGCTCTGCGTCGATGAACGCGGCTTGGCCGCCGAGCTTCTGCGCTTCGGCGATGACGTGCAGCGTCATGGTGGTTTTGCCGCCCGATTCCGGCCCATAAATTTCGATCACGCGCCCGCGTGGAAAGCCGCCTACGCCCAGCGCGGCGTCAATCGAGAGGCAACCGCTGGGAATCACGCTGACGGGAACCAGCACGTCGCGGCTGCCCAGTCGCATAATGGATCCTTTACCGTAGGACTTTTCAATCTGGGAAATCGCTGCTTCGAGAAGTTTTGCTTTATCGTCTGCCATTTCATACCTCGGTAGAGAAAAGTCGGTGCCGGCCTCTGTGGCTTGAGCAACCGTAATACGAAAGCTCGGGACGATGCTTACAGCACGTCAAGTCGGGCTCTAGCGCCGGGAAAGCGCTGCGCCTGTTCTGGAGACATTACTGGCCGGGTAGATTACCACTCGGTTTATCATAACGCCATCCAAATCGAACGCGCCGTTTTGCTTCACGGTTGGCAACCGTGCTCGCGTCATGATCGCTCAGCCGGGCCAGCACCCAGACAGCTTAAACCACTGGCCGAGAAATCAAGCAGAAAGCACCTGTTGAAAACCGCGAGGGTGAAAGTAGCAGAAAGGCGAACAAAAGGCAAACATTATTTTCGCTTAATTTTCGCTCTTGCAGTTTATTGATTCGACTGCATTTGTGGACCGCTGAGGCGATTTTTCCACAGCTTTATCAGCCGTAAGAGTAAAAGCCACGGCCGGATTTTTTGCCTAGCCAGCCTGCGGCTACGTATTTTTTTAGCAGGGGACAGGCGCGATATTTTGGGTCGCCGAGGCCTTCTTGCAGGACGTGCATGATGTCGACGCAGACGTCCAGGCCGATGAAATCGGCCAGTTCGAGCGGGCCCATGGGGTGATTCATGCCGGTTTTCATTACCGCGTCGACGGCTTCTGCGGTGGCTACGCCTTCCAGGACGCAGTAGGCGGCTTCATTGATCAGCGGCATCAGGACGCGGTTGGAGACGAAACCTGGCGCATCATTTACCGCGACGGGCTTTTTGCCGAGTTTTTCCGCTAGCCGCATCGTCGTGTCAAATGTGGAGTCCGAAGTTTGCAGAGCACGGATGACTTCTATGAGCGCCATCATCGGGACGGGATTCATGAAATGCATGCCCACGAAGCGGTCGGCGCGTTTAGTCATGGCGGCCAGGGTGGTCATGGCAATGGAAGAAGTATTGCTGGCGATGATGGCGTTGGCGCCGAGGACGCTGTCGGCTTCCGTTAGGACGGCGCGCTTGATCTCGATTTTTTCGGGTACGGCTTCCACCACAAAATCGGCGGCGGCGATGGCGGTCATGTCGGTGACCAGCGAGATACGCCCCAGAACTCCGGCGCGTTCGGATTCGGGTAGTTTGCCCTTTTTAATTTCGCGATCGAGATTTTTCGCTACGATTTCGAGGCCGCGTTCGAGATAACGCTGCTCGAGATCGCGCAGGATCACGCTGTAGCCCGCGCGTGCAAAGACGTGGGCGATGCCGTTGCCCATGGTCCCGGCGCCCAGCACGGCTACAGTTTTGATCTGGTCTGTGCTCATTTCGCCTTTTAGTCCTCGGCCTTAGTCCTCGCACTTCGCGCACAGAAAATCGCGTAGGCAGAAGTGCCTGTGCTACTGAAGGCAGCGTTTTTCCATTATGCGGGCGGCGTGGCTTCGGTGACTTCGCGCACAATTTCGCGGGCCCGCGCTTCGTTGGCGGGGGCGACGAGAATAACGAATTGCATGGTGGTCGTATCGTAATCGGCGGGAATCTTATTTTCGGCCAGGGCGCTCATTACAAACTGCGCCATTTTTTCGTCGGTGGGTGAGCCGGACCAGACCGGCAGCGTGGATGGGCCGTCGCGTGACGGCGGGCATACCTGCCAGGGACCAGGCCCGACGGGTTCTGCGGGAATTTCCGCATCGGCGGGTTCGCGATCAAGCAGGGTTTCGAGGATCGCTTTTGCCGGTTCCAAGTCCGTCGAGAGCACCGCGACTTCAAAGCCAAAGCGGGGCTTCCAATCGATGGGCAGACGGATCGGCGGTGGGCGCAACCTCGTCGTCGCCGAGCGATTTGTCGCTGTAGGGAATGCCCGCGCCTTCGAGGCTTTCGAGCAATTCGATGTGCAGGGAGCCATTTTCGCCGGCCCACAGCGTTACAAATGAGCCTTCCAGAGTTGTGTCGGACATGCGTGCCTCAATTCAATACGGTTTAGGATGTGGAGCAAACGTCGCGGCTCGTCGGTCGATGCGGCGAGCCCACGCTCGACGTTGTGGGCAAGGCAACGCCGTGCGTTCAGTCTACACCAGCGCGGCCACCGCGTGAATTTTCCACGATTCACTCTGTGGGAGGCGTAGCTTCGACTACCTCGCGCACAATTTCGCGAGCGCGCACCTCGTCGGCTTCGCTGACGACGATCCGCATATCCGCGCCGCCCATGTCGGAAGAGAAGCGAACGCCGTTTTCCTTGAGGCAGGAGGCGATGAAATCGCCAGTATAGATTTCAGCGCCACGCCAGACTTCTTGCGTCAAGGGTTCGTTTCTGCGGGCTTCGCTGGTCGCGAGTCCGCGATCTTCGTCGCGCTCAGGCAACGGTATCCCTCTGTTGCGGAGTCCTGGTCTTCTTGAGAATCGCCTTCGGCTACATCCGAGGAGAAAAACGGCGAGTGCCTCTTCTCCTCTAGCCATCTCTTTTTCAGTGCTTTTTGCACAAGGGCGTCGAACTGCGGGCGGTCGGGTTCGCTGGGTCGAAGCAAGCGGTGCGCTTCCTCTGCCCCGCCAAAGGCCTCGCCGATGGCGTTCGGCCTTCTCGAATAGCGAGAACGGCACGCCGATCTTGATATGACTACCTGATCGGATGCGAAAGATGTGGGGTTCGTGTCGCAAGACGCGGTGCGGAATACTGGCTTCGTCCAGCACGCTGCAGATATCGGCACAGATGCGTGGGTCTTCGCCTTCCCAGAATGCGCAAAAAGGGTCTTCTCGGGTCTTGCGCGTCGAAAGCTGTGCCTTCATTGGTGTCCGCAGGGTGGTCAGTGGGCGTGAACCTCGGTGGGGCCGCCAGTCGTGCCACGAGAGGCACATCGCAGTCGGCGCAGACCGTGAAACCGTCGCGATATTCAGACTTACACTCCGGGCAAATCATAGCAGGGCCACAGTTTACTATAGGCGGGCAAGACGGTAGATGGCTGACTTTGGTTGGCGGTTGGGCAAGCTGGGGCGCAGCATTCCTCGTAGCTCGGGATAAAGCTGCGCCCCCGCAAAGGCTGGTGGGGGTGCGCTTTGGGAGTGAGTCTTTTTGGCTGGGTGGCTCGTATATGTGAGTAGAATGAACGCGACATGCACAGTTTCGGCGACCCAGCTTTTTCAGGCGCGAACCTTTCTGGCGGCGCAAACCTTTGCAGCAGGCGGATTACTTGGCCGGGCGATTACTTCGTTTTCCGCGCTGATGGCGATTAATCCGACTGCAGATACCGGCGATCGGCACGCGCTTGCGGAAGGTTTGAAGCGCCGCGATCCGGAGCTGCTCGACCAGCTCATCGAGCAATATCAGTTTCGCTTGTTTCGCTACCTCCTGTATCTCACCTCAAATCGCGAACGCGCCGAAGATTTTTTTCAGGAGACGTGGATACGCGTGCTGGAGCGCGGGCATCAGTACGATGGCAAATTCAAGTTTGAAGCGTGGCTGTTTACGATCGCGCGGAATCTGGTGATTGACTGGCAGCGGCAAAGAAAAGTGCAGAGCCTGGATGCGCTCACGGATCCGGCGCAGGAGCAGCCGTTGCAAATCGCGGATTCGCGGCAGGCCTCGCCGCTGAACGCAGCGATTAGCGATGAGCAAGACTCCGCGATACGCGCTTCACTGGAACAAATTTCGCTGATTTATCGTGAAGTAGTGGTGCTGCGTTTTCACGAAGAGCTGCAAATTGATGAGATCGCGGCGGTGATGCGCCTGCCGATTTCGACGGTGAAGACGCGGCTGTATCGCGGGCTGGAAGCCATGCGCGTCAACATGCAGGGAGGTGCGGCATGAGGTTTTCAAACGAGAGTTCCGGAATGAGCGACGTTCACGCGCGCGCCAAGCAACTCATCGACCAGCATCACGTCGAGGGTTTGGCCGCGCAAGAGCGCGAATGGCTGGACGCGCATTTGCAAGATTGCGCGGAGTGCGCCGCCGTAGCGCAGTCCACGGAAGGCGCCTTGCGTGCGCTGCGGACGAAGGCTATTCCGTTTCCCGCGGGCTTGGCAAGCCGCACGCAATTTCGTGTGCACCTCCGCGCGCAACAACTTGAAGAGCGGGCGCCGCGGAGCCTCGCGGTATGGGCTATCGCGGGTGTCTCATGGGCGCTGGGCATCGCTACCGCGCCGTATGTATGGCAATTGTTTGCGTTCTTGGGCGAGCGGCTGCACGTGCCGAAGCTGGCGTGGGAACTGGGATTTGGTTTGTGGTGGCTGATTCCGGCGCTAATCGCCGGCGCGATTTTGCTGATGGAGAGCCCGCGGCGGAAGTTCAGCAGCGGGGAATAGCGTGGTTGACGGCTGGGCAAGCTGGAGCGAAGTCCGCCGGCGGCCGCCCCTACAACAGGAAGAGTGCGAGTTTGGTAACGGGAATCGAGGAGAGTATGGCCGACTATCAGAATCGCGTAAGTCAATCGTTCAGCGAAAGGATGCGGCTGAACCGTTTTCGCCGCAAGCGCGAACGCACTAGTTTTAGTGAAGAGTTCCGCGTCATTCCCCGATGGCTGGTGTGGACCGTGGTGGTGTTGTGGGTGCTGGCGATAGTGATCGGGACGTTTGTGAACCTGGGGCACGGTTTCGTGCTCTACAGCAGTTCCGGCCAAGTGGCGGCGGAAACGCATCATCAAATCTGGCCGTACGACTTGCGCAACGATCCAGTGCTAGCGTCACTGGCGCTGGGCGGCCTGATCACCCTGATGTCGGTCATGCTCGGTGGATACATCCTCTTGCTGGGCTACGTGTATCGCGACGCCAAACGGCGCGGGATGCACGCCGGGCTCTGGCTGATGCTGATTCTGGTGCTGTCGCCCGCGTATCTAGCGATTGGCTTTTTGCTGTATTTTTTCCTGCGCGAGCCGCTGCCGTTCGCTTGCCCACAATGCGGATCGATCGTTGGCGCGCGCTTTAACTACTGTCCGAACTGCAAAAATAATCTGCACCCGGCGTGTCCGCAGTGTAAGCAGGAAGTATCGGAAACCGACAAATACTGTTCCAGCTGCGGCAGCGACGTGAAGCCTGGTATTACGGCTGAGGTCGCAGCACGCTAAAGTACGCAATTTAGTAGCGATGCCTGTCCAGAGCGAAACCCTAAAACAAAAGCTAGTTGCGTTCGACGGCTAGGGCTACGGCGTTTCCGCCGCCGAGGCAGAGGGCGGCGATGCCGCGGTTTAGGTTGCGGCGCTCAAGTTCGTAGAGCAGGGTGACCAGGATGCGCGCGCCGGATGCGCCTATGGGATGGCCGATGGCGACCGCGCCGCCGTTTACGTTTACTTTTTCGGGATTTAGTTTTAGCTGGCGCGTTACGGCGATGGCCGCAACCGCGAAGGCTTCGTTCAGTTCGATCAGGTCGACGTCTTTGTCGCGGTCCCAGCCGGTTTTGCGCAGGAGTTTTTCTACGGCGTCGACGGGGGCCATCATTACCCATTTGGGCTCGACGCCGCTGGTGGCTTGCGCGACGATGCGGGCCATGGGGTTTTTGCCGAGCATTTGAGCCTGGCGTTCGCTGGTGACGATCAGGGCGGCGGCGCCATCGTTCGTGCCTGGAGCGTTTCCTGCGGTTACCGTGCCATCTTTCTTGAAGGCCGGCTTTAGTTTGGCGAGGGCTTCCATGGAAGCGTCTTCGCGCGGGGATTCGTCGTAGCGAATTATGAGCGGCTCGCCTTTTTTCTGCGGAACTTCGATAGGCAAGATTTGTGCTTCGAAGAAACAGGATTTGCGAGCGCGCACCGCTTTCTGATGGCTCTCGAAGGAAAAGCGGTCTTGCTCTTCGCGTGTAGATGCCGTATTTTTCGGCGACCAGCTCGCCGGTCATGCCCATGTGAAAGTCCTCGAACTTGTCCCACAGGCCATCGTGGATCATCGAGTCGACGAGCTTGCCATCGCCGAGGCGGTAGCCGGTGCGGGCTTGCGGCAGCAGGTAGGGGCAGTTGGACATGGACTCCATACCGCCGGCGACGACGATTTCGGATTCGCCGAGTTGCACGGCCTGCGCCGCGAGTGCCACGGCTTTTAGTCCCGAGCCGCAGACTTTGTTGATGGTCATTGCGGCAACTTTCGGAGCGCAGCCGCCATTAAGCGCTGCTTGACGCGCGGGATTCTGGCCGAGTCCGGCCTGCACCACGTTGCCCATGATGGCTTCGTCGATCTGCTGGCCTTCAATGCCCGCGCGGCGGGTAGCTTCCGCGATGGCTTTGGCGCCAAGCTGGGTGGCGGAAAAGCTCGCCAAGCCGCCTTGAAATTTGCCCACCGGGTCCGCACGGCGCTAAGAATCACAGGTGTTTCCACGATCTGCCTCCAACGTGATTATACAGCTACCAGAATTCGATGCTCCGCGGGGCATTACGTCGCTGCGGCCGGTAGCACAGGCATTCTGGCCTGTGCTACCAAACTCGCGCCGCGGGTTATTGTTCGTCGGCGCTGGGACCGTATAGCGCCGGAAGTGGGACGTCGAGCGCGCGGAAGTATCCGGTAAGCTGCGCGCGATGATGAATCAGATGATTGAAGCAGTGCACGCGCAAAACGTCGTAGCGCGGCAAAGCAAACAGTACGTTGCCATTCCACTTGAGAGTCCAGGTTTCGGCGAGCTGTTCATCGGTGATCGTGGCTATGGCCGCGCGCGCTTCTTTGCTGAGGCTGTGGAACGTCTCCAGCATCTCTGCAACGTTTTTAGGTTGCGGAAACTGCGCGCCAGCAATCTCAAATTCCGAGGTTTGCACTGTGGTGACGGTAAAGCGCGGTAGGGTTGCCACATGTCCGGCGAGCCAACCGAGCGTTCCGGACTTAGCGTGTGGTTTCCAATCCCACTTGTCGGTGGGTACGCGTTCCAAAGTTTTCCTGGTGTTGGGCATTTCCACATCGAATTCACGCAGCAGTAGTTCATTGATTGGCATAATTGTCTCCAGGCAGATATCGCAGAGGTAAGTCCGGGGAGATGATTGTAGCGCTATCGCAGCATTTTTGCCGGAAACTTTCACCTCCAATTTTTTTGGGCAACTTTTTCAGGCAAGTTTGTTCTGAAAACATTGTTCGGTAAACTGGCCGCCGTTATTGCAAAATACCTTCATGGCCCTGAGCGATTCTTCCATCACGCAAGTTGCCAGCCGCATGCTGTCCGCGAAAGCCGAGCAGTTCACCGAATCGGTGATTCGCGAGATGACCCGGCTGGCGCAAAAACACCACGCAGTTAATCTGTCGCAAGGTTTTCCAGATTTCGCGGCGCCCGCAGGAAATCAAGGAAGCGGCACGGCAAGCCATTGCCGACGATATCAACCAGTACGCCATCACCTGGGGCGCGAAACCGCTGCGGGACGCCATCGTGGAAAAATTTGCTCGCACGCAAAATGTGCGCGTGGACCCCGAGCGCGAGATCACCATTTGCTGCGGGTCGACCGAGGCAATGATGTCGGCGATGATGGCGATCATCAATCCCGGCGATGAGATCGTGGTGTTCGAACCTTTTTATGAAAATTACGGGCCCGATGCCATTCTGAGCGGCGCGACGCCGCGTTTTGTGCGCATGCAACCGCCGAAGGATGCAAATTCCGAATGGACCTACGATCCGGATGAACTGGCCGCCGCGTTCAACGAACACACCAAAGCAATCATCCTGAACACGCCCAACAATCCGACCGGGAAAGTTTTCACGCGTGCGGAGCTCGAATTCATTCGCGACCTGTGCGTGCGCTGGAACAGTTTTTGCGATTACCGATGAAATTTACGAGCACATTCTGTACGACGGCACCGCGCACATTTCCATGGCGCAAATCGAAGGCATGCGAGAGCGCACCATCGTGATCAATGGTTTGTCGAAGACGTACAGCGTGACCGGCTGGCGCGTGGGCTGGGCCATCGCTCCGCCCGCCGCGACGCAGTCCATCCGCAAAGTGCACGATTTTCTGACGGTGGGGGCTGCGGCACCGCTGCAGCAGGCAGGAGCTTCGGCGTTGCAGTTTTCGCAAGCTTATTACGACAATCTTGCCGAGACCTATCGCGTCAAGCGTGAGCGTCTACTGAAAATTCTAACAGTGGCCGGCTTCACGGTATTCAAGCCGCGCGGGGCGTACTACATCATGACGGATATTTCGCGTTTTGATTTTCCGCACGAGGACCCTCGCTTCGCCGCCACTTCTCCCGACATGGCGTTCGCTAAATATCTGGTGCAGGAGATTGGCGTCGCGTGCGTCCCGGGATCGAGCTTCTATAACGATGCACAGGACGGCGCTTCGCAAGTGCGTTTTACTTTTTGCAAGAAGGAAGAGACGCTGGCCGCCGCCGAACAGTGTTTCAGTAAATTGCGGCCCTCGCGCGCGTAATTAGCTCCTCCTCGCTTCGTATCGAAATCCTATCAAGTCCCGCCGACGGAACTCAGAAAAGCTTGTAAAACCTTTGTCGCGGTTTGTCCCGCAATTCATGGCGGAAGCATTACAGCGCTGTGACAACCAATCTTTACGCTCTCCCTACCATGACCCTTGTGCCCGAAGCGCGACGTAAATTTCAGTTCATTGCGTTGCAAACGGGCCGGTGAGTTGAAGCAACAAGCCGCTCGCGAAGCGGCTACAAAATTATCGGAGTGAAAAAATGTCTCGATTGCTTGCAAGAGTAGCTTTTGGGCTTGTTCTCTGCGCTCTGACTTCGGTCAGCAGCGTGTACGCACAGACGAATAGTTATACGCAGACGAATCTGGTTTCGGACACCGCCGGAGTGGCCAAGATCACCGATCCAAACCTCAGTAATCCGTGGGGAATATCTTTCTTTCCCGGGGGTGCATTTTGGATCGCGGACAATAATGGTGGAGTGTCGACACTATACGACGCTCAAGGAAATATTCAAAGCTTGGTAGTGAAGATTCCGCCGCCAAACGAGGTTGCGGCCATCTCGGCGCCGTCGGGTACCGTGGCGAACGCGACGCAAGGGTTTCAGGTTACTTCCGGAGGCGTAACCGCCCCCAGCCAGTTTCTCTTTGATACGGAAGACGGAACGATCTCGGGATGGAATGGCAGCGGCACGAACGCAGCACTGGCGGTGGACAATTCCATGGGCGGAGCGGGGGCGGTTTACAAAGGCTTGGCGATCATCACGAATTCCACCGGGACCTTTTTGCTAGCGGCGAATTTCCGTGCCCCGGCGCTGGAAGTTTACGATACCAATTTCAAACTGACGCAATTGGCGGGATCTTTTGTGGATCCCACACTGCCTTCCGGGTTTGCACCTTTCGGCGTGCACGTAATCGGCAGCCAGTTAGTCGTTACCTACGCGATGCAGAATACGGCGAAGCATGACCCGGTCAATGCCCCCGGAAATGGCTACGTCAGCCTGTTCGACCTGAATGGCAACTTCATCCGGCGCGTGGCCTCGAACGGAAATCTCAATTCCCCTTGGGGCGCGGTGATGGCTCCCGCGGGTTTCGGGGCTTTTGGAGGTGATTTGCTTGTCGGTAACTTTGGCGACGGCACGATCAATGCCTTCGACCTCGCTACCGGCAACTTGATCGGGCAGCTGCACGACGCCAACGGCCAGGCCATCGTAAACGGCTCGTTGTGGGACATGGTATTCGGCGCGGGAGGAACGGGAGATCCGAACACTCTGTATTTCACGGCGGGACTGGTGGATGAGGAGCACGGATTATTTGGCACACTTACCGCGAATACCACACCACCGCCGGCTGCGCCGGACTTCAGCATCGCGATTTCTCCGTCCAGTGCGACCATTGCTCCGGGTGCATCGGCATCCATTATGGTGACAGTAGGCAGCCTGAATGGATTCGACGAAGCTACGAATCTCACGTGCTCTGGGTTGCCAGCGCTGGCGACATGCTCGTTTTCGCCGACTTCGTTGACTCCGCAGACCGGAACAACGGCGACCTCGACTTTGACGATCGCCACCAAGCCGGTTGGGTACATGCCAAACGTCGTGCGGGGCATTGGGTTCATCCTATGGGGCTCGGCCTCGGCTTTCGGGCTGTTTGGTCTCGTCTTGTCGCAAAAGGAAGGGGATCGAGGTTCGCGACGCGGCGGCCCTTTGAGTAACTTCGCCCCCGCATTCGCGCTCCTTGCCGTGCTAGGAGCCGTAATAGCGCTTGGGGGTTGCGGCGGATATGGTTCGTCGTCGCAGGCCCAGACCGGTACGCCGCCGGGTACGAACACCGTAATGATCACCGCCACGTCGGGTGCGCTTTCCCACTCCACGGCCGTTACGCTAGTAGTGCAATAGCGGTAGTCAAGCAGAGGCGACGCACATTGGCGTCGCCGGATTCACGATGTAGTCTTGGCTCCCCTCCAGCCGCCGTTGCGGGAGGGGAGCAAATCGTTGTAGGCACTTGAAATAGACGGGCGATTCGGAGGAGAATGCGCAACAGTAGAAACGCAACTGCGTGAACGCAGTCGACAGAGACATTGCAAAAATTCGAGGGCAGAAGACGAATTCTCGGTTGCCGATTGGCAAGTTCGTCTCCCGCCCCCACGAGTGGTCTTGCCGGTATAGACGAAACCGCGCTGCGGAAATGTTTCCTGAAGATTAGCGGATACTAATTTACGGCAACTTCGACGGTCTGCAGATACTCCGCCACATCCACTTTCCAATGCAGCTGATCCGAAATGGCGCGCCTGCAGGGCTCGGGCGGCTTGCGGTTCGCCGTGGGTCATATAGGTCTGCTTGGGAGCGGAGGGCAAGCCGCCGAGCCAGCGCAGCAACTCGCTCTTGCCCGGCGTGCGCGGAGAGCTGGCCCATCGAAACGATTTCGGCGTTTACCGTTCACCGCGTGTCCGTAAAAGCGAAGGATTTAGCGCCTTCTTGCAGCGCGCGCCCGCGCGAGCCTTCGGCCTGGAAGCCAGCCAGAAGGACGGCGTTGCGCGCGTCCGGCAAACGCTGTTCCAGGTGATGCAGCACGCGGCCGCCGCTGGCCATGCCGCTGGCGGAAACGATGATGCACGGTTTCTTTACCTGATTGATGGCTTTGGATTCCTGCACGGTGCGCGTCAGGTGAAATTCGTGCACGTTCAGCGGATCGCCTTTGCCGCCGTCGGCACTTTCGAGCTGGCGGAATTCGGAGTCATGGTCGGCGGAATATTTCAGGTACAAATCGGTGGCGCTCAAGGCCATCGGGCTGTCCACATACACCGGCAGGCGCGGAATCTTGTTGGCGTCTTCCAGCTGCCGCAAGATAGTACATAAAGGTTTGCGTGCGGCCGATGGCGAACGCCGGGATCACGATGCGAGCCGCCGCGCTGCGAGACGCGATTCACTACGGCGGCGATTTCGGCCGCAGGGTCGCCCGGCTTCATGTTCGCGGTCGCCGTAAGTGGATTCGCAGAGCAGGACGTCGGCTGGCGACGGGCGGCGTTATCGGGTCTTTCAAGATGACCTGGTCGTAGCGGCCGATATCGCCGGAAAAAATCACCACAGTTTTCTTGCCGTTTTCGGTGATCGTCAGCACCAGACTGGTCGAGCCCAGAATGTGCCCGGCGTCATAGGCCACAAATTGAAATTCCGGGCTGACAGTGAATGGGCCGGTGCGCGGCACGGGCTTCAGCAACCTCAAAACCGGATCGACATCTTCGCTGACGTAGAGCGGCCGCGGATTCGCGTGTCGGCTGTAGCCGTGTTTTTGCGCGTGCAGCGTGTCTTCTTCCTGAATGTGCGCGGAATCTTTCAGCAGAATGGAGGTGAGGTCGATGGTCGCTGGATTTGCGAAAATCGGTCCTTTGAAGCCGGCGTTGACCAGGCAGGGCAGCCAGCCGGTGTGATCGAGATGCGCGTGGGTAAGCACGACGTAGTCGATGGTCTTCGGATCGATCGGAGAGCGGCTCGTAAGTTACGGTCGCTCAGTTCCGGCGAGCCTTGAAAGATTCCGCAATCGAGCAGCAGACGTTTGCCCGGCCGCTTCCACCAAATATTTCGAGCCGGTGACGCAGCCCGCCGCACCGAAAAAGGTAAGTTTCGCCATGTAGGTCCATCCGTAGCTGATCTAGGAGCGTCCTACATTACCGCAATGCGAGTCGGCAAGGACTTATCACGCAGAGTGCACGCCATGGTTTGCGCAAAACAAAAAGGCGAGCCGAAAATCTGGCTCGCCTTCTCTTGCTTGAACATGCGTCCAGCGACACTAAGGACTTTGAGGTTAGAATCCGCGGCGCTGGCTTGCTTTTTCGCGACCACGGCGTTCGATATTCATTCCCAGGCCTTTCGCCACGCCGGTCCCGTAGGCGGGATCGGCTTTGTAGAAGTGCTGCATTTGCAGCTCCTGGATGCGCTTGGGACGCCGTTGCCGAGGCTGCCAACGATGTTGTCGATCAGGCGCTGCTTGGCGCCGGCGTCCATCAGGCGGAATAGATTTCCCGGCTGCGAGTAATAGTCGCTGTCGCTGCGGTGATCGTGGCGATGCCACGGTGCCGCTGACCATCTTCGGCCGCTCCGGTATGCGGGATCCTGCGTTGGGCCGCCGAAGCTGTTGGGTTCGTAGTTGGGTTGCGCGCCGTAGTTGCCGTCGAACCGCATCGCGCCATCGCGATTGTAGGTGGCGAAAGGGCACTGCGGTTTGTTCACCGGCAGGACTTCGTAGTTGACGCCCAGGCGATAGCGGTGCGCGTCGGGATAGGAAATCAGGCGCGCTTGCAGCATTTTGTCCGGTGAAAAGCCCATGCCGGGCACGATGTTGCGGGGTTCAAACGCGGCCTGTTCGACTTCCGCGAAATAATTTTCCGGATTGCGGTTGAGTTCGAGTTCGCCGACTTCGTGCAGCGGATAGTCTTTGTGCGGCCACACTTTGGTCAGATCGAACGGATTGAGATGGTACGTGTCCGCATCTTTCTCCGGCATGATCTGCACGGAGACGCGTCCACTTGGGATAGTCGCCCTTGGCGATGGCGTCGAACAGATCGCGCTGCGAGTAGTCGGGATCGATGCCGCGCATGTCGCGGCGGCCTTGTCGCCGTCGAAATTCTTGATGCCTTGCTTGGTTTTGAAGTGCCACTTGCAGTAGAAGAGTTCGTTCTTCGCGTTGATCAGGCTGAAAGTGTGGCTGCTGAAGCCGTCCATGTGGCGGTAGCCGTCGGGAGTGCCGCGGTCGGAAAAGAGAATGGTCACCTGGTGCAGCGATTCCGGCGAGAGCGACCAGAAATCCCACATCATCGTGGGCGACTTCAGATTCGTTTGCGGATCGCGCTTTTGCGTGTGGATGAAATCGCCGAATTTGAGCGGATCGCGGATGAAAAATACCGGCGTGTTGTTGCCGGTCATGTCCCAGTTGCCTTCTTCGGTGTAGAACTTCAGGGCGAAGCCGCGCGGATCGCGTTCGGTGTCCGCGGAGCCCTTTTCGCCGCCGACCGTGGAGAAGCGGATGAATGTCGGCGTCTTCTTGCCGACGGTGCTGAACAATTTTGCCGTGGTGTATTTGGTGATGTCCTTGGTGACCACGAAATGGCCGTGCGCGCCCGAGCCTTTCGCGTGCACCACGCGCTCCGGGATGCGTTCGCGGTTAAAGTGCGCCATTTTTTCAAACAGCAGGAAATCTTCGAAAACCACCGGGCCGCGCGGGCCGACCGTGAGCGAATTCTGGTTGTCGCCCACCGGGCGACCGGAATCCGTCGTCATGAATTTCGGCCGTTCGATATGCAGATCTTTTTCTTCTGGCAGTTTTTTATTTTCGTTCCGACATAAGTTCTCCTCATGTTCGCGCAGAATTTGCGCGCTGCCCCGGAAGAGTAGGCGCCGCGACCTATACTTCCAATATATAGTTCGGATACGATGGATAGGCACAGCCTATGACTCGTGCAGTGGATCACGAAAGCCAAGCTTTGCGCTGAAGCGTATTGAGCAAGAGAAACCTAATGGAACTCCATCAACTTCGTTATTTTTGTGCAGTCGCTGAAACCGGTTCGTTCTCTCGCGCCGCCGAGCAATCCCACGTCTCGCAGCCATCGCTTTCGCAACAGATCATGAAGCTTGAAGACGAACTGGGCGCCCGGCTTTTTGATCGTCTGGGCCGTTCGGTGCGCCTTACGGATCTGGGCAAAACATTTCTGCCGCGCGCGCGCAGCGTGTTGCGCGAGCTCGAAGCTGCCAAAGGCGATGTCGTCGAGCACAAAGATTCCGTAGGCGGCTCGGTGACCATCGGCGTGATTCCCACGGTCGCGCCGTATTTGTTGCCGCCGTACCTCACTACTTTTTCGAAGAAATTCCCGCAGGCGCGGCTCACGGTAGTGGAAGAAATCACTCCGGTGCTGCTGGATCGGCTGCGCGCGCGGAACGGTCGACATGGCCATTCTGGCGCTGCCGATTCGCGGCCACGAATTTGAAATTCGCCGCTGCTCACCGAACCGCTTCTTCGCGGCGTTTCCCGCGAAACACAAACTTGCTGGGCGCCGGTCGATTTCGTTGAAAGATCTGCGGGCGGAGCCTTTTCTCTGCTTGCGCGACGGGCATTGTTTCCGCGACACGGCCGTGGCGGCGTGCGACCGCGCGCGACTGAATCCGCAAATTATTTTCGAGAGCGGCCAGTTTAGCAGCCTGCTCAGCATGGTGGGCGCGGGAATGGGCGTGTCCATCGTTCCGCAAATGGCCATCGAGAAAACCTCGCGCTGCCGCTTCGTGCGCATCGCTGACGACTCCGCCACGCGGACGATCGCGGCATTGGTGCTTCGTGGACGTTCGTTTACCCGCGCGCATTTGGGATTTCTGACGCATTTGCGCGCGTCTTCCGAGGTTCGCAACATTCGCTCATAAAATCCTCGCGGGAGTCCTGTGCGGGAGTTGTTAGCGCCCGGGCAAGCTGGGGGGCAGCATGCTGCGCCCCTACAAAGGGAAGGCGCGCTTCGCTGCTACTGGATGAAGCGGCGAAAGAAGCTGTCGGGCTTCCACTCGGGCGTTGCTCGGCGTCGGCGACACGCAATACCAGTTTTTCCAGGATGGCGTTGAATTGCGCGGCGGCGGCGAGGTCGACCGGCTGGTTCAAGTCGTCCGCGGGCGCATGGTAGCGCTCGGTGTACCAGGTCTTGAAGATTTTTTCATCTGGCGTGCCCGGGATGTAGCCGAATTTAAAGGCCAGTGCCGGAATGCCTTTCTTGATGAAGCTGTATTGATCGCTGCGGATGAAACGATTGTGTTCAGGTTCTTTGTCGGCCTGCACTTGGACGCCTGCCGCCTCGGCAACCGCGCGGACATCATCGCCGAGGGTGGATTCGCCGAGGCCCTGGACTTCGAGATATTTCAGCGGGAAGAGCGGGAGGTACATATCCATATTGATGTCGGCGACGATCGGGCCGGAGACGGTGGGATGCGCGGCAAAATACTGCGAGCCGAGTTCGCCTTTTTCTTCGCCGGTGACGGAGAGAAAAAGAATCGAGCGCTTGGGCTTGGCTCCGGAGTCTTTCATCGCGCGGGCAATTTCGATCAGTGAGGCATCGCCAGAGGCGTCGTCCATCGCGCCATTGTAAATGCGATCGCCGTTGACCGGTTCGCCGATGCCGAGATGATCGAGATGGGCGCTGACGACCACATATTCGTTTTTAAGCTGCGGATCGCTGCCGGGGAGAACGCCCACGACGTTTTCAGACTGCGCTTCCGAGCGCGTCATGCTCACGCGCGCACTGAATTTTTACGGCGAGCGGAAAGTGCGGCAGCGATTTGTCGGCGTATAGTGCGGCGAGAACCTCGTGAAAAGTGTGGCCGCTGCCGGCGAAAAGCATATCCGCACGAGCGGGATTAAAGGTAATCCCCACCTGATACGGAGGTGGAGCATCGTGGCCCGGATCGCGTAACTCCATTCTCGGCTGGAAACGTGAAGCGGCGATGCGCGACCAGGGAACCTCGGCGCTTTTGGGATTCGGTATGGAGATCATGCCGATGACACCGGCCTTTACGAGCGCGCGGCGGCGCTCCTCGCCCGATTGATAATGTGCTTTGATGGGGCCGGGCATGTCCGCGGGGCCGCCGGTAACAAAGACGGCGATTTTTCCTTTTACGTCGAGACCAGCCAAGTCATCGTAGTGCAATT
Organism: uncultured Acidobacteriota bacterium; assembly: GCA_963798585.1. Taxonomy (GTDB): domain Bacteria; phylum Acidobacteriota; class Terriglobia; order Acidiferrales; family UBA7541; genus Acidiferrum. The sequence goes on from CAWCTJ010000009.1 coordinate 89,650, forward strand.
CGGGTACGGTCAATCCATAGCCGACGAAGACGGCGGCGGCTTCGACAGTTTCCGCGGCGTGGGAATTGACGCCGAGTATGGCGTCATCACCCAGCTTCACCGGTTCTGTTTTCCCGTCGTGAAGCAAATCGAGAGAGCTACGGGACTCGTCTATGCGAACAACGTCGAAATCCATGGGCTGCCGGTAGCCATTGACGCCTGCGGGCTGCAGACCCGCGGCACGGAATTGCTCGGCCATGTAGTCGGCGGCTTTTTCGAAACCGCGGCTGCCAATGTCACGGCCTTCGAGGGTATCGTCGGCGAGAAATTGCACATGCGCCCACCAGCGCTTTCCGAGCGCATCCCAATCGGGGCTTTGCGCCAAAGCGGAAACGCAAGCGGTGGCGAGCACGAAAGAAACGAGCAGGCCATTTAATCGGGTCATGGCTTGATGACCGAAATGGTTAGGTCGCGAAAATCTAGGGTCAATATCGAGCCGTAAAATAATCCGAGACCGACAGTGGCATCGAACATCCCGTCTGGCTCATGCACATCCGCGGTTGGGAAGTACACCAGCGGTGCGCTGACTCCGAGCGCCGTGCTTTCAAAACTTTCTTTGTCAGCGGGCGCTAATCTCATATCCACTCCACCGTCGGTGAACGGGAAGTTTTCCGTCTTTTCGGTTTTTGCGGCGACGGTTAATCCTAGTTTGTCGATCGATGTGGTGTACACCAACATGGTCCCTGTATACATGGTGTCCACCTGCGCGGCCACGGGCTTGCCGTTAATCGCGAATCCTTGCGCTACGACAATCGGCGGGCCTTTTTTTCCAAAAGTGATCAGAGCAAATTTATCGCACGCGCCGGGGCAATCGGCGGGCCTGGCAAGCAGTTCGGAAATGCGCACTTTGTGCGCCACAAAGTCGATTTGCAGCACGCGATCCTTGAACGCTGTGTACGCCAGGGTGCCGGCTACGTCGGGCATCTGCTTCTGCCCGATCATTTCGGCGAGCGACAATCCGAGGGTGGGAACTTCGCGCAACGTGACTTCGCCAGCTGCGGCCCCCACGGCTCCTCCCGCAGCTTTGCCGATGTGCACCGCTGGAATCGCGGTGATGAACATTCCCGCTGGGGCTCCCGCGGGCATGGCCTTCGTCGGTTTGAGACCCGCGGCATCCGCAACATCTTTATCCAGCACAGACGACACATTTCCCGTGTCGATCGCCAGCTTCAGCGGTTTGCCCTCACCTATCCGCGCTTCGATGCAAGGCACGCCATCGCAATCGAGCAGCGGCACCTCCGCCGCGAACCTTAGCGATTCGGCAGGCTTGGATTCAGTTTTTACGGGAGACGAGGTCTGTGCAGTTAGCGCAGCCGCGAAGGCTAGTAGCGCAGACCCCGCTATCGTCGTGCGAAAACACAAGTACAAATTACTCATAGGGGCCTCGTCGAACATCGTTGAAGAACAAGTTGTGTTGTGCGCAAAACCTGGCTCGCGAATAGACGAAGTGAGCGCCTCGATGTTAGCATTAGAAACGTTCGTTGGCAGGCGGTACAGTCCAGCGATGTTCGACCGGTGGGGCTGTGGCGCAGTTGGGAGCGCGCCTCGATGGCATCGAGGAGGTCGTGGGTTCGAATCCCATCAGCTCCACCAAAAGATTTAGAACGTGCCGCTGCAAAGTGGCTCGTGGCACCGCTTTTACGTTCGCCGGTTCCACCAAAACTTCAACCCCTATTTCAGCCCTTTAGCGCAGCATCAAATGTTCGTGCACTATTTCCCAACAGGAACGTTTAGCCGGTCGTACGCAAACGCAAGGGGTCCGGCGTAAGACGCGCGGATGGATCTGCGGACGGCCTCCTTTTGACTTTCGACATTCCGGCGCAAGGTGGCTTAACAGCAGGCTTTTCACCGCGCTCTGATGTGCGGCTTCGCCGATTTTCTTTGGCGGCGTGTGGAGTTCGTACAATTGCGATGGCGATCCGGGCGGATCGAGAACCGCGCAATTAAAGATCAGCAAATCGGCGTCCTTGGCCAACTGCACCAAGTTAGGCAGCGCCGACGCGTCCATATCACCCGAAAAAACTACGACGCGATTCTTGTACGCGATGCGATAAGCCAGGGAGGGGCAATCGCCGTGATGCGTGGCGATCTCCTCGACCACCAAGCCGTCCTTATCGACAATTTTCGTTCGTGGGGAGGCTAGATTGACTGCGAGATCGTGGACCGAGAACGATTCGTCGGCGCCAAAGGTCTTTTGATAGCCAAACGCGCCGCCATCGCCCACCAGCAAATCCACGAACCGCGACGTTTTTGGAAAAGTCCAGCGCCATCTGGACCAAATATATTGTAGGTGATCGGGCCATCGCTAGTTAGGGCGCGTGCGTTGAAAAACGCAGGCAAGTCGCCGCTGTGATCGATGTGCAGGTGGGTCAGTAAAACGGTATCGACCTTCTCAATATCCAGTTGCAGTTCACCGATGCGCACGAAAGCTCCTGGTCCAGCATCCACCAAAATGCGTGGAGTTCCGTCGAGAAGCACGATGAAGCTGGAACCTGCCCGTCCGAACGGACGAGGGCCGCCGGAACCGAGCACTACGACCTCCAGCGCGGATTTCCGCGACGTTGCGGTATCGGCGCGGTCGCAGAGATGGATCGAACAGGAAGTAAAAAGAGCAGCGCACTCGCGAGCGTTCTAAGAGTTTTCATAGACGTGATTCTCCGCACCTACCGCATGGCCGTTAGTCTGGTCTCGTTTAAATCTAGCTCGTATTCAATGTGCCGGAGCACTTCATCGTTGACCTTGCCGTCCTCCCGCAGGCGCAGAGCGGTTTCGCGTTCCACTTTGATCACATTGCGCATGGCGTCGATACGACGTTCGCGCGAGACCACATGCGCGTTATGATCGTCGTCGGTTTCTTCGTGACCTCGCGGGTGCAGGCTGTCCATCCGTTTGCTATAGGTCCGCTTCAGCTCATTGTAAATTGCCAGATCCAGTTTTTGCTCCGCGGTCTGCGACGCTTCCAGCCAGGCCAGTGCTGCTTGCAGAATTTCCCGCCGGGCCTCTTCTTCTTCTTTGTTATTACCGGCCGCATCTGCCAGTCCAAGTGCGCTGATCAGTGGCGGCAGAGTTAGACCTTGCAGCACCAGCGTCACCAGAATCACGCAAAAGGTCATAAAGATGATCAGATTGCGTTGAGGAAACGCCGTTCCATCCGCGAGCAGTTCGGGCAAGGAAATCGCCGCCGCCAGGGCCAACACGCCGCGCATGCCGGTCCAACCAATCACAAAAACAAAACGCGATTCAGGCCACGGCTCCTTTTGGTGTAGCACGCGCGTGCGCACTGCGTTTGCGATGTACGCGCCGGGAAACACCCACAACATCCGGAAGGCAATAAGCAGCCCGCTGAAACACAATCCATAAAAAATCAGCTGTCGCAAACTATAGTCACGAATGTCTGCCAGCACATAGGGCAATTGCAGGCCGATTAGTACAAACACGAGGCCGTTCAACACAAATGTCAGGGACTCCCATACCGCGTCCGCCTGGATGCGTACGCTGGGCGAAAAGAAGAGCGAACTCTTGCGGCTCAAATACAATCCGCAGGCGATTACTGCTAGAACGCCCGAAGCATGAATGGCATCCGCGCCAAGATAGGTGGCGTATGGCACCAGGATGCTGATGGCAATTTCGATAGGGCCGTCGTCAATACGATTTTCAAACCACTCCACGACCAGCCCGATAACCATTCCAAATGCCAGTCCCGCACCGACCAGATAAGCCAGTCGCAAGCTGCCCGACCAGAGGGTAGGTGTGGTCCCGTTCCACACCATGGCGATGCCGAACTGCAACGCCAGGAGACCGCTAGCGTCATTCACGAGGCTTTCGCCCTCGAGAATGTCCACGATGCGCCCCGGCAAGCCCACACGTTTGGCGATCGTTGTAGCCGCGATGGCGTCGGTTGTGGCTACCACCGCGCCCAGGACAAATCCGATCCGCCAATCGAAACCGGCGAACAACCAGCGCGCCGTTTCCGCCACGCCCCACACGGTAAACCCCACCAGGCCGAACGCCAGAAAAAGGATGCTCACCAGGTTGTACTTAAAATCGCGCCAATTTGTGTGCCACGCCCCGTAGTACAACAGGGGCGGCAGAACAACGAGGAAGATCAGGTCTGGATTGAGCGCAACTTTTGGAATTGCGGGGACAAAACCCAGTAGTAGACCGCCAATCACCAGCACGATCGGATACGGCGTCTTCAGCTTTTGCGCCAGCGCTGCGAACACCACCACAAATAGCAGCAGCAACAGAAACACAAGCTCGACGGGATGGACTCCCTCACCGTGAAACATTTTTCTCTACCCACCCTTCGCGGCCTGCGCGGAGTCATCCCGCAAGCTCACCATAGCGTACTTCTCCCTCGCAACGCCCGCCACGGATACCATTTTTTGGTGATTGGCCGCAATAAAGAGCTGCGTATTTCGGTGCCAAGGAACTTTTCGTACCGCTTCGTTGCAACCTGTGATTACATGGTTTTCGGAACAACACTTCATGCCGATCGCCGCCTCCATCATCCTGAAGCGAATTTTATTCGCCAGCGCCGCTCTGTTGGTGGTCGCATACTTCGCCGATTCTGTCTCGGTGCGTCTCCGTGCCCGTCATGCCACTTCCACCGATCCTTACGAGACGCTCACCGCGCCGCGGGTTTTTGCTATCGCGGAAAAAGGCAATAAAACCGAATATCAAATTGACGCCGATAATCCCACGCAAACCGTGACCTGCGTCCACGCTCTATTTCCGCACACGGGATATTCACCCTGCTGGCAGGTAAAGCGCACGCTCCACCAGACCATTCCCATGTGAATTTCGCGCTACGATGAAGGGTTATGAGACTCGGCAGGGCGATCGGTTGGCCCGCCCACCATCTACCCTTGTGGACCTTACGTAGGCCACCCCACGCTCGAACCCATCGTCGTTCCCCGCTAGCGCCCGCGTCCAGTAGCCCCCATTAGTGGCACTAGCGGACTACCCAGGGGTGTTATCATCTGGCGGGCGCGATGCTGCGGAAACTAATTCTCGTTCGGTGAAGAATGCACTCTCGGAAAAAGGCCAAGCTAGCATTCGCTTCCGCCGTCGTTTTTCTACTCGTCGCTGCCGCCGCCGCGGGCATCTCGATTTCCCGGCTTACGAATAACCTCAAGTGGATTGCGCATACCTACGACGTTCAGGTGGCGCTCGGAGACATTAGTTCCACAATGACGGTCGCGGGCCGCGCCCGGTCCGGTTTCGAGTCCACCGGCGACGAACAACTGCTGAGCAAGTTCGAAAGCGCCGCCGACTCTATTCCGGGTAAGCTTGCGCATCTCGAAGAGCTGATTTCCGACAACCCACAACAGAGATCAACCGCGGCGCGTCTCAGGGATTTGGAACTGCGCCGGCTCGCGATTCTCCGCGCGGCCATCGCAGCGCGCATGTTAGGGCCGCGTGACGACGCCAGCCAGCATGAGACCTCTTCGCAGGTAGTCAGCCTTGGTACCGACGCCGAAGCTGTAACGCAGGAGATGCGAGACAACGAAGCGCGCCTGCTGGTGTCCCGGCGCGCGGCTTCCAACGTCCTTTATGCCACGGTGATGTGGATCTTGGTGTTGGCTTTTGTTGTGTCCCTGGGGTCGTTCTACGTCTACTATCGGCTCCTGGAGGCTGAACTCTCGGAACGCGAATGCGCGGAAAGAATCGCCTTGGAGAGCCAGGAGTCTTCACGCTTGTTAAGCGCGCGCCTGCTGCATCTTCAGGACGAAGAGCGGCGGAAGTTTTCTCGCGAGTTACACGATAGCCTGGGGCAATACTTGGCCGCGGCAAAGATGAGCCTCGACGCTTTTGCAAAGCGGCGCAACGCCGACGAGCTGCTCGATAGCGCCCGTTCATACCTGGAACAATCGCTTTCCGAGACCCGCACTATTTCGTACCTGCTGCACCCTCCGCTGCTGGATGAGACTGGTCTGGCAGTCGCAGCGCGCTGGTTCCTAGAGGGTTTCGCACAGCGCAGCGGCATCCAGATCAACAGCGAAATACCCGAGGACTTCCCTCGCTTGCCGCGTGCCGTCGAATTGGCGCTCTTCCGCGTGCTTCAGGAGTGCCTGACGAACATTCATCGCCATGCGAAGAGCAGCCGCGCCGACGTGACCCTTCGCTGCGTGCCGAACGAGGCGTACCTGCGTGTTCGCGACTACGGCACGGGCATTGCGCCCGAGGTGTTGCGGGAATATCGCGACAATGGCACCAACGTGGGCGTCGGCCTCGCGGGTATGCGCGAGCGCGTGCGCGACCAGGGCGGAAGCCTGGACATTCAATCCGACTCTTCGGGCGTCGCCGTAGTGGTCATCTTGCCGTTCGAGGGAGCAGGCTCTTTGCAAGACACGCAAGACGCGTTACCCTCTGCGCTGAGTTCATAAAAACGTACGCCACGAAAATTGTTCACTATCGCCATTAACAGCCTTCTTGCGCTGGCTAGTCTCTGGGCTGCTGCGGCCCTCTATTTTGATGTGCGCTCGCCGGCCCTTCGGCTACCTGTGGCGATTCTTTATTTGCTCCTGGTAGTTGTCGCATTTTTCTGGACGCCATCGTTTTGGCCGCGGGGACTCGTCTGCTTCCTGTTACCTTTCGGCGTTCTAATCTGGTGGCTGTCCATAAAGCCTTCGAACGACCGCCACTGGCAAGCGGACGTGGCGCAGGCCGCGTGGGCCGAGTTGGACGGTGATCTCGTCACCATTCACAATTACCGTAACTGCGACTACCGCGCTGAATTCGACTACACCTGCCGCTGGGTCGACAAACATGTCCGGCTCTCGGATATCCGCGGCATTGATCTTTTTATCATCTATTGGGGTTCGGACTGGATTGCGCATCCCATTGCCAGTTTTCAAATTGGAGACCACGATCACGTAGCCTTCTCCATCGAAACGCGCAAGGAGCAAGACCAGCGCTACTCCGCGATTCGCGGGTTTTTTAAGAACTATGCGCTGATTTATATCGTTGCACCCGAAGCCGATCTGGTTCGCCTGCGCACCAACCTCCGCAAAGGTGCCCACGGGCAAGGCGAAGATGTCTACCTTTATCGGACGACCGCCGGCCCAGATTGGTCGCGCCTGCTCTTCTTGGCGTACATCTACCGGATCAACGAGTTGCATGCGCATCCCGGGTGGTACAACGCCATTACCAGCAACTGCACCACGAATATCTTTACGGAACGGGCAGCGGCGGATAACTTCGTACGCGTTCCAACAACGCCGCTCAAGAAGCTGTTGAACAAATTTGACTGGCGCATCCTTCTCAATGGCAAAGGCGACAAAATGGAGTATCAGCGTGGAGACTTAGTCAGCGGTGGGCTGGGATTCGAGGATTTAAAGCGCCAGGCGTACATCAATCCCGTTGCGAGGGCCTCGCAGGATCCCGAAGGCTTTTCGGAGCGCATCCGGCAGGGCCGCGTAGGGTTCTAGGAACCAAAGCCAAAACGACTGGATTCGGGCCGTCCAAAACCACCTGAGGACGCTATCTTTTTCCCTGTAGCGGCCTTCCTTAGCCTCATAACCCGCATCTTATCAACAGCCTGTTCAATGTTTTAGGGCTAGCTGCAACCCGGATCAGGCAAACGGGTTTCTACTTAGGACATCACAGCCGCGGGGTGCTTCCGTATGCTGCTAAGCTGAAGCGAGGGAGATTACGCTAGGTCCATGGACTGAGCGAAGGGAAGCTAAGCTAAGCCACTCCGATGATCCAAGGAAACCAACTCGGTGCAAGTTTCAGGCTGGCCATCGCTCTAACGATCGCGGCCTTGATTTACGCCGCGCCGGCCCGCGCCGACGTTACCGTGTTCCTTGAGGAGCCGTACAGCGTTGACGGAGAGCTGGCGGGTACCGGTCACACAGCCGTGTATCTCAGTTCCGTGTGCGCCGTTTCTCCTACCGTCCTTCGCCGGTGCGAACCAGGCGAACTCGGTGTGGTCCTAAGCCGCTATCACCGCGTCGCCGGCTACGATTGGCTGGCGATCCCACTGCTACCTTACCTCTACGCTGTCGATCGCCCCGAGGACATTCCGCTCATTGCCGACGCAAAAATCGAAGCGGCGATGCGCGATGCCTATCGCCGCAAGCATCTGGAAAGTATCGTCCCAGACAGTTCCGAAGGCCAAACGCCTCCGGGGGACTGGTACGAACTCGTCGGATCGGCCTTTGATCGTACCCTCTACGGGTTTCAACTGCCGACCACCGAAGCTGCAGACGACGCCTTTATCGCAGCCTACAATTCCCGCCCAAACCGGCAGGCCTACAAACTCGTCACCAGCAATTGCGCCGATTTCGTGCGCGATGCGGTCAATTTCTACTACCCGAAAGCCACCACCCGAAGCCTTTTTGCTGACCTGGACGTTGCGACTCCCAAGCACGTAGCGAAATCCATGGTCAGCTACGCGCACCATCACCCGGAGATGCCATTCTCCGCCTTTGTGATTCCGCAGATTCCGGGGAGCATCAAGCGCAGCACCCCCATTCACGGTTTGGTCGACTCTGTTTTCAAAGCGAAGAAATACGAGATCCCTCTTTTGGTATTTCACCCCATAGTGGGGGGAGGGTTTGCCGTGGCTTATGTCGTTAGCGGGCGCTTCAATCCCGCGCAAAACGCGATGATGTACTCGGCTGACGGCGCGCTCGAACCGCCGCTAACGAAGGCTCAGCGTCGTGCCTATGCCAAGGGCCTGGAAGAGTTGCTGCGCGGGCAGCCGGACTTGGCTCCGCGCAAAAACGGTTCTGCCGCATGGCACGAAGTGCAAGCGAAGGCTATTTTCGCTCCCGACGCCGAGGGACATCCAGCGCTGCGCGTAACTCTCGACAACCACGGAATCCTGTCCTCAGGACAATCCGAAACTGCCGCATCGTTCATTGGACTGACGCGCGACAACATTCTCAACTCCACGGCGCCGCCCGCATTGACGCGCGAACTTTTGGTGATTCGTCTCCGCCAGGCGGTTAGCAAAGGCACTTCTCCGCACACTTCGGAAACTGCGTTCCGCTCCGATCTCGACCTGCTCGAAAAAATGTTAGCGTCCCCGCAGCAAACTGTTGCCGCAATCGCAGCGGCGAATCCCACCACGCGCTAATAGCCTGCCCCCATCGCAGTTGCTACCTCCGGTTCCTTAATCAACCGATTGACGAGAGACTCTTCTAGGTGGTAGGTAATCGGCCACGAGTCTTGCGAGGCGGCACAAATTGATAAACTCCCAGTCCGACAAATTATTGCTGTTTACCGATCTTGCCGGGACCCTGCTCCTCGGTATCGAGGGAGCTACCGCGGCCATCAGCGGGAATCTGGACTTCTTCGGTGTGATGGTGCTGGCCTTTGTGACCGCCCTGGCCGGTGGAATTATCCGCGACCTGTTGATCGGTGCCGTGCCTCCAGATTCGCTGCGTGACTGGCGGTATGCTGCAGCCGCGTTCATCGGCGGCGGAATCGTTTGGTATTTGCACCATTTTGTGCAGGGCATCACCTGGAATGTGATCGTGGTGCTGGACGCTGCCGGCTTGGCGTTTTTAGCGGTAGCCGGTACGCAGAAAGCGCTCGATTACAAGATGCACGCCTTTATCGCCGTGCTTCTGGGGACGATCACCGGCGTTGGGGGCGGGGCCTTAGGTGAAATGATGCTGGCGCGAATTCCAGAGGTGTTGCGCGCGGACATTTATGCTACCGCTGCGCTCGTGGGCGCGATTGTCATGGTCGTGTCGCGAAAACTGAAGCTACACCCAACGTGGGCCGCGGTGCTGGGCGGCACAGTTTGTTTCGTTCTTCGTGTTGTAAGTGTTTGGCAACACTGGAACTTGCCGCGGATCGGTGCGAACTAAGAATCCTGCGCGGCACCGGAGTAGCACGCACTCTGCAGAATCTATGTCGGGGACGATCGCGGCGGTCGTGCAATCAGCGTGTTGTGGCCAGCCGGCGATCTGCGTACTCGGAAACGTAGGCACCGAATAGTTCGTTTAGACGCGCGGCTATGGGCCCTGACGGCGTCGCGATCCCGCGTCCGGCTATTTCCGCCACGCTGATTACATTCCGGTTGGTGGAAGAAATAAAAACCTCATCGGCCGTGTATAGATCCTCTGGGCGCAGCGTCTGCTGCACCAAAGAAATTCCGGCTTCCGGTGCGATCTCAAACAGGATGCCGCGGGTCACGCCTTCCAGACATCCAGAATTTAGCGGGGGCGTGAAAACCTTGCCGTCCTTTACGGCGAAAATATTTGCGGAGGTGCACTCCGCAACTTCGCCACGCTCGTTCAGCAGTACCACTTCGTCAAAACCTTCGCGCGTGGACTCCATAACCGACCAGACGTTATCCAGCCAAGAAATGGTTTTTACGCTGCACAGCGCCGAAGCCGCGTGCCGGCCATGTTCCCGCAGCGCCAGTCGCGCCGGCTCGCGATACGCGGGCATATCGGCAGTGGTGATGATGAGATCGACTTCGGGATGTGGCTCGTCGCTCTGCCAGGAGCCCACATTGTTTTGCACTAGATAGATCCGCGCGCATCCTTCGCTCACGCGGTTGCCCCGAATTACTTCATGCAAATAAAGGCGAACTTTCGTCCCGGTGTAGGGCATCGGAAGATGGATGATCCCTGCGTCTTTCTCCAGCCGCCGCCAGTGCCGCTCGTAAGCGAAGGCTTCCCCGCGCACGATACGCAGCGTGGTGAACAAACCATATCCGCAAATCAGCCCGGCCTGCCCGGGAGAAAGGCGCGCTTCCTCGACTGCCATTAGCTTGTCGTTGTGAAAAATATTTCGATGAATCACGTGCGCCTCGGCCTGGATTACCCTTGCACAATTATTGTAACTGAAAGCGCCGCTGTCATTAGCCGCGAACCCACGAATCACTTTCCAGAATTAGACCGTCGTTGCTCCCTTTCAAAGCGCGGGAAAATTGGCGTTACTTACACCACATAGGCAGGCTCCGGCAGAGCCTTTTGAGCTGCAACCTGCACCAAAGAACACGATCGTTCCAGCCGAGCCCCCCGCGCGCACCCACTCAGGGAAAGTCCGTGACCTTCGGGGTCACGCGAGGATGCATTGAGGTGGCGTCGCCGGTGTCGTCGATCACATGGCTGATGGCGCCGTGATCGCCGAGCGCGACGGTGATCATGTCGTGGAAGCGTACCTGCGGGCTCTTCGGCGTTTCGATTGCCCGGGTCAACACGACATCGGGATAGGTGAAGACGCTGTAGATGCCGAGGCCCCACGCTTCATGATTCGTCACCCCATCAGCTACTTTATACGAGGCCCAGCCGTTCGTCCCTGCCGCGCTGGTGTAGCTGGCCTGATCAGGCGGGTCGTAAGGGATTTCGGATTGATAGAAATATGTGCGGCCGCCGTTGCCGTTCCACAGCACCTGGAACTCCTGGTGGTGCTCGACAAAGAGACCGTAAATGGTGACATCGCTGCCGTTGACGACAAGGCCGTTGGCGCTGGTGTTCAGGTTCCAGCCCACCCCCGCGCCATGATCCGCGCGCCAGATCCAGGTGTGGTCGACGATGGTGTCGTTGGAATTGATGCGCAGGTTCACCTTCGCGCGGCCTACCCCCGCCCCGCCCACCCGAAAGAAAACATCGTGCAATGAGATCGGATTCCGCGCATGGCCGGCCTTGCTTCCTTCCGGCCCTAGTTCAAGGAGCACTGGGGAAGTCTCGGCGCCCGCGTCGAAGAGCAGCCCCGCGATGATCACACCGTTCACATCCGCCGTGGTCATGGCCGCGGTGCCTTTCACCGGCCGAAGCGTGGCAAACCCCAGCCCCATCACCACCGTATCTGGCCGGCTCACGCGAATCGGCTCGGTCAGGTCGTATATCCCCGGCGTCAGCAACAGGTTCTTCCCCGCATCTAGCTGGGCGTTGATCGTTGCTGCCGTGTCTACGCCCGCCCGCGCGAGATAAAACCGGCTCAGCGGAATCGCCTTTCCCGGCGTCGAGCCACCCTTCCAGGTGATCCCAGCGGAATCACGAGCCAGCGCTGGCACCCGCACGCTGAAACGACCTTCCGCATCCACCTCGAGAAACGGCTTCTCGCGCACCACTGGAGTTTCGGCAACCTTGGTATACGGCGGCTTGGGCCACTCGCCCTCCGGCGGGTGGGGCACGCCGACAAAAACCATGTTCCAGTTCGCACCCGTCCAGCTTCCCCACTCGCTGTTGCGGCTGATCCACTGCTGCTGCGGACCGGCGCCCACGTTGCCGTCTATCAGCGAGTCCGACATCCAGCCACCGCTAGCCCATCCGCCGTTCTGATGCAGCACCATGCTGCCCAGCACATGCATGCGCCGGAAGGGAACAGCCTGCGAAACCGCCCACTGCATCGTCCCGGCCGCCGGCCCGCCCACCGGCGTCACCGCGAAGCCCTCCGCCGCCCGCCAGAAGGTGCATGTCGCGTTGTTGTGGCCCAAGCTCGCGTCCGAATGCACGTTTCCCGTGATGTGCACGCTGTCCGGCGTGACGCCCAGCCCGATCACTTCCGTATAGAAGCCCACCGGGACGTCCACCTTGTATTCGCCGGGCATGAACAGCAGCGCATTCCGCTGTGGTCCAAACTCGTTGTGCTCCTGCGTCGCATACACCGCATCGATCTGCTTCTGGATCGCCTGCGATGACATCGACGGAGCGAAGACCATTACATTGGCTCCGAAGTCCGGTGTCGCACCCTTTGCCGCAGGTGACGGCAGAGCCGTCGTCAGCCACAGCCGCGCCTCTCGCTCCCACTGCGCGCTCAGCGACAAGGAGGACAAGGAACAGAACAGCAGGCTCGAAGACAGGAACAGGAGCAATCTCAGCTTCATCAAGACTCCGACTTATGACGGGTACAGTCTTCTTCTGAAAGACAAACGATTGCCATAACTAAGAAGCAATGGCCGCACCACGATTCGCAAGCGATAAACGATAAGAGCTGGGCGGGATTGCCCTTGTCAACCCAGCGACCACGACAGCCGCAAAGGAGGCGCCGTTTGACGGGTCGACAACGCAATACCATTGGTTAGAAAGAGAGCTAGCTCGGCAGGAATCTGTGCTCCCTAAGTTACGAATTTCTGCGAGTTGTTTGTTGCCGGTCTCCGTTTGCTGTCGAGAAACGCGCTTGTATTGACTGGTCTGGCCAACTTCCGGGTGGGCGGCCTACTGGGAAGTTGCCCAACTCCAATTCGTCTTGCGTTAGGCACCAATTCCATGCACGCCTTCGCTGGTCGCAGAGGGCTATCGCACATGGCGGCCGAACGCGCGGCCTTTACTCGACGTCCGTCACTTTGCCTTTGATAAATGTGATCTTGAGATCCTTGTAGATCAGAATCTGTTTGGTCCCCAGGTTGACGGTTTTTTGCGGATCCCCGAGCTGCGCTTTCACCTGATCCACGGTTTGTCCCACGGTAATGTTTATCGGCGCAGCCGGCTTCTCCGGCTCAGGTGCGGCAGCTGCTTGCTGCTGCCCGCCCTGCTGTCCTTGCCCGCCTTGCGCGCCGCTGCCTTGCGATGGATCGCTGTCAATCGCCAGCACCTGGCTGATAGTCGTTTCCACATCTGCGGGATTCGCGCTTTCCAGGTATCCTTTGGCGAACTGAAACGACACCGCGGCTTTGTAATACGCCGGCGTTGTCACGCCATTACAGGAATCGCATTCGACGATAGAGAAAGTGATCTTCTCGCCTTTCAGATTGATATCCAGTTTCGTTACGTACACCCGCTCGCCCGCGGTGAGAAAACGCGTGCTCACGTTTTGCTTGAATAAGCCGGCCATTACGTTGGGTGAATGGATGGTGCCGTTTTCGTATTTGGTGGCCAGCACCCCAACGTCGTTCGGAGGAAACGCCAAAACACCGCCTTTTTGCACCATGAGTACGGTGCCCGCCTCGGTAACTGTGAACCCTGTGGAATCCACGCCAAGCTTCGTCAGCTTGTATTGCGCGGCGATCTCATCGCTCAACGACGCCGTGGGAGCGAGTTGCGCGGAAGCCCCGGAGCACCATCCCATCACGATAAGCAAGCCGGCTGCAACCCAGATTGCAATCTGGCTCTTCTCACGCATGATCAAAAACCTCCTCGGAGAGCGCTTTGTATTGATCTTTACTTTTCGCGGTGAAAAAAATACCCGCGAAGTTTCCTTTCGATGCGGACTCGGGACGGGCGACACCGTAAAACTGACTTTGTGCAATCCCCCGGCTTAGTTCTTCGGAGGCGCCCCAGCATCCTGCTTGGCTTCCGCTTCGGCTGCGTCGGCGTCCTTCTGTTGTTGTTGCAGCTGTGCTGCGGCGGTGGCATCAGGCGCCGGGGGCGCTCCACCGGTTGTGCCAGTGTCTGGGGCGGCTGGCAGGCCATTCTTGCCCGCGTTCTTAGCCAGATTTTCCAATCCGGCGTCAACTTGCTCGCGGAAGTGGTTGTGCATTTCCTGCAGATCGTTTAAATCGACCTGGGGCGTGGAGCCCACCTTGCAATCTGTCGTCTTACCTGCGCGGACCCGCACGTGAACGCCATTGTCCGAACCAGCGTCGGCGTCAACGCGTTCGATCACGTCGCCAATGCTTAGGGTGCAGTCTTGCCCATCATCCGTGCTCACATCGAGGTCCGCGGAGACCACGAAGATCTTGAAGTCGGGATCGAGCGCGGCCGGCTTTTCGTCGCCGGTGGCAACCGGAGCCGCGGTTGTGGAGGTTCCGGCCGCCGCGGCGTCCTTCTCTTTTGCGATCTCCGCCTTCACTTCGTCGGCAATCTGTTGTTTCAGTTCCGGAGTCAGCTTAACTGCGCTGACGGTGTCGCTTGCCGCTTCGTATCCTCCACCGTAAGCGAGCGCTCCGAGTTCATCCACGGAAGCTGCACTGGCCTGGCCAGCCTCATACGCGGCCTGCAAGCTTGCTCCGATGAGGTAGTCGGTCAGCCACAAAGAGGCGTAGGGGTAAACGGGATACGGCTGAAAGTACGCGCCATAGTAACCGTACCAGGGCGCGCCGCCCCACCCCCAACCATAGCTCACGGGAGCGACCCAGGGATTGTAAGCCCATCCGTAGTACGCAGGGTGGTAGTAATATGTGGGGTAATAGCGATAATAATATCCACCGCGGTATCCGAAACCACCGTAGACGCGCGCGTAGCTGCGTCCACCATAAACATACGTTCGCTGGTAGTACGAGCGGCCGCCATAGGTGCGGTATGGACGTTGCGCGTAGCCACCGCCGTGTCCGTAGCTGACATAGCGTTGGCCGTTGCGCTCTGTAACCACCCGGCGGTTACCATTGATTCCGCGATTGATGGTCATGCCATGGCCCTGGATGGTGCGCACATTGCCGCGTTTGTCGAGTCCGACGTTATTGCCCGAACGAGTTTGCACCGTGCGCGACACTGCAGGCGCTCGTCCAGCGCCAGCGCCCAAACTGTGGGGCGCAACCGCTCCCCCGGGGTGTGCCGCGGCAGCTCCGGCGCCCGCGCCGGCGTGGGTATTGGTTGCTGCTGGTGTACCGTGTCCTGTTGTCGTGCCCGTCGTGCCGTGCGCTGCCGCTGCACCTGTCGCCGGGTGTGTTCCCGCTGCTCCTGTCCCGCCCGGGGCCGGTCGCGTTGCGGTCGCTCCGGTAGTAGGGTGTACTCCACCCGTCGTTCCTGCCGGGGTGTGCGCCGCAGGTGTGCCCGCCGAACTCGGTTTAGGTGCTGCCGCAGAAGGATGCGGGGCCGCCGCCGGCTTTGGAGCGGGTGCTGCTTTTGGCGCGGGTTTGTTGTTCTGCGCCGAGGCGAAACCGGCAACCAGAAGTAGCATCGACACCACAAACCAACTTCTCAGGATTTTGGTACTGGAATCAGAGAACTTCATAAGCTGGCTCCTGACTTAAGCAAACATTATTCGCTGCGCGCGAGCAGGGGAAAAATATGAACAAGGAAATTAGCAAGCAGGTCTGGTGCGGTTGGGGGACTCCGCGTAGACCGGCGGTCGCCGTAAAGATATTCACGTTTTCCGCTGTAGTCAACGAGATTTTCGCGCTGCGACCGGCTTCAACTGTGGATACGCACTTCCGTTCGCAGTGGATTAAGGAAACTAACGGCGACAGAATGAAGGCAACGAAGGCGTCGAGTACTGTGCTGGGAGCATCCGAGCGCGAATCATGCCACTGACCAACCGCCGTTGCCATGATTGCGCGAAGTCCGTTGACAAGAGCGCAGACCTACCTTAACATTACAGTTTGTCTCTACAGGGAAAGGTGTGACCGTTGCAATGAGGACGTACGTAGCCAAGGGAGCGGAAGCTGAGGCGCTGAAAGTTGGCGCGGATTGGTTCGTGGTGGATGCCACGAACGTGGTATTGGGCCGTCTGGCCACGAAAGTCGCCCGCATGCTGATGGGCAAGGACAAGGCTAGTTTTACGCCGTACCTGGATTCCGGTGACCATGTTGTGGTCATCAACGCCGACAAAATGCGCATGACCGGCAACAAGGTCGAGCAGAAGATATATTACTCGCACAGCGGGTATCCCGGCGGACTGAAAGAAGTTCCAGCCAAGCGCCTGCGTCCGATCAAAGCGGACTGGATGATCCGCGAAGCCGTGCTGGGCATGCTTCCAAAGAACAAGCTGCGCGCGCGTCGCGCCAAGAAATTGCGCATCTATCGCGATGCCGCGGGACTTGCGCGGCACGCTGGTCAGAAGCCGCAACCCGTAGCGCTGTAGATTTTCCGCCGCTACCGTCTGCGCGCAAGCGATGACGCAGCGGCCGGCAAGTGGTAGCAGTGGGGATTGTTGTTCTGGTGGGTGTTACAACCTGCAGTATTCCAGTCTCCCAGGCACTTCCATAAGTTTCGTGTCTGCCGCCCGAAAGGGCGCCCAGACCACGCTGCTTCGGACGAAATTCCGGGGCGTAAGCCGCCAGCGACCGCGGGATTTGAGTCAAGATTTTCGAGGAGGAACGTTGAGTTCGATTGCTTCGCCCCTTTCGGGCACAAAAGTTTGGATCATGGGCACCGGACGCCGCAAGGAATCTGTCGCCCGCGTATTTCTGCGCGCCGGAAGCGGCAAGTTCACCGTCAACGGCCGCACCGCTGAGCAATATTTTCCCAATCATGCCTGGAAGCATGACGCCACCGAACCGCTCAAGTTCACCAGCTTGGCCGATCAGGTCGACGTGATGTGCACCACGCACGGCGGCGGAGTCGGCGGACAAGCCGGAGCAGTTCGCATGGGTCTTGCGCGCGCCATATCGCGTTTTAATCCGGAATTGCGTCCCGCGCTGCGCACCAATGGCTTTTTGACGCGCGATTCGCGCATGAAAGAGCGCAAGAAGTACGGACAAAAGGGTGCACGCAAGCGCTTCCAGTTCACCAAGCGTTAATCGCTTCGTGTTCTGGATGTACCGCTCGCAAAAGTTTTGGCGCGGTTTTTCGTTGGGCCGCGCCATCTAACCTCCAGCGGATCTGCGCAAGCAAATCCGCTGAGATCACGGCCGGCAAGGAGCCGGCAAAAGGTTGTTCTTCAGCACGACCGAGGTTGACCGCCGGTATTCGGCAACTTCACCACCGCGCTGATGCAAGCAGCTATCCTTAAAGGAGGAAACTTGGCAGTAGAAATCACCATGAAAGAGTTGCTGGAGGCCGGAGTTCACTTTGGCCACCAGACCCGTCGCTGGAACCCCAAGATGAAGGAATACATCTTCGGGGAACGCAATGGCATTCACATCATTGATTTGCAGAAAACGCTGAAGATGTTTCGCGAGGCCAGCCGCTTCGTGAACGATCTTTCCGCGCAAGGCCGCACCGTTCTTTTCGTCGGCACCAAACGGCAAGCGCAAGAGGCCGTGGCAGAAGAGGCCAAGCGCTGCGGTGCATTTTTCGTGAATCACCGCTGGCTGGGTGGCACGCTGACGAATTGGTCGACGCTGCAGAAATCCATCAAACGCCTGAAACTCCTGAAGGCCATGCATGAAGATGGCCGCATCAACGATCTTTCTAAAAAAGAAAAAGCGCGCCTCGGCCGTGAAATGAAGCACCTGAACCAGAACCTCGAAGGTATAGAGAATATGGCTTCGCTTCCCGATGCCATGTTTGTGATCGATTCCAACGCCGAAGAGATCGCCGTAAAGGAAGCCCGCCGCATGGGCGTCCCGGTCGTCTCGGTTGTCGATACCAATTGCGATCCTGACGTTGTGGATTGGATCATTCCCGGCAACGACGACGCCTTGCGCGCCATCCGCCTGTTCACTTCGAAAATTTCTGAATCCGTGCTCGAAGGCCACAACACCTATCAGCAATCGCAGGTCGCCGACCAAAAAGCGGCCGCCGACCAGGCTTTGGTCGATGGCGTAGAATACGTCGACACCAGCGCCTACGAACAGTACGAAAAGCAGGAAGGCGACTTCGTCGAGGGCGTTGTGGAACTGCCCGGCGGACGTTCCCGTCGAACCTCCCGCGGAAGCCAGCGAAGCGGAAACCCCGGAAACGGTCCCGCCTGCGAGCGCCGCACACTAAACCAGTCGCGTCGGATTGAGATTCCAGCCGGCCCGGCGCTTTTTTCGATTCTCAGCGCCGGGCCGATTTGTAAGTAACACGTCTGTCCAGAAGAAGTTTATTAATATCACCGAGAAGAGAAAAGATGATGAGCACACAAACCGCTCCAGACAAGGGTCCAGTTCAAATTCCCGCCCAGCTCGTGAAAGAGCTGCGCGAGCGCACCAATGCAGGCTTCGCGGACTGCCGCGCCGCACTGGTTGAGACCAGCGGCGACATCGAGAAAGCAATCAGCGTCCTGCGAAAAAAGGGTCAGGCCGCGGCAGCGAAAAAGGCCACGCGCGAAGCCACCGAAGGCCTCGTCGGCAGCTACATTCACGCCGGCGGGAAAATCGGCGTCCTGGTGGAAATCAACTGCGAATCCGACTTCGTGGCCCGCACTGACGCTTTCCAGCAACTTTCGCACGATATTGCCATGCATATCGCCGCGCTAGACCCGCGTTACGTGCGTCGCGAAGAAGTCACGCCCGAAATGCTCGAGAAAGAAAAAGAAATCTACAAAGCCCAGGCGCTCGCCACAGGCAAACCAGAAGCCGTTGTGGAGAAAATCACCACCGGCAAAATGGAAAAATTCTACGAAGAAAATTGTCTCTACGAGCAGCACTACATCAAGGACGAAAGCGTAACCATTGGCGAAATGATCGCCCAAGCCATCGCCAAGCTCGGTGAAAACATCGCCATCCGCCGCTTCGTCCGTTTCAAAGTCGGCGAGATCAGCGGCGCCTCCGCAAGCGAGCCAAGCACGCCAGTAGCCGCGTAGCAGGAACCCATCTGGAGCGCGGCGGCCTTGACGCCGCTTTCAAGCCGCCGCACTGCTTCTTCGCTTGGGCACAAGCCCCAAAACCTACCCACGCGCCCCGTTCATTTGTTACAATTCCGCGACTCATTCATCGGAGAAATATGGCGGCCACGAACGCGACGAGAAAATCCACCAAGATCAAGCCCGCCAAAAACGGCAAACCCGATTCATCTAAAAAACCAAAGCCCGTCTACCAGCGCATCCTGCTAAAACTCTCCGGCGAATCTTTCCAAGGCCCGGCCGGCTTCGGCATCCACGGCGACACCATCCGCGAAATTGCTGCCGAAGTAAAAGAAGTCCACGAACTGGGCGTGGAAGTCGCCATCATGGTAGGCGGTGGCAACATCTTCCGTGGTGCAAGGCAAAAAGGTTTCGAAATCGATCGCGCCACCGGTGACTACATGGGCATGCTCGCCACCGTAATCAACGCCCTCGCCCTCCAGGACTCCCTCGAAAAAGCCGGCGTCTTCACCCGCGTCCTCAGCGCCATCAGCATGCAGCAAATTTCCGAGCCTTTCATCCGGCGCCGCGCTGTCCGCCACCTCGAAAAAGACCGCGTCATCATCTTCGCCGCCGGCACGGGCAATCCCTATTTCTCCACCGATACCGCCGCCGCCCTGCGCGGCATCGAAATCAAAGCCGACGTAATCCTGAAAGCCACGCGCGTTGACGGCATCTACGACGCCGACCCCGAGCAGGTAGCCAGCGCAAAACTATTTGAAGGCATCACGTATCGGGACGTGCTGCATCAGGAATTGAAGGTCATGGATTCCACGGCCATTTCGTTGTGCATGGATAACGGTATGCCCATCGTAGTCTTCAACATGGGGCTCAAGGGGAATCTGCTCCGCGTGGTCCTGGGCGAACGCGTCGGCTCCAAAGTCACGCCTGCTTAGTAGCCGATTTGGGAGGGCCCGACTTTAGTCGGGCCGCAAACCGTGCACTATAAAAAGGGGCTTTAGCCCCTGAGGTAAGTTTTGTTCTGCAACGCAGTGAAATTGCTGACACTGAGGATGCAATGACCACGATCGCCACAACCAAAGACGCCATCGCCGCCGCAAAAACCCGCATGGAAAAGGCGGTTGACGATTTTCGCAAGGAAACCACCTCGCTACGCACCGGCCGCGCCAACGCAATGCTTCTCGACAACGTCCGTGTCGACTACCACGGCACCCCCATGCCAGTAAATCAACTCGGCACGGTAACCGTCCCAGACGCCACCATGTTGGTAATCGCCCCTTGGGACGCCAGCGCCGTCAGCATGATCGATAAAGCCATCCGCACCGCCGACCTTGGCCTGAATCCAACCAACGACGGCAAAGTAGTCCGCGTCCCCATCCCCGCGCCTACCGAAGAACGCCGCAAAGACATGGTCAAGCTCCTCCACAAAATGCTGGAAAATCACCGCACCGCGGTTCGCAACGTCCGCCGCGACAGCAAAGAAGCCATTGAAAAGCTGGAAAAAGAAAAAAAGATCAGCGAAGACGAAAAAAAACGCGCGCTAGATGAACTCGAAAAGATTTCCCACGCCGAAACGAAAAAAATCGAAGATCTAAGCGCCCACAAAGAACGCGAAGTAATGGGCGGCTGATTCTATTTTGGAGTGCGGCGGCTTGACGCCGCTTTTGCGGTGTAATCCCAACAGCAAAAATCGTAACCATCTCTACGGTTTCGTCCCAGCAGGCTTTGCCGCTGGTGCAGGTGTAGGTGCCCCAGCCGCTGCCGCCGCCGGAGTAATCACAAACGCCTGCGCCTCGTCATTCTGCACCGCGCGCAAAAACGCCGCATAATCCGCCGCCCGCGCCGCCGGCAACTCCCGCGCAATGAAGTTAATCTTCCGCGAAGCCGTCAAAGTAATAGCGCTCGCGGTCCCATCCACCGGAGAACTCCCATACTTCGAGGCAAACGTGGCGTAATCGCGCGCCACTGAAGTTCCCGTTGGCCATTGCCCCGCAAATCCGGCCGGCAGCTTGAGCGTCGCGTCCATATCCACTTCCAGTGGCGTGCCCAGCTCGATGCCAGCGCTCGCTTGCGCGGGCGGGTCCGGCAGCGCCACTACCGGCAGCAGCGCCGGAATGCGCACCGTCTTCTTCGACCAATCGACAAACTTTGGCTGAACAATTTCATATTCCACGGTGAACGGCTCGTGCGTAGCGCCTGGCTCGGACGCCGAGACGCTGGTGACCTGTCCACGGAAACCGTCGGAAAGCGACAGCAGTTGCGCCAGTTTGTTCCACTGCTCGCGCGGACTCTGATGAAACGCAACGCGCAGCAGCAATTCGTTATCCCCTCGCATGACGTACTTCACCTTGGCAGTGAGCTTGCCATCGGCCCCGAGAGCCGCCGCGACGCTGACGTGCTGCGATGCGGCGAAGGGAAGTTCCTTGGGGACCGTCTCCCAGTATCGCGTGCCCGGATCTTCGGATGACAGACTATCGAGCGCGAATGCCGGCTTACCACGATAGGTGGCAGAAACCATTCCAAAAGGCGCGACTTCTGTACTGGGATCCAGCCAAATCACTTTACCTTCGCAGCATTTCTCTTTGCCATCCACCCTGACTGCGACTAGCAGCTTCGTGAACATGGACGGGTAGGGAAGCTGCTTCTCAGCCGAATCCGAAGCTCCAGCCAAAAATGCGGCGGCGGGCGAGCCGAACGGCCGAGCCAGGGCCGAGAACAATCTAAATTTATCTTCAGCTGAGGCATACCCGGACGAAAGTATTTGCGCTTCGCTCCGCGTGTGAAATTCGGTCGCGCCGAGCGGCAGATCGACGGTGGCAATTTTCTGTGAGACAAAATCGTAGACCGCAGCAATTTTACTGATCGGATCGCTAACCCCGCTTGTAAGCTCGTCAGCCTTCTTAGAGACGCTTTCACCGATCACCCACCCCCCAGTCTTCTCCTTCCGGGGAGGTTCCAGCAGTGTTGCCAAGCGCGCCGAAAGCACCTCCCAAGATTCAAACGTCGTCATCGCGATATCCGCAGCGTCTGCGTCGGAGGGCGGTTTCAGATTTTCGTTGGCCTTGGCGTCGCGCACCCATAAATAAATCTCGCGTCCGGGGTGACTGTTATCGTTGACGGTGCTGGAAGTGGCGGCGGTTGCAGGATTAATGCGCATCGCCGCGTGCCGCGACGCTGGTACATCCAGCTCAAAGACCTCTTTACCAACCACGCCGCTGCGGTCAAACGAATGTGTCATCCAGAAATCTGGCGCTAACGGGCGCTGCTGCGAAACCGTAGTGATCACGCGGTACTCCAGCGTATCGCTCGGAGCAAGCCCCAAGATCCGAACAGATTTCACCCGCACATCTTGATATGCCGGTGCCTTCGCCGCCGCCGGGTTAGGGTTATCCGTAATCGCGCTTGGCAACACGTCGGCTGTCCCGCCGCTCGCATGCGTCACGCGCACCAGCGGAATCTCCACGGTTTCAAACGCGCGATTGAAATCGAAGTTAAGGTGCGCGAACTGTCGCACGCCCAGTTCGGAATTGATCTTCACGATGGTGTGAACTTCTTTGCGGCTCGATCCGTCCGCCTCGAAACGGTAGTGCGTCTCCAGCAGCTCCAGCCGCGCTGGCACTTGTGGCGACCCAGCCTCCGCGGATTTCTCCGCTGATACAGTTGGCGATTGCTTCGCCTCCTGCGGAAAAGCCCACGCCACGCCGCTGCACGGCGCTAGAAAATACGCCAGCGCAGACAGCACCACAAACACGAAAGTGATCCGTCTAACTGACAAGAATGGCCTCGCAGAAAGTGTAGGTGCGTCATCCATCGCGGTAAACATCATTTCGCGTCCACCGTCGCGCAGTGGTGACGGGCATGGCATAGACTTCAGCCTGTGCGTCTTCTAACCGCCGCCCGTCGTGCCTGCGCGGGATACAAGCACCATGCAAACTGAGCCCGCTCGCTCGAGTTTTCGTACACCGCCAATCTTGGTTGTGCGCGACGGAAGCTGCGGCAAAAACCGCAGCCATCCCGCAAATAAAAGTGGCCGCTGCGAGCGGATGCAAGCCGCCAACATCAGTGGATGCTACAGTAGTATGTTTGCCGCGGGCACTTTGTACGCAGAGCGCGCCGCGATTCTCTAGCGGCCCCACATTTCGGAGGAAAATTCGGTTTGCGAAAAACTAGAATCACCGCCATGACCTTGGCGTCGCTCCTAAGCGTCGCATTACTGATTGCGCCCGATCCGAGTCAAGCGCAGCAAGGTCCCAACGAAGACGGCACCGCCCCCGCCCTGGTCAAAATCGCCGGTGAGGGCATGGTCGAATCGCACGCCTTTGAATATTTAACCGAGTTGAGCGACGACATCGGTCCGCGTGTTACCGGCTCGCCGGAGGGTCAGCGTGCTATAGATTGGGGCGTCGCAAAAATGCGCGCCATAGGCCTCGAAAACGTCCACACCGAAAAATTCTCCCTCTGGCGCGGGTGGACGCGCGGCATTGCCCAAGCCGAATTGCTCACGCCGATTCGTCGTCCTCTGCATATTGACTCCATGGGTTGGACCGGTTCGACCGCCACCGGTGGCATCGAAGCCGACGTAGTGTCCGCGAATAATTTTGACTTTGATCGCGAGTTGAAAGATATGAAGCGTTTTAACGGCAAGATTATTCTGATCGTCAGCGAAGGCTCCCCCAAGAAAAGCGGCGACATGATTTTTGTGCAGTACGGCGACTTTGTGCGGGCTGCGGCCAAAGCCGGAGCGCTCGCCGTAATTGGCGGACAGGCCGGCTTCGGTTCCGAAGGCATGAACCTTACGCACACCGGCATCCTGGGATTTTCCGCGGATTTCACCCTGCCGGTATTGTCGATGACTGCGGAAGATCAGGGTCAGGTCGAACGCTACGTTTTAGGCGGCAAGCCCGTGCGCATGCGCTTAAACGTACAAAACACTTTCACGAACGGCCCGGTCGATTCCGCTAACGTGGTCGGTGAAATTCGCGGCCGCGAACATCCTGAAGAGGTTTTAGTCGTTGGAGCCCACCTCGACTCCTGGGACCTTTCTGAAGGCTCGACCGACAATGGTATGGGCATCTCCAGCGTCCTGGGCGCTGCGGAAGCTATTGTGCGGGCTGGGATTAAGCCGCGCCGGACCATTCGTTTTGTGCTATTCACGGGAGAAGAGCAGGGTTTGTTAGGCTCGTACGCCTATGTTCAGCAACATCAATCGGAAATGGCCAATCATTTGGGCGACCTCATCCTCGACGAGGGCCAGGGGCCAATCAAGGAGCTTCAGCTCGGGGGACGCAAGGACTTGGTAGCCGATTTTCGACCCTTCCTGCAGGTGATCGCCAATATCCGGCCTATAAATGTGAACGATAAGATCGAGTTTGGCTCGGACACCGGCCCATTTATCGCTGCTGGCCTCCCGGGAATCAATATGCAACAGGATTCGCCGGACTATAAATTTACCCATCACTCCGCAGCCGACGCTTTGGAAGCCGTAAAACCTGAGGTTCTAACACAAGACGCAGCGATCATGGCGCTCACCGCCTTTTGGATTGCCGACCGACCTCAGCGCTTGGCCAAGCCTTGGCCTGCGGAAAAGACCGCCCGCGTCCTTCGTGAACAAGATCAGTACGAGTTCCTTAAAGCCTCTGGTTTGTGGACCTTCGGGGACAAGGGAAAAGGTAATTCCGCGCCCGATGACCCTCAATAGTCGCTTCCAGAACCGCCGACCTAAACAGGCATTTAATGCATAGGTACTCAACTATATTCTTGACATTATTATTACTAGGAGCTATCATTCGTACGGTTGGAGATGGCTTTCGTTGTAACCAGTTGTGCAACACTTTATCAACGTAAGCCTTTTAGAATGAACACTTGCGAAACCGTATCAAAACAAAGGACTTTAACTCCACTAGAATGAACACTTACAAAAAACCCTAGGGGGTATCGGACACCCTGACGAGCCTGAAACAACGGAAATTCGCGTCGATCGCGCTACAGGTGGGTGGCATGGGGATCGTGCCAGGAATATCACACGGTGCCGTCCCGCCCCGATGATTTCCACAAAGTTTTCCACGGCTTTTTTTGCAAGATGATTTGACACAGCACGTTTTGTTCCTTATACTCTGTTGTTTGTTGGGGGTTGTCTGACCCTGTCATGGGGCAGCCGTAAACGCGGGTAGCGTTGTTCGAGCGGCTGACTTAGTTGGAAGGGAAATTCTTCCGTCCCGGAACGAAGTACACGGAATGGGACAGAAGAGCGGCCGGAATGGGGCGCCAGCCCCGCAAAGCCGAGTAAGCCTCTCCGAAACGAAGCCAGGATTTGGTGGTTTTCTGCCTCTTGGCGGGCGCACGGAGTTCTTGCTTAATCCGGATACGCAGTGAACCTTTCAGCAGTGGAGTGTGCTCTCGCGCATTTTTTTGCGCGTGGTTAGCGAGAGCTGCGGAATTGTCCGCTTGCGCGGTTGGTTTTTTGCTGAATTTGGGTTGTGAAGTGTGAAGAAGCAAAGCTGCAAAGAGTAACGCGAAAGTTAAAAAGAGGGACGAACTGTGCCGACGTTTTCGCAACTCGTAAGAATGGGACGTGAAGCGGTAGTGGTGAAGACCAAGTCGCCGGCGCTGGCCGGCTGCCCGGAAAAGCGCGGCGTGTGCATTCGCGTGTACACCCAAACGCCCAAGAAACCGAACTCCGCGTTGCGCAAGGTGGCGCGCGTGCGTTTGACGAATTCCATTGAAGTCACTACGTACATTCCTGGCGTTGGTCACAACCTGCAGGAACACTCCATCGTCCTGGTGCGCGGCGGCCGTGTGAAGGATCTTCCCGGTGTGCGCTATCACGTGGTGCGCGGCACGCTGGACGCCGCGGGCGTTGAGAATCGCAAGCAGGGGCGCTCGAAGTATGGCGCGAAGCGGCCCAAGGCTGCGGCTGCGAAGTAACAAAAATTCTGAAGCAAAGAAGCAAGTAGCAGAAACGATTGAGTCGGTTAGAGAAGCAAGTTTAGGAGCGAGATAGCGCAATGTCACGCAAAGGAATCACGTTTCGGCGATCGCAGGCACTGGATCCGGTTTATGGCAGCGACCTGGCTGAGAAGTTCATCTGCTCGATGATGTGGGAAGGCAAGAAGTCCACTGCGCAGCGCGTGTTTTACGGCGCCATGGACCAGATTGCCAAGAAGACCAACGACGATGCGTTGAAGATTTTCAAGAAGGCGCTGGAGAACGTCAAGCCGCTGCTCGAAGTAAAGACGCGGCGTGTTGGCGGCGCGAACTATCAGGTGCCCGTGGAAGTGAATCCCTTCCGTCGGCAGTCGCTGGCCATTCGCTGGTTGCTGCAATATTCGCGTGAACGCGCCGGCAAGACCATGATCGACAAGCTGGCTGATGAGCTGATCGACGCCTCGAACCTTCGCGGCGGAGCCATCAAGAAGAAGGACGACGTGCACCGTATGGCCGAAGCGAACAAGGCCTTCGCGCACTACCGCTGGTAGCACTGGTTTCTCTAACAAATTTTTTTGCTGTTGCTTTTGCTGAACGAATTTTAAAAAGGGTCCAAGAATAAAGTTAAAATGCCCCGGGCATTCAAACTCGAAGACACGCGCAACATCGGCATTATGGCGCACATTGACGCGGGTAAAACCACGTCGACGGAGCGCATTTTGTTCTACACCGGTGTGACCTACAAGATCGGTTCCGTGGACGAAGGCACCGCCACCATGGACTGGATGGAGCAGGAGCGCGAGCGTGGCATCACTATCACCAGCGCGGCCACCACCGCCGCCTGGACGCGCTACGGCAAAAAGTACCGCGTGAACATTATTGATACCCCCGGCCACGTGGACTTCACCGTGGAAGTCGAGCGTTCGCTGCGCGTTCTCGACGGCGCGGTCTGCGTGTTCGACTCCGTCGCCGGCGTGCAGCCGCAGTCGGAAACCGTATGGCGTCAAGCCGACAAGTACCGCGTGCCGCGCATCTGTTTCGTCAACAAGATGGACCGCATGGGCGCGGACTTTGACCACGTTATCCGCACCATCCGCCAGCGTCTCGGTGCCCACCCTGTACCACTGCAATTCCCGCTCGGCCGCGAAGATAATTTCATCGGAATCATCGATTTCCTGGAAGAAAAAGTCGTCGTCTGGCTTGAGGAAACCCTCGGCGCCAAGTTTGAAGAGTTCCCGGTCACCAAGCTGTGGGACAAAGCCTTCGTCGATTCTCGCCCGGACGTGGCCGCAGCGCTCAAGGGCTCGGCCATCGACAAAACCTTCTACGACGAGCATCGCGCCAAAGTCGTAGACTACATCGCCGAACACGACGACGACCTCATCGACAAGTATTTGAACGGCATTCCTCTTACGCTCGAAGAAATGCGTCACTCGATCCGCAAGTCCACCCTGGCGCTGAAGATTGTGCCGGTGCTCGCAGGTTCTGCGTTCAAGAATAAAGGCATTCAGCCGCTGCTCGACGCGGTCATCGATTATCTCCCGGCTCCCACGGACGTTCCGCCGCTCGAGGGCGTGAACCCGGAGACGGATGAGCCGGAACTGCGCCGCGCCTCGGACGATGCGCCGTTCTCTGCGCTGGCCTTTAAAATTATGACCGACCCATTCGTCGGTCACGTCACCTACATTCGCGTCTATTCCGGCGTCCTCAAATCCGGCAGCTACGTCTATAACTCCGGCAAGCGCACCCGTGAACGCATCAGCCGCCTGCTGCAGATGCACGCCAACAAGCGCGAGGAAATCGAAGAGATTTATGCCGGCGACATTTGCGCAGTGGTGGGCCTCAAGAGCGTCAACACCGGCGACACGCTGTGCGACGAAAACAAGCAAGTGATTCTCGAGTCCATCGATTTTCCCGCCCCGGTTATTTCCGTGGCCATCGAGCCGAAGACCAAGGCCGACCAGGACAAGCTGGGCGTGGCCATGCAGCGCCTGGCGCAGGAAGATCCCACGTTCCGCGTTTCGACCGAACCGGACACTGGTCAAACACTGATCTCCGGCATGGGCGAACTGCACCTGGAAATTCTCGTTGACCGCATGAAGCGCGAATACGGCGTGGAAGCTAACGTCGGCCGCCCGCAAGTGGCGTATCGCGAAACCATCCGCAAGACGGCCACTGCCGAGGGCAAGTACATCAAGCAGACCGGCGGTAAAGGGCAGTACGGCCACTGCAAGATCGAATTGCATCCGCTGCCGAAATCCACGAATGGCGATTCCGGCAAAGAGCTTTCGACCGACGATCTCGACGCGTTGGCCAAGGAAGTGGTTGGCGGCACCGCGGGCAAATGGAAATTCGACAAAGAACATCGCTTTTTGTTTATCGACAAGATTGTGGGCGGCTCGATTCCGCGCGAATTTATTGCTCCGGTCGAAGCGGGCATTCGCGAAGCACTGGATAACGGCATTCTCGCGGGGTTTCCCACCGTGGATGTGGCTGCGGTGCTGATCGACGGCAGCTACCACGACGTGGACTCGAACGAAATGGCGTTCAAAATTGCCGGCTCCATGGCGTACAAAGAAGCTTGCGCCAAAGCCAAAGCGGTTTTGCTCGAGCCCATCATGAAAGTCGAAGTGGTGGTTCCCGAAGAATCCATGGCCGCGGTGTACGGCGACTTAAACGGACGCCGCTCGGCGATTCAAGGTTCCGAGAATCGCTCCGGCGTTAACGTGATTCGCGCGGAAGTGCCGCTTTCGCAGATGTTTGGTTACGCCACGGATTTGCGCAGCCGCACGCAAGGGCGTGCGAACTTCACCATGCACTTTTCGCATTACGCGGAAATGCCCAACGCGCTGGCGCAGGAAGTCATTGAAAAGAATAAAGGGCGGGACATGCGGTAGGTGGTTATCCGGGAAATTTGCAGGGTAACGGGTTTGCAGCAGAACGAATTTGAACTGAGGAGCGAGAAGCAATGGCCAAGGAGAAGTTTGAACGCACTAAGCCGCACGTGAACATTGGGACCATCGGTCACATCGATCACGGCAAAACAACTTTGACGGCAGCGATCACCAAGGTGCTCTCGAAGCACAACCCGAAGGTAATCTTCCGCGCGTTTGACTCCATCGATAACGCGCCAGAAGAGCGCGAGCGCGGCATCACCATCGCCGTTTCGCACGTGGAGTACGAAACCGCGAACCGGCACTACGCGCACATGGACTGCCCAGGACACGCGGATTACATCAAGAACATGATCACTGGAGCCGCGCAGATGGACGGCGCGATCCTGGTGGTAGCAGCCACGGACGGCCCGATGCCGCAAACGCGCGAGCACATCTTGCTGGCTCGTCAGGTCGGCGTGCCTGCCATCGTCGTGTTTTTGAACAAGTGCGACATGGTCGAAGATGCCGAGCTGCTTGAATTGGTCGAACTCGAAGTTCGCGAGCTCTTAAAGAGCTATCAATTCCCCGGCGACACCATCGCTGTAGTCAAAGGCTCGGCGTTGCAAGCGCTGAACGGTGACGCCAAGTACGAAAAGACGATTGATGAATTGATGGAAGCCGTCGACAAAAACGTTCCTCTGCCTGTCCGCGACGTGGACAAACCGTTCGCCATGCCCATCGAGGATATCTTCTCGATTTCCGGACGCGGCACGGTGGTAACCGGCCGTGTGGAGCGCGGCAAAGTAAAAGTCGGCGAAGAAGTCGAGATCGTGGGCTTCCGCGCGACGCAAAAGAAAGTCGTCACCGGAATCGAAATGTTCAAGAAGCTTTTGGACGAAGGCTTGGCCGGCGACAACGTAGGCTTGCTGTTGCGCGGCACGGAAAAAGAAGACGTGGAACGCGGCCAGGTAATCTGCAAGCCGGGCTCGATCACGCCGCACACCAAATTCAAGGCCGAAGCGTATGTTTTGACCAAGGAAGAAGGCGGCCGCCATACGCCGTTTTTCTCGGGTTACCGTCCACAGTTTTACTTCCGCACCACGGACGTCACCGGCGACATGAAGCTGCCGGCGGGCGTTGAGATGGTGATGCCGGGCGACAACGTGAGCTGCGAAGTGACGCTGATCACTCCCGTAGCGCTCGAAAAGGGTTTGCGCTTCGCGATTCGCGAAGGCGGCCACACCGTCGGCGCTGGCGCGGTGACTGAAGTCATCGAGTAGTTTTTGGAATTTCAGTCAAACAAACGAAAAGCTTTACGGCTTTTGAAAGGGCAGTGAAGGATTAAATGAGACAAGGCGACAAGATCCGTATACGCCTCAAGGCGTACGATCACAAAATTCTGGACCAGTCCACGAAAGAAATTGTGGACACCGCGAAGCGCACCGGAGCGGATGTGGCCGGGCCGATTCCTCTGCCCACCACCATCAACCGCTGGACGGTGCTGCGTTCGCCGCACGTGGACAAAAAATCGCGTGAGCAGTTTGAAATGCGCACGCACAAACGGCTGATCGATATCCTCGAGCCCACGCCAGATACGGTCGACGCGCTGATGAAACTCGATCTGCCGCCCGGAGTGGACGTGGAGATCAAGGCTTTCGGGCACGCAGGGAAGTAAAGACGAAGTAAGGAAGTAGGGAAGTAAGGAAAACAAAGCAGTACGCAGCCAATACCCTCAGGGGATTTTAAAAGGGCACGCTGCAGACGAGGGAATGAAGCGATGGCAGTCAACGGGATTATTGGAATCAAGCTGGGCATGACGCAGATCTTCACCGAGGATGGTTCGGCGGTGGGCTGCACCGTGTTGCAAGCCGGTCCGTGCGTGGTGGTGCAACGCCGTACCAAGGAAAAAGACGGCTACGAAGCCGCGCAGCTTGGCCTGGTGGAATTCGTCAAGCCGCAGCGCGTCAACAAAGCCATGACCGGACACTTCAAAAAAGCGAACGTGGCGCCGATGAAGGTGCTGCAAGAAGTGCGCATTGAAGAGTCGAAAGATGAAACCAAGGTTGGCGATCGCGTGCTGGTAGAAAGCTTCGCGGCCGGCGAACTGGTGGACGTCAGCGGTGTCAGCAAGGGTAAAGGCTTCGCGGGCGGCGTCAAGCGCTGGCATTATGCCGGCGGCGATGCCACGCACGGTTCGATGTTTCACCGCGCGCCGGGCGGCATCGGCGGCAGTTCGTTCCCGTCGCGCGTGTGGAAGAACATGCACTTTCCCGGGCACATGGGCAATCAGCGCGTCACGGCCAAGAATTTGAAAGTGATCAAGGTCGACAACGACGAGAATCTGCTTCTGGTACGCGGTTCGGTGCCAGGACCGCGCGGAACGTACATTTTCATTCGCAAGGCGCGCGTCAAGAAATAGTTTTTGGCTAGCGGGAGTTTACGGAATTTGGCTGCAGAGTTTAGCTTCAAAGTTTTCTGAGAAGGACGAGAAATTATGCCGGTCGTGGATGTTTTAAATCTGGAAGGCAAGAAAGTCGGCTCCGTCGAGCTGGCCGATGCGGTCTTCGGCGTGAAGATTAATCCTCATCTTTTGCACGAAGCTTCGCGCTGGTATCGCCGCGAAACTCGCGCGGGCACGCACAAGACCAAGGACAAGAGCGAGGTCAGCGGCGCGGGCCGCAAGCTCTGGAAGCAGAAGGGCACCGGCCGCGCGCGTGTCGGCTCGATTCGGTCGCCGCTCTGGCGCCATGGCGGTACGGTGCACGGACCAAAGCCGCGCGATTACAGCTATGCCTTGCCGAAGAAAATGCTGCTCGGCGCGTTGCGTTCGGCGCTTTCGTCGAAAGTTGCCGACGCCAAGCTTGCGGTAATCGATGCGTGGTCGCTGGACACGCATAAGAGCAAGAATTTGCGCACGGCGCTGGGCAACCTGAACGGTCACAAGACCGCGTTGCTCGTGACGCATGGCGAGAATCGCAATCTCGAACTCGCGAGCCGCAACCTCGAGGGTGTACTGCTTTCGGCGCCCAGCGGTTTGCATGCCTACGACGTGCTGCGCCATGACTTGGTGGTGCTCTCGAAGGATGCCGTGGCGCGGCTCAGCCACACTCTCGATCCGGAGAAAAAGCCGATCGAAGTGCCGGATGTTGAAACGATTGCCGCGGCGCCTGCGGTGAAAGCGGAGAAGAAATCCGCACCTGCGAAAGCCGCCGCAAAGGCTAAGCCTGCAGCGAAAAAAGCCGCAAACCGGCCCACAAACCAGCTAAATCGAAGGGGAAGGAATAAGCGATGTCTACACCCCACTATCAAATTATCAAGCGCCCGATCATCACGGAAAAGGGTTTGGGCGTAAAAGAGCTGCAGCACACGGTGGTCTTCGAAGTCGCCTCGCGCGCCACGAAGACGCAGATTAAAGAAGCGGTGCAGCAGATTTTCAGCGTGAAGGTCGTGGCCGTGCGCACTTCGCACTTTGTTGGAAAGATGCGCCGCCGGGGACAAGATGAAGGTTATCGCCGCGATTGGAAAAAAGCGTACGTAAAGCTAGCGGCCGGCGAAAAAATGATTGAGTACGCGGAGAATCTGTAAGAGCGAGCAACACCGGGCCAGCAGTCGAGAAATTGTTTAACGCGAATCACGAATCAAGGAACGAAGAAGAAGGTACGAGGCAGCGATGGGACTGAAGAGCTTTAATCCGTACACAGCGTCTCGGCGGTTCATGACCGTCCTGGACAAGAGCCACATCACTAAGCAAACGCCGGAAAAGGCGTTGCTTGAGACGAAGAAGCGCACTGGCGGCCGCAACAATCAGGGCGAGATCGTTATCTGGCATCGCGGCGGCGGCCACAAACAGCAGTATCGCAAAGTCGATTTCCGTCGCGACAAGACCGGCGTGCCCGCCACTGTCGCGGCTATCGAGTACGACCCGAACCGCAGCGCGAACTTGGCGCTTTTGCACTACGCGGACGGCGAGAAGCGCTACATTTTGCATCCCGTGGGACTCGAAGTGGGCGCCACGGTTTCGACCGGAGAAGGTTCGGATATTCTTCCGGGAAATGCCATGAAGTTCCGGCATATCCCTCCCGGCACGCAGGTGCACAACCTGGAGCTCTACCCTGGGCGTGGTGGACAAGTGGTGCGCTCGGCAGGCGCTTCCGCGCAATTGCTCAGTAAAGAGGGCGATCTTGCGCTGATCAAGCTGCCTTCAGGCGAAGTAAGAAAATTCTCCGTGGATTGCACCGCGACGGTTGGCCAGGTGGGCAATCTCGACCACGAGAATGAAAACTTTGGTAAGGCTGGCCGTACGCGTTGGCGCGGTATCAAACCCACCGTGCGCGGCGTGGCTATGAATCCCGTGGATCACCCGCACGGCGGTGGTGAAGGCAAGGTCAAGGGCAACCATCCGCAAACGCCTTGGGCCTTCCCAACGCTGGGCAAGAAAACGCGGCACAACAAGCGCACGGACAAGAACATTGTCCAGCGCCGGAAATAACAGAAGTTCTTAAGCCAGGGTTCGCTTAGCCCGCGAGCACTGGAGGACGAGTAGCAGACGCGAGAAGCATGTGGCGAAACAAGAGCCGCAAGCTGAGAGCTGAAGCGATGCGAGCGACACGAAGCACGAGGCGGACCGCAAGAACGTCCGCGACACGACGCAGCAGAAGGAAAGTAGCAGCCAAGCGCGCGGCCAAGCGTTCGATAAGACGTTTGCCAGTGCGCGCGGCCAGCAAGGCGGCGAAGCCGGTCATTAAGGCGCTTGCCAAGCCAGTGCGGCCGGTGAAGTTGGTGGCTGCGCCGCCGGTTCCGGTGCTTTACAAGCTGTGCAAGCCGGGCTGGTCGGTGATTGTGGAGCAGCAACAGAATTCGCCGGGCACGCGATTTGTTTGCCCGTTTTGTCCAAGGTCGCACCGCGTACCCGGGCCGGTGCGGGGATTTAAGAAGATGCCGCGGGCCCAGTGGGTCCGGTTGCGGCGAGTGGAGGAGTAAAGGATCGATGGCACGCTCACTGAAAAAGGGACCGTTTGTTGACGGTCACCTGCGCGAAAAGATGGAAGGTCTGAATACGCGCAGCGAGAAAAAAGTTGTGAAGACCTGGTCGCGCCGTTCGACGATCGTGCCGGAATTTATCGGCCACACCATCGCGGTGCACAACGGGCGGAAATTCATTCCCGTGTACGTGACCGAGCAGATGGTCGGGCACAAGCTGGGAGAATTTGCGCCGACGCGCACATTTAAAGGACACGCCGTGAAAGCAGCGCTCGAACGCACCGCAGGCGCGGCCCCGGCAGGAGGCGCGGCGCCAGCAGCACCGGCGCCCAAGGCATAATTTATGGCTGACGCACAACTACAACAAACACCGCTGATTGAAGCGCAAGCTGGCGCGCGGCATGTTCGCATGTCGCCGCAAAAGGCCCGCCTGGTGATCGACCTGATTCGCGGGCAAAAAGTGAACGACGCGCTGCAGACGCTGCGTTTCACTCCGAAGCGCGCCGCCAAGCCCATCGAGAAATTGTTGCACAGCGCCATCGCCAATGCCGAACGCAAAGCTGATGATGCCGGCGCGCCGCTCGATGTGGATGAACTGTTTGTTTCGCAATGTTTCGTCAACGAAGGGCCGCGCTGGAAGCGCATTCGTCCGGCGCCGATGGGCCGCGCGTTTCGTTACCAGAAGCGCACCGCGCATTTGTGGATCGTGGTGCAGGAACATCACGTCGCTGCGGCAGAGCGCCACGCGGCCAACATCGCGGAAGCGGAATCGCAAAAGGGCGTTCGTGGTACGGCGCGCAGGGTTCGCAAGGCATTGACCGGGAAGCAAGCCCCCGGAAAAAAGGGCAAGAAGTAACCTAAGAGGACCAGCATGGGACAGAAAACACACCCGTACGGATTTCGCCTCGGCTACAACAAGCCGTGGAAGTCGCGCTGGTACGCCGATCGCGACTACGCGGAGTTGTTGCACGAAGACGTGAAGCTGCGCAAAGAGCTGAAAGAAAAGCTCAAGAGCGCGGGCATCAGCTCCATCGATATCGAGCGCGCCGCCAACAAGCTGGTGGTGCGCATTTACACCGCGCGGCCCGGCATTATCATCGGGCGCAAGGGCGCGGAAATCGACAAGCTCAAGCAAGACGTGCAGAAGCGCACCAAGCGCGAAGTGCACATTGACATTCAGGAAGTGCACCGTCCGGAACTGGACGCCACGCTGGTGGCCGAATCCATCGCGTTGCAGCTGGAAAAGCGCGTCGCCTTCCGCCGCGCCATGCGCAAAGCCGTCGACTCGGCGCTACGTTTCGGTTGCAAGGGCATCAAGGTTCGCGTGGCCGGCCGTTTGAACGGCGCGGAAATCGCGCGCAAAGAATGGTACTTGCAGGGGCGCCTGCCGCTGCAAACGCTGCGCGCGGACATTGATTTCGGCACCGCGGAAGCCAACACCACGTACGGCGTCATTGGTGTGAAGTGCTGGGTCTATCAGGGCGAGAACGTTCCGAAGCGCGCCTCGAAGATTCAGAAAGAAAAAGACGCGGCGGTTGTAGCAGCGTAATCGGTTTTGCAGCACCGCAGTTCGGGAAAGATTAGGAAAAGAGACTATCGCGATGTTGATGCCCAAGAAAGTGAAATACCGGAAACAGATGCGCGGCCGGCGCAACGGCAAAGCCTGGCGCGGCGGCGATCTGGCGTTCGGCGAATACGGTTTGAAGGCCATGGAGTGCGCGTGGATTACCGACCGGCAAATCGAGGCGTGCCGCGTGGCTATTTCGCGCTCCATCAAGCGTGGCGGCAAGCTGTGGATCAGGATTTTTCCGGATAAACCCTTTACCAAGAAGCCCGCGGAAACCCGCATGGGTAAGGGCAAGGGCGCTCCGGAACGCTGGGTCTCGGTGGTAAAGCCGGGAAGAATCATGTTTGAAATGGCGGGCGTGGATGAAGCTACGGCGAAGGAAGCCATGACGCTGGCAGGACACAAGCTGCCGATTCCCACGAAATTCGTATCCCGCGCGGGGAGCTTTTAACTATGGCCACCAAGCGCATTGATAAAATTCGTGAAGCCAGCGGCGACGAATTGCACGCACAGCAGAAAGAGCTTTCCGAGCAGATCTTTCGGCTGCGGTTTCAATTGACCACCGGGCAGGCCGAAGCGCTGAAGCGTTTGCGCGACTCGAAAAAAGATCTCGCGCGCGTGAAAACACTGATTCGCGCGCAGGAGTTGAATGCTGCGCCGCGCGACGCGAAAACTTCGGTCCATTCGCGCGCGGTTACCAGCTCCCACGTAGCTGGCGCAGCCAAGAAATCAGCGTCCACGAAATTGCGGTCGCACAGTAAAGGGAAAGCGTAATGACACCTGAACCAGTAAAAACTCCGGCGGAAGCATCCGCCAAGCACGAAGGACCGAAACGCGGCGAACGGACCGTGCTTACCGGCAAAGTCACCAGCGCCAAGATGGAAAAGACCATCGTGGTGGAAGTGCAGCGCCTGGTGCAGCACCCCAAGTATCGTCGCGTGGTGCGCATCTCCAAGAAATTCTACGCGCATGATGAAGAGCGCAAGGCCAAGCAGGGCGACACCGTGCGCATCGTGTCCTCGCGGCCGCTTTCCCGCCTGAAGCGCTGGCGGCTGGCAGAAGTGCTGACGCGAAACGCGTCGGCGGAATAATCGGGGTATCGAACAATGATTCAGATGCGAACTTGGCTAACGGTAGCGGACAATTCGGGAGCCCGCAAACTGATGTGCATCTTGCCTGTGGGCGGCGATGTAGGCCTGCAAGCTGGACTCGGAGACGTGATCACCGCTTCCGTCAAGGAAGCTACGCCGGAAAGTCAGGTCAAGCAAGGCACGGTTGTAAAGGCCGTTGTCGTACGCATGCGCAAAGAGCGCCGCCGCAAGGATGGCACATACATCCGCTTCGACGACAACGCGGCAGTTTTGATTAACGATGCAAACGAGCCCGTCGGGACGCGCGTTTTCGGCCCGGTGGCGCGTGAGCTGCGCGAGAAAAAATTCACCAAAATCGTCTCGCTGGCTCCGGAGGTCTGGTAAGTCATGGCTATCGGCGACAGGCATCAACGCACCGAACGCAGCGTCATCGGAGTGCGCAAAGGCGACACCGTAAAAGTAATGGCGGGACGCGACCGCGGCAAAAGCGGCCGCGTGCTCTCGATTGACGCGCGCAAAAATCGCGTGGTCGTCGAGCACGCCAACATCATCAAGCGCCACACGCGCCCGAATCCGGCGAAAAACATCAAGGGCGGCATCGTGGAAAAAGAAGCCGGCATGAACGCTTCCAATGTGATGATCGTCTGCGCCAATTGCGGCAAGCATACCCGCATCGGCCACACGATTTTGCCGGACGGCACCAAGGTGCGCAGCTGTAAGCGTTGCAACCAGACGCTCGACAAGTAGCTTTGCAAAGATTTCGCGACGAATGAATTTAGGTAAAAACAGAGGAAGGCAATGAAGAGTCGATTGCAGGAAAAATATAGGAAGGACACGGTCCCGGCGCTGATGAAGCATTTCGGCTGGAAGAACATGATGGCCGTGCCCAGAATTTCCAAGATCACCGTGAACATCGGCCTCGGCGAAGCCAGCCAGAACGCCAAGCTGCTGGACACCGCGGCGGTCGAGCTCGGGCAGATCACCGGCCAGAAAGCCATGATCACCAAGGCCAAGAAGTCCATTGCGAACTTCAAAATTCGCAAAGGCATGCCCATCGGCTGCGCCGTCACGCTGCGCGGCGACAAGATGTACGAATTTCTCGACCGTCTCTGCAACGTGGTGCTGCCGCGCGTACGCGATTTTCGCGGCTTGCCCTCGAACGCTTTCGACGGCCGCGGAAACTACACGCTCGGTCTGAAAGACCAGTTGGTGTTCCCAGAAATCGATTACACCCGCGTGGACAAGATCAAAGGCATGAACATCACGCTGACCACCACCGCACGAAACGACGAGGAAGGCCGCGAGCTTCTAAAGAGCCTCGGTTTCCCTCTACGTGTTCCAGGAGGAGCGCAATAAATGGCCCGCACCGCAAAAATCGCCAAGTCACTGAAGAAGCCCAAGTTCAAAGTCCGGGTGCGCAATCGCTGCCGCGTTTGCGGCCGTGCCCGCGGCTACATTCGTAAGTTTCAGATGTGCAGAATCTGTTTCCGAGGGATGGCGCTTAAAGGCGAAATTCCCGGCGTAACGAAAGCGAGCTGGTAAGCGAACTATGCAGACTGATCCGATAGCCGATTTTCTAACGCGCATCCGCAACGCGGCCGCCGCCAAGCATCAACGCGTGGATGTGCCATTGTCCAAGCTGAAGACGGAGATTGCTCGCATTCTCAAGGATGAGGGTTACATCTCCACCTACAAGACCGTGGACGAGAACAAGACGCGCAAGCAGCTTCGCGTATTTCTCAAGTACACCCCGGACCGCCGCAGCGTCATCACCGGCGTCAAGCGTATTTCGCGTCCCGGAGCGCGCCGCTACATCGGCTCGACGGAGATTCGCCCGGTTGTCGGCGGCTTGGGCATCAGCATCCTGACCACGCCGAAAGGTTTGATGAGCGGCCGTTCCGCGCGCAAAGCCAATCTCGGCGGCGAACTGCTCTGCGAAGTCTGGTAGCAAGGCATTTTTTGTAGTGGCGCAGCATGCTGCGCGGTTTTTCTAGGCAAGATTGCAGTAAGAAAAGTTTGAGGAAAAAGAGAAATGTCACGTATCGGCAACAAACCAATTCCGATGCCCTCCGGCGTAAAGTTCGCCATGCAGGGTGGCAAGGTCGACGTGCAAGGCCCGAAGGGCAAACTGTCTTTCGCGATTCCCAACGGCATCACGTTCGAGCAAAAAGACGGCGTCCTGACCGCCAAGCGCGCCAACGAAGATCACCGCGCGGTGCATGGCCTGGCACGCGCTCTGGTGGCCAACGCCGTCACCGGCGTAACCACTGGCTTCAAGAAGGATTTGGACATCGTCGGCGTCGGCTACCGCGCGGAGCTCAAGGGCAAGTTCGTCTCGTTCGCGCTCGGCAAGTCTCACCCTATCGAGTTTCCGATTCCTGAAGGCATTCAGGTGCTGGTGGAAAAGCAGACGCACATCGTCGTCAGCGGCGCGGACAAAGGTCAAGTTGGCCAGGTTGCCGCGGACATGCGTTCGCTGCGTCCGCCAGACCCCTACAAGCAAAAAGGCGTGCGCATCACTGGCGAACGTTTGAAGAAGAAGGCGGGCAAGGCGGGAGCCAAGGCTGGCGCCTAAGCGGCAAAGGCTTCGCGGTAAAGAATTCGGCATCACGATTCACGCAGCAAGTTTCGCAGCAGCAGCGGGCCGTAAGGAGAAGAACCGGTGGCATCGACAAGAGTTGGAAGGCTTTCAAAAGATCAGCACCGCAAACGCATTCATCGCCGCGTGCGCGTTTCGCTCGAAGGTACGCAAGAGCGTCCGCGCCTGTGCGTGTATCGTTCGCTGGGCCACATTTACGCCCAGGTGATCGACGACCGTCAAGGCAAGACGCTGGTTTCCGCCAGCTCCGTCGACGGCGAAACCAAAAAGAATTTAAAGGGTGGCGGCAACATCGCCGCAGCCAAAGTGATCGGCAAAGCCATCGCCGAACGCGCCAAGGCTGCCGGCGTCAGCAAAGTAGTGTTCGACCGCGGCGGATACAAGTATCACGGCCGCGTCAAGGCGCTCGCAGATGCGGCGCGGGAAGCGGGGTTACAGTTCTAGCTTATGTCGAAGCAATTGTTGCGAGATAGTTTATCGGTGCGCCGGCTGCTGGAAGTAAATCCTTCGGACTTGAAGGATGACGTGATCGCCATCAACCGCGTCACCAAAGTCGTCAAGGGCGGCAAAAATCTTAGTTTCTCCGCGCTCGTGGTGGTCGGTGACCATCACGGCCACGCGGGATTCGGTATGGGCAAAGCTCGTGAAGTGCCCATGGCCATCAAAAAGGCCATCGAGCAGGCCAAAAAGAATTTGATCAAGCTGAACCTCAAGGGCACCAGCATTCCCCACCAGGTTCTCGGGCGTTACGGCTCGGCGGAAGTTTTGCTCAAGCCGGCTTCCGAAGGTACCGGCGTCATCGCCGGCGGCCCGGTGCGCAAAGTGATGCAAGTCGCGGGAATTCACAACGTGCTGACCAAGTCGCTCGGCACCTCGAATCCGCACAACGTGGTGAAAGCCACTTTCGCGGCGTTGCTCAGCTTGAAAGATATTGCCCACGTCGCGGAGATTCGCTCCAAGACCGTGGATGAAATCAGCGGCCGGCCTCCAAAAGAAAAAGCCGCCGTCAGTGAGACTGTCTAATGGCGAAGCACACGAAAAAAAGAAGACCGGCAGCATCAAGATCAAGTGGGTGGTCAGCGACATCGGCAGCACCGATGATATGCGCGCCACCATCAAGGGCCTCGGCCTGCGCAAGATGCACCGCGTAGTCGAACGCCAAGATAACGATGCGATCCGCGGCATGATTCACAAAGTGCGGCATCTCGTGGAAGTGGTGGAGTAATAGCGATGGCTAAACAAGTTCCTAGCGCGCGCAAGCGCACCAACAAGCGTGGCGATCACAAGCCGGCAACACGTAGCGCCCAAGGGCACGAATCGAAACGCCGCACCTTCTCGCTTTCCACGCTGAAGCCGCCCATGGGCTCGCGCAAGAAGAAAGTGCGCGTTGGCCGCGGCATGGGTTCCAAGCTCGGCAAAACCGCCGGCGCCGGCAACAAGGGGCAAAAATCCCGCCGCGGCTATTCACGCCGCCGGGGTTTTGAAGGCGGACAGATGCCGTTGCATCGCCGCATGCCCAAGCGCGGATTTCACAGCCCGTTTCGCGTGGAGTATTCGGTGATCAATCTCGAGGAGCTGAACGTATTTCCCGAGGGCGAAACGATCACTCCGGAGCTGCTGCGCGCCCACGGTTTCATTCGTCGCGCCAAAGATCCCATCAAAGTTTTGGGCGATGGCGAGTTGACGGTGAAATTCACGATTCACGCCCACGCTTTCAGCCAGTCCGCCAAGGATAAAATCACCGCGGCGGGCGGCACGTTTGAAGTCGTAGCGTAGAGGCTGTAGAGCAGGGCGCGTGCTTTTGAGTCCTGCGGATTTTGGTAGAGCAACGCAGCAAACATAGTACCGGGAAAAAAGCATGAACCGATTCCTCGAAGCCGTGAAAAATATGTTCCGCATCGCAGACTTGCGGAACCGCGTCCTGTTCACGCTGGCCTTGCTGGCGGTGTACCGCATTGGCGCGCACATTCCCACGCCCGGCATCAACACCACGTGCTGGAACAGCTGTTCAGCCAGTCCGCCGGCTCGGTTCTCGGAATCTTCGACCTCTTCAGCGGCGGCAATTTCCGCCGCCTCACGATTTTCGCGCTGGGCATCATGCCGTACATCACCTCCTCGATCATCCTGCAGTTGATGACCGTGGTGTTCCCGTACCTCGAACGGCTGCAAAAAGAGGGCGAACTCGGCCGCCGCAAAATCACCCAGTACACGCGCTACCTGACCATCGTGCTCAGCATCATCCAGGGCGCATCCATCGCCGCCACCCTGCAGCACCAGCAAACCAACGGGCAAGTCGCTGGTTTATCACCCCGGCATGGGGCTTTATGATCATGACCATACTGACCTTGACCACTGGGTCGGCCTTCATCATGTGGCTCGGCGAGCAGATCAGCGAGCGCGGAATCGGCAATGGCATGTCGCTCATCATATTCGTAGGCATCGTGGTCGGCCTGCCGCGCGCCGTAGCCGACCTGTACGAAAAGGCCAGCAGCCACGCCTGGGGCCCCTTCACTCCGATCGCCTTTGTTCCTGGTGGCCTTGATGATCGCGGTTGTCGCCTTCATCGTCTTCGTCGAAGGCGGCCAGCGTCGCATCCCGGTGCAGTACGCCAAGCGCGTCGTTGGGCGTCGCGTGATGGGCGGGCAATCGTCGTACTTGCCGTTGCGCGTGAATTCCGGCGGCGTGATTCCGCCGATTTTCGCCAGTTCGTTGCTAGCTTTTCCGGCGACCATCGCGCTGATCCTGAATCACCGGTACGCCTTCGTGGACAGCATCAAGGCCCAGCTCAGCTGGGGCGAACCGCTGTACACCTTTTTGTACGTCACGCTGATCTTGCTGTTCGCGTTCTTCTACGTGGGCATCGTTTTCAATCCCACCGAACTCGCGGACAACATGCGGAAGAATGGCGGCTTCATTCCGGGCATCCGTCCGGGCCGCACCACTTCCGAATACGTCAGCAAAATTTTGAAGCGCCTCACGTTTATCGGCGCCATCTATCTGGCCATCGTTTGCTTGCTGCCAGAGTGGATGATCGCCGGTATTCACTTGGACCACTTTGGCTGGGGCATCGGCAGCTGGTTTGACCGGCATTTCCCGGTCTGGTTTCTCAAGGGTCTCGGCGTGCAGTTTTATTTCGGCGGCACGTCCTTGTTGATCGTTGTCGGCGTGGCGATGGACACCGTGCAGCAACTGGAAGCGCAGCTGGTGATGCGGAATTACGAAGGGTTTGCCCGAAAGGGCCGGTTGCGCGGCCGGCGGTAATGGTCAGCAGCTTCTTGGCTTCGGAACCCCGGGGCAGCGTGCCGGGCAAGGGTGCCGAGCCGTGGATAAGGCGGCCGAAAACTGAATCGCGCGGTGGTTTTTCTCGGGCCTCCGGGCGCGGGAAAAGGCACGCAGGCGAAAGAGCTGGCCAGGAAGTACGGCGTGCCGCATCTTTCGACGGGCGACATGCTTCGCGAGTGCATCGCCAAAGGCACACCGCTTGGTTTGCAGGCCAAGCCGATCA
This sequence comes from uncultured Acidobacteriota bacterium, assembly GCA_963798585.1. Classification (GTDB taxonomy): domain Bacteria; phylum Acidobacteriota; class Terriglobia; order Acidiferrales; family UBA7541; genus Acidiferrum. The sequence continues at coordinate 132,473 of CAWCTJ010000009.1, forward strand.
TGGAGCGCGGCGAGCTGGTGCCAGACTCCCTGGTGCTGAAGATGGTGGCGCAGCGCATCGAGAATGCGGACTGCTCGTTCGGGTTCGTGTTCGATGGCTTTCCGCGGACTGTGGCGCAAGCGCAGTACTTCGGCGAACTGCTGAAGCGGTGCGGTTACAACCAGCCGGTGGTGGTGCACTTCGCCATCGATCCGGCGCTGGTGCTCAAGCGCATCACCGGCCGGCGGATGTGCAAGGTTAGCGGCGAGATTTACAACATCTTTGAGCGGCCCACGAAAGTACCCGGGCGCTGCGACAATGATGGTGGAGAGCTCGAGCAGCGGCCAGACGATCGGGAAGAAATCGTAGCGCCCCGGTTGGCCGCCTACGCTAAGCAAACCGCGCCGCTGGTGGCGTACTACCGGAGACTCGGCCGGCTGCACGATGTGGACGCGGCGCAGAGCGTGGAAGAGGTCTCGCAGCAAGGTATTGGAAATAGTGCGCGGAACGAAATAGCGGCGAAGCAGGCGGCGGCTTCGGCGCGAAGGATTCGGCCGAAGCGTTCGGCCAGAAAGCTTGATCTGGTAACGATGGCGATTCATCTGCGCAGCGCGGAAGAGCTTGAGAAAATGCATCGCGCCGGGCTCATCGTGCATCAAGTGTTGACGGAATTGCGCGACATGGTGCGGCCGGGCATCACCACCATGGACCTCGAGAAGTTTGCCGAGGGCAAATTGGCGGGTAAGCCGGGGCGCGCGGCGTTTAAGGGGTATCGCGGTTATCCTTGCGTGCTGTGTACTTCAGTGAACAGCGAGATCGTTCACGGAATTCCGTCGCCGAAGCGCAAATTGCACGAAGGCGAAATCGTTTCCATCGATTTTGGGATGGAAGTGGACGGTTACTTCGCGGATTCGGCGGTAACCGTGCCGGTAGGGCAGATTCGGCCGGAGTTGCAGAAGTTGCTGGATGTGACTCGCGAGTCGCTGGATCGCGCCATTGACAAGATGCGCGCGGGAAACCGGCTCGGCGATGTGGGCCACGCAGTACAAAGCTGGGCCGAGCAGAACGGTTACTCGGTGGTCCGGGAATTCGTGGGGCACGGCATCGGCACCAAAATGCACGACGAGCCGAACCTCCCGAATTACGGTGACGCGGGACGCGGTGCGCGGTTGCAGGAAGGCATGGTCATCGCGGTGGAACCGATGGTCAACGCCGGCTCGCCGGAAGTGCGCATGCGGGATGAGTGGGTGGCGGAAACCGCCGACGGCAAACCCTCGGCGCATTTCGAGCACACCGTGGCCGTCACCGCCAACGGCCCCTGGATTCTGACGCGCCCGAAAGAGATGACCGGCCCGTCCTGGTAGCAGGGTTTCGGGGTTTTTGTAGCGGCCGGGCTTTAGTCCCGGCCTGGTGTGACGCCGAACGGTAGCTCGGCGCGAATTGCACGGCGGTGTGAGGGCACGACTTTAGTCGTGCCGTAAGCGCCGTAACCCAAATGGGGCTTTAGCCCCTGCCGCCCGAAGAATTTGCAAGGCAGTAGAAGTACAACAGGAGCTTATGGCGAAGCGGTACGAAAAGAAAGAAAAGAAGGAAGGCGATTCCGGCAACACCAAGGAAGACGCCATAGAAGTAATGGCCACGGTGCTGGAACCGCTGCCGAACGCCATGTTTCGTGTCGAGCTGGAGAACAAGCACCAGGTCCTGGCGCACGTTTCCGGCAAGATGCGCAAAAATTTTATCCGCATTCTTTCGGGAGATAAGGTCGCCGTGGAGCTTTCGCCGTATGACCTGACGCGCGGCCGGATAGTGTATCGTTATAAGTAGGGGAAACAGTGTCTGCCGCCGAAATCGCGGCAAGGCAGCGCAGCCAAGGTTTTTGTAGCGGCCGGGCTTTAGTCCCGGCCAGTTTGGGGCAGCAGTTGTAGCGGCCGCCTTCTGTTATCCCGTAAGGGAAGGCGGGCGCTATTGGCAAGAACAGGAGCAGTATGAAAGTACGAGCAAGCGTTAAACCGATTTGTGACAAATGCAAGGTGATCCATCGCCGCGGCGTGGTCCGGGTGATCTGCAGCAATCCGAAGCACAAGCAGCGCCAGGGATAACGGTTAAGGATTAAGGGGAAAACATATGGCACGTATCGCAGGTATCGATCTTCCGCCGCAAAAGCGCCTCTGGGTGGGCCTCACCGCCATCTATGGCATTGGCCGCGCTCGCGCGAAGAGTCTCGCGGAAAAAGCCAACGTGGACTTTGACAAGAAGATCCGCGACCTGACGGAAGACGAAACCAACCGCCTCCGCCAGGAAATTGAAAAAGAAGGCCGCGTGGAAGGCGATCTCCGCAAAGAGATCCAGATGAACATCCGCCGCCTGATTGAAGTGCAGGCCTACCGCGGCATCCGGCACCGCCGCAATCTTCCGGTGCGCGGTCAGCGCACGCACACCAACGCGCGTACCCGCAAGGGTCCACGCCGCGGCGCAGTAGCAGCCAAGAAGAAGGTCACCGGCAAGAAGGGCTAAACATTTGTAGGGGCGCCCCGAGCCGGTCGGGGCGCCCCAGTTCAGCACGATGTGAGATTTCAAAGTTTTCGCACTTAAGAAACGGAGTCGAAAGTGGCAAAAGAGCAGAATCAAGCGCCAGACGCGGCACAACGACCGGATAAACAGGCGAAAGCCGGAGCGGCCGCGGCAGCGCCAGCGAAGCGCAAAAAAGAGTTCAAGAAGAAGCGCGAACGCCGCATCGTTCCGCACGGGATCGTGCACATCGCCGCGACTTTCAACAACACGCAGATCACCATCGCGGATACCGATGGCCGCGTGGTGTGCTGGTCTTCCGCCGGCGCGATCGGCTTCAAGGGTTCGCGCAAGGGCACGCCGTACGCCGCGCAGCAGGCCTCCTTGGCTGCCGCAGGCACCGCGCGCGACCAGTACGGCATGAAGAGCGTGGAAGTCAAAGTAAAGGGCCCGGGTTCCGGCCGCGAATCCGCGGTGCGCGCGCTGGCCGCCGCCGGCTTGCACATCGTAGTTATTCGCGACGTCACGCCCATGCCGCACAACGGCTGCCGTCCGCCAAAGCGCAGGCGTGTCTGATGTTCACTGCGCATACCAAAGTTTCCAAGAGTTCTGGGAAGGGAGAATAGAAGTTGGCAAGACACCGAGATGCAGTTTGCCGCCTGTGCCGCCGGGAAGGGCAGAAGCTGTTCCTAAAAGGTTTGCGGTGCTTTACGGAGAAGTGCGCCATCGAAAAGCGCAACTTCGTTCCGGGTCAGCATGGCCAGTCGCGCCGTCCGAAAGTCGCCGGCTATGGTCTGCAACTGCGCGAAAAGCAAAAGGTAAAGCGCACCTACGGATTGCTCGAAAGGCAATTCCGCAACTATTTTGAAAAGGCCGTTCGCCTCAAAGGTCCCTCGGGCGAAAACCTGATCATCATGCTGGAGCGTCGCCTCGACAACGTGGTGTGGCGCGCTGGCCTGGCGTCCTCGCGTTCGCAGGCCCGCCAACTGGTGCTGCACGGTCACGTGCGCATCAACGGGAAAAAAGTCAACATCCCGTCGTACCTGATCAACGTGGGCGAAGAAGTGGCCATCAAGGAAAAGATGCACCAGAACGCCATGGTCCTTGAAGCCCGCAACGTGGCGCAAAGCCAGAGCTCCGTGCCCTGGCTCGAACAGGACCGCGAACAGTTCAAAGCCAAAGTAGTGGCGTTGCCGAAGCGCGAAGACGTGCAGACGCCGCCCATCAACGAACAGCTAATCGTCGAACTCTACTCGAAGTAAGGTTCGATCGTTTTTGACTTTGTAGCGGCCGGGCTTTAGTCCCGGCGCTTTTCTCCGAGATTGCAACAAGGCGTCCGATTCCCGGGCCGCCAGAAGGAAGGAACAATATGTGGAAGGGTTTTCAAAAACCAAAGCGTCTAGCCTCCGAGCTGGAATCGCTAACGGAAAAGTACGGCCGCTTCTCCGCGCAGCCTTTTGAGCGCGGCTGGGGCACCACGGTAGGAAACGCGCTGCGTCGCGCGCTGCTCAGCTCCATCGAAGGCGCAGCCATCACCGCGGTAAAAATCGAGGGCGTGCTGCACGAATTCTCCTCGATTCCCGGCGTGGTCGAAGACGCCACGGACATCATCCTCAACTTGAAGCAGGTCCCCATCAAGCTGAACACCGACCTGCCTAAGACCATCTACGTCAACATCGAGCAGCCCGGTCCGGTCACCTCCGCGCAAATCGAAGAAGATGCGGACTTCGCCATCCTCGATAAGAGCGTGTACATCGCCACCGTCAGCGAAGGCGGCAAGCTGCAAATCGAAATGCGCGTCAAGAACGGCCGCGGCTACGTCGCTGCCGACCGCAACTACGACGAAGATCTGCCCATCGGCTACATCCCGGTGGACAGCGTCCACTCGCCTGTGCGCAAAGTGAACTACTCCGTCGAAGCCGCCCGTCTCGGTCAAATGACCGACTACGAAAAGCTGATGATCGAAGTGTGGACCAACGGCGCCATCACGCCGCAGGACTCCATCGGCCTCGCCGCCAAGCTCGTCAAAGACCACATGAGCATCTTCATCAACTTTGAAGAGCCGGTGGACAACATCGAAATGCCGCAGGACATCGCGCACGATCCGCGCCTCGAATATCTCGATCGTTCGGTGGAAGAGCTTGAGCTTTCCGTCCGTTCCTACAACTGCCTGAAGAACGCCAACATCCAGACCATCCGCGAGCTCGTGCAAAAGAGCGAGAACGAAATGCTGAAGACCAAAAACTTCGGCCGCAAATCGCTCAACGAGATCAAAGATATACTGGTGAAGATGGGCCTCGCGCTGGGCATGAAGTTCGACGAACACGGACGCATCATCTGGCCGCCGCTCCCAAGCCAGACCGCGCCTCCGCCCGCGGAAGAAAACGCTGGTCTGTAGTTGTACCGGAAGACATGCCGATCGCGTGTCCTGTGCAACAATCGGCGCTTCACGACCGAGTCACGCCGTGAGTTGCAAGAAAACCGGGAGGGCACGACTTAGTCGTGCCGTAACCGAGTAGCATCAACAATTAAGCTCGGAGGGCGCCCGGCGAAAGCCGGGCGCCCTCCGAGCGATACGAAGACAGGAACAGAGAAAAATGCGACATCTGAAATCGGGATCCAAACTGGGACGCAATCCGTGGCACCGCCGCGCGACGCTGCGCAACCTGGTCACTAATCTATTCGAGCACGGCCGCATCACCACCACCCTGACGCGCGCCAAAGCCGCCCGCCCGGTGGCGGAAAAAATCATCACGCTCGGCAAGCGCGACACGCTGCAATCGCGCCGTCAAGCCGCCGCATACCTGATGACCCCGGCAATGACCGCCAAACTCTTCAGCGAAATCGCGCCAAAATTCGCCGATCGTGCCGGCGGCTACACCCGCATCATCCACGCCGGCAATCGCGTTGGCGACAACGCCAAAGTAGCCATTCTCGAACTGGTCGGTTACGAGTACAAGGCCAAGGAAAAGAAAGAAAAGCCCAAAAAGGAAGAGCCGGTCGAAGCCGCCTCTTAGTCTTCAGCCATCTCGGCAAACAAAAAGCCCGCTCCGGTCAACCGGCAGCGGGCTTTTGCTTTTGACTTTCCTCTTGTAGCGGCCGGGCTTTAGTCCCGGCCCCTTTGCTTCTCCGTCCGTTGTAGCGGCCGTGTGATTAATCCCTGCCGGTGGCCATTGCCGCTACCGGAACCGGCGCAGGGTTGCGGTCCGTAAACTGCCGCTGGTGCCAATACGGATAAACCGGCGTCACGTCACTCGCCGCATCCAGTTTCGCCACCTGTTCCTTCGTCAAATTCCACCCCGCCGCGCCCAAGTTCTGCCGCAACTGCTCCTCGTTGCGCGCGCCCAAAATCACATTCACCACCGTCGGCCGCTGCAGCAGCCAATTCAGCGCCACCTGCGGCACGGTCTTGCCGGTCTCCGCCGCCACTAGATCCAGCGCATCCACAACCTTGTAAAGATATTCGTCGGCAACCTGAGGCCCATAATTCGCGGTCTTGTGCAGCCGGCTGTCCGCGGGGATCGGATGGTTGCGGCGAACTCTTCCCGTGAGCCGTCCCCAGCCCAACGGGCTCCAAATCAACGCTCCAACCTTCTGATCCAGCGCCAGCGGCATCAATTCCCACTCATACTCGCGCCCAATCAGCGAGTAATACACCTGATGACCAACGTAGCGCGACCATCCGTAGCGCTCCGAAACACTCAGCGATTTCATCAGATGCCAGCCGGAAAAATTCGAGCACGCGATGTAGCGCACTTTTCCGCTCTGCACCAGCGTATCCAAAGTCTTCAGCGTTTCCTCGACCGGCGTCAGCGCGTCGAAACCGTGCATGTGATAAATGTCGATGGTCTCGGCCTTCAGCCGCCGCAGACTCGCCTCGCACGATTCGATCAGGTGGTGCCGCGAAGATCCCAAATCGTTCGGCCCTTTATTTTTGTTCATGCGGAATGTAGCTTTGGTAGAAATCAAAACCTGATTGCGCCGGCCCTTGATTGCTTCGCCGAGGATCTCTTCGGATAGCCCATCAGAGTAGACGTCCGCGGTATCGAAAAGATTGACGCCCGCCTCCAGACACACGTCCACCAGCCGCGTCGCTTCCTTTACATCGCTGGCACCCCAAGCCTTGAAAAATTCGGTGCCGCCACCGAAAGTGCCGGCGCCAAAACTCAGCACCGGTATTTTCAATCCTGAATAACCAAGTTGCCGGAATTCCATAAATGTATTGATCTCCCAAGCGCGTCAATGCATACAGCGCGAATCGATATCGTGCAAACGGGTACAGTATACCGAACTGTTTTATTAAGCGAGATCGAGGGCGGAACCAGAAACCTCTTGTGCTTTGGCAGAGCGCCAGCGAAACCACAGGGACAGAAAAATGATGGCGACGGAGGCGCCCACGGTGTCGAGCAGTGAATCGTACGGCGAGGCTGTGCGGCTAGCTACGAAGGCTTGATGAATTTCGTCCAGCGCGGAATACACTGCGGCGATGAACAGTGCAAGAAGTCCCCAGGACCAGCGCCAACCGGGCCGATTGGCGCGAATTCCGCGAAAAAGCAGCAGCGCAAATATGAAATATTCCGTGAAATGCGCGCTTTTGCGGATCAGGTGATGGATAATCTCGAATTGCCCTCTGGTGATTGCGGGATAAATCCACCGCAGAATCGGTTCAATGATAGAGCCGGTGTGCTCCGATGAAAAGGTATCCGTGGACATCAAGAAGATTAATACGGCCCAGAGCAGGGCAGGCCACCAGGCCCGCAGCCATTTGAGGACCGGCAACTCTCGGATGTGCGGCCGCACTTCGCTGAGCCGCGGGTGCGGGTCGAGGATTGCGCCAGGGTTGTTCGGGCAAATGCGAGTCTCCAAACTTGATGCTGGAAATCAGAAGCTAGAAACTGCCGCGCAAGAAAGTATGAACTGGAAACTTACTCCATGCGGTAGTTAGGCGCTTCACGCGTGATCACCACGTCGTGTACGTGACTCTCGCGCAGCCCCGCTGCGGTTATGCGCACGAAGCGGCCTTTTTCAGAAAGCTCTTTCAGCGTGCCGGCGCCCGCGTAGCCCATGCCACTTTTCAGTCCGCCAACCAACTGATCGGTGAGCGCGCCCAGCGGGCCCTTGTAGGCCACGCGGCCTTCCACGCCTTCGGGCACAGATTTGCCGCGCTCCGCGCCTTCTTGCGCGTAACGATCCGCGGAACCGTTTTCCATCGCTCCGATAGAGCCCATCCCGCGATACGACTTGAACGTGCGGCCCTGATACAAAATCGTCTCGCCGGGGGATTCCTCCGTGCCGGCAAACAGGCTGCCGATCATTACGCACGATGCTCCGGCGGCGATGGCTTTGCTGATGTCCCCGGAAAATTTTATGCCGCCGTCAGCGATGATCGGCACGCCGGTGCCCGCCGCGGCGCGCGAGCATTCCATAATCGCTGTGAGCTGCGGCACGCCTGCGCCGGTGACGATGCGCGTAGTGCAAATCGAACCCGGGCCGATGCCCACTTTCAAGCCGTCAATGCCGAGCGCGATTAAATCCTTGGCGCCGTCGAAGGTGGCCACGTTTCCGGCGATCAGTTGCATTTCCGGCAGCCGGTGACGGATCGCCGCGATGGCATCCATCACGCGCTGCGTGTGGCCGTGCGCGGTGTCGATGGCGATCACGTCCACCTTGGCTTTGGACATTTCCACGGCGCGTTCCAGGTAATCGCCGGTTGCGCCGATCGCCGCGCCGATGCGCAGTCGGCCTTGTTCATCTTTTGCGGCGCGCGGATATTCCAATTTTTTCTGGATGTCTTTTACGGTGATCAATCCCTTGAGGTTGAAGTCTTGATCGACGACCAGAAGCTTTTCGATGCGATGCTTTTGCAGAATGCGTTCAGCTTCGTCAAGCGTGGTGCCCACCGGCACGGTGACCAGATTATCTTTGGTCATCACCGAGCCGACCAGTTGCGCATGATTTTTTTCGAATCGCAAGTCGCGGTTGGTAAGAATCCCCGTCAGTCGCGAACCGCGCGTCACCGGCAGGCCACTGATGCGGTACTTGGTCATGATTTCGAGGGCTTGCCGCAGCGTGATGTCCGGCGAGATGGTCACCGGGTCGACGATCATGCCGCTTTCCGAACGCTTTACGCGGTCGATCTCTTCGTACTGCCGGTCGATAGGCATGTTGCGGTGCACGATGCCGATGCCGCCTTGGCGTGCGATGGCGATGGCCAGGCGCGACTCCGTCACGGTATCCATGGCCGCGGAAGCCAGCGGGATATTCAGGCTCAGCTTGCGCGTGAAGTGCGTGCGCGTGTCCACCTCGGTCGGCAGTACGGAAGACTTGCCGGGCAACAGTAGAACGTCGTCAAATGTGAGCCCTTCAGAAATCGGACCTTCGATCATGCCATCCTCGCTTCGGAAATTTGTTCGTGGCACAGCCAATCCTGGCTGTGGCTCTCTTGCACCTACTCCAATGGCTGGCGCCGTGCGTGCGGGCGCCTCTTTTTGCCGCCTAAAAACAGCGCAGCCCAGCGAGTGGGCGCTGGGCGCTTGGTACAATTCAGCAAGTCGGAAAAATGCTTCACAGTGAATCTTCTATTGTAAACGCGGCGTATTCGCGCGGTCAAGTTGGGCGCGGGCGACGGGTTTTATTAGCACAGCCACTCTTGCCTGTGCGGCTTTTTTGGCGATGGCGACGGAGCGCGACGCAGGCAAGATTGCCTGTGTTACCGGAGTCGGATTGTACAGAGACCTCAGGAAAAAGTAGAATGTGCGGTCACCTGAACAGCAAGGTTTCTTTTCCAGTGGAGTACTCCGCATGGCGCAGCACTATGACGTGATTGTGATTGGCGGCGGGCACAATGGGCTGGTGAATGCCGCGTACCTGGCTAAGGCCGGGAAGAAAGTGCTGGTGCTGGAGCGGCGCCACGTTTTGGGCGGGGCAGCGGTTACCGAAGAAATCTTTCCGGGATTCCTCTTTTCGGAATGTTCGTATGTGGTTTCGTTGCTGCGGCCAGAGATTATTCGCGAGCTGGATTTGCCGCGGCATGGCCTGGAAATACTCCCGCTGGATGGCACGTTTTCGCCGATGCCCAATGGCGACCATCTTTGGCGGATGAACGATCACGCGAAATCAATTCGTGAAATTCGCCGGCACTCGCGCGTGGATGCCGAGGCCTACGACGAATTCTCGAAGATGATGACGCCGATGTGCCGGTTCGTGAAGCCACTGCTGTCGATGATTCCGCCTGATCCAACCACCTTAAATCCGAAAGATTTGAAACAACTGCATTTTCTCATGCAGCGATTCCGCGAGCTTTCTTCCGATGAACGCTACACGCTGATCCAGCTGATGACCATGAGTTCTGCGGATTTTCTGGACCAGTGGTTTGAGACCGACGTGCTGAAAGCCACTATGTCCGCGTCGGGAATTATCGGGACGTTTCTGGGCATCCGCTCTCCAGGCACCGCTTACGTTTTGCTGCACCACTATATGGGCGAGATTGATGGCGCATTCCGCTCCTGGGGATTTAGCCGCGGCGGCACGGGCGCTATTTCCAACGCCATCGGCGCGGCGGCCCGCGAGGCTGGCGTGGAGATCCGGACCAAAGCGCCGGTGGGGAAAATTGTGGTGAAGAATGGCCGCGCCGCGGGTGTGGTGCTACAGAGCGGAGAAGAGATCAGCGCTACGATTGTTTCTTCCAGCGTCGATCCGCACCTGACCTTTGAAAAATTTCTCTCGCCCAGCGAATTGCCCGCGGATTTCCTGGAAGGTGTGCGACGCTACAAATTCCGCGGCTCGTCCGGCAAGGTGAATCTGGCGCTGGACGCGCTACCCAACTTCAAGGCCATTCCGGGCGATGGTGCGCATCTGCGCGGCGCGATTTCCATCTCGCCGAGCATGGAATATATGGAACGCGCATACGACGACGCGAAGTACGGGAATTTTTCGCGGCGGCCGTACATTGACATGGTGATTCCGAGCCTCACGGATCCCAGCGTGGCACCGGCAGGGAAGCACGTGCTTTCGTGCTTCGTGCAGTACGCACCGTACAAATTGGCGAAGGGCACGTGGGACGACCAACGCGAAGCGTTTGGCGACAACGTGATCGATACGATCGCGGAATACGCACCAAACATTAAGGACATCATTGTAGGGCGTCAAATACTGACGCCGCTGGATCTCGAACGCGAATTTGGGCTGACGCAGGGAAATATTTTTCAAGGTGAACTTTCACTCGAGCAGCTTTTCTTCTTGCGGCCGGTGGCCGGTTGGGCCTACTACCGTACGCCGGTGGACGGCTTGTACATGTGTGGATCAGCGACCCATCCTGGCGGCGGAATTATGGGCGCGAATGGGCGCATTGCGAGCCAAGTAATGCTGAAGGATTGGAACAAAGAGGCGCGCGCGGCAAAGTCCAATGGAACGAAGTCGAGCGCGACCAAGTCTAGCGACTCTGGCAGCAAGGCCGCGACCGCAGCGTCGAATGACGTTGCATCGGGCGAAGTGAGTTCGCAGAAGGCGAGCCACTAACGTGCCTATTGGACAGAAGGTCGCCATTATCGGCGGCGGGCACAACGCGCTGGTGACGGCGTTTTATCTAGCCAAAGGTGGATTCAAGCCCGTAGTGCTGGAGCGCCGTGAAATTGTGGGCGGCGGCGCGGTCACGGAGGAATTTCATCCGGGATTTCGCGTTTCGACGCTGGCGCACACCGTTGGGCCGTTGCGCGACGATGTCTTGCGCGATATGCAGCCGGCGAAATTCGGCTGCGAATTGCTGCATCCCGATCCCCGCGTATTTGCGCCGACGCTCGATGGGCAAGCGCTGCTTTTTTACAATGACCACGCGAAGACAGCGGGCGGCATTGCGCGCATGTCCGCGCATGACGCGGAGCGCTACACCAAGTTTGCGGCGTCGCTGGAGAAAATCGCGGGAGTATTTGCGCAGATTGCCGCTATTACGCCGCCGGGAATTGACAAGCCGTCGCCGGAAGATCTTTGGAATTTGCTGAAGACGGGGCGCGGCGTGCGCGGCCTGGGCAAAACCGGCATCTTCGATCTGTTGCGCTGGGGGCCCATGGCGGCGGCGGATTTCGTCGCGGAGTTTTTTGAGACCGAACTGATTCGCGCGGTGATCGCGGCGCGCGGGATTTTTGGCACGGCTCTGGGGCCGTGGTCGGCAGGTTCGACGGCCGTACTGCTGATGCGCGCGGCAGCGGATGCGCATCCGGTCGGTCCCGCAGCGTTTCCGCGCGGAGGGCTTGGCGCGCTTAGCGCGGCATTGGCGGACAGCGCGCGCAAGGCGGGCGCGGAGATTCGCATCGGTGCGGAGGTGCAGCACATTCGCGTGAAGGACGGCGCGGTCAGCGGTGTGGTGCTAGCCGACGGCGAAGAGATCGCCGTGCAAGCGGTGGTGTCGGGTGTCGACCCGAAGCGAACATTTTTTAATTTGCTGGATCCCTCGCAACTGGATCCGACGTTTGCGATGCGTATCAAGAACGTGCGCGCGATCGGCACGGTGGCCAAGGTAAATCTGGCGCTGGGCGACTTGCCAGCGTTTTCTGCGCTGGCGTCGGCGATTGGCGCGGATGGATTTCGCCAGGCGCTGTCTGGGCGGATTCATATCGGCCCGGAGATCGATTATCTGGAGAAGGCGTTTGATGCGTCGAAGTATGGGGAGCTTTCCGCCGCGCCATATCTGGACGTCACTATTCCCACGCTTCTCGATCCCTCGCTCGCGCCGGAGGGGAAGCATGTGCTTTCCGCTTATGTACAATTTGCTCCTTACAAATTGAAGAAGGGAAGCTGGAGCACGCGCCGCGATGAGCTGGGCCGCACGGTCATCAAGACGCTCGGAGCTTACGCGCCGGACTTGCCGGGACTAGTGGAAGGGATCCAGGTCATCACGCCCCAGGACCTTGAAACCACCTACGGATTTACCGGCGGACACATATACCACGGTGAACTGGCGCTCGATCAACTCTTCACCATGCGGCCGGTGCTGGATTGGGCGCGGTATTTGACGCCGGTGCGCGGATTGTATTTGTGTGGTTCCTGCACGCATCCAGGCAATGGCTTGACGGGTGCGTCTGGAGCGAACGCCGCGAAGGAAATTATTCGCGACCTGCGCTAGGCGGCCTTCCCGCAAAGCTCGTTGCGAAATGCGGAGCTTCAGTAACGGAAACGTAATTACGATTTTCCATGACCTCCATTGATCGCGACAAATTGCAGAGATTGCGGGAACGCGAGGAAAAGCGCTTCATTGCGGAGCATCCCCGTTCGGCGGAGCTTTATCGGCAGGCGCAGAGGTCGCTGCTGGGCGGCGTGCCCATGAACTGGATGAAGAAGTGGGCTGGCGCGTTTCCTGTGTTTGTTGCACAGGCTAGCGGCGCGCATTTTACTGACGTCGATGGGCACGAATACGTGGACTTGTGCCTTGGCGATACCGGCGCGATGACCGGGCATTCGCCGAAGGCAGTCGCTGACGCGGTGGCGCGGCGCGTGCCCGAAGGCATCACCTTTATGCTGCCAACCGAGGATGCCGTGTGGGTTGGCGAAGAGTTGCAGCGGCGCTTCGGCTTGCCGTACTGGCAGTTTGCGCTGACGGCGACGGACGCGAACCGTTTTGCGATTCGCATTGCGCGAGAAATAACGCAGCGCTCAAAGATACTGATGTTCAATTATTGCTACCACGGCACCGTAGACGAAACTTTTGCATCGTTGCGTGATGGAGTGGTCGGTCCGCGGCGCGGGAACATTGGCGCGCCTGTCGTTCCGGCGGAGACGACGCGCGTGGTGGAGTTCAACGATTTAAATGCGCTCGAGGCGGCGCTGCGGCACAACGATGTGGCGTGCGTGCTGGCGGAGCCGGCGATGACCAACGTGGGCATCATCCTGCCGGACGACGGCTACTGGGCGTCGGCGACGCAGTTAGCGCGGCGCTATGGCTCGCTGTTCATTGCCGACGAGACGCATACGATTTGTGCTGGTCCGGACGGATGCACGCGGCTGTGGAATTTGCAGCCGGATATTTTCGTGCTGGGCAAAGCGATCGGCGGCGGCATTCCTGGCGCGACCTTTGGGTGTACTGAAGAGGTTGCGCAGCGCATTTCGGCGCGAATTGAGCTCGAGGATTGCGACGTGGGCGGCATCGGAGGAACCTTGGCCGGCAATGCGTTGTCGCTGACGGCGATGCGCGCGACGCTGGACCAGGTTTTGACGGCGGCTGCGTTCGAGCAGATGATCCCGCTGGCGACGCGATTCGCTTCGGGAGTCGCGGACGAGATTCGCAACGCGGGGCTACCGTGGAACGTGACCCAGCTCGGTTGCCGCGCGGAATATACCTTTACTACGCGAGCGCCGAGAAATGGTGGGGAATCGGCGGCCGCGGCGGATTTTGACTTGGAGCGATTTTTGCATTTGTACACGCTGAATCGCGGGGTGTTACTGACACCGTTTCACAATATGGCGCTGATGTGTCCAGCGACCAGCGAGGGTGACGTGGATTTGCACACCCGGGTATTCGGGGAGGCGGTGGGCGAGCTGGTCTAGGGGCGTCTCGCAGCACTGCCTGGGCTGAACTGATGCGATTTGGCTGGGGTACCCCCCTGGGGGTTTTTTGTAAGTGCGCATTCTAAAGAGTTTAAAGTCTTTTAGAATGAACACTTGCGCAAGTGTTCATTCTAAAGAGCTTGCGGGCGCCTTTCGTTTATGAAATGGTAACTAGGAAAACCTCCCTTTTCTGGGCGATTGCTTGATCATTGCGGCTCATGACTGCGGTCGCTGAGACGGCGGCGGCTGTTCCCAAAGGCGCGGTCGTGAGCACAATGGCTTTAGAGCGTTTGACAGGCACAGTTTCAGTTAGTGATAAGAGGTGCTGCGATATTTTGAGGCATTACGGTGGACAGACCGCTGCTTCTACTGGATGAAGCGATTGAGCTGATTGGGGGTTGACGCTACCGGGCGAGGCGCACTTCTTTCCAGGGAGACAGTAACAAATCGGTAGGTATCTTGTCAAGTACTATTTGGGTTGTGGGTCAATTTGGATCCTCCTCGTAGTGCAACACTCCGAACGCCAAGAAACAAAAAATCCCGAGGAAGATAAGGCAAAGCTACCATGGACTCCATGGGATCGGGAATAACAACACCAACAGCCACCAAGCCCAATTCTGTCGTTTACTGTTCCCAATCTTCTCAGATTCCAGTTAATTCACTTCTGTATATGACGGTTAATACTAGAAATTTGCAAGCTAACCCACTACCGCTATTTGAGAAAATCTGGATGCGATGGGTGCGGGGCGTTCGAACGAGTTGCAAAGGGGCAAGGGCAAAAAAATGAGGGCGACTCGGTTTGGCCGTGTCGCCCTCTTTTCGATTGACGCGTGAAGCTTTTGACTTCCCGTCTCTACTCTGGAGAAGGCGGCTCGGTTTTATCCGGGCCGCCCCTCGCAAAATTGATTCGCGAAGCCTACTTCTTGGTTCGACTCACGATTACGACTCGGTATTACCCGCTTCGCTTCTTTGAGTTCACCGCAAAGTCTTTTGCTTCCGCTTCCGTCCACCGGCGATTCGGTTTTACCCTGGTCACCTGTGAGCTTCAGCCGCGAAGCCCGCAACCCGACGCCTTCGAGTCAGCTCGGTTTTACCCTTGCCGTCTCTGTGCGCCGAACTGCGAAGTTTGTACTTCTGTTTCAACTCGAAACTGACGAGCTAGGTTTTACCCTTGCTGCCATCTTCTAATTGACTCGCGAAGTTTTCTTCCCGATCAATCTGAGCGCATAGTACGAGCGGCGCGAAAAACGCGCAAGAGTAATCTCACCGAAACATTGTGGAAATCTGTGCATGGCTGTGCAAGAAATATTTTGTGGGATGCGAGTAAATGTTGCGGAGAAATCAGCGACGCATCGTGAGAGCGTTGCGTAGAGTGGTTGCGGGAAAAGATGTGCCGCGCCTCCGGCGCTGGTTTGGTTGTAAGTGTTGCGTGATGCGTTTTTCCGGTTGCGGTGCGGTTCAGATTTATTTGCGGGCTCGATTATTTCATGAAGATGCAGGGTGCGGTGGTTGCGGGGAAATGAAGCGCCCACAGCCAGGATTGGCTGTGCCGCAAGGCCGGAGTGCACAACCAGGATTGGGTAGGCACAAAAGCGACGAGGTGCTAGCTTGTGGCTTGGTTTGGGGACGCAGTAGAATTGAACGTTGCGAAGCTAGGAGAAAATTGCGTTATGGCCACTGCTGAAGCGAAATTGCATATTCCGGAATTTACGAACGAGCCGTTTGTGGATTTTTCAAAAGCCGAAAATAAGAAGGCCATGGAAGACGCGCTGGCGAAAGTAGCCAGGGAGTTTGGGCGCGAATATCCCATGTATATCGGCGGCGAGAAGGTTTATACGACCGAGAAGATGACGTCGACGAATCCTTCGCGGCCGTCGCAAGTGATCGGCGTGTTTCAAAAGGCTAACGCAGACGAGGCTGGGCAAGCGGTGGAAGCGGCGTATGCGGCGTTTGCCACGTGGAAGCGGGTGCCTGCCGAGAAACGCGTGGAGATTATTTTTCGTGCGGCGCAGATTTTTCGCGAGCGAAAGTTCGAAGTGTCGGCGTTGATTTGTTACGAAGTGGGCAAGTCCTGGATTGAAGCCGACGCCGACACGGCGGAGACCATTGATTTTTGCGAGTTTTATGGGCGGGAGATGCTGCGGCTGGCTGGAGAGCATGCGGTTACGCCGATGAAGGGGGAGAAGAATTTTCTGGTGTACATTCCTCTGGGCGTGGGCGCGGTGATTCCACCGTGGAATTTTCCGGCGGCGATTGCCGCTGGAATGTGCGCGGCGTCGCTGGTGACCGGGAACACCGTGGTGCTGAAACCTTCCGAGGAAGCGCCGGCGGTGGCGGCGAAAGTGGTAGAGATTTTTTATGAAGCCGGAGTGCCGAAGGAGGCCCTGAATTTCATCACCGGGGTGGGTGAGATCGCCGGCGATGCCATGGTGAAGCATGCGAAGACGAGGTATATCGCGTTTACGGGATCGAAGGAAGTTGGGCTGATCATCGGCGAGGCGGCGGCCAAGCGGGCGCCTGGACAGATTTGGATCAAGCGGGCGGTGCTGGAGATGGGTGGGAAAGACGCGACGATTGTGGATGAGGAGGCGGACCTGGACGCCGCGGTGGAGGGCGTGGCGCAGGCGGCGTTCGGGTATGCGGGGCAGAAATGTTCGGCGTGTTCGCGCGCGATTGTGTCGGAGAAAGTTTTCGATACGTTCGTGGATAAATTGGTGGCGCGGGCGAAGACGATCAGTGTCGGTCCTAGCGATGAACAGAAAAATTACATGGGACCGGTGGTGAGCGCCACGGCGATGGAAGGAATTTTGGGATACATCGACGTGGGGAAGAAGGAAGGGAAGTTGGTGCTGGGTGGTGGGCGTGCTCCCGGCGAAGGATATTTTATTCAGCCGACGATTATCGCCGACGTGGATGCGAAGTCGCGAATTGCGCAGGAGGAAGTATTTGGTCCGGTCCTGGCGGTGATTAAGGCGCGGGATTTTGAGCACGCGCTGGAGATTGCGAATGATACGGAGTTTGGATTGACGGGGGCGGTTTATTCGCGGAATAAGGACAAAATCGCACGAGCCGAAGAAGCGTTTTTTGTCGGGAATCTTTATTTGAACCGCAAGTGCACCGGGGCGATGGTGGGGGCGCATCCGTTTGGCGGGTTTAATATGTCGGGGACGGATTCGAAGACGGGTGGGAAAGATTATTTGTTGCATTATTTGCAGGCGAAGTCGATTGCGGAGAAGGTTGGGTGAAGTAGAACGCGCGAGAGCGTGACGTGGTGCGAGAAAAAGCGCCGGGACCCTTCGAGGCTCAGGGCGAGCTAAAGCGCGGCCGCTACAACGTTGCGCGAGTTGCGACCTGTTTCATAATCCAAAAGATTGGGTAGCTTAGTAGGAGCATACCTAGAGCTAGCGGAGCGTTGTCGCGATCCGTGGCAATAGAGCCGATTAGGAAAATGGCGGAGGCGATTAGGGCAGCGGCGGTGGTGTAGGGATAGCCCCAGGCGCGATAGGGACGAGGCATGTTTGGTTCTCGTTTGCGCAGGATAAAGAGAGACGAATACGAGAGGGTGTAGTTAGCCACGAAGAAGAAGGAGAGCATGGCGATCACACGTTCGAAGGAGCCAAGGACGAAGATGATGCCGACGATCGTGCTGAGGAGCAGTGCGAGCACTGGCGTGCCGCCTTTATTGACGCGCGAGGCGCGCTTGAAAAAGAGGCCGTCGACACTCATGGCGTAGAGGATGCGGGTACAAAACATCTGGCAGGCGTTGATGCAGCTGAGCAGCGAGACGATCATGATGGAGCGGACGATAACGTCGCCGTAACGGCCGAAGATTTTGTTGGCGGCGGCGCCCAAAGCGAAAATATTTCCGGCGACTTCGCTCATGGGCAGGACGTAGAGAACAGCGGCGTTGAGGAGGAGATAAATGGCCATGATGGAGATGACGCTGCCGAAAATCGCGCGCGGGACGTCGCGGCCGGGATCTTTGACCTCTTCGCCAAAGTAGATGACGCCGTCCCAGCCGTCCACGGTGTAGATGACCTGCTGCAGACCCAAGACGAAAGCAACGGCTAGTATCCAGCCTGTGGGCAGCGCGGAAGTGTGAGTGGATGCGGCTACAGCCGTTTGATGCGACGGGCCGCCAAGAATGAAGCACGCCAGAACGAGAACTACGAAGGCCGCAGTTTTCAGGACGGCGGTGACCAATTGCGTGCCGCTGCCCCATCTGACACCGCGCCATTGCAGTATGGCGAAGAAGAGCAAGACGGCTACGGCAATTAATTTTTCGTGTCCGGCGAGGCGGCCGATCAGGGCGGCGCTGTACTCGCCGATGACGATTGCTACGACGGCGTTGGTGCCGCAGGTAGAGAGCCAATCGCTCCAGCCGACGATGAAGCCGGCGTATTCGCCTAGCGCGCGATGAGAGAAATTGTATTGTCCGCCGCTGCGCGGGATGGCAGCGCCGAGCTCCGCCAACGACGATGCGCCCAGCAGCGCATACGCGCCACCCAAAACCCATACGCCGAGAAACAGCCACGGATTCGGCAGGAGCTTGGCAATATCTCCTGGAGTGCGAACGATTCCTGCCGCGATGGTGTTGCCGATGGCTGCGGCAATGCCGAACCAGATGCCGAGGACTTGGAGCAGTTTTCCGGTGCTTAGCGTGGTTCTCAGAGGAGCAGCGGATGGGGGGTTCAAGGGTGTGGGCCGGACGTGGGTCCGAAGTACGCATACTAACCGGGAAGAGAGGAAAAGCAAGCTGGAATTGCGATGGAATTGTGAAGCGCAGAGCGCACGGCGCGCGGGAGATTTTCTCAGCTGCGGGGCGTGCTGAGGAAACGCCATTTGCCCCAGCGGAAGCTCTGGTGGATCGGTACGAAGTATTTTTCAGCGACGCGCAGGACCAGCTGCGGCTGCGTCAGCCACTGCTCGTAGGTCCGGCGCTCGTAGTGGATCATCGTGGCGAGGGCGTCGAGCTTGACGGAGCATTTTCGCGCCAGCGGGTTTTCGCAAACGGCATGGACTAGATTGAGAAATGGCGTGGACCACGGCTCGACAAACATGGCGCGGCCGTTTTTCTTAAGCACGCGGCGAATTTCGGAGAATGTCTGATCGAGGTCGCCGGGCAACTCTGGCAAGTGATGCAGGCCGCCCTGCACGATGATTACGTCCTGGCAATGATCGGCGAAAGGCAACTGGCGGCAGTCGCCTACGATGCATTGCGCTGGGCCGGTATATTGCGCGAGCAGGCGCGGCGAAAGATCGACGCCGACGATGTGCGAAAAGCCCAGTTGCTGCAGGGCGTGCAGGCCATTACCGCGGCCGCAGAAGAGCTCCACGACAGCGGCGTCTTTGGGCCACGATGGTGCGCCGAGCTCCTTGAGCCGGGAAACAAATTTGCGAATCTCTTGCGCGGGAGTCTCAAAGCGTGAATAGGCGGCCTCCCAGGGATCGCTGATGGTCGGGACGTTATCCGGTGGGAAACTCACGGTGCTGCTCCCGGTTTGACGTCTGGGTAGGGCAATAATTCGAGGTTGTCGACCTCGGGATCCACGAGCCAGATGGTGCGATCGTGAAAATAGGCAAGTAACGCGGCATTTTGTTGCGCATCGAGCTCGCGGGCCCAGAGGACTTCGGCGGAGTCGATTTCCGCGCCGTTGAATACCCATTCATCGTGGATGTTGTGCTCGGGTTCGTAACGCACGATGATCAAGTGCTTGCCGGGTTGATTGGTCAGACGCTGCAAGATGGCCGCGCGGCTGGAGTCGCCGCCACAGGTCCAGCTTAGCTCATCGCATTTATGAGCGTGAACGTCAGCCGCTGTTTGCAGCACCAGCAGGACGACAACGGCGCGAGAAAGTGCTGCTCCGATGGGGCGGGCGAAAGGTTGCCATGCGCGCAAGTGGCGCATCGATTGCACAAGCAGGGCGAAGATCACGCAGGTGAGCGGCGCAGCGTAATGGGGATTGGACCACACAACGGCGAATATGCCTGGGGTAACGATCAGAAAAACGGCTAACAGGAAACGCAGGCGTTTATCGCGGAATACGAATGGAAAGGCGGGCAACAGCAGGGCAGCGGCGGGCCACAGGAATTCCGAACGGATGCGCACCCATTTCAATGAGGAA
Source organism: uncultured Acidobacteriota bacterium (assembly GCA_963798585.1). Lineage (GTDB taxonomy): Bacteria > Acidobacteriota > Terriglobia > Acidiferrales > UBA7541 > Acidiferrum. The sequence continues at coordinate 152,620 of CAWCTJ010000009.1, forward strand.
ACCGCAAGGACGCCTGATGGAGTGAACTGGTAATCGGTGCGCTCCCAGCCATTGTAAAAATCTTCGAACTGCTGATTGTCGTAGTGCAACTTGGGCTTGGCGTGTTGCCACAGAAAAATGGGCGCGGTGACGTAGGTGCGCAAGTTTAGAGTGTAAGGAAAGAGCAGCGCGTGTCCCGTGACGCGCGAATTATAGAAGGCCATGAAGCCGGCAGTCAGAGCAAGAACCGCGGCGATGGGCATGAGGACGCGGCGCACACGCAGAACGCGCGCGAGTTGCGAAGAGACTTTCCACGATGACCCCTTGGCCACCCAGAAAATCAGCCATATCCCGACGGGTAAACAAATGAGAAGGCCTTCGTACGGGCGGCTATTGGCGAGTATCGCTACACCCAGCGCAAGAAGCAGCGCCTCGCGCAGTCGACCATATTTTCGAATGCGCGGCAGGGCCCCGAGAACCAGCGCGCCGCCGATGGCGCCGACCGCGCCGCCCCAGTAGCTGTTCATCCAGTAGCTGGCGACGCCGAGTTTGAGCGCGGCAAGGATCCCGCCGAGCAGCGCCCATCGCGCGGGCATCCAACCTTGCAGCATCCACAAAATCGCGGCACACATCGCCGCGTTGCTGAGCAGCACGCCGATCCACGGATTGCCCAGGAGTTGCCCGATGGCCAGCACCGCGCCTTGCGCCGGCGGATACATCGAGGAGTAGGTGGGCAGCCAGTTGACGTGAAAAGTTTCGAAGCTGCGCCACATCGGATGCGTGGGATTGGTCAGTCGGCCGTGCGCGAAAGTGTCGCCCATCAGCAGATAGCTGAACTCGTCGTGAATTCCCGGGATGGGGATGGGCAAGCATGCGCAGGATCGCGAGCCGCACGGCCAGCACGGCGAAAAACATTACGCCAATGGCCAGTCGCTTTGCGTTCCGCGAATTCGGAGAGGATTCGTTCTGTGGCGTTGAAGAATCTTTCGGCCACTCCGTTTTTGGCGACGGCTAGCAGAACGCAGACAGTGGCTAGCGCACTGCACAATAAAATATTTGACCAAGTGTAGGGAGTGAGGGAATCGAGGAGTGAACTGGGCAAGATTCGCGGATTCTCCGAACGACGTCGTACCGATTGTGCTGGCAACATTGTAATCGCAATGGCGAGTTCCGCAACGGTAGTGCCTACCTTCTGAAGCGGGCACTTTGCTGCGACCGCGCAAACGGACACCACCGGCGCCGCAGCGAGGTATCCGCGTGAAACCCGCATCACACCGGGTTATGATGCTTGCCAGCATGGCTATTGCCGCTACCGAAGGACAGCACGCGTTTATTCCACCAGCTTCTGGTTTGGCGCTGGACGTGTCGGTGGTGATTCCGTGCCTTAACGAAGCGAATTCGCTGGCGTTTTGCATCGATAAGGCGACGGCGGCGTTTCGTGCAGCGGGACTGCGTGGCGAAGTGCTGGTGGCGGACAATGGCTCGACGGATGGTTCTGTTGAGATAGCCGAAGAGCATGGCGCACGCGTGGTGGCAGTACCCGAGCGCGGCTACGGCGCGGCGTTGCGTTCGGGGATCGCCGCTGCACACGGCGAGTTCATCGTCATGGGCGACGCGGACGACAGCTATGATTTCAGCGAAGTCCCTAACTTTGTGGCCAAACTTCGCGGAGGTTTCGATCTGGTGATGGGCAATCGCTTCCTGGGGGAGATCAAGCCCGGGGCCATGCCGACGCTGCACAAATATTTCGGCAATCCCGGGCTGACCACGCTGCTGAACATTTTTTTTCATTCAGGTGTTGGCGATGTGTATTGCGGCATGCGCGGATTTACGCGCGCGTTGGCTCAGCGGCTGGATGTGCGCAGCACCGGCATGGAATTTGCTCTGGAAATGGTAATCAAAGCGACGCAGATGAAGGCGCGTATCGCGGAAATTCCCATCATTCTTTGGCCGGACAAGCGCGGACGCGCGCCACATCTGCGAAGCTTTCGCGATGGCTGGCGCAGCTTGCGCTTCATGCTGCTGTACGCACCGAACTGGCTATTTGTTTTGCCCGGGGCCACGTTGGGCGTCGTAGGGCTGGCGCTGGTTTTCTGGTTGCTGCCCGGCGCGCGCCACGTGGGCCGCGTCACGCTGGACATTCACACCATGATTTTTGGCGTATTTTTTACGCTGCTGGGTGCGCAAATCCTTTCCATCGGTGCGTTCGCCAAAGTTTTTAGTTATGCCGAGCGGTTTGACCATGGCGGTGTTTCGCTTAAACGCGTGCTGCGCAGCGTGACGCTGGAGTCTGGTCTGGCGCTGGGTGCGGCACTGTTTTTGTGCGGCTTTGGCGGTTGCGCGTGGATTGCCTGGTCATGGGCCGCCGGCGGTTTTGGCGAGCTGTACCAAGTGCGACAGATCTTGTTTTGGGCAATGTGGCTGTTTCTTGGCGTGCAGGTAATTTTTGGTTCGTTCTTTCTGAGCATGCTGGGCATCAGCCGCGGGACGTTTATCGGCGACTACGAACGCACCGGCGAGCACGAACGAAAATAATGGATGCGGAGAAAATAGCGCCGAAAATCGCGGTGGAACAAAATTCGCCGCTACTTTCCGCGATAAAGCACGGCCATCGAGCCTTTGTACACCAGCGCCGGGTGCGCATCCTTGCGAAAATTCTCGCGGCACAAATTCCGCCATCTGCTTCGGTGCTGGATATTGGCTGCGGCGATGGGACAATTGCCGGGTTGATTGCGGAATTGCGGCCTGACATTTCGATCAAAGGCGTAGAAGTGATGGTGCGGCCGGATTGCCGAATCGAATGTTACCCGTTTGATGGAAACACACTGCCATTCCCGGATAATTCCGTCGACGTCTGCATGCTGGTCGATGTGCTGCACCATACCGGCGACGTTTCCGTGCTGCTGCGCGAAGCCGTGAGAGTAAGCCGCAGCAATGTGCTGCTGAAAGATCATCTCAGCGAAAATGGCTTCGATCATGCCACGTTGCGGTTTATGGATTGGGTCGGCAATCGGCCGCACGGGGTCACGCTTACCTACAATTATCAAAGCCGCGCGCAATGGAACGCCCACTTTGCTGCTTGCGGACTAAGGATCGCCACCTTTACCACGGACCTGAGTCTCTATCCTGTACCGATTAGCGCCTTAGTTGGCCGCAAGCTGCATTTCGTGGCCCTCCTGCAAAGGTCCTGAGTTGCTGATATGCGAAGGAGATTGAAAGGAGTCGACTCGTGAAAATCTTTTCGTTTTTGCTTTTTCTTTTCTTGGCGGCGCCGGCGGTGCCTGCGCAGTATCCGGAGGGGATTTGGCAGGGGTATGACGGGGAGTGGAAGCATGTATCGCAACAGTTGATTGCGCTGGCGGAGGCGACGCCTGCGGAGAAGTTTTCATGGCGTCCTGCGCCGGGGGTCCGCTCGACGAGCGAAGTGTATATGCACATCGTCGACGCGAACTTTTATCTGTTGAGCGTTACCGGCCCCAAGATGCCCGCGGACTTAACCGAAGACATGGATAAGACCATTACCGCGAAACCGGAGGTAATCGCCTGGCTGAGGCGGTCGCTGGAAGCGGTTAGAGTGGCGCACGCGTCGGAAACGCCCAAGGATCTGGAGCGCAAGGTCAAAATTGAAGGCCGCGACGCGACCGTCGATGGCATGTATCTGCGAATCATCGTGCATGCGAACGAGCACATGGGGCAATTGATCGCGTACGCGCGGATGACTGGTGTCGTGCCGCCGTGGTCCCAGTAATGATGAGCACCACACGATGACTGAAGACGTGAGTCTCCTGGTTATTGCCTGCCGGCTTGTTTAAATGCCGGATTGCTAGATAGTCCCGCGAGTTCCGACTTGACCGACTGGGAAGTATCCGGCGAAGCAAGAAGATATTCGATGTAATCGGCCACCAGGGGATCGTTTCGCTGAAACGTCGACAGAGACCAACCGGCCGCGGTGTAGACCACTCCGCGCACGATCGATGGAGTTAGATCTGTTGAATGGTTTGGCGTGTCGCGCAGTTTGGCGAAGTCTTCATAATCGGCCTTCCAGCCGAGGGCACTCGCAACTGTTTTAACGGGTTTGAATTGGCCGGTCGCGCCATACACGGCCCATAACATATCGAGATGGGTGAAGAGTTCCTGCGTTGGAGTTTGATCGAAGGGATCCTGTAATGCTGGAAGGCTGAGGAATTTTTGCCGGTCCTCCGTGCTTAATGTCTGAAGAATTCCGTCCATATCGTACCCAGCCGAACGAAGGACCAGGAGCCCGAACGCACGGGTTAGTGGATCCTGGGCAGCAATTCGCGTTTGGAAATCCTTTGCGACGATGGGATCCGAACGAGTTGCCGCGCTCAAGAAAGCTGCAAGTATCTCGGCCTTGCCTTGACTCGAGTCCTGAATTTGATCAGCAATCATGAACTGCAGGGCAGGAAGCAGTCTCGCGGAATTTGGCTGGCGGTAATATGTTTGCAAGAATGCTCCCAACTCCTGAGCATCGCGGAACGATTTCTTGCTGCCGGTTTCGAAGCTCTCGATCTGGATAACTGAGGGATTCAGAGTCTGGTGGCCATCAGGGGTTTCGACCTCCGCTTCCACGGTGGCGGTTCCGTCAGTGGCCTTAATGGGGGCGCACCAGTGGGCAGCTGAAGCGCCCAGGCTGGCGAAGGTCCGGGTCACTTCCGGGGGTTTGATCCCTGCCGCGCCCAGCGCCCCGTTTACGAAGTCTCCGCCCTCCGGCTTGATCTGCTTGAAATCTGAAAGAGGAGCCGCCGCATGTAAGTCGATATGACCGGAGAAGCTCACGCGAAATGACAAGCGAAGGTCCTTCAGGTATTCGTCGCGCTTCTCGCCATTCGAGTAGATACCTACGCGAATGCACTGCCCGGGATTGAGAAGAGAAATATTCTGAGGTGCATTTACCAAGCTTAGCGTGTTTGTCCATTGCGTCTGAACAACGGATTCAGCTAGAACAACAATGTCAGGGCCAATTTTTGGAGACGACGCCCTTTGTGGAGCGTTGTTTGCGTCCTGGGCCTGGAGAAATGGAGCAGCCAGTGCGAACGTTCCGATTGCCATCCATCTGCCCGTGCTCGTCTTATCGAAGCTGCTCATCGCAAACATAATTGCAGAAGTAGACCGCGATTCTCAGCCGAACGCAAGTCAATGGGCTAGGCGATTTCGAAGATTACGGCCGCTGATCAGGGTTTTGCTGCGGCGTCGATGAAGTTGGCGACGTTGGCTTTTAGCTTGGCGAGGTCGTCCTCGCGGACGTACATCATGTGGCCGGCATCGTAATATTGGAGCGTGATATTTTTCTGCAGTTTTTCGGGTAGGCCGAGATGATCCACGGTGAATTCGGTGGCGAAGAATGGCGTGGCCAGATCGTAATAGCCATTTTCGATTTCCACTTTCAGGTGGGGATCGGTGAGCAGGGCCTGGATTAAATCGCCTTCGACGTTGGGTGAGCCGGGGAAGCCGAAATTGTCTCCGGCGTTGTGCTTCCAATCCCATTTTTGATTGGCTTCATTGGACGAGGGGTGGTACGTCTTGTCCTGGCCAAATTTCAGCTCGGTGCGCACGTAGTTGTTCCAGACCGCGACGAACGGTCCGGTGATGCCAGTATCCTGCGGATCGAACTCCGCAAATTCGCCGAGCAAATCGTAAGAAAATCCGGAAAAGCGCGCATCCAGGCGGCCGGTGGTCAGGCCGCGGCTACGCTGTAATTCCTTCATGAATTGCGGAAGTGCAACGCGCAAGTCGGCTTTCAGCAAGTAGTCTTCGCTCAGTCCAGTGAAGCGGGAAAGTTTTTTGGCCATGTCCGCTTTTTCGGCGGCGGTGAGGCGCGAACCTTTATTCAGCGCGTTGGCATACTCCGTGAGGGCGAACGTGCGAGCTTCTTCGGCGAACGGCTTCATCTCCGCGGGCCGATCTTTGAGCATATTGTGATACCACGCGGTAGCGGCGTAGCTGGGCAGGTAAAAAACGCAGCGGGATGTCTTCGCTGGGATTGAAGGATATCGTTCCCAGATGAGCACCGAGGAGATGAGCACCAGACCGTTGAAATACATGCCATCGTTGTTTTGCAAATAGTTGGAAAGCGCAGCGGAGCGGAAGGTGCCATAGCTTTCGCCGATTAGGAATTTCGGAGAGTTCCAGCGGTCGTTGCGGCTGACGTAAGCGTTGATCAATTGCGCGAGGGACTTGACGTCTTCGTCCACGCCCCAAAAATCCTTATCCGCCGCTTTGCCGACGGCGTGGCTAAACCCGGTGCC
>CAWCTJ010000010.1:0-312851 GCA_963798585.1 uncultured Acidobacteriota bacterium
GCTTTGCGGAAGAATCCCAGCATGGTGAGTCCGATAAGCCGGTGCTGTGGCTCGAAACCCGTATAGCGAATCACTGCGTTCCCGGGACTGATTAATTTGAAATCTATGTCCACGCCAGTAAAATACGTGGCGTGAACGGCCGCGATTCTTTTCATCAGAAATTCTGGCGACCCGACCTTCACAAACACCTTGTAGACGCCGCGTAATTGCCGTCCGATCAACTTTTGGAGCGAGTGACCAGGACCTGTTCGTTGCCATGCGCTGATTTTTCCAGTTCCACGGCGAGAAACCGGAGGAACAGATCCAGCGAATACCAACTGGAGCTGGAAACCGTGCCTTGAATCATTGCTTTTGTTTCGTCGTCGAGTTGTGCGACAACCTCTGCGAAGGCTTCTTCACCACGCCTTTTAATTCCATCAATCGAATCGAGTACCACGGACCCTTTGATCTCCACCATGCCATCGGCTCCTGGGAGGATGAAGCCTCCGAACGTTGGTCAAAATGCTACTACACCAGCGGCAGAAGTACGGGAACTGGAGAGCTAAATCGCGGCGGCGGCGATTCAAAAAGGTATTGGCCGGAATACGGCGTGGCATATCGCTAACGAAGAAATGAACCAAATGGCGAGACGTCGTCTTTGCGGAGAAATGTCTCTACAATGTAGCAGTCCCCCGCGAAAGCCCGTCGATGACCGTGCTCAATCCAGACAAAAGACCTAATCGAGTCAGCGCCGGCTTGTTGATGTACCGGGTGCGTGGCGGAAAGCTGGAGGTGTTGCTGGTGCATCTCGGCGGACCTTACTGGGCACGAAAGGATGAGGGTGCGTGGTTCGTGCCTAAGGGCGGACTGGAAGAGGGCGAAGAGGAATTAGCGGCAGCGCGGCGGGAGTTCCAGGAAGAAACCGGGATGGAATCTCACGCACCGTTTCTGGAGCTCGGAAGCGTTTATCACAAGAGTGGAAAGCGTGTAGTGGCGTGGGCTTTTCACGGAGATGGCGATCCAGGCGCACTTCGCAGCAATATGTTCCGCTTGGAGTGGCCGCCCAAGTCCGGGAAGTTTAAGGAATTTCCCGAAATCGACCGTGCGGATTTCTTTACGGTGGGTGCGGCGGCGAAAAAGATGCATCCGGCGGAATTTGAACTGTTACGGCGCTTGGAGCAGAAAATTGCGACGGGAGAGAGCGAAAGTACTGGGCGATGAGGGATTCGCAGGCCATGATGCTGGCCGTGGTCAGGCGTTTGTTCGCTGGAAAACACGAGCCCCGCAAGCCACTGACGAGAAATGCGAGGCCCGTTTCCAAAGCTTATAAGTGGACTAACCTGCGGCTTGTGCCATTTGTTTCGACATGGCTTCCGTGCGGAGCTTCATTTCTTCCGGCGTCACATCTTCAGTGTGCGTGGCTACCCCCCAGCTGTGACCGAAGGGATCGGTGAATTTTCCGTAGCGGTCGCCCCAAAACATGTCTTGCAACGGCATATCCACGCGGACTCCGGCGTCGACGGCCCGCTTCATCAAGGAATCGACGTCCTCTGTGTAGACGAAAATTCCGAAAGTGCTCAAGGCAGGAGCTTGCGGATCCGGCGCCTTGGACATGCCGGGAAATTCGTCGCCGAGAAATATCCTGGAATCTCCAATCTGCAGCTCGGCGTGCATGACCTTGCCACCGGGACCGGGCATATTTACGACTACCGTAGCGCCGAAGACTTTTTTGTAGAAGTCGATGGCGCGAGCGGCATCTTTGCAGGTAATCACCGGGGCAATCGAGCGATAACCTTCGGGGATGGGTTGGACGTTCGTAGACATAGTCAGCTCCTGTAGGTTTGAATGTGCGCGCCCGCTGCTGCGGTAGAGGGAGGGAACGGAAGGCGCGCAGGGAAGTAGTACCGCAAAGTTTCGAGCGAGTCAATCGGCTTGGTCGAGCATTGTTGACCGCGCCATGGTAGGCGCCACTTCTGAAGCTCCGACCCACAGGGTTACAGCGGCGGCCCGTCGAGAGCGAGATGGATAACGGCGCACAGCCAAGATTGGTTGTGCCACAAGAGTTATTCGGGTTTGCTGATCACTCCACAGGCGATGCGGGCGGGACCACCCGGAGCGCTGCCTTCAGCGGCGTGAATCACAATCGCCGTACCGCCATTGCTGAAGACGGAATGATCGTCGCTGCCCAGCGTGACGTTGGGGGCGACCACGGTAACGTGCGCGGTGCGGTCGGCTCCGACGATCAGGAAAAAATTCGGGATGTCGCCATACGTCAGGCCTTCATGGGCGTGCCCTGAGCCGTTGAAGTGCGGACCGGCGCTCTTGAAATCGGGCGGATCGCACTTGGCAACCTGATGGATGTGCATGGAATGTTGGCCGGGGGGTAGATTCTTGATATCGAGCTTAAAGCGCACGCCGCCCTCGGGAGAACTGGTTAGCGCGGCGGTGCCGACGCTTTCGCCTTGGGCGTTTTTGATATCAACGATTGCGGGCTTGCCGGATGCGTGGCTGTGGCTATCTTGCGCGACTGCGGAAACGCTGAGGCCAGCAAGCAGAACGGTAACGCAGATGATCGATCTCACAGTGATGCTCCTCTGATGGCGCAGAATATGAAGCGCGGACGACCCTATTCACACTTTAGCTCAGCAACCGATGATATGGGTGAACGTGTTCTCAATCCGCCAGCAGGGGTGCGGGTTAGTCAGCCCGGTAAAGATCGGGGAACTGCTGTTTGAGGTCAGCGATTTTTGGCAAGTCGTTAAAAGCGATATACGGATCATCGGGATGGCGCTTCAAATAGTCCTGGTGATAGTCCTCGGCGGGATAGAAGGCGGCGAAGGGAACGATTTTGGTGACTATCGGACGCCCATAGACCTTGGCGGCCGTGAGCTGCGCCACGTAGGCGTCAGCGATCCGCTTTTGTTCGTCGGAAGTATAAAAAATCGAGGACCGATATTGCGAACCGGAATCCGGACCCTGCCGGTCCAGCTGCGTGGGGTCGTGCACCACGGAGAAATAAACCATCAAGAGCTGGCCGTAAGAGACTTGCGAGGGGTCGTAGACAACACTGACCGATTCGGCGTGTCCTGTTACGCCCATGCTTACGGTCTCATAGCTTGGAGATTTTACGAACCCGCCGGAGTAACCGGCGGTTGCGGAGCTTACGCCTTTCACATGTTCAAAAACGCCCTGCACGCCCCAGAAACAGCCGCCAGCGAAAACCGCAGTCTGCTGGCCTTTCGCGCCGGCCAGGGGTGCGTCAATGGCTGGTTTGGGCATCGCGGCGTTTGGGGTGGCAGGCGGCCGGGCGCCGAACGAACGGAAAGCGGTCCAGCCAACAACCAAGGCGATGACAGCAATGGCGATTCCTCGACCTACGTGTGGCGTTGGCATGTGTTTGGCCTCGTAAGGAATACGACGTCTTTAGTATTGCAGATGAATTAGATGCTGGGAACGCGGCCAGCGATGGAACGGATTTCAGCTCCCGCACATCTCAACCTATGCCTGCTAGGCCGCCGAGGCGGAGTAAATATCCCAAGATTTTAGATGGAGCACCATGACCTACATGTCCTTATCGACCGCACTCTTGGCCGCCGGTTTTTTGCTCAGCTCCTCTGCCGCAGCCCAAGTTACGAACGGAAAGTCGCCAGAACTTCCTCCGCCGTTTGCAACGAAGTCGGCTGGGAATGCTCCCGAGGTAACTAAGCCGCCGAAGGGTTTCTTACCAACCGTGCCAAAGGGCTTTAGCGTGAACGTGTTTGCCGTCGGCTTTAAGGCGCCGCGTTTTCTGGCGACCGCGCCAAACGGCGATATCTTCGTTGCGGATTCCGCCGCGGGGAAAATTTATATCTTGCGCGACCCGCAACACACCGGCGGCGCCCAAGAACGTGAAGAGTTTGCGGCGGGCCTGGATCAACCGTTCGGCATCGTTTTTCATGAAGGATTTGTGTACGTTGGCGATACCGATGCCGTATTGCGCTTTCCCTACGATGCGAAGACTTCTAAGCGTAAGGGAGAGGCGGAGAAGTTGCTGGATTTGCCGAATTCAGGCGCGCACTGGACGCGCGATGTGGCCTTTACCGCGGATGGGAAGCACTTGCTTGTTACGGTCGGGTCGGGCTCGAACATCAACACTGGCGAAGATTCGCGACGGGCGGCGATTACCATCTGCGATCCAGACGGAAAAAATGCGCGCTTGTACGCCACGGGATTGCGCAATCCCGTAACGGTGGCGGTGGATCCGCAGAGCGGAGTTGCCTGGGCTACCGTAAACGAGCGCGACGGCCTGGGCGATGATTTGCCTCCGGATTATTTTACTTCGGTGCAAGACGGCGGGTTTTATGGTTGGCCCTACAGCTACATCGGCAACCACGTCGATCCGCGTGTGAAACCGCAAAATCCAGAGCTAGTGAGCAAAGCGATTGTGCCGGATCTTTTGCTCGGCGCGCATCATGCGCCGCTGCAATTTGCGTTTTATTCGGGGACACAATTTCCGCAGAAGTATCGCGGAGGCGCGTTTATCGCGGAACATGGCTCGTGGAATAGGTCCCAGCGCGTGGGGTATCGCGTGGCATTTGTGGAGTTTCAGAACGGCAAACCGGTGGCTGGATCAGAGGAATTTCTTGGCGGATTAGTGCCCGACGCCAGCAAGGAACAAGTCTACGGGCGGCCAGTGGGGGTGACGGTGGCAGCGGATGGCTCGCTGCTGGTTGCCGATGACGGGGCGAACGTAGTGTATCGCGTCTCGGCGACGCGGTAGGAACTTGGCCCGCGAGGGCAACAGCGATGGTCTAGTTGACGATCAGCGTTAGCTGGACGGGCGGAAGTTGCAGAGCCTGTCCAGAGGCGCTCTTCGCGGAAGGCGTGATAGTAATTATGGACGTGCCGACAGGAGTTGTGATGGTCTGAACTGGTTGGGAAACGCTAGTGCTCGAGCTGCTACCACCGCCGCAACCGCCAACGACCGCCGCAACCGTGGCCGCCAGAAAAACACCAGTGAGCACAAATCTCTCTCTGAAAAGAGCCCGGTCCGCGACGGCCGGATCGTAGACACGTCGTCCAGTCCACAACGCCGATAGCAGAATTAGCCACAACAATAGAGTTCCTGGGAAATAGAACAGGCGAAGCGGAGCGAACCGCGGCGTGCGCCATGTTCCGCGAGGAATCCGGGGAGCTAACAGTCCTGTGCCTGTGGTCGTAATCATTACGCTGAACATCGCGGGTGTGCCGCTGCTCACTTGCACGGTGGAAGGAATCTGGCAAGCGGCAGCCAGCGGCGCTCCAGCGCAGAGCAGAGCGACGGTACCGGAGTAATTTGCCCCAGGGGTGATCTGCAGTTGGTACTGCGCGGTGACGCCAGGAGTGACGGTCGCAGTCGTTGAACTGGAGGAGATTGGCGTAATGGAAATTGCGGGATTGGCGTTGCCCTGAAGCATGATCACTTGCGGCGACTTGGCTGCGTTGTCGGTAAGCGTGATGGTTTCGCTGCGCTGCCCGGCGGTGAGCGGAGCGAACGTTACGGAAACCGTGCAGGAGGCATTGGCATCGAGTGCCGCGCCGGAACAATTGCGCGCCGGACCGGTGAAATCAGCCGGATTGCTGCCGCCGGCTGCCACCGAAGAAATGTGCAGCGTGGCGTTGCCCGAGTTAGTGACAGCCACACTCGTGGCGCCGCTGGTTGTGCCTTGCGTAGTGGCGACGAAGATCACGGGATTCGGCGCGATGGTTATGGCCGGCGCGGGCCCGGCAATGGCGCTGCCCTGAACGCTGATGATTTGCGGGGAATTGGCGGCGTCATCGGTGAGTGTGATGGTTTCGGTACGTTGGCCTGCAGCGAGCGGTGCAAACGTGACCGAAATTGCGCAGGAGGCGTTGGCCGCGAGCACCGCGCCGGAACAATTACTCTTTGGACTGGTGAAATCAGCCGGATTGCTGCCGCCGATAAGCAGCGAAGAAATGTGCAGCGTGGCGTTGCCGGAGTTGGTGACCGTGATACTTATGGTGCCGCCGGTTGTTCCTTGCGTAGTGCTGGAGAAGATCGCGGGATTCGGCGCAATGGTTACGGCAGGCGCAGGCGGCGGAGGGGCCACGCCGGCCCCGTTGAGTGGCACGGACTGTGGGCTGCCAGGAGCGTTGTCGGTCACGTTTACCGTGGCAGTCTGCTGTCCTGTGGAGGCCGGTAGGAAGGTGATGCTCACGGAACAGAAATTGTTGGGCTGTAGGACCGCGGGCGCCTGGCACGTGTCGGACTCCAGAAATTCGCTGGCGTCGGCTCCGCTTACCGCAATGGAGTTAACACTGAGCGCTTCCGCGCCGTTGCTTTTGATCATGATCGTCTGCGGCACGCTTCGCGACCCTATTTGCGGCGTGCCGAGCGACAGCGCGGTCGGAGCGAGTTGTAACGATGGTCCGCTAACGGCTTGCTGGCCGGGGACGACGCTGAAAGTGAGTGCGCCGATACCCGGAATAGTGAAGGGCGAGTTCGCGGTCGGAACAAAATATCCGGTCTGTGGATCAACCGTGAACGCCGACAAGCTATTGGGAGTAGGGCAGGGGCAACCGTAGTTGAACGCGCCAGTCGGATCAGGTTGATACGAGGGCACGAACGTGGCGTTGGGCAGCGGCGAGCTCGCGGTCTCGGTGAGCGTATTGGTTTGCAGATTCAGCGCGTAGATGTTAACGGGTCCTTCGCCGCCGGGGCCAACAATGGCGTACAAAAATGTGCCGGTGCTGTCCACCCAAATGCTGTCGGGAAAGGTATCTTCGGGAAGCATGATGTTGGCGCCTGGAAATTTGCCATCGATGCCCGTGAGTTCGATGAGACCCTCGAATTCACCGTGTCCCGTAACGATGTATCGGCCTTGCGGATCGGAGGCGTAACAGCGGGCAGTAGAAGTATCGAAGTTTTCGCTGGAGATCCCAAGCAGCAGGCCGGTGGTGGGATCGATGGAAACGGAATCGAGCTCTTCGCCGTGCTGGAAGTTCGGAATGGTGGTAAATGTCGGGCCAAGGTAGATCTCGAAAGCCTTGGCGCTAGCCGCTGGCTGGCTTACGCCGATGACCTCGGAATCCAGCAGCGTGTACGATCCCGGCACGGGAATCAGCGCCGGACCACCCGCAGCGCTCGGGGAAATCTGGAAGGTTTCCGCGCTGGCCTGACCGGGCGTTGTGCTCTGGGAGTTGACCACTGCAATGTAACTCCCCGTGGGTTCGACGGCGATGAATGTCGGCGAATTGGTATTCGCGGAGGCGAATGGCGAGTTCTCCACTTCCTGGTACGCGCCGGTGCCGGAATCGGTGATCGCATACATGTGGATACTGTTGACGCCGATGCCAAAAAGGTAGCGACCCTGCACGTCGATCGTTAGCGTGTTGTTGCTGGCGGGAAATGGCGAGCCAGTGGTGGGAGTCAAGGCGCCCGTCGCGTCGTCGCGCACCATTACCGCACCGCCAGACGAAAATACCAGCGGCTCCTGAAATTGCGCGCGCGCCGCGGTGGCCGCGACAAATAGTGCGAGCAGGCCAAGAAAGAGTCGCGCGCCGCGAAAGACACGGATCGATCGAAGTTGTAATAAACATAGACGTGACATTAGAAGTACTCCAATAGAGTGGGGGCTGAGAATGGTGGCTATGCGAGCGTCTTCCTTTGGCCGTGAATTGTTGTTAAATCTGGAATCTGAGAGGGCCTGGGAGACATCTTACGCGCTCCCGAGCACAGGTCAAGAAGTTTACTGAAGAGATTACTATATTAGAGTTTCCTTAGAAGCTAACCTAAGGTCGGGGCCGGCCGGAGATGCCAGGTGACCAGTCTCACGCCGCCACCTGGTGGCGAACCAGCGTTCATATAATGTTAATATACGCCACAAGGAGATTTGTTAACCTCAACAGCTTATGCCACTCGCAAACTTGGAGTTCCTGAAGCAACCGGAATCGACCGAAACCCAGCTTGTTCTTCAGCTTAAAGGCAAAGTGAGCCTCGAAACCGTGACCAGCTTCATTGCCCAATTGCGCCCTGAGCCGAGTCCCGTTTTGGTACTCGATATGAGCGGGGTGACATTTCTGGATTCGGCCGGTGTTGGCGCGCTGGTGCAACTCTTCGTCCACCGGAAGAGTGCGGGGAAAAAGTTCGCGCTGGCTGGATTTACTCCGCAAGGAGCCGCGGTAATGCAGGTAGCAGGTCTGGTGAGGTTGCTACCCATCTATCAGACCACGGCAGAGGCGCTGGCGGCTCAATCCTGAGACGTTTTCCGCAAGTTACGTTTCCTTCAAAATGCGAAAAAGTTCGGCGGCAGCGTGGGGCAGTCGTGCGCCGCGCCGCGACACCATGTATACGTGGCGCGGCATGCTCAACTGGCGAATCTTCACTTCCTTCATCCAGCCATGATCGATTTCCCAGCGCACGCACATGCGCGGGACGATGGCCACGCCCATTCCCATCTGCACGAAACGCTTGATGCTTTCGATAGTGGGCATTTCGATGGGCATGTTTAGATCCGTGCGATGGCGCGCGAAAAGTTCGATGACGCGGCGGCGGTAGGGTGATTCGACGCTGTGGGCGATAAAATTTTCTTTCGCGAGTTCGGGGATGTCCACCTCGCGTTTTTTTGCCAGAATATGTTTCGGCGGGACCACCAGCGTCAGCTCATCTTTGAGGATTTCCGTGGCTTGCAGTTGCGGATCGCGTGGAATGTACGAGATGGCGCCCAGGTCGAGGCGGTAATTTACGACTTCGTGCGGAATGTCCCGCGAAGACATGCGATTGACGCGCACTTGAACGCCGGGATGTTTTTCGCGAAAGATCGCCAGCGCCGGAAGCAGCGCGTGGATGGAGCTTTCGTTAACGCCAAGGGACAATTCGCCGCGTGTCAGGCCCTCAAGTTCCGCAAGGCCTTTTTTGACTTCGTCGCGCAGATTGATCAGGCGTTCGGCATACTCGCGCAGCAAGGTGCCGGCGTCGGTGAGTGCGCACGGGGCGTGAGCCGCGCACGAAAAGCGGTTGGCCCAGGTCATCTTCAAGCTTGCGAATGGTTAAGCTGATGGCCGGCTGAGTGCGAAACAGGCGTTCGGCGGCGCGCGAGAAGCTGCCTTCCTTGGCCACCATCAAAAAAACTTGCAATTCACCCAGATCCACGTGGAACCTCACCTCACAATCCGCCGGCAGAAAGCGCAAAACGGCGGAAGTTCGTCCAATTCAGCCATAGGCCAGTATAAGACAGGGTTATCAAAAGCAGAATAAAGATAAATTTGACTGTAAGGCGCGGGTCTGCGTAACTAGGAGCGGGAGTCTCCATGGACGTAGTCCGCATTTTCGATACCACGCTCCGCGACGGCGAGCAATCGCCGGGTTTTTCCATGAACACCGCGGAGAAGATCCGCGTGGCGCACCAACTGGCCGCGCTGAATGTGGACGTGCATCGAAGCGGGATTTCCCATTTCTTCGCGCGGGGACCTGGAAGCGGTGCGTCAGGTAGCGAAGGAAGTACGCACGTGCCGCATCGCGGCGCTGGCGCGCGCCCGAAAAGATGACGTGATGGCCGCGGTCGAAGCGCTGGAACCCGCCGCAACGTCTCGACTGCATCTTTTCCTCGCCACTTCCGACCTGCACCTGAAAGTAAAACTGAACATGACGCGGGAGCAAGCGCTGGAATCCATCGTCCAGCATGATCCAGTTGGGCCGCCAGCATGTGGGCGAGGTGGAGTTTTCCGCGGAAGATGCCGGCCGCACGGATATCGATTTTCTGTGCACAGGTTTGCCGCGTGGCCGTGGAAGCCGGCGCTACAATTCTGAATTTGCCGGACACCGTGGGCTACGCGGTGCCGGAAGAATACGGCGAGATGTTCCGCCGCGTACGCGAATACTTGGTCGCGAGACTTCGGGCCAATCATGGAATCATGCTCAGCGCCCATTGCCACGATGATTTGGGACTGGCGGTGGCCAATTCGCTGGCTGCGATTCGCGCTGGCGTGCGGCAGATCGAGTGCACCATCAACGGCATCGGCGAGCGGGCGGGAAATGCTTCGCTGGAAGAAGTAGTGGTGGCGCTGGCCGTGCGCAAGGAAAGCTTTGGCGTAACCACCAACATCAACCTGGAACAGCTTTTCCCCGCGAGCCGCTTACTTTCGGAAGTGACCGGGGCGCACGTGGCGCCGAACAAGGCGGTGGTGGGCGCCAACGCTTTTGCGCACGAAGCGGGCATTCACCAGGACGGAATCATCAAGAATCCGCTGACCTACGAAATTATGTCGCCGCAGATGGTCGGCGTTCCCAAGCGCTCGATGGTGCTGGGCAAGCATTCCGGGCGCAATGCGTTGCGTTAGTCGCTGCGGGACTTGGGCTACGAGCCAACGGACGTCGAACTGGCGCGAAGTCTACAAGCGCGTCACGGCACTGGCGGACGAATCGAAAGAGGTGCGTCCGCGCGATCTGGTGGCGATCGCGCATGAAGTGTTGCGCCGGCGTTCGCCGATGGCCGCAGAAGCCACTTCGCGGCCTGAGAAACTTAAACGTAAGATTGACAAATCAGTTAGTGGCGATTGTTACATTATCTGAAGGCTTTTCCGCGGAAAGTTTGATGAAGAAGACCATTGTGCTTTTGCCGGGAGACGGCATCGGTCCGGAAGTGACCCGTGCTGCGGCCGCAGTGTTGCGCGAATGCGGCGCAGGAATTCGACCACCAATTTGATTTTGTGGAGATGCCGGTCGGCGGCGCGGCCATCGATCCGCCGGGACCCCGCTGCCGAGCGAAACTCTGGACGCCTGCCGCAAGCTCGGACGCGGTATTTCTTGGCGCGGTCGGCGGGCCCAAGTGGGACAGCTTGCCAGTCGGCAAGCGCCCGGAGAGCGGTCTGCTCGATCTCCGCAAAGGCATGGGGCTGTACGTCAATGTGCGGCCGGTGAAAGTTTTGGATCCGCTGCGCGGAATTTCTCCGCTGAAGAGCTGAACGGCTGGGCGATCTGGATCTGGAGATCGTGCGCGAACTGGCCGGCGGAATGTATTTCGGCGAACGCGGCAATGTCCAGAGAGAACGGTGCGGAGCGCGCCTGGGACACGGAATCGTATTCCACGCCGGAAATCGAGCGCGTCGCCACGTTTGCCTTCGCGCGCGCGGAAAATCGCTCGCGCCGGCTCTGTTCCGTGGACAAAGCCAACGTGCTCACCAGTTCGCAGCTCTGGCGCCGCACGGTGACGGCGATGAACGCGGGATATCCCACGGTGAAGCTCGAGCACATGTACGTCGATAACGCGGCGATGCAATTGACGCTGCGGCCCGCGCAATTTGACGTGATGCTCAGCACGAATATGTTTGGCGATATTTTGAGCGATGCCGCGGCTGCGTTGGTGGGCTCCATCGGCCTGATTCCGTCCGGGAGTTTTGGCAGCACCGCGCCGCTGTTTGAGCCGATTCATGGCTCGGCTCCGTCTCTGGTCGGAACGGATTCGGCCAATCCGGTGGCCTCGATTCTGAGCGCCACGATGATGTTGCGCGATGCTTTTGGGCTGTCGCTGGAGGCGGACTGGATCGAACAATCGCTGCTGCGCGTTTTGGGCGGCGGCTATCGCACGCCGGATATTATCGAACCCGGCGCGCACGCGGTGGGCGGTTCGGCGTTCATGGAAATTCTGCGCGAAGAGATGCAACGCACCTTCGAACACGCCGAGCGTTACGGCTGGGGCGTTTAAGCGCGAGGAGTCTCTTTACCTCACCGTGCACCGTGGCAGGCCGTATTGCGGGAACCCTCGGGGATGCTAATTTTGTTCCTCCCGGACGCTTACGCTGAGCAAGCACAGGGATTCCAGGTCGCACCACTCCGGGCGCAAGCTGTCACTCCGTCCGGGCCAATCCATGTTGAGCATGGCTGATAAATTCCTAGTATGCGTGGAGTCGTGATGGCCCAGGTGTAGCGTGAGAGTGTGCGCGTACGCACCCGCAACTGGTCGCGGCAAACATTGAGCTGACACGTTGGAACAACATGCCAATTCGGAAAAATACGCTGGCCTCGCGATAAGCGAACCGGTGACGTACTGGCGCGTGGAAGGCTCGCTGCTGGAGCTGGGTGCGCTGCGTCCCGTGGGATTTTTTACCTGGAATGGCCGCAGCTTTTCCGAACGCTGGGCCCGGCGCGCCGGGATGGCCGGAATGGCGCTGGTGCGTCCGTTTGCTTACGCCGCCAGCCGGACCTTTGCGACGCGATTTTTGCACACCTTGCTGCGCGGCGTTACACGCGACCGGCTGGATCTTCTTGGCGAAGAATATTTCCATTACGTGCTTGAAGCCGCAATTGCGTCCGCAGGCTGCCGAGCAACTAGCGGACGGCGGTACGAGCGGCGAGAAGGTAGTGCTGGTGGGACAGTTGCTTGAGAGCGTGTTGCGCCCGCTGGCAGCGCATTTTGGCGTGGACTATTTCATCGCCAATCGCCTGGAGTTTCGCGATGGTCAGGCGACCGGCCGGCTTGTGGATCCGATCGTGCGTCCGCGCGGACCATTTGCCTGGCTGGCCGGCGGCGCGACCAACGGCCGCATCGCGCAAGAGCAGTTGTTGCGGCGCCTGGGTTGGACGCACGATCCGCAAAAATTGCTGACACAGCGCTCTGTGTACCACCGCCCGGCCAGCGATGCCGGCGGGCAAAGCCGTGGCGATGTTCGGAGACGAGCCGCGCGTGCAACATCTTGTCGGTGCGCGAAACGCTGGCGGGCAAGCGCCATATTTTGCTGATTGGCGTCACGGGATTTATCGGCAAGGTGTGGCTCGTCGATCTGCTGGAAAATATTCCAGACATCGGCAAAGATAACTTTGCTGATTCGCCGCAATCGCACGACCTCCGCGCAGCGGCGGTTCGAGAAAATCGTCGAAGAGTCGCCCACGTTCGACACGCTGCAGCAGCGCTACGGGAGAAACCTCGGCGCGTTTCTGAAGGCGAAAGTCGAAGTTGTGGAAGGCGACGTCAGCCAGCCGGGGCTTGGCCTGGATGCCGCAGTACAGGAGCGGCTGGCGCGTTCGCTGGACTTGATCGTAAACAGCGCGGGCTTGACGGATTTTAATCCGGACTTGCGCGACGCGCTTTCTTCCAACGTGGATTCCGCGCTGTATCTTCTGGAGTTCTTGCGCCGCTGTGCCCATGCGGGACTGATGCATCTTTCGACGTGTTACGTCGTGGGTATGCGCGATGGGCGCGTCACCGAAGAGTTGCAGCGATAACTACAACCCGCAGGCGACGCGGCTTTCGATGCGGAGCGCGAAATTGCTTCGCTGCGCGAAACGATTGAGCGCATCGAAGCGCGTTCGGAAAGTCCGGAGCTGACCAATGCTCTGCGTCGCCAGGCGCTGGGCCGCGGCGTCGATGCCGCCGATGCTCCCGCCGAAGAATTGCAAGGCGTGCTGAAACGCAATCGCGCGCGCTGGGCGCGCAATCGCCTGGTGCGCGTTGGGTTGCGGCGTGCGCAACATCTTGGCTGGCCGAATATCTACACGTTTACCAAAGAGCCTGGGCGAATCGATTCTGGCGCGGCACGGACGCGATTTGCCGATCGCCATTGTGCGGCCGTCGATTGTCGAAAGTTCCGAGCGTTCGCCATTTACCGGGTGGAACGAAGGCATCAACACCTCTGGGCCGCTTTCCTATTTGCTTGGCACCAATTTTCGCCAGTTGCCGACCAATGAAAGAAAATGCCTCGACGTGATTCCCGTGGACATGGTGTGCCGCGGAATGTCCCTGATCGCCGCCGCGGTCATCGCGCGCTGCAACGCGCGGATGTATCAGCTGGCGACTTCAGCGATCAATCCCGTCAATATGGGACGCAGCATCGAGCTGACCGGACTTGCGCATCGCAAGCATTACCGCCAGCAATCCAGCGTGGACAATTGGCTGAAAGTAAAATTTGAAACCATCCCCGTATCAAAGCAGCGCTACGAGCGGCTTTCGATTCCGATGCAGAAAGCCGTGGTCTCCGGCATCAATCGCGCGGCCATTTCGCTCCACATGAAAAAAGCTCCGCTGGCCAAAGCCGAGCGCGAACTTTCTCGCGCCGAAAAATTGATCGAGCTGTACGAGCCATTCATCCTCCACAACGAGCATGTATTTGAATCGGAAAACGCCCGCTTGCTCTCCGCGGCGCTGCCGCCGGACGAAAAAGCCGCCTTTGAATTCGCTCCCGAAGCCATTGACTGGTGGGAATATTGGATTAATATCCACATTCCAGCGCTGCGGCGCTGGTGCTACCCGCTCATGGAAGGGCGTCCGCTGGAAGCGCGTGTCGCCCGTGAGCTCAATTGGTCCGCAGAGCCGCCCAGTGCGGCTTAGCCCGGTGTTGCGCAACTAGCCTGCTATGGCCATCTTTCTAACCGGCTCGACCGGCTATCTCGGCAGCTATCTGGTTGCGGGTCTTTGCACCGGCCATCGCGAAACCTTGAACTTACTGGTGCGCGCGAAATCGCGGCAGGAAGCGCGTGAACGGTTGTGGACCTCTCTGCAGCTGCATTTTGCTTTCCCGGAATTTCACGAATTCCTCAACGCTCGCATGCGGATTTTTCTGGGCGATTTAACCGCGGAGCGCTTCGGCCTGCCGGATGACGAGTATCACGCGCTTGTGGATTCCACGGATTCCGTGATTCACTGCGCGGCTTCGCTCAATCGCAAGTCGGAAAAGCAATGCCTCAACGTGAATTTGCGCGGTACGCTCGAAGTGATCCAGTTGGCGCGGCGCGCGCAAAATCACCACGGCCTGCGCCGTTATTCGCATGTCTCAACGGTAGCGGTCGCAGGTCAGCGCCAGGACGAAGTGGTGACGGAAGATGCGGCCATCGATTGGGCGCGCTCCGACTACGATCCTTACGCGCGCACCAAAAAGTTTTGCGAACACATGGCCGCCCAGTTGCTTCCCGACGTGCCCCGCACCATTTTTCGTCCCGCCATCGTCTTGGGCGACAGCCGCCGCGCGGAGACCACGCAGTTCGATATGATCCAAGCCTTCGATATTCTTTCGCGCTTTCCGGTGCTTCCGCTGCGCCCAGACGATAGAATTGACATTGTTCCGGCGAACTACGTGGGTAGCGCGATCGTGGCCATCCATCAGAAGCCGCAACCGGCGCACGGCATTTATCATCTTTCTTCCGGTACTGGCTCGCAGACCTATCGCGAACTTACGGATGCTCTCGCCAAATCTGGTGGCAGTCGCCGTCCGTGGTATGTTCCGGGGCTGGCGGGAGTTTTTTCGGGTACCGTAGACTGGTTGGCGCAGCGGCGCGGTAACGCGGTTACGCCGCGTCTCTGCTGAAAGTGTTTTGGCCGTACTTGAACTGGAATACCGTCTTTGACAATTCGCGCGTGGTCGCCGAGATGAACGAAGCGCCCGCGAAATTTTCAACCTATGGACATGCGCTCTTGAAATTCAGCCGCGAAAATCATTTTAAGTATCCGGCCAAGCCTTGGCCCGCGGATGCCGGCGAACAGCGGCTGGCTGCGGCGGGAAGTGTGCGCGCATGACCGATTTCTTTTTGGTGGCGTGGGTCAGCGCGCTGATCGAAATCACCCGCCTCGGCTGGATGTTCGGCCTCGGCGAGCGCTGGACCCCCGCCGAAAAACTGCGCCTGCTCTTTGCCGGCTACAACGGCACGCGCAATACCGGCAGCGACGTGCGCGTGCAGGAAATGATCCGGCAAGTGCGGCACGTGCTCGGCGCGGAGAACGTCGACTTCAGCGTGATGTCGCAGAATTTCGACCTGACGCGCGGATATTTCGCGGGCACGCGGCAAGTGCACCTGCCGGACGTGTTTCCGCCGTTTCTCTACCGCGAAGTGCGCGCCAATCACGGCGTCATCGCCTGCGAAGGCTCGATGTTCAAAAGCAAATTCGCCAACGCCCTGACTACCATGATGATCGGCTCGTTGGGCCTGGCCTCCGCGGAAAATAAATTGTCCGTGGGCTACGGCGGCGAAGCCGGCCATATGGATCGCTTAATCGCAGACATGTGCGCGCACTACGTCCGTGATTCGCTGGTGATAACCCGCAACGTGGAATCGCAAAAACTGCTGACCCAGATGGGCATTCCCACGGAACTCGGCACGGACACCGCCTGGACCTTCGAGCCGCGCGAACCTGCCGGAATACGCGGAAAGCACGCTGCGCCACGCCGGTTGGGACGGCAAAACTCCGATCCTTGTGCTCTGCCCGATTCACCCGTTCGTCTGGCCGGTAAAAGCCTCCATCGCGAAATACTTGGCGAGCATCACCACCGGGGCATACAAAGCCAGCCAATATCGCACCGTCTATTTCCACGAGTCCGGCGCGGAAGTGGACCGCAAGTACAAGCACTACATCACGGCGTTCACCAACGCCACCAAAGCCTTTTGCCAGCGCCATCGTGTCTTCCCAATTCTTGGTGGCCATGGAACGACTCGACGCCGTGGCTTGCCGCGATATCGCTGCGAGCATTCCCGGAACGCCCATCTTTACTTCCGAGCAATACAACATGTTCGAGCTCGTGTCCATTTTGCGCGCCTGCACCTACATGGTTTCCTCGCGTTACCACGGCATCGTCACCTGCATGCCCAGCCTGGTCGCTTCCGCAGGCGTCACCATGGACGAGCGCATTCGCAACTTAATGCGCGAACGCGGCCATGCCCATCTCTTCCTCACCGTCGAGGACGCCGATCTCGAGCCCAAACTCCTGCAAGTCATGGAAACGCTGGTGGCCGAAGCGGACGCCGTCCGTGACGGCATCGGCCGCACCGTGGTGCGCAACCTGAAAGTCATGGCGCGCATGGGAACCTACCTCGAAAGCGCCGTGCGGCAGACCTATCCGGAATTTCCGCTGCGCCAGGGCGTGCTCTCCTGGGAAGACTATTTGCCGCCGCTCAGCGAAAACCTCGTGCAGCTGGTCGAGCGCTACGATTCCAGCGCGCCCGCGCTGCAGCAGCACACGGTAGCGGGAATCGCCGCGCGATGAGCGCTGCGCCACCATCGCTCGTGTTGCCGACGCTCGTGTTACCAAGTTCGCGCGCTTTTGCCTAAAGCCATGGCTAATTTTCTCGAAAATATTTTCGCTCAATTGCAGCGAGCCGAAAATCACGTGGTCCTTCGCGAAGTGCATGGCCAGGATTTGTCAGTGTCACTGGCAGGGAATTGCTGGCGCAGGTTCAGCGCGTCCGTGTTTATTTGCGAAGCACCGGACTGCAGCCCGGAGATCGCTGCGCCCTGCTGGCTTCCAATTCCATCCGCTGGGCGGCGTTTGATTTGGCGTTGATGGCGGAAGGCGTGATCGTCGTTCCGCTGTATGCCCGCCAGTCGCCGGCGGAGGTTGCGGCCATGATGCGCGACTGCCAGCCCGCGCTGCTTGCTTACCGGCGACGCAGCACTAGGCGAAGCCGTGGCCAACGCGTGGACCGACCCACAGGGACACACCAATGCTCCACCGCGCGTGTTGCTTGACGATGTACTGCCTAAGGATGTGCTGCACGGGCAGACCGTGGCGGCGCAGGATGATGCGGTTTCACCGCCGAACGCCCGCGCAGGACGCGGACTTGGTAACCATCATTTATACTTCGGGGACTTCCGGCGAACCAAAGGGCGTGTGCCTCAACGTCGCCAACGTCACCTACATGCTCTCTTGCACCACGCAGCGCCTGAATCAATTGATGGGCACAAACGCCGCGACGGTCTCCGGCCAGCAGCCCGACCGCATCTTCCACTACCTACCGTTCAATTTTTGCGCCTCGTGGATTGCATTGCTTTCGTTTCTGTCGCGAGACAGCACCATCACTTTATCCACCGACCTCAACCGCCTGGTCGACGAAATCGCCCTCGCCTCTCCGCACTATTTTCTAAATGTCCCCACGCTCCTCGAACGTGTCAAACGCGGCGTGGACGCCGCCTTCGCGCAACGCCACGCCGCCATTCAATGGCTTTTCGCACGCGCACGCGCTGCATGGCAACGCAAACGCCTCGGCACCGCCACTTTGCCAGATAGCGTTTACCTCGCGCTGGGCCGCCGCTTGATCTTCAGTAAAATAAAAGCCCGTTTCGGCGCCCATCTCCGCGCATTGATCTGCGGCTCTGCGCCGCTAACGCAGGAAACTCAGGAATTTTTTGAAATGCTGCAAATCCCCGTCCTCCAGGTCTACGGACTCACCGAAACCACCGGCATCTGCACCATGGACGATCCTCGCGCGCCCGGTCGAGCCTGGCTGCGTCGGCCCCGCCATCCCCGGCCTCGAAATGAAAGTCGCCGAGAACGACGAAATCGTCGTGCGCGGCCCGAATGTTTTCCCCGGCTACTGGAATCGCCCGGAAGAAACCGCGCGCGCCGTGCAGCGGCGGCTGGTTTCACACCGGCGATCAGGGCGCGGCCAACGCTCGCGGCAACTGGCGCATCAGCGGACGGCTGAAAAATTTGATCATCCTCAATTCCGGCCACAACGTCGCGCCCGAACCCATCGAAGAAAAAATCGCCGCGCAGCTGCCGCAAGCGCAGCAAGTGGTTTTAGTCGGCAACGGCCGCGGATATCTTTGCGCGTTGCTCACCGGAGCGGTGCAGCGCGCCGACGCCCAGGCGGCCCTCGATGCAAGTGAATCCCGAATTGCCGCATTACCGCCAAATCCGCAACTTCCGCATCCTGCCCGAAGCCTTCACTCCGGAAAGCGGCTTGCTGACGGCCATGGGCAAAGTGCGCCGCGACGCCATCAATACCCGCTTCGCAAATGAAATTGCGGCCATGTACGAAAGCGCCAAAACTCCAGCCCTTTCCGCGGTGGCACAGCGATGAAGCAATTCAGCGGCAAAGCACTGCGCTGGGAATGGCGCGACGGCATCGTGGAAGTCGACGCTCGATCACGCGCCCGTCAACGAAATCGGCACCGTCATGCTCGCCGATCTCGAGCAGTTTGCCGCGGCCATTCCTGCGCTCGCGCCGGAAACCTCCGCCTGTATCGTCTACAGCGCGCGCAAAGAGGGATTTTGCGCCGGCGCCGATTTGCGCGAGCTGTATCGCGGCGCCGAAGCGCTCGCGGAAAAAGAACGCCTTGCCGGCATTAAAAATTTTCTCGAGCGCATCCACGCCGTCGCCAACGCCATCGACGCCGCTCCCTTCGTCACCATCGCCGCAGTGCACGGCGTCTGCTTCGGCGGGGGCCTCGAACTGGCGCTGCTCTCGGACATTATCGTCGCCGATAAAATGGCGCGCTTCGCTTTCCCCGAATTGCGCCTGGGTTTGATCCCCGGCTTCGGCGGCATCCCGCGCCTCAAGCGCGACGTGGGCAACGCCTTCATCCGCGAACTCCTGCTGACCGGCCGCACCGTAAACGCCACACGCGCGCAAGCTGTCGGCCTCGTGGCGCAACTTGCCGCCGAGGGCGAAGCGCTAAAAGTAGCCCGCCTAATGGCCGCGCAAATCGCCAAGTTCGACCCCGGCACGCGCGCCGCCGCCAAAAAATTTATAAAGCCGATCCCCTACGACGAACTGAAAAAAGAAATCGATCTCTTCTGCGAACTCTTCGCCCGCCCCGCCGTAATGGCCGCCCTCAAGAAATTCGTCGAAGCCACCGACGCCATGCCTTATCTGCCGTAACTCGGTAATGCGTCAATCCGTGATTAGTCATGCTAATTTCGGATAACAAGTGCGATGTCTTATCGGCTCGGAGCAAGTCTCATGTATGTCGGCTTTAAGTTCTGCGTGCTTTGGCCGTGACGCCGATGCAATAAATCTCGGTGTATCTGCAGTGGAATGGTACGTTTGGCGGCCTGGTGGAAATATACGAAGGGACTGGTGATTTGCGAGATGCTGCTGCGCGGTTACGCGGATTCCCCAAGGAACCGGCAGACATGCGCGAGCTCGTTTTTGGAAATTTTGACCGGAACTTCGCAGGGGTGGAGTAAGAATGCGGTTCCCATTGCGTCGATGGACGCGGGTCACGCATATGTTGCAGCGCTACATTTGGACTCGAACTGTAAGTCTGGCGGTACGGTTCAGACTGTGGTTCTTGCGATGCCTGTGGAAGCTGCAGCCGTTGATACGTTTGTCCAAGAACTCGAGCGATTGGAAGATGTCGGCGCAGGCTCTGCGCACCTGAAGGGGAAGGAAGCAGCTAAGCGGAAAACGCCGTGCGTTCAAATATGTTTCAGGTGACTGCTGGTCGGCCTAACCGGAAGCTGGCCACGAGCCTTAGTTAGCACGCGTTTCGACGAATTGCCGTCCTCTTGCTAGAATGAACCTTCAGCAAACAGTAAACGCCGTGATCGGCAGGATCGCCGATTCACACACGATCTGGACAAACCGCATGCCGCGCACACTCGACCAAACCACGCAAGAAGTTCTCGACCTGGCCACGCGCCACTTTCAGGTGGCGCCCGGTACGCTCGCGCCTTCCGACGATTTCTTCCGCAAGCTGGGCATCAACAGCCTGCAAGCTCTCGAACTGCTCTCGCGCCTCGAGAATCACTTCTCCATCGAACTTCCCGACTACGAAATGCAGGGCGTCAGCGATTTCCAAACTCTCGCCGAGCGGATCCAATCCCGCCTGTAATGCTGGATCTTTCCAAATATCCATCCATCGGCGGCGCGCTGCACGACGCGGTGCAAAAGTTTTCCGGTGAAATCTGCCTGATCGAAGCGGATCGCGAACGCGAAAATCACCGCCTCACCTATCGCGAATTCGCCGAACGCGCCAATCCGCTGGCCAAAGCGCTGCAAGACGGCGGCTTTGCCGCGGGCGATCGCGCCTCGATCATCATGACCAATCAGTCCAAGTGGCTGATCTCCGCGTACGCCATCTTCCACAGCGGCGGCGTGCTGGTTCCGCTGGACTACAAACTCACCGCCCCGCAGCAATGGGATTTGCTGCGCCATTCCGGCGCATCCGTGCTGATCACCGAATATCCCATCTGGCGGCAACTCAGCGCCGCAGCCGAACGCGGTCGCGCGCTTTGCACGAACCTTCGTCTCATCCTCGTGACGGAAGCTCCCGCCAATGCCGACCTCGCCGGCGCGCAACGCTGGGAAGAGTTTCGCGCCGCCGGCCCGCCAGCCTTGATAAAACGCGAGCGCAAGGACATCGCCAGCATCGTCTACTCCTCGGGAACCGGCGGCCAGCCCAAAGGCTGCATGATGACGCACGACAATTATCTCGAGCAATGCGTCGCGCTCACCTCGCTCTATCCGTTTTGGCCCGGCGTGCGTTACCTGAGCATTCTGCCCACGAATCACGCCATCGATTTCATGGTCGGCTTTTTCGGACCCTTCACCTGCGGCGCGGCGGTCGTGCATTTGCGCACGCTCCGCCCGGAATTTGTCCGCGAAGCGTTCACAAAATACAAAATCACCTACGTCAGCCTGGTGCCCTTACTGCTGAAGAATCTGCGCGCCGGACTGCAAGCACGCTTTGATGCTTTGCCGCCGGGAAAACGCAAAATGTTCAACACGCTGGTCGGCGTGAATAAAATGCTGACCAAAGACCGTCCGCGCCCCGCACTGAGCCGCCGTCTGCTGCCGCAAGTCCACGCCGGATTTGGCGGTGAATTACGCACCATCATCGTCGGCGGAGCCTTTACCGAGCCGCAGACGCTGCAATTTTTTTACGACCTTGGCATTCCGGTCGCCAATGGTTACGGCTTAACCGAAGCCGGCACCGCCATCACCGTGAACGATCTAAAACCCTTTCGCGCGGACACCGTCGGCAAGCCGCTTCCCGGCATGGAAGTCCGCATTGCCAATCCAGACAGCGCCGGCATCGGCGAAGTCACGGTGCGCAGCAAAACGATCATGTCCGGCTACCTCAATGAGCCGGAACTCACCGCGCGTGCCATCGTCGACGGCTGGCTGCAAACCGGCGACCTCGGCCACTTCGACGCGCAGGGCCATCTTCATCTCGCAGGCCGCAAAAAAAATATGATCGTCACGGAAGAGGGAAAGAATATCTACCCGGAAGACATCGAAGGCGCCTTCGATAGCCTCCCAGTGAAAGAGCTGTGTGTTTTCGCCGCGGACTACATCTGGCCGCGCCGCTCCATGCTCGGCGAGCAACTGATCCTGGTCATCCATCTCGAACCCGGGCAGAATTTCACCGATCAGCTACGCGGCGAAATCGTGCAGCGCAACAATCAGCTCTTGAACTTCAAGCGCCTTCACGGATTTGTGCTGTTCGCTGACGATTTTCCGCGCAATGCCTCCCAGAAGGTGCTTAGGGATTCTTTGAAGGAACACCTGTCGAAGCTGGACCGCGCAACCGCCGTTCAATCGTTGTAGATTACCCGTTGCAGATTACCCGTTGCAGATCACCGTTTGTAAATTACGCTAGCAGATTCAGCGTATGCTCGTGCTCCGGAAGGCAGACGCAACGCATGGAACGTTTCATCGCCATCGTCAATCCCGCGGCTGGCGGCGGTCGCGCCGCCAAACTCGCCGGCCCCAAGCTGGCGGAGTTGCGCGCGCAGGGCCTGCCGATAGACGTCATCGCTTCCAGCTCGCCCGGCCATGCCTCGCAGCTCGCGCGCGAGGCCTACGCGCAGGGATACCGCCGCTTTCTCGCCGTCGGCGGCGACGGTACCGCGCATGAGATGCTCAATGGCATTTTCGCCGGAGGACCGCCAAAAAACCGCGTCGCGCTGGGCTTTCTTCCCTTTGGCACCGGCAATTCTTTTCTTCGCGATTTCACCACGGAGGGCGCATCCGCTTCCTCCGCCGCTTTGCTCGAAGGGCGTTCGCGTCCCATCGATCTTCTGCGCCTGACGCACACCAAAGGTGAAATCTATTCTTTCAATTTGGTCAGCGTAGGATTTGCCGCCGATGTCGCGGCCATCGCCAACCGTTGGTTCAAGCCGCTCGGTCATCTCGGCTATCTGTTGGGAATTTTCGTTCGCCTCGCACAGTTGCGGCGGCGCTCTTTCACGCTGCGCTGCGACGATGAAACTGCCTGGGACGACCGCCGTTGCCTGTTTCTCAGCCTCAACAACAGCAAGTATACCGGTGGCACCATGCTGATCGCGCCGGACGCCGATCCTGCCGATGGCCTCATTGAATTTGTGCGCTGGGGCCCCGTCGGCAGGATGAAACTTCTCTACCTTCTGCCGCGTCTTTACGATGGCTCTCACATGCACCATCCCCTGGCGTCACGCAAGTCCGTTCGCAAGATCGAATTCGATATCGGCGAACCCGTCGACGTAACGATCGACGGCGAGGTCTTCACTCTCGAATTGCGCTCACTGGAAATTCTTCCCGCCGCGCGTGGACGTTTACATATGAAGCGTGTGTGGGACCGAGTGTGGGAGACAATCCGAAGTGCATTGCTGTGGGCGGTCACATTGCTCCATTTTGGCGTGGCCGTCCCGGTGCTTATTTTTCTCGCGATTTTTCTGAATCCGCGAAAGCACGATTGGCTACAGCGTGGCCTGTGTCGCCGCATCGCCTTGTTTTCCGGCGCTCGTCTCCGCATCTGCGTTCACCGGGTTTTGATCCGCAACGCACCTCGCTTTTCGTGGTCAACCACGTCAATCTCTTCGATCCGTTTCTTTTATACTGCGCCATTCCGCAATATGTGCGCGGCTGGGAATTGGAATCGCATTTCAAAATTCCTGTCTATGGCTGGCTGATGTATCGTTTCGGCAACGTCCCGGTTCCGGACGTTCGCCGCCCGGCGGATTTGAAGCGCATGTGGCGGATGACGCAAGAGGCTCTCGACGGCGGCACCAGCCTGATTATTTTTCCCGAGGGTAAACGCACGCGAGATGGCCGCCTGGGCGAATTTGAGGCTGGCGGTTTTCGTTTGGCGCAGCAGCTGGGCGTACCCATCGTTCCGGTAAGGTTGGCGGGTTCTTTTCAACATTTTCGCACCGGACACTGGATGTTGCGTCCTCGCACCATAACCATCGTCTTGCACGACACTATCGATACCGCCGAATTAAAGAAAGAAGACGTTCCCGCGCTTCGCGATAGGGTTCACCAAACGGTTGCCGCTCCACTCGAAAATCAGTGAGCGTCAACTGAGCGTCAACGACGCGCCATGCAGTTTTTGTTCTGCCGCCATTGTGCGAGGCCTATTGTGCGAGTTTGATGCCCGGCAGCGTGCGCCCCGCGCGCGTTTCCTGCCAGGTGTACACGATGCGATGAATCACCGTGATCGTCGACACTACCGCGATGACCCACAATACCGGACCCATGCGTAGAAACAATCCGCCGATGATGAGCAAAACCAATCGTTCGGGACGCTCCATGAATCCGACTTTACATTGTGGGATCAGCGATTCCGCGCGCGCCCGCGCATAGCTGACCATCACCGAACCCGCCGTGGCCACCGCGGCCAGCACCACATATGGCGTGCGTCCGCTCACCGAGTAATACACCAGCAATCCCATGTACAGCGCCATGTCTGCGTAGCGATCCAGCGTGGAATCGTAGAACGCGCCAAACGCGGTCACGCGTTTTTGCCTCCGCGCCACTTGCCCGTCCAGCATGTCCAGGAAGCCCGCGAAAAAGATAATCAGCGCGCCGATGCGGAAATTTCCCTCCGCAAAGCTGGCCGCCGCCGCAAAATTCACCAGCAAGCCCAGAAACGTCAGCACATTGGGATTGATTCCCGTCGCGGCAATCAACCCAACGATTTTGTCCAGCAGCCATTTGCTGCCGGAGCCGATGCCCCCTGTAAGTGTCGCCATAGCTATTTGCTTAGTGTCTCAAACGCGATTGTTTTCGCGAAATCGATCCATCGATTCGCGCGGTGGTGCAGTATTTTCTCGCATCCTATAACATTCGCTTCGATGTCGGCAAACTTCCAGGTTCATGGGCATCACGCGATCGACTGCGCCCATTTGTCATTTGGGCTTGACGATCCTGCGCTGCTCATCCTACAGTCGCTGCCTGTCATGATTCTTGCCTTTCCCATGCCTCACCAGAAAAATAAAGCGCGTCGCCATGCGGTGTGTTGTCATGCGCCGTGTTGTCATAGGCGAAGTTGTCTTGGCCGCTCCTATGCGCCGGGTTCCCATGCTGATGGACCGGCGCAATTTTCTTGTCAGCGCCACCACGGGTCTGGGTACCGGCGTGGTTATCCGCAAACTGGCCGGCCGCGTTGGCCGCCAGCGCCCATGCCCGCTCGGCGGCGGTGTCCGATACTCCCCCAAAATTCGAGTTTTTTTCCGACGAGCAAGCCGTTGAGGTAACTGCGATCGCCGCGCGTATCATCCCTTCCGACGATTCTCCCGGAGCCACCGAGGCCGGCGCTGTCTACTTCATTGATCGCGGGTCTCATCACCATCTTCCCCGGAGGCACAACCGATCTACCGCGACGGGCTGTTGCAATTTCAAGAAGACATTCGCGACGATGTTCCCGGGCGTTGCAAAGTTTTCCGTCGCTTCGATCGCGCAGCAAGATCAATTTCTGCAGTCCCAGGACAATCCTGACGCTCTCGGTCGCCGCCGCAATCGAGCCGCGCCCGGCACTCCCTCTTTTTTCGAGACCATCCGCGAGCACACCATCGCCGCTTTCTTGATCGATCCCGAGTCCGAATATGCCGGCAATCGCAGCGGCGTCGGCTGGCAGTTGATTGGCCGTGAACCGGCTCACACGTTCCAATCGCCCTTTGGTTTTTACGACAAGGATTATCCCGGCTGGAGCGCTGCGCCAACCGCCGGCGAAAAAGCCAAATGAAAATTGACGACGCCAAAATATCGAACCTCCGACGAAGTGGATTTTGTCATCATCGGTTCGGGCGCTGCCGGAGGCATTCTCGCCAAAGAGTTGGCCGGACACGGTTTCAGCGTGGTAGTTCTCGAACAGGGGCCGTACCTCACGGAATAGGATTTCGTCCATGACGAAATAAAAGTTCTCCAGCAGGATCTGCTCACCAATCATCCCAAGCTGCAGCCCAATACCTTTCGCAAAACTCCGGAGGAAAAGGCTAAACCTCAGCGGGCGCTGGTCTATGGTCGGCTCGTCGGCGGCACTAGCGTGCATTTCACCGCCAATTTCTGGCGCTTGCATGAAATAGATTTCATCGAGCGCAGCAAGGTCGGCGCGATTCCCGGCGCAAATTTGTCCGATTGGCCCATCACTTACAGCGATCTGGAGCCGTACTACACCAAAGTGGAATGGGAGATCGGCGTTTCTGGTCTCGCCGGTGCCAGCCCGTTCGATCCTCCGCGCTCCAAACCGCTACCCTATGCCTCCGCTTCCCGTGAAATCTTCTGGCGTTATTTTTGAGCGGGCGGCCAAGCAGCTTGGTTGGCATCCCTTTCCCGGCGCCGATGGCCATTCTTTCGCAGCCGCGCGTGGGCGAGGGGCGCGAGCGCGCTGCGTCAACTGCGGTTTTTGCCTGGCGTTCGGCTGCGAGGTTGGCGCGAAATCGAGTTCGCTGGCTACCGCGATTCGCATGGCGGAGAAAACCGGCCATTGCGAAATCCGTCCCAATTCTTACGTCCATCGCATCGCCATGGACGATCGCGGTCGCGCCACCGGTGCGATTTATTTCGACGCGCAGCGCAACACGCAATTTCAAAAAGCCAAAGCCGTAATTGTTTCCGCCAATGGTGCGGAAACTCCCCGGCTGCTGCTGCTTTCCGCCAACAAACAATTTCCCAACGGCCTCGCCAATTCCAGCGGCATTGTCGGCAAAAATCTGATGCTCAACAGCGGAGTCGTCTCCTTCGGCGTTTTCGACGAACCTCTAAATGACTACAAAGGGTACGCCGTCAGCCGCATCCTTCACGATTTTTACGAACTGGATCAACAAAAAGTGGGTTTCTACGGTGGCGGCGGTCTGGACGCTCGCTTCGATATGACGCCCATCGGTTTCGCCCTGGGCGCGCTGCCGCCCGGTACGCCGCTTTGGGGCAAGGACTTTAAGTCCGCGCTGCGGAACAATTTCACGCGCAGCATGGAAGATTTTCGGACATGGCACTTCGCTGGCCGTTGAGAACAACAGCTTTTCCCTGGATCCCGATCTCAAAGATGCCTGGGGATTGCCGGCCTTGCGCATGACCTACAAGGATCACCCCGACGACATCAAGCTCGCCAATTGGCTCGGTGCGCGTTCCTTAGAATTGCTCGATGCCGCCGGCGCCAGGAAAAAATGGAATTATCCCGTCACCGAGCAAGAATTCGCCGTGCATCTGCTCGGCACCTGCCGCATGGGCAATGATCCGAAAACATCGGTCATCAACTCCGACCATCGCACGCACGACGTAAAAAATTTATTTCTCTGTGACGGCAGCAGCCTGGTGACCTCTGGCCGCGGCCAACCTACCATGACCATCGAAGCGCTGGCGTTTCGCGCGGCGGATCGCATCACGGAACTCGCCAAGAAAGGCGAGATTTCTGCGGCGTGAACTCGCTCGCGTTTTCCTTGCCAATCTGCCGCGCTGCTAAACTTCTCTTGCTAACATTTCTCAGGACACTGGAGCAGACCGAGCGATGAATCCGCGGCGCGTCGACCGTTTTTCGTTGAATCAGCCGTTACGTCTTCGTAGCTCACATTCTTTGCGATAGCGTTTGTCGCGATTCTCGCTGCGCACGCGGCGCGGCCGCAAACACCGCCGGACGCCGCGCCGAAGACGGCCGCGGAACAATTCAAAAATATCCAGGTGCTCAAGGATATTCCCGCGGAGCAGCTCATTCCTGCGATGCAGTTCATGAGCGCTTCGCTGGGCGTCGAGTGCGAATATTGCCATGTGCACAACGCGATGGATAAGGACGACAAGAAGCCCAAAGTGACGGCGCGCAAGATGATCAGCATGATGTTCGCCATCAACAAAGACAACTTTGAGGGCCATCGCGAGGTTACCTGCTACTCGTGCCATCGCGGCGCTGCTGATCCCATTGCCACACCGGTCATCACGAACGAAGACGCTGCGCCCACGGCCGAAACGGCATCCAGCGAAAAAGTCTGCCCTGCCTGCCGCCGATCAGCTTCTTGACAAATATCTCGCTGCGGTTGGCGGAGCCGCCGCGCTGCAGAAAATCACCAGCCGCGTAGCCAAAGGAACCGCAACTTTCGCCGGGCAAAGCGTCGCGGTGGACGTGTATGCCAAAGCTCCCGACAAGCGCCTTTCGGTGATGCACCTAAAGGATGGCGACAGTCTGACGGCGTTTCGATGGCCGCCAGGGTTGGCTCAGCATTCCGGCGCGCACGCACATGATGTCGGCTGCCGAAAATGCCGCCGCGCGCATCGACGCGAATTTTTATTTCCCCATCAACATCAAAACCATGCTACGACAAATTTCGCGTTGAGCCCGGGGAAAAGATCGATGGCCACGACACCTATCTGGTGATCGGCCGCAAGGAAGGCCAGCCACCGCTGCGGCTGTATTTCGATACGCAAACGGGGTTGCTGCGTCCGGCTGGTGCGTTATGCGGAAACTCCGCTGGGCCGCAATCCCACGCAAATCGATTATGCGGACTACCGCGAATCCGACGGAGTAAAGCTGCCGTTTCGCTGGACGCTAGCGCGCCCCGGCAATCGCTTCACCATCCAGGTTACGCAGCTGCAACAAAACGTCAGCATCGACGACAGCAAATTCGCGCCGCCACCACCGGCACCGCCGCAGCATCCCCCGGCCCATTAGATCGCCGCCAATCGTTGAGCGGCGAGGGCGGAAGATTTATATCTGTCAACCCATGCAAGATTTATATTTCAACCCATCGCAACATTTTATATGTGTCAAACCCGGGTTGGCTGTTTCCGGCGCGAGGGCGTAGCATTTGAGTTGCAGTCAGGGAGATTACGTCATGGAATACAATACGCATCAAAGGGCCGCGGAACTGCACGAACAAGCGGCGCACGCCCACCGTGCGGCGGCGGCGAGTCACGCAAAAGGCGAGCACCAGACGGGGCACGAACACTCGAAGCAAGCGATGGAACACGCCAACAAGGCGCACGAGGCGTCACAGGGAGCTTTTGAGAGGTCCCTGTCGGAGTCTGCGAAACACGGAAGCTCGCACGGAGGATAGTCTACGCGAGAGGTTCCCAGACTTTAGAATGCGTACGTTTTTTTTCGATGTTAGAACCTGAAAATAATTCCGCCCACGAAGTTTCCGCGATCCTGATAGTTAGAAACGTGCGCCGTATAACAGCCGAAAAATGGGTCGCAGTAAGTGCCCAGCGAAGAGTTCGCGTACGTCGGCATGAAGCGGGCGTCCGCGCGCAGGCCGATATGCGAGGTCAAAAGATATTTCACGCCGCCGCCAATGCTGAAGCCGAAGTCCGTGCGATTCGGCGCGCCGTTGCCGTTGGATTCATACGTGAATCCGACGCTTCCCGCCACGTATGGGCGAAGACGGTGCGTTGGACCAAGCAGCATGTACAATCCGCCGAACTGAAACTGATTGATGTCGGAGGAAAACGCCCTGGTATATGTCGGACTGCCAAATACGCGGTCGCTGTACGAAGTATCGTTGCGGTCGTACATGAATTCCGCTTGAAAATTGCGCGATAACGAATAGTCGAGAAACCCGCCGTAACTGGTTGCACCGTCAACACGCAGATCCGTTACCCCTACGGTGTTGAGCGTGGGTGTAATGGGATACGACCCACTGGTTTCATAGCCCGCGAAGGGCGTTACCTCCCATCTATTTTCCCACCACTGGGCATTCGCAGGCGTCGTCGCCACTAGGCACAGCACACCTACGGCCACCATTATCAATGCAATTCGCATGGTTTCCCCCGGGTGATTAGAACCCGGAAAACGAGCGGGAGTTGCGCGCAAAATCGATCGTCGCCCGGACGTGCGTAGGCGCCAGGAAAGTCAAAGAGGGCGGAGGTCACCCGGCGCGCTGAGAGCAAGAAACGGACCGCGCTGCGGCGCGTCTGAACGTGGGAGGGCGAGCGCCCAGGAGGTCACCTTGATGAGTACGAAGGGATGGCGAGTATTGGCTTGGGCGCTGGGCGCGGCAGTGATCGCTGCCGGTGCGCGGGCGGCGAGTGTGGCGGACGACCCTTATGCGCCGCTGAAGTTGTACGACGGAAGATGGGAAGTTCACGCGAGCGATGAGGCGAACGTGACGCATTTGGAAAATCACTGCGTGAAGACCGGACTTTTTTTCGCATGCGAGCAGGTGGTGAATGGCAAGACTGTGGCGCTGGTGGTGTTCCTGCCGATAGCGAAGACGGCGACGGGCGGAGAGGAGTACCGCACGCAACCGCTGAGGCCCGACGCGAGCGCGGGCGGAGACTGGGGCAAGCTGACGATCGAAGACGACCGCTGGGTGTATTCCTGGGAAGGGACCGATCAAGGTAAGAAAGTCTTTTGGCGGAACGTGAACACCTTCTCGGGTAAGGACCACATCCACTTTGAGGTGCAAAATTCGGCTGACGGCACGACGTGGAAGACCCAGAAAAGCGGGGACGAGAGCAGAGGGACATGATGGCCCCTCCTCGGCAAGGTGTGTGAAGGCACACACCCAGGATTGGCTGTGCCATGAAGACTGTTTGGAGGATTGTTGACGGGGCGGTTGGATGGAAACCGTAGAGTCTTGGCGCGGAGGAGTTTGGAATTGGATGCGACGACGGTCGAGACAAAGGTTGCGTCGGGGGTTGTGCCGGGTGTCGCGCTGGCGATTGGACAGGAGAATGGAATGGGGGCTGGTCGGGTGGCGGATCGTTTGGTGGGGGTGGTGGGTTGCGGATGGGACGGGGAGCGCCGGTCATGTCGATGCCTTCGGACGATTCTTGTTTGTCGATGGCCGGGAGGGTGCGGAGCAGCAGGCTGTTGATGTAGGCGAGGACGGCGGCGCGGCGTGGGGAGATGCGGCCTTGCTGGAGGGCGAGGGAGAGATTCCAGAGCTGGGTGTGAATGTCGGCGGCGGATTTGGGTTTGGCTAGATTTTGGCTGAGGAGGGCGGAGAGGTCGGCGGAGTCGTCACGTTGCGCGGCGGCGTGGCGGGCGCAGAGCGTCGCGTGCATGGGAGCTACGAAGCGGCGGCACTGGCCGGAGCCGGTGTGGTGCTGACAGCGTTCCTGGGTCATGGCAAGACGGTGTAAGTCATTGCTTTGGTGCTGGTTGAGAGCCTTGGGAAACATGGTGTGGTTCCTTTCCTGGTTGAGATTTTTCGATCTTTTTCGATTTTTTAGAGAACAGATGGCCTACCCACCCCCGGGTGGTTTTTGCAAAACGTGTGCAGATGATTGATGGAATTGGGTTTACGGGAAATTGCGGATGGCAAAACGTTTGGAAGTGATTGAAAACACACGGAGGGTAGGGCGCACGTGGACGACGGAGCGCGGCGGGCTCGATACAGTACGGCATGGGATTTGATTGGGGAGCGGGCGCAGAACTCTACAAGAAAAGAGTGCCAGAGCACCGTTACTATGTCAACAGATATCTTTTGGTGTATTCAAATGAATTAGCGCAGGTGTCAGGGTTCAGAGATCGGGAAAGAGAAATCGGGAACTCCAAAATCCACACTTGACATCGACAGATAATCCACTACCATATGGTTGTGGATAGATTAGATACAACATTTACAGCTTTGTCTGATCCAACCCGCCGGGCGATGATCGAACGGCTCTCCCATGGGCCTGCCTCTGTGCATGGATTGACGGAACCGTTTGCACTCTCGCAGCAGATGATTTCAAAACATATTGCCTACCTGGTGCGGGCGCGGATTGTGATCAAGACGAAGCGCGGAAGAGAGAGCGTGTGCACGCTTAGGCCAGAGGCGATAAAGACCGTCAGCGACTGGGCGATCAGCTATCGCCGATTCTGGGAAGAGAGTTTCGACAAGTTGGATGTGGTCGTGAATCAAATGAAAAAAGAGGAGGTCAGAGATGACAAAAAACACGGTTAACGAAACAGAGCGGATGGTTGTCACTAGAGTGTTTGACGCCCCGCGCGCATTGGTTTGGAAGGCGTGGACAGACCCAAAATATATGATGCAGTGGTGGGGGCCGAAGGGTTTTACTTCGCCTTTTTGCGAGATGGATTTTCGCGTAGGAGGAAAATTTCTCTGCTGCATGAGAGCGCCGGATGGGCAGGAGTTCTGGAATGGTGCGGAATACCACGAGATTGTTCTGCACGAGAAGATCGTTTACTCCATGTACTTTTCCGACTCGAAGGGAAACAAGGTTGAGCCTGCGCACTATGGAATAGAACATGAAGCCATAGAGGACGCGAACGACGTGGTTATTTTTGAGGATTTTGGAAACGGCCAGACGAAAGTCACCTTGATTGGAAATGAAACCATGGAGCACGCAAAAAATAGCGGGCAACTCGAGGGCTGGGTTGAGATACTCGATAAACTTGCCGCGGTTATTGCGGGGCTAGCGCAGGCGAAATAAGAAGTTGACGTTTTGATGATGGCCATGCGCGAGATACAGCTAAGGCTGGCGGCGGAGGCTTAGTTCGAACGGGCTTCTCGCCGCTTGGCCGAATAGCCGCATTTCCGGCTAAATGACCCTTGGCTCAACTGTCGCCTTCAGGCCAATGCGCTCAGCGACCAATGTTTACCGAACTCAACATTAGTCTTGTGAAACGCGCTTGTCGTCAGTTGCAATTCTCGATTGATGACAAATCGCCAATGCACGGATTGAGCCGTGAATGGGCAAGCTGAATTCGCTCACTCGCTGGTGAAGGGCTTTGATTTAGATCAGTGGCTCGTCTCCCTTCGTGATCCCGCTGCGCTTTCTCTCAAAAAGAGAAATATCCCCTCTGGGTATCCCTAAAGGGAAAAAGAAGAGCCTAGACAAGCGAGAGAGAATCTCCGCGGATGTTTTGTGATGCGTGATGGGGCAGGCTATATTGTTGGTGGAAGTGTGCTCAGGAGAAGAGACTTGGTTGTAACAGCCCCTGGCCAATACACACCGCCGTCGTTACAAACCCTCGGGTGCCCGCCGGTAGGCGGGTGCTACGTGCGGAAAACTTAGCATCCGGGAGAGGAAATAAATTTGCCGCGTAAAGCGCATCTCTTGCTAGTGGACGACGACCCCAATACGTTGGCGTCGCTGTCGCGTGCGTTTCGGTTGGCCGGGCACGAGGCCACGGTGTGCGATAACGCCGGGCGAGCGATGGACTTGCTGCGCTCGGAAACGTTCGACGTGATTTTCTCCGACGTGGTGATGCCGGGCAAAAGCGGGATTGAATTGCTGGAGGATCTAAAAAAGGCCGGCGTGACGACGCCGATTATATTGATTTCGGGCCAGGCGAACGTGGAGATGGCCGTTCGCGCCACGAAGTTAGGAGCACTGGATTTTCTCGAGAAGCCGCTCTCGACGGACAAGTTGCTGGTCACAGTGGAAAATGCGCTGCGCTTGACGCGGCTGGAAGATGAAAATCGCGAGCTTCGAAGCAAATTGGGAAAACATGAACTGGTGGGTTCGGGACCGGCGATGACGAAGTTGCTGGCGCAGATTGCGCGCGTGGGCGCCAGCGAGACGCGCGTTTGTATTCTGGGCGAAACGGGCACGGGGAAAGAGTTGGTGGCGCGGGCGATTCACGAGAAATCGGCGCGGCGGGAGAATGCATTCGTCACGCTGAATTGCGCGGCGGTGCCGGCGGAGTTGATCGAATCGGAATTGTTTGGACATGAAAAGGGCGCGTTCACGGGAGCGGCGGCCAAACACCCGGGAAAATTCGAGCAAGCCGAAGGCGGCACACTATTTCTTGATGAAATTGGTGATATGCCGGTGGCCATGCAGGCGAAATTGCTGCGGGTGCTGGAAGAGGGCGAAGTCGAACGCGTAGGCGGCGACAAGCCCATCCACGTGAATGTGCGCGTGCTGGTGGCCACGCATCGCAATCTGGAGGAGTTAGTTAAGCAGAACGGCTTTCGGCGCGATTTGTTTCACCGGATTTATGTGTTTCCGCTGATGCTGCCGCCGTTGCGCGAACGCGGTGAAGATTTTCCCGCGCTGGTCGAACATTTTGCGCGACAGGTGGCCGCGCAGAACGCCTGGAAAGAAAAGATTTTTGACGACGCGGCGATTGCCGAGCTGCGCCGGTATTCCTGGCCGGGGAATGTACGCGAATTGCGCAACGTGGTAGAGCGGCTGGTGCTGCTGGCGGCGCAGGACGCGGTGAGCGCGGAAGATGTGCGGCTGGCGCTGCCGGTGCTTGAGGATCGGATGATGGGAGCGTCGCAGCAATCCGCAAATGGCGCGGACAGCGGTGCCGGGACGCTGGCGGAGCGCACGGAAGCCTTCGAAAAGGAAGTTTTGATTGCAGAGATTCGGCGGCACAACTTTCATATGACCAACGCAGCGCGCGCGCTGGGCCTGGAGCGCAGCCATTTGTATAAGAAATGCCAGCAACTGGGAATTGACGTGCAGTTGCTGAAGAAGCCGGAGTAAGCCCTACCCGCAGCAATTCCAGCAATAGATCGATGTAAATCGTTGAAAACAGGAGCGCTATTCTGCTTGACAGGATAGCAATATGTGATATCATTATTGCAATACGTTATTGAAGTGGTTGATTGAGGTGGCTCCCGTGAAACTCCAATCCAAGATTCCCAAATGACCCTCGGCGATAAATTACGGTCGCTGCGCGCGGTGGAAGGCTCGCTGCGCGGCCTGGGGCGCACGATGACGCAGCTGGAAACGGTGAAGGCCATGAAGCGCGAAGTGGGCAAGAGTTTGAGTCAGGCGTACCTCTCGCAGATCGAGAGCGGGGCGCGGCCGCATCTGACGCACACCACGCAGCAGTTGCTAGCGAAATTTTTTCGCGTATATCCGGGATTCCTGGTGGACGATCCGCCAGGTTATACGCGCAACCTGCAGTCCGAGTTGCGCGTGGTGGATGCGAAGGTGGATTCGTGGCTGTATGCCGGCGCATCGCAGTTTTCCTCCGACCCGGAACTGCAGCGGGCACTGATTGCCGTAGCCGAGCATGACGATTCGCGGCAGGCGATTCTGCTGCTGGCGGAAATTTTGCGCGCGCCCGGATTGGCGGAGCGATTGGGGGAGGTTTTGCGTCCCGAATCGCAGAGAAGCACCGCGCCGCCGAGTTCTTTGCGGAGTGATCCGGCGGAGACGAAGCGGTTGCCGGTGCGAGGCTATTTGGGGAATTGAGTTTCACGGCCAAGTGAACTTGCTGTTCGGAGTTTTTTATGACCTGGTCTGACTTTTATCTTGTCTGCTTCCTGGTGGGCTTCGCGCTGAGTGTTCTGTCGTTTCTAGCGGGAGCAGTACACATCCACCTCCCGTTCAAGATGCACCTGCCATTTCACGGCGGTCATGCAGCGGGCGGCCACATCGGCGGCGCGCATGGTGGGGCACACGTGGCCGGCTCTGCCGGTAAAGGCGCCGCCTCTCACAACGGCTCAAGCCATTTGACGTGGTTTAACGCGACGACCGTCATGGCCTTCCTAGCGTGGTTCGGCGGCGTGGGTTACATCCTCGTGATGCATTCGCATCTGGCAGTGCTGGCATGTTTCGCGGTCTCGATCCTCTCGGGAATCATCGCAAGTTACGTGGTGTTTCGTTTTATGGCGCGTCTGATGGCGAACGCAACCGGGGAAATGCACGACTGGGACTACCGTCTCGAGGGCGCCGTCGGGA
Source organism: uncultured Acidobacteriota bacterium (assembly GCA_963798585.1). Taxonomy (GTDB): domain Bacteria; phylum Acidobacteriota; class Terriglobia; order Acidiferrales; family UBA7541; genus Acidiferrum. Next base: position 35,447 of record CAWCTJ010000010.1, read on the forward strand.
CAGTGAGCATGACCATTCGCGCAGATGGCACGGGCGAAGTGATCTTTGAACAGGGCGGCGCACGACGCGCCGTCGGCGCGCGGTCCCAGAGCGGAAAAGCCATAGCGCGTGGCGCTGAAGTCGTAATTGAGCGCTACGAAAATGGCATCGCCTACGTGCAGCTCTGGGACGAGTTCACAAAGTAGCGCGACGAGTAGGCGAGAAAAAGTTTCACGGACTGATGCACGGTGTAAACAGTCCGGACGGCGAAAAGAGGAGGTTTTTATGTTCGGGCTTCCCAATGAAGTGTTGGTCATCGCAGGGCTCTTGGTCCTGGCGCTGATTATTGCTATGGCCACAGTTGCCAAGATGTACCGCAAAGTCGGACCGCACGAGGCGCTAATCATTTACGGCTGGCGCGACATGCGGGTCATTCGAGGTGGTGGTGCAGTTATTTTCCCCATGGTCGAAACCTGCAAGGAACTTTCACTTGAGCTGATGTCATTTGACGTAGCACCGCAGCAAAGCTTGTACACCAACCAGGGCGTCGCGGTAACTGTCGAAGCCGTAGCGCAACTGAAAGTGAAATCGGACAACGTGTCTATCAAAACAGCCGCGGAGCAGTTTCTGACCAAACGCCCGGAGCAGCGAGAAGCGCTCATTCGCCTAGTGATGGAAGGTCATCTGCGTGGAATCATCGGCCAGCTAACTGTAGAGCAACTCGTTAAGGAGCCGGAAATGGTGGGCGAGCGCATGCGCTCCACGTGCGCAGCGGACATGAACAAAATGGGCCTCGACGTCATCAGTTTCACCATTAAAGAAGTGCGCGACAAGAACGAATACATCACCAACATGGGGCGCCCCGACATCGCACGCATCAAGCTGGTAGCGGAAGTGGCCGCTGCCGAAGCCGAGCGTGACATCGCGATCAAGCGCGCCGAATCGCAACGCGCGTCCGCGGTAGCCAAGGCGCAAGCCGATCAAGAGCGCGTCTTCGCGGAAACCGCGTCACTCGCCAAACAAGCCGAGGCCGAGCGCGATCTGGACATCAAAAAAGCCAGTTACCTGGAGATGACCAAGAAAGCGCAGGCCACGGCGGACAAAGCCTACGAAATCGAAACCAACGTGATGCAACAGCAGGTGGTGGCGGAAGCGGTGAAGGTGCAGCAAGTGGAGCGCGAAGCCCAAGTGAAGGTGCAGGATGCGGAAATCGCGCGCCGCGAACGCGAACTCATCGCTACGGTGCTCAAGCAGGCGGAAGTCGAACGCAAGCGCATCGAGACGATCGCCAACGCTGAACGGCAACGCCTGATCAGCGAAGCCGAAGGACGCGCCTCCGCGATTCGCGCGCAGGGCGAAGCCGAAGCGGAAATTATCTTCAAGAAGGGCGAGGCGGAAGCCAAGGCCATGAACATCAAAGCCGAGGCGTTCCAGGAATACAACCAGGCCGCCGTGGTCGACAAACTCTTCACCGGTATGCCGGACATCGTGCGCGCGCTGGCGGAGCCGCTCGGGAAAATAGACAAAGTAACGATTGTCTCGACCGGCAACGGCAACTCCGCGGGGGCCCACAAGCTGACCGGCGACATCACCGCTATCGCCGCGCAAGTACCGGCGCTGTTCGAGGCGCTTTCCGGCATGCAGATGTCCGAGCTGCTGGGCAAGGTGCGGGCCATCGGCGATAAAGCACCGAAGCTGCCGCCGGCGGCGCCGAGTGCAAATTCGTAGAGCCTCTTCCGTCCCGGCGGACCATGGAGATCCGCCGGGACGCTTCATTGCTTCAGGGGGGACCTCAGGGGGACGGTGATGAGCGGCGAGCATATGAACGGCAAGGGGATGAGCGGCAAGGATAAATTGCTGGTGGTCGGAGTTTTGTTCGCGATAGCGGTTGGATTTCTTGGGCATCATTATTGGGCGGTGGCTGTGAAAGTGTTGGAGCGATTGGTGGCGGTCGGTGTGTGGTGATGACTTAGACCAACAGCGCCGGGACTAAAGCCCGGCCGCTACAAAATTCCGGGCGGGGAGTAAAGACTGGCCGCTGCAGGAAGTTGCAGTGAAAGGAGAATTGTTATGGGACTACTAGAAAGAGTGAGCACGCTCATTCGCGCGAATCTGAACGATATGATCGACCGCGCGGAAGATCCGGAAAAAATGATCAAGCAGGTGATCGTCGACATGGAGAATCAGTACCTGCAGGTTAAGACGCAGGTGGCGGTCTCCATCGCCGACCAGCACATGCTGGAGAAAACACTCCGGGAACATCAGGACACCGGAAAGGACTGGATGCGAAAGGCGGAGCTAGCCGTGGACAAAAATCAAGATGATCTGGCGCGCGCCGCGCTCGAGCGCATGCAGACCGCGCAACGCATGGCGCAAAGCTTTCAGGAGCAGGTGAACGATCAATCCGCGCAGGTGGAAACACTGAAAGCCGCTTTGATAAAGTTGGAGCAAAAGCTCGACGAAGCCAAGTCTAAGCGCGAACTGCTGCTCGCGCGCCATCGCCGCAGCGTAGCCATGGGCAAGGCCGCACGTGCGCAGTCCGAACTGGGCACGCAATCGAAAGGCGCGGCGTTCGATCGCTTGAAGGATCGCGTGAATCACAACGAAGCGGTGGCCAGCGCCGAAGTAGAAATGGTCACCGACGAAATGGGCGAGCGCCTGGTGCGCCTGGAACGCGACACCGAAGTGGAGCGCCTGCTGTCCGAGATGAAAAATCGGCGCCAGCTCACCGCTGGATCCTGATTTGCATCATCCCGATGAACGCCGCCGTGCGAGAATGCGAGGATGGATCCTTGGTTACTCGCGGCGCCGGCGGCGATAGCAGCTGCGGGCGGTGTGGTCGGCTACGGTGCGGTTTATCCGCGGTCGCAGCTGTTTGGGAGAACGCTGTGCCGCACCAACTCCGCGAAGAAGCTGGCGATCACTTTTGATGACGGGCCGAATCCCGCGATCACGCCAAAGCTGCTCGATTTATTCGAGAGGCACTCCGGCCGCGCCACGTTTTTCCTCATTGGCGATTTTGTGCGCCAGTGTCCCGAAGTCGTCCGCGATGCGGTTGCGCGCGGCCACAGTCTGGGAAATCACACCTTCACGCACCCGAATCTCTTTGGGTGCGGTCCGGCGAAAATTCATGAGCAGTTGCAGCGCTGCAATGAGGCCATCGCCGAAGTCACTGGCGCGAGCCCCAAATGGTTTCGTCCCCCGTACGGATTGCGCAATCCGTGGGTGATACCCGCGGCCAACCGCATGGGCATGCAGGCGGTGATGTGGACGCTCATCACGTCGGATTGGAATGCGCAAACGCCGGAATGGCTGATTCCGCGGATGGCGCCCATCGCCACGCATGCGCAGCAAAACGTTGTGAAAACGAACCAGACCGTGGCCCACGCGCACGGCGACATTCTCTGCCTTCACGATGGCAACCACCTGCACCTTAACGGCGATCGCCATTGCACTCTGGAAGCCCTCGCGTACTGGATGCCCCGCTGGCGTGACCTCGGCCTCGAATTTGTTACACTTGATGAAGCGGTGCGCACTCCCGCCCAATAACTTATGGACGAACGATCTTTTTATAACGAAAAAGAGGAAGTCCGGAAGATCAAGCTGATCTGTCCGAGTTGCAAAGGCGAATTTGAGGCCCCGGTGCGCTGGAAAGTCTGCCGCAAGAAGCGCGAACTCCCGCGTGGCGCCGGCGAAGAGGAACGACACAAGTTTGCCAAGGCCAGTTCGTACATGGTGCGGCTGGAAGACTTAGTGGCGTGCTACAAGTGCCGCAAGCGTTTCGAGCTGACGGGCCAATCTACGGTGCTCATCAACGATAATTTGGGCGATCCCAACGCGGACCCGGAGAATTTCGGCAATCGCTGAATCACGCGACGGCCCGGTTTTGTACGGACGCATGCATGCTGTGCCCCACTGTGGAAAAAGCCGCGGGGCTCAGAACCAAGCGCCCCGCGCTACAGGACATGTCAGGCGGTCGCACCACGCAACCTACGTTGGCAAATCCGCATTTGTCTCAGTTCGATTCAAATTTCAGGATACATGTCAAAGAACGCTTCAATCGATTGATGAAACGTTTTCTCGATCTCTTCCTTGCTGCCTTCAATCAAATGCATGGTCACTCGCGCCGTCTTCCCGTTTTTCAGCGTAACCGTGGCGTCGCCTACTTGTCCCAAGTCCTCTTCCGGCAATAATCGCATTCCGTAAATCAGCGCCAGCTTGGCCATTTTGAACGCCTCCCTAACTGCCCATGGTATCCTTGGGCATCCCAGCAGCAAACTGCCAGCATCGCATCGGCGTACGGAGAGACGATGAGGCACTGCCGATTTCAGTTGTTTACCTTGGCCGGAAGTTTCGCACTGCTGCTCGTGCCGTGCTCCATGGCCCAGCAGCCAGACGGACCGCAAACCGCCGCGCCCGCCCCCGTACAACAGGCGCCCAAGCCCGCCGCCTACGCGGCCCAGCCCGGCGCCGCGAAATCCATTCTACTGCCCTCCGGGACGCGGGTGGCGGTGGTGCTCGAGAATGGCATTTCCACGCGCAGCGCCAAACCCGGTGATTCGGTCTACCTGCGCACCTCGTTTCCGATTACCCAAAACAATAAAGTGGTGATTCCCATCGGCTCATACTTGCGCGGCGAGTTGGTGGACTCGAAACGCCCGGGCCGCATCAAGGGCCGTGGCGAATTTCGCATCCGTCTGGACACTTTGATTTTGCCCAATGGTTACACGGTGGACATGAAGGCGGTTCCGCGCAGCGCCGACAGCGGCGGAAAAGAAACCATGGACTCGGAAGGGCAGATAAACGGTCCGAGCGGCAAGGGCAAAGACGTAGGCACTATCGCGGCAACCACCGCCACGGGTGCGGGCATCGGCGCGATTGCCGATGGCGCGAAAGGCGCCGGCATCGGCGCGGGCATTGGCGGCGCGGCCGGACTCGCTGCCATCCTGCTGACGCGCGGGCCGGAAGCCGAACTCCCGCGCGGCTCGACGCTCGATGTAGTTCTGGAGCACGATTTGCAGCTGGACGCCGCGCAAATCAATTATCACGACCTTGGGCAAGCCATGCCCGTCACGCCTTCGACCTACCGCCCGGACTAAGATTCTTCACACGCTGGGCGCGACGGCAAACCGCAACGGACTGAAGCGATCGCAATCGATGGAAGCGCGCTGCAACGTAATCCATTCGCGGATCAGCTGAGCGGTAATTGGTGCTAGCAGAATCCCACTGCGAAAATGGCCGGTAGCCATCAGCAAACCATCGATATCCGTTGGTCCTAGGATTGGCAAATGATCCGGCGTGTCCGGGCGCAGACCAGCCCAATGCTCCTCAATCTTGGCCTCAGCTAGTGCGGGCACCACATCGATCGCAGGGGCCAGCAGTTTCGCGAGACCGCCAGCGGTGGGCGCTTTGTCGAAGCCGGCATACTCCACGGTGGCCCCAGCGAGAATCCGTCCATCATTTCGCGGAACCAAATAGACATTCTCTGACCACACGACACGTCCGATGTTTACGTTCGGCGCGCGCAGAGCCACCATCTGGCCCTTCGCGGGGCGCACCGGCGCAAAAGCTCCGACTCCTTCGATGCTCGCGCAAAACGCGCCCGCGGCCACGACCGTGAATTGCGCGGCGATTTCTTCGCTGGCCAAAGAAAGCCCCACGCAACGCGAGCCTTCGCGACGAATGGCTTTCGCCGGATGTCCGGCGAAGATTTCCACGCCGCTGCGTCGTGCCGCCTCCAGCACCGCGGGCGTCAAGGCACGATTGTCCACCGAGCCTTCGTCCGGCCGCAGTACCGCAGCTTCGACTTCTTCACTGAGCGCGGGCTCGAGCTTGCGCGCATCTTCCGCAGAGAGCGGCTCGGCCTTCAGCCCCAAACCGTGATGCAGCGCGACCACCGTGCTTAGTTCTTCGATAGCGTGTCGCGAAGAAAATGTTTCCAGCGTGCCGCGTGGCCGAAAGCCTACCTGCTGGCCCGAGATTTCTTCCACTTCGCTCACGAATTTCGGATACAACGCCAGGCTGGCTTGCCCCAGCGCCACCATCGGCAGCATCGCCGTACTCTCCGGTGCCGGCGACAAAATCCCCGCGCCCGCCCAGGAAGCCTCGCGCCCAGGCTCTTGCATGTCGAACAAACCCACGCGCATCCCAGCGCGCGCCAGCTCCAGCGCGATGGAGGCTCCGATCAGCCCGCCTCCCGCTATCGCCACATCAAAGCTTTTCATCGCCACAGTTTAACGCAGCGGCGGCTGCAAGCCTTTCTTTTGGGGCTTCCGACACCAACGTTCGACACGTCGCTCGACACGTCACGGCAAGGAATGGAGTAGTTCCTGCGCCAGCAACTGGGCCTTTCGAGCTAGCGTTTGCGCGCTGGTCCAATCGCCGGCGCCGCCAGCGGCACGAGCATCCGCTATGAAGGAGCTTATCTTCGAGACCATATCGGATTGTGCCGCGTTTAAGCTTTTTCCACGGGTCGCGTACAAGCCCTTTTCCGCGGCAGCCAAGCTGGCGGTCGTCTCTTGCTGCGCCGTCGACGATTCTTCCGCGCTGAGCTGCGGCGCGGCAACCGGGGATTGTGGCTTGGCGACTTCGATCGGCGCGGGTTGGGGTGTTACGGCGCGCGAGCGCGGAGGCCGCACACTTGGGGTTGGCGGAAAATTCACTGCGGGCGCAGGTAGACGCAATTCGGGAGCGTTTTCTACGGAGAAATTCTTTTCTGTTGCTGGAGTTTCAGGAATGCGCGGGTGCACCACCGAAGCGGTCGGCCACGGCAAAGTCGCACGCTTGTGTTCGGCGCATCCGCCGGCCGCAAGCGCGATGAACAGCGCTCCCGCCACAGCCGCGAAATTGCGGGACTGCGAGCGAGCGACAGGCGGTGTCAGACGTCTAGACCGGACTGGGTGGTCGGTCATGCGCTAAGCCGCGAGCGGCAATTCGATGCGGAATGTCGTGCCGCGGCCCACCTCCGAGGTGAAGTCTATCGAACCGTTGTGCAGCTGCACAATGCGGAACGTGCTGGCCAGCCCGATGCCGCTGCCGCCTGGGCGCGTGGTAAAAAATAGCTGGAAAACTTTCTGGCGATTCTCGGGAGAAATCCCGCGGCCGGTGTCCCCGACGGCGATTTCCGCCATGTCTCCGCGGCGGCTCAGCACCACGCGCAGTTGTCCGCCTTCCGGCATGGCATCCACGGCGTTGAGCACCAGATTGAGCACCGCTTGCTGCAGCAGCGCGCGGTCAACATAAACCTCCGGCACATCGATGGGCAAAAGCTGCGCCACCTGCACGTTGGCTTTTTGAAATTGCGGCTGCGCCATTTCTAATACTTCTTTTAATAGATCCGGAAGATGCGTGGCTTCCAGCCGAATTTCCATGGGCCGCGTGAAATCCAGAAAACGCTTTACCACCGCGTCCAACCGATCAATTTCCTTGTCGAGCACCTGCACGGCCTGGGTCGCATTGCTGTCCGGCTCCATCGGAATGGATTCTTTCAAATTCTCCAGCCACAGCCGCATGGAATTGAGCGGATTTTTCACTTCGTGCGCCACGCCGGCGGTGATGCGTCCCAGCGCGGCCAGGCGCTCGCTGACTTGCAGTTGCGTGTTGATGCTCTCGAGCGAGTCAAGATCGCGCAGCGTCACCAGCGCGCCCATGCGTTCGCCATCTTCCTGAATCGCTTGGACGCTTACGCCCACGCGCTTCGGGCCGTCCGCGGTTTGCAGTTCTGTTTCCGAGGCCACCTCGCTCAGTTCATCGCCTTCGAGGTGCAGCGCATCACGCAAGGGATGGCCCGCAGGAAATATTTCCGTCACGCGCCGCCCCAGCAATTGTCCGGATTGCGCGCCAAGAAACTTCTCCGCCGCGGGGCTGATCATCACCGCGCGGGCGTCGCGCGTGAACAGCAGCAAGCCATCTTCCAGCCCGGACATCACGGAATTCATGTTCTCACGCAGCGTGCTGAAAATTTCGTGCACGCCGCGCAATTGCTGGCCGACCTGAGTAATTTTCCGGCTCACTTGACCCAGTTCGTCGCTACTGCCTCCGAAGCTCGCATCGTCCGGTCCGGGCGCGTCGTATTGTCCAGCAGAGATGCGGTCTAGTTGCGCGGAGATGTCGACAATCGGAGCCAGTGCGGCGCGAGAAACCACTGCGGCCAACAACGTGGAAATCACCAGCGCCAACAGTACGATGGTGCCCGCGCGAAACAATCCGGGCTTGATCTCGTCCAGTAAAAATCCGGAAGCCAGTACGATACGCACTTCGCCGAATGCTTTCCCTCCCAGGTCGAAGCGGAGGTCGTGCTCGTACAAACGTGAAGCGCCGCGCAGAACTTTAATTTGATGGAGTAATCCGCGCTGCACCAGTTGCGTGAGCGGCGTGCGTCGCGGCAAAAACTGTCCCGGAAGGGTCTTGTCACTTGAAATCAGCACCATCCCGTCCTGATCGGTGATGGATACTTCGTAAATCAGCGGCGACGAAATGGCCGCGGCCAGTTGCGCTTGCAGCCCTTCATCAATTTCCAGGGCATGCCGCACGTAGTCATGGATATCTTCAGGCGAAGCGGACGATGGACGAATGCCCTGATTTCCGGCATCGGTCAGGGCGTTTTGCACCTGCAAAAAAACGTAGTGCGCCAGGTCCTTAGCGTTCTTATCGGTTTCCTGCAGCACTTGCTGCAGCAGTTGTCCGAGAAAAACCACCGATAGCACGGCCACCACAAGGAACACCAGCGAGGTCATCACCAGCGTTAATTTTGTGCGCAGCCGCAACTGCATGGGCGCTATTCCGCCTCGGCGCGTTCGGTGCCGTATTCTTTGAGTTTGTTGTGCAGGGTTTTCAAGCTGATGCCCAGAAGATCGGCGGCGCGCGTTTTGTTGTTTCCCGTGGCGTTCAGCGTTTGCAGGATCAGTTCGCGCTCCATGGCGTCCACGGTGGTGCCCACGGGGAATTTGATGGACGCCAGATCGCTGGGACCTTTGGCGGCATTTTTTCCGAACTCTTCCGGCAACACCGAGCGCGAGATCAAATCTTTCTCGCACATGATCGCGGCGCGTTCCAGCACGTTGCGCAGTTCGCGAATGTTGCCCGGCCAGGTGTGGCTCATGAAAATGTCCATCACTTCGCTGCCCACGCCGCGCACGTGTTTGCCGTGCTTGGTGTTGATGTCGCGCAGCATGTGCTCCACCAGCAGGGGAATGTCGTCTTTGTGTTCGCGCAGCGGCGGCAGATTGATGTGGAACACGTTGAGCCGGAAATATAAATCCTGGCGCAGCGCGCCGCTGGCCACGGCCTTTTCGGGATCTTTGTTGGTGGCGGCGAGTACGCGAACGTCGACGGGCGTCTCGCTTTTGCTGCCCAGCCGCCGCACCTTGCGATCTTCCAGCACGCGCAAAAGTTTCGCCTGCGTGGGCGCGGGCATTTCGCCAATTTCATCCAGCAGCAAAGTCCCGCCGTCGGCCAGCTCAAAGCACCCGATGCGCCGTTCCGCCGCGCCAGTAAAGGCGCCGCGCTCGTGCCCAAAAATTTCGCTCTCCATCAGCGATTCCGGAATCGCCGAACAATTTATGGCGACAAAAGGACCATTCGCGCGCGGAGAAAGCTTGTGCACGGTGCGCGCGACAATCTCTTTCCCCGTTCCGGTTTCCCCGGTAATCAGCACGGACGCCGAACTCGGCGCGGCCATCTCCACCACGCGCATTACGTCCTGCATGGGCTTCGAGGCCCCGACCATTTCGCCGATGCGTCCCGCTTCGCGCAACTGCCGCTGCAGCACCACCAGCCGCCGCGAGTCGCGCGCCTTGCTCAGTGCGCGGTCCAGGAGCGCGCGCAACACCGGCCCCTTCAAAGGTTTTTCGATATACCAGAACGCGCCGGCTTCGATCGCCGCCACCGCGCGTTCTTCGCTGCCTTTTCCTGTGATGATAATGGCCGGCACGTCGAGCAGTTCATCGCCCAGCTGTTTCAGCAAATCCAGTCCATTCATTCCGGGCAATTCCACGTCGGCAATAATGCTATCGGGCTGATAGCTGGCAAATTTGGCGAGGGCATCTTCCGCGGTGGCCACACCCAAGGTGTCGCAACCCCAGCGCTGCAGCAGCTGTTCGTAGCCGCGCCGCGCGTTGTCCTCATCTTCGACAATCAGAACGCGGTCCCGCCGCTCTTCCGTGGAACGCGATTCCGCACGCGCCTCCAACCCACGCACTACCGCCCGCGTCTCTTCCGCCATCGCTCCAAGCCTCTCTGGCATGCAAAAAGTTCTGCCGTGACGACACGTGTAGCAATCCCGGGCAAATCGCACGCACGCGCACACGCGTTAACGAACACCTGACTCTAACAAGCCCGAAACCCCTTGCCAAGTTGTTGAAGGCGTGTGGACCAGCATCGTCGATTAGACGGGCTGGACCTTAGCGATATGTCTTCGATACTGTTCGACTAAACGGGGGTGCTGATAAGGCGGGATGAACAACACATCGCGTTATTCCTTCAAAAGGTACAGCGCGCGCTGGAGTTCCAGTTCAAATTTTACGCCGCGCTGGAAATTTAGTTCGTGGCCGCGGCCGGATTCGGCCAGGTAGGCGATTAAGGCGGCCACGGCGGCGTCTTCAGCCATTTCTTTCTTGTCTTTATCCTTCGCGCCTTTGAGTGCGGCTAGCGCGGCTGCGGCTGCGGCGGCTTCCGCGGCGTCTTCTTGCTTGCTGCTGCGGCCTTCGATCAAACCTTCTTTGGTGACATCGGATTTTACGCTGTGGTCTCCGGGAATGCTGGAGACTTCCGCGACGATGGGCAATTTTCCAAAGCGCGTGTGAATGTAATCGAAGGTCAGCCAAAGTTTGGCGCGCCCGGCCAGGCCGGCCGATTCCGCGTGCGTGACGTGCCCTTCGATTTCCGCGCCGGCTGGCAGATAGATGCCACTTCCAGCTTCGAGGGGTTCCAGCGTGGTCATGCGAAAGCGGTGATTTTCCTCCATGTTTTTGCTGGAGAGATCGTCGTCGAGGCGCACGAGAAATTTTGCCCCTGGGGCGACGGCGTACGCTTCTTCGGGCAGTCCGGGTTGCCGTCGTCCGTCGGCCTTGTGCAGCTGGCGACCATTGCCGGTGGCGTTGTCCGCGGGTTGATCGGGCGCGGGGGTTTGATCGGAATTGGCGCCATCAGAACGCGACGGTGTGTCGGAGGTATAGACCGGCGCGGAGGACTGCTGTGCGGCGATTCGGGCAATGGTTGGGCTCGATAGAATGAAAGCAGCTGCGCCCAAGATGGCGCGACGATAGAAAAGGTTCACTGGTCCCTCCCACGACGAAACCGAAGCTATCGGGAGTGCATATCGCGCGCCAACCCCGTAAGCGGTCGTGCTCATGATTTCAGAGGAGTTAGGCGGCGTGAATCAGGGTGCTCGCGAATCCGCTGATAGGCTGTCAGACAAAGGCAGCACATAGCGTCGGGTATTGCTGGCGCTGTGCTATTGAGGCGTATCCACAAGAAACTTGCGGAGGCGTTGTAGGACTTGTGCGTACATCGCGGGGGTGACTTTGCCGGTTTGCGTGTTTTGCTGGCTGGGGTGGTAGATGCCGAATAATCTGGGCCACGGTTTTGGCAGCTCGGCTTCCGCGCCGTGGCCGAAGGCGTAGGCTGCGCGAGAGGTGATCACGCTTCGCTGCTTTAGAATGTCCAGGTAGGCGTCCCAGGCGATTTTTCCGAGCGCAAGCAAAGCCGTCGGTTTCAGAATTTCCAGCTCTCGCTCAAGATATGGGCGGCAATTTAGGATTTCCTGCGGCAACGGCTTGTTGTCTGGCGGGGCGCAACGGCACGCCGCAGCAATATAGCAGTCGGATAGTTGCAGCCCGTCGTCGCGCTTGACGGAGGTTGGCTGGTTGGCGAAGCCTGCTTCGTACAGCGCGGCGAAGAGGAAATCTGCCGAGCGATCGCCGGTGAAAACACGTCCGGTGCGATTGCCGCCGTGAGCCGCGGGAGCTAAACCGAGGATGAGAAGCTTGGCGCTGGGATCACCAAAACCGGGGATGGGTTTGCCCCAGTAAGTCCACTCGCGAAAGGCGCGGCGTTTTTCTTGAGCGACGCGCTCGCGATACTCGACCAGCCGAGGGCATTTGCGGCAGGAGATAACTTCGTCTGCCAGGATACGCAGCGGAGTTTCGTGCGGGGTTTCGTGCGAGGTTTCTCGCGAAGCTGCTTTCGCACCGCGCATGCCGGTCTTGCTCAATTCAAAATGGCCAGCACGGCATCGTGCAGAATGCCGTTGGTGCTGACGAATTCGCCGGTATAAATGGTGCGTTCGCCGTGCACATTGGTGGAGCGGCCGCCGGCTTCCTCGACGATTAATCCGAGCGGCGCCAAATCCCACGGCATCGACGTAAGATCCACCGCGACTTCGATGGAGCCTTGTGCCACCAGCATGTGTTGCCAGAAGCCGCCAAGCGAGCGGCCATTTCGAGCGGTGTCGAGGAGCGCGCGAAGTTTGGCGCGCATCACCGGAGTCTTTTTCGGTCCAGTGCCGGTACAGAACACCATGGCAACATCGAGCGAGGCTCTGGTGGAGACGTGGATTTGCTTTCCATTGCGATAGGCGCCCTGCCCGCGGTAGCCAGACCACCGCGTAGCGAGCGCCGGAGCGCTCGCGATACCCGCGATGATTTCGCCGTCACGCTCGATGCCTAGCAGCGTGCCAAACGTGGGAATGCCTCGGGAAAATTCTTCGGTGCCGTCGATGGGGTCGATGATCAAGCGGGTGCGTCCAGAAGCGCTGGCGGCTTTGGCGTCCGCGCCGCCCATCTCTTCGCCCAGGACGTCGAGCGGCAAGCCCGACGCCGCCACACGTGCGCGGGCCATTTCTTCCACCGCCCGGTCGGCTTGCGTTACGGGCGAGCCATCGCCCTTGCGGTCCACGCGCACGTCGGTGGTGCGGAAATAACGCATGGCGATGGCGTCGGCCTCTTGCGCGATGCTTTCGAGCAACGGCTCAAACTCTTCCCGGAACCCCATTCGGTCTCCTATTTTCTTGTAGTGACAAACTCCGGCGGCGGCCAGATGTCGCGCTGAAGACCAAGTGCGCAGCATGCTGCGCGCTCTGTCTTCAGCTACAAAGGATTCTCGTTTCAGCGCGCAGCGGGCCATTTGACAGGCCCTGTGCACACACCTAGCATACAAACTATCCCCTGTGAGCACACATATTCCAACCGGAACGGTGCTGGATCGCATCCTGGAAGCGCGGCGCGCCGAGGTGCAGCATCGCAAAATGGTGCTGCCCGAGACGGCTCTCAAGTATGGCGTGAAAGCGGCTACTCCGTTGCGCGATTTTTCCGCTGCGCTCTTGGGGACAGCGCGTCGCCATGACGCTGCGAGCATTACTCACGAAAACGCTCTAAATATTATCGCGGAGTTGAAGCCGGCGTCACCCTCGCGCGGAATCCTGCGCGAACCGTTTGCGCCCGTGGAACTAGCGACGGAGCTTTGCGGCGCTGGCGCGGCGGCGCTCTCTGTGCTTACCGAAGGCGAATTTTTCGGCGGTTCGCTGAAGAATCTTCGCGATGCACGCAAAGCGGTGAACGCGCCGGTGCTGCGCAAGGATTTTATTTTCGACAGCTGGCAGGTCTGGGAGACGCGCGCCAACGATGCAGATAGTTTCCTGCTGATTGTTGCCGCGCTCTCCGATGGATTGTTGCGAGAGCTGCTGGCGCTGGGCCGCGAGCTGCAAATGGAAGCCATCGTCGAAGTGCACACCGCGGCGGAGCTCGACCGCGCACTGGCCGCCGAAGCGCGCATCATCGGCGTAAATAACCGCGATTTGCATACGCTAAGCGTGAACGTGGCGACTTCTTTTGAGCTTATCCGAAGCATTCCTGAGAGCTGCATCGCCGTCAGCGAATCCGGTTTGCGCACGCACGACGATCTGGTGAAATTGCACGACGCGGGGTTCGACGCATTTCTGATCGGGGAGCAATTGATGCGCTCGCCAGAGCCAGGCGCCGCGCTGCACGCGCTGCTTGGCACCCCCCTCTCTAGGGCGGACTGACGCCATGGTCCTGGTGAAAATTTGCGGCATCACCAATTTCGCCGACGCACAAGCCGCCGTGCAAGCGGGCGCGAATGCGCTGGGCCTGAATTTTTATCCCCGGAGTCCGCGTTTCATCGCCAAAGCCGACGCCGCGAGAATTCGCATCCGGCTGCCTGGAGAAGTGGAGTCCGTGGGCGTGTTCGTGAATGCCTCCGTGGCGGATGTGGCGGCTATGTACCGGGACGTGCGATTTAGCGCGGCGCAGTTGCACGGAGATGAGCCGCGAGAGGTGGCGGCCGAGCTTTCGCGCGTCCTGAAAGTCATCAAGGCTTTTCGCGTGGCGGCGGATTTTCCGATTGAGCGGCTGGAAGAGTATCACGGCATTTCCGCATTTCTTTTGGATGCCGACGAAACAGGCCAATATGGCGGAACCGGCCATCGCGCGGACTGGGGCGCGGCGCGAAAGGCCGCGACGACGCACCGTATTATTTTAGCGGGCGGGTTGAAGGTAGAAAATGTGGGCGAAGCGATTCGTTTTGTGCGCCCCTACGGTGTGGACGTAGCCAGCGGCGTCGAAACCAAGCCCGGACGTAAAGATCACGGTCAGCTGCGCGAATTTATTCAGGAAGTACGGCGCGCGGAAGAGCAGGCGGAGCCGCCGCTTGTGGACGAGGCATCCGCATGAGCGCCCGACGGTGAGTACCCAAGGATGACGACTTCTATACTGCAGACGCCGAGTACCGCGCCGGGGCGCTTCGGTCCCTACGGCGGTCGCTACGTCCCTGAGACGCTGATGGTGCCGCTGCTTGAACTTGAGCGCGCTTACGAAATTGCCAAAAGCGATCCGGTATTTCAAAAACAGTTTGCGGATTTGCTGAAGAACTTCGCCGGGCGGCCCACGCCGTTGCAATTCGCCGCGCGCCTGACGGAAAAATTCGGCGGTCCGCGCATTTATTTGAAGCGCGAAGATCTGCTGCACACCGGCGCGCACAAAATCAACAACACCATCGGCCAAGGTTTGCTTGCCGTGAAAATGGGAAAACCGCGCATCGTTGCCGAAACCGGCGCAGGGCAGCACGGCGTGGCGTCGGCGGCGATTGCCGCGCATCTCGGCCTCGAATGCGTGGTGTACATGGGCACGGAAGATATGGCCCGCCAGGCACCGAACGTTGCGCGCATGCGCATGCTGGGAACCCAGGTGATCGGCGTCGAGTCCGGCAGCCGCACCCTGAAAGACGCCATCAACGAAGCGATGCGCGATTGGGTGACCAATATTCGCAACACCCATTACCTGTTGGGTTCGGTGCTGGGCGCGCATCCTTATCCCACGATGGTGCGCGATTTTCAGTCGGTCATCGGCCACGAAGCTCGCGAACAAATTCTGCTCGCAGAAAAGCGGCTGCCCACGCATCTTTTTGCCTGTGTCGGCGGGGGCTCCAATTCGATCGGGCTTTTTTACAATTTCTTGCGCGACAGCGACGTGAAAATGGTGGGCATCGAAGCCGGCGGCCGCGGTAATGGGCTCGGTGAACACGCCGCGCGCCTCGCCGCCGCGCAAGGATTCACTGGCGCGCGACCCGGCGTGCTGCAAGGCACGTACACTTACGTTTTGCAGAATGAAGACGGCCAAATCGCAACCACTCACTCGATCAGCGCGGGCCTCGATTATCCCGCGATCGGACCGGAGCATGCTTGGCTGGCAGACCAAAACCGCGCTTCGTATGCCGCAGTTTCGGATAACGCCGCGCTGTCCGCGGCCAGCTTGCTGGCGCGTACCGAAGGGATCATCCCGGCGCTGGAATCAGCGCATGCGCTCGCGGGACTGCTGGTGCGCGTTCCGGAAATGAGCAAAGACGACCTGATCATCCTGAACGTCTCTGGCCGCGGCGATAAGGACATGGACACCTATAAGCGCCTGCTCTAATCTTTGACGCACACCGTATGACACCTACGCCGTCAAACTCGACGCGCATTTCCCGCCGCTTTGCGCAACTGCGCGATAGCGGCGAACTTGGCATCGTGGCGTACATCACCGCGGGCGATCCTTCGCTGGACGCCACGCTGCAATATGTTCTGGCGTTGGCGGAAGCCGGCGCCGACGTGATCGAGCTCGGCGTCCCGTTCAGCGATCCTTTGGCCGACGGGCCAACGATACAGCGTGCCAGCGAGCGTGCGCTGCAAGCTGGCACCACGCTGCGCGGCGTGATCGATCTGGTGGCGCGCATCAGAAAAGTTTCGGAAATCCCGCTGGTGCTTTTCGGCTACTACAATCCGATCCTGCAAATGGGGCTGGAAAGATTTGCCGCAGCGGCTTCGTCAGCGGGCGCTGACGGCGTCTTGATCACCGATTTAACGCCGGAGGAATCCGCCGAATACCGTGAAATCTTAGCGTGTCATCAGCTCGACACCGTTTTTCTGGCTGCGCCAACCTCGGATGCCGAGCGTCTGGCAAAGATTTCCGCGGTCTCGTCTGGCTTTCTTTATATTATTTCGCGCACGGGAGTTACGGGCGCCAAAGACGCCATGCCCGACGATCTGCCGGCGTTGCTGCGCCGCGCCAGGAGTGCCACGACATTGCCGCTCGCCGTCGGCTTTGGCATTTCGCTGCCGGGACACGTGTCGTTGCTGGGCGGCCTGGCGGATGCCGCGGTGGTTGGCTCGGCGCTCGTTTCGGAAATCGCGAACGCGAAGTCCGTCGCCGACGGCGCGTCGGCGCTTGGCATACGCATCCGCGCGCTAAAAGAAGCCGCGCGGCACGGTCTTTCCAAGCGGGTGGCGCCGCACGCATCGCCGGACGCGGCCACGAGCGCATCATCAACCGCATCGTCAACCGCACCACCAACCGAGGTCGCGCGATGAACCTCAGCGATTGGCGCCGCCGCATCGATGAAATCGACAGCAAGCTGGTCGAGTTACTGAATGCGCGTTCGCACTGCGCGCTGGAAATCGGAAAGCTGAAGCAAGCGGCGAAGCTGCCGCTCTATCAGCCGGAACGCGAGAAAGAAGTTTTGCGGAATGCCGAGCGCGCGAATCCTGGTCCGCTTTCCAACGCGGCGATCCGACGGCTTTTCGAGCGCATCATTGACGAAGCGCGCGCCGCGGAACGCGACGCTATGCATAAAGATGCGGGGCCAAGCGCGGAAAAGGATTAGCCCGGAATGTAATTGCGTTGCGTGGCCGCGACATCGCGCGCCGAACGAAAAAGTTTTGCGAAAGGGAACTAGCCAACTCATGGTTATCGTAATGCAAGAAGGCGCCACCGACGCCCAGATTCAACAGGTCATCGACCGCCTGATCGGCAGCGGTTTTAACGTGCATCGCTCCACCGGCGAATCGCACACCGTGCTGGGCGCGGTAGGTGTGCACCGCGACTTCGATCACCGTGATTTTGAGCTGCTCGACGGTGTGCGCGAGGTGATGCGCATCACGCAGCCGTTTAAACTGGCCAGCCGGCAATTTCGGCCCGAAGGAACAGTGATCGATCTTGGCCGCGGCGTAAAAATCGGCGGCGCGGACGTAGTGGTCGCCGCCGGACCCTGTTCGATCGAATCGCCGGAACAGATTAACGCCATCGCGGAAAGCATTGCCAAATCCGGCGCGAAAATTCTTCGCGGCGGAGCCTTCAAACCGCGCACGTCGCCGTACGCTTTCCAGGGTCTCGGTGAGAAAGGCTTAGAGATGATGAAGCAGGCCGCGGAAAAACACGGCCTCTTCACCGTCAGCGAGGTCATGGACCTTTCGCAAATTCCGATGATGTCCGATTACGTGGACATGTTTCAGGTGGGCGCGCGCAACATGCAAAACTATTTTCTGCTGCGTGCGCTGGGCGAAACCAGAAAGCCCGTGTTGCTCAAGCGCGGCATGTCCGCCACCATGGAAGAACTTTTGTTGAGCGCGGAATACATGCTCGCCGGCGGCAATTTTAATGTTGCTCTCTGTGAAAGAGGCATCCGCACTTTCGAGACCTACACGCGCAACACGTTTGATATTGCCGCGATTCCGGTGATCAAGAAACTTTCACACTTGCCGATGATGGCCGACCCCTCGCACGGCACCGGACGGCGCGACAAAGTGGCCGCGATGGCCCGCGCCGCGGTGGCCGCGGGCGCCGATGGATTGCTCATCGAGGTTCACAACGACCCCGATCACGCGCTGTCTGACGGCGCGCAATCCCTCGACCCGGCCCAGTTCCAGCAACTCATGCGCGAGCTGCGAATCATCGCTCCAGCTATCGGCCGCACCATGGCGGCCTGAGCCGCGGCCTCACTCATGCCTTCTGCGCACCTCATTCAACGCATAACGATTCTGGGCACCGGGCTGATCGGCGGCTCTTTTGCACTGGCGCTAAAAAAATACGCGACGGATCTGCACATTTCCGGCTGGGATCGCCCCGAACCTGTTCGAGACGCCAAGTCTCTCGGCGCCATCGACGACGCGCATCACGCCGACCTTGCCACCGCGCTGAGTAACGCGGACCTCGTTTATATCGCGCTGCCTATTGGCGCGACCCTCGATCTACTGCCCGAAGTCGCCAAACACGCCGCCCCGCACGCGCTGATCACCGATGCGTGCAGCACCAAACTCCGCATCGTGCAATCAGCCATCGAACTTTTTCATTCGTCTGCAGGACCGATCTTTCTCGGCGGCCATCCGATGGCCGGACGCGAAGTTTCTGGCATCAGCAACGCCGACGGCGACCTTTTTCAAGCGCAAACCTATGCACTCATCGCCGAAGCCCGGGGCGCGGAAGAAAAATCCCCACGCGACTCCCGTATCGCAGCGTTCGTTAGCCTGCTGGAAAAAATTGGTGCGCGTCCGTTGTGGTTAGGCGCACAGCAACACGATTACGCGGTGGGCCTCTCCTCGCATTTGCCGCAGCTCGCGGCGGTTGCCCTGGCGAGTTTCCTTTACGACCGCCTCGATGAAAACGGCCTGCCCATCACGTTAGCTGGCCCCGGCCTGCGCGATTCTCTTCGTTTGGCTGGTAGCCCCTACTCCGTTTGGCGCGATATTATCCTGACCAATCGCGAAATCCTCTCTGCCGAACTGGATCTTTTTGCCCGCCGTCTCGACGACCTCCGCGATCGCCTGAACTCTCGCGAACTGGAAGCCGATTTCGACGCCGCCAACACACTCTACAAGCTCTTGCGTTCTATCTAGCTAGTTTGAAAAAAGCTTCAGCTTGCGGTCTGCTAACACTGTTCCGTTCCAATGAGGGAGAATTTAGGAATTCGCAAGCATCCGGCGCTCCAATCAGATATTTTCCCTAGCCTTGCTACGCGGTTCTCGGTATGGCTCGCGACTGCAGTTCTTGTGATCCTCGTTGCAGGAGGATTACGAGATGAATCGCGTAAATTCTTACAGTATTGCCATACTACTTGCGGCCACACTGGCGGCGCCCGCGGTGCTTGTGGCTGCTCCCGCGGCACAAGATGATCGTGTCTACGATCGCGATCACAAGGATTATCACCACTGGGATGAGCACGAAAACCAAGCCTGGCATCGCTACCTTGCCGAGCAACACCGGCAAGATCACGAATTCGTGAAGGCCAACAAGAAAGAGCAGGAGGATTATTGGAACTGGCGCCACAGTCATCCCGACTGAAAGTTCCAACTACTTCGTAACGCGTCATTTGGTGACAACGCATAGTGACAGCCGCATGACGGGGTCGCGAGAGGACGAGAGCTTCTCTCGCGGCTTATCCTGTGAAGAAGTCGTCGACCGCTGTCCCATCCCTCCAAATTTAGCGTCCGGCATGCGCATCGGCGCGTCTGGACGTAACTTGCGGTAAACTGCAACCTCAACTCCGCGCCGTCACGCGTAACAACTGGCGCATGGTTCATTGAGGTTTCCCGTTTGGACAAACGCGTAACTTCTGCGGACGCTGCCATTGAGAAACTTGAGGATGGCGCCACCATTTTGATGGGTGGATTCGGACTTTGCGGCATCCCGGAAAATCTCATCGCTGCGGTACGTCGTCGTGGCACAAAAAATCTCACTGTTGTCAGCAACAACGCCGGAGTGGACGATTTCGGCATTGGACTGTTGCTGCAAAATCGCCAAGTCAAGAAAATGATCTCCACCTATGTTGGCGAGAACAAACTTTTCGAGCAACTGGTGATGGCTGGCGAACTCGAAGTCGAATTGAACCCCAAGGCACTTTCGCCGAACGCCTGCGTGCCGGCGGCGCGGGCATTCCTGCGTTTTACACGCCCACCGGTTTCGGCACCATGGTCGCTGAAGGAAAAGAAACGCGTGAGTTCGATGGCCGCATGTACGTCATGGAGCGCGGGCTGCGCGGCGATTTCGCTTTTATAAAAGCATGGAAAGGCGATCGCTGGGGCAATTTGCAATACCGCAAGACCGCGCGCAATTTTAATCCCATGATGGCCACCGCCGCGGACTATGTGGTCGCCGAAGTCGAAGAAATTGTCGAACTGGGTCAGCTCGACCCCGATCAGGTGCATACGCCGGGAATTTTCGTCAACGCCATTCTGCAAGGCGAAAAGTACGAAAAGCGCATCGAGCGCCGCACCACCAGGAAATCCTAGAAAATGCCGCTAAGCGACGAACAAAAACGCGAACGCATCGCCCGCCGTATCGCGCGCGAACTGCGCGACGGCTTTTACGTAAACCTCGGAATCGGCATGCCCACGCTGGTCGCCAATTATGTTCCGCCGGGCATGGAGGTGATCCTGCAGTCGGAAAACGGCATGCTCGGCGTCGGGCCATATCCTCTGGAGGCGCAAGTCGATCCGGATCTCATCAATGCCGGCAAAGAAACCGTCAGCGAAATTCCCGGCACCTCGTATTTTTCTTCCGCCGATTCTTTCGGCATGATTCGCGGCGGTCACGTGGACCTTACCGTTCTTGGCGCGCTGCAGGTCGACGAAAAAGGCACACTCGCCAATTGGGCCATCCCCGGGAAAATGTTGAAGGGTATGGGCGGCGCGATGGATCTGGTCGCCGGGGCCAAAACCGTGTTTGTGGCCATGGAACATGCCACGCGCGACAACCAACCAAAGATTCTCAAGCGCTGCACGCTGCCGCTCACCGGCGTCGAAGTCGTCGATTACATCGTCACGGAATTGGCGGTCATCGAAGTCACGCCGGAAGGTTTAGTGCTGCGCGAGGTGGCTCCGGACTCGTCGGTGGCGGTGGTGCAATCGCTGACCGAAGCAGAACTAATCGTTCCGTCGGCCGGGCCCGCACCCATGCTTGATTGAGTGTCAACCGGTTTTCCATTTGCACATCGGATTCGCAGAGCGGGCGCGTTCCTGTGGCTAGCTTTGCGTTAAACTAAACGCCGAGGATGGCGCTAACGAACCTATGGAACCGCATTCCATCGTAGTGGTCAGCCTGCACTCGCCCAAAGAAAAATTCTGGGGGGAGTTGCTGGCCATCAATCCCGCCGGAGCCACCATTCGCGGCGTGGATCTAAATTCCTTCGACCACTTCGTCCGCGAAATCAACGAACCAGACAACGAACGCACCGGTCTGCCCACGGTATTCTTTCCCATGACGCGCATCGAACGCATTGCCCTTGACGAACCCGCCGGAGCCATCCCTTCGATGGCGGAATTGTTTGAACGCAAGGCCGGCCGCTCGCTGCGCGAATATCTGGCGCACTTCGCCTGACCCCTCATGGACTGAAGTTATCGCCTGAATCGTCTCGCGCAAAAGTGCGTTATCCTGAAGCACAATGCGACAGCGCATCTGGACGGTACCCAACCAAATCACGATTCTGCGGCTGGGTTTTTTGCCGCTCTTCATTGTTTCGATTTCTTATGAGCACTATCGCTGGGCGCTGCTGATTTTGTTGCTCGCCGCGCTATCGGACGGAATCGATGGATTGCTGGCGCGCAGCCTCAATCAGAGTTCGTCGCTGGGCGCGTATCTGGATCCCATTGCGGACAAACTGCTGCTTTCTTCATCCTTCGTGATATTGGCGTTCAAGCGCGAAATACCGTTGTGGCTGATGATTTTTGTCTTGAGCCGTGACGTAATCATTCTGATGGTGGCCGTGGTGATTCTGCTCATTTTTGGCTATCGGCCGTTTCCCCCGAGCATCCTCGGCAAAGCCACCACATTTTTTCAAATCGTAATGGTTTTCTCTGTGGTACTTGGTGCGGCGTACCCGGACATACGTCTGGCGCCCATCGATCGCATTTTGATTTATACCGTCGCCACGCTGACGGTGGTCTCCGCGGTTCACTATTCTTTTTCCATCGCGCGGCGCCTCAGCAGTTCTGAATAACTCAGATCAGGCGGGATGTTGGTAGAGATACAGCATCATGGAAGCGAAGCTCGCGAAAATGATTACCGCACTGAGCCAGCCCAGCGCGTAAGCGCGCTTCAGTTCGCCGCCCGGAGCCGGTTGTCGATCGGCAAACGTTCTTCCGAGTAGAAAACCGCTGATCAGACCGCCCGCATGCGCCCAGTTGTCCACGCTCAAGCCGGGCAGCAAGCCTTGCGCAAAAATAATAACAATCCAAAAAATCAGGCGGGATCTCTGCGCTTGCATGGCTGCGCCGCCGCGCCTGGTGGTGATCGCCAGCATCACGCCAACCAGGCCCAGGATTGCACCGCTAGCGCCCACGGAAAAATTCCCGCGCCAGGCGCTCAGCACGAAGCCGGCGATTCCGCAAAACGTGTACATGAATAGATAGCGTGCCGAGCCGTAGACCTCTTCAATTACTGGACCGACGTCCCACAGCACCCACATATTGAAGCCGATGTGCAGGATACTGCCGTGCAAATACATGGCGGTAACCAGCCGGAACCATTGATGGCCTACAAAAATTGCCGGGTAATACGACGCGCCCATGCGATAAAGGACGTCCCCGCTGACGCCGCCCGTCAAGCTCAAACCAGCACCTTGCTGCACGGAAGAAATCAGAGAGACCGCGAACATCAGCACATTTACGATTAATATCACCGTGGTAGCCGGAGCGTTGCCGCCAAAGAAACCGGAAACGCCGCGGCCCGCGGCGGCCAGCGAGAAATTGAGGCTGGTGCCGCATGCCGGGCAGCGCGTGGCGCTGATGCCGACCAGATTCCCGCAGGCCGGACACATTCTGGGGCGCGGCGTTTCCTTGTTGCCAAAAAGTCCGCGCAGCCCGCTCTTAATTTTGTCGACGCGCAACCGCCATTCGTTAGGAAGTGCCATTCTGCTCCTTGCGACCCGCAAGCCGCGTTCCTATAATACCGGAGTCGCCGCTATCTCTCTTGATCGGTCCGGTTGGGAACGTGATTTTCTCGTTTTCGCGCGTCGCGGCCGGCGGTTTAACCCTGCAAAGCCTTTCGCGGCAGAGAGGATTTACGTTCATGGACAAATTCGAGGAAATCGGCAAACGCATTGACGAGGAGTTGCAACGACTGCGTCATTTTCTCGAAGACGAGGTAGCTCCCGAAACGGAACGCCGCGGCGCTATTTTTCTTCGCGAAGTCTCGGAAAAATTGAGCGATGCCGCGAAAAAACTGGAAGCGCGCAGCGCGGCAAAGGCCGCCAGCGCTGCAAAGCCCCAGGCGTAGTCATTATTCTTCCCGCCAATTCATCGCGCGTCATCCAGTCATCAGCTCATGTGTGCGTATTGCTGGGCTGCGTGTTCCTCACGTTTGGATGCGCGGCGCGTAATCCCACCGCCGGCCATCAGCCGCCGCCCGCAGCGCCTTCTGCAACACCCGCGAGCACGGAAGAAGCCGAAAAACGTTCGACGGACTATCCGGGACCTGCGGCGGCGAGCGGCAAGCCCGCCAAACGCGGCAAGGCAGCACAGCCGCCTGCGCCGGTGGGATACATTGAAGAGGGCAACGCTTCGTGGTATGGCGTGCCGTTCAATGGGCGCCGGGCGTCCAACGGCGAAATCTACGACATGTACAAATTGACGGCCGCGCATCGCACTTTGCCGTTCGACACCGTGGTGCGCGTCACCAACCTCAGCAACGGGAAGTTCGCGGTAGTGCGCATTACGGATCGTGGGCCGTTTGTGGAGAATCGCATCATCGATCTTTCTTTCGCCGCCGCGCAACAAATCGAGTCTGTCGGTCCCGGCGTGGTGCCCATCAAGCTGGAAGTGATTTCCGGCGCTGTCGATCCCACGACTGGTTTTTTTACCGTACAGGTTGGCGCGTTTCGCGACCGTGGCAACGCGGAGCGCTTGCGGGATAAGCTACACGCTTCGTATTCGCCGATTTACATTCAACCGTATAACGCTCCGGACGGCATTTTTTATCGCGTGCGTGTTGGAAAAATCTCTGGCGAGGATGCAGCGGGGCAATATGCCTCGCAACTGCGAACTCACGATGGATTTACCACCTTTGTCGTGCGGCTCGACGAGTCAGCCGGTCCCAAGGAGTAGCGTATGAATCCCGATTGTTTGTTCTGCAAGATCGCCGCGAAGAAAATTCCGGCAAAAATTCTTCACGAGGACTCCGAGATTTTCGCCTTTGAAGATATTGGGCCGCAGGCGCCGACGCACATTCTAATCTGCCCGCGCAAACATTTTTCTTCGCTAAGCGAGGCTTCGCCGGAAGATCAAGCGGTGCTGGGCAAAATGCAGTTGCTGGCCGCGGAACTCGCCCGCAAACATAATTTGTTGCACGGTTATCGCACCGTGATTAACAGCGGAACGGGCGCGGGCCAGTCGGTATTTCATTTACACCTGCATTTGCTCGGTGGCCGGGAGTTTGCCTGGCCTCCCGGATGACCCCGCATAATTGATCTCACCGTTTGACCGCGCTGGCGATACGCAAAACAAAACAGCGGAGGTGCGCACCCACTGCTTAGGACATCGCGTCCGTGACTTGTCCGGCATACCACCGGCTCGTTCGCGTAATCCGCTGATCGAGAAGCACAGCTGCGAAATATGCGCACGCTTTTCGTTCCGCCGCGATCCACGGATTCCGATGGCCAGCGCGGCGGCCGAACAGCCTCTCGGCCGCACCCAAAACGCCGTCGTATACACGGATAGCCAGCAACTTCCGGTCGCTCCCGCGCTCCAGCTTGGGACACACTTTGAGCAAAGCGCAGACCATGGCCAGCGACTTTTCGCCCTGCGGACCATCTATCCAGGCTCCCAGTTCCCGCGTGGCTTCGGAAAGTCGCTGTTGCGACGCGGACCATAGCAGCGCACGCCAGTATCGGATGCCCAGATACGAGGTCAAAACGGCCGCGAAGACGAGAACGATAAACTCATGCACTACCGCACCCCTACAAGCTGCTCCAGAGGGATACGCGCCTCGTCGGAAACTCGAGAAAATGTATAGGCCAATGAAACCGGGAGCCAGGCCCCCATCAGACCCGGAAGGTAGTGCAATATTCCCAGCGAAGGCAAAATGGATTGCAGTGCGAAGGTTGCGGTCTGGCCGCCGAAATAAATCCCGAAGGCGCTGACCACCAGCACCAGCCGCAACCGTGGATCCCGGCGCTTGAGCAGCAGAACCCACACACCATACGTGAGAATCATCCCGGCAAAGTACAAACTGCCGGAGAATTCGACCGCAAAGTGGGTAGCCAGCAATTGATGCTTGATCGCGGTGACGGCCGCGGCATACAGCGTCACCGTGCCGAGAATGATCACCGGCAGCGCGCGCGCTTGCGCACCCCCTCCCTGTTCGCGAGAAATGCGCGAACACAGGCCGGCGATGGCGATGAACATCAGCAGTGTCAGCACTGCGTCGCTGTAGTGATAGTAGTAGAGGTACTCGTTGGAGGAAAAACCGTAGCGGCGGAGAATGCTGAAACTCAGGATTTCGTCAACCGCCAGCGCCGCCACGTACAGCAACAGCGCGCGATGCCGCAGCAGCGTGCGATCCCGGAAAGCCCACACCAGTACAAAGACCTCGGCGAGGAAGCCCAACAGCCACACTGCGAAATCGATAGGGCCAAGCAAATTTTCTAATCAGAGGCTTGGCCGGTCACGCGCTGCGCGTGCTAGCGCACCGGTGGCGTTGGCGGGTATGGGCGTGAGCCTTGCGCGGTGAGCACGGAAACGTCCTGGTTCCCATGCGCCGCATTTTGCAGCGTCCCACGCCACGCAAGTCCGGCCACCACGATCAACATCGCAAGCGCTACCACTGAGAGCCACCTGTTCATACCGCCTCCTCGTCCCCACTCGGTGGAAACGAGGCACGACACTACTCAGTAGCGCGTCCGGAGTCAATAATAATGCGGCCTGCCTCTCGTTGCAGACAGTACTTGCCTTTTGCGCGGGCGTCAAGGAAAGCGTGCAAGGAAACTCCAGCGCACGGCGAAGCACGATCGGCACCCGGACGCTCCCGCCACGGTGGGTCACGTGTGACCCGCCATCTGCGCCGTTCGTCGCGGCATCTATGGGGAGCGGTGCGCAGGGCCTGGCATGGCTACTACAAAAAATGTATAGGTTTTCCGGCGATACCGTGTGTTAATAGCTGGGCATTTACCCGGTGGTTGTTTGGCTCCCGGCCAAGACGCCGGACAAACCGAGGCCCACGTCACGAAGTGCTTGCAGATGCGAGGGTTCTGGAATAGTCTACGTGAGCCAATTCCTGACTGCTAATGGAACTGCTCACATTCTTGTTGGTACGTGACGGTCTTCCTATTGGCGCTGCCACCTTAGCTGGCGATTGTCAGTGGCGAAAAAAGTTCGTCGAGTCCGTTTGATGCACGGGGGTGAGTACAAACGGAAACGCGATGCACTGGGGTCCGCAAGTACAAAGTTTATGGAGGAACGAAGATGAGTAAGTGGTGTGTGGTAATTGCGATGGGTTTGTTTATGAGTCTGCCGGCGGTCGCTCAAGATAAGGCGAGCGACACGGGCGATAACGGAAATGCGCCGGCCGCAACCGCGGACAGCACGTCTGCTCCGGCAACCGCCAGCGAACCCGCGAGCGTAGCTCCGCCCGCTTCCAATATTTTTGCGGTTCCCATGCCGCCGCGCGCTACGCCGTTTCCGGCGCCGTCCGCGAGTTTGGGAAGTAGCGAACCGGTGGGACAAATGCTTCCCAAGTTTGAAATAGCTTTGCTGTTCCAGTATGTGAATTTCGCGCCCGCCGGCCCGTTTAAGAATGCCAATTCATTTGGCGGCTCGGGCGAATTCGTTTATAACGTCAAGAATTGGCTGGGACTCGTTGCGCAAGGCGCGGGGTATACGTTCACTCGCGACCTTACTCCGATCGCCACGCTAAATCCTCAATTCACGAATCCTTCCGCCGTCGATGGAGGCTTCCAAACCGTGCTTTTTGGTCCCCGGGTCAACTGGCGCAAGTTTAATCACATCGTGCCCTTTGGCGAGTTCTTGGCTGGCTTCGCACATGGTGGTAGCGCGGTCACCGGTGGCACTTCGCAATACGCGTTTTCGTTCGCGGTGGGTGGTGGTATCGACTACGTGCTATGGAAGAATCTCGCCTGGCGCGTGGCCGAGCTCGACTACTTGTACACGGACTTTTACGGACCGGGCCTCAACAATTTCATTCACCAGAATAACTTCCGCGCCGGTTCGGGCGTCGTGTTGCGCTTCGGGTTTGCCCCGCCGCCTGCTCCCAACCGTCCTCCAGTCGCGTCTTGCTCCGCCAACCCAACCTCGGTATACGCAGGTTCTGGTAACAGCGTGCAAGTCCACGTGACTGCCAGCGATCCGGACAACGATCCGCTCACGTATTCCTACACGGCCACCGGCGGTACCGTTGATGGCACTGGTCCCGACGCGCGCTGGTCTTCCAGCGGTTTGAGCGTCGGCACTTACACCGTTAACGCCAAGGTCGATGACGGCAAAGGCGGCACCGCCACCTGCTCCGCGGATATCGCTGTGCAGACCCCGCCGAACCGGCCGCCCACCATCGCCTGCTCCACGGACCGCAATCCGATTATGCCCGGCGAGCGCACCGGCATCACCTCCGTGGCCAGCGATCCGGACGGAGATCCACTCACCTACAGCTATGCTCCCACCGGCGGTCAGATCGTCGGCAGCGGCCCGCACGTCGAATTTGATTCGACTGGTCTGGCGCCCGGAAGCTACACCGTCCGTTGCTCGGTCAGCGACGGCAAGGGCGGAAACGCTGATGCTTCCACCAACGTAGACGTGCAACAGCCGCCGGCACCGCCGCAAGCGACCAAGGTCGGCGACTGCGGCTACACCAAGGTTGGGGCTTCACGCTTCGACAACCTCTGCAAGCGCGTCGGTGACGACGTGGCCTTGCGCTTGAAGAACGATCCCAACGCCAAGGTCGTCATCGTGGGCTTTGCGGATCCCAAGGAGCCCAAGTCTGCCAAGCTCGCGGCTGCTCGTGCCGAACTCGCCGGAAAGTATCTCGTCGAGAAGGGCATCGACGCCTCGCGCATCTCCACGCGCGTCGGCGAAGCTGTCGCTGGCTCGGAGAAGGACAACCGTCGCGTGGACTTCATCTTCGTTCCCGAAGGTGCCACCTACTAAAGGTCATCACTGGCGATTCGCGGCGAATGCCTGAATGTGCAGGACGCCGCGAATCGCCGAATGCAGTTAGCCGAGCAGGCTCCGAGGGAAAGCAACCCTTCGGAGCCTGCTTCATTTCTGCTTCCGTAGCACAGGCACTCTTGCCTGTGCGCCTTTCACAGCCGCCAGATGCCACAGACAACTAGGAACAAGAAGCGCGAACCCGACTCCAGCCGCCTGCGCCCGCCCGCATGTACATGAAGACCTGTCGTAAGCCACCGGCGATTCTGACCGCTACTTTGCTGCTGCTTTTCTTCCTGCTGGCGCAGCCCGCCGTTGCGCAATACGGCGCGTGGCAGCAGATCGGTCCGCCGGGCGGCAACGTAATTTCGCTGGCCATCGCACCCGATCGCACCATGTATCTTGGCGCGGCCGACGGTCACATTTTCACTTCGCAGGATGCCGGCCAGCATTGGTCCTTGCGCGGTCGCGTCAGCTCCCGCCACGATGCCGTGATTCAGAAACTGCTCGTCGACGCCAGCGATGAAAATCATCTGCTCGCCGCCGTCTGGTTTCAGGATGTGCAAGCCGGCGGAGCGCTCTTTCGCAGCAGCGACGCCGGAGCTACCTGGACGCTGGCGGGACTCTCCGGAGAAATTGTCCGCACCGTAGAGCAGTCCCCGGGCGCGCCAAAATTTTCGTTGCCGGAACGCGCAGCGGAGTTTTTCGCTCCGCGGACGCCGCGCAAACGTGGCAGAGAATTTCTCCCGCGGGCGATCCGGAATTGCGCAATGTCGATTCCGTGGCCATCGATCCGCGCGATCCGGACGTGATTTATGCCGGGACCTACCACTTGCCGTGGAAGACTTCCGATGCTGGAAAGACATGGAACGCCGTCGCCGTGGGGATGATCGACGATTCCGACATCATGAGCCTGCGCGTCGATTCCGCCAGCCCTGGGCGCATCTTTGCCAGCGCCTGCTCGGGCATTTATCGCAGCGAAAATGGCGGCGCGGCTTGGACGAAACTACAGGGCATTCCCTATTCCTCGCGGCGCACGCAAGCCATTGTTCAGGATCCGGCGGACGCGCGGGTTCTGTATGCTGCCACCACGGAAGGCTTATGGGTCACCCGCGATGGCGGCGAATCCTGGACGCGGACCACGCCGCGCGAGTGGGTCGTCAATGACGTGGTGGTGATTCCCCCTGCGTCGGCAGCCGCGGGAAATTCTTCCAACCATATACTGCTGGGAACCGAAGCCCAAGGCGTGCTGGCCAGCAGCGATGCCGGGGTTACCTTCACGCCGGTGAACGATGGTTTTTCGCACCGCATCACCGCGGCACTGCTCGGCGATCCGCATGATGCTCAGCATCTGCTGGCGTGGATGCCCGGTTCGCCCGAAGCGCTGATCGAGTCGCACGATGGCGGATCGCATTGGCAGGCGCTGCCGGGTCCTTTATCGGCGGATGCTACGCCCGTGCAGCTGGCACATATCTTCTCTAGCGACAGTGGCTGGTGGGTGGCAAGCGCCAACGGAGCTCTGTGGGTTTACGAAACCTCGGCGGGCAAATGGATGCCGCTACGCTTCGCGTCGGTCTTTCCAAAGTTCGCTCCAAAGGGGTCAAGGGTGGCCCGCCGCGTAGTACTTCGTCGGCTGCCACCCCGTCGCCAAGTACTTCGTCGCATGCGACCACACCGCGCGCCGCGTCTCCGCAGGCCGGCTCGAGTGTTCGCCGCGGCACAGTAGTATTTCCTGCCGCTGGCGCCGACATTTCTGACCTGCGCACCATGGGCGCTCGAGTATTTGTGGCCACCTCGCAAGGTCTGTGGTCCGGTACCATCGGCGAGAAAATATTGCGTCTGGTCACGGAAGCAACAGATTTGGAAAACGTCTCAGCAGAGCCTGGCCTTCGCCTGTGGCCTGGCTCTCGCCTGTGGATGGTTGCGGGCGGAAAAGTCTGGCAATCCCTCGACGAAGGGAAGTCGTGGCGCCAGGAGCGCCTCGATATCGCTCCAGAAGTGCCCGACGCAGACCTGCGTTGGGTCCATGAGCTGAAAGTCTCGCGCCTCGACGGAACGGACGCCACGGCCCTCGCCAGCGCTCCACAAGGCGCCAGGTTAGTTCTGGCTGCTACCGCCAAGGGGCTGTATCGCCGCGCGGACGGTGCCCAGACCTGGGAATTGGTGGCCAACGGCCTGTCTGTCGGCGAACCAATCTCGTACTTCTTCGGCGATGGCTTATCGCTTATCGCCATCCGCGACGGTGGCCTGTATGCCTCGCGTGATGGCGCGCAAACCTGGGAGCGTATCGACCGTGGAGTGGTAATGGGGCAATTTACCGGCGTGGCCGTTTCTGCCGATGGGACCGTCGTTGCCGCCTCCCTGACGGAGGGCTTGTTGCGACTGTCTGTCCCGCGCAGTAATTAGACCGCAGTTCTCAGCAACCTTCGCGCCGCTAGGCTGCTGGAAGCCTGCTCTCGGCAGGCCACGCGGCGATTCCCTTAGCTACTTGGGCTGGCTTCATTCCCCTTTTCAGACTGCGGCGCGGCCTGATATTGCTTGACCCACTCTTACTAGTTTGCTATCTTCCAAGAGTATTAGACTTGGGGTACGTCCCACCTATGTTAATCATCACGCTCGATTTATCGGCGCCGCCAATCAGCTGGTCGACGAGAAAATGCTCGGCCACGGATCCCAAAGCCGTCCCTGGAAGGAACGCGGTTGTTCCCAAAATGAAACTTACCGTTCAGATTTGGCAAGTGTCACAGAACATGACACGTTATTTTCTTCTGGCGTTTCGCCAAGACAGCGGCAACCCCGAAATGGACCGAAAGCGTTTTCGCATAATTCGGCAAGTGATGGTAATTCAGTCGTTCAGCAATTTTCCGTTTTGGAACTTGAGATGCACTGCTTCGGTTGGTTCATGTGCTCTCTGCACCGGAAGGGAATCTCCCGAACGATGAGTGACGAGATGAGTGACAAAGATGAGTGACGAAGCAGAGGTTTCCTTCCAGGGCGCAAGCGGCGCGGCCGCGGTGCTCGAAACGCCCCATGCGCATCTGGCGGTGCGCGAACCTACCAGACGCGAGGTCTCGGCCATGAACCTCCTGATCGTGGACGATGAACAGTTTATCCGCGAAATGTGCGGTGAAGTCGGACGCGGGTTAGACATGAATGTCACCTCCGTGGCCACCGCCGAGGAAGCCGCCGAACTACTGGAATACGCACCGATAGATATTTTATTGACCGATCTGCAATTGCCCGGCGCCAGCGGATTGGCCTTGCTTAAAAAAGTGCGCGACATGTATCCGGAGATGGCCCTGATGGTGTTAACCCAGTACGGCACCATCGACTCCGCCGTGGAGGTTACGCGCCTTGGTGCCGTCGATTACGTTACCAAACCGTTCCGCATGGAAGAGCTAAAATCCCGCCTTGTGCGCGCCGCGCATAGCGTGGACCTGCAACGCGAGAATCGTCTGCTGCGCGAACAGCTGCGCACGCGTCCGGGCTTTGGCGGTCTGATCGGCTTGTCCCCAAAGATGGAGAGCGTCTACAAAGTCATCGGCAAGGTCAGCCAGCACGACTATCCCGTGCTCATCCTGGGAGAAAGCGGTACCGGCAAAGAGCTGGTGGCGCGTAGCGTGCATTTTTCCAGCCCGCGCAAGGAGCGGCCTTTTGTGCCCGTCGACTGCTCTTCGTTGACCCCCACGCTCATCGAATCGGAGCTTTTTGGTTACGTCAAAGGCGCCTTTACCGGCGCGCTGCAAGCCAAGCAAGGGTTGCTCGAGTCCGCGCAGGGCGGCACACTCTTCCTCGACGAAATTGGCGATATGCCCATCGACATGCAAGCCAAGTTGCTGCGCGCCTTGCAGGAGCAGGAAGTCAAACCGGTGGGCTCCACGGAACGCAAACGCATCAACGTGCGGGTCATCGCGGCCACCAATCGCGACCTCGAAGCCGCCATCCGCAATGGAGCTTTCCGCCAGGATCTGTATTTCCGCCTGAACGTGGTGCAGATCAAACTGCCGCCGCTGCGTGATCGCAA
Organism: uncultured Acidobacteriota bacterium; assembly: GCA_963798585.1. Classification (GTDB taxonomy): domain Bacteria; phylum Acidobacteriota; class Terriglobia; order Acidiferrales; family UBA7541; genus Acidiferrum. The sequence continues at coordinate 67,864 of CAWCTJ010000010.1, forward strand.
GAATGATGTGCCTTTGCTGGTGACCTCTTTCCTCGAAAAACTGTCACCGGCGGAGGCCCCGCCCCGTACCATTTCCGAGGACGCCATGCTTCGGTTGATGGCCTACGACTGGCCGGGAAACGTGCGCGAGCTGGAAAACGCCGTGGCTCGCGCGATAGCCCTCGGCTCCGGGCCCATCATGCACGTGGGCGACCTGCCCTCCAATCTGCAATATCCCACCAGCGAACGCGCTCCGGAAAAAGACGAACTGCTGCCGCTCGAAGAGCTGGAGCGTCGCGCCATCCTGCGCATGCTGCGGGAAACCAAGGGCGACAAGTTGGCGGCGGCCCGGCTGCTCGGCATCGGCAAAACCACGCTCTATCGCAAACTAAAGCAGTACCATATGGAACAGGCGCCCGGAGATAACCACACCGCCCGTGCCAGCGCAGATTAACTTCGGCTGACGACCGCGTCAGCACAGCCGCTGCACCGCACTCTCGCGTGAATTTATAAAAATCCTCGCTCAGCATCGACACCAAAATTCGTGCAAGTAACTTCCACGCAATTTTCTCTGTGTGCGACTCCCTCCTTTGATCCTTCTCGTACAAGAACGTTCTAACAGAGCTTCACAGCATCATTCCTCCGTTTCACTCTGGGAAACCTCGCAGAAGCCGTCTCGACATGGGCCGGGTGTCAACCCTCTGCACGGCCGCGATGATCGTTCATCTGTTTGATTCTGTTGGCAAAAGGGTTTTCGCGCGCAGTTGGATATAGCGGTGCAAGAGAGTCTCTGCCGTGAAGCTCTGGGGAAAAAAAGAGGAAGCGATAGCAGCGCACCGAGGCGTTACGCGAGCGGCTCTCGATGGCGCATCGCGGTATGAAATTGTCAGCGAAGCGCTGCGCGAGTTGCGGGCCGAGGGTTCTGCCGACCGCATCGGAATCTGGCTGGCAAACTCTGCCACGGATTATGGCAACGAAGATCGAATCCCCTCACCGGCAAAAGTCATCGGCACCTCCCCAAACCGCCCGCTACGCGACGAAGGCCACTCGCTCGAGCCTGCCTGGCGCGGCGTGGTTTGGGATCGCGAAAGTGAAAGCGCTCCTGCGGAGTGGGAGCAGCTCTCCGGCGAAGCACTCCTGCCGCAGGACTTGGTGTTGGGCGGCCGTGCGGTTGAGCAGGAATTGCAAGACCGCTCCGGTCACATACTGATCGGCATACTGATCGAATTGCGTAAGGTTTTGTGGGTACCCATCGAAAATCGCGGCGTTTTGCGAGGCGTAATACTTTGTGGTACGCGGGAGAAGCATCGCATTCTGCCGCGCACCCTGCCCCAGCGGCTGGCCGCGGAGTTAGTGTTGCACCTCGCGCACGAAGACGAGCGCGCAGTGGCGCGCGAGCGCGAAGCGGATATAGCGCTGGCGCGCCGCGTGTACCACGACCTGGACGCCGGCGAACAAGCGGACACTCGCGGGGATCATCGCGGAGACTGCCGCGCCGATCGTCGTGCCGAAGTTCGTGCCGAGGTTTGTGCGGAAGTCGCGCTGGCGCGCATCACCGACAGCATCGTGGACAGCGACGCGGACGGCTTGGGTGTCGGCGCTGCGTTCGCCAGCATCGCGGCACTGCCAGATGCCTGGTCGCCGGACACCCCCGCCGCGAACATCGACTTTCGCTGGAACAGCGGCGACGCGGACTGGCTGCGCGTGGCCGAGAGCGAAGCGTTCTCGGAAACCTGGCGCGAGGCGCTACGCAAACGCGAGCCCGCAGGTTCCGCGCCGCAGGCCTTGCGAATGCATACGCCCATCTCGCGCATTGTGGCCCTGCCGATTGAAGCGGAAGGCGAACTGTGTGGACTGATGCTGGTCGGATTGTTTCGCCGCGGCACATCCCTGGCCGCCCTGCAGCGTCTTGAATATCGCGCCGCTCTTGCCGCGCAGGCCGTGGCGCGCTGGAAGCGCGCGAGAGACCAGTCGCGCGCCGCGCTGCGCCAGCGCGCACAACTTGCCGCCAGTCCCAAATCCTTGCTGGTGCTGGACGCCCGCGGACGTGTGGCGGAACTCAGCGCACGCGCGGACGAACTCATCCGCGAAGGAAGAACTGGCGCAACCGCCGGTGTAGATATGAAAGGAGTAGATGTGCAGCTCCACACCACCCACGTCGCGACAAAAAATAGCGCAAAAACGTTTGCCACTGACGCGAACTCGGTGTCGCCCGCTGCTAGCAGCGCTGCCGTAGGCGAATTCTTCCCCGAGTTGTTCGGCGAAAAGGACCGCCAGCGGGTCGCGGATTGGCTGTCACGCGACTTGTCACGCGACGTAGAGCTTTCCTCCACGAATGGCTGCAGCAATTCGCGCGACAATGCAAACGAAACCGAAAATGTACTGATTGAGACTGCGCCGATTGACCATGCGCTGATTGACGACGCGCTGATTGCCGAATTGCGTAACGGCATGGCTGTGCGCTTGCGTCGCGAACTTCCGACTGCGCAAGGCCAGCTGGTGGTTGCCCTCGAGATGGTCGCGCGCGAAACGGTGGCGCTCGAAACAGGGGAACGTACTGCAGCTTCGGCGGAAAGCGTGGATAGCGAACTCGCACTCGAGGGCGTAATCGCCTGGCTGGAAGAAGGCGTCGTGCTTTTTGACGCGCAAAACAAAGTCCGCGCGCGCAACACCCGTTTCGAGCAGTTCGCCGGCCTCGGCCCCGCTGAGTCCGCCAAGGGCGCGACCCTCGAGCAGTTGATCGCCCGCATGGCCGCACAAGCCGCGGAGCCCGCGCAGTTCGCGGCCCGCTGGCGCAACTTGGCGCGCGGCATCGAAGGCGGAGTCCGCGAAGAGCTGCGCATGACGCAGCCTATCTCGCGCATTCTCGAACGCGCCGCCCGCCCGGTTCTCGACGCCAGCGGCCGCAACCTCGGCCGCGTCGAGGTCTATCGCGACCTGACCGCCCACCGCGTCTTCCAGTCGCAGCTCCTGCAAACCGAAAAACTCGCGGCCCTCGGTCAGATGGTCACCGGCGTAGCCCACGAATTGAGCAATCCCTTGACCAGCATTCTCGGCTACGCCCAGCGCCTGCTGCTGCGAGAAGACGGCGCGGGGCGCCTGCCGGAAGTGCGGCAAATTTTTCAAGAGGCCGAGCGCGCCAGCGGCATTTTGCGCCAGTTGCTCTTCAGCGCGCGCGAAACGCCTCCGGAACGGCGCCGCGTGGCGCTGAATCAAGTGGTCTTGCGCTCCACGGAGCTGCAGCGTTTCAGCATGGCCGCCGAAAAAATTCTCCTGGAGCTGGATCTCGATCCTTCGCTGCCCGCGGTCATTGGCGACGCCGCGCAGCTCCAGCAAGTGTTGATGAATCTGGTCGGCAACGCCCGCCAAGCCATCGAACAGAAGGGCCAAGGCGGACGCATCCTGGTGCGCACCCGGCAGATCGCCGAACGCCGCGTGCAACTGGAAATCGAAGACGATGGTCCCGGCGTTCCGCAAAGTATTTTGGCGCGCATCTTCGATCCGTTTTTCACCACCAAGGCCGAAGGCGTCGGCACTGGCCTCGGACTTTCCATCGTGCTGAGCATCGTCCGCGAGCATGGCGGCCGCGTGAACGTGCTGAATGCTCCGGAAGGCGGCGCGATCTTTTCCATCGAACTGCCGATGGCCGAGGGTTTAGCCGCCGCTGGCCCTGCCTGGCCCGCGGGCAGCTTCGCGTTGGCGCCGCGCGCCAGCGTCACGGCACGAGACGACCCACGAGCTGACGGGGCTGACGTGCTGTCTGGCGTGCAAAGTCACGGGCAAAGTAGCCTGCAAGGCGACGCGCTCGTGGCCCTGGCCGAGAATCACCTGTTGCTCAAAGCACGCGCGCCCGTGCATGGCCGCGTCCTGGTGGTGGAAGATGAACCCACCGTGGCCCGCCTCATCGCCGACGTGCTGCAGGATGAAGGCCTCACCGTGGAAGTCCTGCTCGACGGCCGCGACGGTCTAAAGCGCGCCGCGGAGCAGCGCTTCGACCTGGTCATCTGCGACATGCGCATGCCGGGCGTCGATGGCCAGCAGTTCTACCAAAGCCTGGTGCGCAGCGGCAACGAGCTGCAGCACAATTTTCTGTTCGTCACCGGCGACGTGATTGCGCCGGCCACCCACGCCTTCCTTGAACGCCATCATCTGCCGCATCTGGCCAAACCCTTTCGCGTGGAGGAATTGACCGACCGCGTGCGTGGCGTGCTGCATCAGAAACACGCGGCGCTGGCGGCGTCCAAGCCCGCGGCGGCCAACCACCACAAGCGGAAAAACGCGGCCAGTAAAGCATGCCAGTGAAATATGCCAGTAAAACAGAACGGAAGCGTCCGCCAGTGAAACCCGAATTTCGTCGCGCCGTCCCCGCCGCGCGGAATAGTCCATGCAGCGAATCCAGAGCACGCGAATACAAAACACCATCGAGATACGATTGAGGCGATACAGAAACCTATGAACGAACACACGCAAGAACGAAAGCCGGAGCGCAACGTAGCACAAGACCTTGTCGAGCAGAACCTTCTCAAACAGAACCTTCTCAAACAGACCCTTCTAAAACCGAGTGGAGTCGAACAGAGCCGGGTTGAAGAGAGCGGGGTCGAACCGGGGAAGGTTGAACAAAGTAAGGTCGAACAAATCATGTTGGAACGGAGCAGGGTTGAACAGAAGCTTGCGAGGATGAAGGATTTTATGAACCACCCGGGCGATCCGCTGGCAGGCGTAGGAGCAGATTTCGGAGAGGTGTTGCGCCACGAGTTGAATAATCCGCTGACGGGAATCCTCGGCAACGCCGAGCTGCTGCTGGCGGAAATCCACCGCGGCAACGACGGCCGCCTACCCCCCGGCGGCCTGCACCGGCTGGAAACCATCGCCGTCCTAGCCGTGCGCCTGCGCGAAACCATCCGCCGCCTCAGCCAAGAATGGGAAGTCCGCGACGCCGCCCTACGCAAGAAAACCGGCGCGTAATTGGCTGACGGCTGGCCCCTCGTCCTCGGTCGGCCAACCGGTAACGTCACACTTCAAATTAGTTTGGCAATCCCCCGGATGGAGCCAGAATGCTGATCGAACGAAGTAACTTACTGCTGATTACCAGTAGGGTATACTTTAGACCTTATGGCCGACCCAAAGGATATCGATCTCCGCGCGGCAATCAATGCCATATCTGACGTGGTTCAAAATCGACCGCGCCCCCTCCGGCTCTTCGACCAAATCTATATGAAGGCTGGAGACATGGTTCTCCAAAGTGAGCTTGTAGCGCGGTGGGCCGACGGCAAACGGTTGGCCTTTATTGGAGACGGAGATGCAATTAGCGTCTGCGTGGCCTATCTGCATAAGCGGGAAATCTTTAATTACGGACCTTCCGAGATTGTGGTCTTCGATTTCGATGAGAGGATTTGCGGTGCGGTGACTCGGTTCGCGGACAAAGAGCAGCTCACACAACTTAAAGCGAGGCTTTATAATTGTTTAGACTCCTTTGCCGTCCCGCCGGATTTTGACTGTTTCTACACCAATCCGCCGTGGGGCGCCAGCAACAATGGTGAGAGCGTAAAGGTTTTCGTCCAACGAGGCATCGAGGCTACGGCTTACCAGGGTGAGGGTATGATCGTCATCGCAGATGATAGTGAACTGGAGTGGCCTAAGCGTGTTCTCGCAAATGTGCAGCAATTCATAATCGGCTCGGGTTTTTTTGTACAGAAGATGATGCCTCAATTGCACCAGTATCATCTCGATGATGCTCCCAACCTCCGGTCGTGCAATCTTGTCGTCAAGGCTTTACCTGGCAATAAATCGCTCGGTCCGACGATGCCAATCTCGGATTCTGGCAGGTTGGCGAACTTCTATGGCGGGGATAGCCCACCGAAGGTCAGGTATGTTCGGGAACGGAAGCGCCTGGACTACGGGAAAGCTCATGATGACGAATACTCGTTGGAATTACTGGAGTAGAAGCGATGTCCATCGTACTTAAGGCAGGGCAGGGGCTTCTCTATATGAAGGTAGGCACGCACGCGCAGGAGTCCCTTGGCGAGATCATCGCCCGAAAGACTAAGGAAATAGAACAAGCGGGTTTTGCTTTATGGGGATACGGCGGCGCCACCTGCCATCCGCAAACGATGGTTCAACCGTTCGCGCGTTCGTTCGAGCAGCGGGGACAAATCATTTACCTCTGTATGCAGCCAATGGAATCGCACCACTTCGCGGAGCCAATTCGGGCTACTGAGTACTCGATCAACGGAATCGATTGGACACCGATTCATCCTGCAATTAATGTGCGCGGCTCGCGGTACGCCCTCGCGATCAAAAACCTGAGAAAAGAGGAATTGGATTTACCCCTTGGGAAAACTAAGGTTGCGTTGGGTAACAGTATGGGTTCAATTGGCGCCCGCTACATCGCCGGCCGAGTTGATAAAGCTTGTCTTGAGACCACTGAGGAAATAGCGGATGCGCCGGGGCTCGAGCCGCGAGTCCATATCGGCCTGGTAGCGGAGATCGTGAATCCATATGCCGTGTACGTGCGGAATGCCTTGCCTACAGAGAAAGCACACGGCTAGCGTCTTTGCGCAGCGAGTTGATATAGCTTTGTAGACCCTCGATTAGGCTTAAAGGTTCGATGGATCGGCTTGTGCAGCCAAAACAAATCGCCAGGGCCTTGTCAATCTCGGGTTCTGAGCAGATAGCCGTGCGGAAAGTCTCGTGGCCTTGAGTCACCACTGCATCACGGACAAGCTGCTCAAGACATCTACCCTCCCACATACTGGCGCCAGTCTTGTGTCGGCATCGACGAGTTTTTCCATCGCCACGATTGCCCGTTTATCGCCGGTGAGCAGTAGGCTCAAAACTCTGTTCACCAGGATTGAGCAGAGCTGACTTTCACCAGTATCGAGACTGACTCCCAATCTTTGTGCAGCAAGTTCCAGGTCAGCCGCCATGCTCTGTTCGCTGTCGGTTGGTTCCAAAGCCTGGGTCCGACCTAAGAAGTCCGAGAAGTTCTCAAGAGCCCTTGCGCGATTTCGTAGGAGGCTGCGTTTTCGGATTTTCGCGGAGACGACGAACCGCGCCGAACCAAGGATCCCTGGTACCTCCGAATTGGGACAAGATGTCGAAACTAATTCGCTCAACAGTCCGTAACAAGCGCCCTTAAAGAGAATGTCGTTATCGATGGCGGCTTTCATGAAATGGGAAGGTAGCCCAACGTAGCCCGAACGTACGAAATGGCATCGTCCGGAATAAGGTCTAATTTCAAATGTTCGAGGGCAAGGCTGTTGATTTCGGACCAAACCGGCTTCGGCGCGGAATAAATGCGCTTTATGGCCGCATTGGTTTTCGCCCATTGTCCTGTGGAGTAACCAAAGCAGAGCGCGAGCGTGCCAGGCTCGATCCTTAGTTCTTGTGAGGCACTTAATGCGGCCTGAGCCAATTGGGTTGCGTTAAAAGTCTTCGACTTGGAGAGAACTTTGGGTTCCGATAAACCCGTGAGTAGCTCAAGCGCGAACCTGTCTGCTGCCAACTCGTCGGGGTCGGCACTGGGCGTAGATAGTTTCAGAGCTTCAAAATCCACGATCATCGGATTTCTCGAAAGGTGCCCAAGAGCGACATGAGCCAGCTCATGCGCGAGATAAAACGCTACGTGCGGCGGATACAATGAGTCCTTTCCCAACAGGATCGCATTCCTTTCTTCGACTCGAACCGCCATTGCGGCCATCCGTTTGTGCAGCGACGGAAAGACTCGGAGATGGATCACAGGGATACCAATTGACCAGCACAGCGAAAGGAGATCCAAAAGACGGACGAATTGTTGTTCTCTGAGGATTTCCCTGCGCAAACCAGTCGCATCCGGGATCGGTAAGGGAGAGTACGCTGGCGTTGCCGCGATCAGAAGCCTACCAAGTGCCGTCCCGAATGACGTGATCGCTGAGCGCTCTAGCTGCCCCTCCCCTGACAGGTGCTTGAATCGTGCTTCGTCCATCCAGATGAAATGTGGTTGTTTCTCGCCTTCCAGCAATGAATGTGGGTCGAGACCGAGTTTGCGGGCAATGGAGAAGCGCAATTCGGTCTGAGCGGAAGTTGAAGCCTCGGCGGCATCACTCCACCAGGTTGGCCACGCCGCGTTAATCGCTGCGTCGCTTAGACCGACGTTTTTCAGTCGTTTTCTCAGATGACTTGCGTTCTCTCTCAAACCGTCCCCCTTTCTTGTTCTTACCCACGGGCCGGAGACCAGCTAACGCCCCGATTATCTTAGCAACACATTTAGCATGGGCCTCCAATCCATCCCAAACTCTATTGAAGGCGCTAACCACATGGCTCGCACCCCTTCACCTAAGGGCCAGAGGGGTTATCCCGTTATCCCTAGATGAGCGAATAGGCGGTGCCGTGCCTGACTGTGGCGTTTCGTTCACCCCTAAGCGCGCGTGAGATCGTCGACTGACTCACCTTTGCATTTTTTGCAAGCTGAGCTTGACTCAACCCCTTGTCGCGCATGGATTGAAAAAGCGCTTTAGAGCACTCTTGCATGAAAGTGAATGATACTGCATAATTCAGCATAGGCAAAAAATCATATAATGGCGCTTCCGACACATTTTTGCTGGACTAGATTCGGCACCGAAGCGGGGCAGCTCTGATCGGCCCAGATTTTTGAGCGAAAAGAGGAAGAGCGGGCTGCAAAATGGTGGCCTTTTTTTTGGGGAATAAGGAAATGCACTCGGGCCATCAATCAGAGAACTTCTGCGTCGGACTTCGCAACCGGAAGTATTATTCAGCCCGATGAGTCGGCTCCCCGAATCGAAGATACGGAGCCGGAGCGATAGTCGAATGGACTGCGGCTGAGACTCTCAAAGGGGAGGAATTTCCACTCCCAAGTCCTTCCGTTAGTGACAAGTCGGTATGACCCGAACGCGACAAGGGAATCGCGTTACGCCCTGGTCTGCTTCAGCGAAGGACCGTTCAATACCTTGAAGTCGGATGACCAGATTGCTTTTGCCACTCTGCGCAACCTATTAACGGGACGTCGCGTCGGCCCGTACCCAAGTTACTGCGATTGTTGAGTGCGCAGAGAAAAGTGTCCTAGGGGCACTAAGATACGATGTTGTTATCCGTGCGGGTCTCGCCTACCCATACTTCCTTCGGCTCCGAAAGCCGCTACTGCTGCGAAGAAAGCTAGACAAAGGCAGGGGCTGGGGAAGAACCGTTCGCGCGGCATGGGAACAGAGGCTATCGCCGAATGTCATCTAATCGTTCGAACGATTCAAACGGTTCGTACCGGTATTCATAGTGGACCTATTGACATGGTAATTAAACCACGCTAGTATGCCGAGTGTTAAATCGATCCATCACGCCCACCGCCTCAGCCTTCCTTCCAGGTCATCACCTCCAACCTGATGTGTGCGACCGATCGCAAAACCCGCCCCTTTATTTTCAATCGCTTACACACGTTTTGCCATTCACAATTCGGCACAAACCCAATGTTTTCTATCCGCTGCGCACGTTTGGCAAAAAACACCGGGGGGTGGTTTCGGTTTCTCTAACTAAATTTTCTTCGATCAAAGAATATCCCCGGGCAAAATTTCCGCAGATCGCACTAACTCCCATTGAATCACACTCTTTCACTGGGATATCCTCTAACTCTTTAAGAATCTATCTCTTTACAAAAGCGTACCGTGCAAACTCTTTGGAATCACACTCTTTCACAAAGCAGGGGGGTGGGTACCCCTGTATCGGCCGGACTTCAGCTTGCCCCGAGTCTCGAAGGGTCCCGGCGGCGTTCTTCCGCGGTCCTTGTAGCGCGGTGCGTCCGCCTTTCAGCCCCGCGACTTCTCTTCCGTGTTGCGGTTCGTGCTCCGCTTGCGGTGATGTCGGAACAGCGCCGGGACTGAAGCGCGGCCGCTACAGGGGCAACGCTTCAAACAACCCTTCTGCGTGTGCGAAAGGCTTTGCAATGGCGCTCTGGGCTGCTAGGCTTATCGGCCAGCGCGGTCCGGAGAGGCCGCTAGGGTATGAGCGACGGTACGAGCGGGGTGAAAACTTCAGCGGTGTTTCCCGACCTGTTTGCGGGTGTGGGGCTGCTCGAGGGCCGTCTATCGGCCAACGATCTGGCGAAACGCGTGGTGCGCGCGGCGATGCTGCAGCCGGGAGTGGCTGGGGCGCGCTTGTGGCGCGTCGAGGATGGCAAGGGAATAGCGTGGGCGTGCGAAGGGACTTTTCCGCCGCCGTCATCGACAGAATCGGGGGCGTCAGCGCCGCCGGGGGCAGCGGGGGCGTCAAACGCATCAGATGGTACGAACGGCGAGACCCCTCTGAATTCGCAGGACGACGCGAATTTGCAGGGCCCCTTGGTTTTGCAAGGCGAAGATCCGACGCTGTGGACCAGCGCGCTGGGCAGCGACGATTTTCGCGTGCGGGCGCTGGAGGTGCGCGGGACGTGCGCGCTGACGGCGGAGGTGCGTTCGCAACTGGATTATCTGGCGCGCTTTGCCGCGGTGGTGCTGGCGCTGGCGGAACGGCGCGGCGCGATGAAAGAGCTTTCCAGCATCGTGGAGGCGACCAAGAAGCTGAACTCCACGCTGGATTTGGGCGAACTGATCCACATTATTTTGCAGATTGCCACGCGGCAGACCGGAGCGGAACGCGGCACGGTGTTTCTGCTGGACAAGGACCGCGAGGAGATCTGGTCGCTGGTGGGCATCGGACTGGCGCAGCATGTCATCCGGTTGCCGATTACCAAGGGCATTGCGGGATGCGTGGCGCGGGACGGCACCGCGATACGGCTGGAGGATGCTTACGAAGATCCGCGCTTTGAACGCGAGGTGGATAAGAAACTGGGCTTTCGCACCGAGCGATTGTTGTGCGTGGCGATTCGCAATGAAGATGGCGTGATTGTGGGCGTGCTGCAGTTGCTGAATAAGCCGGAACCGTTCACTGCGGACGACGAGGCGTTTATCGACACGCTTTCGGCGCACGTGGCGATTGCGCTGGAGAAAGCGCAACTGCACGCGGAACGCATCGAGAAAGAGAAGCTGGAACGCGACCTGGAACTGGCGCGCGAAATTCAGGCGGGATTTTTGCCGGAAGCTCCGCCGGAGTTCGCGGGCGTGGAGATTGCGGTGTCGCACCGGGCGTCGCAGGGCGTGGGCGGAGATTATTACGATTTTCTGCCGGTGCCCAGGACCGATCCCTGCGCGCCAATCGGCGTTAGCGCCGCCGCAGCGAGTGTGCCCGGCGAAGATCACCTGCTGATCGTGGTGGCGGACGTGGAAGGCAAGGGCGCGGCGTCGGCGCTGGTGATGGCCAACGTGCAAGCCACGCTGCATGCGTTGGCGGATCACGTGGAGCCGCTGGAAAAATTGCCGGCCACGATCAATCAGAAATTGCTGGATGGCGGGCGAGCGTCCGCGGCGGCGGGGCGGCACACAAAATATTTGAGCATGTTCCTTGGGCTGCTGGAGCATGGCGGGCGGACGCTGCGTTATGTGAATGCAGGACACGTGCCTCCGGCGCTGATTCGCGCGGATGGTGCGATTGAGTGTCTGGAACTGGGCGGGATGATCGTGGGATTGTTTCCAGATGTGCAGTACGAATGCGGCGTGGTGGAATTGCGCAGCTGGCGATGTGCTGGTGGCGTGCACGGATGGCATTACGGAAGCGATGGATGCGGCGGGGAATGAGTTTGGCAAGCCGGAGTTGGCGGCGAGCGTGGCGGCGAAGAGGGAACGCGCGCCTCAGGATATTTTGCGCGCGGTCCTCGCCGAAGTGGAGAAACATTCCAAGGGCGGAATTTACGAGGATGATCGGATTTTGCTGGTGATGAAGGTGAAGTGAAGAGCGGGAAATTGTCGGAAGGAATTAAGTAAATATAGAGTCCGCCGTGGCGGACTTTTTTATTTGGGTGGCGCAGAAGCTGCTGCGGCAAAGAACGCCAACACACGCCGCTGGAATTCTTCGGGTTGGTAGCCAAGCGCCGCGGTGTGGAAGGCGTTGGGAACTTCCCACAATTCCTTGCGTCCCGTCGCGGCAGCGTAAATGCGGCGCGTGTGGCGGCAGGGGAGCGTGGTGTCCGCGCCGTCGCAGATGAGCAACACAGGAAACGCGCGGACGGCTACGGCTTTTTCCGGCGAGACTTCCGACGCAGGGAATCCCGCCAGGGATTGGCCGCGGTAGATCATCATCCAGGCTCCGGGCGCGAACAATGTCTTGCCGAGTAGTGGATATTTTTGCAGCCCAGCGTAGTCGTACGCTGCTTCGCGCAGCGAAGCAAAGGACGCTTCTGCAACGACCGCTTCGATGCGCGGATCTGCGCCAGCGGATTGCAGCGCGATGCCCGCGCCCATGGATTCGCCGAGTGCAAAGATATGGGTCCGGGCGGTGACGGAGTTGATGCGCTCGGAGAGAAGGAGTGCGTCGATGATGGCGGAGGTGTCGCGGCGTTCGAGCCAGCCGTAGGTGGCCATGGAACCGTCGCTGGCACCGTGGGCGCGGGCGTCCATCATCACGACGCTGTAGCCGGCGCGGAGCAGCAGGTGCGCTTGGCCGACCACGCCGACGCGATTGTCGGCGACGCCGTGGAACACCAGAACCCACGAACCATTGGGATTCTGCGGACGAACCTTCCAGCCGCGCAACGTGGCGCCGTCGGGGGCGACGACGTTGAAATCCTCGCGTCTGCGCATGGAGGGAGGAAAAATCGGCGTCAGCTTCTCTAATCAGATCTGGAGTGAGTTCGCGGCGGAGCGGATGCAGGAAAGTGGGACCGGCTAGCCAACCGCCGACGGCCGCGAGCAGCGGCGGAACGAGACAGCAAGATTACGGCGATGCGAATCAGGCGGCGTTTCATGGGATGTACTAATTATAGATACGAGAATTCGCGGCGGCGACGTTCCTTGTCGCGAACGATTTCTAATAGCTCACGAGCGGAAGAGGACGGATTCGCGCTGGAACATTTTTATGGCGATGAAGAGGGCGGCGGCGGCGTAGACGCAGGTGGACGCGAAGATGATGGCGATGTAGTGCCAGTGGTAGGTGCTGGCGACTAATTCTTTGCAGAGCAGGCTGACGTTGAGGATGGGGACGAGAGCCAGCTTCGGAGTGAGTTCGACGCCGGGGAGCATCGCGGCGACGGCGGGGATGATAACCAGGAAGGTCATGGGCGTGAGATAGCTTTGCGCTTCTTTGTAGGTTTTGGCGAAGAGGGAAATGGTGAGGAGCGCGGCGGAGAAAAGCACCGCGATGGGGAGGGCCATCAGGAATACAGAAAGCGCAGCACTCAAACCGATCTTAATTTGCAGGGTATTGGGGTCGGAAGTATCGCCAAAGTCCAGAAACTTAAAATGTTGCGCGAACCAGAAGGAAACTCCCATGGAAATGACGGAGAGCGCCGCGGTGGCGAGCGAAGCGTTGAGCACCAGCGAGAATTTTCCGAGCACCAAGTCGCCACGAGAGATGGGGCTGGAGAGAATCGTCTCCATCGTGCCGCGCTCTTTTTCACCGGCGGTGAGGTCCATAGCGGGATACATGGCGCCGGTGAAGCACAGCAAAATAACCATGTAGCCGATGAGACCGCCGATGGTAGCGCCTCCGACTTTTTCCGGGGGCGCTACGTTTTGCTGCTTGACGTCGAACGGCTTGCAATACCGCCGCCGGAAGATCTTTTGCGGCAAGACGGTCTTTGACGACGGTGTCGCGGTATTCATTCAGACGCTTTTCAATCTTGCCGGCGGCGATGCCGGATTTCAGTTCGCCCTCGTAGGTATAGATTTTTATGGTTTCCTGTTTTTGCCGGGCGATGTCGGAGTCGAAGCTCGGCGGAATATCTACAACGGCGCGGACTTCCTTGTTGATGACCAGCTCTTTCCAGTTGTCGGCGGGCGGAACGATGTCGATATTTTTCACCTGACTCAGGCTGGCAATCACGGCGGGGGAATCGGCGCCGCCGAGAATCATGACCTTTGGCGACTCCCCTTTGGCTTTGTCCACCAACATGGACGCTACCGAGGAAAAGCCGACGATCATTACCGGGAACAGCAACAGCGGTACCACAATGGTGGAGATTAGCGTGCGACGGTCGCGCAGCGCTTCGGTTAGCTCCTTGCGGTAAACGACGCCGATGCTGTGCAGAGACATGCTAATTTGCCCCTTCGGAAACGTAGTGCGGCGCGACGACTTTCACAAAGATTTCCTCGAGATCTTGTTCGGCGTGTTTGGTGCGAAGTTCGGCGAGGGTGCCTTCGGTGAGGAGTTTACCGGACTGGATGATGCCGATGGTGTCGCAGAGCTTTTCGACTTCGCTCATGATATGCGTGGAAAAAATCACGGTCTTGCCGTTGTCGCGGCATTCGCGGATGAAGGCGGTGATGGTGCGCGCGGTCATGATGTCCAGCCCCAGCGTGGGCTCGTCGAAAATCATTACTGGCGGGATCGTGGACCAGGGTGCGGGCGATGGAGGTTTTTTGCTTCATGCCGGTGGAGAGGTTGTCGCAGCGGCGGTCGCGGAAGCTGTTCATGTCCAGGCGATCGAAGATGGAGTCGATGCGCTTTTTGAGAGTGGGCTCGTCGAGGCCATTTAGACGTCCGAAATATTCGACCATTTCTTGCGCGGTGAGGCGGGGATAGAGAGCGGTGGCGGTGGAGAGAAAGCCTACGCTGGCGCGGACTTTTTGGGGTTCGTCGATGACGTCGTGGCCGCAGAGTATGGCGGTGCCGTCGGTGGGTTCGAGGATGGTGGCGAGCATGCGCAGCGTGGTGGTTTTGCCTGCCCCATTGGCGCCCAGCAGGCCATAGATTTTGCCCGGTTGGCAGGTGAAACTGACGTGGTCCACGGCGCGGATTTCGCCGCGTTTCTTGTCGTGGAAGCTTTTGCAGAGGCCTCGGGCTTCGATCATGTGCGCACACCTTCGCTCGAAAATGGCATCAGAGTAGAGGTTCGAGACAGCGCCAATCGGGAGATGCATCCCGCCGAACCGGTGCGACGGAAAGGAGTTGGCGTTCCCGCGACTTGCAGTGTACTACGCGTGGGGAGGCGGAAGGTTACGCGGGGACGTTGACGTTCGGGGGGCGCGACTTCGGTGCAACCCTGGTGTTTGTGACAAGACCGTGCCATTTAGCGCCGGGGCAAGCTGGGGCGCAGCCTTTGTTTTGGACGCTCGGGCAAGCTGGGGCGCAACATGTTGCGCCCCTACAAGTGCTACGTTTCAGGCGTGGCTTACTGGCGGTGTTCGGCATCTAACGAATGCCACTACGGCGGCATGCGTGGCTTGGTTCCCGTTTTGGTTGCGGGGCATCCTGATTCTGGTGAAATACAATCACACTCGGTTTGGGGCGCGAAGTTGTTAGAATAAAAGCAGTTCGCGGTGGCGGGCCCGGCACTTTACGTTCCCACAGATGCGCATTTCTTCGGATGAGTTTTTTCATCGGCGGAAAAGCTTGCGTTGCCGGTGGTGCGCGAGGCGACGAGCACTAGAGGATTGGCAGTAAAGGAAACCATGGATCGCAGGTTGCGAAATCGCATTGTGATTTTCCTGGTGCTGGCCGGCGTGGCCGCGTTTGTATTGGTGCGTTTGAGCGGGCGACAGCCGGTGGCGAAGATATCGGCGGTTGCGCCGATTCGAGAAGACATGGCTTCGTCGATCGACAGCAACGGCAAGGTGGAGCCTATTCTGCCGTTTGTGATGCGCGCGCAACTGGATACGTTTGTGAATACCGTTAGCGTGGTCGAAGGACAGCAGGTGAAGAAAGGGCAGCTGTTGTTGCAGTTGGACGTGAAGGATGCACAGGCGCAACTTGCGGAGGCGCGTGCCAAGCTGTTGCGCGCCGAAGATGATTTGCGAGCGGCCAAAGCGGGCGGCCGCGCGGATGATGCGGCACGCGCCTCGGGAGATTTAGCGAAGGCACAGGCGGACCGCGACCACCTACAAACCATTCATGATGCGCTAGTGAGACTCATTGCCAAACAAGCGGCAACGCAAGACGAACTAGCGAACAACGAACTGGCGCTGGCGAAGGCGAATGCGGAAGTGGCCCGGCTGGCGGGCGCGAAAAAGGAATTTGGACTGGACCTTACGCTCAGCGCAAGCCGCGCGGCGCTGCAGGTGCAACAGGCGCAGAGCGAAGTGGCGTCGCTGGAAGAAAAAGTTCGCGATGGGCGAATCACGGCGCCAGCGAACGGAACGCTCTATTCACTGCCGGTGAAGACCGGCGACTACGTGAAACTCGGCGATTTGCTGGCGGAGATGGCGGACCTGCACCAGGTGCGGGTGCGCGCATTTATCGATGAGCCGGAGTTAGGCGGGCTGCAGCCCAATGAGCCGGTGAAAATCACCTGGGATGCGCTGCCGAACCGCGTGTGGGACGGGCGCACAGAGATTATTCCGAAGGCGGTGGTCCCCCGGGGCACACGCAGCGTTGGCCAATTGCTCTGCTCCGTGAACAACGATGCGCTGCAGCTGCTGCCGAACATCAACGTGAATGTGCGGATCAATGCGCAAGAGAGAAAGAATGTTCTATCCGTGCCGCGCGGCGCAGTGGAGACGGAAAATGGCCGGCGTTATGTTTTCGTGGTGAAGAAGAATCCGTTGGCGGTAAGTCAGACGACGCTGGAGAAGCGGGAGATCCAGGTGGGAATTGCCGACACGACCAGCTACGAAGTCACGAGCGGACTGCAGGAAGGCGATTTGGTGGCGATGCCGGGAGACGTTGAGCTGCGCGACGGAATGAGCGTGAAAGTGGTCAATACGGATTCGGCTTATGTGCGAGGACAAAGGTAGTGGAGGTGGGTCTCAGGGCGACAGATGCGCAAGTTGCGGGAAGATGCTGCAAAGCGGGTCCTCAGGGGCTAAAGCCCATTGGTGGAGAAGGATCAAATGTCGGAGCTGAGGCTCCGACCCACAAAGTGCGCCAAGCAAACTGTGCAGTAGCGAACATGCCGAAGCATGGCCATATTGTGACGATGGCGCTTACCGTTTTGCTCACGGTGAGTATCTGGTGGCGTGGCGGCCCGAGGGAGCGCGAGGGACGACGCAGGACTTAAGGCGGCAGAACAGGCCTACGAGGCGGGCCAATACGCGAAAGCTGAGCAGCTCTTGCAGACCGCGGCGTCCGCCGAACCACAAAATGCGGAAATCCAATTGCTGTTGACCAAAACGCATCTGGAAGTGCAGCAGTGGGAGGCCGCAATCAAGAGCGCGGAAAGAGGCGTGGCGCTGGAACCAAAAAGTTCGGTGTACCACGAGTGGCTGGGGCGGGCATACGGCGAGAGGGCGGATCACGCATCGTTTATGACGGCGCTGGGTTTCGCAAAAAAGACGCGCAAAGAATTCGAGACAGCGGTGGAACTGGATGGCAACAACTTTACCGCACGGCAAGCAGTGATTGAGTTTGACTGCGCCGCGCCGGCAATAGCGGGCGGCGGCGAGGACAAGGCGCAGCCGGAAATCGCGCAGATGGCGGCGCTGGATGCCGCCGAAGGAGCCTACGCGAAGGCGAATTGCCGGCGGCAGAAGAAAGATTTTGCTGACGACGGACGCGGAATTCACCAAGGCGCTGCAAATCGGTTTGAAATCCGTGGAGCGCGTGTGCGATATCGGCGATTATGCCGTGCGTCACGAAGAGCCGGCGATGCTTTTGGCAGTGGCAGATTTATTAGCGAAGCTCGCGCCAAGCGACCCACGCATAAAGTTTTATCGCGCAGTGGCAGTGATTTTACAAAAGCAGAATAGTGCGGAGACGGAAAAGCTGCTGCGGGATTACTTGCAGAGCGCGCCGGTACGGTCGGGTTATCCGCGTTCGGATGCGGCGCATTACTGGCTGGGGAGATGGTTTGAGAATTCTGGCAATATTGCTGGCGCGCGGGGCGAATATGAGGTGGCGGTAAAAGAGGATCCGAAAAACAGGAACGCGCAAGAAGCATTGAAGAGAGTGAAGAAGGGGTGAGAATTCGAAGGCGCCCGCGTCCCCTCGAAGCTCGGGGTAAACGGAAGGCTGCCGCTACAGTGAACCGCCTATGATGGACCTGCGAGAAACCGTTTCTGTGGCGATTGACGCATTGCGCGCCAATAGGGTGCGCGCCATGCTGACCTCGCTGGGCGTGATTATTGGGAGCGCGTCGATCGTGCTGGTGGTAACGGTGGCGTTGACGAGCCAGAAATTCGTTATTTCGCAGATTGAGGCGGTGGGGTCAAACCTGGTCTCGGCGAGTTTGGTGCAGACTCCTGACAGGGCGCAACCACTCAGTTACGAACTGAACGCCGGAGATTTAGCGGAAGCGAAGGCCACCATACCTGGCGTGACCGAAGTTGCCGGATTGCGCGAATTGCCCATGAGCGTGGTGGTAGGCGGCCAGGTGCGCCCGGTGAACTTGGTGGGGGTGACGGACGGGTACCAGACCATTCGGCGGCTGGTGATCCTACGCGGGCGGTATTTCGACGTGCAAGACGTGGATTCGCGTTCCAAGGTTTGTCTGATTACCAAGGAGCTCTCGGACCGGGTTTACGGGCTGGAAAATCCGCTGGGCCGATCGGTGCGCATGGGGGAGTTGACATTTTCCGTGATCGGCGTTTTTAGAGAGCGCGTATCCACTTTCGGCCTGACAGAAATTCAAAAAGAGTCGGTGATTATCCCCTTTCCGCTGATGAAGTACTACACGGGAGTGGAGGCTCTGCGCACATTGTATGTGCAAGCGGCGCAGCCGGACCAGGTCGAAACGGTAGAGAAACGATTGACGAAATTATTGGCGAGCCGGCACCCTGTTGGCGCGGTGTACGACGTGAATACGCTTACCGCTATTTTGACGGCGGCGAGAAATATTTCGCGCGGCTTGACGATCATGCTGATCGTGGTGGCATTTATCGCGCTGCTGATCAGCGGGATCGGCATCATGAACATCATGCTGGTGACGGTGCAGGAGCGCACGCGCGAGATCGGGATTCGCAAAGCGATTGGCGCGGCGCGCAAGGAGATCATGTACCAGTTCTTGGTAGAAGCGTTTTTGATCAGCGGAGGCGGCGCGGTGCTGGGTATTCTGATTGGCGTGGCGATTCCGGTGACCGTGCAGACGCTGCTGCCAGGCAACCTGCGCGTGCCGATTTCGCCCGCGAGCGTGATCGTGGCGTTCGTGGTGTCGTGCTCGACCGGCTTGCTGTTTGGTTACTTGCCGGCGAACCGGGCGGCGCAATTGCAGCCGATCGAATCGCTGCGCTATGAATGACGTTGCATCCCCGCGGACGTGCGGAGTTAGATGAATTTGCAGCAGTGAGGGAGTCGATGCGAAATCAAGCGACGCGAAACCAGGCAACATGGAAAGGCGAATGGCGAAGGCAGGTAAGAAGGGCGGTAAAAGTCGCTGGCCTTGTCACCGTAGCGTCGTTCGCGGCAGGAGCAGCGTGGGGGCAGGATTTGCCTGATCGGCCGACGCCAGCCGCGCTTACGGTGAATGATTCGATCATCCGGCAAGAGTCTGGTGCTTCACAGGAGCCGGCGGCGGCCCAGGCGGTGACGAATGGTAGCGGAGCGCCGGTCACGCTTACGCTGAAACGCGCTATCGAGATGGCGCTGACGAACAGCAAAGATATCCAGTTAGCAAAAATTCAGACCAGTTTGGCGGATCGCTCCGCACAGATTGCCAAGGTGGATTTTCTGCCAAATGTGTACGCCGGATCTGGCGCGGGGTACACCTACGGCATTCCGGAGACGCCTGGCGGGCGGGCACCTTCGCTATTCAACGTTACCTATACGCAGGAAATCTTTAACGGGCCTTTGCGCGGGCAAGCGAAGGAATTGCAGGAACAGGCGCTCTCGCAGCGGTTCGCTTTCGCCGAGGTGCGTAACAGCGTGATTTCGCGAACGGCCATGGGGTACCTGGAACTTGAAAAGGTGCGGCATTCGTTGGCACTGCTGCGCGGCGAGCAGGACAGCGCGGAGAAAATTTTGCAGGTCACCAAAGAAAGGCAGAGCGAGGGATTTGAGCTGCCGGTCGAGGTGACCAAGGCGCAGTTGACGCGCGCGCAAGTGGTGCAGAAGATCTTGCAACTGGAAGGGCGCGAAGACGAATTGCAAGTGTTCTTGAAAGGACAGCTGGGCCTGACGGACGATCAGGAAATCGAGGTGACCGCGGACGATTTGCCGGGCGAGGCGGAGCAGGAAGGTGCAAACCTGGTGGCGTCGGCAATGGAGAATAATACCGGGCTGCAACTTGCGGAGGCCGACGTGCGTGCACGGGAATTCCGGCTGCAAGGTGAAAAACGCGGCAATCTGCCTACCTTGCAGCTCGTTGGGGTATATAGCTATCTTGCCAAATTCAACAATTACACGGAATTCTTCAAGACGTTTCAGGCCAACAACGTGAATGCCGGAGTGCAGATTTCGGTGCCCATCTTCAGCGCGAAGACCAAGGCGAACATTGGCTTGGCTTCGGTGAATCTGCAAGCGGCCAAGGTGACGCTGGCCAATCGCAAGACGCAGGTGACGGCGGAGGTTCGTCAGAAGAGCCGTGCGGTACGAGAGAAAGATGCCGCGAAAGAAGTGGCGCGTCTGCAGCTACAACTGGCGCAGCAGGATGTGGAAGTGCTGCAAGCGCAGTTTGGCGAAGGCCGCGTGAATTTGCGAGAAGTGGAACGAGCGCGCGTGACGGAGAATGACCGTTGGATGGATTACCTGGATGCGAACTTTGCGCGACAGCAGGCGGAACTGGATTTGCTGCAGACGGCCGGGCAACTGGACAAGGTTTGGCAGTAGCGGCCAAACAAAAGATTTAACGCAGAGGACGCGGAGACACAGAGGGCGCAGAGAAGAGAACTGCAGCGCGCAACTGCCAAGATATTTATGTTTGATCGCGATAACGCGGACTTGCTGGCCAAGGCTACGGCGAAGTTGGAGGAAGGATTCGCGAAGCTGCCAGAGTTTGCCGAGAACGTGACGGGCGGCGAGCGCATCGGCGAAGTGCTTGCGCGGACCGCGGAACGCTTGCAGGACAACTACCCGTACTTCCATCCTCTGTATGCGGGCCAAATGTTGAAGCCGCCGCATCCCGTGGCGCGGCTGGCGTATGCGCTGGCGATGAACATTAATCCCAATAATCACGCGCTCGATGGCGGGCGCGCGACCTCGGCAATGGAAAAAGAAGCGGTCGGTGAAATAGCCGCGATGTTTGGATGGAAGAGTTACTTGGGGCACCTGTGCGGCGGCGGGACGATGGCGAATCTTGAAGCGCTGTGGGTGGCTGGACAATTAGGTCCTGACACGCAAGCCGACAAAACGATTCTTGCCAGCGAGCAGGCGCACTATACGCACAAGAGAATCAGCGGTGTACTGCAATTGCCTTGCGAGGCGGTGGCATGCGATGCCCAGGGCCGCATGGATTTGAGCGCGTTGCAGCGGCGGCTGGAGTCAGGGGAGGTTGGCACCGTGGTCGCTACGCTGGGGACGACGCGCAACGGGCGCGGTGGATCCGCTGCCGGAAATTTTGCGATTGCGGGAAGAACATGGATTCCGCGTCCATGCGGACGCGGCATATGGAGGTTACTACGCGCTGGTGAACAATCTGGACGCCGCAGCGGCGCAAGCTTTCGCGCAAGTTGCGGAGGTTGATTCCATTGTGATTGATCCGCACAAGCATGGTTTGCAGCCTTATGGATGCGGATGCGTGCTGTTTCGCGATCCGAGCGTCGGGCGGTTGTATAAACACGATTCGCCATATACCTATTTCAGCTCCAACGAACTGCATTTGGGTGAGATCAGCTTGGAGTGCTCGCGGCCGGGCGCGGCGGCGGCGGCATTGTGGGCTACGCAGAAACTGTTGCCGCTGATTAAGGATGGAGAATTCGCGCGCTCTCTTGCCCGCAGTCGAGAGGCGGCGTTGGCGCTGTACCGGCACGTCCAGGACAGTAGATATTTTGTGACGGCGTTCGCGCCGCAGCTAGACATTGTGATTTTTACGCCTCGGGCGGCCAGCGCGACGGAAGCGTCCTTGCTTGCGCGGCGGATTTTCGATGCGGCCGCGCGACGCGACTTGCATTTGGCCATCGCGGAATTACCAGCCAAGTTCTGGGCGAAGACGCACGGCGCGATGAAATTGGATCGCGAGACGGTTACGTGCCTGCGCTCCGTGCTGATGAAGCCGGAGCACCTGGACTGGGTGGACCGCATCTGGGAAAGGCTGGAGGCCGCGGGTGCGGAAGTATTCGATGGCGTGGCGCAAACCCACTAAACTCGCCATTTCGCCATTCAGTGCGGGATAACACCCATCAGCAGAAAGGTTTGAGGCTGCGGTACGAACTCGGGTAAACTAATGTCTGGGGCAATCCCGTTTTATGTGCAGAGTGGGGTCCTCGGAGCCGCAAAGAATTGCGGACAGTCGACCGAGGCGGATGGGCTTTTTTTGGATTGCTAGAAGCGATTTTCTGAGGGTGATGAATGCCGGATGTAATGAGAACTTTGCTGTTGAATCCGCCGAGTTTTGAGAATTTCGACGGCGGTGCGAGTTCGCGCTGGCCCGCGACGCGTGAAATCGAATCGTATTGGTACCCGGTTTGGCTTTCGTATCCTGCTGGAATGATTCCGGGCAGTCGTTTGCTGGATGCTTCGCCGCACAAAGTTGACTGGAAACAGACGATCGAAATCTGCAAAGACTACGAATTCCTGGTGCTGTTCACTTCTACCGTGGGTTTCGACAGCGACATCAAGTTGCTGCGCAAAATCAAGGAAGCGAATCCTTCGCTGAAGGTGGCGTTTGTCGGGCCGCAGGGACACATCAAGCCAAACGAGACGTTACAGGCGAGCGAAGATATTGATTTCGTGACGCATGGAGAGCTGGATCACGCCGTCACGGAGTATGCGCACGGTAAGCCGCTCGGCGAGATTCTGGGCGTCAGCTACCGCAAAGACGGCGAAATCGTGCACACCGCTCACCGCGAGCAGATGCACACGGCGGAGTTGGACGCGCTACCGTTCGCGACGGACACGTACAAGCGCGACCTGCAAATCGAGCGGTACAACGTACCGTTTTTGCTGCATCCCTTCGTTTCTTTTTACACCACGCGCGGGTGTCCGGCGATGTGCACGTTCTGCATGTGGCCGCAGACGATTTCGGGCCACGCGTGGCGCACGCGCTCGGTGGACAACGTGGTGCAGGAAGTCAAAAGCACCATTGAAAACTTTCCGAAGATGAAAGAGATTTTCTTCGACGACGATACTTTTAATATCCGCAAGGATCGTGCGATTGAACTGAGCAAGAAATTCAAGCCACTGAAGTTTCAGTGGTCCTGCACGGCGCGGTGCCACAGCAAATACGAAGAGCTGAAGGAAATGGCGGACGGCGGGGCGCGGCTCTTCATCGTGGGCTTCGAATCCGGCGACCCGCAAATTCTGAAGAACATCAAAAAAGGCGCCACCGTGGAGATGGCCCGCGAGTTCATGAAGAACACCAAAAAAGTGGGCATCAAGGTCCACGGCGACTTCATCATCGGGTTGCCCGGCGAAACCAAGGAAACCATTCAAAAGACCATCGATTTTGCGAAGGAACTGGATTGCGAGACGGTGCAAGTGTCTCTCGCGCATGCCATGCCCGGTACCGAACTGCACACCACCATGTCCGAGCAAGGCTTCTTGCGCGTGGAAGCGCTCGCCGATTCCGGCGGACACCAGTTGCCGCATATCGAGTATCCGCATCTTTCCAAAACGGAAATGATGACCGGCGTAAACCGTTTTTACGACGAATACTATTTCCGACCGAAGGTTGTTTGGCGAATTGTAAAGGAAGCGCTGTGGGACGATCACGAGCGCAAGCGCCTATACCACGAAGCCAACGCCTTCCTGAAGCTGCGCGCCGAACGGTGGAAGTGGGCACGCTCTGGTGGAGATGCCGCCAAGACCATGATTTCCGTTCCGGCGCCGCCTGCGGCTTCGGGGAACGACTAGTCTCCAAAAAATGACCCAGGAACGACGGCTTCGTATCAAGACGCTACTGATGGTCTTGCTTATGGTGGTGTGCGCGAACACGGGCGACTTGATGCTGAAGCGAGGCATGTCACGTGTTGGCGAGGTGCAACCAACGCTCTCGGGGCTGGCTCGCGCATTTCCGCTTACGGTCTCCAATGGCAGTATATGGATCGGCATTTTTTTCCTAAGCGGCTTCATGCTGAGCTACATGACGGTGCTGAGTTGGGCGGATTACAGCTACGTGATGCCGGCGGGAGCGTTTGGCTATGCCGTTCTGACTTTGCTCGCAGTGGTATTTCTGCATGAAGCTGTTTCACCGCGGCGCTGGTTTGGCGTGTTATTTATATGCGTAGGCGTTTTGCTCGTGGGGCAAACCAAGCCACGAACCACTGCTGCGGTCAGCCAGGCGCTGGCATGATGCGCTTTGCTATCCTTCTGGTTTTTTTTATTTTTTGCAGTACGGGCGGAGAAATTGCCATTACCCATGGCATGAAAGCTACCGGCGAGCCGGCGCGTTTACGGCCGAAGGAATTGCTGCAGTTTTTAGGGCGTGCGTTTTGCAACGGCTGGTTCTGGGCAGGCGCGCCACTGATGGCGCTGGCGTTTTATGCGTTGCTGGTACTGCTTTCGTGGGAGCCTATCAGCCTGGTGATTCCCGCATCTGCCTTGAGCTACGTGGTGGGCACGTTCGGAGCGAAATACATGTTCGGAGAAGATGTAAGCGCAGCGCGATGGGCTGGGGTTATCTTGGTCTGTGTCGGCGTGGCGCTGGTAGCCAAGGGGTGAAAGGCGGCGGCGCGTGATGCACCTGCATGCTGCTTGGCGCTATATAGTTTTGTTGGTGGCGGCATCCCCGCTGGCGTACTACGTTTTTTCTTCTATCGCCGCGTGGCGATTCTTCCACCGTGAACGCGCCCGCACTCTTCCAGAGTTTGCGCCGCCGGTAAGCATATTGAAAGCCGTGCGGGGCGTCGATTTTGCCACCCACGAAAACTATTCCAGCTTTTGCCGCCAGAATTATCAACGATACGAAATCATTTTCACAGTGAACGATGCGGACGATCCCGCGGTGCCTGCGATTCGCCGCGTGATGCAGGAATTTCCCGATCGCGATATTCGTCTGCTGGTTGGCGCGCAAAATCTGGGTGCGAATCGCAAGGTAAACAAACTCGCGCGCATGACCTCCGAAGCCCGCTACGAGTTTCTGGTCCTCGCCGATGGGGACGTTCGCGTCGGCCCCAATTTTCTTCGCGAAGTTGTTGCGCCCTTCGCCAACGGAAACACTGGGGCGGTCACCTCTTTCTATGCGGGCATCGTCGAGAATAATCTTGGCGCGCAACTGGAAGCCATCGGTGCGGCCAGCGATTTTTTTGCCGGCGTTCTAATGGCCGACTGGATGGAAGGCATTCATTTCGCATTGGGCGCATCGATCGCCACGACCAAGACCTGGGTAAGCAAAATCGGCGGCTTTGCGCCTCTTGCCGATATGCTTGCCGACGACTACGAACTCGGCCGCCGTATCGCGGAAGCCGGTGGAAAGGTGCTGCTCTCCCGAGAAATTGTGTGGACCATGTATCCGGCGCAGACCTTGCGCGGCTTTTGGGAACATCAGCTGCGATGGGCGCGCACGGTACGCCTTTGTCGTCCACTTTCCTACGCTGGACTGATTTTCACGCACGGATTGCCTTGGGCGGTGCTGGCGTTTTTTGTTGCGCCAGCAAGCTGGCTCGGCGTTGCCTACCTCGCAGCCTATCTGGTGCTGCGGCTCAGCATGGCTTGGATGGTGGGCGTGTGGGGCGTGGGCGATGAAACTGTCCGGAAAAATCCATGGCTAATCCCGTTGCGGGACGCGGTGAATTTCGTCGTTTGGCTGGCCAGCCTGGTTGGCAATACGAATCGTCTGGGGTGGCACGGAATACACCATTGATCGCGGTCGCATGACGCGCGTGATTTCATCGGCAGAAGTGGGGACCAAAGTCGAATCCTCGATTACGCGTTGATGGCAAAATACGCGCTGGATCCACTGCCTGCGCGGACCTAGCTACACGGCTGCTTTCATTGCGGCTCGCCTCGTTCGCGTGATATTCTTGCTCAGAAATAAGTTAATCGCTCGGTGCGATGCGCGAATGCGCAGGGATGTCGCGAAACCGAGTCATGCCCGAGTCGGCGAGGTCGAAACGGCAGTATCTTCGGACCTACCTGCGGCACACACCTAAATACCGTGGTGCGGTTAACGCTTTTTGGTGAACTGCTGGGAGGTCGTCCAATTGGCAGGACTCCAGATTCTGAATCTGGCTATCCTGGTTCGAGTCCAGGCCTCCCAGCCAAATATTTTCAACGGGTTACGGGAAACAAAACCACTTAGTGATTTTCCTCTCTGCGGCTAGTTCCACCTTCTTCCAGTGTTTTTCAATTGCAATGGGGCCAACCGGGCCCGCTTAGGAATTGGCTCCGGATGGGTAAGTCGCTAGCCATTCCATCTAGGATCGCCGGCCGGAACGGCGCTAGGGCGCCCCGTTGGCAGTGCCGTGTGCTACGGTGACATCCATTGGTGGTTTTGCTAGAGTCAGCCGATGATTTCGACGGAAACCTCCTTTTGGGACGATCTTCTTCCTCTCATTGAAGATGGCCAGGTTGTGCCAATCGTGGGCCGTGACCTGCTCGAAATGACCCCGCATTCGTTCTTCCACCATATGGTGGCCGAGCAACTGGCTGCGGAGTTGCATATCCCCAAGGACCGCCTTCCGCCGGATTTTGAGACCAATGACGTCGTTTGCGCCTGCGCTGACTTTCATGGCGACTCGCTGGCTGTCAGACCCCAGCTGATCTTGCGCATCCTCAACAAGCTGAAACCGCCGGATCCGACAGCACTGCCAGAGGTACTCCGGCTTCTCGCGGAGATTCCTGAATTCCATTTGTTCATCAGCACCACCTTCGACACTCTCCTGGAGGAAGCGATTGAGGCGGTTCGTAAACGTAAGCCCGCCGTGGTGGCCTTTCCTCCTGCATCGAGCAATATTGATTTTGACGAGGCGCTCCTGGAACGCTGCGGCAGCATGGTCTTTCAAGTCCTCGGCCGCGCCTCGGTTTCATCCACGTTTGCGATGACTGAAGGCCAGATGCTTGAGCAGATGCACGATTTCATGGCCGGCGAAGGACGCCCGAAAAAGTTGATCGCCAAGCTGCAGCAAAGTCATCTACTGATTCTTGGCGTGGACTTTCCGGATTGGCTCGCGCGTTTCCTCTTGCGCCTGGCCCGCACGAAGCCCTTATGGGATTCTCGCAACTTTATGGAGTTCATCGCCGATACCCGCTGCATGCAGCCGGATTTTGCGCAATTTCTTGAGCGTTTCAGCCCGCTCCGATCCCACTTGTACACCGACGGATCCCCGACGGACTTTGTGCGCGAATTGCATCGCCGATGGTTTGAACGGCATCCCGCTTCTGAAACCCCGGTCGTAAGTGTCGCCGCGGACGCGGAGAAGCCTTCGATGATGGCGCCCGGATCCATCTTCATCAGTTATGCAGCCGAAGATAGAAAAGCAGCCTTCCGGCTCGCTGACGAACTTGCCAACGCGGGTCTAGAGGTATGGATCGATCGCCGACTGAAACCCGGCGACAATTTCCGGGAAGTTATCGAAGGCAATATCCGTCTATGCTCCGCGTTTGTTGGCGTGATCTCGCGCAATACGCAGGACGATTCCGGTGCGGGGCGCTGGTTCCGGAAGGAAAGAGAGCAGGCCGTTGGAAAGGCGGGATTCTATTACGGCACGGATCGCAGATTTCTTTTTCCCGTGGTCGTGGACAACACGCAGGACAACGAACTGATGGAATATCGCAAGCAAACCTTCGGTGAGCGCAGCGCGGTGAGAGCGCCTGATGGACAAGTGCCACCGGAACTCATACAGGAACTCGACGTCGCGCAAAAGGCCTACCGGCGGAATCCGCCGGCCACATGAGTTCCGCAATAGAGTTTCGGACCGAACTTAGCAAAGACAATCCCTGGCCCGGATTACGCGCGTTCGGTGAGCGCGATCGTGATTTCTTTTTTGGCCGGGAGCGTGAGACTGCCGAACTACTCAGCCTCGTGCAGCGCTCGCCAGTGGTCGTGCTCTACGGCCAATCGGGTCTAGGCAAGACGTCGCTGCTCCAGGCGGGCTTATTCCCAAGGCTGAAGGAACTCAACTTTCTGCCGTTCCGGGTGCGGTTCGATCACGGGGACGACGCCCCTCCGCTGGCCCGACAAATCACACTGGCGGTTGCCGCTGAACTTGGTCGCGCCCAGATTGCTGGGCCCCGACCGGCTGCGACCGAAACGCTGTGGGAATACTTCCATCGGGTAGACCTCGATTTCTGGGGACCGCGCAACCGTCTGCTCACGCCCGTGATCGTGCTGGATCAGTTTGAAGAAGTCTTCACGCTTGGTCATCGAAGCGAAAAATCTTCCGCGCGCGTAGCGAAATTTCAGAAGGAACTGGAAGCTGTGCTGGAACATCGTCCTCCGGACGCTGTGCGCGAACGCCTGGAAGCGCACCCGGACGAGGCTCTGCATTACGACCTCAAACGGCAGGCGGTTAAATTTGTCATCACGCTGCGCGAGGATTTCTTGCCGGATCTCGACCCCTGGCGCGAACGCATGCCCTCACTGTTGCCCAATCGTTTTCGGCTAGAACGCATGACCGGCAAGCAGGCGCTCGAGGTGATCCAGCTTGCGGGTGGCGAGCTTGTGGATGTTGCGGTCGCGCGTGACGTTGTGGACTTCGTTTCCGCTTCGCGGCGCAAACGCTCCGCACGAACCCTGGAAGAGCGCGAAGTCGAGCCGGCCCTTTTGAGCGTGGTCTGCGACGCGCTTAACCTCAGCCGTATCGAGCACGGCAAGGAGCGCATCACGCCCGACCTGCTCACCGAGAAGCGCGAAGAGATCATTCAGGATTTTTACGAGCGCACCTTCCAGGGAATCGATCCGCGCGTCCGCGACTGGGTGGAAGATCAGTTGCTGACCAGTTCAGGCTACCGAGATCGGGCCGCGCTAGACGATGCGAGAAGGCTGGGGTTGCCCGAATCCGATTTCGATCTCCTTGTTAATCGCCGCATCCTGCACCGCGAGGAGCGCGAAGGTGTCATCTGGCTGGAACTGACGCACGACTTGCTCAGCGATCCTGCCGCGCGCAGCCGTGCGGTTCGTGAACAGCGGTTCCAGGCGGAAGCCGCTCGTGAACGGGAGAAAGCCGCCGCCGAACGGGAAGCACAGGTCAGAAAGAAACTCCGTAGCACTCAGCTCGCTGTCGCCGTCTGTGTCGTGTTGCTCGTTGTAGCCGCGGTTGCGCTGAATCGGGCCGTCGTCGCCACACACAAAGCGCGCGCCGCCGAATCCAAAGCGATAACGGCTCAAACAAACGCCGTGGAAGCGGAAGCGAGTAGTGAGGCCAGTTATGGATCCGCATTGGAAATTACCGCGAGAATGCAATCGAACATCGACGATTCGGGAATTCCCGCGGCGACGGTTATCAAGAATATTGACGAAGTGGAAAAGGCTTATGCCCATGTCGCGCGCCAAGTGACGTCGTCGGACCAGCGACAATTTGACCTGCAACACGCTCAATTCCTCACCAAAGCCGCCGCTGGATATTACCGGATCGGGTTTTTTGAACAGGGGCTGGAAAAATCCCGCCAAGCGCTGGATCTCCTCGAAAAAATGGGCGGATCGGATGTCGCCGGAGAGGTGCGACTCAGCCACGCCGAAGCGTTATTTTATCGGGGCCATGGTTTGCTTGTAACAGGCCGGCTTGCCGAGGCGCGCCGCTGTTTCGAGGACGCTATAAAGTCCGCTGTGCCAACGCGATCACCCGATTCAATACAGACTGCAGTGCGCGTAAACGTACTGTCGCGCATCGATCTCGGCAATCTGGACGTGGCGACATGGTCGTATCCTTCAGCGCGAGCTCATTTGCAGGATGCCCTTGAGATCATCAAAACCATTAAGCCCAACGGGTCGGACGTTGAAGCGAATGAAGTCCGTTCGTGGGAGGTGCTGGCAGAGCAGGGAATGGGCATGAATCCGACTGCGGATGCTGAGTCGCTACGGCATCTCGCCGCCGGCGCGACGGTGATGAAGGGATTGATGGCGAGTGACCCGCAAAATCTCCGTTGGAAGCGAATGTTTGCTCGTGTTACGGCTCTGCAGGGAGTCACCGCCATGGTTCTTGGCCGGCTCGATGAGGCCGGACAATTACTGGAGCAGACACAATCGATCAGCGAAGACCTTCGCAATCGTGATCCGTTGAACCTGGACTGGAGTTGGGGCTTGCTGGAAAGCCACTTTGGATTGGGCCTGCTCCAGAAGAACAGCGGCGAATGGGATTTGTCTAAGGAGGCGTTGGAAAAGGCGGAATCGGAAGCGCCGGCATTGGTGACGGCACAGCCAAACTGGATGCCCGTGCTGGTAGATGCCATCGCTGTGGAAAGCACGCTTGGCCAAGTGCTCCTACTCAAATACCAAGAAGAGAAAGATGCCAAGGAAAAAAGTCACCTTTTGCGCGACGCATCTTCCTTGTTCTCGAAAGCACGGAAACTGTCGGAAAAAGGCATGCAAGTGGCGCCCGAAAACATGAACTTCGTCGCGTTTGCAGCGGAGTCCATCGGATTTCAGGGATTGGTCCTTGCATACGAGGGCGCGGCAATCGACACGAGCGTAAAAGGCAATCAAGAAGAAAAAAACAGGAAAGTAAACGAAGCCCTCAAGTTCTACGCGGACGCTTCTGAGAAGTTTCAGCCCGTCGAGCGCGCGGCCAAGGATGTACCGCGAACGCTCCTCGACCAAGCCTATCTTCACTTATGGGTTGGCAATGCCTTGCTGGCGCTTACCAGGAATCGCGATGCGATCTCCGCATACCAAGCGACGGCCGCCGAAGCCAAGAGCTTGCTGAAGCGGAACGCCACCGGCTCCAACTACGAATTGCTCGCCGAGGCCTATGCTGCAATCGGTGCCGCCTATGCGAAGGAGAATGAGCTGGAGCAAGCCGCCGTCAACGATCGGCTCGCCGAAGACGCGATTCATCGTGCGCTGCTTCTGACGCCGGGAAACACCGCTTTCCATGCCGAGGATGCGCATATTCACATTCAACTCTTTGAGGTTCTGTACCAGCGCAAAGATTTTGCGGCAGCTCTCGAAGCGTTGGAACGGGGAGTTGCAACTTCGTTGGCCGCGCTGAAAACCGACTATTCGGATCCGCGTCTCAATCAAGACATCGTCTATTTTAGAAAGCAGCTTGGGACAGGCCAGGCTGCGCTGCAGCCCGGCCATTCGGCTGGCGGGCCAGGAGCGGAGCTAAGTCACCTGTCGCCGGAACAGTCCAAGAAATTCCTGCAAAAAATCAACGAGCTCTTGTTGGAGATCGGTCCAGAAAAGCTACTCGACCACAATCCCCGGCAAGGCGGTTGGACTTTGCGCCCAATGATGCCCGGCGCGTGGCAGTATCTTGCTGATGCGGACCGCGAGGCTGCGCTAAAGAGCGTGCTGGCTCTCAACAAAAATCTGAAACCGGATCAAGTCCTTGGAATCCGCAGGCTGCCGCTGGAGTTTTACGACGATGTGGCGTTGTATGAAGCGGCGGTGGTCTTGCCAGATGGCACGCACGGAGTCGCCTCGTTCGTACAGCACGGGACGAAGGCCCCTCTTCCGGTTGACGGCAAATCCGATCCGACCGTCACGCTGAACAATGATGCCCGACTGAAATTAGACAACGTCGCCCGGGCAGCCGCCTACATGCGTTTTGCCTTAGGTGTGGCCCCAGGGGACCTGGGTGTCTTCGATCTCGTTGACTCACCGGACGACATCAATTGGCTGCCCGACGCTACGGCTGAACAGCGCTCGAACGCTGCGACGGTCATTAAGCCGCTCACGGCTGAGCCCGTTTCGGATCATGGTTGGCAAGCCATCGCGACTGTCCTGTACAACGGCTACCTTACTAAGGTTAGTCTCCATCTTTCCCGTTTTGGCGGCTTCTATTTTTTCAATGGCAACCGCGTTAGTCAGCGGCTCCCAGTTGCGACGGAGGTTCGAGAGAGTGGCATCAAAGTGTCGCGCGCCCTGGATTCGGCGGATAAGCAGGCGGTAACACAGTTCGAGCAAACGCTTAAGAGCAACCCGAACGACGAGACTGCGCTGGGGCAGCTCCCGGGTCTATATTTTTCCATGCGACGCTGGAACGAAGCGGTGGAGGCGCAGAAGAAATTGCTGGCTTTTCTGCAAAACTCGCCCAAGCACACTGCCGATCAGTCGGCCAAGCTGGGTAACGCCTACGGGGTGCTCGCGTGGTATCAACTCTTCAGCCGCGACTTCGCGGGGTCATTAGCCTCTAACGATGAGGCAAGAAAGTTAGACCCCACCGTCCTGGCGGCGGAAGTGAACCACGCGAACGCATTGCTCTTCCTCGGCCGGACGGCGGATGCGGAGGCCATCTACCTCCAGCATCGCGGCGAGACCGGCGCGAATTCGACGACGACTTGGGAGCAGATCGTGCTGAGAGACTTCGACGCGCTGCAGAAGGCGGGGGTCATTTCCCCCGAAACGGCCCCGGAAGTGGAACACATTCGCGAACTGTTTAAGCGGCCTGCCAACTGAGCCTTGGACGCTGGCGCACCCAGGAATCAATCCTCGCGGTTCTAAGATTGCGATTGCGAATCGAATTCCCGGAAAACTTCCGTCGCCAGATGAAATGCAGTGTTGGCTGCCGGCACGCCACAGTAAATCGCGGACTGCAGTAGCACTTCCTTGATTTCGTCGCGGCTGACGCCGTTGCGGATGGCCGCGCGCAAGTGCATACGAAATTCGTCGCCGCGGTTGAGCGCCACGAGCATGGCCAGCGTGAGCAGGCTTCGCGTCTGCCGCGGCAATCCCGGGCGCGCCCAGATTTCTCCCCACGCGTAACGCGTGATTAATTCCTGAAAGTCGGCGTTGAAGGAATCACTGTTCTGCAATGCCGCGTCCACATGTTTGTCGCCGAGCACCGCACGCCGCACCTTCAGGCCTTCTTCATACCGATCGCGGTCCGTCACGTCATGCTCCTTCAGCGGTTAGAAAATTCACCACCGCGCTGGTGTACTTGGCTGAGGCCTCGACGTTTGCAAGATGCGCGGCTGCCAATTCTAGATACTGCGCGCCGAGGATTTTGTTGGCGAGATATTTTCCATCAGCCGGCGGCGACCCCGGATCTTTGGCGCCTGAAATAATCAGCGCCGGCGTGCGAATGGCGGAAACAGTTTCGCGTAAGTCCGTATCGCGCAACGCCGCACAGCACGCGACGTAGCCTTCGGGAGAAATCGCTTCCAGCATTTGCAGCGTCGCACGCGCCGTTTCGGGGTCGCTGTCGCGAAATTCCGGCGTATACCATCGCTCCAGCACCTGCTGAGCCACTGACTTCATGCCGCCTTGACGCACCGCCGCAATGCGCTTTTCCCATGTTTCGGTAGTGCCGAACCTCGCCGATGCACTGCTGACAATCATTTTTCGTAAACGATTGGCGGCGTGCAGCGCAAGCCACAGTCCGGTCATCCCGCCCATGCTTAGGCCGCAAAAGTACACGCTCTCGATCTTCAGCGCGTCGAGCAGCGCCACAACGTCTCCGCCGAGCTGGTCGAAGGTATAAGGTCCCGGAGGGACCGCAGACTTCCCGTGTCCGCGCGTATCGTAGCGCAATACGGAAAAGTGCTTCTCAAATTCCGCCAATTGCGGATCCCACATGGAAAAATTCGTGCCCAGTGAGTTCGAAAGTACCAGTGTCGAAGCGTTTTGCCGACCGCTAAGCGCGTAGTGAATCCGATGGTCAGGGAGCTCGACAAACGGCATCGCCTACTCACCCTTCCGATTAAGTTTTCCGTCATGTGCGCGCGCTGTCTCCAGCACCTTGTCGATCATGCTGCCGGAGGCGCCCAAATATCTGCTGGCGTCGAACAATTCGTGGATCGTTTCTGCCGGCAAGTGCCGAAGAATCGCCGGCGTTGCGAGCAGAACCTCTCGTAAATGCTCGCGATTTTCTGTGGCCTGCTGGCAAGCCGCTTCGATTGCACGCCGCGCCTCCTGTTTACCGATGCTCTCGGCCAGCCGAATCGTTACGCCCTCCGCATAAATCAGGCCGAGCGTGGCTTCCAAGTTTTCCCGCATCCGCCCAGCATTCACTTCGAGCCCGGAAATCGCCGCGTGCAAATGATGCAGCGCTCCCCCGCACAGGCTTACAATCCCAGGAAGCGTTTCCCATTCCGCCTGCCAACCGCCGAGCCCCCGTTCGTCTTCTTGCACCATCGCGCTGAGCATCGTCGAAACGAGGCCAGGGACGCGCGCGGCGGCGGCCAGAACCACCGCGCAGCTCACGGGATTGCGTTTATGCGGCATGCTGGAAGAGCTTCCTCGTCCGCTACCACCTGGCTCGCATAACTCGCCAATCTCGGTCTGCATGTGCAGCGAAATATCCCGCGCGATTTTTCCCAGTGTGCCGGTGAGCAAGCCCGTACACGTCGCAACTTCCGCGAAACGATCGCGGTGACCGTGCCAGGGAATATCCGGCAATGTAAGCGACAGTTCCTTCGCAAGTGCTGCGGCTACTTCCTCGCCGCGGTCGTGCAGCGCCGCCAGCGTGCCCACCGCGCCACCGCATTGCAGCACCAGCGAGCGTTCGCGGGCTTCTTCAAGCCGGTGGCAGTGGCGCACAAGCGCATCGAGCCAACCCGCGACCTTTGCGCCGAATGTCGTCGGGGCGGCGTGCTGTAGCCAAGTGCGTCCAACGATCAATGTTGCGCGGTGTTCGTCCGCGAGGCTTGCGAGCTTCTTGCACAGTTGCGCCAGCTCGCGCTGCATCGCCGCAAGCGCCGGGCGAAGTTGCAGCGCAAATCCCGTGTCGATTGCGTCTTGGCTGGTCGCTCCCCGATGCACAAAGCTCGCAGCCTCGGCATCCTCTTTTGCCACCAGACCGGTGAGTTGCTGCACCATGGGAATCGCCAGGTTACCGGCGTTTGCGGCTTCTTTTTGCAGCGCTGCAAAATCAAAGAACTCTTCGCGGCATTTTGCCGCGATCGTCGCTGCTGCTGTCTTGGGAATAAGACCGCAAACGGCTTCCGCGCGCGCCAGCCCCGCCTCAAAATCCAGCATGCCTTGCAGCCGCGCACCATCGGAAAATGCCGCATCAATCGCGGGAGAGCGAAAGAGCGAATCAAGCAGCGCCATGCAGAAGCACCATTAACCTTTCGCG
Source organism: uncultured Acidobacteriota bacterium (assembly GCA_963798585.1). GTDB lineage: Bacteria > Acidobacteriota > Terriglobia > Acidiferrales > UBA7541 > Acidiferrum. The sequence continues at coordinate 102,996 of CAWCTJ010000010.1, forward strand.
CCCAGCAAAATCCGCGCTGTTCAACACGCGAAAAAAACCGTCTCGTTCGGCCCTTGCAAAACCACGTTCCACTCGAACCGATTATCTCCGCTACTCGACGCCTTGGCGATCAATGTGCCTCGTCGCTCGACGGGCACCAAACTCAGCACCAGGTCATCGCCATTCCGCGGCTCGTCCGGGAAATAAATGCGCGTGACCAATCGCGCCAACAGCCCGCGCATAAAAATGGAAACGAGCAGGTGTGGTGCCTGCTCGCGCCCTTCCGCATCTTTCACCCTTCCGGGCTTGACGCTCACAAAACGAAACTGCCCATGTTCGTTTGTAGCCACACGTCCGAACCCGCCAAAGCCAGCTGGGAGAGACGAGCTCTCGCCACCTCCGTTGCCCACATATGTCCCCTGTGCGTCGGCCTGCCAAATCTCGAGCAATGCATCGGGCACCGTCGCGCCATCGCCGTCAAGAACGCGGCCTTCAATGGTAATGCGTTCGCCTTCGGACGCAGCCTCAACAATATTCTCATTGCACAACCGCTCCAGCCCGATGCTGAAGAATGGCCCAACCGTTTGCGAAGAAGTAGGAACGAGACTCATCTTATTAGGCGCCTTCTATTTTTCCATGGGCGTCGCGCGGCTGCCCCGCAGGACAATATCAAAGCGAAAGCCCAGCGCGGTTTCGGGAATCGTGCTGCCCCAATCAAATCCCGCGACCAAACGCGCCCGCGCAGCTTCATCGGCGATGGAATTGAATATTGGATCGTTCGCCTGCAGCACGTCTCCCGGAAAATACATCTGCGTGACCAGCCGCGACGCAAACGCCGGCCCGAAAACCGAAAAATGAATGTGCGCGGGACGCCACGCATTGGCGTGATTCCGCCAGGGATACGCCCCCGGCCGCACGGTCACGAAGCGATAGCGTCCTTCGTCATCGGTAAGCGTGTGCCCGCAACCGGTAAAGTGTGGATCCAGTGGCGCGTCGTGCTGATCCTGCTTGTGCAGATAGCGGCCCGCGGCGTTGGCCTGCCAAATTTCGATCAGTGTATGCCGCACCGGTCGGGCGTCCTCGTCCAGAACTCTTCCGCTCACTACGATACGCTCGCCAATCGGCGCGCTGCTGGACTGCTTCGTCAGATCGCAGACGCGCGGTTCCACGCTACGCACCTGAAAACTCGGACCACTGATTTCTGAGATTGTATGCGGCGCTTGGATGAGCGGCAATGTCGGCGCACGCTTTTGTGACGAAACATAGGCGGGATATAGCAACGGCGGTTGCGTCGCGGGATCCGGCAAACGATAGCTGACCGACTCAGCGATGCGCAACGCTCCCTCCTTATGGGCCTATGGGCTAGAAAGATAGTACGTAGCTTCCCAAGCGCTTCCGACGCGGCGCCGCAACGCGCACCCATTCACAACCGCTCCACAACAGCGTACGCGAATATCTGCTGAAGCTCTAACCCTCAGATAAATGCAGCGCCATCAAACACGCAGCGCCAGCGCAGGCAATAAATCGCGCTCTACCCAAGGCAAAATCCACTCCGACGCCACATCCTCCGCCATGGTCCCGGCACTAGCATCGTGCAGCAACACCTCGCCGGCCCGTTGCGCACCCAACTCGGTCAGCAATTTATCGAAGCGTAGCCCGCCCTGACAAAACGTCTGGCCGTACGTCTGATCCCCAAGCGCAATCACGCCGTAAACAATTCCGCGCAGGTCCGGTCGCTTCTCTTCGAGACTCGCAAACACCCTTTGCGCATTGTCCGGTACATCGCCGCTTCCGTATGTCGAGGTACAAATTAGGAACGCGTCACAACCGGTGCCGTTCTTTTCAAACACGCTCGCATCCCGGCCGTCCATCAGCACGATCTCAGTACGATGGCCATCCTTCGCCAGCACCTGCTCAATATCTTTCGCCACCGCTTCGGCGGTGCCCGTCATGGTTCCAACCAGTATGCGAAGTTCCACCCAGTAACCCTCTCTATCGACTCTGACGGCTGTGGACCCTAGACCAGCCGCTAGATGTGTATTATAATGCATTCGCCCTCGTTGGCAATGCTCAATAATGCAGGAATACTTCAATCCGCTAGCTGCCAATCCCGCTTCGGCCGAGATTGTGCCTCATGGCCATCCGGCGATTGTTGCCGATTCCGATGCCGAATACCTGCGACGCCTCGGCGATCGCGTCCGCGAAGCCCGCGCCCGCCGCGGGATGACACGGCGAATCCTGTCGCGCGACTCGGACGTCTCCGAGCGCTACCTCGCCCAGCTGGAAACGGGCCAGGGCAACATTTCCATTCTTCTGCTTCGTCAGGTGGCGCAAGCCTTGGACCTTCCCCTGCACTCCTTGCTGCACGAAGGTGCCGCGCAGTCCGAAGACCTGACACGCACGGCGGATTTTCTCGCCAAACTTTCTGGCGAAAAGCTACAGCGCGCCCGCGAGATGCTCCTACGAGAATTCAGCTCAGTGGATTCCCTCGCGCGCCGTCGCCGCATCGCCATCGTGGGCTTGCGCGGCGCCGGGAAATCAACGCTTGGCGCCATGCTGGCAACGCAGCTCGGCGTGCCTTTTATCGAACTCGATCGCATCATCGAACAGCACAGCGGTTTAGGCCTGAGCGTGATTTTCGATTTGTACGGCCAGAGCGGATTTCGCCGCCTCGAGCGCGAATGTCTCGACCAGGTTTTGCAGCGTCACGCCACGTTTGTGCTGGCCACCGGAGGCAGCCTGGTTTCCGAAGCCGCCACATACGAGCGCCTACTTGGCGACTGCTTCACCGTTTGGCTGCGCGCCACGCCGGAAGACCACATGCAACGTGTAATCGCCCAGGGTGACACTCGCCCATGTCTGAAAATCGCGAAGCCATGTCCGAACTGAAAAATATTCTCGCCGTCCGCGAGCCGCTCTATCGCCGCGCTGACGTCACCATCGACACCAGTTCCCATTCGCTCTGCGACACCTTTGCGAATCTTGTCCGAGCCATCCCATGGGAGCCGCAACCAGCCTAAGTTCCCGAACGCCAAGGAGCGCCGTCCCAATGTCCGAAGTAGTCAAACCGAGAAAAAGAACTGGTCACCTTTGACGCGCCGGAATCTGCAACCAACGCCCGCGCCTATCAGCACTGGAATCTCACCATCGACGGCCGCATCGCCACGCTTGCCCTCGACGTGAACGAAGACGGCGGTCTGCGCCCGGGATACAAGCTAAAACTAAACTCTTACGACCTCGGCGTGGACATCGAACTCCACAATATCCTGCAAAGCATTCGCTTCGAACATCCGGAAGTCGCCTGCGTGGTTCTCACCAGCGCCAAAGAAAAAATCTTCTGCGCCGGCGCCAATATCTACATGCTCGGAACCTCTTCCCACGCCTGGAAAGTAAATTTTTGCAAATTCACCAACGAAACGCGCAATGGCATGGAAGATTCCAGCCGCCACGATGGCCTGCGTTTTCTCGCCGCGCTCAATGGCACCACCGCGGGTGGCGGCTACGAGTTGGCTCTGGCCTGCGATGAAATTGTTTTGATCGACGATCGCTCCAGCGCCGTGAGCCTGCCGGAAGTTCCGTTGCTAGGCGTTCTGCCCGGAACCGGCGGACTTACCCGCGTCGTGGACAAGCGCCACGTGCGCCGCGATCTAGCCGACATCTTCTGCACCAATCCCGACGGCGTGCGCGGCGAACGCGCCAAATCCTGGGGCTTAGTCGATGAAATTGCTGCCCCAGCGCAATTCGGCGCCGTAATTCGCCAGCGCGCCGAACGCCTCGCAAATTCCTCGCCGCGCTCCGCAACCGCCAAAGGCATCAGACTGAACCCGCTCACTCGCGACGTTCAGGAAGACAGCTATCACTACGGCCACGTCGAAGTAAGTTTTGACCGAGCCGCGCGCACCGCGACGTTGACGGTCCGTGGTCCCCAAGCCGAGCAGCCGAAAACCATCGAAGAAATCGTCGCGCGCGGCGATCGCTGGTGGCCGCTGGCTATGGCCCGTGAACTCGACGACGCCATCCTGATGTTACGCGCCAACGAGCCAGACTGCGGCCTCCTGCTTCTAAAAACGCTGGGCAGCCCGGAAGCAGTCCTGGCTTGCGGGGCTGCGCTGACGGAATTCTCGAATCACTGGCTCGTCCGCGAAACTATCGGTATGCTGCGACGCACTTTCGCGCGTCTCGACGTTTCCTCGCGCAGCATGTTCGCGGTAATCGAGCCGGATTCCTGTTTCGCCGGCTTGCTCTTTGAATTGGCGCTCGCCGCCGACCGCAGCTACATGTTGGCCGCTGACGAAGCCCGCAGCAGGAGCGACGAACACGTCAAGGCCGATGGCCCGCGCGTCGCTCTAGACGCCACCAACTTCACGTTATTTCCGACCGTAAATGGATCAACGCGTCTGGCGATGCGTTTTAGCGGTCAAAAAGAAAAGCTCGCGGAACTCGCGAAAACTTCAGGTCAATTGCTTTCTGCCGCCGAAGCTCTCGATGCCGGCCTAATCACTGTCGCGCCAGACGAGCTCGACTGGGATGACGAACTCCGAATGGCCATTGAGGAACGCTGTAGCCTCTCGCCCGACGCCCTCACCGGCATGGAAGCCAGCCTGCGTTTTCCCGGCGCCGAAAGCCTCGAAACTAAAGTTTTTGGCCGTCTCTCCGCGTGGCAAAACTGGGTCTTCATTCGTCCCAACTCCACCGGCGAAAACGGCGCACTAAAACTCTTCGGCACCGGCAAAAAATCCCGCTTCGACTGGGAGCGCATCTAATGACCATGAATTATCAGGACCGCATCCCAAACAATATTGAACTGGGCGCCAATCGTACCCTCCAGCGCGCACTCGAACACTGGCAACCCGCCTTCCTAAAATGGTGGCACGGCCTCGGCCCCAGCGATTTCAACGCCTCGGACGTTTATCTCCGTACCGCCACGAGCGTGGACGCCAAAGGCTGGGCCACCTACGGCTTCGTGCGCATGCCGGAATATCGCTGGGGAATTTTTCTTGCCGAGCCCGAGCCCGACCGCCGCATCGGCTTCGGGGATAATTTTGGTCAGCCGGTTTGGCAGCAAGTTCCCGGAGAACATCGCTCCACGTTGCGCCGCCTGATCGTGACGCAGGGCGACACCGAGCCTGCGAGCGTCGAGCAGCAGCGCCTCCTCGGCCACACCGCGCCATCGCTCTACGATCTCCGTAACATTTTTCAGGTAAACGTTGAAGAAGGCCGCCATCTCTGGGCCATGGTCTATCTCCTCCACGCGCACTTCGGTCGCGACGGCCGCGAAGAAGCGGAAGAATTGCTCGAGCGCCATTCCGGCGACGCCGACAAACCTCGCATCCTTGGCACTTTCAACGAACCCATCAGCGACTGGCTCAGCTTTTACATGTTCACGTACTTCACCGACCGCGACGGTAAATTTCAATTGAAGTGCCTCGCGGAATCCAGCTTCGACCATCTCTCGCGCACCTGCAAATTCATGCTCACCGAAGAAGCCCATCACATGTTCGTCGGTGACACCGGTATCGCCCGCGTGATCAAGCGCAGCCTGGAAGTAATGACCGAGCTAAACACGCAGGATCCCGAAGCCGTACGCAAAGCGGGAGCCGTTGATCTCCCGCTGATTCAGAAATATCTAAATTTCTGGTTCAGCTCTTCGCTGGATCTTTTCGGCGGAGACTCCTCCTCCAACGCCGCCTCGTATTTCGCCAACGGCCTAAAGGGCCGCCCAGACGAATCGCGCTTCGAAGATCATCTGGCCGCCGATTCGCTGTTTACTCTCGAACTCCCCAATGGCCAGGGCGGCGTAAAAGCCGAACATATTCCTATGCGCAACGCCATGAACGAAGTCGCCCGCGACGCCTACGTAAAAGATTGTCAAATGGGCGTAACCCGCTGGAACAAACTCATCGAACGCGCCAACTGCGATTTTCGCATGACCCTCCCCAGCCCGCGCTTCCGTCGCAGCGTAGGCAGTTGGGCCCACGTCCCCACAGACACCGCTGGCCAAATCATCAGCAGGGAAGCCTTCGACGCCCGCCTCCCCGAGTGGCTTCCCACCGAAGCCGACCGCGCCTTCATCCGCAGCCTGATGAAAGGCGTGTACGAAGTAGGCAAAATCGCCGGCTGGATCGCGCCTCCAGACCGTGGCATCAACAATCTGGACATCAACTACGAATACGTAAAGTTTCACTGAATCGTTGTGTTCGCCGTTGCCGTTGTAGCGCCCGGGCTTCAGTCCCGGCCCTTCTTCCGGCGTTGTAGCGGCCGCTTTCTGAAGCGGGCGCTTTTCGCAGTCGCGGGACGAATTTCTTCACTTGGCGTAGAATAGTTAGATAACAAATTATCGATTTCGGAAGGCAATTCTCATGCCGCAATCATCATCGGCTCTGCAGGTTAACGAAGGAAAATCCCGCTCGATCAAGAAGCGCAATCCCTCTACCCCCCTCAGCAAAAATGACCACCTCCTCCGCTGGGTAGAAAAAATGGCCGAGCTCACCAAGCCCGCCGCCATCCACTGGGTTGACGGCTCCAAGGAAGAAAACGACGCCATCTGTGCCGAAATGGTCGAGGGCGGCACCTTCATCAAATTGAACGAAAAGCTCTGGCCTGGCTGTTACTACGCCCGCTCCGATGCTAGCGACGTTGCCCGTGTGGAAGACCGCACCTTCATCTGCTCCTATTCCAAAGACGCCGCCGGCCCCACCAACAACTGGGAAGATCCCTTCGCCATGCGCAAAAAACTGCGCGCTCTCTTCAAAGGCGCCATGCGCGGCCGCACCATGTACGTTCTGCCCTTCAGCATGGGCCCGGTAGGTTCGCCGCTTTCGAAGATCGGCGTGCAACTTACCGACTCGCCTTACGTCGTCGTCAACATGCGCATCATGGCGCGCATCGGCACTCCGGTGATCGCTGAGATCGATAAAGGCGCTCGCGTCGTGCCCTGCATGCATTCCGTAGGTGCGCCGCTGGCTCCTGGCGAAAAAGATGTCCCCTGGCCCTGCAACAAAGAAAAATACATCGTGCACTTTCCCGAGTCCCGCGAGATCTGGTCCTACGGCTCCGGCTACGGTGGCAACGCTTTGCTCGGCAAGAAATGTTTTGCCCTGCGCATCGCCTCCAACATCGCGCGCGACGAAGGCTGGATGGCCGAGCACATGCTCATCGTCGGTGTGGAAGATCCCGCGGGCGAAAAAACCTACGTCGCCGCCGCCTTCCCCAGCGCCTGCGGAAAAACCAATTTTGCCATGCTCATTCCGCCGAAAGGCTTCGAAGGCTGGAAGGTCTGGACCGTCGGCGACGACATTGCCTGGATTCGCCCGGACGAAACCGGCGCCCTCCGCGCTATCAATCCTGAAGCCGGATTTTTCGGCGTAGCTCCTGGCACCAGCAAAAAAACCAATCCCAACGCCATGGCCACGCTGGCGAAAAACACCATCTTCACCAACGTGGCGTTGACCCCCGATGGCGGCGTGTGGTGGGAAGGCATGACCGACACGCCTCCCGCCGAGTGTCTCGACTGGCAAGGCAAAAAGTGGACGCCGGAAATCGCGAAAGCCACCGGCGCGAAAGCCGCGCATCCCAACGCCCGCTTCACCGCTCCGGCGTCGCAATGCCCCACGATTGATCCCGCGTGGGAAGATCCGAATGGAGTTCCCATCAGCGCAATTGTTTTTGGCGGGCGCCGCGCCACCACCATGCCGCTGGTCTTCCAGGCCTTCAATTGGAGCTCTGGTGTCTACGTCGGCGCCACCATGGGCTCCGAAATGACCGCCGCTGCCACTGGCACCGTCGGCAAGGTTCGCCGCGATCCCATGGCCATGCTCCCGTTCTGCGGCTATCACATGGGCGATTATTTCCGCCACTGGATTAAGATGCAGCGCTCGCTCACCGTCACACCAAAAATCTTCCACGTAAATTGGTTTCGCAAAGACGCCGAAGGCAATTTCATGTGGCCGGGCTTCGGCGACAATATGCGCGCACTCAAATGGATCGTCGACCGCGTCAAGGGCCGCTCTCTCGGCCGCGAAACCCCCATCGGCTGGATGCCCAGTTACAGCGACATGGAATGGAAGGGCCTAGAATTCTCTCCAGAAAAATTTGAAGCCCTGCAGAAATTCGATCGCGAAGAGTGGCATCGCGAAGTAATCGGCCACGAGGAACTCTTCATCGAACTTCACGACCACTTGCCCAGCGAGATGGTCTACGAGCGCGAACTCCTAATCTGCCGCCTGTAATCGCATTGCACGTGGCCCGCTCACACTGTCATTCCGAGCGCAGCGAGGAATCTGCTTTGTCTTTTTTCTTTGTAGGGGCGCAGCTGTATCCCGACTTACGAGGGAATGCTGCTCCCAACCTGCCCAAACGTACGCCAACCTATCCCTTAACCAATTTCTCCAATCGTCCCAGCGCCGCACCCAAATCCTGCCGATTCTTCCAAAAATCCCCCCACAAATCACCCTTCTTCTTCATCCGCGACGCCATCGTTCGAATATTCCAAACGCCCGGATCGCTAACGCCCTTCAACTCTCCTGCGTCCAGCGGTGTAGAAATCGGCGCTTTCGGAAACGCCCGCACACAATACGCTGCCGCCAGCGGTTTCCCGCGCGCATTCTGCAGCGCATCGATCAAGACCGTCCCCGCAGGCCGCCTCCGTACCGCCCGTTCAAACGTGGTGACCTTCGGCAATCGCCCCGCCGCCACACGCCCCACAACTTCCGCGAACGTCCGCGTCTGTTCGTAGGTGTATCCCTCCTTCAGCGGAACGAAAATATGAAACCCTGAAGCCCCGGACGTTTTCAAATAACACCTAATCTTGATCGCCTTCAGCACCTCATAGATTTCCGCCGCAACTTTTACCACCGTACTAAACGGAGTATCCGGCGTAGGGTCCAGATCAAAGAAAACCCAATCCGGCATATCCTGCGAATCCACTCGGCTGGACCACGGATTGTGATCGATGCAACCCAAATTCGTCAGATACACCAGCGACGCACGATCTTCCGCCATCACATACTGCATCTCCCCGCCACGTTCATCGGAGTAAACCGTCGCCGTCTTCAGCCATTGCGGAATTCCCGCAGGCGCTTCCTTCTGAAAAAAAGTTGTGCCTGTAATCCCATTCGGATAACGCCGCAACACCAGCGGACGATCCTCGAGAAACGGCAAAATGTACTCCGCCATCTCGCAGTAGTAAGCCAGCAAGTCCCGCTTCGTAATCCCCGATTCCGGAAAATAAACCTTATCCAGGTGCGTCAGGTGCACGCTCTTCCCATCCATCTCCAGCGTCAAATCCTGCTTAGCCGCGTTCCTGATCTCTTCGCCGAGCTTCTCGCCTGATGGCCCGCGTCCGGCTTTTGCCAAACTTCGTTTTGTCACTGTCGGTTGTTTCGATGCCGCGCCGGCCATCGCCGCGGAGTCTCCCCTCTTTGCTATTTTTGATGCTTCAGCGGATTTGACTACGACAGGGGACGCCTTCTCAGGTTCAACGTGTTCCGCGGCAAACGTGCAACTCTTCGCCAGCTTGTCATTCCGCATCGACAAAAATACCGGCGCGCGCAAGTTTTCCCCATCGGTCCAGTTGGCAAACTTCACCCGCGCAACCATCTCCGGCCGCACCCAATCCACTTTCTCCGCGAGTCGTGGCACGCGCTCAAACGCACTTTTCTCCACGCGTATCTCTTGCAACGCCTCGAAGATCTCCTTTTGCTTCCTTTCATCGAACCCCGTGCCCACGCTCCCAATGAATTGCAACTTTCCATCTCGATAAAGCCCCAGCACCAGCGCCCCAAAATACTTTCTGCTCCTGCGCGGTGCTGTCCACCCCACCACCACCGCATCCAATTCATTCACAATCTTGAATTTCAGCCACTGTGCGGTGCGATTCCCGGTATACGTGCTCTTAATGTCCTTGCCGATGATTCCCTCGAGATGTTTCTTACGCGCCGCAGCCAGCAACTCTTCGCCCTTTTCCAAGATATGTTCGGAGTAGCGCACTCGCTCGCTTCCCTGCAAAATATCGGAAAGCAGTTTCTTTCTCTCCAGCAGTGGCGACTTCCGCAAATCGAATCCATCGCAGTACAGCAAATCAAAGCAGTAGTATGTCAGTGGTATCGCCTCCAGCAGCTTTGCCGAGGGGTTCTCCACTCCAATCCGATCCTGCAATTTTTGAAAATTGCTGCGTCCATCCTCTTCGAGCGCCACGATCTCACCGTCCAGCACCGCATTTGACGCTCGAACGTGTTTCGCCAAATCCTGAAATTCCGGATACTCCCGCGTCACGTTTCGTCCCGAGCGCGCCTGCAACTCCACGCTCTCACCGGTGACGCACGCCACCGTCCGCACTCCATCCCACTTCACCTCAAACAGCCACTCCGCGTTTGAGAATATGCGGTCCCCAAGTTTCGCCAGCGTCACCCCGATCTCTTTAGGCATCGCCCCACGCACTGCACCCGCAATATCTCCCGCCCGCAGTCCGCCAGAGACCGCAGTCTTCCGAATTCCGCCACCCTTCTCATCGGCTGCAAAGCGGGCACGGCCCGCCAACTTGCCCTCCTTGGCACTCAACACCGCTCGTCCGGACACCACGGACTCCCCATGCTCCTCAATATTCCACACCGCGTCGGCATACTCATCGCGATGCTTAATCAGCAGCCATTCGTTCTGCTTGGCGCTGTGCCGCAACTTCACCAGGACAAAACTTCCGTGTAATTTTTCTCCGTGCAGCGTGAACTTCAAATCCCCGCGTGCCAATTGCTCCGTGGCGCTCATTCCGCCTTCGCTGTCATACGTCCCGCGGTCCCACACAATCACGTCGCCGGCCCCGTAATGACCCTCGGGAATCTGCCCTTCAAACGTCCGATATTCAAACGGATGATCCTCCACATGGATCGCCAGCCGTTTCACACTAGGATCGAGCGACGGCCCTTTTGGCACCGCCCAGGATTTCAATACGCCATCCATTTCGAGTCGCAAATCGTAGTGCAAGCGCGTGGCGGAGTGTTTTTGAATCACAAAGATGTGTTGTTCGGTAGCGCGTTCGCCGCCCGCAGGTTCGGGCGTCTCTTTAAAGTTGCGCTTGCGCCGGTATTCCGCCAGCTTTGCCATCCGCCGAGTATATCCGGCACCAGTATCCTATTGCGCGCTCCGGCCCCGCCGCGCCTACGAATTCTTTCGCGTTACAAACAGCCAACTAGTTGTAACCGCGGGTCTTTGCTAGAATCGCAATCCCATGAAGCACTCTTGCGCTCAAGTGTTCACCCGATTGCGACCCCCGCGGGTGCATCGAACAATGTCTTTCTAGGAGAACCCATGCCTTCGTCCGTCTGGAAAGGCTCGATCACCTTCGGCCTGCTGAGCATTCCCATCCGCATGTTCACCGCCGCGCGCAGCGAGCGCGTGCAGCTCCACCAGATCCACAAAAAGTGCCACACCCGCCTGCGCCAACCGCTTTACTGTCCGGAATGCAAGCGCATCGTCGATCGTTCCGAAGTCGTCAAGGGCTACGAATACGCCGAAGGGAAATACGTTGTCATCGATGAGGAAGAGATAAAGAAGATCACGCCGAAATCGAGCCGCACCATGGAAATCCTGGCGTTCGTAAAGGAAAGCCAGATCGATCCCATCTATTTCGATGCCTCGTATTTTACGCTGCCAGAAAAAGACAACGAGAAGCCGTACGCTCTGCTGCTAAAGGTTCTCGAAGACACCGATCGCGTCGGCATCGCCAAACTCACCATGCACCAGCGCGAATACACCGTCTTCATTCGCCCGCGCAATCACGGCCTGACCATTCACACCATGTATTTCGCCAACGAAATACACGAGGTCGCAGGTTACGGCAAACTCGATAGCTCTATTTCGTTAAAACCGCAGGAAATCAAACTCGCCGAGCAATTAGTGGAAACACTTTCCGAGGATTTCAATCCCAAGCAATACCACGATACCTTCCAGGAAAATCTCAAAGCCTTAATCGCCGCAAAGCAAGAGGGAAAGACTATCGCCGAGGAACCGCCCGCGAAACGCGCCCCCGTCATCGACATGATGGAAGCTCTGAAACGCAGTCTGGCGAAAAACGAGCAACACAAGCCCAAACGCGCTCAACAGCCACAGCACGAACCGCGCCGCCGCAAAGCCAGCTAGTCACATCCCGCAAATCTCCAATATCCCTATGCCGCGGTCGGGTCAATCTTTCCCTTGCAAGCCGGATGCCCGCACTTGCATTCGATATCCGGAATCTTTTCCATCGCTTCGCACTGCACGCTGCAATATTTATCTTTGGTGTGGCACGAACAGTTGGGATGCGCGCATTTCTTTCCGTCAGACATAGTTCCTCTTTTCTACTTACTTTCCGGCCGCTCGAACACCCAACAGCATAGCTCATCATCCGTTTGTGGTCTTGGCTTTCCTTTGCCGTTCGCCAAACAGCGAAATGATCTCCCGGTTGAACGCCGGTATATCGTCCGGCTGCCGGCTGCTGACCCAATTCCCATCGCGGATTACTTCTTGGTCCTCCCATTCTGCTCCAGAATTTCTCACGTCATCTTGAATCGTGTGATAGCTGGTCATCTTCCGTCCGCGCGTCAACCCCGCGGAAATTAACAGCCAAGGCGCATGACAAATTACCGCAATCGGCTTCCGGGCCGCATCCATCTCCTGGACAAATTTCTGTGCGTCGTTATTCACTCGCAGCGCGTCGGCGTTCAGCGCTCCGCCAGGCAGCAGCACTGCATCAAAATCCCCAGCCTTCGCCGAAGCCAAATCCGTGTCGGCCGAGACCTTCTCTCCTTTCTCGTCATGATTAAAGCCCTGAACCGAGCCGGCCTTCGGCGCGACCACGGTCGTTCTCGCGCCCGCCGCTTCAAGCGCCTTCCGCGGCTTAACCAGCTCCGCGATCTCAAACCCGTCCGTAGTCAAAATCGCTACCTTCAAACCTCGCAGATCGCCATTGCTTTCCTGCGCGTCCCCGCCGTCGTGCCGTTCGTCTTTGCGTACTCACATTCGTATCGTTCATAAGTGTTCCGCCTCTCCAGTCGTTTCAGGCCCCAGCTCCAGCCATATGCTGTAACAGTTTAATTTTCGGCGGTCGAACGGACTCCAACCATCCAGTAAACTACCTATACTTGCGTATAAACACACCAGCGTTTTCAAATACGCCAAAAGAGCCGCATGCAAAAGAAGCCACGCCAATTGCAGAAGTTACGGGTTGTACTACGGGATCTTGCGAAATTCCTGACGCGCCTGCTGCAGGACGGGAATACCCGCGTTGCCATCTTTCCATACGCGAAAAAAATCCTCATATCCCGCCCGAGCTTTCACTGCATCGCCCATCCGTGCATACCCGCGCGCGCATCCTAGACGCGCCAGCGCTCCCAGCACGGAGTTCAGCACCAGGCCCGAATGATCCAGCAACTTCTGAAATTCCCCCACCGCCAGTCGTCCGTCCCCGGCCGCCAAATACGCCTGTCCGCGCACGTACGCTGGATAAAGCTCCCCGACCGAATCGTCATTTAAGACCGCCGCATCCAGCGGTTCGACCACGGTAAGGATACTCACGGCCTTTTCACCCCGTCCGTCACGCAGTTCCACCTCGGCACGAATCAGGGGCAGCCAATAACGCTGCAGAAAGGTGCTGCTGGGATATTCCTTGTCGAGTTGCTCGGCGATCGCTAGGCGCGTGTTTGGAATCGCCCGTTTTCGGCGTACACCAGTGCACTGAGCGTGACGACCACCCTGCCGTGACCCAGCTTTTGCGCCTGCGCCAGCAATTGCCGAGCCTGCACTGGGGATTCGACTTCCGCCTCGCGCAGCGCCGCCAGCGCCAGGCAGTCCGCGGCCCATTCCTGATCACCCTCGCCAGCCATCAGATCCGCCGCTTGCTGCGATAGCCCACGCGCTTTTGCGAAATGGCCGTAGAAGGCCTCCGTCTCCGCTTGCGAGGACAGCAATAGTGCTTTTGCACCAGGGATATTCGCAGGATTCCAGGACCGCCCGTGCCATCCCCTCCTCGTCGCCGCGCAGAAAGTCCACCAGATAGTTCACCTGCAGCAAATAATCGGTGTGGAAGCCGCGTTTTTTGGCCTCTTCGAGCATTGCTTGCGTTTCTTCGATGCGATCCAGTCGCAGCAGCACCAGCGCCAGATTGATGTATGTAGTTACCCGGGTGGGATCGAGCCGCATCGCCCGCCGATAATTCTCCACCGCCTTTTCGTTCTGTCCCAGTGAGCCTTCCGTGCTAGCCAGATGGTTGATGGTGTTAACCGCGTCCGGGTAGTTCTTGATCCGCGCTTCGTAAACCTCAGCGGCCTTCTCCAACTCCTCCGTCACATATAGGTAGTATCGCGATTCGATCGTCGAGCGCTCCGCTTCCGTCACCCGCGAGCGCAGGGCATACGACGCCGTGGCATTCTCCCGCGCCAGCTCCGTCTCGCCTCGATTGTGATACACCACCGCTAGCCCGCCGTAGGCCATGGCAAAGTTGGGGTCCAGTTCAATCGCGCGCTTGAAGAGCGGAATCGCAGGTACGTCGCCTTTGCGATCCCAAGTGGCTAACGCCATGCCGTAAGCGTTCAGCGCTTCCAGCGAAGGTGTCGTCGCCTGTTCCAGCGGCGCGTTAAACTTTTGAATCGATGGCAGAGACTCCCCGAGCTTGCCGCGCAATTGCGTCGTTGCTACTCCCAAAGCATCGACCACGTCTTCCTTCCGTTTGGCCTGCACCTGTTCATTAGCCACCATTTCCGCGTTGTCGCAGCGGATCGCGGCCAGTCCGATCACATACGTTGTGCCCAGCGTGCCGATGGATCCCTGCACCGCCACTTTGCTCCCGGTGCGTTGGCAAAGCTCCACCGCCAGCGGACCGACCACGCGCTCGTCGGGAGCGTGCCCCATTTGCTTAAGAATCACGCTCGCCTGGCGCTCTGGCAAAATGTGCACAAAGGGCGATTGCTCCAGGCCAACTCCCAGCCCTTGCCGAAGCGCGTCGTCGAAGACCGATTCCCCGGTTGAATTCTCAAAATCCGCCAGCACCACCGTGTCCTTCGCCGTGAACGAAAAAGCCGTGCTTCGCCGGAACCAGTAAAATCCGATCGCTCCAACAACAATCGCCAGCCCCGCCACACCCCAAAGAAATCGCCAGCTCAGTTTGGAACCAGCAACACCTGCAGTTGCGGCCGTCGCTGGGACGCCCTCGCCATTAGCGGCTCGATGCTCCGAGGAAGTCTCCGGCCCATCCGGCTTAATCCCCCCGCTGGCCGGTTCGTCGCGCACCGTAATTGGGAAGATGAACCGATATCCCCACTTCGGAACGGTCTCGATAAATTTGGGATTCTCGCGCTTCGTCACCCAGCGCGTTCCGCAGCCTCTTAACCGCATTGTTCAGCCCGTTCTCAAAATCCACAAACATGTCCGCCGGCCACAGCCGCAGCCGCAGCTCTTCCCGCGTCACAATCTCACCGCCCGCTCCGTCAGCATCCCCAGGATCGCAAAGGGCTGTTCGGCAAGCCGCACACGTATGCCCTGCTTGCGCAGCTCTCGCTCCACAAAGTCAACCTGAAACACTGCGAACTGCGCTCGGGGATTGTGGGGATCAGTCACTCTGGTTGTTGACCTGGTGCGAGTCCCACCCGCGGGGAAAAAAGGCGGATATCTCGTGAGATAAAGCGAAGCCTATCTTGCTTTTATCCGGATAGCAACATGCTAGCCCGCTTCCATTGTCAGCAAGCCGCCCCACCTGTACTTTTCGGCCCGTCCCGAGCGCCTGGAGAGCACCCAAGACGCTCTCAGCCCGCGATCGCTCAGGATCGCAAGGAGTTCGCAATGAAACGCGTCGCCAAGTACGTCGCCGTAATCGCCTCACTCGCCATCGTGGTTTCCACGCTCACCGCCAAAAAGGCGCAGGGCTTGGTCGCCACCGCCGTCCAGGTGGTCAACACCCTTCTGCCGGTAAATACCGAAAGCGCGAAAACCCCGTTTCAGAAGACTCTGTATCCCTTCTCCGGCTTCGATTCTTTCCAGGTTCCCGCTGGCCAGCGTCTGGTGATCGAGTCCGCTAGCGGCTATTGCGAGCTCCTCGGCGCCCCTAGCTACTTTTCTCTTCTGCCTTTGGTCCAGGCCGTCCTCAACGGTGAGACATCCCCTGTCACCCTTTCTCCCATTCTCCAGGGCAGCGCGCCTGATTCGGGCGGCCGAGACTATTTCTTCACGTTTAATAACCCCGGCAAATTCTACGCCGATCCCGGATCCGTAGTGCTTTACGAGGTCACGACCAACTCAGGAACTATCGGCGCCGCCGCATGCCCCGTTACCCTTACCGGCTATCTCATCAATCCGTAGAAAATCCGTCGTCGTGCGCTGTCAATCATCTACAGAAAATTGTTGGGGTAGTTTTCACGAAAAAAATCGCAGGCCGCCACGGCGGCCATAGGAGCAATACCATGAGCCATACCGCATCACAATACGCATCGCGCAGAACGGTCCTCGCATTTGCGGTCGTGCTGGCACTGGCGTTCCTCGCCACGCCAGCAGCGAAGGCCGACTCCTACACCGGTAGTCTCAGTACTCCCGAAGATACCTACTCTTTGGTCTTCAATGTCACCGGCACCGTCAGCGAACTGGTGACCGCGCAAACCTTCGGCTTTGGCGGCGGCACGAACGGCGCGGGCACCGTCATCGCCCCCGGCGGTTTCGATTCTTTCCTCGGATTTTTTTCCGGCACCGGCCTTTCCGCTTCTCTTGTCACCGATGCCTTGGGCAATCCCCTCGCCACCTCCGATGACCTCGCCAACTTCGGCTCTTACATGGGCTGTCCTCCGGCCGGCACGGTTAATCTGGGCGGCTCCACTTGCGGCGATATCATTCTCTCCGCTTCGCTCGCTCCCGGCACCTACACCTTGCTCCTCACCGACGCTGCCTACATCTCCAATGCCGCCAACAACGGCAGCGGAACCATCGGCGACGGCTTCACGCGACTTCACCGGCGGCGCTTTCCAAACCTGCAACTTCGATCCCAGCGGCGGCTTCGCCTGCAGAACGACACTTTCCAACTGGGCCTTGGGTGCTCACCGGTGGCAGACAATACCGTGCCTACCCCAGAGCCCAGCTCACTCGCGTTGCTTTGCGCCGGCGCTCGCTGTCGCAGCCAGTGCTAGCAAGCTTCGCCCTCAAACTGAGCGCCCTGAAAACGCTGCCAGTGCGCTTATTTGTCGACGATTGAGAATGTTGTTCCAGAGAGAAAGAGGAGGAAGGGAAATGCAGTTGGCGGAGGGGACTTGGTGGCTGTGGACGTTAATGTAGTGGTGGCCGCGCTCTTGTTTTCCGTTCGCAGGCCCCCGAAGCGGTTCACGCCCATCATCGCCACACTCATGCAGGTGGTAGAACACCACGTCGAATCCCGTTCCCACCATTGACGCCCAGGCGCAATCCACATCATCATCGAAAGTTCTTGCCAATTTCGGCGTGCCGATCTGGATAACATCACTATCTTCCTAGCGAAATCCAGCCACCTTTACTCAGTTCCCAGGCCGAGCCGCATCGCCCATCCTCGAATCGCTGATTCCGCTTCCTGCGCCATCGAGCCCCGGAACCGCCCTGGCCGACACCAGATACTCCTTCACCTCTCCAGCGGGAGGCCCGGTCTCCGTTAGCGTTTCCTCCCCACCGCCCCGCGCCACTGGCGCGCAAACCACCGATGCCACGCTAAATCTCACTTCCTTCGCTTCTAGCGGCGCGTCCGGCACGCCCATTAATTTCAACGCCGCCGCTAGCACTCGAGAGTCGGAAGGCTTCCAGCTGCAGAGTACCGACCGTCTCCCGCACTACCTGTGGATCGCTTCACGGGCATCCGCGCGCGATTTAGCGATTTATCAGGGAGGAACGGAATGCAGCTCACGAAAAAATATTGCTCACGGCTTAGTGGAATCGTTTTCACTGCCATGCTTCCTAAGCGTCGCCGCTTCTTAAGAACGGTTTGACGGAGTAGTTCGCCGCGCTTCGTGCAGGTGGTTAACACTTCTACCAACCGCGGTTCCTACCGTGGACACCTCGTCAGCAGAATCTGCATTTGTTCGTCGTCGGCTTCCTGCTATTTCGGTGGCGCGCCAGATTCTCGGGCTCAGGATTGCCGACATTTTCCCACGTCTACACCGTACCCGCCGGCGAAACGGCTCGTCCTCGAATCGTTTGCCCGCCAAATTGCCCCACGTATCCCGGAATCCCGCTGCAGACCAGAGTCCAAATTACTTTTTCACCGGTCCGGACGGTACCCCGCAGATTCTCAGGATCCCGCCGACTTACGGTACTCCCTACTTCGCCTTCCAAAGCAACGAGGTCGCCGTTGCCTTCAAAACCTATGCCTCCGGCGGCGCTTCCGGCACGCCGATCAATTTCACGGGATTCACCAATTCGGCTGAAGACACGGTGGACTATTGCGAAGTCACCCTCTCCGGCCACCTGCGGTAAGTCGTCAGACCAGACGTGTCCACGTCCCCCGCCGATTGGCCTAGATCGCTAATTTGGAAAGTTAAGAGGTGAAGTGATTGGCGTGAGATGCTTGCGATGCTGGTAGTAGCTGGTCCATGCCCTTAGCCTATTTAGTGCTAAGGCGACCGCAGCATCGCCGATCGGAAGAAGCACCAACACACAGCCTTTCGTCGTGTAGATTGAACAGCTCATCGTCACTTTACGAATTACTCGTGCCGGCGTGGCGTCCGGAAACGTTTGCGGGTACTTGACCTCTGCTAGAAACGCTATGGCATTGCGCAATTCCGGCGCGCCGGATGCAAATATCACATTGTCAGCTTTGGGCCCATTGACAATCGAAATCACAAAGTGCGCAAAACTCGTCTTGTTCGCAAGTTTTACGTTGTAAGGAACAGAAAGCGTGCGCAAATCCGACAATGCCATCGATCCGTGCTACCGGCCCTCGCTGACCTGGCTCGGCCTCAAGTACTGTCGGAGATGCTCCATCTGCGCGGTCAGCGGCTTGTAAGAATTATTTCGTCCCAGCGCCGCAATCGCCATGTTGCACACCGCGGCCGCCTTCTGTGGCTTACCAAGTTTTTCATAGACTTCAGCCAGGTGTTCGCCAATCATCGGGTACTGCGCAAGCTCCCAAGCCGCCTTCAAGTACGGTTCGGACACTGACACATCACCGGACCAATATTGATCCACCCCAGCGTGTCCCAGATCGCCGCCAGCTGCCCCATCATGGCGAAATCTGAAGCCCCGGCGTCATAGACGAATATGTGCGGTTTACTTTGATATCGCCGACACCGCGCGCTCCGCATATTCCAAAGCCTCTTTCATATGTAGCCCGGCGTCTCCTAGGTCCCATGCCACCTCATTTAATAGTTCCACGTCCGACTCGCCTGTTACCGCTTTCTGATACGCCTCAAACGCTTTTTCCTTATCCGCTAGTGCCAGATAAGCTCTTCCAAGTCCCACGTAAAGCCACGATGTTTCATCCGGTTTGCCTGCTAGCCCTTTCTCAAATAGTGCGACGGCATCCTTGGCCCGATCTTGTGCAATATACGCTTGGCCAAGCAGGAGCACCGACTGGTGGTTATCGGGGTTATTCTCCACTGCCTTCTCGAGCATCACGATGCGGGCTTCCGGCGAGACTGCGCCGGGTTTCCCCGTCATGGAAGATACTGCCGTATCCGCTGGGAAATATCCCTTAACAAAAATGTACCGCCGCGAAGCATCTTCAACTGTCTTGGCCAGTTCGCTGAATTTCGTCCGTTCGTCTCCAGGAATCTCTCGCTTGAGCGTTTTCAGGTGCAGCGTGCCATGCAGCACCTGTTCCTTATCCACGGAATAGTTGGCAGAAAACTCTGCAAAATCGCTGTTCTTCTTCACATCGCCGGGCGGGAAAGCGGAGAATTTCTCCGGCAGCTTCACGGTCGTCTCGTACATCGTGTCCATCGGCGATCCTATCGGAAGAACGCTCTTCGACTCTTTTGTTCCTCGGTCGGCTCCGTGACGTACATAAAGGGCGCGGGCAGCACGATACGACGGTTCTTCCAGTCGGGAAAATCCGTCCGGCGATAGTGAAATGTCAACGTAAACGGTTTGGAGGTATCTTCCGGCGCCGCCACGGCAACCTCACTTACCGTGCCTGCAAATCCCATGCGTCCCACCAACTGTTGCGTTAACGTCTCCCACTGATTCTGCGGCGTCCCGCGATAGGCCGCCCGCAACACCACTTCCGTGTCGCTCCGTTCTTCCAGAGACATTTTTGCGTCCAATGTTCCCTTGCTGTCGATCGCAGAGTCGATGTGAAAAACCTCGTAAGGATGGAAAGGCGGCTCCGCCGGCGTCGTCACCAGTTTGGCGGCCCGGTCTGAAGGCATTACCAAAACTTGCCGGTCGCGTAGGTTGGCTAGCAGTAGTCCGTAAGGTGCCACTTCCGGCGTCGTGTCCAAAAACAGAAACCCGTCCCCCTTCGGAACGGCGGTGATTACGTGATCGAACAGACTAGGCGAAGGCAGAGCCACGTCCAGCCGGTAACGTGAACCAGATTAACACGGGATACGCGGAGATTCCCACAGCTTGCAACAGCGCCGCAAACAGCGTGTGCTTGTCCTTGCAGTCGCCGTAACGATTGGAAAGCACGTCAACGGCGGCATGCGGCGTGTAGCGGCCCAGCCCCAAATCCACGCCGATGTACCGAATATGCGTCGAAACGAAATCGTACAGCACTTGAGTTTTTTCTTCGTCGGTAGACTTGCCCTTCGTAAGCTCTGCAGCCTTAGCCTGTATTTCCGGCGTAGGGGCGACCTTCGGTTTTTCCAGCGCGCTAAACCACTCGCCCACCTCTTCCCAGGACGAAAACGACGAGATGCGTACATCCGGCGGCGTGAGTCCGTGAAAATCTCTCTCCCACTCCGGGATTTTGGACTCTTCCGGCTTCTTTAGATTGGCCCGGTCGAAGGTATAAATGCGCCGGTCGCTCTCTTCGCGGACGATGGTTTCGGGTCGTCGTAATGCAATTTCACCGTTGTCCCGCGCGGAACATCGAACTCTAGAACTTCCTTCAGGCATATCCCCCCTGTGAAATAATTGACGTCGTACCAGAAATGTCCTGGTGCCATGGCATCGTGAATCGTCCAGCGAAATTTCGCCTCCAGAATGTCGCCCGCCGAGAGCGATTTTATGGCCACATGTTTTTCCCGCTCATCCGTGTACATGGGAGCTTCGCGGCTCACCGCCGAATCCAGTTCTTGCACATCCGAAGCGGGTGTCTCAATCACCGTTCCGTCCGGTTTGCGCACCCGCGCATACACCACCTCCAGCGACTCAAACGTGGAAGCGAACGGATACACCAGCAGGCCGAATTGCCGCACCGCGGACTCCGACTGCACACGCACTCTTAGGGTTAATTCCCGCTGACCTTTGCCGTCGGCCTCGAACCGCTCGTGTTGTTCCAGCAGTTCGACCACGAAGGGCTCTTTGCTGTAATCCGTGACTGGCGTCACCTTAACGATGGTCGCCGTCTGCGCCGTCCCAGCCTGCCCGGCTCCATTGCTGGGCTTCGCCGCGCTGGCGTTGGACGGAGCGCCGCTCTGCGCGCACCGTACCGCCGGCAAAAGAACGATCGTCAGTAAGAAAAGTATTGCGGAACGCATGGCCGCCGTGGGCATAGGTTGGCTCGTAAGTAAGGCCACGCATAGTAACGCACAACGCCGCGCAACACCAGACGACCGCCCGCCAGCCGCTGCCCTTACCCGTGATACTCTGCCCTGGAGAAGGCTACATGAAGCGCAGCGCTCTCATCGTTACTGTAATTCCAATCGTCGGGATCCCTCTTCTTTTGCTAAAGTTCGCCCCCTCGTCTTGGACTCCCGGCCGCATTTTCGGCCTGCTCCTCGTCCTGGTTGCCGGTACCGCCCTCACCGTAGCCCGCTTCCAGCTGGGGAACTCCTTCTCCATCCGCCCCGAAGCCCATGAACTGGTAACCACGGGAATCTACTCAAAGATCCGCAACCCCATCTACGTCTTCGGATTCATCCTCATCGCCGGTCTGCTGCTTTTCCTGGACCAGCCGAAATGGTTCTGGGCCTTCCTAATCCTCATCCCCATGCAGGTCGTCCGTGCCCGCGCTGAAGGCCGCGTCCTCGAAGAGCGTTTCGGTGACGCCTATCGCCACTACAAATCTCAAACCTGGTTCTAGTCCTTCTACAACCCGCACCAGTCGTTCGAATTCATACTCATAAGTAATATATCTTTACAATTAAATACCGAATTGCTAGCGTTCCTCATGGTAAGGTCCTCGGCTTCATTCCCGCCTGTTCTGTCGTTACCTGATGTCACGTTACCTCGTGTCACGCTGCCCGCATCTCGGCCAACGATCTGCAAAACTGTCGTCCTGTGTTATCAACACATTACGCACTCTTTGCAATCGACAGGAACCTCTAAC
The DNA here is from genome assembly GCA_963798585.1 of uncultured Acidobacteriota bacterium. Taxonomy (GTDB): domain Bacteria; phylum Acidobacteriota; class Terriglobia; order Acidiferrales; family UBA7541; genus Acidiferrum. Next base: position 125,377 of record CAWCTJ010000010.1, read on the forward strand.
ACTAGTATTTTCTGTAACTTGCACACTCTTTGTGCAAAACACCCGGGGGTGGGTCTGCCCCACGTCTTAGATGACGTTTTGCCATTTGTTCCGCTAAACCTAATGGAATCACACTGTTTCGCAAAGACAGTCTCTAACTCTTTTAGAATGATATTGTTTCACGGCACCAGGCGGTGGGGCTTCTTCGCGGCACCGCCCGATCAAACGGTGGCGAGCGAAGAAACCGAGGTCAGTAGTGCGACCGGGAAATCAGCAACCAGCTCCTTCACGTCCAGCACGTGCACCCCGTCAACGACGTGGGCTTTGCTGCGCGCCCCGGTTAACACGTTCGACCACGCCTCCGGAGCATCCTTTGGCAGCACGATCGCTGTTTCTCGCAACAACGCGTCAACGCTGGTTTTCTGTCTCGCCAGCCAGCGCGGTACAACTACCAGTGCCCACTCATTTTCGCGCCGCCGAAAAAATGCCACTACATGCTGCGCGGCAGGCCCGCGAACGTCGGCCGGCAAAAAATCGCCGTTCGCGAACAGCGCAGCGTGTTGTCGCCGATATCCCAGCGTTTTGCGAATCAAAAACAGTTTTATTTTTCCATCTTCCCAGTGCTCGGCGAGTTCGCGCGCTTTTCCCAAAGATCGCTCGGCCATTTCCCGTTCGAGTTCATTTAACGCTTCCATACGCAGCGCAAAATCTACGGGTTGGCGGTTATCCGGGTCGACTAGCCGCAAATCCCACAGCTCCGAGCCCTGGAAAAAATCCGGCACGCCCGGGCAAGTCATCTTCAAAAGCGTCTGGCCCAGCCCGTTCACCATTCCAAAATACGCCACGGATTTCTCAAACGATCGCAGGTCCGCCAGAAATTCCGGAGATGAATCGCGCGACAAAAGTGCCGCCACGAAATTTCGCAGCGCCAACTCATGCGCCTCGTTCGGTCGCGTCCATCGCGTGTGGACCATCGCTTCGCGAATGGCTTTCACCATGTATTCCTGTATACGTTTCTCGAAGCTGTCACGCTTCGCGACACTGTCAAGCCTCGCGGAATCTGCAGTCTCTGTTTCTTCCAGTGGCCACGCCCCTAGCAGCGTTTGGTACAAGAAATACTCTTCGTTGCGATCCGGAATCATCTGCCCATCGACCTGCGTCTTGTGTCGGGCATTCCATTCCGCCCAGCGATGCAACCGCGTTTCCCACTCCTCGGGAATTTCCGAAATTACGTTGAGGCGCGCGCGCACATCTTCGCTCCGCTTGGTGTCATGTGTGGTGCTCGCATTCATGCCATGCGGCCAGCGCTCCTTGCGCTCACGCAGAAAGTTCCAGAAATCCTGTGCGGAACTCGCCGTGCTTACTTGCGGATCCCCGCCCACCTCGTTCAGCGACAACAGCGGGTGGTACACATACAGCGCCGTGTCCTCTACACCTTTCGCCACGATCGGGCCTGTAAATTGCTGCCAGCGCATCACGAATGCCAGCCGCGCTTCGCGCTGCTCGGCAAAAACGTGTGGCGGATTCTCCAGCAGTAGCACGTCCCGCAGAAAATCAAAGCACGCCGCATCGAGATGTGGTTTGCGTTCCCGCGCTTCCGCCAGCGCGTGGTCGATAAATTCCCGCGCCTCCCCCGGCACATCCAGACTGCGGATGTACGTGCGGTACGCCGGCACGCAAGCCGTGGTTTCAATCAACGCTTCGAGCAGGCCACTGCGCGGCAATTCCCGCGCGTATCGGTCCTGCGCCGCCAGCTCTCCCAGTTGCCGCCCCAGCGAGCGCATCTCCACGCCGAGCAGCGTGTTCATCACCAATTTCTTTTTCTGGTACAGCACATCGGGAAACGGAACGTCTTTTCCGGTGAAGGCGGTATATATCCGTTCAATATTTTGCGCTTCGGAGGAATCGACAAAAATATCGTTGGCGAAATTCAGATACTCGTATCCCGTCGTTCCACTGACCGGCCAGTCGCCGGGCAGCAATTCGCCGCGCGCCAATATTTTTTCCACTAGCAGGTACGCCGGCGAAGCGTTCGCGGAACCTTCCGCCGCGGCCAGGTGTTGCTGCAGCCGCGTAAGATACGCCGCGGGATCCTTCAGGCCATCGATATGATCCACGCGCAAGCCGGTAAGCACATCCTTGGAGACCAGTCGCAGCAGGGAATTGTGCAGCGCGTCGAAAACAAGGGCGTCGTTGACGCGCATGCCGACAAGTTCCGTAATCGCAAAAAAACGCCGGTAGTTGATGCTTTCGTTGACGTTTTGCCAATACGCCAGTTTGTAGTGTTGCTGTGCAAGCAAGGATTGCAGTTCGTTGAAGCTGGCGGGATCGTTTGTTGTGCCATTCAATTCCGCGAGGCTTTCGCCGATGATACGCGCAATGTCTTTGTTGGATTGCAATTCACGCAGCCGGCCTTCCAGCGCGGAAAAACGCGAGCGCCGCTCCGCCGAGTCGCCGGAAGGATTTTGTTCGCGAGAAGAAACCGTTTCGAGCGCGGCAAGAATTCCCGCGTATTCCTGAAATCCGGAAGAGTCTTCGCCGAGAAAATCGCGCAGCGGCTTTGTGGCATGCCGCAAAATTGTGGCATACGACCGCGGCGCAATGGGAAACAGCGCATCGAAATATCTTATGGAAAACTTGGCGTCCTCAAGAATCAGGGAAAGTTCGCCGGAATCGAGAACTTCGCCGAAGGGTTTTCCGAGCACTGGAAGAAGAATCCGGCCATCCATGTTCTTCGAGCCGGGATGCCAGTCAACATCGAAATACGAAGCGAAACGCCGAGTCCGGCCCATTCTCCAGGACATCCATCCACCAGCGATTTTCGCTGCTGGCGGCCATGTGGTTCGGCACGATATCCAGCAAAAGTCCCATGCCGCGTTTTTGCAGCTCCTGCTGAAAGATTGCGAAGCCATCTTCGCCGCCGAGGTCGGGATCGATGCGCGTGGGATCGGTGCCGTCGTAACCGTGCGTGCTGCCGCGGCGGCTGGTCAGAATCGGCGAAGCATAGACGTCCGAGATGCCGAGCTGCTGCCAGATAATCGAGAATCTGCACGCGTCAGCGAAATCGAAATTCGCGGTGAAATTGCAGGCGATACGTTGCGATCGGAATGCGCGGTCTCAGGCATCGCGGGTTACGCGCCCTGGATGCGGAGTTTATCGCGCAGGATTTGCCAGTTCACCCATCCAGCGTTGCGCCGTGGCGTCACCTGCCGCGGCGGCTTCGCGATGCTTTCCGGAAGCACGAATCATCGGCCCGTAACACAAGTTTTGCGCTTCCCAGATAACCACCGGGAATGGCAAGGCCAGCGCAACGTCCAAAAGCTGGCGAAGTTTCTCCGCCGTCGGCAATGTCGTCGGGATGCGCGGCGAATTCCTCGGCTTGTTTTTCGAGACGCCTGCGGATGGCGTATTCGAGCGTGGTGGTGTCCAGCGCGATGTGGCTGCTGGCGGCTTCCTTGAAGCAAGCTGTTGATGATGTCGGCATCGAGTTCGGGACGTTCCATAGCCTGATGCAGCTGGCTATTCAAGGCGATTTCCGCGGCAGATTTAAAGGCTTGGGGAATCGGAATATTCAGTCCATTGAGGAAACGGATCATCGCGCCCTGATTCTCGTAAATGTTTTTGTACGCGCCTGCGGCGGATGCGAGCGAACTGACAAAATCAGGTCGGTGATTTTTCTCTGTTCGTCGCGGAAAAGCGCCCGCAGGGAAATCCTTTGTTTTGGAAATGCTTCATCGAGCAGGCGAATGACTTCCGGCGGTGTCCGCGCGCGAAAAAGCCTCGGCGAGCATCTTGCCGTTCTTGTGGTCCGATTCGTGCTCGACGGGTTTCGCCCCGCCGGTGACGTTGTGGTCGCCAAGATGCAGCGCGGCGAAACTCATGGTGGCGGATTCGTGGGTGATTTCCGAGCGGAATTGGCGCGCCCGGCCGCCAGACGCAATTTCCCTTCGGCCTCGAGGGCATATTCTTCGCGGTCCACGTCATAGCAATAAATCCTGGTCTTGTCCCCATAATGTCTCAAAAAGCGAACTGATGGCATAGTGGCCGGCGAGCTTTCCAGATGTCCACGCACGCGGGACTGCACCCACTTCTCGTAAATGGTGCGCGCCGTCGCCGTGCTCCGGCAGATTGCTCTTCGCGGCGCGCAGGCGTTCGACGAACTGGTCTTCGATGCTCGGGCTCGAGGACTTGCTCGGCCAGCTGCACGGCGCGGCCGGCATAGTGGATCACCTGCACGGTTTCCAGGCCGCGAAAGCTCGTCGAAGAACCATCCGCAACTGGTGTACATCAGCATGGCGTGGCGCTGCATTTCGAGCAGTTTAAGCGCGGTCACTTGTTCCTCGTCGCTTAGAGGATCGCGGTGGCATGCTCGGCGAAAAACGCTGCGACGGATTCATCGGAGCGGTCCAGAATCACGCGAATGTATTCGTCGCGCGCGCGCCACGGATCCTTGAGCAGGAACGCGGTCTTTTGCTTCAAATCCGGGAGCGAGGCAATCGCGCAGCCAATCCAGAGCCGCCCGCAACGGCGCGCGCCATTCCTGGTTCCATCGCGTGGCCTCCGGAATTGCAGCCGCAGTTGGAGCGCCAGCGCTCGATGCCGTGAACGCAACTCCAGGAGGTGTTGTCGAAGATTTCGGCAAAATGGTCGGGCGGATACTTCTCGAGAAATTCGCCGTAGTTGGTCAGCTCGGCGAGCTTGTTTGATTCGATGTGATGCAACGCGTAGGTCAGCGCCATTTCGCCATAGTGGTGATGGTGGCCGTAGCTTTCGCCGTCGGTGGCGATGTGCGCGAGTTGCGGCCAAGTCGCGCGCGTCCGAAAAACCGCTCAGCAGCCGATCGGCAAAACGCTTGCCGTCGTTCAAAGCCTTCGAAGGCGACACGCCTGCGAGATCGGCCCGTCGTAGAAAAAGACGCTGATTGTTTTCCGCGAGGGCAAACGAACACGGTAGGCGCGGCTGGGATCGATCCGGTCCCCGCTGACATCCTTCCAGTTGCGGCTGTCCTTGCGGCGCACGCGCTTGGCCTGGCGAGGCGCGAGGATCGTGAATCGAATTCCGTTCTCGGCCAGGACTTCGAGAGTTTCAATGTCCACCGCCGTTTCGGGCAGCCACATGCCTTCGGGTTTGCGGCCGAAGCGGTGCTCGAAGTCGCGGATACCCCACTTGACTTGCGTGATTTTGTCGCGCCTGTTGGCCAGCGGCAAGAATCATGTGGTTGTAGGCCTGCGCGATGGCCGAGCCGTGGCCGGAAAACTTTTCCTGGCTGTGCTTGTCGGCGTCGCAGAATCGACTCGTATACCTTCGGGGCTTTTTCTTCCAGCCAGGAAAGCAAGCGTCGGGCCGAAATTGAAACTGATCTCGGCGTAGTTGTTCACGAGCTCGAAGAATGCGCTGCTCGCCGTCCAGGATGCGCGAAGCGGCGTTGGGCGCGTAACACTCCGCGGTGATGCGTTCGTTCCAGTCGTGATAAGGATAGGCGGAGTCCTGCAGCTCGATGGCTTCGAGCGAAGGATTTTCCCGGGGCGGCTGGTAGAAATGCCCGTGAACACAAACGTAGCGCATGTTACTCCCCAAGTGGACCAGTGTTTTCGAAGACGAGACAAGAGCGCGGCGCTAAATCCAGAGTAACCGGGGTTGCCGCCGAACTGCTGATGGATTTTGATGGAGTGCCAGTGCGTTCATCGCTCGCTGCGCTCAAATCGCCGGTGGAATCGAGAATGATGCGCCAATCGCCGCGCGGAAACGAAATCTCAAATTGCGTGACGGCGGCGCCGAAGTAAAAAATCATCAGCAGGGAGGCCGACGAAGACTCGCGGAGCACGACGAGGACCTTCTGCGATTCGTGGGCGGTGATCTCGACGGGCGCGGGGTGGCCGAGAGAATACTTCGCGCGCAGGGCAATGAGTCGGCGGTAGAAGGACCACAGAGAACTGTGCGGGTGCTGAGTTTTTCTGGAATGTTGCAGCGTCGCGCCGTGAAACGTGGACTCGCTTTGCGGGTCAGGGATTTGGTTGGCCCAACCGAAGGCCGCGAACTCCGCCTGGCGGCCTTTGCGCACAGCTTCGATCAGACCAGCGTCTTCGTGACTGGTGAAATACAAGAATGGGTTGGGTTCGCTGTACTCTTCCCCCATGAAAAGCATCGGCACGAAAGGGGAGAGAAGCGTGACGGCGGCGGCCAATTTCTGGCCCGCCAGATCCACCAGAGTGCTAAGGCGATCGCTGAGGGCGCGGTTGCCGACCTGATCGTGGTTTTGGCTGAACACCACGAAATGCTCGCCCGAGATGCCCCGCGGTGAATTGCCATGCTTGCGGCGACGAAAAACAGAATACTGACCTTCGTAATACCAGCCCTGACGCCAGGCGGTTGCCAGATGTTCCAAAGTTCCGAAATCGGCGTAATAGCCGGCGGTTTCCTTGGTCAATAGGGTGTGAAGGGAGTGATGGAAGTCGTCGCTCCACTGGGCGTCGAGCGCGTATCCACCGCGTTCCGGGGAATCGAGAATCTTTCTGTCGTTCAGGTCGCTTTCCGCGATCAGAACGATGGTTCTTCCCGTGCGCTTCTCAAGTTGCTGCACGGACTCTTTGAGTTCCGCCAGGAAATGATGCGCGCCGCAATCGTAGATGCGGTCGATAGCGTCGAGACGCAGTCCATCCATGCGATATTCGTCCAGCCAATACAAAGCGTTGGAGATGAAAAAATCGCGAACCGGGCCGCTCTCCGGACCGTCAAAGTTAAGCGCCGAACCCCATGGCGTGCGGTACCGCGTGGTGAAGTAGCGACCAAACTTGCCCAGGTAATTGCCTTCCGGACCGAGATGGTTGTAAACCACATCAAGGACCACGGTCAGGCCGCGGGCGTGCGCGGCATCGACCAGGCGATGAAGGCCGGCAGGTCCGCCGTAGCTGGTTTGCGGCGCGTAAATATAGACGCCGTCGTAGCCCCAGTTTCGCGCACCAGGAAATTGCGCCACAGGCATGATTTCGATGGTGCTTACCCCCAAATCCACCAGGTCGTCGAGACGAGAAATGACACCGTCAAAAGTGCCTTCGGGAGTGAAGGTGCCGACGTGCAGTTCGTAAAGAACAGCCGATGGCAGAGACAAAGGCTTCCACTTCGTAGAATTCCAGTGAAAGGATTGGGGATCAACGATTTGCGACGGGCCGTGCACGCCGTAGGGCTGTGAACGGGATGCGGGGTCGGGCCACTCTTCGCTGGAATCCAGGCGATAGAGGTAGGTGGCTTCCGGCGCCAGATCCGGAACGTCCAAGCTATGAAATCCCCCAGAATCTTTAGTCATGCGCAGCAACCGATCCACGGGAGACTTGAGGTGCAGGTCAACGCGATTAGCGGATGGTGCCCACACACGGAACCGCCAGCCCCCGCCGGGGAGAGGCGTAGTGCCGACATGCGAATCTGGGGCCGGGGGGCTCAAAAGTGTGCGAGGGGGGTTACGCCCCGCTCTTTGACGTGAAATGTTTCACGGTCACGACGAGGGTATTGTCCTTCAGATAGGCCGCCGCAGTTGCAGGATCAACGCGGATAGGCCAGCGAATCAAGAGATAAGCAGGGGGCTGCCCGGGGTTTTCCACAGCAGCGATGGCGCGGTCATCCAGAACGAGAACCTGCACATTTTGCGCGTCGACATTTTGCAGCGAAACGTTGGCGGTATACCAAGTGCCGGATTCTCGCACAGGGGGAGCGTGTTGCAGGAGTTCAGTTTCGGCCTGGGCCCAGTGTGCCTGGGCCTGCCCGCCGCTTTGACGCTCAAATATCTGGTAGGCACGGTCTTGGATGCTTTGCCGAAGCCGCGATTCAAAAGCTGCACGACGATCTTCGGTGACGATGAGAATGTTGTGTTGGGAAAGGGGTTTTAAAGCTGTAGCAGGTGTTGACACAAGGGACCTCGCAATCTGTTTGCCGAAGCTGGGAAACACCCCAGCACCGGAGTGAAACCGGAATCAAGCTTACGTCTAAAGACTTAAAGATAGATGCATTACATGACGCGCTCAATACAGTGGAGAGTGTAGCGGTTGCGGTCGCCCTGGACAGTATTTGCGGGTGGTGCTAGCGAGGAAGGTACAGGGAGGGAAGAACAGGTGCCTGTGTTCGGAGCAGGCACCTGTTCGGAGAGAGGTACAGATACATTGAGGCTACTTCTGTGACGAAGCTTAAGGTTCAGCTGGAACGGGCGAACATCCGGTATTTCCTGTAGAAAGCCGCAAAAAACTACGTGGTATCGGCAGCTACTGGCACAACGGGGAGCTCTGTTTTCGGCGATTTTCTCTTTCGTTTTGAAAAGAACCGGGCTGGCATGGGGCGCGGAGATACCGCCAACAAATTGGAGACGTGAATCAGCGAAGGATGGGAGTCGGCGACGATCTTGACGAAGGCGGTGAGTGGAACGGCCAGCAACAAGCCCAGAATCCCCCACAGCCAGCCCCAGAAGAGAATGCCTGCCGTGGCGGCTACGGGACCAATTTCGACGCGAGAGCCCACGATCTTCGGGATGAGAATGTTGGCGGAGACGAGGTGCAAACTCACGACCGTGGCAGTGATGATCAGGAGCGGCGTGAAAGAACTGAACTGCATAAGCACGGCGACGTCAGGCACAACGGCGGCGAGAAGCACGCCGAGGAAGGGAACCAGGTTCAGCACGCCGCTGACGATTCCCAAGGCCACGGCACCCTGCACATGTAACAGCATGAGAACGCCGATGGTGACCGCGGACATGATGACGCCAATGACCAAGTTTCCAATGACGAAGCCGCGGACCATTTTGCCAACGCGGGAAACGAAGAGAGGCACGTCAATGCGCTGGCCCAGCCAGTTTTCGAAACGAATGCCCATGTGCTCTTTGCGGATGAGCATGAAGAACATGAGAAAAGGAACGACTCCGGCGATGACCACAACGCCCCAGGCGGAGCCGACGCCGCGGACAATATAAGAGGGCCACGCGGTATTTTCGTGAATTTTGACTTCAGTCAGACGCTTGGGCGGGGTGGCTTCGAGCGTAACGCTGCGCGCCGTGTCTTGCACTTCCTGGATCTTATCGTTCAGGGGGCGGATGGTCTGGCGAATGCGCTCGCTAAATTGCGGGAGCTGATTAACGAGTTGCAGACCCCTGGTGTATGAGGCCGCGGCGGCAAATCCCACGCCAGCCATGAATACCAGAATGATGAGCGCGGCCGCAATGGAGCGCGGCAGATGCCAGCGCTGCAGGTAAGTGACGGCGGGGTCGACAAGGACCGCTAGAAATACGGCCAATAGGAGCGTGAGGCACACAGAACTGGCGATGAAACAAAACGCGATGACGATGGAAATAACGATTACCCGCAGCGACAAGGCTATGCGGGCCAAGAGGCGAGTTTGAACGGCGTTTTGCGTGATCAAGGGCATGAGTCGACACGAGAATCCAACAGCGTTTCAGGGCCGAAATGCGCCACTTGCGGCGTCTATTTCAGGCGCCGCAAGCGGTGGCATTTTTCTTAGGCTTTTTTCACGCGAGAAAAGTGTTTCTCCATCTGCGCTCGTTTAGTACGAACCCGCGGCGCGGCGCGCTGGATCGGTCGTTTTTACGTCCGCGGTAGATTCGCTGGTGGAAGAGATGTCCTCGGCGCCAGTGTTTTGCATGATCTGCTTGGCGTGAGTGATCTCGTCGGAGGTATCGCAGTGAACGGAGACGAGGATGCCACCCTTCTTAATATGACCTTCATAGCGCTTGGCTTCGTATTCCGGGATGCCCAGGCCTACGAGCGCGCCGGTAAAACCGCCGACGGCGCCGCCCACTCCTAGTCCCGCTAGGGCTGCCATGATCGGACCGGCAGCGATGAATGGACCGACTCCCGGGATGGCCAACGCGCCGATGCCCACGAGCCAGCCCAGGGCCCCGCCGATAACCGCGCCAGTAGTTCCGCCAGCGGTCGCACCTTCCGGCGCTTTGGATGATTTTTCGGTGGCAAGTTCTTTGGTGCCGAGATTTTCAGGCAGCAGCACGGAAATGTCGGAGTTTGAAAAACCGCCGTCCTTAAACGCGAGGACCGCGGTTTCGACTCCGGATCGCGTGCTGTAAATACCGAGTACGGATTTATCTTTGGACATCATGTTCTCCTTGGCCTGCGGGGTTTCTCGAACCGTTGCGCGAAACGTCGCTTGGCAACGTCGCGTGGTTCGCGTGATGGTACGTGGTTGAAAACTGCATCGCCATCGAGCTTGCGCTGATCGGTGGCGCGGTCCCATCCGTGGAATCCTGCAGGGTACGGAAATGTTCACCGGAGATGTATGGGCATGCGTTTGTGCAGTTGATGAAGAGCGCGCAACCTCGCGAAATTGGGAATTGCCGGGGCCGCGGGAAGGTAGTACTGGTCCCAAGCAGGAATTACCGGGGGCGCGAAAATGCTACGACCAAACGAAACCTGTGGTTCTCGAGAAATTTGCGAGGTAACCGCAAGCTATTGATTCTCCGCGAGCTAATAGGTGCGCCGGTTTGGCCCGCCGTTTGCGATGAAGGGCGGTGTGAAAAAATCATGTTGCGGACGAAAAGCTCTCTTGGAGGTGAGAAATGTCGCTGGCATACGACCTGTTTGAACGGCTCCCGGACGGACAGCCAATGTGGGTCAAGGCGGTGGCGTCGATTGAAGACGCCCGCACGCTGATTATGAAGCTGGTGGTCAGTCGCGGGGCTGCCACGAAAGACTTCTTTGTCTATGACGTTAAGCGTGGAGCGGTGGTCGGAGTTCCTGACGCCGGAGTTTAGGCGCTGCGCATAGATTTGCCATCAAACCGGCTGCGCGACGGCCTGCAGCACTTCTTCAAACACATGAATGGCTTGATCGATTTGCTGTTTCGCGATGACCAGCGGCGGCTGGAAGCGAATTACATTTCCATTTACGCCGCCGACACCGACGAGCAAGCCGCGTTGCAGGCAGAGGTCGCGGATGGCTTCGGCTTCCGCGGCGGCGGGGGTCTTCTTTTGGTCCTTCACCAATTCCACGCCAATCATTAAGCCGAGTCCGCGGACATCGCCGATCAAGGAGTGCTCCTTTTGCAGGGAGCGGAGTTTGGACATGGCGTACTCGCCCGTTTCCGCGGCTTTTGCAGGGAGATTTTCTTTTTCCATAAAGTGATGTTGGCGAGCGCTGCGGCGCAGGAGACCGGATTGCCTCCGAAAGTAGAGAGATGATCGCCGGGTTTGTAGGCCGCGGCGATTTCCGGGCGGGTGGTGAAGGCGCTGAGCGGAAACCCGTCGGCGATACCTTTGGCGGTGACCATGATGTCCGGTTCGACGCCGTAATATTCGATGGCGAACATTTTCCCCGTGCGACCGAATCCGCACTGCACCTCGTCGGCGATGAAGAGAATGCCGTAGTGGTCGAGAACCTTTTTTACTTCCTTAAAATAATTTAGCGGCGGGACGATGATGCCGCCTTCGCCCATGACCGGTTCGGCGATGAAGGCCGCGACGTCGTTGGCGGTGGCGAAGCGCACGATTTCGTCGATGGCGCGCGCGCAATGGCGGGCGCACTCTTCCGGATCGTCCGGCCAAAGCGAGCGATACGCGTACGGCGCGGGCGCGAAAGAAACACCCGCGGCGTACGGGCCGCCTTTCTTTTTGCGGGCATAGTTTCCCGTGACGCTGAGCGCGCCCCAGCTGCGTCCGTGAAAGCTGCCGTACAGGGAGATGAATTCGTGTTTGCCGCTGTACAGGCGCGCGAGTTTCATGGCCCCTTCAATCGCTTCGGCGCCGCCATTGCCGAAGAACGATTTCGTGAGGCCGCTCGGAGCTATGTGCGCGATTTTTTCGGCGAGATCGGCGACGGGTTGCACGTGGTAGAGATACGACGAGCAGTGGACCAGCTTGTCCATCTGGGCTTTGGCCGCGGCGATAACTTCCGGGTTACAGTGGCCGGCGTTTACCACCGAGATGCCCGCGAAGCAATCCAGGTATTCTCTGCCGTGGACGTCCGTGACGACGGCGCCCTGGGCTTTATCGATGACGATGGGCGCCACGGATTTGAGGAAGCCGGTCATCACGTAGTCTTTGTACTTCTGTATGGTGTCGGACATGGCGCGCTCCGCTAAAGGAAAGTCCACATATTGTGGCAGACTAAAACTGAGGGTGTAAACGTTATTTTTTTATAGCAAGGATGGGATTGCCCGCGCACGTTCGTAGCGGCCGCTACCAGCCAGCCGCTACGTGGCGGCGCGTCGCTACTGCGCTTCGGTGCTGAACGCCACGTACATCAAGCGGTCATCGCGCTGAATCTGCAAGGCCACGGAGGCTCCGGGCGGCAGGGCTTTCAGCGCGTTGCGCAGGCGGTCCAGCGTGGTCATAGGCTCGCCGTTCAGCGTGCGAATCACGTCGCCGGTGGCTAGCGGGACTTCGATGCTCGCTCCCGCGGCACGCGCGGCCACCAGGATACCGAAGGGGTCGCGAAGTTCGGGGGCCATGGCGGCGACTTTGTCGTTGATCTCCACGCCCAAAATTCCCAATGCCGGTACCAGGCTCTTTTCCGGATCGGCGAGTGCGGCGATCTGATCCATGTCGCGGGGCGGTTCCATGACCTTCACGTCGAAGGCCAGCTGCTGTTGCCCGCGCAAGACCTCAAGATGAACTTTATCTCCCGTGTCGCGCGATAGAAATTGCAGTCCGACGAAGGGAAGATTTTCCGCGGATCGGCCATCGACGGAAAGAAGAATGTCGCCGACCTGAATTCCAGCGGCGATGGCGGGAGTGTCGGGTTTCACGTCAGAGATGATCACGCCATAGGCGCGCGGGAGCTTGAGCGCGGTGGCGAGCGTGGGCGTTATGGTTTGAATGCCGATGCCGATTTCGGTTTTGTGCAGGTGGCCAAACTTGCGCAGCTGATGGTACGCGACATTTACCACGCTCGACGGTACGGCGAAACCCAGGCCTTCGTTGCCGCCGGACTCCGAGAGGATAAAGGTGTTGACGCCGACCACTTCGCCGTCGACGTTCACCAGCGGGCCGCCGGAGTTTCCCGGATTAATTGGCGCATCGGTTTGGACGTATACCGTGGGGGAATCGAGGTCGGTCTGGCGAGCCACTGCGGAGATCACCCCCATGGTGACGGTGTTGCGAAGTCCCTGAGGACTGCCGAAAGCGAAAACTACCTCACCTTGGCGAAGCTTGCGAAAAGAGGCCAGGGCTAGGGCAGGAAGCTTGACGCCGTCAATTTTTAACACGGCAATATCAATGTCCCGGGCAACGCCGATGACGCGCGCGTTGACGATGTTGCTACGCGTCGAGAGAGCAGCATCCGCGCCGCTTTCATTGCCCATAAGTGGAAGCACCACGCGTATACGCTGCGCGCCGTTTACCACGTGCGCGTTGGTGACGATGTAACCGCTCGGATCAATTACGAAACCGGAGCCGATGGCGCGCTGCCGCCCGATGATCACGCTGGTACTACTGCGCTCGCCCTCTTCAAGCGGACCATAGCCGGTGACCAGGATTTGCACCACGCTGGGGGAAACCTTTTTAATCAGGGTGTTAACGGATTCGTTGAGCTTGTGGAGCGTGTCACCGGAGTTGTCGTCGGGCGTTTGCGCGCGCGCGGGAGTGGAGCATGCCAAGGCGAATGTGACCGCGCAAGTCACCGCTAGGAAGTAAAGTTGCCGCAACATCTTGCGTCGACGCCAGCCTTGACAGAACATACCGGAGCTCCTTGGGATCACGCTATTGAGTTGGATGTTCTACCACGGGTGCTAAGGTACGACGAAAGTTCCACACCGACGGGGCACAGGATCGGGGCATGCGACCAAAGCACGCGACCAAGGCATAAGACAAAAAGCGAGCGCATGGCTACGACGGAAGAATACACCGAAAGGTGCAACGAGACAGCGAGCCGCGCGGCTCCGGGCGAAGGGCTGTGGTTCAGCCCAGGCCGTGGCTTGGCTGACACTAGCGCTTCCCTTTTAGGCCCGTATTGGATAAGAATCATGGCAATCTTGTTGCGGTTCCGCGTGTACTGGTGCCCCGTCAGGCGCCTTTCCTTACGCCGCCTCCGCTAAATAGCAAAAACAGTTTGGCGATACTAACGATCACCAATTTGAGGTCCAGCCGTCATGCCTAGATTGCAAACGATTGAAGACCGGCGTCTCGAAGAAGCGCGCACGCGCAAGAATCACTGGAAACGCTGGGGGCCTTATCTTTCCGAGCGGCAATGGGGCACGGTGCGCGAGGATTACAGCGCGTACGGGACGGCTTGGGAATTTTTTCCGCACGATCACGCACGGTCGCGCGCGTATCGCTGGGGAGAGGATGGCATCGCCGGGTTCAGCGACCGCCACCAATATATCTGCCTGGGACTCGCCATGTGGAATGGCCGCGATCCAATTCTGAAAGAGCGGCTGTTCGGTCTTACCGGCAATCAAGGCAATCACGGCGAAGACGTCAAGGAATGCTATTACTACCTGGACTCCACACCCACGCACAGCTACATGCGCGTGCTTTATAAATACCCGCACGCGGCATATCCCTATCAACGGCTGCTCGACGAGAACAATCGCAGGTCGCGGAAGGATCCCGAGTACGAATTGATGGACACCGGAGTTTTTGCGGAACATCGCTATTTCGACGTGTTCACGGAATATGCCAAGGCGGACGTAGAAGATATCCTGATTAAAATTACGGTAGCCAATCGCGGGTCGGAACCGGCGGCGCTGCACCTGCTGCCGTCGCTGTGGTTTCGCAATACCTGGTCGTGGGGCAAAGATCCACGTCGGCCAGTCATACGTAAGACGAACGACATTCCTGGTGGCAAGTGTTCCGAAGTCCAGCATTGGCAGTACGGCAAACGCTGGCTGCTTTGTCAGGGAGAGCCCGAACTGCTCTTCACCGAGAATGAAACGAACTTCGAGCGGCTGTTTAACGCCAAAAGTGCCTCGCCGTACCGCAAAGACGCTTTTCACGACTACTTAATTGGCGACAACACCGCGGCGGTGAATCCGGCACAGACAGGCACAAAGATGGCCGCGCATTATTTGTTGGCCCTGGCGCCGGGCGAATCGCAAACCATAAAGCTGCGCTTGACGGATCTGGATCCGCTGTCCGAGTTGACGGAAAATTCGAGTGCCGTGGGTAGCGTGGCTTCTCCCGGCCATGTGGAGCGCCAAGAGGGCGTGCCCGCCGTGAATGACTTTACCGCTGGCTATGACGGGGTGTTCGCCGCACGACAAAAAGAGGCGGACGATTTTTACGCTTCACGCATGCCCAAGGGATTGTCCGAGGATGCCAAGAACGTTATGCGGCAATCGCTCTCCGGGATGCTGATTTCCAAACAGTTTTATCACTACGATGTGCTGACCTGGCTGGAAGGCGATCCGTCGCAGCCGCAGCCGCCCGCCGAGCGATGGCAGGGCCGCAACAAGAATTGGACGCACCTTTATAACGACGACATCATTTCCATGCCGGACAAATGGGAATATCCCTGGTATGCGGCGTGGGATTTGGCGTTTCATTGCATTCCGATGGCGCTGGTGGATCCGGATTTCGCGAAAGAGCAGCTGATTCTGCTTTTGCGCGAATGGTACATGAATCCCAACGGGCAGCTGCCGGCGTATGAATGGGCGTTCGGCGACGTGAATCCCCCGGTGCATGCCTGGGCGGCGTGGCGCGTTTACAAGATCGAGCGGCGCGTACGCGGCGTGGCGGATCGCGGCTTCCTCGAGAAAGTTTTTCACAAGCTCCTGCTTAATTTCACGTGGTGGGTGAATCGCAAAGATCCCGACGGCATGAACATTTTTCAAGGCGGCTTTCTGGGCCTGGACAACATCGGAGTGTTTGACCGCTCGGCGCCCTTGCCCACCGGCGGACACATGGAGCAATCCGACGGCACCAGCTGGATGGCCATGTACTGCCTGAATATGCTGGCCATCGCGCTGGAGTTGGCCAAGGAAGATCCCGCGTATGAAGACGTGGCCAGCAAATTCTTCGAGCATTTCGTGGACATCGCGCGGGCAATGAACGACGTCGGCAAAAAAGGGCATTTCGTTGTGGGACGAGGAGGATGGCTTCTTTTACGACGTTCTGCACTTGCCCAACGGCGAAGAGCACTTCATGAAGATTCGCTCAATGGTGGGATTGATTCCGCTTTTCGCCGTGGAAACACTGGAGCCCGAAGTGATCGACCGGCTTCCCGGTTTTAAGCGGCGTATGCAGTGGTTCATCGACAATCACACTGGCTTGCCGGAACATCTTGAAATCACGCAGCGTTCGGCGCGCGGCGTCCGCCGGCTCTTGTCGCTGGTGAACCGCAAGCAACTGGGGCGGGTGCTCAGCCGCATGCTGGACGAAAACGAATTTCTCTCGCCGCACGGGGTTCGCGCGCTTTCCCGTTATCACAAGGATGATCCGTATGAGGTAGAGGTCAACGGACATATCAATCGCGTGGACTATGAGCCGGCGAGAATCCGGCACGGGAATTTTTGGCGGCAATTCCAACTGGCGCGGACCGGTATGGTTTCCCGTGAACTACCTGCTGGTGGAATCACTGCAGAAATTTCACCACTATTATGGCGAAGATTTTAAGGTGGAATGCCCCACGAATTCGGGGAACGAAATGGACCTGTGGGGGGCGGCGGCGGAGATTTCCCGGCGATTGGTGCATATATTCCTGCGGGGCGAAGATGGCCGCAGATCCATGGCCGGCGACCAAGAGTTGTATCAGAGCGATCCGTACTGGAAAGATTTGCTGCAATTCTACGAGTATTTCAATGGTGATAATGGCGCCGGTGTCGGCGCGAATCACCAGACCGGCTGGACCGGGCTGGTGGCCAAGCTTCTCGAACAGAGCGGCGAGTAGCTGGACGTGACTTAATCAGGCTATGCACCCCGTCGCGGTTTAGGGGCGCGGTTTAGAATTGTGGCAGTGAGCTAAGAAGAGGTGCGCATGTCCAAAGATACCTCGCAGGGATCGCGGCGGCCTGGGGCGTCGCAATCGTCGCCAGGTGCGCGCCGGGCGCAACCGAACTCGTCGCAACCGGGCGCGCCGCAAGCAACCGCTCCGCAAGCAACCCTGGCAAAAGCAGCACACGCTGGCGCCGCAAAGAATGCTCCCCCGATTCCACAGCCCGTGATTTTGTTTGGACGCGACATTTGCTGCGACCTGGACTCCGCCAAGGCGCGCGAGTGGCTGCTCACCAACGGCATTGGCGGATATGCCTCGGGGACCGTCGCAGGGAATGCTACGCGGCGATATCACGGATTGCTGATGGCCGCGTTGCAGCCGCCTGTTGGGCGCACGCAACTGGTCGCCGGCGTCGACGAGAATGCCCAATATGGTGGTGAAACGTTTGCGTTGAGCACGCACCGCTGGAGCAGTGGCACCGTCGATCCGCAGGGTTTCCGTTTGCTGCAGAGTTTTCATCTGGAAGGCACCACGCCGGTGTGGACCTACGCGCTTGCGGATGCCTTGCTCGAGAAGCGCGTGTGGATGCGCCAGGGCGAGAATACTACTTACGTGCAGTACACCATGGTGTGCGGTAGCCGCGCGCTTTCGCTGGAGCTGAAGGCCCTGGTGAATTACCGCGATTTCCATTCCATGACGCATGCCGGAGAATGGCGCATGGGCATCGCGCCGGTGAAAGGCGGGGTGGCGATTACCGCGTTCGACGGTGCGCGCACCTTCTATTTGAAGAGTACCTCGGGCAGTTGCGAACCGCGTGCGGAATGGTATCGCAACTATTTCTTTCCGGCGGAACAAGAGCGCGGCCTGGACGATTCCGAAGATAATCTTTTCGCCGCGCTGTTTCGCGCGGAATTGCGAGTCGGCGAGAGCGTGACGCTGGTGCTCAGCACCGAAGAAAATTCTTTGCTGGACGTAGACACAACGCGGGCCGAACAGGCCAACCACGACGTAAAAATATTTCAAGCCTGGCAGCAGGCCAATTCCCCGGCGGATGCTGGCAAGGATTCCGAAGAAGTGTCGCTCGAGGACGCGCCCGCGTGGGTGTGGCAATTGGTGCTGGCCGCGGATCAATTTATCGTGAAGCGCGCTTTGCCCCCGGCGAGCGGCGAGTCCGCTGACTCCGATGAGACCGATGGGCGCACAGTTATCGCCGGATATCACTGGTTCGCGGATTGGGGTCGCGACACCATGATCGCTTTGCCCGGCTTGACGCTGACCACCGGGCGAACGGACGTGGCGCGCCGAATTCTGCTGGCGTTTGCCCGCTACGTCGACGGCGGCATGCTGCCAAACAATTTTCCCGATGCCGCGGGGCAGCCGCAGTACAACACCGTGGATGCGGCGATGTGGTATTTCGAGGCGGTGCGGCTGTATTTTGCCGCCACGCAGGATGCCGCAACGCTACAGAAACTTTTTCCCGTGCTCGCGAGCATCGTGGAAGCGCACGTGGCCGGCACGCGCTACAACATTCACGTCGATCCTGCGGATGGCTTGATTTATGCCGGTGGGCCCGGCGTGCAGCTCACGTGGATGGACGCGAAAGTGGGCGATTGGGTGGTCACGCCGCGCACCGGGAAAGCGGTGGAGATCAACGCACTGTGGATCAATGCACTGGAATCGATGATGCAGTTTTCCCGCGTACTGGTAAAACCGTTTGAGATTTACGAAAAGCTAAAAACGCAAGCTACCGCGAGCTTCGCAAAATTCTGGAATGCCTCGCGCGGATGCTGTTACGACGTGATTGATGCGCCAGGAATTGGCGCGGATGCGTCGCTGCGGCCGAACCAGATTTTTGCCGTGTCGCTGCCGGTGAGTCCGCTGTCCAGCGAACAGCAGAAGAGCGTCGTGGATGTCTGCGCGCAGAAGCTGCTTACTTCACATGGCTTGCGTAGCCTGGCGCCGGGCGAACCCGGTTATCAGGGGCATTATGGCGGAAGTCCGCTAGCGCGGGATGGCGCTTATCATCAGGGCACCGTTTGGGGCTGGCTGATGGGTCCGTACGTTCTCGCGCATCTGCGCGTTTACGGGGACCGCGACGCGGCGTTGCGCACCCTTGATCCATTGGGCAGACAGATTTACACCTATGGGCTGGGTACCATCGGCGAGATATTTGATGGCGATGCGCCGTGCACTCCGTGCGGATGCATCGCGCAAGCGTGGTCGGTTTCGGAGGTGTTGCGCGTTTGGCATGCTGCTGCCAATTATCGCGGCGTTCCGCGGAGCGCTGGCAAGCAGCCAGCGCAATCCCGCAAGGCACAAGCAAAATGAAGGCGCGATTTCTTGAGGGTGGCTTGCGCGGATTGAAGTTTAGTCGCCGGCGATGGTTGCAGTTGCTGCCGGCTCTCGTGGCTTTGTTGGCGATGACCGGCCTATCCGTCGCGTCGCGCCCCGCGCGAACGCCGCCTGCCCAAACACCTGGGGCCCAGCCGCAAACACTGAAGATCGCCGCGGCTGCCGACCTGCAGTTTGCCATGCAGGACTTGGCGCAGCAGTTTGCAAAAAGCGCCGACGCGAATGCCATTGTAAAGATTGATGTGATTTACGGTTCGAGCGGAAATTTCTTCTCGCAGATTCAGAATGGTGCGCCATTTGATCTGTTCTTTTCTGCGGATATGGAATACGCCAAGAAGCTGGATGCCGCCGGTTTGGCGGAGCCCGGAACGTTGGCCAGATACGCCGTGGGGCGACTGGTGCTTTGGACGCCGCCCGGTGCCGCGGTAGACGTCACTAAGGACGGCTGGAAAACTTTGCTGGATGCGCGAGTGCAGAAAATCGCGGTGGCCAATCCGGAGCATGCGCCCTATGGCCGGGCTGCGGTGGCCGCGCTGCGCAGTGCGGGAATTTATGACCAGGTAAAAGATAAACTGGTTTATGGAGAAAATATTTCGCAAGCGGCGCAGTTTGCACAGTCGGGAAATGCGCAGGCCGGCCTGGTGGCCTTGTCGCTGGCGCTCTCGCCGGGGATGAAAGACGGCAAGTGGTGGGAAGTGCCGGCCGATGCTTATCCGCCGATCGAGCAAGGTGCGATGGTGCTGCAAAGCTCAAAAAATAAAGTTGCCGCGCGCGCCTTTCTGGAATTTGTAGAGAGTGCGCAAGGACGAGAGACGCTGAAAAAATATGGTTTTTCGTTCGAGACGCCCGCGAAGCACTAATCGACGTAAACTAGACCGCGACGTAATCAAGCGTCCGGCGTAATCTAGCGCCGCTGACATCAACGATTCAGGGAAAGAGTCTTCATGGGTCCGTTGTGGCTTTCGCTAAAGCTGGCCGCGTGCGTGGCGGTGCTTTTGCTTGTTATCGGCATGCCGATTGCGTATTGGCTGGCGCAGACCACCTGGCGCGGGAAATTTTTGCTGGAGGCGGTCGTGGCGTTGCCGCTGGTGCTGCCGCCGACGGTGCTGGGATTTTACGCGTTGCTGGCCATGGGACCGCGCGGGTCCGGTGGGAAAATTCTGGAACGCCGCGTTCGGGCACGGTTTGGCGTTTACTTTTGGCGGGTTAGTGATTGCGTCGATGTTTTACAGCTTTCCGTTTGCCGTGCAACCGCTGATGGGGGCGTTTGAGGGCGTTGACGGCAGGCTTTTGAATGCCTCGGCGGTTCTTGGCGCCAGCCCCTGGCGAACGTTTCGTTCCGTGATTCTGCCGTTGTCGCTTCCCGGAGTTGTCACTGCGGTGGTGCTGTGTTTTGCGCACACTCTCGGCGAATTCGGCGTGGTGCTGATGGTGGGAGGCAGTTTGCCCGGTGTGACGCGCACAGCATCCATCGCCATTTACGATCAAGTGCAATCGCTCGAATATGGCGAAGCCAATCGCATGGCGCTGGTGTTGCTGCTCATTTCGTTTGTGGTGCTGTCGATCGTATACGCCGTAAACCGCCATGCGGGACGCCGTTTGTGGATGCCGTGGACAACGAAATAGCCGCGTCGTTGCAGGTGCGGGTACGCAAATCGCGAGCACCCGCATCGCGCGAGCTCCCACATCGACGGCCATTCGTCCTCGACGTTTCGCTGGAATTTCCTGCGGGTATCACCATTTTGTTTGGGCCGTCCGGCGCAGGAAAATCTACACTGCTCGACTGCATTGCCGGACTGCTGCGGCCGGATGCCGGAAGCGTGAGCATAGGGAAAGAGATTTTATTCGATTCCGCCGCGGCCGTGGACATTCCCGTTCATCACCGCAACATCGGCTACGTCTTTCAGTCGCTGGCGCTCTTTCCGCACCTGACGGTGGAAGAAAATGTCGGCTTCGGAATTGTTCATCTGCCACCCGCGGAAAGGAAGCAGCGTATCGATGAAATACTCGCGGCTTTCCGCGTCGCGGAACTGCGCCAGCACAAGCCGTCTGAGATTTCTGGTGGCGAGGCGCAACGCGTGGAACTTGCCAGGTCGCTGGTGACCAATCCGCGAGTCCTGCTGCTAGACGAGCCGCTGAGCGGCCTCGATGACGAGCTCAAAGCGCACATCATCGAGGATTTGCGCGCCTGGCGCACGGCGCGAAATATTCCCATTCTGTATGTGACGCACAGCCGAAGCGAAGCACGGGCTCTCGGCGACGGCATGGTGACCATGGAATCCGGAACGATTGTTTCGCAAGCGGAGAAATTTTAGTGGGGAACGGCGAACAGGTCACAGCGACGAGTTCGGATTCTTACTCGGCGCGGATTTTGCCGGCACCGAGAATTTGATCTCGTCAGCCTCGAGAGTGTTGCCCTCGGGAGTCGCATGAATGACCACGTTGTCACCGACGGCCAGGTCGCTGGCCTTCGCGGGCTGGTCAGCGGCTGGGAGATGTAGAGTGTAGATCGTGGATTTCACCAGCTTCACCTCGACGGCTTTGCCTTCCGTGCTTTTCACGGTGACGGAGGTGTCGCTGACGTTGGTGATCGTTCCCCGCACATGAACTTTGACGCCGTGAGCCGAACGCACTCGACGACAGCAAGGTCAAAAACATTCCGAGTAGTACTGAACGCATTCCCATGGGTTCTCCAAAAACAGCATAGCAGCTTGCCGACGGAACCTAATGGTTGGATGGCGGGGAGCTGCCTGGCGTTGCGGGGGTGCCGTTCAAAAAGTCGTTCTCCTCCTGCTCCTCCTTGCGGTCCTCGGGGCCTTTGGGGTTGTAACGACTCATCTCCAAGCGTTCTTCGGGAGTCAACTGCGGAAGGTGGCGAAGGAACAGCACCAGCTTCCAGCTGTCATCCGTATCGCCGTGGCTCGCGAAGGCGGGCATGCCGGTGAAACGCACGCCATTCTCGACGATCCAAAAAAGTTCACCGTCAGAGAGTTTTTGTGTTTCTGCCAAGCGCATGTCCGGCGCTTTCGGGTACATGCCACGGCCCATCATGGTTTGGCCGCTGCCGTCATTACCGTGGCAGATGGCGCAGTGATCGGCGAAGTGCAGCCGGGCCTCGCGCAGGTTTTCCGCCGTGGGCGCTACAGGATTGACCATGGCGCGTGCATTGGATGGCGTGGCCAGGCGCCGGGCGTTGCGCGCGAGAACTTCTTCCAATTTAGTGGGAGTGGCCGAGGCGCTCACTCCGTCGTGCAACAAGAGAGCTGCCGTTGCGGCGCCCAAACCCAGCACCGCCACCGCACCACCGAGAAGCACGGTGCTGATCTTCATGCCGCCCGCCTGCTAACACTGACCATAAGGCAATTCAACCGAATGAAAGGTCAAAACAAAAGATCGAAAAACCGTTCAACCTACACTACCAAAAAAGCGCAGAGCGTCACAGTGATCCGCGGCAGGACAACTTTGGAGCCGGTCCGGTTTTTGCCGCGTTTGAGATACGATACGCTAGGTTGTGAACGCAAAGATCAAAACGATGAGACAAAAACTCTACGCCACGCTGGACGCTGCCGTCGAAGGCATTCCCGATGGCGCGCGTATTATGTTCGGCGGGTTCGGCGGTTCGGGCTTCCCAAATAATCTGATCGAGGCTTTGGTGCGCCGTGGAACCAAAAACCTTACCGCCATCAGCAACAATTGCGGCACGCGCGAAGGAGAGTTGTCGCCGCTCTTCAAGCACGGACAGATCCGCCACGTGATTGCGGCGTTCCCCGGTCCGCACTCCTATTATTTTCAGGAGCGGCACGCGAAAGGCGAAGTCACCATTGAGCTGGTGCCACAAGGCATCTTGTGCGAAAGAATGCGCGCCGCCGCCGCGGGGCTGCTCGGTTTTTACACCACCGTTGGCGTGGCCACCGAAGTGGCCGAAGGCAAAGAAGAGCGCGTGATCGAGGGCCAGCGCTGCATTCTTGAAATGCCGATTCATGCCGACTACGCGTTCATTAAAGCGGATAAGGCCGACGCACTGGGCAACCTAACCTACCGCCTGGCCGCCCGAAATTTTAATCCGATCATGGCCATGGCGGCGACGACGACCATTGCTGAGGTGGAAGAGGTCGTGGCGGTCGGCGCGATCGATCCGGAGCATGTGATTACTCCAGGAATTTTTGTGCACGGCTTCGTGGTGGCGAAAGGAATTCGCTATGCCGCATAAACTGCGCCTAACGCGCGAACAAATTGCCGCGCGTGCCGCACGCGAGCTTCCCGACGGCGCGTACGTGAATCTGGGCTGGGGCATTCCCAAATCTGATCGCGGATCATTTGCCGGAGGGCATCACCGTATATTTCCACAGCGAGAATGGAATTCTGGGCATGGGCCGCCGCGCCAAACCGGGCGAGGAAGATCTGGACCTGGTCGATGCCATGAAAGTGCCGGTGACGCTGATTCCCGGCGCATCTTTTTTTCATCAGGCCGATGCGCACTTGATGACGCGCGGCGGACACCTGGACGTGGCCGTGCTGGGCGCTTTTCAAGTTTCGGAGCGCGGCGACCTGGCGAACTGGAAGGTGCCCGGTGCGAAGGGGGTTGGAGCCATTGGCGGGGCCATGGATATTGCCGCGGGCACCAAGAAGGTGATCGTGTGCATGGAACACACCACGCGCGAAGGCCAGCCGAAGATTGTGCGCGAATTGACTTATCCGCTTACCTGCCTGGCGTGCGTGGACACTATCGTCACCGATCTGGCGGTGATTGATGTTACCGAACGCGGGCTTTTGCTGCGGGACTTGGCGCCGGGGTGGAGTGCCGAAGAAGTGCAAGAAGTCACCGGCGCGGAATTGAAAATGTAACCTGCTTGGCGCGGTTGCCGTCGCGCGGTTTCCTCTCAGGGAGGGGAAAAGCAGATTCCTCGCTTCGCTCGGAATGACAATATTCGTTTTTATCGTCGGAATGACAATATTCGTTATGCGGGCGTTAGAGGCGGGCGGCCACGCGCGCGGCGACCTGGTTCTCTGGAGTGCGGATGATCAATACCAGACTATCGGTCAGAGGCACACCCGCGCTGGGCACCAGTAACTGGTAAAACCATACAAACCTCTCGGGCAAGTCCTGGGCTTGGGGATTAAACGGAAGAATTGGCCGCACGGAAAAACCCACCGGCGTGAAGTTGGTCAACGGCCGCAATTCCAGGCCGCGCTTCCAAGACAGTGATAAATGCAATTCGCTGACGATGGCTCGCGTCAGATACATTCGCGACCCGGTCTGCTGCAGCTTCGAGGAGCAGGGCATGTCGAAAATCGTGAATGACAGCAGAATGTTCTCGGGAAATTGCGTCACCGTTTCTTTGCCGCGCAGGAAAACGGTATCCACGCCTTTGTCGTCGACGCGTTTCAAGTCGTCAAAGAAACGGCCGGAGGTGACGTGGCCAGCCACGCGGAAACAAGTACCGTTGGGCAGCGAACCATCGGTCTCCAGAAAAACACCGCCGTCATAATTCCAGATGGTTTTGTCGTGGGCGGCAGTGCCGGGAGCCGCGAATGCCACGGCGAGGGCGACGAACGCCATCAGCGCGACGCGACAGGCAGTGAAGTGGTGAAGATCCATGGCGGACCACAATCCAGGGGACTTCAGGCAGCGAGTTTACACCGTGATTGGACGTTCGTCCAAGGCCAGCGAGTGCCCAAACAAGCGCGCATGGCCAGGGGGCCCCCCTCCCCCTTTTTTGTAAGTGTTCATTCTAATGGGATTAAAGTCCTTTATTTTGATACGGTTTCGCAAGTGTTCATTCTGGACGGTTTACGGGCGCTTTGAGTTATATAAATAGTAACGAGCGCGCGTTAGGAAAAGGCCTCATTTTCTGGAGTTGGGTGATGCTTGGGCGGGCGCACTTCTGTACATGCAAAGAATAGCAAAGTGATGAGTACATTGTCAAGTACTGATTTGGGATAGTACTGTCACGGCCGGCGATAAGGCCTATGGGTGGGTCATTTCCTCGGGGCGGACCTGGGCGTCGAATTCTTCGGCGGTGAGGAAGCCGAGCTTTACGGCGGCTTCGCGGAGGCTGGTGTGTTCGTGGTGGGCGGTGTGGGCTACTTTGGCGGCGTTGTCATAGCCGATTTTGGGGGCCAGCGCGGTGACCAGCATCAGCGAGATTTGCACGTAGTGCTCGATTTGCTCGCGGTTGACGCCGATACCCTCCACGCAGTGATGCACGAAGCTGTTCATGGCATCCGTGAGCAGTTCCACGGAGTGGAGATAGTTGAAGATCATCACCGGCTTGTAGACGTTTAGCTCGAAATTGCCTTGAGAGCCGGCGATGCCGATGGCGGCGTCGTTGCCCATGACTTGTACCGCGACCATGGTCAACGCTTCGCACTGCGTGGGATTTACTTTGCCGGGCATGATGCTGGAGCCTGGCTCGTTTTCGGGCAACGTTAGTTCGCCGAGCCCGCAGCGCGGGCCGGAGGCCAGCCAGCGAACGTCGTTGGCGATTTTCATCAGCGAGGCCGCCAGCGTTTTCAGCGCGCCGCTGGCGAAGACGATTTCGTCGTGCGCGGAGAGCGCGGCGAACTTGTTGGGATGCGAGCGGAAGGGCAGACCGCTGAGTTCGGCGATTTTGCGCGCGGCGCGCTCGGCAAATTCCGGGATGCGCGTTTAGCCCGGTGCCCACTGCGGTGCCGCCGATGGCCAGTTCGTACAAGACCATCCAGCGCCACTGCCATGCGCGCGCCATCGCGATCGAGCAGGCTGACCCAGCCGGAAAATTCCTGGCCCACGGTGAGTGGAGTGGCGTCCTGCAAGTGCGTGCGGCCAATTTTTACGATGTCGGCGAATTCCTTGCGCTTTACTTCGAGGGCGTCGCGCAGCTTTTTCAGCGCGGGCAGCAAGCGGCGGGCGGTTTCCGTGGCGGCGGCGATGTGCATGGCGGCGGGAAAAGTGTCGTTTGAAGACTGCGACATGTTTACATCGTCGTTGGGATGGATGGGTTTCTTGCTGCCCATTTCGCCGCCGGACAATTCGATGGCGCGGTTGGAAATTACTTCGTTGACGTTCATGTTGGTTTGCGTGCCGCTGCCGGTTTGCCAGATGCGCAGCGGGAAATGGTCGTGGAGTTTGCCGGAGATGACTTCGTCGGCGGCGATGGAGATTAATTTGGTTTTTTCGATGTCTAGTTTGCCGAGGTCGTGGTTTACCAGCGCGGCGGCTTTTTTCAGGATGCCGAAGGCGCGGATCAGCTCCGGAGGCATGGTGTCTTTGCCGATGGCGAAGTGAATCAGCGAACGCGCCGTTTGCGCGCCGTAGTAACGGTCGGTGGGAACTTCCATTTTTCCCATGCTGTCGGATTCGGTGCGAGTGGGGAGTTGCTGGGCGATGTCGGTCATGAGCTGCTCCTGCGTGATTTGTGCAGTATAAGTTTAGCAGTAACAGCCTAGAAGAGATGTCGCGAAGCGGCAGGCGGGAGTACCGATCAACTTCATGTGTTGGCGTCGTTTGCAACACTGCGGTCGAACCGTCTGGCTTCTGCGCCGTGTTGTCGTTACCGTGGTTCTTGAGGGGAACCGACTACACCGAGTCGGTGTCTATTTAAGCGTGAAGATCTCATTTGCTCTAAGGCTGGCAGCGGTTGCATGTGTCGCTGTGATCGGAAATGCACCCACACTTGCTTGCCGATGCGGAAGCGCGTATCCCGGAATCAGCCGTTGGGAAAAAGCGAAACTGGAGGGCGACAACGCTAAAGTCATTTTTGAGGGCGTGCCTGAGCGCTTCGACCTGCAATGGAAAGCCCTAAATGGCAAGGTGGGAGAGCAAGTTTCAGCAGTGAACGATTTTGGCCACGGGTTCGATGATGGACCGGCAATGGTGGTTACCTTTCGATTGCAGAAGGCCTACAAAGGAGACGTTGGCCCCGAAATCCAAATTAAGACCGGACTTGGTGGAGGAGATTGTGGAGCGATTTATTCTACTGGACTGACCTATCTGGTGTTTGCTGGAGAGCTGAAGTCTGGGGAATTGGAAGTTAGTATGTGCAGCCCTGGGGGATGGGTGGGCGGCAGCGATGTCGGGACCGAATTACGTTATTTGAGGAAGCAACGTCCCACCCCAAGCGATTCGGTGAAGATCTGGCCTTGGGGCGCGAAGGGACACGCAGGCCAGGAAGAACTTAGAGAACAGGAGTGGAAGGGTGACCAAGAGCGATATTCGGCGGCTACCGGGAAGATCTGCGGAAAGGTTTTGGCCGAAGAGAAAAACAATGAGAATAGCGGCATGATCTCGTTTCTTTCGTCGGCAGGATATTCTCCACTTGAGCCCACCTACGTGAGTGTTAATCTCGACGGATCGTTTTGCTCCCGCCAACTGGGGCCGGGCAAGTACTATTTGCATTTTACGAGAGGCGCGAAGGGGACGCTGACGTCGGCAGTTTATTACCCAGGCGTGGGCGAGCGGGCCGAGGCAACGACAATCGATGTAGTAGCTGGAGAGACTACGTCCGGCGTCATATTCAAAGTTCCTGAACAGAAAATGTATGCGGTGCGCGGGATCATCTCCACCAATGACAAGGCTGGGCTCGATGCTCGGAATGTTTCTGTTGCCCTGGTTCGCTTGGACGGCACGCTATATCAGGGCACGTACAGTCAATCGATAGATTTCCAAAGCGCGTTTCCTCTTCCGAGGGTCAAGTATTTTAGCTTCGACAACGTGCTCCCGGGTCGATATCTCGCGTATATTTCTGTGGTTGGCCGGGGGTGGTATACACACAGGGAAGAAGTGACGGTCACGGACCATATGAAGTTCATCTCGTTGGAACTCTTGCACAAAAACTAATGCGCCAATCAGGGATTGGCGGCCCCAGGGAAAAGCACAGCCATGATTGGCTGTGCCACTAAAGGCGAAAGGTCCACAGGCAAGAGTGCACCCTGCGGGTGTAAACCTGCTACCAAAGGCAACAGGGCCGCGCGTTCGGTCGGTGGGCATTGTGTATACTTAGAGATACCGACGCGACAGTATTTCAGGGGAGTTCGTGGGAACTATGCCGGCATCGGCGCCGAAAACTGGAGCAACTGCAAAGGTACGCCTGCAACGCGCGCTGCGCTTTGTGCGCACCCGCACGCGCGAATTGCTGATGATTGGCAAGGCGCTGGTTTCCACCAAGCATCCCGTCCTGGTGCACATCATTCCGATGCGGCGTTGCAATTTGGCTTGCGGGTATTGCAATGAGTATGACGACGTGTCCAAGCCGGTGCCGATGGAGGAAATGAAGCGGCGGCTGGATTTGCTCGCGGACATGGGCACTTCGGTCATCACCATCAGCGGTGGTGAGCCGCTGATGCATCCCGAGCTGGAAGAAGTGATCCGGCACATTCGTTCGCGCGGGATGATTGCCGGGATGATTACCAATGGTTTTCTGCTGAGCGTGGCGCGGATTCAGTCGCTGAACGCCGCCGGGCCTGGAACATCTGCAGATCAGCATCGATAACGTCACGCCCGACGAGATGTCTTTAAAAAGCCTGAAGACTCTGGATAGCCGCCTGGAGATGCTGTCGAAGCATGCGATTTTTCAAGTCAACATCAATTCCGTTCTTGGGCAGCGGGGTGAAAAATCCGCAAGACGCGCTGACCATTGCGCATCGCGCCGTGGGATTGGGATTTACCAGTACGGTGGGCATCATTCATGACCACAACGGTCAGCTGAAGCCTCTGGGCGATGTGGAGACGGGAATTTTTGAGGAAGTGATGGAGCTCGGGAAGCGCTCGTATTCGCGCTTCAACGATTTTCAACACAATGTGGCGCGCGGCAAAGAGCATGAATGGCGCTGCCGCTCGGGTTCGCGGTATTTGTATATGTGCGAGGACGGATTGGTGCACTGGTGCTCGCAGCAGCGCGGCTATCCCGGGATTCCGCTGGCGCAGTACACGCCGGAAATGCGGCATCGCGAATATGCCACGAAGAAATTTTGCGCGCCGCGGTGCACGGTTTCGTGCGTGCAACAGGTGGCGATGCTGGATAACTGGCGCGATCCGCAAACGCTGAAGCCCAATTGTCAGGCGCCTCAAGCCGCTCGCGCGCGCGCGGCCCCGCAGCTGGTGCAAATCGGCAGCACACCAAGCCGATTCCTAGGTGAACCAATCTTTCAGCAAAAGGTTCCTTCTTCTGTATTTTCTCTCCGCGCACACGCGTAGAGCTGCGCTATTGCGGTTCGCATGCCCGCTTAACAACAATGTCACCATGCCCGGTCCGGCCATTGAAATCGACAATCTATCGAAGGAATACCCCTACGGTTTTCTCAATCTAAAAAAGAAAACCTCGCTGGAGGGGTTGACCATGCACGTGGAAACCGGCGAAGTGTTCGGCTTTCTTGGGCCGAACGGCGCGGGGAAGTCCACCACGATAAAACTTTTGATGGATTGATTTTTCCCACTAGTGGCCACGCGCGACTGCTCGGCAAGCCCACCACCGACGTCGAAATGCACCGCGACATCGGCTATTTGCCGGAGCAACCGTATTTCTACGACTACCTGACCGCCGCGGAAGTGCTGGACTATTTCGCAAAATTTTACGATTTGACGCCGGGCGATCGCAAAGATCGCGTCCAGCGCATGCTCAAGAAGGTTGGCCTGGAGACCGCCGGAAAAATTCAGCTGCGCAAATATTCCAAAGGCATGCTGCAACGCGTCGGGCCTGGCGCAGGCGATTCTGCACGATCCGCAACTGGTGATTCTGGATGAGCCCATGTCCGGACTGGACCCCGTGGGGCGCCGCGAAGTCCGCGACATCATTCTCGAACTCAAAAACGCCGGGAAAACCATCCTCTTTTCCACGCACATTTTGTCGGACGCGGAAATGCTTTGCGATCGCGTGGGCGTCATCGTCGGGCGGCAAGCTGCAAGGCATAGGCGCACCCGGAGAAATCGTGGGCATAAAGGCGCACGAGATGGAGATTCTATTTGCGCTTCCCGGGCCAAACAGCTCACCGTTGCTCGCCAAAGCCACGCGCACCGGCGATCGTTATCGTCTGCAAGTCCCCGAAGCAGGATTTGTACGCGGCCTTGGACCAGTTGCGCAACGCCGGCGCGAAAATTTTATTTGTCGCGCAAGTAAAACCCTCTCTAGAGGAATATTTCATGCACCTGGTGGCCGCCGACCGCGCCCAGGCTGCCGCCGTCGAGGTAACCGGCAAGTGACAACGCACATCGGCGCAGTAGGTCTGAACACTTTTCGCGAAGCAGTACGCGATCGCGTGCTCTACAACCTGGTATTTTTCGCATTGTTAATGATGGGTGCTGCCGTCCTTGTAGGGCAGATTTCGATCGGCATCGAAGAAGTCGTTATCGTTAGCCTGGGCCTCAGCGCCATTTCGTTCATCGGATTGCTGATGGCGGTGTTCATCGGCGTCGGCCTGGTTTCGAAGGAAATGGACAAGCGCACGATTTATGCACTGCTCTCCAAGCCGGTGCGTCGCTGGGAATTTCTGCTGGGCAAATTTGTCGGGCTGGTCTTTACGCTGGCGGTAAACACGGTGGCGATGGCCGCTGGTTTGTTTGTAGCGTTGTTGTACGTGAAACACACGCTGGTGCGTTCGGACGCGGTGGTGCTCGTCGCGATCTATTTTATCTTGCTTAAGCTGGCCATCGTGGTGGCGCTGGCGCTGCTGTTTTCCTGCTCCACCACTTCGTTGCTCTCGATTCTTTATTGCGCGGGATTTTACGTCGCCGGTTCATTCGTGCAGCAGATGCGCACGCTGCGCAGCGACCTCGCTGGGCCGGTCACGGCTGCCATCATGCGGTGGCTCTCGTACCTCCTACCGAATTTTGAAAATTTCAACGTCACCGGGCTGGCCGCGCACGGTGCGAAAATTCCCACCGCGTCTGATCGCGCAAAACACTCTCTACGCTGTGCTTTATTGCGCCGTGGTGCTTGCCGGCGCCGCGGCGATTTTTTCGCGCAGGAATTTCAAATGAGTTCGCGCGGCGCTAGCGTAGGCGCCTCAATCGCGCTGCTACTTGCCTTGGTCCTGGGCTTTGCCGCCATCTGGCGTCTGCAGATTGCCATCGACGAGCAGCGCGCGGCCATCCTCGAAGAGCGCAACGACCTGCTAATCACCTCTCCGAAACTCTTAAAAATGGCCAGTATCGAATACGCTCCGCTGCTGGCCGATGTTTATTGGACCCGCGCGGTGCAATATTACGGAGAAAAACACGCCGGCAATGATCCGAAGTACATGCTCGCTGTGGCCTTTGTTAAACATTGCCACCACGCTCGATCCCAACCTGCTGCCCGCATATCGTTTCGGTGCGATGTTTCTCAGCGATGCTCCGCCGCGCGGCGCTGGTCGGCCGGATTTGGCCGTGGAGCTGATCGAGCGCGGAATTCACGCCAATCCGGACTACTGGCGCTTCTACGAAGATCTGGGATTTATTTATTATTTTGACGTGAAGGATTACGCCAAGGCTTCCCAGGCCTTTCTTGACGGCAGCAAACACCCGGACGCCAAAATGTGGATGAAAGTGATGGCCGCCAAAATCGCCGCGGAAGGCGAGTATTTCGAAACGTCCGCATTCTTGTGGCGAGACATATATCAGTCGGCCACCGACCCGCAAACCAAACAGGGCGCCCTCGATCGCTTGCAACTGCTCGGGCCCACCAGGACTGCAAACAACTCGATCAGCTGGGCGACGAGTATGAAAAGCGCTTCGGACAGCGTGCGACGCGTATCAGCCAATTGATGCAGGCAGGGTTGTTGCCCGGCGCGCCAGCCGATCCTCGGGGGTTTCCTTACGAATTGGGCGACGACGGAAAGGCGCATTTGAACCCCAAAAGTCCGCTGCTGGAAAAGCAGAAACGCTTCGATCTGGTTCAACCGCTGATTAAATAATTGTGTAGCGCCGACGCTTTGTGGCTTGCCGCGGATTTCGCGCGTCTCATGCACAACGCTGTGCCGCCGCTACTCGCTGACGCACAGCAGGGTCATCTCCGGATCGACAAGAATTTGTCGCGGCATGGCCGGCGTAGTGAAATGAAACGCAGTCTTCGCGCCCTCCGCCGTCACCGTTCCCAAAAAACACGATGGCCCGCCGCAGCTGGTCGGCGTAGAGCGGCACGGGCGCGACGAACGATCGCGGCACGCCCTCTGCGCGAGCGTGCCTCTCACCACGAAAGCCCTCGTCCGTGGCTTTGCGCGGTGAATTCCACGTGATAGTGCGGAATTCCCGTACCGCGAACCCATTCGTCAAAAAACCACTCCATCGAACGCCCGCCCTCCAGGTCCATCGCCGGGGTCATCACCGCTTCCACTTCCTTTTGCAGATCCGCGGTGGAGAGCGCGCGATAAGCGTATTTCGTGGCCAGCGTTTGCAACAGCTGAGTAAATCGCGCATCCGGGTCCTTCGCTTCGGGCTGGCGCAGCATTTCCCGGATCATATGCAATGATCCAACTGCCCTTGCTGTAGACCATCACGTCGTAGTCGCGCGGAGCTTTGGAAGAGTTCAGCCGCTATCCCAGCGTCAGTGCCCCACTATCGGCGGCATCCTCGCCACCGTTACCGGTTTTTTCAGCAGGGATTTGCGAAAGCGCTCCAGCCACAAGCGCAGCGCGTGCTCCTGGCCTCTGCGATCGTCCGCGAACATCAGCGCCAGATAGCTGGCGATCGCTTCGTCGATCCATTGGTCCCGATAACTCGACCAACCCACCACGTTGCCCCACCACTGATGCGCCACTTCGTGAAAGGGCACCAGCTCCGTGAAATGCTCCTGACCGCTGGCGGAAAGTCCGGCTTCCCTTTGCGCTTCTGGCGAAAGATATGAGTAGGTGGAAAGATACAGCAGGCCGGGCCAGCCCTGTCCGAAGTTCCCGGGAATCTGCGAAACGCTCAGCGCGCGAAACGGAAATGGCCCGCTGAACTTTTCATAAAACTGAATACAAGCTTCGATCTCTTTGCCAAGTTGCCGCAATGCGGCCGCGGGACTGGGCGGCGCTGGGGTTTCGCCGAAATGGTCGGTCTGCCCTCCGCCGCGTTCCACGTCGCCAGCTTGCCCAACCGCATGCCATTAAGCGGTTCTGGTGCCAGGGACAAATTGCGGCGCAAGGATTCTTCCAGTTGTCGGTTGGCGAACATATTCACGGAGAAGTTCGGGCCTGCTACCGAGGCTGAAGCGTAGTCTCCGAGGTTAAAACCCGCCACCGGCACGGGATTTTCGGTGCGCCAGCGTCCCACGCGGTATTCGCCATCCACGCGCTCGTCGATCTTCGTACCGGTAGCGACCAACTGCATTTTTCTTGGCCACCGCATGGTCAGGTCGTAGCGCGCGAAATCTGACTCGTCGCCCAGATGCGGATACCAGCTGTCTCGCGCTCCGACTATCAGCACGCCATTGCCTGCATCCTCGATTACGTTTCCGCGATAATGAAAATACAAACGGACGTGTTGCCCCGCGGAAGCGACTTGAGGCAACACCACGAATACCGTATCCGTTCCGCGCTCGCCGACGTCGTGCGCAGGCAAGCCCTCGTTCTGAAAAAATGCCACGGGTGCGCCTTGTTCCGAATTTGCCGAAGATGATGTCGACACTGAAGAGGTCGCCGAGAGTTCGTTTACATGGTCGACGTTCAACGCGCGCGCCAATTCGAAGCCTAGCAAACGCTCGCCGCCCGCGGTGGCTTGAACCTCCACGGTTGCCGTGCCTTCGAGCGCGTTGTCTGGTTCAATGGTCGTATCGATCGCATAGTTCAGCGCATCCCAACTGGCCGCTGCACCGACATCCCCGGGTAGTACGTAGGACACCCATACGTCGTACAGCGGAGCGCTCGTGGCCGGACCGCTGCTTTGCCGGAACTGTCCGAGCAAAAACGGTTCTCGCCGTTCTAGGTCGTAGAAGACATCGAACGGCCCGGTCACCGCGCCGTCGAGTCCGGCATAAAAATACGGCTTAGGATTTTGCGTTATCAGCCCATCCATGATCCGCAGGCTCTGGGAATTATTGTATTGGGCGACCGGTGATTCCCAGCGCGCCGCGAACCCGTCATCGTTCTCCGGCGTCAGCTTATGGTCGTGAAGTTCCTTGAGCAGTTCCTCGGCGGTGCCATCCGTGAACCTCATGTACGCCGAACTAAAATCCTCGTCGAGCACCGAAGCATTCAGGAAACGCGCCATTTGCTGCTTTTCCACCGGGTCACGCGGCGCGGCCAGCGCATGCCCACGCCCAGAAAAAACCGCCCCAGTGATGCGGCCATCCAGCGCGCGAAAGAATCCAAGCTTGCCCTCGTCAAAGGATAGCGTGGCATCGCCGCGCCGCAGACTGATGCGATTTTCCACCTCCACGCGATAGACGGTCGCCGGGTCCACGCGCAACGCATTCAGCGCGTCGTACAGTTCGTGCGGAGTGCGCTCCCCGGCACCGCCCGGTGTGTTCGCGTCGGCGCACAGAATTGTGCCGCACGCGAGGACGCACAAAATCAGCAGCACGCCGCGCGGTATTCGCCTACTCATCGCCCGAGTGTAGTCACTTTCGGCAATGCGGAACAGGCTCATGGGCGGTTGGCCCACCACAGCATTAGAATGGTGAAATGCCTCGTTTGACATCGCTGCCGGGTTTGCTGCTGCATGCTTTGCCGCTGCCAGTTTTGCGGCTGACTGGTTTGCTGCTGTTTTGTTTAGACGCGGCCCGCGCAGGGATGGTGGCCCTGGTCAGGATCGTGGCGACTGCCCGGGGGCGGCACACCACGGTCGGGAACGGAGTATTAGCCGGCGTACTAGCCAAGGTCCCAGCCGCTGTGCCCACCGTTTTGCTGGTCGCGGCATTCACACTGTCGTTCGCCGCCGCTCCCACATCCGCCGACACTATCGTCCTCAAGAATGGCCGCCGCATCACCGCTTTCAACGTCGTCGA
Organism: uncultured Acidobacteriota bacterium; assembly: GCA_963798585.1. Lineage (GTDB taxonomy): Bacteria > Acidobacteriota > Terriglobia > Acidiferrales > UBA7541 > Acidiferrum. Next base: position 160,460 of record CAWCTJ010000010.1, read on the forward strand.
AGCCGGCGACAAGATCAAATACGAAACCTCCGCGGGCGAACTCAGCCTGCCCAAATCCATCGTTGACCACATTGAAAAGGGCGGCGCCGTTCCCATGCCGGGCGCGCCGGGAGCCGACGCCGCCAATCTCGCTATCACGCCTCCCGCCGTCGGGCCTTCCGCGCGGCGGCAGCGAAATCGCGCAGCTCGCCGTTCACGATGGTGCGGTCGACCGCGTGTACATCGCCAAACTCGAAGGCCAGGCGCGCACCGGCGGCAGCTTCGGCCGAAGTTCCCGCAGCGGTCGCGCATCACGCCGCGGCGATGTTCGAACTAGCCCATGGAGACATGGAACGCGCGCTCGCCGATGAGCGCACCGCGCTCACCTACGCCCCGCAGGAGCCGGCGCTGCTCATGAACGTCGCGTACTTGCACCTGCGCCGCAGCGAGTACACGCAGTCTCTCGAGTATCTCGAACGCGCCCGCCGCGTCGCGCCAGAGAATCCAGACATTCCCAAACTCGCCGGCTGGTCCTACTACGGCATGAACAAAATGGATCAGGCGGTAAATGAATGGAAGCGCTCGCTGGCGCTGCGCCCCGATCCCGAAGTCCAAGCCGCGCTCGATAAAGCGATGCGCGACAAACAGGAAGAAGAAAGCTACAAAGAAAACGAGAGCGCGCACTTCACTCTGAAATATAGCGGCACGGCCGAACCCGCCTTGGCTCGCGACGTCCTGCGCACCCTCGAAATGCATTTCGCCGCCATCGAATCCGAACTGAATTTCACGCCGCCGGATTCCATCGGCGTGATTCTCTACACCCAGCAAGCCTTCGCGGACATTACCAAAGCGCCCGGCTGGGTCGGCGCGCTCAACGACGGCCGCATCCGCGTCCCGGTGCAGGGACTGACTTCCATGACGCCAGAACTTTCGCGCGTCCTGAAACATGAACTCACGCACAGCTTCGTCGGGCAAAAAACCCGCGGCCGCGCCCCCACGTGGATTCAGGAAGGCCTGGCGCAATGGATGGAAGGGAAGCGCAGCAGCGACAACGCCGCCAGCCTGACGCAAATTTACACCGACGGCCACGCTGCCTCGCTAGGCAATCTTGAAGGCGGCTGGATGGGTTTGAGTACCGACCAGGCCGCTTACGCCTACGCCTGGGCCCTGGCCAACATCGAATACATCGTCGAAACCGATGGCATGAGCGACATCGAGCGCATCCTGGACCGTATCGGCTCCGGCCAGTCCACCGAAGCCGCCCTCCGCGAAGTTCTGCATAGCGATTATGCCGACGTCTCGCAATCCACCGCCGATTATCTCCGCAAAAATTACGTCCACTAGGTCTGAAGTTGCAATCCCATGACGACCGACAATGAAGAATTGAGCTATATGGCGTCTACTTTCCGATCATCCAATTTCCGATTACCGCTCTGATCTGGCATGAGTCGAACCACCAGAAACTCGATAGACTCGCTCACGGCGACAACCGACGGAGGCGTCCAGATGCGGTTGCAGCAGATTTACCTTCTGCACCTGCGTCTTATCGTAGCCCTATTTCATACCACTGGTCATAGGCAGATAGCGCGCACACGGAGGCTCTCGACGGCTCATAGAGATCTATTGGCGAAAGCTGTAAGTGGGACAACAGTTGTCTGAGCACCAGTCGATCGGGATCAAAACTACCTAACGTCCGTTTGCCTCCTTCCCGGGAAGCGCGACAAGGTCATAATCTCGGCGTCCGAATTTCCGACCGCGTCGAAAGAAAAGTGAAGGAGTTGTGGATAAACTTTATGGAGCAACTGATATTGTCAGCTGGGACGTCCAATGTACAATCGACTGGAAGAGCAGACCGTACACGACGAAGGATGCTATATCTTCATAGCCTTTTTACGTCAGCCGCGAAAATCGCACGCGTCGCAAATCCCTTCGCGATGACGAAGGTGAAGATTGAGGCCGACCACTTCCTAAACGAGAAAGATGCGCAGACATACAGGTCCTATCACGAAGAAATGGGGCACACTAAGCCTGATCAACGGGACAATATCGTTCGCCATTACCCCGAAACGGCTGACGACTTTCACGGCGATACCCTGTTATGGCCTCAGTTGCGCGTCCAGCATGTGACACTCCTCCAACCAATGCTCCAGGGTGAGACTCGGGTTGTCCCGGACGTCTTCGATATTGAGTCGGACTGGGCAGAGCGAGGAAAAGACATCACCCGTGACTTGGCGCGCAAATTTCCAGATTACTCGGAAACGAATCCTAATCCTCGTTAGTGGCGCCTTAATGTTTCGGGCCGGACTAGTAGTTGAACGTTCACAAGCATCGCAGCAAGTAGGGCGCCGCGTTCAGCCATCTTCGATACCACGACGTATTCATCGGGCGAATGCGCGCCATCGCCAACCGCGCCCATATCCATCGAGCGTCGGCACATCCAAAGCCGCGGTAAGATTGCCATCTGAGCCGCCGCCTGCGCAGCATTCGCCCAGCTCGACGCCCATTTCCCGCAGCGATCGTCTTGGCTCGCGCAAAAAGGCCGCGCTCATTTTTCGTTCGAGTGGCGGACGATCAAACCCTCCACTTATTTCCAGCCTTGCGCCCCGATTGAACGGGCCGCAATCCGCGCAGACGTTTCTCAGCTTCCGCATATCCGCAACACTCAGCGCCCGCAAATCAAAAACTGCCCGCGCGCTGGTCCGCGATCACATTCGTCCGCGTCCCGCCCTCGACGATATCCGCGTTCACGCTGATCCCGCGTTTTACATCGTTCCATTTCTCCAACGCGCGAAATCTGCAACGCCAGTTCATGGATCGCGTTCACGCCATCCCGCGGCGCTAATCCCGCGTGCGAAGCGCGCCCATGCACAATCAATTCCGCTTCGCCGACGCCCTTCCGCGAAGTCTTCAGCAGTCCCCGCGTGCCAAACGCCGGCTCCAGCACAAACACCGCATCGCTCCTGCCGCGCCTCGGCTTCCAGCAATTTCCGCGACGACCCGCTCCCAATCTCCTCATCCGAAGTCCACAAAAACACCACGCGCTTCCGCAGCTTTTCCTCGGAACATCTCAGCAGCCGCCTGCAATTCCCGCAGCGCCCGAAACGTAAACAGGGCCTGGACAATCCCGGCCTTCATATCAAAAACGCCAGGGCCATAAGCCTTCCCGCCGCTCACGCGAAATGGCATACTCCGCAGCGTCCCGGACGCATAAACGGTGTCGTAATGCCCCAGTACCAGCAGTTGCCCGAGTTGCGCGCACGGAATGCGTCGCGTGCGGTTGCCAAACAATGCGCAAGTGATCACCGCGAACGCGCTGCGGCACACGCTCTACAACCGCCCCCGCCGCCCGCCATTCCTTAGCAATCAGCGCGCAGCAACGATCCGCCGCCGCTTTCTCCAAACTGGGCGACTCGCACTCCACAAATCGCCGCAAACACGCGAGCATCTCGGCCGTCTGCGCCCGCAATTTCTTCAACAAAATTTTTGCGTGATGGTTTCCGGCATGCGCCGTCGATGCTAGCAACGCTCGCCGCCCGCAGCAAGCGCCGCTTCCTGGTAGCCCAGGCTTCTCCATCCTGCGCCTTTAGCGGTGATGAACCTCCCGATTGGCGTCTTTTTGGTCTTTGCGACGGCCCACCCGCCAATCTGGAGATTGGCGCGCCCAGGGGCCTCCTGGCCGCCGTCGTAGCATAACCCCGGCTAGCAAGCGTCTCGCAAATCCGCCGCCAATTCGCATATAATAAGAAGTTTGCCAAGCCATTCCCAAAGCGCGACAGGGGCGCTAGCATCTCTTCAGGAGAGACGCATGCTGATGGACGCGGTAGCCATACAAAAACTTCTTCCCCATCGTTATCCGTTTCTAATGGTGGATGGCATCCTGGAGATCGAACCGCTGAAACGTATCGTCGGCGTCAAAAACGTCAGCATCAACGAATCCTATTTCCAGGGCCATTTCCCCGGCAAACCGGTCATGCCTGGCGTGCTGATCATCGAAGCCATGGCGCAAACCGGCGGCCTGCTTTGCCTGCTCGAAATTCCCGACCGCGACAAAAAATTGCTCTACTTCGTGGCCGTGGACGACGCGCGCTTCCGCCGTCCGGTCGTTCCCGGCGACCAACTGCGCCTTGAGATGAACCTGGTTTTCTGGCGCCGCGATTTCTGCAAACTCGAAGGCCGAGCCACCGTCGATGGCCAACTCTGCGCCGAAGCCACCCTCATGTGCCGGATGGTCGATCGCGATGCTCTTCAGCCAGGCAACGCCGCCGCGGAAACGCGAAACGTCCGCGAAATGACCGCGCCAGCCATCCACGCCCAAGCGGTCGTCGCGCGCGGAGCCAAGATCGCTCCCAGCGTGACCATCGGCGCCTACGCCGTCGTTGGCGAAGACGTGCAACTCGGCGAAGGCTGCGTCCTGCATCCCCACGCCGTGGTCACGGCCCACGGTCGCGGGCCGCAACAATATTTTCCATCCCTTCTGCTCCATCGGCGGCGATCCCCAGGATCTGAAATTTGCCGGCGAAAAAGCCCATCTCGTCATCGGCGACGAAAATACTTTCCGCGAATACGTCACCGTCAGCCGCGGCACAGTCGGCGGCGGCGGCACCACCACCATCGGCAGCGGCAGCCTGTTCATGGCCTACTCGCACATCGCGCATGATTGCCACGTCGGCAACCAAACCATTTTCGCCAACGGCGCCACTCTGGCCGGCCACGTCACCGTGGAAGATTTCGCCACCGTCGGCGCCTTTTCTCCCGTGCACCAGTTCTGCCGCATCGGCCGCTATGCCTACATCGGCGCTTCCACGGTCATCACCCAGGACGTGCCGCCATTTTCCCGCGTGGTCACCGAGCGCGAGACCACCAGCTACGGCATCAACGCCGTCGGCCTGCAGCGCAAAGGATTTTCCGCCGAGCGCCTCAGCGCGCTGAAGAGCGCTTACCGCCTGCTGCTTCGCGCCAAGCTCAACACTTCCCAAGCCGTCGACGAAATGAAAAAGACTCTCGCCGGCTCCGCCGACGTCGCAAGAACTGATCCAATTCATCGAAACCGCCGAGCGCGGCATCGTCAAGTAGCGTGCCGCTTACCGCTCCATCCATGTCTAACGCAATTCTACCTCCAGCCCGATGCAAAGATTTCCGCCACCGGATGGGGCCTTATCGCCGGCAACGGCCGCTTTCCTTTTCTGGTCCTCGAAGGTGCGCGCCAGCAGGGCATCGACATGGCGGTAATCGCCATCAAGGAAGAAGCCTCGCCGGAACTCGCCGCCAACGCCAAACGCATTCATTGGGTCAGCCTCGGCGAACTCAGCAAGACCATCGACCTGCTGCATCAGGAAGGCGTCACGCAAGCGGTCATGGCCGGCCAGGTAAAGCACAACAAAATTTTCAGTTCCATCCGCCCGGACTGGAAGCTCGCCAAGCTGCTCTTCTCCCTCACCACCAAAAACACCGACTCGCTCATCGGCGGCGTCGCCAAAATTCTCGAAGACGAAGCGCATTCATCTCGTCGACTCCACGCTTTTTCTCCAGCCACTGGTTCCCGCGGCCGGCGTTCTGACCCGCCGCTCTCCGAGCGATCAGGAAGCCTCCGACATCGCCTACGGCCTCGCCATCGCCAGAAACATTTCCGCCATGGACATCGGCCAAACCATCGTCGTCTCCGACGGCGCCTGCGTGGCCGTCGAAGCCATGGAAGGCACCGACGAAACCATCGACCGCGCCGCGCGCCTCACCTCGGGCCGAAGCTGGAAAAGCCTCTGGTTGTCATAAAGGTCAGCAAGCCCGGCCAGGACATGCGCTTCGACGTACCCGTCGTCGGCCTCTCCACCATCGAACACATGAAGAGCGCTGGCGCCACTGCGCTGGCCATCGACGCCGGACGCACGCTGTTATTCGATCGCACAAAATTATTGGAGTTTGCGGACGCCTGCGGGTATCGCTATCCAGGCTTTTCCGCCGGAGACAACTCCGGAACCAAGCGATATTTCCGTGGGAACAAATAAAAAATGAACGCTCCCACAGAACCTCAGTCGCAAAAAATCCGCGTCGCGTGTAGTCGGCGCGGGAGAATTCGGCCGCAACCACGCCCGCGTCTACCGCGAACTGGAAAGCGTTGAGTTTGTCGGCGTGTTCGATTCCGATCCCGCCAAATCTAGCCGCTGTGGCTGCGGAATTTCGCGTCCCCGTGTTTGACTTCCATCGCGGATCTGCCGCGGCCGCGCCGACGCCGTCAGCGTCGCCGTCCCCACCATCGCGCACGCGCAAGTCGGCTGCCAGCTGATGGACCTGGGACTCGACGTCCTGGTCGAAAAGCCCATGGCCGCCACGCTAGCGGAGGCCGACGAATTACTCGCCGCTGCAAAACGCAACAAACGCATCCTGCAGGTCGGTCACGTCGAACGTTTCAATCCCGCCGTCGTCGCGGTCCTGCCCATCGTCAACCGTCCGCTCTTCTTTGAGGTTCACCGTTTGGGCGTCTTCACTCCGCGCAGCCTCGATGTCGACGTAATCTTCGATCTGATGATTCACGATCTGGACATTCTTCTCGCCATCGTCAAGCAACCCGTCACCGAAGTTAAATCCGTCGGTATCCCCGTGCTCACCGACAAAGTCGATATCGCCCACGCGCGTCTCGAATTTGCAGGCGGCGCCGTCGCCAACGTCACCGCCAGCCGCGTCTCCACCGAGCGCGTCCGCAAAATGCGCTTCTTCCAGCAGCACGAGTATATTTCTCTGGACTACGCTCGCCGTGACGCGCTGCGAGTCGGCGTCAAGCGCCCCGGCCCGCAACCCGAATTTGCCTTCGAAAAATTGCCCGCGCCGGAAACTGAACCGCTGCGCGCCGAACTCGAAGCCTTCGTTCATGCGGTACAAACCCGTCAACAACCCGTAACCGATGGCGCAGCCGGGCGCGCTGCTCTCGACCTAGCTTCCCGCGTCATGGCAAGCATCCTTGCCCACGCGGAAAGCGTCCATATCTCTAGCAAACCGCCAGCGCCAACAGCCGGCGCACCCGTTTTATTTGAAAAAAGAGCGCAATGATCCCCAGAACCCTCGTTCCCGTCGATGCCCGCCCGCCTGCCCAAAATGGCGCGGAACCTTCCACGCGCCGTCGTCCCACCGCGCTCGATGAACGCACCCTCGTTCCAGCCATGCTGCCGATCGTCGTCCTCGATGGCCGCACCACCATCCCCGCCAACCTCCCGCTGGAGTCCATCTCCGCGCGCGTCGTGGTCCCGCGCGATATCAATCGCGAAGCCTACGGCGTCATCGAAGATCACTCCATCCCGTTGCAGCCCACGGAACTGGATGAGCGCGTCATCGTTCCTACCGGTTCCAGGCTTCCCGAAATCGTCGCGCCCCCCGAGTTTAAGCCGCCAGACGACATTGTCGCGCCGGACGTTTTCACTTCCGGTGAAGTCCACCTCGTCGCCGAGACTGTCAAAGAAGAAACCGCCAAGTGGGATGCCATCAAGCTCGTCGCATCCATCGCCGTTCACATTCTTTTGGTTTTCGCTTTGATCCAGTTTCTCGCTCGTCGTCCAACCACTCGGCAAGACGAGGAAATTGCCCGCCAGATATTTACGCCGCTCGTCGCTCCAAATATGTTGGATCTCGAACAGCCGAAATCGGTAGCTCCTCCCGCTCCGCACATTAAAGTGGACCCGCGTGTGGTAGCTACTGTTGCTCCTCCAGAGCCCAAGGTAGAGACGCCCAAAATTCCAGAACCCGCCCGCGAACTCCCGGCCGCTCCAGTGGCCAAGTCAACTGTGCAACAACCCGCGCTGGATAACGGCCCGACTCCAAAGTCCGAGACTCCCAAGCCGAAGCTGCAACTGGAAGTCCCGGATGTCCCGACGCCGAATTCCCATCTCCAGCTCCCGCAATCCGCCACTTCCGGCCAGTCGCTCAACGATCTGCTGCACGGTGGCGCGCAAAAGCCCTCTGGTCCCAGCGCCATCGGCGGCGGCGGTCCAATCCATTCGGGGAGCGGTGGTCGTGGCGGAGCCGCCTATGGCGGCCTCGAAATGCTTACGCCCGATGAGGGCGTGGACTTCAGCGGGTATCTTCAGCGCGTCTATCTCACCGTCAAGCGCAATTGGTTCGCGGTCATGCCTTCCTCCGTGGAACTCGGCGAAAGAGGTATCGTCCAGCTGACCTTCCGCATCAACCGCGACGGCAGCGTGCCCGGCGCCGATCCGCAAATTCAGCGCAACTCCGGGAAAGAGCCTCTCGACCGTGCCGCTTACTCTTCGGTTCGCGCTTCCAATCCTTTCGAACAACTTCCCCCGCAATTCAGCGGCCCCTACATCGAGCTGCGCTACACCTACTTCTACAACATCGACCCCAACTCCGTGCGCTAGTAGCCGCGTGACGTGCGACAACCACCATATGATGGCGTGCGCCAACCACCATGTGGCGTGCCACAACCACCATATTGTCATTCCTCGCAAAGCGAGGAATCTGCTTTTCGCTGCGCCAATTAACAGGTAAATGCAAACGCCCGATCTCTCTTAGCTCGATCTCGTTTGGGAGGGCCCGACTTCAGTCGGGCCGAAAACCACTAAAGACGTGGGGCTTCAGCCCCTGAGGTGAGAAGCTATAACCGTGAAGCTCGTCCGCCAACAAGTCCTCGGCAGCCTGCTCCTAGCGCTAATCGTGCTCCTCATTTTCTTGTTCCGCGCCCGCCACATCCTCTTCCCATGAACGCCTCAGAGAACCCGCCACTGCTAGCCATCCTTGGCCCCACGGCCTCCGGCAAATCCGCCCTGGCGATCCACCTGGCGCATCAACTGAACGGCGAAGTCATCGCCTGCGATTCCACGCAACTCTACCGTGGCTTCGACATCGGCACAGGCAAACCCACATCCGCCGAACGTCAAGGCATCCCGCATCATCTGCTCGATGTTTTAAATCCCAACGAAGAAGCCACCGCCGGCGGCTATCGCGAAATGGCTTTGGCCGTCCTAAACGATCTCCGCGCGCGCGAAAAACTTCCCATTCTAACTGTAGGCACTGGCCTCTACCTGCGCGCCCTGTTCGAGGGCCTCGCCGACCTTCCGCAACGTTCCGAAGACCTCCGTGCCCGTCTTCGCGTCAGCATCGAAAAACACGGACCGGAATATTTGCACCGTCTCCTAAAGCGCCTCGACCCGCGATCCGCGCATCGCATCGCGCCCGCGGACACGCAAAAATTGATCCGCGCCATAGAAGTCTGCATCCTAACCCGCAAGCCCCTAACGCAAGTCCACAGCGAGGGCCGCAGCCCGCTCCAAGGTTGGCAAATCATAAAAATTGGCCTCCAGCCCCCGCGCGAAGAACTCTACGCCCGCATTCACACTCGTATCGACAACATGCTGGCCGCCGGCTGGCAAGATGAAGTAACGCACCTGCTAGCCGCGACCTCGCCTGAAAATCGCCAGGCTGCCGCAAGCGCGCCAGAGAACGCCAAGCCCTTCGATTTCCTGGGTTACCGCGAACTAGCCGCCGTCAGCCGAAACGAACTCTCCCTTGCGGAAGCCTGCGCCGCCATCCAACAATCCACCCGTCGCTACGCCAAGCGCCAGCAAACCTGGTTCCGCCGCGAACAGTCCGTAACCTGGTTCGCCGGTTTCGGCGACCAGTCGCAACTCCAAGCCGAAATTCTGCGGTGGCTAAAACGTTGTAGCGGCGGGTCTTCAGACCCGTGCCTTTGACCTTAAGCATTTCACTGGACTTAAAAGTTGGCCTCCGACTTTGTAGCGGCCGGGCTTCAGTCCCGGCCTTAGCCTTTTTCAACCAGCCCACCCGCGCCGTAAACGTCACAGCGCAGCCACGCCAGAACCATTTTCCGCTAGACTTCCTAGATACCTTATGCTATATTTGCTCTCGTAGATAACCACGTTTAGGGTTCTCCTTCGTAGTTGCAAATTGGTAACGCCAAAGCCCCCTTTATCTACGTTTAACCCCTGTATTGTCTATCTCTTTCGCAGAGTCGCAAAAACCAGAATTTCTTAACCCTTTAGAATCTATATCTTATAAATCGCATGCCGTGTAACTCCTTTACGGCCTATATGTTTCATAAAGAAGGGGGTGGGGGTGAGTCGCATTTCCACCGTTCAGAAAGCTCCAGTGCCGGGGTGCCTAGGCGATCCTTCGCCCATGCTCTGCCAGCAGCGTATAATCTTGACGACGGTCGTCTATCCTTCTATGACCCAGGAAAGCTCTCGTAGGTAATCGTTCGTGACCAAGTCCCCACAACAAGTCTCCAACGCCGAGCGCGCCCTGCTTGTCGGCATCGGCTGGAAACGCGCCCCGCGTTTCCCCGGCATGCCCGCGGGCGAACAAGGCCGCGAATCGCTGCTCGAGCTGGTGGAATTAGCCACCAGCGCCGGCGCCGCTATCGTCTCCACTGTCTTCCAGGTGCGCGAGTCCGCAGATCCGGCCACCCTTGTCGGCCGCGGCAAGCTCGACGAGATTCGCGCCGAAGCGAACGCCCACCAGGCGCAACTCATCATTTTTGACAGCAATCTTTCTCCCGTGCAGCAGCGCAATATAGAGGAACTCACCGAGCGGCGTGTCATCGATCGCACACAATTAATTCTGGATATTTTCGCGCGCCACGCGCGCAGCCGCGAAGGCCAGTTGCAAGTGGAATTGGCGCAGCTCAATTACATGCTTCCGCGTCTCACCGGCAAAGGCACCGCCATGTCCCGCCTCGGAGGCAAGAGCGGCGGCGGTGGTTCGGGAGGCGCAGGCGGCGGAGCAGGCCGCATCGGCGTCCGTGGCCCCGGAGAAAAAAAGCTGGAAACCGACCGCCGCCGCATCCGCGATCGCGTCAGCAAAATCAAAGCCGCCATCGAAGAAGTACGCAAGCAGCGCGCCCTCCGGCGCGAAGCCAGAAACGCCATTCCGCTCGGTACCATCGCGCTAGTCGGCTATACCAACGCCGGAAAATCCACGCTCTTCAACGCCCTAAGCAGCGCCGAAGTTCTGGTTTCCTCACGTATGTTCGCCACGCTCGATCCCACCATTCGCGCCGTGCGCCTGCCCTCGCACCGCCGCGTGCTGGTCTCGGACACCGTCGGCTTTATCCGCGATCTTCCTAAAGGACTGCTAACCGCCTTCCGCGCCACGCTCGAAGAGGTGCAGGAGGCCGCGCTAATTCTGCACGTCAGCGACGTCTCCAATCCCCATCACGCGGAACTCGACGAAGAGGTGCGCAAAATTTTGGATGAGCTCGGCGTCTCCAAGACGCCGGTCCTGCGCGTGCTTAATAAAATCGATCGCCTAACATTGGAAGAACGCAAAACGCTCTCGCGAGAAACTGTCAAGGAATACGCGGAAAACGGAACCGACGATTGTACGCAGCGGGATGATTCACTACGCGATGGTTTGAGAAACGCCGGCCCGATTGGCGCTTCCGACTGTTCCCCGGTCCTGGTTTCCGGCCTGACCGGCGAAGGCATCGACGAATTGCTCCGCCGCATTGATCAGGCCATGCCCACTGACCCGGCCGTAGCCGTGTCGCTCCGCATGCCCTTGGCCGAAGGACGCAAACTCGCCCTGATCCATGCGCTGGGAAAGGTCCTGCGCTCGGAAGTCGATGATTCGCATATGTTTCTGGACGCCGAAGTGCCGGAATCCGTGGTCCGCAGCCTGCGCCTGAAGGACTATAAGTTTGCGGGAACTTTTCCCGTCCCGGTAGCGTAAATAGAGTTAGGAGACACCACCATGATCGCTCTAGTCCTCTGGTGCTTCTTGTTCATACTCTGCTGGCCCTTGGCCCTGCTGGCGCTGATCGCCTACCCGTTCGTCTGGCTGATCACGTTGCCGTTCCGCATTGTCGGAATCGCCGTCCACGGCGTCTTTGCCCTGCTCACCGCCATCTTCCTGCTCCCGGTCCGCCTGCTCCGCGGCCCCCGCCTGATCTAGCAACGCGCCCGCACCGAACGATTTGTAGCGGCCGGGCTTCAGTCCCGGCGCTCTTCTTCATTCTACCGTGCCGCCCGGACAAATCGATCGATGCGCCATGCGCGCGGCATTCGGCGATGCGCGCACAATTATCGTTTCGCGATAACATATAAAATTGTCATTCCGAGCGAAGCGAGGAATCTGCTTTCTGAAAATAACCGCGCACAACTTTGTTTTCATCACGGCACTCGCCATGCTGCCCATGGTTGCCCTACGCGCAAAAACCCGTGCGCCTCACCCCCGCGCAAATCGCGCAAGAAGTCCGCGACTACCGCATGAACAACGAAGACCGCATCATCCGCGAGCTCAGCGACTTCCTAGCCATTCCGAATCTGGCTTCCGACACCGTAAACATCCAGAAAAACGCCGCCCACCTCGTCGAACTGCTCGAAGCTCGCGGCATCGAAACGCATTTGCTCACCATCAAAGACCGCGGCCCGGTGGTTTTCGGCAAACTGAGTTCTCCGGATGCCACGCACACCATCATTTTCTACGCCCATTATGACGGCCAACCGGTCGATCCCGCCGCATGGACCGACGGAGGCAAACCGTTCGAGCCCACGTTACGTAGCGATGCCATCGAAGCCGGCGGCAAGCGCATTCCGTTTCCTGAAAATCCGCCGCAGCACCCCGCGATTTATGGAGACGACTGGCGCATCTACGCGCGCTCCAGCTCCGATGACAAATCTCCGATCATCGCGCTGCTTGCCGCCATCGATGCGCTGCGCGCAAAAAATATTCCGCTCACGGTAAATCTCAAGGTCATCCTCGACGGCGAAGAAGAAGCCGGCTCTCCGAATTTGGAACGCACGTTGCTGCTGCATCGAAATCTTCTCGACGCGGACGTGCTGATCACCGCTGACGGTCCGGTGCACCAGAGCGGCCGCCCGCTGATTTTCTTCGGCAATCGCGGCGTCTTGGGATTCGACGTTACCGTCTACGGCGCCATTCGCGCACTGCATAGCGGCCACTACGGCAACTGGGCGCCCAATCCCGCGCTTGAGCTGTCGCGCCTTTTGGCGTCGATGAAAGATGAAACGGGGCATGTTCTGATCCCGGGCTTCTACGACGACGTCGTTCCACTGGGCCCCGTCGAACAAACAGCGCTCGAAGCCATGCCCGACAATGACGCACAGTTGGCGCACGATCTGCAATTTGCAAAACCGGATGGCGCAGGGAAGAAGCTGATGGAGTTGCTACAACAACCATCGCTAAATATTCGTGGATTGAAGAGCGCCTATGTTGGCGAGCAAGCGCAAAACGTGGTGCCGGAAAAAGCCGAAGCCTCGCTCGATGTGCGCCTGGTCAAAGGCGAAGATCCCGACAAAAAATACGACCAGATTCTCGATTACATTCGCAAGCAGGATTTTTTCATCACCAGCGAAGAACCAACCAAGGAAGAACGCCTCGCGCACGACCACGTGGCAAAAGTAACCAAAGGCGATTTCAACTATCGCGCCTCGCGCACCTCGATGGAACTGCCCATCTCGCAATTGGTAATCAGCGTTGTCCAGGCCGCCACCAACAAAGATGCGGTGGTCGCGCCCACGCTAGGCGGCAGCGTCCCCATGTACATCTTCGAAAATCTGAATATCCCGTGGATCGGCGTCCCCATCGTCAACTACGACAATCACCAGCACAGCTCCGACGAAAATCTTGCGCCTCGGCCACCTTTGGCGCGGCATAGAAATCTACGCCGCCATCCTCGCCGGCCTGTAAGTCGGACTTTAGGTGGCATAGAATCGCCCGCGCTCAAATGTGCTTCGCGCGAGGCTGTGCTTCCGGGCAATCGCCTGTAGCGCAGGTCGACTGCTTTTGAGCCCTGCGAGCCTTTCCTCCCCACGATGGAATGAGGTCAGTGCTCTTTCCTAAAGCGAAAGAAAGTTCTTCAGCAGTTGCTTGCCGGACTCGGTGAGCACCGACTCCGGATGAAACTGCACGCCCTCGATCTTATGTTTCTTATGCCGCAGGCCCATGATGATGCCGTCGTCCGTCTCGGCGGTGATGGTCAATTCCTTTGGCAAAGACTTTCGCTCCACAATCAAGGAGTGATAACGCGTAGCCGTAAATGGATCATCCAAATCCTCGAAAACACCTTTGCCGTCATGATGAATCTCGCTGGTCTTGCCATGAAACAGTTTCGGAGCGCGCACAATTTTCCCGCCAAACGCCGCGCCAATGGCCTGATGCCCCAGGCACACGCCCAAGATCGGAAACTTTCCCGCCAGCCGCTCGATCAACTCGACGGAAATTCCCGCGTCCTGCGGCGTGCACGGGCCCGGCGAAATCACGATTTTCTCCGGTTTCCGGTGTTCAATTTCTTCCACGGAAATTTTGTCGTTGCGATGCACCTGCACATCGCAACCCAGCTCTGCCCAGATACTGCGCCAGGTTATAGGTAAACGAATCGTAGTTATCCAGCAGCAAAATCACAGCAACCTTCTTCCGGTTTCGTTCTGCGTCTTTTCGTTACAGCACTACTTCTTTACTTCGTTACCTCGATCTTTCCGCGAGTTCCAGTGCTTTGAGCAGCGCGCCCGCTTTATTCACGCTCTCTTGATATTCTCCCGCTGGGCTGGAATCCGCCACAACTCCGCCGCCAGCTTGAATGTGGGCCACGCCATTTTTGATGACCATGGTACGCAGCGCGATGCATGAATCGAGATTGCCGGCAAAATCCAGGTACAGAACTCCGCCCGCGTAAATGCCGCGGCGGGTGCGTTCCAGCTCTTCGATAATCTCCATGGCGCGAACTTTCGGCGCGCCAGAAACCGTGCCGGCGGGGAAACAGGCCATCAGCGCGTCAAAACAATCGACATCCGTGCGCAACCGCCCGCGCAAACTGGAAACCAGATGCATCACGTGGGAATAGCGTTCGACCGTCATCAACTGATCGACTTTGACTGTCCCGTAATCGCACACGCGGCCCAGATCGTTGCGCCCCAGATCCACCAGCATGATGTGCTCGGCGCGTTCTTTTTCGCTGGCCAGCATCTCTTTCTCGCGCCGCAAATCCTCGGCTTCATCTTTTCCGCGCGGCAGCGTTCCGGCAATCGGCCGATAAAACACATCGCGCCCTTGCACTTTCACCAGCATTTCCGGCGAACTGCCCACCACCGCCACGTCGTTCATCTGCAGATAAAAAAGATACGGCGAAGGATTCACCGCGCGCAGTTGCGCGGTAAATTTCAAAAGGCGTCGCGGAGGTTTTTGCCGAAAAGCGCTGGCTGATGACCACCTGAAAAATGTCGCCGGCGCGAATATATTCCTTGGCCTTGCGCACCGCCGCAAAATACTCCGGCTTGCGAAAGTTAGAGGTGACTTTGGATTGCGCGCGCTTCCGGCGGCGCGGTTCTTTGCTCGCGCGTTCCGCAGCCGCGGGTTCGTCGAGTAGCGTCCGGGTGCGCGCGATCTCTTTCACCGCCGCGTGGTACTTCGCGCGCAAGCTGCCTTTGCCCTCGGTATAAACGTTGCGCACCACCCACAGCCGGTGTTGAACGTGATCGAAGGCCAGAATGCCGTGATAAAACATCAACTGCGCGTCATACAAACCGATGTCGTCGCGCAGGCGGTTGGGCAGCCGCTCGATCATGCGCACCATATCGTAAGAAAAATATCCAATGGCGCCCGCCACCAGAGGCGGCAAGCCCGGCAAGCGCACTGGCCGAAAACGCTGCATCCGCGAGCGCAGAAACGTCACCGGATCGCGCTCTTCCCAGATTAACCGGTCATTACTCTCGAGTACGCATGCGCCATTGGCATAGCGAAACACTTCCTCGGGGTTCGCTCCGGCAAAGGTATAACGCGCAATTTTCTCCCCGCCCTCCACGCTTTCCAACAGAAAGGAATACCGGGCGCCCTGCGCAATGCGCAAATAAGCGCTGACCGGAGTGAGGAGATCCGCGGAGAAAACGTCGTACACCGGGATGAGATTTCCCTGCTTTGCGAGGCGCTGAAATTCCTTGAAATCCGGCTGAATCATGCGCGGCCCCGCGATTTTCTCACCGCCGAGCGGGTCGCTCCGTGCGTAGCAACGCTCACTTCATCCTTCAGTGCGGAAAGCACCGCCGCACGCATCTCGGCTTGCGGCGCGCGCTTGCCGCTCCACATCTCCCATTGCGCCACACCCTGCGCCACGAACATTTCTACTCCGGAAATTCCGACAATTCCCTTATGTGCCGCGATCTGCAAAAGTTCCGTCCGCAGTGGCCGGTAAATCAGGTCCATCACAACCCGACAGTGTAACTCGCGCGCCGCAAGCGGCGAAACGCCGGCATGCGGATGCATCCCGACCGGCGTGGCATTCAACACCGCATCAAATTTTTCGGTGAGCAGCGCTCGCCGCGGCACCGCTTCTCCGCCGCACGCTCGCGCAAGTTCGCGCGCTGCCGCATCACGCCGCGCACAAATCACCACATGCGCTCCAGCGCGCGCCAGCGCAAACGCCGCGGCGCGTGCCGAGCCGCCCGCGCCAAAAATCAGCACGCGACTCCCCGCCAGCTTCATCCGCGTTTCCAGCGCGCGCAAAACTCCGATGTAATCGGTGTTCGATCCGTGCAACGAACCGTCACGCTGCACGGTGACGGTATTCACCGCGCCAATCTGCTCCGCCAGTCCGTCGCACGTGGCTAAATGTTTCAAAATCGTTTGCTTGTGCGGCAGCGTAACACTGAAGCCGCGAATGCCGATCTCCGGTACCGCGGCAAGGAACTCAGTAAGCTTGGGCACCAGAAATGGCAGAAAAACCGCATTCAAACCGCCCGCCACATAGCCGGTATTGTGCAGCAACGGCGAAAGCGAATGCCCGATCGGCGAACCAATCACGCCGTAAACTTTCGTCGCGCGATTCAGTTTATGCGCGCGATAGAGCTCCTTCATTGCGCGCAACGATACTTGCCCTGGCGCTGTCGCTTCCCCAACCGGTGCATAAGCCAGCGCGCTCCCTTCGCGCAGCGCCAAAATCCGCAGCGGCAAGCCAACTTCTCCCATAGGCACGGCCACAAAATTGCGCGACTTCTTGGCCAGCTTCAGCAGCCGCAACCCATCCGCCAGGCATGTGGCGTGGGCCGCAATCTTCACCGCGTCGGCTTCTCCGGGCACGCGGGCGTGCAGCGACCTCGGCAGCGGCGGCGTGCGCGCAAAATCGTGCACGGATAAAAGCACGAGTCTTGGTACGGCATATTCCCGCACCGACTGATCCGGTAACTCGCGCAGCGTTTCGATCTCTACATCGCACCATGCGCAGCCCGCCGCGCGCGCCGCGATCAGCCAGAAGAGCTCACGCGCAATATCTCCGGCGAGCCGCCCGCCGCCCTCCACGCGGCGGCAAGTGGCAATGAAGGTTGCAGTCCCAAACCTCTGCCGGCTCAGCCAGTCGAGGAAAGTCTGCCGCTCCGCGTCGTTCCGTAGCCAGTCCAGCCGCAACTCGACCGTCGAAGTTAGCGCCAACGCTAGACCGACCTGTCGCCGCATCTCCCGCGCGTCCGGTGCCGCCACCACGCCGCACAAGCGTCGCAGGCCCTGCCAAAATTCTTCATCGCCGGTCTACGTTCCCATCAGGCTCCCATCGGTCCCCGTAACTCGTTGAAAATAAGCCTACTAGCCCAACCGTATCAAATGTGTAAAGCGCCCGCGTCCAATTCGTTGACGTCGTACTAGACCCCTGTTAATTTCGCTAAGCACAGTCCCCGCACGGCCCTAAGGGCGTGTTTTCGAAGGAGTTTGGCATGCGCGCTAATTTAGCCGTTCTTGCAGTCACTATGTTACTCGGTGCCGCCGCAACCTCGGCACAAAATACCACGCAGGGTCTGCCGCTGCCCGGACCGATGTCGGCGGCGCCCGGCTACTCGGCGGCGAATTGCTCGGGCTTTTTTAGCGATGTGAAGGTTCCCGACGAGATCCGGCTGATCTCCGGCGAGCAGTCCGAATATAAAATCACGTTCGCCCGCGGAGATTATATCTACATTAACCGCGGTCAGGATCAGGGTGTCCGGATCGGCGACCGTTTCATGGTGGTGCGCCACGAACCGGATCCGCTTACGGATAATGTGAACTGGTTCAAATGGCAGTCCAAGCTCGTCAAAGCCATGGGCACCTCCTATCTGGACACCGGGCAAGTCCGCGTGGTCAACGTGCAGCCCAAAGTTTCCATCGCCGAGATTATTTTCTCTTGCGACTACATGCAGCGCGGCGACATTCTCCGTCCCTACGTCGATCGCCCCTCACCCCCTTACAAAGATGCCGCGACGTTCGACCATTTTGCTCCGGTCAGCGGCAAACCTGTCGGCTCGCTAGTGATCGGTTTCGATAACGCCGATTCTTACGGCCAGAACAGCACGGTGTATCTCAATTTGGGCGCCGCACAAGGCCTTAAGGTCGGCGATTATGTGCGTATCTTCCGCCATCAAGGGGAAAAACGCGAATTAGCTCCGCAAACCGCGGATTACCAATACAAGATGTATGGATTTGGCAGCGCTCCGGAGCGATACACGTGGAAAGAATTGCCGCGTGAAATTCTGGGCGAAGCCATCGTGCTCAATGTCACGCGCAACTCCTCCACGGTGCTCGTAACATTCAGTAGCGCCGAAATGTATGCCGGAGATTACGCCGAAATCGAATAACTTCCGCATTTGGAGAGTAAAGATAAGGGCCGTCGATAACCATATCGACGGCCCTTTCTTACTTGTGCGCGCTTAAATGGGATTGGATTCGCAACTGTAATCCCTACACAGCTCCAATCGATGACCTCATTCGCTCACTACGGCATCCCGGGGATTCTTGCGCGCTTCCAGCAAGCGCAGCGTTCTGCGCTGCTTGATGCGATCATCCACCTTGGCCCAGAAGCGCATAAAATACTGTGCCGCGGAAATCAGTGCACTGGCCACCACCAGCCACAATAGGATGTTGGCGATCCAGTGCAGCCTGGGATGACGCGCTCCGGCGATCAACACCGCGACGGCGCAAACCTGCAAGACCATCTTGGTCTTTCCCAGAGCCGAAGCCTCAATCGTGAAGCCTTCCGCCGAGGCAATATTTCTCAAGCCGAGTACGGTAAATTCCCGTCCGATGATGATGACCACCATCCAAGCGGCAACCAGCTGCATGCCCACCAGCGAAACGAACGCGGCGGAGATCAGCAATTTGTCGGCAATCGGATCCAGCAAAATTCCCAGCGTGGTCACTTCGGACCTGCGCCGTGCGAGGTAGCCGTCTGCCCAATCCGTGGCCGCTGCGGTCAGCAGAATCAGGACGCCCCAGAATTCGAAGTGGATGGTAAAGCCCCACATTTCGATATTTGGGCTGCGCGTCAGCAATATCACGATCAAGACAGGTACGAAGAATATCCGGAGCAGCGTCAATGCGTTGGGAAGGTTCATGGGCGTCAGACGGCGGGCTCAGGCCGCCTGGGTGTGCGAAACATCGCCGCAAATTCACTATAGTCTCCGCCCCTGTTAGCGTCAACGACTGCTGCGGCGGCGAGAGGCGAGAACGTAAAACTTGCCAATCGCGCTTTGGCTCGCTGCGCAACGGAATTGGAACATTCAGGCAGAAACTTTGAGATCGAGCGAAGTCGAGCCCCGACTAAGCACGTACCCCTAGGTACTCACCTCTAAACAAAGGAGTTCGTGGAGCGGGTCGGTATTCTCCGAGCAACCGCCCGTCGACCATTCTCCATCTGTGCAAATGTGGAATCTGGGATTCGTGTTACGAAACCTTCATATTTGCAGGCAAATCTGGTGCAGTTACCTATAAACATCTCATTTATAGGTACTTATTGGCCGCTCGCATGGGCAAGATCGCCGGCTACAAAACACCGTTTGCAGCGGTGCCAGTTACGTACTAGCGCTTTCCACAATGTTTTCCACAGAGTACTCGGACTCGTCTGGGGTCCCGCAAAACCTCCTGTAACTGCCTTCTTGTGAGCTTTTTGCCCGAAGTATCGATTTAATAACTAAGGCCTCGAGCAGAAAATCTGGTGATTTTTCCGCGCGCGCTTTCCTCGCGACGGCCGAGCAATTTCGCACTTACGGATTCGTAAACTTTATCAGCGCCGCCAGTTTTTCCCTCGCCTTACCGGAGCGAATCGCCTCTCGCGCCATGAACACACCATCGCGAAAGTCCTTCGCCACTTCTGCGGCCACCAGCGCCGCCGCGGCGTTGATCAGCACCACGTCTTGCGCAGCGCCCGGTTCACCGCGCAGCACCCTGCGAATGATTTCCGCATTTTGCTCCGCGGTGCCGCCGGCGAGAGCCTCCAGCGAGGCGTACTCTACACCAAAAGTTTCCGGCGACACAACGTACCGCGAAATTTTTCCGTCGCGCACTTCGGCGACGAGAGTTTCGCCCACCAGCGAGATTTCGTCCATGCCACCAGCTCCGTGGACCACGAATGCTCTTGCGATGCCGAGCTCGGCTAGCGTTGCGGCCAACACATCGACAATTTCCGGCGATGGTACTCCTAAAATTTGTGCTGGCGCGCCCGCCGGATTCGTTAGTGGACCAAGCAGATTGAAGACCGTGCGAACGCCAATCTGCTTGCGTGCCGGAGCGGCATGGCGCGTGGCGGTATGCGCCGCTTGCGCGAAAAAGAAACCGATGCCGATTTCGCGGATGGCGCGCCCATATTCTGCAAAGGGCAAATCAATGCGCACGCCTAGCGCTTCCAGAACGTCCGCGGAACCCGCCCGCGAACTCGCCGCGCGGTTTCCATGCTTGGCCACACGCGCGCCTGCCGCCGCGGCCACGATCGCAGCGGCCGTGGAGATATTAAAAGTGTTCGCGCCATCTCCGCCTGTTCCGCAGGTGTCAACCATGTTCTGCGGATGAACCTCATCTTCGGCGAACACCGGCGTGGCTCGCCTCCGCATGGCGCCGGCAAAACCTGCCAGTTCCTCGGCGCGAACCTGCCGACGGTTTAGCGCCAGTAAGAAACGCACGATCTCTGCGGTGTCCAGATGGCCGTTAAGCAACTCATCGATCAGCGCGCCAGCTTCCGCGCGCGTCAGAAACTGCCCGGCTTCTAGTCTTTCAATCGCGGAGGATTTCAGATGCACTCCCGGTGGCCTTTTATTTCAATCAGAGCTCTTTGGCCATGTGGACTTCGTCATAGTAACGGCCATCCTGCTTGAGAGCTTTTTTTTCGATTCCATACTCTACGAAACCGAAGCTGGCATAAAGTCGCCGCGCTTCGTGGTTTTCGCTGACCACCGACAGCTGGATGAGCTCGATGCGCGGGCGCGCAAATTCGATGATGGCCTCGATCAACCGTCTCCCGATACCAGCTCGTCGGGAGTTTGGCCGAACATACATGCCCACGAGCCGCCCCTTATGCGCCTCTTTTGTACCGGTAGCGAATAATATTCCCGCGGTACCGACAATTTCAGCGCCATGGAAAGCGCCGAACATATCTGAATTGCCCAGACGCTCGGAAAACCACGTGAGCGACTGCGCATTTTCCCGCTCGAAGGTGCTGCCAAACGCTTCCGGCGAGCGGTGCAGCCCTTCCAGCCGGATGTCTCTATACGACGCGGCATCGGAAAACATCAAGCGGCGTATTTGCACGGAGTCGGTCCGCACGTCAGGCTGGGCGCGAGATTCCGCTTTGGAATTTTCCATCAGAATCGCCCGTTTTCTCGCGCTTCCTTGCTCCGCCTCGCCGTTTCCGAGTAAACTGCTTTGTTCGGAGAGCAACAAAATTCTAGCACTGATGGATGCGCAATGAAGATTCACGAGTACCAGGCTAAAGCGATCCTCGCACGTTACGGGGTCACCACGCCGCGCGGCGAAGTCGCTTTCACGAAAGAAGAAGCCCGCGAAGCCGCCCAGCGCCTCAAGTCCCATATCGTCGTGGTTAAGGCGCAGATTCACGCCGGGGGTCGCGGCAAAGCTGGTGGCGTAAAGCTGGCGCACTCGCCGGACGAAGCTGCCGAGATCGCCAGCCGCATGCTGGGCATGAACCTGGTCACCATTCAGACTGGCCCCTCGGGACGCATCGTCAAGCGGCTGCTGATCGAGGAAGGGCTGGACATCAAGCGCGAACTGTACCTTAGCCTGCTGGTGGACCGCGCATCCGGCAAAGTAATTCTGATGGGCAGCGCCGCGGGTGGCATGGAAATCGAAGAAGTCGCCAAGGATCATCCCGAATCCATTCTGCAGGAAATCATCAGCCCGATTGTGGGACTGCAGCCCTATCAAGCACGCAAAATCGCTTTTGGCCTGGGTCTGCCCGGCGAAGTGGCCACGCACGCAGTTCCGTTCTTGCAATCGCTCTATCGCGCGTTCATCGACACTGACGCCTCCATGTTGGAAATCAATCCGGTGATTGTCACCGGGGACGGCCGCCTCGTGGCGCTCGACGCCAAGATGACGCTGGACGACAACGGACTCTTCCGCCACAAGGAATTGCGCGAACTCCGCGACCTGGATGAAGAAGATCCGCTGGAAGTCGAAGCCTCCAAGTACGGACTGAATTACATCAAGCTGGACGGTTCGGTGGCCTGCATGGTGAACGGCGCGGGCCTTGCTATGGCCACCATGGACATCATCAAGTACGCTGGTGGCTCCCCGGCAAACTTTCTCGATGTCGGTGGAGGAGCCTCCGCCGATCAGGTGAAAAACGCCTTCCGCATTCTCATGAGCGATCCCAGTGTACGCGCGGTATTCATCAATATTTTCGGCGGAATTTTGCGCTGCGATGTCTTAGCAACTGGCGTAGTCGCCGCCGCCAAGGATCTGAAATTCAAGGTTCCGGTAGTGGTCCGCATGGAAGGCACCAACGTGGAAGTGGGTCAGAAAATTCTCCGCGACAGTAAGCTGAATTTCACCATCGCGGACGGCATGAAGGACGGCGCGCAAAAAGTCGTGGCGCTTGCGGGAGGTGCACGATGAGCGTTTTAGTGAATGAACAAACGCGCTTAATCGTGCAGGGCTTCACAGGCCGCGAAGGCACTTTTCATGCGCAACAAATGATCGAGTACGGCACCCACGTTGTTGGCGGTGTCACTCCGGGAAAGGGCGGAACGAAGCATCTGGAACGCCCGGTATTCAACACCGTCGCTGACGCGGTGAAGGGAACTGGCGTGAACGCGACGGTAATTTTTGTTCCGCCGCCATACGCCGCGGACGCCATTCTGGAAGCCGCGGATTCTCAAATACCTTTAATCATCTGCATTACCGAAGGTATCCCGGTGCTCGACATGGTTCGCGTAGCCGCCGCCGTGGACTTCAAGAAAACGCGTCTAATCGGACCCAATTGTCCAGGTGTAATCTCGCCCGGCAAATGCAAAATCGGCATCATGCCCGGCCGCATTCACAAGCAAGGCCACGTCGGCGTGGTGAGCCGCAGCGGCACGCTAACGTACGAAGCGGTGCATCAACTCACGGAGCTCGGCATCGGGCAATCCACCTGCATCGGCATCGGCGGCGATCCCATAATCGGCACCAATCACCTCGAGGCCATTCGTCTTTTGAACGACGACCCCGATACGCACGCCATCATCTTGATTGGAGAAATCGGCGGCAATGCCGAAGAGCGCGCCGCCGAATTTGTGAAAGCCCACGTGAAAAAGCCGGTCATCGGTTTCATCGCCGGCCAAACCGCTCCGCCGGGCCGTCGCATGGGCCACGCTGGAGCCATCATCAGCGGCGGCCAGGGAACCGCGAAAGACAAATACGCCGCGATGTCCGCCGCCGGCATCAGGTGTGTGGAGACTCCGGCCGACATGGGCTCCACCGTCGCCGCCGCGTTAAAATGAAATAGCTTGTAGGCGCGGGGTTTTAGCCCGGCATTTCTGTCCGCCAACCAACAAATTGAAATCTCGGAGGCAAGTTTACTGTGGCACTCGAACGCACTTTTGCAATCATCAAGCCCGACGCAGTTACCGCGCATCAGCAAGGCGAAATCCTGGCGCGCATCCAAAAACACGGGTTTAAGATCGTGGCCATTAAATCTCTGCGCCTAACCAAAGAAGAAGCCGGCGGCTTCTACCACGTGCACAAAGCCCGCCCCTTCTTCGGCGAACTCACCGACTTCATGTCCTCCGGCAAAATCATTGCCATGGTCCTGGAAGCCGACAACGCCATCGCCAAATGGCGCGACGCCATGGGCGCCACCGACCCGAAGAAAGCCACCCCCGGCACCATCCGCCACGATCTCGGCACCAGCATCGGCACCAATTGCACGCACGGTTCCGATGCCGCTGAAACTGCGGCCTTCGAAATCTCGTATTTCTTCGCTGGTTTGGAACTGATCTAGTTAGCAAGGCTAACCCGCGGGCCTGTGGCGCGTCTCTTTAAGAAAAGCGAGAAAAAAATGACCCTCACCGTCGTTCTGATTCGAGTGCTAGCCTGTGCAGCGCTGTTGCTCGCCGCCGTCCTGCCGATCGCCAATGCGCAGACCGCAACCTACGGTCCCCACCTTTGGGATAAGCCGCTCGATCCCAACATTTTCGAACAGCGCGTCAACGATCATCTGAACCGCGTGCAGAAATCTCTGGACCAGGTGCTCTCTGTAAAGGGCGCTCGCACCATCGAAAACACGCTCGTCCCCTACGACGACGCCATCATGCAACTGGACACCACCGGCAACCAGTCCGGCTTGATGCAAATCGTCAGTCCCGACGCCGCCATCCGCGATCGCGCGCAAGCCATGGTGCAAAAAGTCAGCGCCGTGGCCACCGCGCTTGCGCTAAACACCGACATTTATCACGCGCTTTCCGCCATGGACGTCTCCACCGCCGACGCCGCGACGCAATATTATGTAAAACGCACGCTGCTGGAATTCCGCCTCGCTGGCGTCGACAAAGATGAAGCCACGCGCGCCAAAGTAAAATCGCTCAGCGATGACCTCACCCGGCTCTCTTCGCAGTTCGGCCGCAACGTTCAAGAATCCCAGCTGAAAGTAGTTGTCAAAGATCCCTCCGAGCTGGCTGGTCTACCCACGGACTTCATCGCCGGCCACAAGCCCGCCGCTGACGGCACCATTACGCTCACCAGCGATTCTCCCGACGTCACCCCCGTCCTGCAATTCGCCAGCAATGCCGAGCTTCGTCATCGCATCTTTCTCGCCTACAACAATCGCGCCTATCCGCAAAATCTTCCGGTCCTCGCCGATCTCCTGAAAAAGCGCGAAGAACTCGCCAACCTGCTTGGCTACAAACACTGGTCGGATCTGAACGCCGCCGATAAAATGGCCGGCAACTCCGAAACCATCAGTCGCTTCATCGACCAGCTCGACGCCGCTTCGCGCCCCGCTGCCGATCGCGAATATCAAATGCTACTCGCGCTGGCCAAGAAGGATCAGCCCGGTCTCGCTGCCATTTCCATGCAAGACCGTGGATATTATTTTGAGCAGCTGCGCAAAAGTGCTTTCGATTTCGATTCGCAGTCCGCGCGCCCCTATTTTCCATACGATCGAGTGCAGCAGGGCGTTCTTGATGTAGCTGCAAAATTATTCAAGATCACGTTTCGTCCCGTTAAAGACGCTATCGTTTGGGATCCTTCCGTCAGCACCTTTGATGTCTTCGATGGCGATCACCAACTCGGCCGCATTTATCTGGACATGCATCCGCGCCCCGGCAAGGATCAGTGGTTCAGCTCCGATCCCATTCTCGACGGCAAGCGCGGCCAGCAGCTTCCCGAAGTTACGCTGATCTGTAATTTCTCCGGCGGCAAGCCCGGCGAACCCGGCTTGATGACGTACAGCGAGGTCACCACTTTCTTTCACGAGTTCGGCCACCTGATGCATTGGATTTTTCAAGGCCAGCAGCAATGGGCGGGATTCGGCGGTAATCTCGAAAGCGATTTCGTCGAAGCCCCTTCCCAGATGCTCGAAGAGTGGATGCACGATCCCAAAGTCCTCGCCACCTTCGCGCGTCATTACCAAACCAACGAGCCTATCCCCGCCGAACTGGTCGCCCGCGCCAATCGTGCCGACGCCTTCGGCCGCGGCCTGTGGGTCCGCATCCAGCTTCTCTACACCACCGTCTCGTTTGACCTGCACAACACCCCGCCTGATCCCGCGCAAATCGAGAAGAGTTTTCCCACCAACATAAAACGCTTCCTGCCGTATCAACCCGTCGACGGCGATCACCAATTCGCCTCCTTCACTCACCTCACCGGATACTCCTCCGCGTACTACACCTACCTGTGGGACAAAGTCATCGCACAGGATTTTTACAGCAAGTTTGACCACAACAATTTATTGGCACCGGAGGTCGCGTATCGCTACCGCACCACGGTCCTCGAAAAAACCGGCTCGATGCCCGCCGGCGACCTAGTAACCAATTTTCTTGGCCGCCCGCAATCCATCGACGCCTTCAAAGTCTGGATGAACCAGGAATTCCAGTAGCGATTTCGCTGGTTGTCTGTCACTCAAGCTTCAGCGCCGTCGGCGCGGCATAAGTTAGCCCAGCCCGGCAGGGCTGGGTCTGGGATGCCGGAATCATGAGCGCTGTAGGCGCGACACATCGCATTCAATGTGTGATCGCAGAAGGCACCCATCCGAATCCGCATCTGGAAAAATAAATTACAATTACGGACATGTTCCCGCTCCGCGAACTGGGCCGCGTCCTCCTAATCCTGTCGGCACTGTTGGCCGTAATCGGAGCCACGCTCTATTTCTCCGGTCGCCTCCCCTTCCGCCTAGGCAAACTCCCCGGCGACATCGTTCATCGCGGCCAGCACACCACCTTCTATTTCCCGGTCGTAACCTGCCTGGTCATAAGCGTCGCCCTGTCTCTGCTTCTCTGGCTGATCTCCCACTTCCGCCGCTAGAGTTTTTGGAGTGCGACGGTTTACCCTGTGCGCTTTGCGCGGAGGGCTCGACCCGCTTTCACGGTGACAGGCGAAAAGGCAACTCGCGCCCACATCACAAAACCGATCACCGCCAACCCGCGTCTAACCCGATGTACCATCGTTTCGTTGACGCATCCTTCTCCAAGGAGGTCTCGCATGCGCCGTCGTACCTTCCTTCATCACGCCGCGCGCGGAATCGCCGCCGCCAGCCTTGCTTCTCACACTTTCGCGCCGCGCCTTCTTGCACTGCCCGCGCTCGACAAAAAATTCTCCGCTACAGACCGCGTCACCCTGGGTCGTACAGGCATCGCCACCAGCCGCCTAGCTATGGGGACCGGCACTGTTGGCGTGGGCCACCAATCCCACCAGACCGCCCTCGGAGTCGATGGCCTCTCCCGCCTGCTCCTGAATGGTTACGACCAGGGCCTCCATTTCTTCGACGCAGCGGACTCCTACGGCAGCCACCCGCATGTCGCCGAAGCCCTCCGGCACGTAAATCGCAGCAAAGTCACCGTGCTCACCAAATCCTGGGCCCGCGATCCTGCCGAAATGCGCGCCGATATCGACCGCTTCCGCCGCGAACTCCGCGTGGACTACATCGATCTCTTCCTGATGCACTGCCTCACCGAAGCCGATTGGACTACCCGTTATCGGCCGGTAATGGACGTTCTGGAGGAAGCCAAGCACCAAGGCATAATCCGCGCACACGGTTGTTCCTGCCATTCCATCGAAGCCCTGCGCGCCGCCGCCGCGTCACCCTGGGTCGACGTCGACCTCGTCCGCATCAATCCCGTCGGCGCGCACATGGACGCCGACCCTGACACGGTTGTTAGCGTGCTCCGCCAGATGAAGTCCTCCGGCAAAGCCATCATCGGCATGAAAATTCTAGGCCAAGGCGCCCTCCGCGACCGCCAGGACGAAGCACTAAAATTCGCCCTGGGCCTGAACCTCCTCGACGCCTTCACCATTGGCGCCGAATCCATCGCCGAACAAAACGATCTGGTCCGCCGCATCAGCCTCGCAGCTTAATTCCCATTGCCGTAATTTGGAGTGCGGTTTACCCTGAGCGCTTCGCGCGAAGGGCGTGACCCGCTTTTCCAACGTAAAATTTTGCACACCCCATCGCGGCGGAGCAGTTGCCTCAGCACCTCTTCTTTGCGCCCTCTGCGTGCTCTGCGTAAAAAAAACGCATCTATATTTCGTTGTCGCGCCTACTTCCCGTCCTTCACCCCAAACTCCGCCCGAATAAATGCCTTGACCCCCTCTGGCCCAGTCAATCCCAGACACACCAGCTTGCCCTCACGCTCAAGATCAATGTGAAAATAAAAAAACGGACAGCACTTGCTCTCCACCACCACCCATTCCGCCAATTCCGCCACCGACACATTCTCAGGGGTAAACTGGAACTCATATCCCTTGGGCGTTTCCACCACCGCGTCGCGCGCCGCAATCAACTTGCGCGTCATTTCTTTGTGCCGCGCCCGCTCTTCCGGCGTCAGCGCCCTAATCCTGCAGTAAAACTTGCCCTGCGTGCTCCTCTCCTGCTGCTCCACTCCCGCCGTCGCCGGCACAGATTGCGCCGCATCTAACACCACACCACTCAAGCACAATCCCAAAAGTAGCGCCGCAGTGGCCGCGGCCCACGAATCCGCCAAATGTTTCCCCGAGTTGCTCATAAGTTTCCTCGCTAACATGAATTTGCCCGCAACCTCTCCAACATGCTAGAAGTTAAAGTCAACTTTAAGTCAAGCGCGCCCTCATCTTTTGTAGGGGCGCAACATGTTGCGCCCCAGCTTGGCAAGATGGGCAAAGTCCCAGAAGCTCGGTGTGGATTTTGAAACTGCCAGACTCAAGCCTGTCGAAGTTGTGGATCTCGCTGGGCGAATCGCTAAAAACGAGAAGAAAACAGATGAAAATAGGACAACTAGCCTCCCGCGCCGGCCTAAATGCCTCCGCCATCCGCTACTACGAAAAGCTAGGCCTGCTACCGCAGCCGCAACGCCAAGGCAACCAGCGCCGTTACCCCGCGGAGGCCCTGAACCGCATCCTGCTAATCCGTTTCGCCTCCGAAATGGGTTTCACCCTAAACGAAATAAAACTTTTCCTGAGCGGCATCAAAGAAAACGCCCCAGTGGGCCCCCGCTGGAAAAAACTGGCCCACCGCAAACTAGACGAAGTAAAACAACTCATGCAGCGCTCCCGCCGCCTAAAATCCCTCCTAGAACATCTCCTCCACTGCCGCTGCTCCTCCCTAAAAATCTGCGTCCAGCGCCTAAGCCTCAGCCCCAACCTCCGCTCGCTGCAAAAGCACCATGCCAAACCTACCCAAAAATCTCCGCGCGTCACGAACTCCTGGGA
This sequence comes from uncultured Acidobacteriota bacterium, assembly GCA_963798585.1. GTDB lineage: Bacteria > Acidobacteriota > Terriglobia > Acidiferrales > UBA7541 > Acidiferrum. The sequence continues at coordinate 189,542 of CAWCTJ010000010.1, forward strand.
CGAAATCCTCGTCCAAGCGGACGCGCAAAAATCCCCAAAGACTTCCTAGCCCACCGCGACCGTCGCACAACAAAAAAGCGCGCCCCATTTGAACAGTATCCGCAATATACCGTCTCCTTAAAGTTATGTAGAATCGGTTCGTGCTGACTCTCGAGCAAAAGGCTAGAGTTGCGAGCTCGCTACGCCTCGCGGACGGACTCATGCAAACGGTCTTCATCTCGTCCTCCGCTTCGGAGTACGAGATTCGGAACTCTATGTCTAGACTTTATTACGCTTTCTTCCACGCCAGTCTGGCGTTACTGCGAAGCCTACAAGTTGACACTGATAAGTTTTCCCGTGACCATGGGAAAGTCCACGCCGCTGTGCAAGCTAGGATGGGGAAGTATCTAGGCACCTGCTTGAAAAAGCTGTACCATCTTCGAAAGCTGTGCGATTACGACTCGGATTTGTTTGAGCGAGAATATGGTCGAGATGTCGAAAGCGCGCGCCACGATCTCCTGCCGTGGATAAAGCGGGAAACGACTAACTTCCACTGGCTACATCGGGAAGCCCGGAAAGTGCTTGAGAAGACCAAATGATTTTAATTGCAGATCAACTCCAAGACATCCTCGAACGGCACCTGCGAGAGGCAGACTTGGCGAAGTTTTACGACCGAGGTCGAAGTCAATATCTGGACCTCGACGGAGAAGTGTTTGCGGAGGTTGTTCTCCAAGATGGTTCGGTACTCGACGAGGCCGAAAGACTTGTCCGTAGGACCGCCGAGGAATTGGCGAAACAAGGAATTAAGGTTGACAGCATTGTGCGAGCCTTGTGGGAGATTGTATCCATAGAGTATTTGGGTCGCTCCCGCACTCCAGATTTGAAGCAATATCGTGCGGCCGTCGAATTCCGGGTGCTACTTCGCTCCGGGACTCGCCAGCACCAAGTTTTTGTAGATGTATTTTGGGGGGCTATAGACGTGCTCAGGCATAAGCTTGGCATGAACGATCCAGCGACATCCCCCGAACGCAATTTGCCCGACGGCCATATCCTCAGCGAGATGGTCGAACCAGCGGTCCGCCAATTCCTCGACCAGCAATTGGCCCGCGGTGGCACCAGCTACTGGAATCCGCTACTTCCCCCGTACCGAGTGGATTTAACAGACACGGACATGTCGTTTTTGTTGGGACAGAGCACCGCCTTCGACGAACTTCGCCAGGCAATCTCCGATGCCTTCGATCCGCCGGCTTTGGAGAGTTTTCTCGATAGCCTGTCGGTTTCCGGTATCAAGGTTCGTGACTTCGACGCAGTTCTCCCAGCGCTTTCAAGCATGCTGGGCGGCGCGTACCGCAGTACCGATACATTTGCGATCAGCGCGCGTGACCTATATCGGCGGATGGAACGCACAGAACAAGAGCTTTTGAAAAAGTATTTTCAAGGGAAAATTCAGCAATTGCGATCGGATCCTAGGTTCGCAGAGGTAGTAGTCAATTTCTCTCAGATTCTCGATTGATACTTCTGCTTTCGCCCGTGCGAAACAAGCTGCCGATTCCGTCCACTGTTTAATTCTCAACCTTCGCCAAAAACGCACCGAAGGCAAAGGTTTCCCCTAGATTGAGTTCTAGATTCCCGATTCGGCACGGTAACCCAGGAAAGTCAGCCACGCTTTCGTGTACGTCTTATCCAATTCGAATGTGCTCCACTCATCTCCTTGTAGACAAAGCTCTTACTATTAATTACTTGACAAGCAGTACCGATATGCTATAATTCTGTGTGAATTTAGTTCTCCATCGCTCGGCCTACGCTAAACCAACCGCAGCCCGTCCCACTGTTATCGTCCGAGTAACTAGCAAGGCCATCCCTAACTCCTGTAGAATCCGCACTTATGCAAGTGTTCATTCTAAAGGACTTTAAACCCTCCAGAATGAACACTTACAAAAAACCCATAGGGGGGTGGTCCCTGCCGTCCACGAGCGTCGCTTCCGTAGCCGCCTTCCGCCAACGCCGAGGTCGACCGCCCCTCGCCGCCATTTCCTTACCTCTTACTTCCTTACTTCGCCTTTCAGACTCTGGTGTCTCAAGATGAGCCAACTCACCTTCAACCTCATGCCGCAGCGCCGCATCCTCACCGTCAGCGAACTGACCGGCAGGGTCCGCGACCTGCTTGCCAAGAATTTCACGGACATCTGGGTCGAAGGCGAAATCTCCAATTGCCGCCCCGCCCAATCCGGCCACATTTATTTCACCCTGAAGGATGATCGCGCGCAGGTGAAGTGCGTTTTCTTCAAGCAGCAGCAGCGTGGCATCAAGTTTCGCCCGGAAGACGGCTTGCACGTCACCGTGCGCGGCTCACTCAGCGTTTACGAATCGCGCGGAGAATATCAGATTTATGTAGAGACTCTCGAACCGGTAGGACTTGGCGCGCTGCAGCTGGCTTTCGAGCAACTGAAAAAGCGCCTCGAAGCCGAAGGCCTCTTCTCGCAAGAAAGAAAAAAGCCGCTCCCGCTGCTGCCGAGTCGCATCGGCCTGATCACCTCGCCGCGTGGCGCCGCCGTCCGCGACGTGATTCGCATCCTGCGCCGCCGATTTCCCAATGTCTGTCTCACGGTCTACCCTGTGCGCGTACAGGGTGACGGCGCGGCCAAGGAAATCGTCGAAGCGCTTCGCCATTTCAATCGCAAAAGCACTGTCGACGTCATCATTCTCGCCCGCGGCGGCGGCTCCATCGAAGATCTCTGGTCCTTCAACGAAGAAATCGTCGCTCGCGCCATTTCCGTTTCGCTGATTCCGATTATTTCCGGTGTCGGCCACGAAACCGATTTCACCATCGTCGACTTCGTCGCCGACGTGCGCGCCTCCACGCCTTCCGCCGCCGCCGAACTCGTCGTGCAAACCCGCCGCGAGTTCGACAAGCACATCGCCGATCTGCGCGAAACCATCGCCAGCCTGATTCGCTACCGCCTCCTCGAATCCTCCCGTCGCGTCCATGAACTCGCCGGTAGCCGCGGCTTCCGCCGCCCGCTCGATCTCCTTCGCCAACAGCGCCAGCGCGCCGACGAGATGACCTCGCGCCTAGCACAAGGCCTCCGCGCCCGCCTGGAACAATCCCGCAAGCGTTTCACCACTGCTCACGTGCGCATCGTCTCCTTCGATTTCCGCATGCGCATCGCGGCCTTCCGTCTGCGTCTCGAAAAGCGCGCCGCCGAGCTGGGCGTTCGCGGCGAGCGCCTCGTGCGCGCCAAACGCGAACGCTTCGAGCGTCTCCGCCTGCAGCTCAACGAACGCAGCCCACTAAAAGTCCTCGAACGCGGCTACGCCATCGCCACAGATGCCGCCGGCAACATCCTCAAATCCGTCGAAGGGGTAAATCTAGGAGACGCCGTAACCGTTCAACTCCGCCACGGCCAGCTCACCACCGAAGTGAAGGAAAAGAAGGGATGATGTCGCTATCGGTAGATTTCGCCGCGATAGTCTACTCGCAGAACGATCCCCGTTTTTGCCGCGTCATTTATTTCGTAAACGACCCGGTAATCTCCACGCGAATTCGCCAATCCTTGGAATCCGCCAGCTTAGGCAGCCAGACGGCCGCGGGTCGCCACCCAGGATAGCGATTTTCTTCTTTATGGATTCTAGTGGATCGGATCAAGCGCCGCGAGTTCTTTTTGGCCGCGCGGAAGTACATAAAGCGCGTAAGTCACTTGCGGTTTCGTTCGATTTCGGCAATCGCTTCGTCGAAGGGGATCGGTGTTTCACCGAATGCTCTGGCTTCTTCAGCTTCGCGGATAGCTTCGAGGTCTTCACGATCTTCCGAGAATCTCTCGTCCTCTTCGACGCTTATGATTACCGCAACCTGCTGTCAACGGTCATTTACTATGAATTGTTTCGGGCTTGCCATAAGGAAACTCTCCCAGGTGCTACTGCACGGATTTAGAGTCGGCAATAGGAGGTGCGCAGAGATCACTAATCGTCGTCGGACGAGGACGCTACCTTAAGGACCGCGAGGAAAGCTTCTTGCGGAATATCCACCTGGCCGACACGCTTCATGCGTTTTTTACCTTCTTTTTGTTTTTCAAGGAGTTTGCGTTTGCGCGAAATATCGCCACCGTAGCATTTGGCCAAAACGTTCTTGCGAATCGCCGAAACCGTTTCACGTGCGATCACCCGGCTGCCGATTGCGGCTTGAATCGGCACGTCAAACATTTGCCGCGGAATCAATTTGCGCAATCGCGTGACCAATTCGCGCCCGCGGTCGTAGGCAAAGTCGCGGTGAATGATCAGCGCCAGCGCGTCCACTGGTTCGCCACCGACCAGCACATCCAGCTTGATCAAATCGGATTCGTGGTACCCGGCCAAATGGTAATCCAGCGAGGCGTAGCCGCGTGAAACACTCTTCAAACGATCATAGAAATCCAGCACGATTTCGTTCAGCGGCAATTCGTACGTCAGCATCACGCGCGTGGGCGAAAGATGCTCAAGGTTCTCTGCACGCCGCGCTTTTCGTGGCACAACTGCAGAATCGCGCCGACCGAATCCACGCTGGTGATGATCATGGCTTTGATGATGGGCTCTTCGATTTTGGCAATGTCGCTGGGATTCGGGAATTTTCCCGGACTGTCGATTTCCGTAATTTCTCCTGTGACGCGCGTTATGCGATACAGCACGCTCGGTGCGGTGATAATTAAGTTCAGCCCGAATTCCCGCTCCAGACGCTCTTGCACGATTTCCATGTGCAATAGCCCGAGAAAACCGCAGCGGAAACCGAAACCGAGCGCCACGGAATTTTCTGGTTCGTAAAAAAATGCTGCATCATTGAGCTGCAATTTTCCCAGAGCGTCGCGCAGCGGTTCGTACTCATCGGCCAGCACGGGAAACAGTCCGGCGAACACCATGGGCTTGATGGCTTCAAATCCCGGCAGCGCGGCTGCCGGCCGTGCGGCTTCAATGACGGTATCACCCATGCGGGCGTCGGCCACGGTTTTGATATTCGCGACGATAAAGCCCACGTCGCCGGCTTCCAGTTCTTCGAGCGCCACGGGTTTGGGAGTGAGCGTGCCGAGCTGTTCGACTTCGTAAGTGTCGTTGCCGGCCACTAATTTTATTTTTACGTGATTGGTCAGCCGGCCTTCCATCACGCGAACCAGCACCACGGCGCCGCGATAAATGTCGAACCAGGAATCGAAAATGAGCGCCTGCAACGGATTTTCCGCGCTGCCTTTTGGCGCGGGAATTCTTTTTACGATGGCTTCGAGAACATCTTCCACGCCTAGCCCGCTTTTTGCACTGATCAACAGCGCGTCTTCGGCGGAAATGGCCAGTACGCTTTCGATCTGTTCTTTGACAACTTCGGTTTGCGCGGCGGGCAAATCAATCTTGTTGATCACCGGCAAAATGGTGAGGTTGTGCCCCGCGGCAAGAAAAGTATTGGCAACGGTTTGCGCTTCGACGCCCTGGCTGGCATCGACCACCAGCAGAGCGCCTTCGCACGCGGAAAGCGCACGGGAAACTTCGTAGGAAAAATCGACGTGGCCAGGCGTGTCGATCAGATTCAAGCGATAGGTATTGCCGTCTTTGGCCTGGTAATGCAGGCGAATGCTTTTGGCTTTGATGGTGATGCCGCGTTCCCGCTCCAGATCCATGGAGTCGAGAATTTGCTCTTGCCCGCCCATTTCACGGGAGGTCAGCGCGCCGGTCATTTCGATCAGACGGTCGGCGAGCGTGGATTTACCGTGGTCGATGTGCGCAATGATGCAGAAATTGCGGATGAATTGTGGATCCATTTATCTTTTTTGGCCGGCAGGATGTTGTTCGTTGAAGAACATCCGCGCGGGCATTGCCGGCGGGCCTGCTCGCTGCGGAAGCCGGATTGCAGCGCAAAAACCTTGCCGTGTAAACATTCAGTTTGCCATAAATTGCAGACTGCGTCAGCTTGCGGACGAGTGGATGTCAGAAGGTTCCGCGTCCTCGTTGCGACGGCTCGGGCTGGGGGATAATTGGGTATGGACACTCGTTGCGCGCGTTGCGATGCTCCGATGAGTTGTGATCCTGCGGGAAATTGCTGGTGCAAGGAGCTGCCGCACGGCCCGATGCCCGTGACGAATATTCTGGACCTGCAATCTCGCCAAGCTGTGGTGCAGCATTTCCTCGAAGCTCAGGATAAACCTGCACCCGTACAGGAGGCACGTGCGACGGGTTGCTTGTGTCGCGATTGCCTAGAGAACGACCTGCGGGCGCAAGGGTTGCTGGGCTCGAGGCCGGACTGAAGCGGTACGAGGGCCACGGTGCCGGATATGCATCGTATCGCCGCGATTTTTGCCGGGTCTTGAGCTGAGGTATATAGTTAAAAAGAGTGGATTTGGCGCAATGCTGTTGCCGCACTGCGCTCGGCCGAATCCACCAGACAACTGTATTTTCTGGAAGTGTAACCAGACGCGGGACTGGGAGTTCCACGCAAAGGGCGTAGCCACGAATGGCTGCAGACATCAGCAAAAACCTGGATCGCGCGAAGCGGTTCTTGGAGAAGAATCGCGTTGAGGACGCCATCGAAGCGTACCTCGCGGTGCTGGACGAGTCTCCGCAGCATCAGGAGGCCACGCAGGCGCTGGGGGACTTGTACGCGCGCGCGGACCAACCCGATCGCGCCGCGGTGTATTACGGCATGTTCTTCGATTTGCTGGTCGAGCCGAAGGATGAAACGAAAGCGCTGGCGATCTACAACCGCTTCCTGAAAAGCGGCGCGCAGCCGCCGGAGCGCATCGCGCGCTTCGCCTTCCTGCAGCAAAAACAGAATCGCGGCGAAGAAGCCATCGAGCAGTACGGCAAAGCGGCGGAACTCTTCACGGCGGCATTGCGAGAAGAGGATGCATTGTTCTGTTGGGAGCGCATTGCGCTACTCGATCCGGAAAATCTGTCGCGGCAATTGCGGCTGGCGGAGGCCGCGGAGCGTCTTGGGAAGAACGCTTTATCGGCGCGGACATTCTTGCGCGCGGCACAGCTGGCGACGGCGGGCGGCTCGTCTAGCGACGCGCTGAAATTGCTGGGACGCGCACACAAACTGGCGCCGCAGGAGCGCAGCGTTTCACTGCTGTACGCGGAGGCAAAACTGAAGTCCGGGGCAGCGGCGGAAGCTGCGGCGCTTCTGGAGCCTTTTGCCGCGACGGAGAGCGACGTGACGTTTCTGGATATTTTCGGCGACGCGTTGATGCACGCGGGAAATCTGGACCGCGCCCGCGAGGTTCTGGACCGCCTGCTGCGGGAAAAGAACGAGGGCGTCCAGCGGCTTTTTGAACTGGCGGACTGTTACGCGGCGGCCCAGCAAGACGCCAAAGCGGTGGAAATATTCTTGACGCTGAAGCGGCGAATGTTCGCCGACAAGAAGCAGAACGAATTCGCGATGCAAATGGATGCGGTAGCAGCGAAGCATCCGCAATCGCAAGCGATTCTGGAGTTTTGGGCGGCGCTATATAACGAATTGAACCGTGAATCGCAGTATTTTGAAATCCTAATTAAATTGTTCGACGTGTACGTGAAGGCGGGGAATATTCCCAAGGCCGCGGAAGCCATCGAGCGCCTGGTGGATATCGACGCGTACGACTACCGCAACCAGGAACGGCTGGACGCGCTGCGCGGCAAAGTGGATGAAGGATTTGTGCAGCGTGTGGCGAGCCGCCTGGCTAAATCGGCAACCTCCACGGCGCCTCCGACAACGCAACCGCAAGCGGCGCCCAGCCAGGTGACGGAATCGCCGTTAGCGGTCACCGAAGAGGGACGCAAACTGCAGGCGCTGGACGACCTGATCGTACAGACCGAGATTTTTCTGCAGTACTCGCTGCAGAGCAAGGCGCTCGAACGCATGCAAAGAATCGCGGCAATGTTTCCCGGTGAAGAGGCGCGCAACGCGCGGCTGGCGAACCTCTATCAACTGGCGAACTGGACGCCACCAGTGTCACAAGCGCCAGCGAGCGCGGCGACGAAATCCGACGCTTATCCGGCGCGGCAGTCTCAACAGGCTCAACAATCTCCGCAGCCAGCCACAGATTCCGCAGACATCGCAAACGATGCAGGCGACGCGGTCGTCGACAGACAGTGCCACGCAGACCACGAGTAAGACTGGGGTGTACAGCGTTGAAACGTTGCGGGACCTGACAAAAATCTCCGACATCAATCAAAAGATCTTTCGGCAACAGACGCCCAGGGCGATGTTGAACACCGCGGTGAATGAGGTGGGGACGTATCTGAAGGTGACGCGGGCGCTGGCGGTGGTGGGCGCTCCGGGGCGCCCGCCGGAAATGGCCGCGGAATATTGCGCGCAGACCGTCAAGCCGGCGCCGGGCGCGCAAGTGGTGTTTCTGCTGGCGCACATGGAAAAAGCGCAGCCGGATGAGTTCGGTGGATTGATCGTGGAAGCGACGGAGGGCTCGATCTTGAGTGAGTTGGGACTGGTGACGGCCCTGGGGGTGATGATCACGGACAAAGAAACGCAGACGCCCGCAGGGATGCTGATCGTGGGACATGCGGAGGCGCACAAATGGCGGCCGAATGAAGCATATTTTTTGCAGGCTATCGGCGACCAGATGCTGATGAGCGTGAGTCACACGCGGCTGCGCTCACTCGTGCGCCGGATGGGGGTTTCTGACGAGCGCACCGGACTGCTGAGTCGCAGTTCGTACCAGAGCTGTTTGCTGAATGAAGCGGACCGCTCGCGGACGCAGAACACGCCGCTCTCTTTGGCCATTTTGCAGATCGATCATGGCGCGGAGCTGGTGCGCAACCAGGGTGAAACGCAGATGGAGCGGTTTCTCGAACAGTTGGCGCGGTCACTGCAGCCCATTGTGCGCCAGAACGATGTGGCGATTAAATATACGTCTTGGTCGCTGGCGTTTATTTTGCCGGATACGACGTTGCCCGGAGCGCAGAACCTGGCGGACAAGTTGTTGCGCGCGGCATCCGGGTTGCGGCCGCCTTGGGATTCGACGTTGATCACTCTGAGCGCGGGGATTGTCGAAGCGGTGGTAAAGCCGGATTACGACAGCGAAGATATTGTGACGGATTTGATCAATCGCGCGGAATTTTCGATGGAAGAGGCGCGGAAGAAGGGCGGGGATACTGTGGTGGTGCAGGAGACGCCGAAGGTTTAGCTGGAGTTTGACATTTGTCGCGCAGAGCCGACGGTTGCGTTGGAGATCTCTTCCGGCAAATTCTCAGAAAAATCAAGGAGAGAAATGTTTCCTACGGATGTGGTGATAGTTGCGGGAGCGCGGACGCCGATGGCGCGGTATACCGGGTCATTTTCGGATGTTAGCGCGATTGAGCTGGCGGCGATTGCTTCGAGTGAAGCGATCAAGCGGTCTGGCGTGGACGCGGGAGAGTTTGATCACGCGATTTTCGGGAATGTGATGCAGACCAGCGCAGATGCGCTTTATGGCGCGCGGCATGTGGGACTGAAGGCCGGATTGAAGATCGAAACGCCGGCGGTGACGGTGAATCGTTTGTGCGGATCGGGGATCGAGGCGATTTCGCAGGCGGCGCAGCGATTGCTGCTGGGCGAAGCGTCGATGGTGCTGGCGGGCGGAATGGAAAATATGACGCAGGCGCCGTTCGTAATTCGCGGGGCGCGGAATGGTTTGAAATTAGGCGGCGGCGCGCTGGAAGATTCGCTGATGGCGGGGTTGACGGATACATTTTGCGGATTGCCGATGGCGCTTACGGCGGAAAAATTGGGCGAGGAGAAGGGCATTACGCGCAAGTGTGCGGATGCTTACGCGTTGCGGAGCCAGCAGCTGGCGGACGCGGCGTACAAGGCGGGGCGGATTCAGGAAGAGTTGGTGAGCGTGGAAGTGAAGCAGGGGAAGAAGACGATTATTGTGGCGGAAGACGATCACCGGCGGCCGGAAACAACGCTGGAAACTCTGGCGAAATTGCCGCCGTCGTTTAAGAAGGATGGAATGGTTACGGCAGGGAATGCCAGCGGGATTGTGGATGGAGCGGCGGCGGTGGTGGTTACGCGCGAATCGATTGCGAAAGAGCGCGGATTGAAACCGATTGGGCGGATTATTTCCTGGGCGACCGCTGGCGTGGATCCGAGCATCATGGGAATTGGGCCGGTGCCATCGTCACAGAAGGCGCTGCAAGTTGGCGGGGTTGACGATTGCGCAGATGGATCGCGTGGAAGTGAATGAGGCGTTTGCGGCGCAATATTTGGCGGTGGAGAAAGAGTTGGGGTTGGTGCGCGACAAGACGAACGTGAATGGCGGGGCGATCGCGTTGGGACATCCGCTGGGGGCGTCTGGGACGCGGTTGGTGATGACTTTGTTGAATGAGTTGCGGCGGAATGGTTTGCGTTATGGATTGGCGACTGCTTGCATTGGTGGCGGGCAGGGAATCGCGATGATTGTGGAGAACTTGCACTGAAAATCGTACCCGCCAAGACACTTCATCGTTCGCGGATTCAAAACAACTGGGTTTCCAACGTTGCGATGAATTGAATTCCTGGAACAAATTTACCAAGAAGCCGTTTATCGTTGGTCAAAAAAAGATCCACCTTTGCCTGGGCGGCGCAAGCCAGATGAATTGCATCCGCAGGCGCGACTCCTTGCGTCGCCCGGATTCTGGCGTAATGCTCCGAGGCTTCGAGGTTGAATGGAATCACCTCGGAAATCACGCTTTGCAGAAGTCGCCGCGACTCGTCCGCTGCTCGTACGGCGCCCGCGCGGTAGACACCAGCGAGTACTTCGCCAAAGGTGAAAGCACTGGTGATCAGTTCGTCCCCACGCTCCTTCATCTTTGCGTGGACCGCTCCAGTGCGTCTGGCAAACTGCGGATTGTCTTCCAGCCAATACACAAAGAGCATTGAATCCCAGTAGATTCGGCTCACGAGCTTTCCTTCTCGGCGTAAAAACTCTCTCGCTCCCCGCGGAGATAGGCTTCACCACCTCCAAACCCGGCAAAGACATTCTTTAGCGATCCTCGCAGCTCGGTCCATGGGTCCGAATTAGCCTGTGACGCATCCAGAGCGTCAACAAATTCATAGGTATAGGTTACGGTTGTGCTCTGCCCCGAAGTTGGGCCGGTGCTTTCCACTAACTTCAGACCATTTTGTTTTAGGAATACACTGCGCCCAAGAGCGCTGCAAACTGCGGGCACTCGACCATACAACTTGAGATCCCGTACAACGTCGCCCGCACGAATCGAAAATCGCCGTAGTTTTTGATTTCGAGCAGTTACGACATATTTGTTCCGGACGTAGGTTCGAATGTCATCCGCCATCTTTGCCATAGTGATTCCCTCTTTTGAATACCTTGCTGCATTGCTAGAATAGCATGAAATAGCATGCATATCAAGATTTTAGCCTTCGCAATTGGCAAACGTGACGACGTCGCAATGAAGGTTGCACAGCGCGACCCTGGACGGTCCGCAGTCGAAACGAGATTCTGGTAAACTTTCCGGGCCCGCGAAGACGTTTGACTGCCGTATGTTCGAGGGAAATCAATCATGGCGATTCAGAAGGTTGGAGTGGTGGGGTGCGGGTTGATGGGGTCGGGAATCGCGCAGGTTTGCGCGGTGGCGGGATTTGCAACCGTGGTGCGGGAAGTTGCGCCGGAGTTGGTGGAAAAGGGATTGAAGGGCGTCGACAAGAATTTGGCGCGGCTGGTGGAGAAGGGGACAATTACCGCGGCGGTTTCGGGGGAAGTTCGCGGGCGGCTTTCGGGGACCACGGTCATCGATGATCTAAAAGATTGCGATCTGATCATCGAGGCGATTATTGAACAGCTGCCGGCGAAGCGGGAATTGTTCGCGGCATTGGATAAGATCTGTCCGCCGAGCACGATTTTTGCCAGCAACACTTCTTCGCTGACGATTACGGAAATTGCGGCGGCAACAAAACGGCCGCAGCGGTTTGTGGGGCTGCATTTTTTCAGCCCTGTGCCGGTAATGAAATTGGTGGAGGTGGTGCGCACTATTGCTACAGCGCCCGCGGTTTATGAAGAAATGGTGGCGTTTGGCGGGAAGCTGGGAAAAACGCCGGTGCGCGCGCACGACAGCACGGGATTTATCGTGAACCGCTTGCTGGTGCCGTATCTGCTGGACGCCATCCGGGCACTCGAAGAGGGCGTGGGATCGATTGAGGATATCGACAGTTCGATGAAGCTCGGTTGCGGGCATCCCATGGGGCCGCTGACGCTCTTGGATTTTGTGGGACTTGATACCACCTATTACATAGCGAATATTATGTTCGAGGAATTTCGCGAGCGCAGATTTGCCGCGCCCCCGCTACTGAAGCGGATGGTGCTGTCAGGATGGCACGGTCGCAAGTCGGGCAAGGGTTTTTATGATTATGCAGACGCGCAGAATCCGAAGGCGATGAAGTTTTAGCGGCAGAAAACTACGATGACGGAGAAATTATTGCCGGGGAAAATTGAGGGCGGATTGAGTGCGGAGGGATTGCGCTTTGGGATTGTGGTGAGCCGATTCAACAGTTTTATTACCGACCGCTTGCTGGCTGCGGCGGTGGATGCGCTGGAACGTTCCGGGGCGGCGAGCGCGGATGTGGACGTGGTGAGGGTGCCGGGCGCGTTTGAGTTGCCGTTATTGGCGAAAAAGATGGCGCTCACCGGGCATTACGACGCGCTGGTGGCCATTGGCTGCGTGTTACGCGGCGCTACCTCGCATTACGACTATGTTTGTTCGGAGACTTCGCGAGGATTGCAGCTGACGCAAATGGATACCGGAGTGCCGGTGATATTTTGTGTTTTGACTTGCGATACTTTGGAGCAGGCCATTGATCGCGCGGGATTGAAGAGCGGCAATAAGGGATTTGAGGCCGGGCTGGCGGCGATTGAGATGGCGCGATTGTCGCAGAAATTGCGCGCGAGCAGCGGCGGCACCGCGCCAGATTCCGGTGGCGTGAAGCGGCGGAAAAAATAAATGTCGCTGCGATCGAAATCACGCGAGTTCGCCATGCAGATGCTGTTTCAGTGGGACATGAGCCAACAGGAGCCGGTGAAACTGGAGGCGACGTTTTGGAAGAGCGCCAAGGCCGCGGACAGCACGCGGGCGTTTGCGAATCGGTTGCTCGAGGGCGCGACCAAAGAGTTGCTGGTGCTGGACGAATTGATTACGCGGAATGCCGAGAATTGGAAATTTGAAAGGTTGAGCGCGATTGACCGGGCGATTCTGCGGCTGGGGATTTATGAGCTGCGATTTACGGATACGCCGCACAAAGTGGTGATGAACGAGTGCGTGGAGCTGGCGAAGAAATTTTCGTCGGAGGATGCGGGATCGTTTGTGAATGGAATTTTGGATGCGGTTTATAAGGAATCCGCGCCAAAGAGCGGGGAAGCGGTAAAGACAGCCGAATAGACTTGGCAGGTGCGAGGGAATGACTTCGGATTGGAGATAAAAAAGCCTCCCGGCGAAATCGGACGGTTTTTTATTTTGTGGGCGCGGATGATTCAGACGCGGATGGTGCCTTCAAAGACTTTCACGGCGGCGCCGCTTACGCGCGGGATCAGTTTCTTCCCGGATTGCGAAACCTGTACTTCAATGTGGCTGGGGCGTCCCATTTCCGCGCCTTGCAGGATTTGCAGCGTGTGGCCGGTGGTTAGCTTGCCGTGCTTGACGAGATAGGCGCCCAGCGAGCCGGCGGAGGAGCCGGTGGCAGGATCTTCGTAGATTCCCCACGGCAGCATGCCGCGGCATTGCGCGTGGCTATTTTCACCGAGCGCAAAGCAGTACGCCATGGTTCCGTTTCTGCCGAGAAGCTGTGCGTAGGGCGGTCATGTTCATGGCGATTTTGTCGAGCGCGGCACGATTCTTCAGCGGAACCATCAAATTGAAAATGCCGGTGGAGACGTATTCCGGCTGAAGTTGTGCGTGAAAATCTTTGGTAGCTAAGCCCAAGGCGGCGGCTAGAGCTTTTTTGTTTATTTTTGTGGCGCCGAATTTGGCTTCGAGTTGCGTCATGGTGACGCGCTGCGGGCGGCCATCTTTAAAGCGAATTTCCACGGGAAGAATTCCCGCTCCGGTTTGCTGCATGACGTGAACGCCGCCTTCTTGCGCGGGAACGACGCCAAGTTCGGCAAGCAGGAACCACGTGCCCACCACGGGATGCCCGGCCAATTTTAATTCTTGCTGCGTGGTGAAAATTCGCAGGCGTGCCAGCGCGCGATCGTCGGTGGGCTTTTGCACGAAGACGGTTTCGGATAGGTTCATTTCGCGCGCGATAGCTTGCATTTCGTCGTTGGAGAGGCCGTCGCCGTCGGTGATCACGGCGAGCGGATTGCCTTCGAAACGCGTGGTGGTGAAAACGTCGAGCGTATAGAAGCGATGTTCCATGGATGGGTGCGAGTGGTCGCCCGCGTGCGCGCTCAGATGCTTTCGAGCTGGGCGACGGTCCTTTCGTTGGTGATGTTGCCGGTATTGAGCGTGGATTTTGGTTCGATCAAAACGATGTGGACTTCTTCCTCGGCAATGGGGCAATGCTCGACGCCCCGAGGAACGATGAGAAATTCGCCTTCGTTGACTATTTCGGTGTGATCCCGAAACTGCATGCGCAAAGTGCCCTTGGTGACGAGGAAAAGTTCATCTTCGTTTTCGTGATGGTGCCAGACAAATTCGCCTTTTAGCTTGACGGCTTTTACGTGGCAATCGTTGATCTCGCCGATGATCCGGGGCTTGGAATAGTCCGAGAAGAGCGCAAACTTTTCGCGAAGATTTGCGGTGTGCGTGTTCATTGTCAGGCCTCGAGGCTGTGAACGAGTTTGGTGACGACGGCAAGGGCTTGTTGCGTGGTGTCGCGGCGCGATGTTTCGGAATAAACGCGAAGAAGATTCTCCGTACCGGAAGCGCGAACCATGACCCACCCGAGATCGTCCAAATAAACTTTGACGCCGTCCATGTTTTCGCGGCGCGTGATCTGCCAATCGCCGAGTTGCGTGGTTTGGTCACTGGAAAAATGGGCGACCGCTTTTTCTTTTTGTGATGGTTGGACGTTGAGATCCACGCGACCGTAGTGGTACTCGCCGAATTCGGCGTGCAAGGCGGCCAGGAGTTGCCCGAGGCTTTTGCCGTGCCAGGCCATCAGCTCTGCGAGGAACAGCGCGGAAACCGTGGCGTCGCGCTCCGGAAGATAGAGGCTGGTGCCGATGCCGCCGCTTTCTTCGCCGCCGATTAAAATATCTTGTTCCAGCATCAGTTCACAAATGTATTTGAAGCCGATGGGAACTTCGTGAACTTTGCGGCCAAATTTCTCGCCGAGTTTGTCGATTAACTTCGTGACAGAAAACGTTTTGGCAATGTCGCCGGCCAGATTGCGCGTGCCGGCCAGGTGCCAGACGAGCATGGCGAAAATTTGATGCGGATTGATGAACGAGCCGTCGCGATCGATGGCGCCGATGCGGTCGCCGTCGCCGTCGGCGCAAAAGCCTGCGTCGTATTTACCGGCCAGAACGGCTTGGCGGAGCGCCGCGATGTGCGGCTCGATGGGTTCCGGATGTACGCCGCCGAAACGCGGGTCGCGCGTGCCGCGAATTTCGTCGCAGGCCACGCCGTTGCGAGTGAAAAGTTCGCGAAGGAGTCCAGCGGCAGAGCCGTGCATGACGTCGGAGACAAAGCGGAATTTCGCGTCGCGCAGACGCTTCCAGTCGACCAGCTTCTCGAGTGTGTCCAGGTACGGCGCGCGGGTTTCGAGCAGCTGAATTAAATTCTTTTGCGGCGGAAGCGGGGGCACGGCATTTTCTTGCACCCACAGCAGCTCTTTTTCGATTTGCGAGACGATCGAAGGAAGCGCGCTGCTGCCATAGCTGGCTTTATATTTTATGCCGTTCCAGGAATACGGATTGTGGCTGGCGGTGATCATCAGGCCGCCGGCGGCGCCGCGTTGCCGCACGAGCAGAGAAATTGCCGGCGTTGGGCAGGGTTGCGCGGCCAGCCAGACGGGTGTGCCTGTGGAACTGATCACCTCGGCCAGGTCGGCTGCGATGCGGTCCGAGGCGAAACGGTGGTCGTAGCCGATGAGCAGCCCCTTGCGGGCGTCCTCGTTGCGCACGGCATAGCGCGCAATGGCTTGCGCTACGATGCGGGCATTCGCAAATGTAAAATCTTCGGCAATTACGCCGCGCCAGCCGTCAGTGCCAAATTTGATGGAGGCCATGACCCCCAATTATACGCGAAGGGACAGGGCGGCCAACAGCCGTATTGGCCCGCTCGCGGCCATTTATTTCGTAATTTCGAAGGCTGCCTTGGGAGCCGGGGTGTCGGATACTGCGATCAAAATGCCTGCAACGGGTCATGCTTCAAAATCTCTTCAACCTCTTCGTAACCGGTCGGAAAGGCGAAATTATATCTGGGCGGCAACCCGAAAACGTATTTGTTATTTTGACCAAGTTTATCCGGACCAATCGGCGCCGCGCTAACACTGAGCTTGCCTTCCTGTACCAGATTCCATTGCGCCGAGCGTAAATACCATAATCGGAATGTCCTGGCGGGGATTCGCTTCTGTCCACAGCGGATGTCTAATCAGAATGAGCGGACCCTGACCCTCACCCCACGATTTGACGACTATCGAATAACCTTTCCAACTGGCCGGAAGCGCGAAACGAAAGCCGTACGTCTTGTTTGTATAGACCAAGCCGCCCTTCGTTTGTGCGGCGCTTGTTGTTCCGCTCGAGTTCGCTGGTGTGCTGTTTTGTTTTAAGTCCGTGGCGCTGGTTCGTCCGGCGAAGTTAGTCGTTAGCAATGCCGCGCAGAGAGCCGTAGACATGATTGCCTTTTGCATTTCTGCCATCTAGGGTCCCCCAGAGAACGACAGTCCGAGGCCGCCTGTCTCTCCGACCTGGTCGGAATAAAGCCAGCTCACCTTTACAAAAGATCTTTGCGTTTATTTTCTTCCAGCCATTTTACGATTTTCCCGACGTCTTGCGCGCGGTCGCGCGGGCAGATTAACAGCGCGTCGGGGGTTTCTACCACCACCAAGTCTCGGACGCCGATGGCGGCTATGAATTTCTTTGGGCTGTAGAGAAAATTGCCTTGCGCATCGATAGTGTGACTGGGGCCGGCGCTGGAGCCCGTAACGACGTTCTCGCCAATTTTTTTTGCTAGCAATTCATAGACGGCGGCCCACGAGCCGATATCGCTCCAGCCCACTTCCGCAGGAATTACGAATACATTCGGCGATCCCGACTCGCGCGTAGCAGGTTCCAGCAGGGCGTAATCAACCGAAATGTTTTCGAGCTGCGGATAGATCTTTTTCAGGCGCGAATCGTACGTACGTTTGCCGATGTGCCCGGCCAAGTCTTCGAGCGCCTCCACGGTCTTAGGAACGTATTTGCGAAGATTTTCCAGGAAGGTCGAAACCCGCCAGAAAAACATCCCGGCGTTCCACTGATACTTACCGGAATCCACGTATTCCTGAGCCACGGGCTGGCTCGGTTTTTCCGTGAAGCGCTTTACGGCGAAGACGGGAAGGCCGTCCGAGCGTAAACGCATCGCCGGTGCGTTCGATGTAGCCGAAGCCGGTATCCGGGCGAGTTGGCGGAATACCCAAGACCACCATCCGTCCGTCCTCGCGGGCCGTGTTAAGCGCGGCCGCCACGATTTTGCGATAGCTCGGAGCGTCTTCGATGTAGTGGTCGGCGGGCAGGACGGCGAGCAGAGCATCGCGGCCTTTTTCTGCGTGGCGAACGTGAATGGCGGCCAGTGCGATGGCGGCGGCGGTGTTGCGTCCAAGCGGTTCGGTCAGGACGCGCTTCCTTGACGCAGCGGGAACTTGTTTTTGCACCGCTGCGGCTTGTTCGGCGTTGGTCACCGTCCAGATGCTCTTCGCGGGAATCAGCGGCAGCAGGCGCTCAACGGTTTGCTCGAGCATGGTGCTTTTGCCAACGATGTTGAGCAGTTGCTTAGGGGTCCGCGTGCGGCTGCGCGGCCAGAAACGCGTGCCGCGGCCTCCGGCGAGGATGACGGCGTGAATTGGAAGTTTTTCGTTGGGCATAAGAGCGATAAGGCTATTTGAACAAAACTTTATCGATTTCTTGCGCCGACATTCCTTTTTTCCGCAGCTCGCCCCGCAACGTTCCCATGTTCGGTACGGTTGTGCGGATGATCGACGTCTGTGATTGCGGAGACAGCGAAAACTTCCCCAAAGAAGCGGGAACGAACCAGCATTCGCCGGCGTTATAAGGCGATTCTTCGTCGTGCCAAGCGATGGTGCCTTTGCCAGAAAGAAAAACGATTACTTCGAAGCGGAAAGGATTTGATTGCGTATCCAGGCGCGACGCAAAATCTTGACGCTCGGCTGAGAAGAAGTGGCACGCCGCCAAAATGTGGCCGGATTGCTTGCCAGGCTGCGGCGCAGCTGCGACAAAATCCGCGGAATGGAGCACGCGGCCGCCCCCTGCTTTTTTCGCAAAGTCCGTAACCTCGAGTGCTTTTTCGATGTGCAGTTCGCGCGGGTTGCCGTGCGCGTCCGTGCGGCCGTAGTCATACACGCGATAGGTTAAGTCGGAATATTCCTGAATTTCGCACAGCACCATGTGCGGGCCGATAGCGTGGGGCGTGCCCGCGGGAATAAAAAATGTGTCGCCGGGACTTACCGGGTGCGCTTCGAAAAGTTCTTCGACGGTGTGAGCTTCCAGGCCTTCAGAAATAGCTCGCGCGATCAACGCCCGGCTTCAGCCCAATTAGAACTTTCGCGTCTGGTTGCGCACTGACGGCGTGCCACATCTCGGTTTTGCCGCGGCCGCCGGCGGCTTGCTCGTTGGCCGAGGCGTAAGCGTCATCGGGATGAACCTGGATGGAGAGTTTGTCCGCGGGAAAGATAAATTTTACCAGGATGGGAAATTCTGGAACGCTTGCAAGGCTTGAGCCTCGCCATTCTGCGGGCATTTCACGCCAAGCGGCACCCAAAAATTTCCCTTGGTACGGGCCGCTAGCGATGCGGCAGTCGACCGCCGTCAACCATACTTCCCCGAGCGGCTCGTGAAGATTTATTTTGTCGGGAAAGAGCGGCGCCAAAGAACGCGCGCCCCAAATGCGCGTAAGAAAGACCGGCGCGATGCGACTCGGTGCGGGTTGCTCCGACGCGGACTTCATCAATTAAACCGCTACCTCCGCGCGCGTGAAGAATTTCTCCAGGCGGCGCAACCCTTCGTCGATGCGTTCGATCGACGTTGCGTAGGAAAGGCGCAGATAGCCAGGCGCGCCAAAAGCTTCGCCGGGAACGACCGCAACCTGCGCACGGTCAAGAAGCTGTCGCGATAGCTCGGTGCAGCTTCCGGCCAGGGCGCGGCCGCTCGGGCCATTCGTTAAAAAAGAAGAGATGTTCGGGAAGGCGTAGAACGCGCCGCCGGGCCACTCGCAGGTCACGCCGGGAATATTGCGCAGACCTTCGACGATGCGTTTGCGGCGTTTTTCATACTCGGCGAGCATCGGCGGAACGGCATCCATCGGGCCGGTCATCGCCGCAAGCGCGGCGTACTGCGCGATGGAGGTTGGATTCGAAGTCGACTGGCTTTGCAGCTTGTTGCTGGCGGCCACTAACGCTTCCGGCGCCAGTGTGTAGCCGATGCGCCAGCCGGTCATCGCGAACGTCTTCGAGACGGAGCCGACGATGATCACGTGAGCTTTGGAATCGCTTTGCGCTCGCGATGGAATACGGTTTATGCGGCGCGTACACGAAATGCGAATAGCATTCGTCGCCCATCAGCCAGACGTTGTGTTTCTTGCAGACCGCTAAGATGCGCTCGAACTCCTCCGGCGGCACCACACCACCCGCGGGATTGCTGGGCGAATTAAGAATCAGCAGCCGCGTCTTTGGCGTAATAGCTTTTTCAATCGCCGCGGCTTTTACCGCGAAGCCATCTTCCGGGGTGGAGGGGACGTATACGGGCGTGCCGCCGGCGTATTTGACGATATCCGGAAAGCTAACCCAATACGGCGCGGGAATCAAAACTTCGTCGCCGTGCTGAATAAGCACGCTGACGGCGTTGAAGATGGCGTGTTTGCCGCCGACATTGACGACGCATTCTTTCGGCTCGTAATTCGAGCCAAGTTCGCGCTTGTGCCAGGCGCAGATCGCTTCGCGCAGCGGCATGATTCCCGGCGTGGCGGTGTATTTGGTTTTGTTTTCTTCGATCGCCTTGATGGCGGCTTTCTTAATGTGGTCGGGCGTCGGAAAGTCCGGCTCGCCAGGGCCAAAGTCAGCAACGTCCACACCGCGCGACTTCAGCTTGTCGGCTTCGGCGATCACCGCCGCCGTGGGTGAAACTTGGATACGGTTAATGCGTTCCGTCAGTTGCACGGGTGCTCCTCTGGGACATTATTTTAGCATCACACCGAAGGACGCGCCGAGCGCTCACCTCATTTTGGCGCTCCGGCGCTCAAGACATTTTGGCTCGCAGCCGCTCCTCCACAATGGGGGGCACTAAGCCTGTGAGCGGC
The DNA here is from genome assembly GCA_963798585.1 of uncultured Acidobacteriota bacterium. Lineage (GTDB taxonomy): Bacteria > Acidobacteriota > Terriglobia > Acidiferrales > UBA7541 > Acidiferrum. The sequence goes on from CAWCTJ010000010.1 coordinate 209,951, forward strand.
GCGCCGAATTGCGCGATTTCGCGGACCAGTTTCGCGCTTAAATAGCTGTATGGTTCGCCCGGAATCATGAATACGGTTTCTAGTCGTGGCTCGAGCTTGCGGTTCATCAACGCCATTTGTAGTTCGTACTCGTAGTCGGAAACGGCGCGGATACCGCGCAACACTACCCCAGCTCCGCGTTTTCTGGCGAAGTCCACGAGCAACCCATCGAAAACTTCCACCTCCACGCTGCTCCAATGCTTGGTGACTTCGCGCAGCATGTCCACGCGTTCCGGGACGGTGAAGAGTGGCTGTTTTTCCGCGTTGCGCAGCACCGCCACGATGAGCAGGTCGAACATTTTCTCGCCGCGCTCGATGAGGTCGAGGTGGCCGTTAGTGACTGGATCGAACGAACCGGGATAAATGGCGACGGAGGTTTTCATATTTGGCGTCGAAGGATTAGTGTAACTCAGCTGCTGGGAACGCTGTGCGCAAAGTGGCGGCACAGAATTGCTGCGAAACGCATCGCACAAAGGTAGCTCTGGATTGTTGCGCGGCTGGCGGATATTCTCAATTCCCCATACATGCATCGCTAAGACAGGGAAAAGAAGAAAATGCTCAGTGGTGCCTATTCCATTGTATTGAAACGGTTTAATCGAAGCCGTGGACGGGCGAGGGCATTCGTCTTGATGGCCATTCTGGGAGCGTTTAATGCAGGCAGCTTATTTGGCGCAACAGCCGACACTGAATCTCATGCCGATGCCCGCAAGCGTGCAATCAGGCAGCGGTGAGTTAGTGATCGACGCTAATTTTTCGATCGCGCTCACCGGATATACCGAGCCGCGCCTCGCACGATCGGTGCAGACGATTTCGCCGGCAATTGGCGCGAGAGACCGGGCTGGTATTGCCGCACGAGGCTCAGGCCGAGGTAAAGGCGGAGTTAAAGGCAGAAATCGCAAAAACTGCACCGCCGGCGGCAACGCTGACAATCCACACCGGACATGCCAGCCAGCCGATTCAAGAGCTGGGCGAAGACGAGTCCTACACACTTGAAGTCACCAGCACCGGCGCGAAACTAAATGCTGAAACGCCGCTGGGCACCATGCACGGCCTGCAAACTTTTTTGCAATTGGTGGCCGTGACGCCGCAAGGATTTGCCGCTCCAGCGGTAACGATTCACGATAAGCCGCGCTTTCCCTGGCGTGGCCTGATGATCGATGCGGGCCGCCATTTCATGCCCATGGAAGTTTTGCAGCGGAATATCGACGGCATGGAAGCCGTGAAAATGAATGTTTTCCACTGGCACCTTTCGGAAAATCAGGGTTTTCGCGTGGAAAGCAAAAAATTTCCCAAGTTGCATGAGATGGGCTCGGACGGGCTGTATTACTCGCAAGAGGAAGTGCGCGAACTGATCGACGTACGCGCACGACCGAGGCATTCGCGTGGTCCCGGAGTTCGATGTGCCGGGACACAGTACCGCGTGGCTGGTCGGCTATCCCGAGTTCGCCAGCGGCCCGGGGCCGTATGAAATTGAACGGCGGTGGGGAGTCTTTGATCCGGCATTCGATCCCACGAACGAGAAAACCTACAAATTTCTCGGCGAATTTTTCGAAGAAATGGCGAAATTATTTCCCGATCACTTTTTCCACGTGGGCGGCGACGAAGTGAATGGCAAGGAATGGGATGCCAACCCCAAGATCCGAGCGTTCATTCGCGCGAATCATCTGAAAAACAACCAAGGCTTGCAAGCATATTTCAACAAGAGACTACAGGCGATTATCGCCAAACACGGAAAGAGCATGGTCGGCTGGGACGAGGTGCTTACTCCCGATTTGCCCCGCGATATCGTGATTCAATCATGGCGCGGACAGGATTCTTTGGCGGCCGCCGCGAAGCAAGGCTTTCGCGGGATTCTTTCGAGTGGATACTACCTGGATTTGGGGGCCTCCGCGGCGCGCCATTATGCAGTGGACCCGCTCAGTGGCGCCGCGGCGGTGCTCTCGCCCGAAGAGCAACAGCGCATCCTCGGCGGGGAATCGTGCATGTGGTCGGAGTATGTGAATGCCGAAAACGTAGATTCGCGGATTTGGCCGAGAAATGCTGCCATCGCGGAGCGGTTGTGGTCGCCGCAGAACGTTACCGACGTGGCGTCGATGTACGCGCGGATGGATGCGGAGAGTGCGCGACTCGAATGGCTCGGCCTCACGCACAAAACCTATTACCAGTCAGATGCTGCAGCGCATTGCGGGTCCGGCAACACCACAGGAATTTGCCGCCCTGCGCACGTTGGCGAATGTTGTGGAACCGGTCAAAGACTATGCGCGTGGGCAACTTGCCGCCACTGAGCCAACCAGCGCAACGCCGCTGCAGCGCATGGTGGACGCCGTTTCGCCGGAGAGTGATGAATCACGGCGCTTCGGCATCCTGGTGGATAAATACCTGGCGGCGTCTTGCAAAGACGACGATGCGGGCGCCGAATTGCGCCCCGAGTTGACTCGCTGGCGCGACAACGACGCGGCGCTCGAATCTCTGCAACAGAAATCTTTTCTCGTGAAAGAGCTGGCGCCGGTCTCGCAGGATTTGGCCACACTGGGCAAAATCGGCGTCGCCGCCATGGATTACTTGATTTTAGGATCCCAAGCGCCGAATTCGTGGAAGACAGATCAGTCTGCGTTGCTGGCCGAAGTAGGCAAGCCGAAAGCGCAATTGTTGTTGATTCCCGTCTCGAGCGTGCAGAAATTGGTGGACGCGGCAAGCGGTGGCGCGGCTTGCGCGAATAAATAAGAGCTCGCCTTATCGGCATGAATTTCTAGCGCCGACTATTTTGCGTAGCGCTATTTCGCAACAGGTGGCGCTGCGTTGTGGCAAGTGCCCGAGCCGGAATCGCGAAACGTCTTGCCCGCTTCCGGAATAAATTCCCACTTGTAACTTGCCGGCGACAACTCCACCTTCATGACCCCGTAGGTGTCCCAGTTGCGCAGTTCGCTGTTGGCCATGGCAGGGCCGAGGATTTCGTGGCTGCGCCCGCCGGTGCCCACTACGATCAGCGTAATACCGTTTTTCGGGTCGAGTTGCCCTTCCGGATTTTGCGGCGCGAAGCGTTCGTACGAATGCTCGTGGCCCGCGAAGAAAAGATCCGCATGCGCGGCGTACAGATCGTCCCACAGCGGCTTTACTTCCGTATGTACGGCGTGCGCCTTGAAGACGCCGCTGCTGAAAAGCGCGTGGTGACCGTAGGCGATGATGCAGCTGTTTGCGTGCTGCGCGAGATCCTCTTTTAGCCAAACCTCCTGGGGCGAACCCACGTCACAACCACCGATCAACTTGCAATTCGTGTTCAGCACCACAATGTGCCAGGCACCCAGGTCATAGCTGTAATAACCTTTGCCCACCGGGCCGGCTTTGTCTCCCCAATAGGCGAAATAGGGCGCGGCCCCTGGGACGCCATATTCGTGGTTGCCAAGGGCTGGCCGGGTGCGATCTTTGAATTTCCCCCACGTGGGTCCGTAACAATCGCGAAATTCCTCCGTGGTGCCGCGTTCGTAGACCACGTCTCCGGCGGCGAAGACGGCGGCGCTAGGGAATTGCTCGATGATCTTCGCGGTAGCCTCGGCGCCTTCGATGTTCTTACAGCCGGCAATATCCCCGGCGCCGATCAGAATCATAGGTTGGGGCTTGCGCCTGGGGACCGGTCCTCCTGTGCGACGTTTCGCCGGTGGCGCAATGTCTGGCGCCGGCGCGGTTTGGTTTGTCGTTGGGCCGGCCGTCTGCGCACGTGCCGCAATGGCGAAGGAAAATAGAACCGCTAATGACAAAACGACGAACGTCGCCGTTAGACTGATTCGCGTCCTCGTCGGGCGCTCGGCTCTCTGCGAAAAACGAGGCAAATTGTATCCATTCATCCCCTTGGTCATCCAACGCCTGTAGGGTAACACGATAGGAATCCGCAGGATGCGGCAGCTCGCGTTGAAGATTGCACGAGGGGCGGTAAGCGCCCGAAACGCGGTTTTGGCAGCCGGCGCTGTGCATTGCGTCATAACTATTTGTAAACAGGATAGTTACTGATTGGATTGTCGGTTGACTTTTTTCGGTTTTAGGACTAGTATTAATTTGCGACTGAATCAGTCGTATATCGAGTTTGCAAGATGCGCCGTAAAAGTAGTACAGATGATTGGTACTTGGCGGGCCGCTCGGTGAAGCTAGAAGTCTAGTCGAAATGTTTAAGCTCTCGAAAAAATCCGATTACGGGTTGATTGCCGTGAAACACTTGGCGATGCATCGCCGTCGGCATGCTTGCAGTGCGAATGAAATTGCCGAAGAGTACGGAATTTCCGTGACGCTGATGGCCAAGGTGCTGCAGAAACTGGCGCGGCAGGGTTTAGTGGGCGCCACGTACGGATCGAGTGGCGGCTATCAGCTGGCGAAAGAGCCGTCGCAAATCAGCGCGCTGGATGTAATTAGCGCGATTGATGGCCCGGTGCTGATCACCTCTTGCGTCACCAGCCACGGAGCCTGCGATGCGACGGACCGCTGCACGGTGCGCGAGCCGTTGCGCCGCGTGAACGAAAGCATTATGCATGTTTTGAGTACCGTGACGATTTCTCAGATGAGTGAAGAAGTGCACGAGCACGCACTCGTCGAGTTGCGATAGAAGAATTGGAATAAAGAGTTGCCGTAGACAGTTCCTTTGAGAGACAGGGGATTTATGGCCGTAAAACTGCCGATTTACATGGACAATCACGCAACCACGCCGGTGGACCCGCGCGTCGTGGAAGCGATGCTGCCGTATTTCAACGAAAAATTTGGCAATGCCGCGAGCCGCAATCACTCGTTTGGCTGGGCCGGCGAAGAAGCGGTGGAAACCGCGCGCCAGCAGATTGCTTCGCTGATCGGCGCCACGCCGAAAGAGATTATTTTCACCAGCGGCGCCACGGAATCCGACAACCTGATGATCAAGGGCGTTGCCGAAATGTACCGCGAAAAGGGCAATCACATCATCACCGAAGCTATCGAGCACAAAGCCGTGCTGGATACCTGCAAGCGCCTCGAAAAGGAAGGCTTTGAGGTCACCTATCTGCCGGTGCAGAAAGATGGCCGGGTCAATCTCGAGGAACTGAAAGCCGCGATCCGGCCGACCACGATTTTGATCACCATCATGTACGCCAACAATGAAATTGGCGCGATCAACCCGATTGCGGAAATCGGCAAAATTGCCAAGGAACACGGCATTTTCTTCGCCGTGGACGGCGTGCAGGCGGTAGGCAAAATTCCCGTGGACGTGCAGAAGGACAACATCGATCTTCTGGCCATCTCCGGGCACAAGATTTACGGACCCAAGGGCGTAGGTGCGCTGTACGTCCGCCGGCGCAATCCGCGCGTGCAGCTTTCCGCCATTATCGATGGCGGCGGCCACGAACGCGGCATGCGCTCTGGCACACTGAACGTCCCCGGCATCGTGGGGCTCGGCAAAGCCTGCGAAATCGCGCAGAAGGAAATGCCCGAGGAATCCGCCCGCATGCTGGCGTTGCGCACGCGGCTGCAGAAGGGCCTGGAAGCCAAGCTTGATGAAGTTTTCATCAATGGCTCCATGGAGCACCGGCTGCCCAACAATTTAAATATGAGTTTCGCCTACGTGGAAGGTGAATCATTGCTTATGGGAATCAACGACATAGCGGTTTCGAGCGGTTCCGCCTGCACTTCGGCAACCCTCGAGCCCAGCTATGTACTCAAAGCATTAGGCGTGGGCGAAGACCTCGCTCACACGTCGATTCGTTTCGGCCTCGGGCGCTTTAATACCCCGGAGGAGGTCGACTACGTCATCGAAAAGATGACTCAGGTCGTAACCAAACTCCGTGAACTCTCTCCGTTGTATGAAATGGCCAAGGAAGGTATCGATATTTCAAAGGTCAAATGGCAAACAGCATAAGCACAGCTAGAAAAAGCGAGGGTAGTTCAATGGCAAGCGAGGGAACAATACAGATACACCGTTCAATCGGTGGCACGGGTGCCGCGTTTCGCGTCGCCTTCGTACCGTATGACGATAGCGACGAAGCGAATCCCGCGGGGCAGCGCTCCTTTCAGCAGTTGCAGGAAGTGCGCGCATTCTTAAAATTGCTCGGCGTGGGCGCGGAGTTCATTAAGGATGCTTTGCGGCAATTGACCGCGGGCCGCTCGGCGTGGGTGCCGAACGTTTCGCTCTCGGACAAGGCGATTCGCAGCGCGGGCTTCGTCAGCGTGCAGAATATGGCGAGAAGCTGAGCAATCAGCTTCTCGAAGTACCGGCTTACTTCAAGCCGATGGTATTCTTGGGCCGCGTAAGATTTTTTAGGGTCTTGACCGCTTCGCGGTCAGGGGATTTGTTGGCCGCTTCGCGGTCAGAAGATTTGTCGGTCGCTTCGCGGCCGCCAGATTCAAGGAGCACAGGTCATGGCATATAGCGACAAGGTAGTCGAGCACTACAACAACCCACGCAACGTGGGCAGCCTCTCGAAAGAGGATCCCAACGTCGGCACGGGCCTGGTAGGTGCTCCGGAATGCGGCGACGTCATGAAGCTGCAGATGCGCATCAATCCGGACACGAACGTCATCGAAGAAGCCAAATTCAAAACCTTTGGCTGCGGCTCGGCGATCGCCAGCTCTTCGTTGGCCACCGAATGGGTCAAGGGCAAGACCGTGGAAGAGGCGCTGTCCATCAAGAACACGGACATCGTGCGCGAACTAGCGCTGCCTCCGGTAAAGATTCACTGCTCGGTCCTGGCCGAAGACGCCATCAAAGCCGCCATCGGCGACTGGAAGAAAAAGCACGGCATCGCCGTGCCCGTGGCCGAAAAAGCCGCGCACTAAGCTTTTAGCAGCACAGGCATTCTTGCCTGTGCCCGGTCGCTGAGCGACCGCCGCTTGCAGGGGCGCAACATGTTGCGCCTCAAATGCCCAGACCGAATCCGCTGGGCGATATTTCGGAGCAGTTAAAAAATGGCCACGGAACTTACCGAAGAAAAAAATCTCCTGGGCATCAAGCCCAACGTCGACGCCGAGGGCGCCCCGAAGACTCCCAAAATCCATCTGACCGAACGCGCCGCAAAAAAAATCCGCGCATTGCTGGAAAAAGACGGCGTCTCTCCGGAACAAGGCGGCCTGCGCGTAGGCGTGCAAGGCGGCGGATGCTCGGGCCTTTCCTACGCCATGCGCCTGGACACGCAAGCTCGCGACCGCGACAAAATCTTCGAGGAATTCGGCGCGCGTCTGTTCGTCGATCCGAAGAGCTTTCTGTATCTGAACGGCACCACGCTGGAATACGAAGAAACGCTGATGCGCCAGGGTTTCGTCTTTCAAAATCCCAACGCCGCCAGAAGCTGCGGCTGTGGCAGTTCGTTTACGGCGTAAAGGGCACATGCTTAGGTGGCACAGACTTCAGTCTGTGTTTGTTAGCCCAGCGCAGGTTTCCTTGCAGGAGCGCACAGACTGAAGTCTGTGCCACCAGTGGTTGGCAGCCACACCAGCCAGCCACTTTATTTTTGCCCGAACGGTAAAACGATGCTCGAATTCTTTGGAGCAATTCTCGAGTTACTCGCCGAGTTGAATCTTCTGGAGCCTACCTTGCTTGGCATCTCGAGCAGCGTCGGCGATAAGCTCTCTGCTCCGAAATTTAGCTTCAACAGATTGCCGCTGAGCGGTCACGACTTAATCAGAGTGCGATGAGCGTCGCTGGCGAAAGTATCAAACGGAAAACCCGATGAATACAATATCAAGCGCCACTAATCCACCGCTCGTCTGCTGGAACTGCCACGAGCGCGCTCTCGGCACGCATTTCTGCTCGAGCTGCGGCAAGCTGCAGCAGATCCCGCACTCCATCGACTATTTTGCGTTGTTCGAGCTGCCCAAAAAACTCTGGATCGAAATAGCCGGCCTCGAAAAGAAATTCCTGCAGCTCAGCTGGAAGCTGCATCCGGACAATTTCGTAAACGCCAGCGACACGGAGCGCGAGCTTTCCCTGAAGCGCAGCTCCGAACTGAACGACGCCTATCGCGTCCTGCGCGATCCTGTAGCCCGCGTCGAATACCTGCTCAGCATCGAAGGCGCCCGCAAAGAAGGCGAGCACAAGCAGCAAGCGCCGCCGGAGCTGCTCGAAGAGGTTTTCGAGCTGAACGAATCGTTAGACGAACTACGGGAAGCCAAGGCGGAAGGTGGAGACTTGGCGGCACTGAAAGTCCGCCTCGCCAACGCGGAGCAAACTTTTCAAGAACAGCTGACGGAAGTCGATGCCGAGTTATTCCAAGCTGCAACGCAGTGGGACGCCGCCGTCGATGCCGAAGTGAGTGGCGCCAAGAATCAACCGGAGCGCGACGCCATAAAAAAGCAGCTGAACGAGTTGCTAAATCGCCGCTCCTACATCCGGAATCTGGTCACCAACGTCCAAAAGGAGCTCCTGTAGCGCAGGGCGATTGTCTTTGAGCCCTGCTGCGGCTTTTGCCATGTCACGCATCGTCGGCATCGATCTAGGTACCACCAATAGTCTCGTCGCGTACATTGACCCGCAGACGAAGGAGCCGAAGTGTATTCCGGGGCCGTACGGCTCAACGCTCTGCCCTTCGGTGGTAAGCCTAGACGTCGACGGTAGCATCATCGTCGGTGAGGCCGCCCGTCGCCGTTTACTGACGCAGCCCGAGCGCACGATTTATTCCGTGAAGCGTCTGATGGGTCGCGGTTCGGCGGACGTGCAAACGGAACTAAAGCTTTTCCCGTTTCGCATCGATCCGAATTCAAAAAACGTCATCCGCGTGCAGCTCGGCGACAAATATTTCACGCCGCCAGAGATTTCCGCTTTTATCCTGCGCGAGCTGAAAAATTGGGCAGAAGCATTTCTAGCTGAACCAGTAGAACGCGCGGTGGTCACGGTTCCCGCGTATTTCAACGATGCACAACGCCAGGCCACCAAAGACGCCGGAAAAATCGCCGGCCTGGAAATTGTCCGCCTGGTTAACGAACCGACCGCGGCGGCGCTCGCTTACGGCCTGCACGAAAAGCAGCGCGGCCACGTGGCGGTCTACGATCTCGGCGGTGGCACCTTCGACATTTCGGTACTCAAGCTCATCTCCACCAGCGACGGCGATATCTACCAGGTGCTCGCAACGAACGGCGACACGCACCTCGGCGGCGACGATATAGACAACTTAATGCAGGCGATGGTGCGCGAAAAAATCCGCGAAGAACATGGCGTCGATATTTCCGCTAAGCCGGAAGCGGCTCAGGAACTGCGCAAAGCACTAATCGCGGCGAAGCATCAACTTTCTTCCGAGCCTAGCGTCGACATTCGCTTTCCGTTGTCCGGTGGCGCAGTCTTCGCGATGCCCTTGACGCGCGCTCAGTTCGACGAATTAATTCAGCCCATCGTGGCGCGCACTATGGCTCCAGTGAAACAGGCGCTTGCGGATGCCAAGCTGACGCCCGCAGAAATCGAAGAGGTTGTGCTGGTTGGCGGAACAACACGCACGCCGCTTGTCCGCAGCACCGTGCAGGAATATTTCCATCGCGCGCCGCACACGGAATTGAATCCCGATGAAGTGGTGGCGCTGGGCGCGGCGGTGCAGGCGAATATTCTCGAGCGTGGCGTAAGCAACATGCTGCTGCTGGACGTCACCCCGCTTTCACTCGGCATCGAAACGTATGGCGGCGCAGTGGCCAAAATCATTCCGCGCAACTCCACCATTCCCGCCAGCGCGCAGGAGCAGTACACCACCGGCGTCGACAATCAGACCGGCATCGACATCCACGTGCTGCAGGGCGAGCGCGAACTCGCCAAAGATTGCCGTTCGCTGGCGCGATTTGTTTTGAAAATTCCGCCGGCCCCAGCCGGCCTGCCGCGCATCGAAGTGCGCTTCCTGATCGACGCCAACGGCATCCTGCAAGTGGGCGCCAAGGATTTGCGCACTGGCGAGGAGCACTCCATCGAAGTGCAGCCGAGCTACGGCATCGGCGATGCGGAGATCGAGCGCATGCTGGAAGAATCGATCGAGTATGCGGAGCAGGATTTTGCCGAGCGCCAATTAATCGAGGCGCGCACGGAGTCCGAGTCGATTTTGGCCGCCACGCTAAAAGGCCTCTCCGCGCCGCAGTCTGCGGCGCTATCTGCGGAAGAGCGTGGCAAAATAGAGGCTAGCGTCGCCGCTGTGAAAGAAGCGGTGGCCGGCTCAGATTACAAGCTGGCTCGCAAGCGCATCGACGAATTAAATCACGCGACGGAACATCTTGCGGAGTTGCTCATGAATTCCGCAGTCTCCTCGGCGTTAGAGGGCCGCAAGCTGGCCGAAGTCTAGTCAAGGAGCAGCGAGCCGCCTGTACTGGCGCAGCACGCTGCTCCCTATCGAGAGGGCCCGACTTTAGTCGGGCCGCAAACGAGAAACTGGGATGGGGCTTTAGCCCCTGAAGCAGGGAATTTAGTCAGGAGAAAATAATGGGCGGCAGTAACCCATACATTGAGGAAGTAAAGTACAAGCCGGCGACGAAGAAATACAAAGTAACGTTTCTTCCGAGCGGCAAGAGCATCGAAGTGGATCCCGAGAAAATTCCCTACGGTCACAACGGCATTCCGGGAAGCATTCTCGATATTTCCGAAGGCCTCAAGGCCGGACTCGACCACGCGTGCGGCGGAGTCTGCGCGTGCTCGACCTGCCACGTAATCGTCAGAGAAGGTCTCGAATCCTGCAACGAAGCCACCGACGCGGAGCTCGATGAACTGGATATGGCGCCGGGAATTACGCAGAAATCGCGCCTCGGCTGCCAGACCGTGCCCGATGGCACCACCGACATCGTGGTCGAGATTCCCGAGTGGAATAAAAATTACGCCAAGGAGCTCGATCACTAGAGCTTTGGAGTGCGGCGGTTTACCATTTGCGAAGGGCTTGACGCCGCTTTGCAGCCTGACCAAAAAGGAGCAATGCCGTGCCGCCGACATTCGATTGGGACGACATCGAAGATATCGCCATCAGCCTTACCGACGCGCATCCAGAAATCGATCCGCTGACCGTGCGCTTTACCGACATGCACAAATGGATCCTGGAGCTGCCGAATTTCGCGGGCGAAGCGACGGCATCGAACGAAAGCAAACTCGAAGCCATTCAAATGGCCTGGGACGAAGAGTACAAAGATCGCAAGAACTAGCGGTCAGTTCTTTGCCCTCGCAGCGTTAGCCGTGTCTTGCCAATAATTCTTCTAACTCATTCGATTTCATACATTTCGAGCGATTGAAATCCGAACCCCTGTCCAGACGTTTGCCCGCTTCCCGTCGTCTATACCTTGGGAGAAACACATGGGATCTGTGGGACTTGCGCTGGCTGTGGGGCATAGAATCTCTCCGTTGCTGTGCCAGGGGGAATCGCGAGTGCAGCCTCCCGAACTGGATCCATCCGCGAACGCGGCATCCTCGTGCAAGACGTCCGCAGGTGGACTGACCGCGAATCCTGAAGATTTGGCGTTGGCGGCGGCGTGCCAGCGCGGCGATATGCACGCGTATGAGCAGCTGTACCAATCGCAGGGCGCGCGCATGAAAAATTTGGCGCGCAATCTGCTGGGCTCGCAGAACGACGCGGAAGACGCGGTGCAGGAAACATTTCTGAAAGTCCAGCGGAGCATCACCAGCTTCCGCGGGCAATCCTCTTTCGTCACCTGGGTGTTTCGCATACTGGTGAATACCTGCCACGACATGCGGCGGCGCAGCGTGCGCCGCAAGGAAGATGCTTCGCCGGAGCCCAGTGAAGGTTTTGCGCCGCCGGAATCGCGCGCACCTGGCGCGCATCCCTCGTTGCGGCTGGCGCTCGAGCGCGCCATTGCCACGCTGACGCAACGTCAGCGAGATGTTTTTCTGCTCTACGAAGTAGAAGGCTTTCGGCATGCGGAAATCGCGGGCATGTTGGAGATCACCGAAACCGTCTCGAAAAATACTTTGTTCTACGCCAAGAAGAGTTTGCGACAGTTGCTCGCACCGCCGCGCGGCAGCCAGCTGGGAGGTGCGGAATGAGCATCCAATGCGAAGATCGCGAAAGAATTTTTCTGGATGGCACGCCGGAAGAGTGGGCGGCGCTCGAACAGCACGCCGCGTCCTGCCAATTGTGCGCTGAAGAATTGCGCGCGTGGCGGGAGCTGAGCGTGGCGGCTGCGGAGCTGAGAAATCATCAAGAGGATCCGGCACTGTGGGCGCGCATCTCGGAATCGCTGGAAACCCCGCTGGCGGAGCAAGCCGCGCAAAAGGCGGCGCGTGAAAAACGCTGGGCGTTTCTGCGTTTCGATTGGCGCTTGCCGATGGTGTGGCAAACCGCGCTGGCGGGTGCGTTGGTGCTCGCGCTAACAGTCGGTGGCGTTTATCTCTACGTGCAGCATCAGCGGTCCGAGACGGCCCGGAACGCGGCGAAGAATCCGCTCCTGAATGATCACGCGCTGGCGGAAGTGGAACGCACGGAAAATGCTTACATGCAGGCCATCGACAAGCTGGCGGGAGAAGCCAAACCGCAGATCGATTCGGGCAGCTCGCCCTTGATGGACAGTTACCGCGAGAAGTTGCTGGTGCTCGACGGCGCCATCGACGAACTGCGTTTGCAGGCGGGGCAAAATCCATCGAACGCGCACTTGCGCTATCAACTGCTGGCGATGTATCGCGAGAAGCAGGGCACGCTGCAGGAAATTCTGGAGACCAAGCAATGAAATTGGGTTTAAAGCGATTATATGGTGTCTCGATGTGGGTCGCCCTTCTGTTCTTCTCGGCGGCTCCAGCGGTTTTCGCCAACTCCCCGGACCAGCAGACCGCCAAGCGCGAGTTCAGCAAGACGCTGCCGCTCGGCGCGGGCCAAACGCTGGCCGTCGAAAACAAGTTCGGCGAAGTGCGCATTCATGGCGACAATAGCCGCGAAGTGAAAATCGTGGCGACGATTCGCACGCAGGCGAATTCACAGGAAAAAGCCGACCAGCTGGCAGACACCATCCATATTGAAGTTTCTCAGGATGGACAGGGCGTCAAAGTACGCACCGTAAATCCCGACGAATCGCTGGTGATCATCCGCATTCGCAAAGAAACGTCTTATTCGGTGGACTACGACATTGCGGTGCCTGCGGACGCTAAGCTGTGGGTGAAAGATGCCTTCGGAAATGTTGACGTGCGCGGCGTGCAAGGCTGGAGCGACATCGTAAACTCCAACGGCAACGTGGCGCTGCACGATTCCGGCTCGGCGAAGCTGACAAATTCGTTCGGCTCCGTGGAAGCGGGTAATGCCTCCGGCAAACTTTCGGTGATCAATGCCAACGGTACCGTCACCGTGGAGCGCGTCAAGGGCGATTTGGACGTAAAAGATCGTTTCGGTTCCATCACCGTTAGCGCGGTGCAGGGAGCGGTGTCCATCTCAGGCGGCAATGGCGCGGTGGAAGTGACGGACGTAGGAGCTTCAGTGGTGAACAATTCGTTCGGCGTGGTGACCGCGCGCAACGTGCACGGAGAAATTGCGGTAAATAACAGCAATGGCATAATCGACGTGAATACCGTGAATGGCACGGCGGAGCTGAACGGCAGTTTTGGCGCCATCTCGTTCGCCAATGTTTCGGGCCGCGTGAGATGCACTACCTCGAATGCGAAAGTGCACGGCGTGACGGCCGGCGAAGTGTTTGTGAAAACCTCTTTTGGTGAGGTAACGCTGGAACAGATCAGCGGACCGCTGGAAGTGGAAGATTCCAACGGCAACGTCACCGTTAAAGACGCCAAGGGCTATGCGACGCTGAGCACTTCATTCGGGGCCATCGAGGCCAGCGGCTTGGCAAAAGGCGTGCACGCCACCAGCGGCAATGGCCGCATTGCGTTGAATGACGTTACCGGTGACGCTTACGCGAAAACCAGTTTCGGCACGATCAGCGTGCAGCGCGTGAGCGGAAGTGCGACGCTGGAAAATACCAATGGAGGCGTGAGCGCCAGCACGGTGGGCGGAGACATTTCTCTAAAAACCAGCTTTGGCGCAGTGAACCTCGAGGATGTTGCGGGCTCGGTTACTGTGGAGAATCAAAACGGATCGGTATCCGTGACGCCGAGAAGCGCAGCCGGGTGCAAGAGTATTTCCGTTAAGACCTCTTTCTCACCGATTCAGATTCGTCTGGCGCAAGGTTCTTACAATCTTTCGGCGCACACGTCCTTCGGACGCATCAATAGCGAACTACCGGTGACCAGCACCGGGCAAATCAGCGGCGAATCGTTGACCGGAACTATCGGAAACGGCGGCTGCCAGCTCTCGCTGACCAACTCCAACAGCAGCATCGATATCTTGAAATTGAACAAGTAAAAGAAGACCGGATTTCCGCCGGGTTTCGCCGCGAGGCCCCTCTGCGCGGCTGTGATACAATTTCAAGGTACGGCGCTATGGTGCAACGGTTAGCACGCGGCCCTTTCAAGGCCGAAATACGGGTTCGATTCCCGTTAGCGCTACCAAGAACTCTTAACTCCAGCCTACATTTTGACGGGACGCGCGATGAGTTTTCTCCATTGCGTTGTGGGAGATTCGTGTGAGCTACGCTGAAAAACATTTGATTACCGGCGAACAAGTGCAGTACGAGACCAAGCTGCACTGGATCGTGATGTTCGGCCATGTGGTCATTGCCCTCATCCTCGTCGCGGTAGGAGCGGCATTACTGGTCGCGCCGTCGACTTCGCTGAATGGCGCGGCAGCGTATGCGGAACCACTGCGCTGGGCTGGCGCCGCGTGCTTCGTGCTGGCGATCATTTTCTTGGGCATTGGGCTCGTACGGCGTGGCGCAACGGAGATGGCGGTCACCAACAAACGCGTCATTGTGAAAACCGGACTGGCGAGTCGCCGCACGCTAGAGCTGCTGTTGCCCAGAATCGAGAGCGTGGTCGTGGAAGAGCCGCTGATGGGCAGGATGCTGGGCTTCGGAACGGTGATTGTCCGCGGAACTGGCGGAACGCCTGAGGTTTTTTCGCAAATCGCTCATCCCTTGCAATTCAGGGAGCAGGTGCAGCGGCAGATTGCCGGAGAAGTTAAGGTCTGACGAACGGTCGATTCGGTTGGCTGCGTGAGCGATGCCTTGCTCTCTAGAACTAACCGGACGAAACTTTGGAATGTTGCAGGGGCACGGAGCCGATGGCGCGAGCGACGTTATCTGGCGGGTCGAACTCGATGTCGGGCAATTGCTCGACGGCGCGGCGCAAGAATTGTTCCCAGCTAGAATGAATCAACTTTAAGTCGTGATCTCCCGCGCCGACGCGGCGGTAGCGGGTGACCTCCAGCGAATCCTTTTTATACAGCAATAAATCGAAGGGCGGGCCTACGGTGACGTTGGAACGCATGGCCGCGTCCATGGAGAGTAGCGCGTATTTGGCGGCGACTTCCAGCGAAGTTGTGGACTGAATACCCCGGTCGAGGACCGGCCGGCCGTATTTGCACTCGCCGAGTTGCAGGTATAGCGAGTCTTCCGTGGCGGCTAGTGGATTTCCCTGAGGATAAATTAAATAGAGGTTGGGCTCCTGGCCGCGAACCTGGCCGCCGAGCAGCAGGTGCACGTTGAAGCTGAAGGAGTCGCGCTCGAGCGAGGAGCGATCCATGTCAGAAACTTTTCGCACGCAATCGCCTACGATGCGCGCGGCATCGTAGAGCGAGCTGGCTTGCGCGAGGCCGCGACCGGAATCGAAGTCGTCGCGCAAGAGTGTAATGACGGACTGGCTGATCGAGAGGCTGCCGCTGGTGAGGATGACAAAGACGCGTTCTCCCGGCTGCACGAATTGGTGCATTTTGCGGCAGGTGTTGACCTGGTCGAAGCCCGCGTTGGTGCGCGAATCGGAGGCCAGAACCAGGCCTTCCTTGGTCATGATGCCCAGACAGTAGGTCACGATATGCCTCGGATGCAAAAAGCCATGCGACCGCGCTGCTGATGCACTGGCGATCGCAAAATCATGATGGGCTACAGAAAAAGAGAACGCAAGTTGGAATGACGAGCGAGGTGCGGGAACTGCAGAACCTGGTGCGCCGGCAACAATCCAAGAGTGCGGGAACCCAAACTCGGGCGATTAGCGCAACTACAAAGGGTATTCGCGTTTGGGTTAAACTTTAACCTTCCGTGGTTTAATTTTTAACTAGGAGTCGGGGCCGTGCTTGAACGGCGCCGCAAAGTGGTTTGTTTTCTGCGTGTAACGGTTAGTTCCAGACGGCAGCATTTGGCACGTCATATGCTCTTCGAACCCGCGGGGGTAACCAAAATGGCTATCGAAAAGAAAAGCTTCTCGGGCACAAAAGGCACGAAAAAAGTAGCAGCTGCGAAACGGCTCCCAGGCGGTAAACTCAGCGCACCTAAAGGCCAGAAACTCGCCAATTTGAAGGGAAGCCAGTTTAGCGAGTTTCATATCACTAAACCCATCGATGTGTCCTCGCCAAGTTTGTAGCCCTTTTCCCTCGAGTTACTGGGCTTGAAATGAACGCCATCTCCTAACGTATTCTCCTTTTACCAGGCAAGCGCCGATCGCGGCAACCCCGATCGGCGCTATTTTTTGTGGTCCGAGAAACCGCGTGACTCTGTTCTGCGAGGCGTCGGAAATAGGGCATTGGTGGTCCGATTCGTCTTTGGAACCGGCCACTGGCGGAGAGTAGAGTCTTGCCCCTCCGTGTACGCTCCATGTGGAATGGAAATGGTGGACGGCACGGAGTAGAATTTAGGTAGATAGCGAGACCGCTGCCTGCGTGGTGTTCGGTTTTTCTTGAGGCGCTGTAGACCAGCCTTGCGGCAAGCCGGCTATGGAGAGAGTTGAATATGGCTAATCCCTTTCGTACTTCTAACCCGGTATTGAGTGAGAAGGCGTTTCGCGATGTGGTGTCCACCGGCGAAGCGATGACGCTGCAGGGAACCGTCAACAAGACGGGTATTTTGCTGCTCTGTGCGGTGGCTACCGCGGCCTGGACCTGGGGCATGGCGCACTCGGAAACGCCGGAAGCGGCAATGCCGTGGATGTACGGCGGTCTGTTTGGCGGATTTATCGTGGCGCTGATCACGATTTTTAAGTCGCAATGGTCGCCGGTAACCGCGCCGATTTATGCGCTGCTGGAAGGTTTGGCTCTGGGCGGGATTTCGGCGTATTTCGAGAAGGCGTATCCGGGCGTGGCGATGCAGGCCGTGGGGCTGACGTTTGGCACGCTATTTGTGATGCTGCTGGCTTACAAAACCGGAATGATTCGCGCTACGCAGCGTTTCAAGATGGGTGTGATTGCGGCCACCGGCGGAATTGCCGTGCTGTACATCGTGGAGATGGTGCTGGGCAGCTTTTTTCACATTCAAGTACCGGCGATCAATGGTAGCGGCTTGATCGGGATTGGCTTCAGTCTGTTTGTGGTGATTATCGCCGCGCTGAATTTGGTGCTGGATTTCGACATGATTGAGTCCGCGGTAGCGGCCGGCGCGCCGAAGTATATGGAGTGGTATGGCGCGTTTGGCATGATGGTTACGCTGGTGTGGCTGTATCTGGAGATGCTCCGGCTGTTGAGCAAGATGCGGCGGCGGTAGGTTAGAAAGGCAACGGCAACGGCAACGGCAACGGCAACGGCAACGGCAACGGCAACGGCAACGGCAAAGCAGAAGCGCCGCCTACCCTCGTGGATCGGGGTAAACAGAAGGCGGCCGCTACAAAGTCAAAGCACGGGCCTGAAGACCCACCACTACATTAGGAAAGACTTGCGACCAAGCGGGACAAAAACGGAAGCGCCAGTGCTGACGCAGAGGTTTGTGGAGGCCTTGCGTTACGCGGCGGAGCTGCATCAATTTCAGCGCCGCAAAGGGAAAGGCCAGCCGTACGTTGGGCACCTGCTTGGCGTGGCCGCGATCGTGATTCAGCATGGCGGCGGCGAAGACCAGGTGATTGCCGCGCTGTTGCACGATGCCGTGGAAGATCAGGGCGGGCTTCCGCGGCTGGATGAAATTCGCGAAAAATTTGGCGATGAAGTGGCGCGCATCGTGGACGGCTGCACGGACTCTTACGAAGCGCGCGGCGAAAAACGCGATTGGGCGGAACGGAAACGCGCGTATATCGCCAGGGTGGCCAACGAAGCCGCGGATGTGCGTTTAGTTTCGGCGGCGGATAAATTGGCCAACGCGCGCGAGATTCTGTCCGACTATCGCGTGGAAGGCGACGAGGTGTTCAAGCGCTTCCAAGGTCGCAAGGATGGCACGCTGGGCTACTACCGGCAGATGGTGAACGTGTTTCGCAAAGCCGGCTCGAGTGCGCTGGTCGACGAATTGGACCGCGTGGTCAGTGAACTGGAAAGCTTGGCGGGTGCTCGCGTGCTTTCAGAATAAGCGCGCGCTCGCAGCTGCGAATCGGTGAGACGAGAGCTTGCGAGCCGCGCACCTGCAACAGCACACAGGCAAGAGTGCCTCTGCTACGAATGCCGCAGTTCCGAGAGTTGCGAACTTTCCCACTTGAAGCATTCGCGGCCAACACGGTAGATTTTTGAAACATCCGGAACAAGTTCTGCTGAAATGGAATTAGCACGAACGCGCGGATGTGATTTGTTCGCAGAAATCCGGGAACCCGATGGCCCATCCACTCGCAGGTGAGCAACCCAGCAAAACCGGTACGGCCAAGCCCGTGTGTATCGCCGGATCGGGAGTTGCGCAAGGTTCGCGCCTGGTGACCAGCGAGGAGGTGGACCGTGCGTTTGGCATGCCTTCCGGGAAGCTGCGCCGCCGTGCGGGAATTACGTCGCTGGCGTACGCGGCTGAAGGCGAGAATGAACTTTCTCTCGGCGCCGCAGCGGCGCTTGACGCGTTGCGAACCGCTGGCGCAGAGGCCGGCGAGATCGATTGGCTGGTTGCCACCAGCGAAACGCACCACAACTATCCTTCGCTGGCGGCGCAACTGCATTCGCGACTGCGCGTGCGGGAAGATTGCGCAGCGCTCGATGTGGGCGGCGGGTGCCTCGGTTTGTTAAACGCCTTCGCGGTGGCGCAATCGCTCATCTCTTGCGGACAAGCCCGAGCTGTTGGCGTGATCAGCGCGGACGTGCACAGCCGCACCTTGACGCCGGGACGCGTGGCCGGCGAATTCGGCGGCCTTTTCGGAGATGGCGCCAGCGCGTTCGTTCTTCGTAATACGAACGGCCCTGGAAAGATTAACTATGCGTTCGGAGAGTTTTTGTTTGGGTGTGCCGGGCAGTATGCCAGCGCAGTGTGTGTGAGCGACGATAAGGATGGCGGCTTGACGCTGCGGTTCGACGGTGACGCGCTGTCCCGCGCTGCGATTAGTCGCATGGAGAAAACCATCGCCGCGCTGGAGCAGCGCAGCGGGATCTCGCGGGCGTGTGTCGGGGCGTTCGCCACGCATCAGCCCAATCCGCGCCTAATGGCGTTGGTCGCCAGACAAATGGGCGTCTCAGAATCGCTTTTTCCAGAGGTTGCGCGGGCGTCAGGAAATCTAGGCTCTTCGACCTGTGGAACGGCACTTCACCTGGCACTTGCGGCGGCGAAAGAATCTCGCGACAAACAAAGGCCTATCTTCCTGGCGTCGCTTGGTCCAGGCCTATTGTACGGTGGTGGCTGGATTACACCCCTCGCAGCCGCAGGATAAGCAACGCGACTTGTAACGTTTTGTAACCACGGCCCTATCACCACCCCAGTACTCCCACCTAGATGTAGCGTAAGCAATTGTAAAAAAGCGGCTTAGAGCATCGCTTGGGCTGGCTGGCGGCGTGCATCTCTCTAGCGCGCGGGACGAGCGTGTCGCATCGCTCCAGGAGCAAGTGAATGAAAGCAATTTCTAATCGTCGGCAACGCGGTACCTCGATTATCGAACTAATGGTCGTCGTCAGTATCGTGATTACGTTATCGGGTATGGCCGTTATGAATACCATGAGCCCGACCACCACCAGCCGCGCCAACAATGCCACGGATGCCGTGGTCGACGCGTTGCGCCAGGCTCGCCAATTAGCCGTCACCAAGCGCAGGAATGTGCTGGTCTCTTTCAACGGAACCAACCAGATCCAGTTGACCGTGCAGCCCTTGCCGAACGAGGCTGTGCCCCCAGCAATCCCAATCGTTACCCTTAACGACGGAGCGGCGCGAGGGTTGCAGTTCTACGTATTCTCTTCCTTGCCCAATACTCCCATGGGTCCGCTTGGTTTTGGGAACAACACTGCCATCGACTTTGTGGCGGTAAACGGCGGCACCGCGGGCAACGCGGTGATGTTCTCCACCTCAGGCAGCCTTGTGGGCGCCGGAGGCGCGGCGCCGGCGAACTACTATGCGGTGGGCAACAACGATCCCATCAACGCAACGATTTTCATAGGAACTCCGGGAAACACGTCTACCGCGCGGGCCATTACCGTTGTGGGTGCGACTGGGCGGGTCCGTTCTTTCGCATGGAACGGAACGGCGTGGCAGGAATAGAGAGCAAATCGATGAGACAACAATACAAGAATCGGCGCAAGCAGTCTGGCTTCACGTTGCTCGAAGCCGTCATTTCCATTCTGGTTTTGTCTTTCGGCGTGTTGTCGCTGGCCGCCATTTATGCGCAAGGCGCCTATTACGCCACGGTATCGCAATACGACTACATCGCGGAGAAAAAAGCGGAGCAGGCGGTCGAAGCGATGTTCACCGCGCGGGATATTCAGTCACTGACGTGGGCGAATTTGCAGAACGTCAGCACCGGCGGAGTATTTGTGGACGGACCATCCAAGATCCTGTTACCCGGCCCCGACGGTCTCGTTGGCACGGTGAACGACCTCGGATCCCCGGACGAATTCGTGATCACCGGTTCAACACCCATCGATCTGAACCCGTTCATGACCCGCACCATCGCCATTCAGCCGGTGGTGGTCAACGGGAATACGGAACCGGCCTTGCGGCAGGTCACGGTGACCATTAACTACACGCTCGGCAGTCACCAGCGCACCTACACGCTGATCAGTTATATCTCGTCTTTTGCCTGAGTTTTGCGTCGGAACATGGATTCCGACAGGCCGGTCACACGCGGAAGGAACGGAAGAATGGCTACGAGGTTTTCGCGCATGAAGAAACAAACAGGATTTACCTTAATTGAATTTGCCGTGGCCATGGGCGTCACCGCGGTGGCCTTGGCGGCCACCATGCTGGCGTTCCGAGACGCCACACAGGTCAACCAGAACGTAACCTTGAACGAAGACATCGCCGACAACATGCGCGCCGGCCTGAACATGATGGAGCAGGATCTTATCCAGACGGCTACGGGCGTTCCGACCGGAGGGATTTCCATTCCAGCGAAAGCGGCCGCGGGCGCCTGCACCTCGGGAGTCACCAATGTCTTGCGGCCGACGTTGACTGGAGCGACCAATTTCCCTATCTGCAACGTGTCGATGCCGGCGATCGAGCCCGGTTTCGACTTGGGCCCCAACACGACCGACGAGGTTACGCTGCTGTATCAGGACAACAGCTTAACGCTGAACACTTGGCCGATTAATTTGGCGCCGGGCAACGGAGCTCCGGGGACCGGAGGTGGCTGCGCGGGTTCCATCAGTCTCAGCGGTTCTTCCGCGACGTTCGATCCGAAATGCGTGGTTTCGCCCAGCCCTTCGGGCGCCACCATCAACGCCGGAGACTTACTGATGTTCAGCAATGCCAACGGCAATGCCATGGTGATGGTCACCAGCGTTTCGTGGCCGACGGTTTTTTTTGCCGCCAACGACCCGTTTCAACTCAATCAGACGGGGGATCCCTGCGGCACATTAATACAGTTGCAAACCGGGAATGCGTGTCCAAGCACCGTCCAGGGCACCTCGTATCCACCCACCACGGTGGAGCGCATCACCATGGTCAGCTATTACCTGGATAACCAGAGCGTGCCGGGCCACGTGGAATTAATTCGCCGGATCAATTTCAACACCGGCGAGACCGTGGGTGACACGCTGCAGAACCTGCATTTCACCTACAACTTCAACGACGGCGTGGCCGTAAACGAAACGACCGTTCCCGCCGGCTATTCGGAGAATCAGATTCGCTCGGTAAATATCTTTTTGGGAGCGCAGTCGGACACCGTGTCGCAGAAAACCGGCAAGGTGATCCAGACCAGCGTTCAGACGCAGGTCAGCCTGCGTAGCATGACGTATTTCAACCAGTTTCCGTGATGACTAAGGGGAACGAGAACATGAGAGCCGCGAATAAAATCTTGCGTCGCCAATCGGGCATCGCCCTGCTGACCACCATTCTGCTCATGCTGCTGATGTCCAGCATGCTTGTTGGATTCATCCTGTTGATCAACTCTGGCCAGAAGCTGAGCGGCATCAATAACGATTACGGCACAGCTTTTTACGGCGCGGAAGCGGGCATGGAAAAACTCACCGCCGATCTGGGCACGTTGTTTAACAACAACTACGCGCCGCCGACAGCGCAGATCAATGCGCTGGAAAACGATCCGCCGGTGATCCCCAATGTCTCGTATGTCACCGCGACTGGCGCTTCGGGATATACGATTACCAGCCCGAACCCCGTGGACGCCAATGGCAACTACCTTCCTACGGTTACGCAAATCTCCTCTGGCGCGTATCAGGGTCTGACGGCGCTGGCTACGCCTTATATTATGAGCGTCACGGCGCGTACCACCAGCGGTTCGGAAGTGAAGCTACAGCGCACCACGCAGACCGTGGGCATCCCGCTTTTTCAATTCGGAATTTTCTGTCAAACGGATTGTGCTTTTTACGCCGGTGGAAACTTCAATTTTGGCGGCCGCACGCACTCCAATGGCAATCTGTTTTTGGCCAGCGGAGCCACGTTGACGCTGTCCGCGCCAGTTTCGGCGTACAAAGATGTCATCACCTCCAATCTAGAAAACGGAAATCCCGTGTCCAATGGTTACACCGGCACAGTGAACGTTTTCAACGGCTCCGGTACTAGCGTCCTGACGTCGACTGAAGGAAGCCTCGTAGGGACCCTGGGAAGCGCGGCAAACACGAACTGGCCGACGATTTCGACGGGCGCAGGCGCAGGCGACTTCGCTGGCAATTTGCGCAACGGTCAGGGAAGTGCCTTCCCGCAATACTCCACCGGCGCGCTACAGCTGCAACTGGGCATCGTCACCTTGGGCAACGGCACCACACAATCCATTGACGTGATTCGCCGCCCGATTGTCGGTGAATCCACGACGGTCACGCAGGAGCGCTTCTATTCGCAAGCCAGTCTTAGAGTCCTGCTGTCCGACAACAAGAACGACATCAGCAATCTGCCGTGCATATCGGCCGCAGCGCCGTACAACCTCGCCGACCTCAACGTCGCAGGCGTGGCAACCGACCCGATAACCGCCCAGATCAAGGCAAACTTGATTGCGCACAGCGAAACATTTGTTCCTTTGGCAGCTTCGGGTGCTACCGGTGGCGCCAATTATTCTCCTACCGATGGCTACTGGATCCCCGTGGGCACGCAATCCATTACCGGCTACATCAAGATTGAAGTCCAGACGCCGCCGTACAACGCCTGCAATTGGACGGACGTAACGGCGGAAGTCCTTGGCTATGGGTATGTTGGCAAGAACGCGAATCCCGTTTCGACTATTGTGTCTCCCACTCTTCCGGCCTTGCCGGGTGCCCAAGTAGGTTCTATGACGGCGACGGCCGCGGGTGCAGACGCATGTCTGAACGGTCACCCGCTGGCCATTATTCGGCTGGAGCGCATCCGTGATAATCCCTCCACGGCGCCCGGCAACACCTGCGGGGCCACACTCGTGGGTGCCAACACCGTAATCGGCACCACTACGGCAACGGATTTTTGGCCCAATGTACTGTTTGATACCCGCGAAGGACTCTTGAATTTCAATGACCCCCCCGGGACCACCCTCGGAGGGATACCCTACAGCTCCATGGTCGCGATCGGTGGCGTCATGCAGTACGTCGAACTGGACGTTAAAAATGTGGCGCAGTATCTCTCTGGTATCGCTCCATACGGCGGTGGAACCGGCCACAGCTCCTACGATTCCACTAACGCTCCTAACGATTACGTGGTGTACATCTCCGACCGGCGGGGCAACTACTATGGCGGGAACAACTACGCCTCGCTGCCCGCGTTCGCGGGCAACTGGCCGCCGCTATCCCCGTCCACCCATGAGACGGGTGAATATGGTTTCAGCGACTTCGCAAACCCGAACGACCCCAACGGATGCCCGAATAACGTGCTGGATACTGGCGAGGACTTGGACAGCACCGGCATTCTTTACAACTACGGCGAATACCCCAACCATGCGATGTCCGCGCTCGGACCCGTGGCAACGCCGTGGACAGGAGGATACGGCCCGTTGGCAAAACTTTACGCCAGCCCGGCTGTTCCCACGGTGAACGCTTTTGCCGCTCCGCCTTATGGCACAAACTGCGGGGTCACCGATTCTACCAATCCCTATCTCTACAATGGGACGGGAGCGCCCATCTGGCCGGGCACATTCATCATTCACGCGAACGAAGCGCGCGAAAATCCCAGTTTCTTCTTTCGCCGGGCGGTAAAGCTCGTCAACGGCGTAGACATCGTCGATAACATGAACACGTGCCCTGGAACGGTCACCTGCGGTCTGACGATCGTGGCGGAAAATCCGATTTACATTCAGGGCTCGTACAACTGCAAGGGATGCACAACTTCCCCGCCGTGGAATAGCGCCGACGTCGGCGCCTCGGTGATTGGCGATGCCGTCACACTGCTTTCCGACAACTGGAACGATGTGAACTCTTTCGCCAGCCCATATGCGTTGGGGCGCGTTCCCGTCACCAGCTATTACCGCGCAGCCCTGGTGGCCGGAAAAGGCGTGTACTTTCCAAAACCAACAACGACCGGCGTTACGCAAGACTACGGCACCGATGGTGGCGCGCACAACTTCCTGCGATACCTGGAGAGTTGGGGATGCTGCAACCTCAACTACGAAGGCTCGCTCGTCAGTTTGTATTTCAATCGCCAAGGGACCGGAGTTTATAAGAGCGCCGGCAACGTTTACGGCGTGCCAAGCCGCTATTACACCTTCGATAACAACTTCCTGCAACCTTCGCTGCTGCCGCCGCGGACGCCGCTCTTCCGCGACGTGAACACCACCGGATTCACGCAGTTGCTGAGTCCGACGCAGTAACCAGTGTCCCAACAAACCAGCGCACAAAAGGCGTCCCGGCAAAAACCGGGACGTTTTTTTTGTAGCGGCCGGGCTTTAGTCCCGGCGCTTCTTCTTGCCGTTGTAGCGGCCGCCGTCTGCGGCGAGCGCATTTGTGAGGTGAGCCATCACGGCCCGGGCAGCGTTCTGGTGGTGAAGCTGACGTCGACCGCCGGCACGGTGCAAGCCTGCAACGGCGGCCAGCCAGGATCCGTGACGGAGTTGCGGCACAGCCCCGCCGTAGCGGGCGTGATTTGCGCGGGAGAAACTACGCCATTGAGTGGCTCAGCGTAAACCAAGTAGCGCGTGCCAACCGCCAAGCGATCGATTTCGTAGGTGCCGTCGAATTGCGCGGGGCCCGGCGCCGTGCAGCTCCAGCCGCCAATGGTCGCGGCGATGACCGCGCCGGTGGAGGAGTTTACCGCCACTACCTGTGCGCCGAAAATTCCCGTGACCCCGGGAGGGGCTGTGGGCAGCGACAGCGGATTAGCCGGAAGAATGCGTCCTTGGATCGCTCCTGCGTGCAGCACGTCGGTCGGGTCGGGGTACAACACGCGCAACCCGGTGCGGTCGTCGTCGCTCAGGGGCGCGTCGGGTTCTTGCGCCGAAGGCCGCACGCCGGTGTAACTTCCGGGAGCGGGCGCGAAGGGAAACATGATGGCGCGCCAGACGGCCGTGTGGCTGAAGCCCAGCACATGTCCAAACTCGTGGATCATCAGCGATTCCATGTCATAGGCCTTGGGAGTGGCCGAGAGGGCCTGCGGCGTGGCGAAAATCACGGTGGAATCGCTGGGATTAAAATAAATGTCCGCGTCAAGAATTTGCCCTGGCTGCGTGCTTACCGGCCCGTTCGCCAGTTGCAGGCCCACCTGGTCGGCGGTGACGATGCGCGCGAAGGCAAGCACCCCAGGGGTGAACGCTAGATCCGCCTGATCGAAGCAAATGGAATTTATGCCATCTTCAGCGCAGGCGTTTTGCGCGGTGGTTTGCGTCAGGGCGCCGAACGAGGCGGGCAGCAGCGTGGTGCCTGGAACGCCAGTCCACACCGCGATGGATTGCTGAATGACCGCTGCGATTTCCGCCAGCTTCCCGCTCGCGGTCTGGTCCTGGGTAATAATCGTGACCGGATCGGTATTGAGCACAGTGCTCCATTGTTCGGCGATGCTGCCCGCGGCGGTAAGCTGATGCGCGACTACCGGACAGGCCGAGCCGCCGGACACGGATGCGGGCTGTCGCACATCCGGCACCACTTGATCGAAAGAGTAGCCGGCCGCGAAGGGTGCCAGAAAAATACTGCAGAAGATTGCGAAGCCGCGCAGCGCTGCTTGGTATGTGGAGCTCATGGTGAAGACCTCGTTCCTTTTGGAGTGCGGCGGTTTGACGCTGCTTTTCCGCGCAAGCCGTGCCCTCGCTTCTCCGTCGCCTGCAAATTCATCCCCGCCAGGTACCGCACGGCCCTGGACCGATAACTACATGGTTACTAAATTCATTCTTTAACTTATTCAGAATCAGCATCTTCCATATCATGCTGAGCGCAAAGAACTTTAAGTCTATTGCGCTCAGTATGATGCGAAATTCGACGTGCCGCCGAGCTCCGATTGGATCGGCCTTTCTGCGGAATTGCGCCGAAAAAGCGGCGTCAAGCCGCCGCGCTCCAAAAAAGGCCGCACTGCAAAAGCTGTCAGCGTAAACGCCCCAAAATTGCCGTGCCAGCACCGCGGCGTGATCCGGATGCGTTTACTTTCCATCGGTTTCGCCGGCTCCGGCGGCGACGTTTCCCGCGATGGCCGCGCGCAGCTTGGCTTCAAACGCCGCCAACGGCATGTTGCGGACGCCAATGGATTGGTAGGCGCGCGTCCCGGCATGGAATGCCGTGATTGCGGAATCCTGCGTCACGCGCGCCGCGCCAGTGCGCACATCTCGCACCACGCGGAAGGTGCCCTGTATCCAGCCGAGCACGCGGTAGGGTTCGCCGGACCGGCGCCATAAAAATAGATAAACCTCTTCTCCCGGATGAAACTGCGGCACGTCGTCCACTTGCGCGTGCAGGCCGGCGATGCTCCCGCCCAGCAGTCGCACGATAATCTTCGCGGCAGGCGCTGGCGCGCCGTGTTGCGCGCCCGCTTCTTGCGCCGAGGTCGGCCGGCTGTACTCATACTGATCCGTTCCGAAAGGATCGGCCTTTTCCTGCTGCAACACTTCGAAGTGCGAATCGGTCCAGATCTCTCCGCCGGCCCAGGTGCTCTGCACGCTGACGCAGCGCACCCGCGCGATTGCCGTGGCCTGTCGCGTGAGCTCGCAAAGCTCAGGGGCTGCAAGGTCGTCGCGCTGGCCACGATGGCTGTCAGCAGCAGCGCCAGGAGTAAAAGGATCCACAGAAACTGTTTGCTGTCTGCGCTGCTCATTGGGTCTGCGCCTCCTTCGGTATTTTTCTCGAATCAGTTTCACTGGATGTTCACGCCTCATGGATTTTACGCGCCAGTGGCCGCCGTCTTATCGAGATTCGTGGTCTGAATAAAAAGTGTTCGCGGGCCGGGAGACGCGTTTGCCGGAAGCAGCAAGGTAACGTGCAGAATTCCCAGGCCTGCGGGCTGCTCGGCGATCACCGTGATGTCGCCCGGGCCGGAGATCGTCACGGTCATGCTGGCGTCCAGGCCGCTCTCGGAAAAAAGGCACAGATCCGCGGTGCTGCTTCCGCTTGCGGGACGCAGCAGCGTCACGGGGTTGCCGCCAAGCGAGCAGGCATTCGTTGCGGTGGAAAACGCGCCCAATGCGGCAACGTCTAAATCCACGTCATCGTCGGCGGTGGAAATTCCCGCGGTGCTGGGATCCACGACCACGATGTTTTGTCCGCTGGCTTCAGGCGCTGCGCTGGTTAGAGAAATGGAAGCGTCCGAAATATTCGGCTGCGCGACCACCAGCTCCACCACGTTGCTTTGCGTGCCGCCGGGATTTTGCAGCTGCACGGAAACTGTGCCGGCGAGCGAAACGTCGCTGGCCAGCACCGGCGCGATGCACTCTGTGGCGGAGACGCAAGTGGTGGTTCGCGCAGTGCCGCCTATCAACAGCGCCGACCTGCGCCTGATCCGTTCGCGGACCCCGCTACAACAAACCCGCTGCCGTCTACCTGCAGCGTGAAGCCTTGCGCCGCGCCCGCGTAGACGCTGGCCGGGTGCAGCGACAAAATGTTCGCTCCCGTTGAGATGGTGACGTTGGCTATGCCGGACTGTGTGGCGTCGTCCTGGCTGACGGCCACCACCTGCAACGCATTTGGAGAAGGCGGTATTGCCGGTGCGGTGTACGTCCCGCTCGTATCAATGGCGCCGCAAACTCCGCCGCGCGCGCCGCATCCGGTTCCGGAAATTTGCCACACCACTTGCTGGTTGGGAGTGCCCAGCACGGTGGCGGTAAAGCTCTGCGTCGCCATCGGAGCCAGCGTCACGCTGGCGGGCATCACGGAAACCAGTACGTGGTTGATGACCGTGATTTGCGCGCTCGCGCTCTTGGTGGCGTCGGCCGCACTTACCGCTTGTACGGTTACGGGATTGGGCGCGGGTATCGCGCCCGGCGCAAGGTAATCGACTGGCGATGATGAGGGACCGAACACTGGCTGGCAGGGGATCGATCCCTGCACACAAATCTGGCCCACTGCGGCGCTACCGCCCGCGATGCCGTTCGCGCTCCACAGCACATTGCCGTTCTCCGAATCGCTGACTTGGGCCGTTAGCGGAACGCGATGGTTGACGGCCAGTGTAGCCGTGCGCGGCGTGACGCTCACTCCCTCGCCCGGTGCGATCGCCAGCGTGGCCTGGGCTTTCTTTGATGGATCGGCTTGCGGCGTCACGGAGATCGTCACGAGGTTGGGCGTTGGCGCGGCGCTGGGTGCCGTGTAGGTCGCGGAGTTCGACGACTTACTGGCGCCGGCCACCTGCGAGGTAACTGTGGTGAGCGTTCCGCAGGAGGAGCCATCGCAACCCGCGCCCGTCAACGACCACGCCAGTATTTGGCTGGGATTCGATCCGGGCACGGGTGTTAGCGTGGCGACGATGGCGGCGCTTCCGCCGGCTGAAATGCTTGCGGGCGCGGAAATGGCCAGAGAGAAATGGCTTGTGACCGTGATGGCGGCCGACGCTTGTCTGGACGGATCCGCTACGCTCTGCGCCGTTACCGTGAGGGCGGCAGGCGAGGGCAGGATTTGCGGCGCGGTAAAATTTCCGAGCGTGTCCACCGCGCCGCACGCGTTCGGGCAAGCCGCTCCCGAGACGCTCCAGCGCAAAGTCGTATCTGGGTGACCGGAACTCATCACGATGCCGCTAAACGCCTGCGGCGCGCCGAGTTCCACGCTTGTAACGTTGGGCGAGATTTGCACCACGATATCGCTGGTGATCGTTACAGCTAGCGGTGGCCGACTTCGTCGGATCCGCGACGCTGGTGGCCGTACACCTGCGCGATGGCGGGAGACGGCAAATCCACCGGCGCGGTGTACAGCCCGGCCGAGGTGATCGTCCCCACTGTGACGCTGCCGCCCGCCACGCCGTTCACGCTCCACGTCACGGCCGTGTTGCTGGTGTTCGTGACCGTAGCCAGGAAGGCTTGCATGTTCCCGAGCGTCACGGACTCCGCCTCCGGCGTCACGGTCACTTGAATGGACGCTGCGGGTGATGGCATCACGGCTCCCGTTTCTCCGCCTCCACAGCCCCACAAAACCGTGGCGGCACCTAGCGCTAAGAGCGACCGGGCACACGTCTTCGCCCCCAGCACCGCCGGTGACCGGCTCGCGGATTCTTTGACTTTTTCTGGCGTGAGAGGTCGCATGCGCAGCTAAAAGCAGGCGAAGGGCCAGCGAAGGGAATAGGCGGCGCTGGCCTGCTCGTGAGGTTGTGGTCGATTACAAAAGCCTTGTTATCTTTGGGTTATCGATGGTGCGCGAAACGCGATCGGGTGCGAAACCGTTGCGGTATCGGTGAATTCGCTGGCGCGGAAATCCCGAATCGGAACAGATGCTGTGGGAGCGGCGTGCCAAGTTGGGAAGTGCGCCCGTGAAGGAGAACAGAGCGGAGCTGGAGCAGAGCCTTCGACCGCGCGATGCTCGGGTGCGGCTCGGCGCTCGGAAAAGCGGCGTCAAGCCGCCGCACTCCAAGGGGGGTACCCCCCTAGGGTTTTTTGTAAGTGTTCATTATGGAGGGTTTAAAGTCCTTTGTTTTGATGCACTTTTGCAAGTGTTCATTTTAAACGGGTTAGAGTTGGTCTTAGTATATTAAGTGGTTAACCCCACTTTTTGCCAGTCTGCTACAGGTGGCGCGGAATTTCCATCAGGACGGGACGACGATATGCAGCTAGGCGCAGTACCTGCGGAAGGAGATCGCCGCAGAATCATTCAGAGCTTATGAGTTATTTGGGGCTTGCGACAAATGGTTGGGCGCACTTCTTTACCCACCAAGATTAACAAATCAGTAAGTACCTTGTCAAATAGTTTCCGAGCTTTTCTAGTCAAATCTGAGATGGCGCCCCATGGGAGGCGCCGTCGACTTCTGGGGAGACGGGGATCCCCGATCACTCCCCGACTAACCAGCTCCGCGCCGAGTAAAAGTTGCATTCTATGCACTGCAGCAAGCTCCGCGACGTTCGTGATTAACTCGTACCCACTGTGAACCATTCTGACCACCGCGGCGTCTGGCATTTGTACCGGGAGCAATCACGCATGCAGGAGCTGGTTCTGACTCAGCAGGGCAGCACTCCACGCAGCGCAGCGGACGCCCAGCGCCTCGAGTCAGAAGCGGCAATGCGCGAGGCGTTTGAGGGCCATCTTGCCGAGTGCGGTCCGCTGGCGTTTCGCGTGGCGCGCGGCGTCTTGCGGAACACCGCGGACGCCGAGGACGTGGCGCAGGAAGCGTTGCTCCGCGCTTTCCGGCGATTCAAGCACCTGCGTGAACGGGATCGCTTTCGCGCGTGGCTGGTGCGCATCGCGTTTCGGCTGGCGCTGGATCGGGCGCGTTCCGCGAAGCGCCGCGAGCAGCGAGAAGGCTTGTG
The DNA here is from genome assembly GCA_963798585.1 of uncultured Acidobacteriota bacterium. GTDB lineage: Bacteria > Acidobacteriota > Terriglobia > Acidiferrales > UBA7541 > Acidiferrum. The sequence continues at coordinate 241,068 of CAWCTJ010000010.1, forward strand.
GTCGCGCCCGGAGCGGCAGCCGCCCGCAGCTACTGCAGAAGATTTGGCGGTGCGTAATCAGTTTGCGCAGCGGCTGGACCGCGCTCTCGATGAGCTGCCGGAGAAACTTCGCCTGGTGATGCTGCTAAGCGCCATGCAAGGACACACGCTGGAAGAAGTGGCGGTCCTGCTTGGTGTACCGCTCGGCACGGTGAAGTCGCGATTATTTTTTGCTCGAAAACAGTTAGCGGAGAAATTGCGTTAGAAGTCGCGCTGACCGAAGAAGTTGCGTTTACTGGAGAAGCTGCCATGTCTTGTGAAGAGTACCGACCGAAATTAATCGAAGCGGCGGCGATGCCCGCGGAAATCGGCACTGCGTTGCAAACGCATCTCGCGGATTGCGCAGCTTGCCGCGAATTGTTCGCTGACGAGCAAAGACTCTACGCCGCGATCGACGGTGAGCTATCTCGCGTGGCCAATGCCGAAGCCACTCCATCGTTCTTGCCTCGCGTCCGCGCCGCGATCGAACAGGAACGCTCGGCGAGCGCTGCGTCGCGTTCCCGGTTCGTTCTGTGGCCCGTTGCCGCCGCGATGGCCGTCGTCGCCCTGTCCTTCGTTGTCTTTCACGGCATTCCATCGCAGCCGCAAACCGCGACGCGGGTCACCGCATCAGTCTCCGCCACGACTTCAGCAACGAGTCCTGCGACAAGCTCCGCGACGAATTCCGCGGCCGATTCCGAAACAGACGAAATCGCGAGCAAGTCAAAAGTTGCGCCTCAGGAAATCGCTTCTCGCAGTGTCCGAAAAACACGCTCCTTTAGCACGCTGGCGAAAAGCGAAAGTCGAATCGAAGGCTCCCAAATGCCCGAAGTCCTTGTTCCGCCCGACGAACGGATCGCCTTGGCAAGGTTTATCGCGGCACTGCCGAGGCGTCACGAGATTGCCATAGCCCTGACCAAGCCGGCGCCCGCAGCGCCACCCGCGGACGTGTCATCCGCTCCGCTGGAAATCGCCGAACTTAAGCTGGAGCCGCTGTCGCCGCCGCAGTCGCCGTCGGAAGCAAAGTAGTTCGCAAATGTCTCGTAGTTCTTAGCATTGGCTAGACGATGCAATAGGAGGAAAGATGAAACGAACTGGAACAGCAGTCTTCGCGTTCGCACTCTGCACATTGCTGGCGAATCCTCCGTTGATCCGCGCGCAAGCCGTGGCGGAAGACAAACCCAAACCGGAAGTTCACGTTGAAAAAGTTACGCCGCTAAAGATCCAGGTGGTTCTAACGGAATATGACGGCGACAAGAAAGTGAAAAGCTTGCCCTATGTTGGTTACCTGAACACATATGAGGGAGGCCGTGGTGGGAATACGAGGGTGCGAATCGGCACTAAGGTCCCGGTGTATTCAGGAAAAGACATGCAATACGTTGACGTCGGAACGAACATTGACTGCCGCGCGACGCATGGAGACGCTAACACTTTTCACTTGGAACTCGTCGTCGAGCGCTCCTGGGTGGAAAGCGATGTCCTGGTTCCCGTGGCGAAAGGTTCTGGAGACGATAAATCCGATGCTTCCGGCCAATTCAAAGAGCCGGTGATCCGGCAGTTCAAGACGGAGCTGGGGGTATCGTTACGCGACGGGCAAACCTCGGAGTCGACGACGGCCACCGACCCTCTCAGCGGAAGAGTCTCTAAGATTGAAGTGACTTTGTCGGTGCTGAAGTAGCAGTCGAACGAGCTACGATTTGAGGATGGCGGCCAGCGCGGACCTCAGATCCCGATACTGGAACTGATAGCCGTATTTTTCCAGGGCTTGTGGAACAACGCGCTGGCTTGAGAGCAGCATCGCATCCGCCATTTCGCCCAGGAGTGCCCGTAGCGCGACGGGTGGCACGGTGAAAAAGGCTGGCCGGTGCATGGCGCGAGCCAGCGCTTTCGTGAACTCCGCATTAGTCACCGGTTGCGGCGCTGTCACATTGACAGCGCCCTCCACTGCCTCAGTTTCCATCGCAAAACGGATCACACGCACCACATCGTCCAGCGTCACCCAGGACATCCACTGCTTTCCCGAACCCAGCTTTCCGCCCGCGCCAATCTGAAGGGCAGCATCATCTGCGGCAGTGCTCCGCCCTGTTTTGCCAGGATGACTCCGAAGCGCGCCAGCACCACGCGCACTCCGAGAGCGCTCGCCCGGATGCGCTTCCGCTTCCCACTCTTCTGCAAGTCGCGAAAGAAAATCGGCGCGCGGCGAACTTTCTTCCGTCAACACTTCGTCGCCGCGATCGCCGTAATAGCCGATCGCCGACGCTGAGACGAGCACCTTCGGCCGTGGACTCATCTGCTCGATAGCCGCCACCAGCCCTCGGGTGGTCTCCACGCGGCTGCTGCGTAGAAATTCCTTGCGATCTCGCTCCAACGGCCATCGGCGATGGGCGCTCCCGCCAAATTCACCACGGCGTCGGCGTTTTCTGCCGCTGCGCCGAATGCGGCGGCGTGCGGACTCCCATTCCACATCGCAGTCTTGCTTGGTTTCTTGTTCGTCTTCGTCTTTCTTGCGCAGCAGACGGCAAACAAGGTGGCCATCACTCTGGAGCGCTTGCACCAGCGCCCTGCCCACCAGACCCGTGGCACCCGTGACCAAGACCTTCATCCCGTCCCTCGCTGGCGAAGCATTTTTCACAAAGGCTTTTCGTTTGGCAACGACTATTCTCGGGGCACGCGCAGAGACCGGCCATTTGGATGCGCCGGACTACAAGAAAGTGGCCGGCACTGGCTGGCACTCGCTGCGCAGGTTACAATTCAGACGTGCCACGCATAACCACTCGAGTGCTTTTTTTCGGCCGGCTGAAGGAACTTGCCGGTGTCAGCGAAGATGCCTGCGATTTACCGGATGGCGCGGCCATTGAGCAGGTTTTCGCGCACTACGCGGAGCGCTGTCCTCGGCTGGCGGCGTTTCGTTCGTCAGTGGTGGCCGCGCGCAATCGTGAATTTGCCGCCTGGGAAACGCCGGTGCATACTGGCGATGAAGTGGCGTTTTTGCCGCCGGTGAGCGGTGGCTAACGTCATCGGCAAAGAGCCAAATGTCTGAAGCCCGCAACAATCGTAACCATCTCAAAGGATCGCGATGATCGCTTGGAACCAACGCACGTGGAACCAACGCACGTGGAACTTACGCGGAGCCGCATCGTCGCGGAAGCACTTGTCGAGCAGGTACGAAATGCCGAAGATGGCGCGATCGTCACGTTCGATGGCCGCGTGCGAAATCACTGCCATGGGCGCAGACGTTGTACCTGGAATATGAAGGGTACGAGTCGATGGCGCTCGAGAAGATTCGGGAGATCGGCGCGACGTACACGAAAAGTTTGCGATCGACCGTGTGGCGATCGTGCACCGTCTGGGGCGCCTGGAGAGTTGGGGAAACCAGCGTGTTTATCGCGGTCAGTGCCGCACACCGAGCGCCGGCTTTTGAGGCTTGCCGCTGGGCGATCGATACGCTGAAGCAAACCGTACCGATCTGGAAGAAGGAATTTTTTGCGGATGGGGCGGTGTGGGCGGATGGCGAGCCGCCACCTCCGCCAGGGGCGGCACATCAGTGAAACCGGCATCTTAACTCCAATGCCACGGCCCATTTTTGCGCCGCCGCATGCGGATCGCACGGCTGCTCCGTTTTTTTTTATTGGTCGGGGCGTGCCTGTTGGCGCGCATGGTGGCTGCGCAGAGCGCGCAGATGATCCGGACCGTCCTCCCTGGGCGCAGAAGAACAAGACGCAACCCTCGACAACGAATAGTTCCGGGAACAATACTTCAGCGCGAACGTTCAATGCCGCTGGGCCGTCAGCAGGAGCGCCGGCGACGGCGGGCTCGGCATCATCGAGTAATACCGGTAACACAACGGGTTCGGCAAAACCAGAAGCCGCGCAAAACAGTTCCAACAGCGGCAACAATGCCGGCGTAGCCCCTGGAGAGCCGGTCCCGATTGTGCAGCCTTCGCTCGATAATTCGTCTACGCGGCGGTCCGGGGACTCGCAGGACTCCGCAAGCAGAGTGGGCGGATTCGCGTCCGGTAAATCTGGTGAACGTGCTGGCCAGCGTGTTGGACGAGAAGAATCGTCCGGCGCCGGATTTGAAGGTGGAGCTTTCAGATATTTGAAGAGGGCGTGGAACAGAAAATCGCGGTGTTTGAGTCGGAGACTTCGCAGCCGCTGGATCTGGCGCTGATGATCGATGCCAGCCTGAGCGCGCACAAGGAGTTTGCCTTCGAGCAGGAAGCCGCGGCACATTTTATCGACAAGTGCTGCGGCCCAAGGATTCGCTGGGAGTTTTCGCGTTTGATGAAACGGTGACGCAGTATGCAGCGTTTTCCGATAACGTGCGGCGCTGCAGTCGGCGGTGCACAAAATTCCGGGCGGGGCCGGGACATCTATTTACGATGCGCTGGTATTCGGTTCGCGGGCGCTGGAAAAGCGCGGCGCGGAACGGCGGCGGGTGATCATTCTGGTTACCGACGGAGGCGAGACGACCAGCCGCTACGATTTTGAGGCGGCGCGAAAAGCGGCGGTGCGCAGCGGGGCGTTGCTGTATACGATTTTGATTCGGCCGGTGAAGAACGAGAGCGGGCGAAACACGGCGGGAGAACACGCGCTGGAGACCATTACGGATACAACCGGCGGAGCGATGTTTTTCCCGGACACACCGAGGAACTGGACCGCGATTTTCGATCGGATCGATCACGAACTGCGTACGCAGTATCGGCTGGGCTACTATCCGGAGCCGCGCGGTCCGGCCAACACGTACCGCAGTATTGAAGTGAAAGTCGCGGGAGATTATCACGTGCGGCATCGCAAGACCTACCTCACCGGGCCGCAATAATACTGACGTATACTTTCCAGCGCTCTGTTTGACAGGCTTCGGCGAGAATATCCAAGAAGTTTGCTTGAGTGGAAGAAAGCAGATCCCCCTCGTTGGCGGGCAGGCGCTACGCTCGGGATGACAATTTTTTGGTGCGCAGAGGACCCAAACGTATATGACGAAGAATTATTTGGAAGCGGCGATAGAGATTGCGCGCGAAGCGGGAGCGGTGCTGCGCGAAGAAGCTGCGCGGCCCGGCGCAAATTTCTTACAAGCGGGAAGTGGATTTAGTTACGCAGGCGGACAAACGTTCGGAGAAGTTGATCGTGGAGCGGCTGACGAAATATTTTCCGACGCACGCGATCGCGGCGGAAGAGGGTTACGGGCACGAATCGGCTTCGGAATTTAGCTGGCATGTGGATCCGCTGGATGGAACTACCAATTTTGCGCATGGCTATCCATGTTATTGCGTGTCGATCGCGTTGGCGCAGCGGCTTCGCAGGCGCGGCTCTCCATCCGGCGACACTACTCCACTGACACTGCGCCACGCGACACTTTGCTCTGCGCGGTGATTTACAATCCGATGCATGACGAACTTTTTGCCGCGGCACGCGGCGAAGGCGCCACGTTGAACGGCGCGAAAATTCGCGTTTCTGCGAATGCCACCGTGGCGACGAGTTTGCTGTGCACGGGATTCCCGGTGCATGAGCGGCACGCCAGCCCCAACATCCACTACTATTCGGATTTCACGATGCGTTCGCATGGGGTGCGACGGGATGGCTCCGCTGCTCTGGATCTGGCGAGCGTGGCGTGCGGACGCTTTGAGGGATTTTGGGAATTTGGCTTGAAGAAATGGGATACCGCGGCTGGGGTTTGCTGGTTCGGGAAGCTGGCGGGAAGGTTACGGATTTTGTGGCGCGGCCGTACGAGCTTGGGCGGACCGGTGATTCTCGCGACCAACGAACTGATCCACGAAGAGATGCGCGGCGTGGCCAATGAGATTGCGGTGTTGTATCCCGGGCCCACGCTGCCGCGCTGACCCCTAACGCTCGGCCATCGGCAGTGCAACCCCAACTCTGGCCGTGCCCAATTCATCCATACCGGCGCACGCCAGAGCAGATTTCCACTAATACTGACCTTACATCCGGCTTACGACTTCCTTATCACCGCGCCGCTACTATTTACTGGCAACGAACATCCCCCCGCGCCTGCGTCTCGGCGTTGCGTACCCTTCGGAAAACTTCGGTTGCCAAGCGCTGTTCAGGAGAGCAGAGATGCGCATGGTTTCTGGTAAATATAGAATTCTGGCGATGGTGGGAGCTGCGTTCTTATGGCCTGCCATTTCGCCCTGCCCGGTCCGCGCCGACCAGGGCGCGGCGACGAACGCGGATTCCGCGACCACCGCAAAATCGAAGGAAGATGCACCAGCCACCGCCGCTCCAGTGGTGTCTGACACGGTCGCAGATACGCCGGATTCCGCGCAAAGCTCTGCTAGTACTGCGCAGGTTCCCGCAACTGCCTCCAGCTCCAGTGCCGCACCGGCCGCAGCGCCGCCCGCCGCAACGCCAAGCGTTCAGCTGCAAGGCAATTTTTTCCAGCGATTCTTTCAGGCCTACGGATATGATTGGCGCGGGCACTTCCCCTACCTTCGGCCAGCCCGCTCCCAACAAGCGTGGCTATCCCGCGCCGGTGACGAATCCCCCGTATCCCTTCACGGATTGGCCCTACGGCGGATCGTCGGACATCGGCGCGCCATGGACGCAATCTTCGCCGCTGATGCAGGCCATCTGGAGCGGCAAGCACGGCGACTGGTGGTTGAAGAGTGGCATTCAAATCTATGGTTGGATCAATTTTGGCGCCAACGTCAGCACGTCAAATGACAAAGCGCTGGGCAGATACACAAATTATCCCGAAGCCTACGCGGAGGTAGCCAATTCCGTGCAGCCCGATCAGGAGGTTTTGTACATCGAACGCCAGCCGGACACGGTACAGACCGATCACTTCGACTGGGGCTTTCGCCTGACGAATCTATACGGCCTCGACTATCGTTTCACCACCGCCAAAGGCTATTTCAGCAATCAACTCCTCGGCAAGAATCTGGAATATGGCTACGACCCGGTTATGTTTTATACGGATCTGTATTGGGGGCAAGTGGCGGATGGCTTGAACATTCGGATCGGGCGTTACATCTCCATCGCGGATATTGAAGCGCAACTCGCGCCGAATAATTACACGTACAGCCATTCGATTTTGTACACCATCGATTGCTACACGCAGACGGGAATCAACGGAACGCTGAAGCTGGACGACCATTGGCTAGTGCAGGCCGGAGTGTCCGCGGGGTGCGACACCTCGCCCGGAAACACGCGCGACGCCAAGCCCACGCTAAACCTGGCGATTCAATACACCTGGAATAACGGCCTCGACTCCATCTATCCCGTGCTTAACGCCCTAAACGACCAGAAATACGCGTATAACAATCTCAATTCTTTCTATCTGACGTGGTACCACAAATTCGCCAGCCATCCTTCCCTCCACATTGCGACCGAAGCCTGGTATATGTGGGAGAAAGACGTTCCGAACGTGAACAATCCTGACGCGGCGTCGCTGCTGGAGACCGGCGCCAACGGCGCGCACTGCAAACTGGCCACGCAATTGACCTGCTATGCGCCGGAGTATGCCATCGTGAATTACACCGAGAAACAGCTTGGCGCGAAAGACTACCTCTCGATTCGCAATGAGTTTGTGGACGATCTGGTGGGCCAGCGCACTGGTTACAAAACCCGCTACTCCGAGCACCTTCTCGGCTGGGGCCATTGGTTTGGCACCACAGTGCTCCTCCGGCCAGAGCTGCGTTTCGAACGCGCCTATGATGCCCCGGCGTACGACAACGGCACCAAGAAGAATCAATTCACAGTGGCCGGGGACTTCCTCTATTTCTTCTAGAGGCGGTTTCACGAAGCGGCGAGGCAGCGGAAAAAGGCTGTGTCCCTAGAGCGTGTCTAAGGCGGCGTGCAATCTCACGAAGTGTCGAAACAGTCTGTAGTTAACGGCGCACAACAGGTATTCATAAGAACAAGTGGTATTGTCCGCGTTTCGCCTATCTCGTATCATAAATTCAAGGCGCTACCTTCCACAGCGATGCTGCTTGGTCGCCCCACCTCCCTAGATAAGGAGCGGTACTGAAATGTCGCGACTTGCCGCACTGTTGGCCCTTGCGTTGGTGCTTTCCTGGTGCGTCTCCGCGCAGTACGTGGACCCGTACGCAGAGAGCCCCTACGCCCCGGCCAATCCCGAGATGCAGCGCCAGGAGATCGTCAATATCGAAGGCGAGACGGCGCGCGCGTTCCTGCTGAACAACGCAACTTTTTTCCATCGCGTTTACGGCGATGACTTTGTTGGCACGCTTTCGCACGGCCAGTATGTTGATCGCAACGCGCTGATGAGCCTTGTTCAGTCGAGTGATGTCAAGTATCACGTTTTTGTCGCCAACGATATCAAGGTTCGCATCTTTCAAGACACCGCGGTCGCTACGTGTCTGTGGACGTCGAGCGGAGAATTTCGCGGCCAACACTTTAACAGCCAGATGCGCGTGACGCACGTGTACATCAATACGCCGCGCGGCTGGCACGTCGTATCCGCGCAGCATACGGAACTTCCGCCGGACACCCATCAGCCGCTCTAAGTGATATATCTGCTGCGCTGTGCGTGTGTTGTTTCGTTGACGCCCACTCGTTGACGCAAACCCGCGCTGGTGCTACGCTCCCGCTTCACTGTTCCCCGAAAAATGCGTGCCGTAGACCTGATCCGCAAAAAGCGCGACTCCGGTGAACATACCCGGCCCGAAATTGATTTCCTGATCTCGTCCTACACGCGCGACGAAATTCCCGATTATCAGATGGCGGCGTGGCTGATGGCCGCTTGGCTGCGCGGGCTGAACCGCGACGAACTGACCTTTCTCACCGGAGCGATGCTGCATTCGGGTGAGATTCTCGACCACTCCGAAATTCCCGGGAAAAAGGTTGATAAGCACTCGACGGGCGGGGTGGGCGATAAAACTTCGCTGATTCTTGCGCCCATCGTGGCAGCGGGTGGACTAACCGTTCCGATGATCAGCGGTCGCGGCCTTGGCCACACGGGAGGCACACTCGATAAGCTCGAGGCCATTCCAGGATTCAATACCTCACTTAGCCTGGTGGACTTTCGGCGCGTGCTGCGCGAATGCGGCATGGGGCTGATCGGGCAGACCGCCGAAATTGCTCCCGCGGACAAAAAAATCTACGCGCTGCGCGATGCGACTTCGACGGTTGAGAATATCGGTTTGATTTGTGCTTCCATTATGAGCAAGAAGCTCGCCGAAGGAATTGACGCGTTGGTGCTGGACGTGAAAACCGGTTCGGGCGCGTTCATGAAAAATAAGAAGGATGCCATCGCGCTTGCGCAGGCCATGGTGGGGATTGGCCGGAGTATGGGGAAGGAAGTGGTGGCACTGATCACCGACATGAATCAACCGCTCGGACGCATGGCGGGGCACAGCAACGAGATTGTGGAATGCCTTGACGTACTGGGCGGCGGCGGACCTGCCGACCTGCGAGAACTTAGCATCGAACTCTCGGCTTGGATGTTTTTCTGCGGACAGAAGACTTCCACCCTTGCTGCCGGCCGCCGACTCGCGGCCGAGATGATTGCCAGCGGTAAGGCCAAGGCAAAATTTCGCCAAGTCATCGAACTGCAAGGAGGCGATCCGCGCGTGGTCGAGGATCCACTGCTACTGCCGCAGGCGCGTTCGCGGGTCGACGTGGCCAGCCCGAGAGCCGGGTTCATCACCGCAACCAACAGCGAAAACCTGGGCATCGCGCTGGCCATCCTTGGCGGCGGCCGTGCTAAAAAAGAAGATCACATCGATCACGGCGTGGGCTTGGAATTTCGCGTGCGCATCGGGGACCACGTCAAAAAAGGCCAGCCGTTGGCGACAATCCATTACAATTCGGGTACCAAGCTGGCGGATGCGCAGGCGCTGATTGCGGGGAGCTACGAGATCGCGGGCGCTCCGCCGAAAGTAAAGAATCCATTGATCTATCGCACTATCTTTAGGGACAGAGACCTGAACGCGCTGTCAACCCGTCGCCGTCGCCAAGTAGTTGGCAAATAAAAAGGAGAATGAATGGGACGATACGTCGGAGTGCTCGGTATTGCCGCGATTCTAGTGGGCGCATACCTGTTCTCAACGGATCGTCGCGCTATCAAGTTAAAAACCGTGGCTTGGGGACTCGGGCTGCAGTTTGCGCTCGGCCTATTTGTGCTGCGCGTGCCCGCCGGTCAGCGGATTTTTGCTGTTGCCGGGGCCGGCGCCAAGAAACTTTTGGATTTTTCGTACTTTGGCTCCACATTTATTTTCGGAGAACTGGGCAAGGCCGATTCCAATCTTGGCTTCATCTTTGCGTTCCAGGTGCTACCTACGATTATTTTTATCGCTGCGTTTTTTGCCGTGCTCTATCACATCGGCGTGATGCAGATCATCATTCGCGGCGCAGCGTGGCTGATGACGAAGGTTATGGGCGCCAGCGGCGCTGAGTCACTGAATATCGCCGCGAGTATCTTCATGGGGCAGACCGAAGCGCCGTTGACGATCCGGCCATTTCTGCCGAAGCTTACCAAGTCTGAACTCATGACCGTGATGACCAGCGGGATGGCGCACATTTCCGGCGGAATGATGGCCGGATACATCCGTGTAGGCGGCGCCGATGCCAAGAACCTGCTCACCGCCGTGATTATGACCGCGCCTGGCACGCTGCTCATGGCCAAGATGCTGGTTCCCGAAACCGAGCACCCGCTTACCGCAGGCCGCGTCGAAATGCCGCCCACGGAAAAAGAGGCCAACGTTCTCGGTGCGATTGCACGCGGCACTATCGATGGCTTACATCTGGCCCTGAACGTCGGGGCCATGCTCATCGTTTTTATCGCGCTGCTCGCGTTCGTTAACGCTCTGATGGGCTGGGTACACCTGCACGTTGGCTGGTTTCCATACAATCTGCAGGAGGTTCTCGGGTGGATTTTCGCGCCGGTTGCCTGGCTGATTGGCATCCCCTGGCACGACGCCGCGCAGATCGGCAACCTGCTCGGCACGCGCATGGTCATCAATGAATTCGTGGCCTTCGCGCAACTGGGAACAATGAAGAGCGCGCTGGACCCCCGCAGCTTTACGATTGCCACGTTTGCACTGTGCGGCTTTGCCAATTTCAGCTCCATCGGGATTCAAATTGGCGGCATCGGAGCGCTAGCCCCCGAGCAGCGACAGCAATTAGCTAAATTTGGTATTCGCGCGATGCTTGCGGGCACTATGGCGAATCTCATGTCGGCGTCGATTGTGGGGATTCTTTCGTGAGCGCAAAAAAGTCGAAGCCGCCAATTCCGGCGCTGCGTGCCAGTTCAAAGAGCGCTGAACGCTGGCTGAAACATGCGTCTTTGCAAGCTGCGAAAGATAAACCGGCGCGAGGTGGCCCGAGCGAATTCGACAAAGCGCAGGAAGCCGCGCGATTTATTCTCTCGCAAACAAAGCTCCGTCCGAAAATCGCTCTGGTCCTGGGCTCCGGTCTTGGAGCATTCGCCGACGAATTCGCGAGCGCCGTCAAGGTGCCGTATGAAAAAATTCCCCACTTCCCGCGTTCCACGGCCATTGGCCACGCCGGGAAATTAGTAGTTGGCATGGTGGGTGACACAGCGGTCATTGGCATGCAGGGCCGCGTGCACCTTTACGAGGGTTACTCGGTGCACCAGGTGGCGTTTCCCATCCGCGTTTTTGCGCGACTCGGCGTGCAAGCCGTAATCCTCACCAACGCCGCCGGAGGCATACTGCGCGAATTGACGCAGGGACGCTTGGTGCTGATCAGCGACCACATCAACCTGCAAGGAGCCAACCCGCTCACCGGGCCGAACGACCAAAAATTTGGTTTGCGCTTCCCGGATATGACCACAGCGTACGACAAAAAATTTCGCGCCATCGCCGCCGCCGAGGCCGCCAAAGCTGGCACGAACATGCCCGAAGGGGTGTACGCGGCTCTCGTCGGGCCCAGTTATGAAACCCCTGCGGAGATTCGCTATCTGCGAGCTATTGGCGCGGACCTTGTCGGCATGTCCACTGTTCCCGAAGTGATTGCCGCGCGCCACAGCGGTATCCGCGTGCTGGGAATTTCGTGTGTCACCAATGCCGCCGCCGGCGTAATCGATCAGCCGTTGGTGCACACGGAAGTTTTGGAAGTGGCCGAGCGTGTAAAAGGCCAATTCATTGCACTATTGCGCGCGGTGATTCCCAAGATTGCCGCCGAACTGAACTAACGGGCTTGAATTGGGCTCGAATCTTTGGAGTGCCTAGATGGGTGACTACGAGAGTTTAATCACTGCCGCAAAGCAAACCCGCGAAAATGCCCACGCGCCGTACTCCAACTTCCGCGTAGGCGCGGCCGTCCGTGCCAGTTCCGGCCGTATCTTCGGCGGCTGCAACGTTGAGAACGCCACCTACGGTCTGACGGTATGCGCCGAGCGCATCGCCATCTTCAAAGCGCTTTCTGAAGGCGAGCGCAACTTCGATGCTATCGCGGTGGTTACCGACGCCGAGCGCCTTACTCCGCCTTGCGGCGCGTGCCGGCAGCTCATCTGGGAGTTTTGTGGGGACGTCCCGGTGATCCTGGCAAACCTGCAAGGTAAGACCGAAACTGTGCCCATGCGCGAGCTTTTCCCTAAGCCCTTCGACTCGTCCAACTTCTAGGCTGGGCGGAGTCGGAGGTCCAACGCGCGGCTTCAAGAGGGCCTCCAAACGAGGCTTCAAAAGGATTTCCACAGGGATTTCAGTAGACGAAATAAATCCAATTTCCCGCATCCGGAGTAGTACCATGGGGGAACCCGCAGTCTACCCGGCCCGGTGTTAACCTTGCGAATTTCGCATTCGCCGCGAGAGCTATGCCTAACGAACCAAATCGCCTCGAAACCCGCACGCCTCTCCGCGTCGCCGTGGACCTTGCAAGCTTGGAAATCCGCTACCCCGCGCTTCAGGGCGTCACCGAGAACGTGAGCCTGCACGGCGCGCGGGTCGTTACGGCCGCGCCGTTGCCGCTCAATGAGCGCCTCAACATACGATCGTTGGTAGGCAGCCTGCGATCCCGTGCGCGCGTGGTCTATTGCGAGCCAAGACCGGGTGGCGAGTTCGTGGTCGGCCTGCAGCTCTCCGCTACCGCCGGTGACTGGACGCTGCCGCAATTCCGCACTCGCGCGAGCTAGTAATCTCCGTGCGCCGTTCAGGACGCTAGACTCAGTTCAGCAGCATGTGGGCCAGCGCAAGCGACGCGATCAGCAGCATGGTGACGAAATGCGTGCGGCGCAAGGCCAGCCGGCCAGCACTTTCGCCATTGCGACCCAACGTCTGCATCGCCAGGCCGATCAGCAATTGCAAGAACAGTAGTCCCAGCGCGAAGGTTGCCAGCCACAGTCCCGTCATACTGGTGCGCGGCATATGCCCCGAGGCCATGGGAATCCAACCGTGCGCCAGCGCAGCCGCCGGTAACACGAAACCCAACGCGTAATGCCAGCGCATCGATTTTCCGGTAAGCGGTGCAGGTTTTGTTTGGGGGATCGCCTGGTGCGGATTGCCGGGCGAAATCGGAGTTCCGCTAATCCTGCGTAGCAAGAAGGGAAGCGCAATTTGCACCCCGACCATTATTGCCACCAACCAACCAGTCCATTCCGTTTGCAACGATATCGGTAAGCCCATGCGCACCCGCCTCTGCGGCGAGCAAATGCGCGCCGCGACACCGCCTTAGTATTTGGCAGGCGGATGCGCGATGTTCAGCCCTATATCATGGTATAGGGTCAATAGGATTTTTTCGCGGGCGCGATAGCGAGACCGCCTTGGCTTCGGCAGTGCCTACCGGACAACGCTCCTGAGGTTCTTCGGCATCCTCGCCTAACACTCTGGCTAGTTGCACGCGCATGGCTGCAAGCGCAAGAAGTTTGTTGTCGATGACCGCGAGCCGTTCCCGCGCAATGCGCACCGCTCTGCGCCAGCGGGCCGAAAGCGCGCCTTGGGGCTTGGAGAAGTGCTCGTGGATGTCCAGCAATTCCTTGATTTCTTTCAGTGGGAATCCCAGTTGTTGCGACTGTCTGATAAATTGCACGCGCCGCACATCTGCCGGACCGTAGGCGCGATAGCCTGCGGAAGTGCGCGCGGGTGGCGGCAGAAACCCTTTTCGCTCGTAAAAGCGGAGCGTCTGGATGGAGACATTTGTCTGCCGCGCAATTTCTCCGATGCGCATGGTTCACCTCCTGCGCCGCCTCGGCTAAAGCTTTAGCGGTGCTTATGCAAAGCATGAACTAAAGTATAGGCTTTGTGCGGACTGATTTCGCTCGGCTTCTTCCCGTGGAGTGGCGCGGCCGCCGTCTGTCCTGTAGATTTACATGAGCCATACGCGATCGAGTACACGCAAGTGCTAGGAGAGAAACATGTCGGATGAAAATTCAACGGGTGCGGAATTTAAGAAGCAACTGCGGGCGGGTTCGCCCAAACTCGGCTTGTTCGTAAACTCCCACAGTGCCACCATCGCCGAGCAGTTGGCCCACAGCGGCTACGATTGGCTGCTGGTGGATACCCAGCACGGCCCGATGGACCACCAGAATCTTTCCGCCATGCTCTGCGGCATCGCAAACGGTGGCGCCAAGTCCATGGTTCGCGTCGGCGGATACGACGATCGTCCAGGGATTCAGCAAGCTCTCGACCTCGGCTCCGACGGTGTTCTGGTGCCGTACATCAATACCGCTGAGGAAGCCCGGCAGGCCGTGAGTTGCATGCGGTATCCCACTGCAGGCACGCGCTCCGTTTATTTTCCGCAACGCAGCATGAACAAGGGCGGCCTGCTCGGATACGCTGGCGCCTGGAACGCCAACGCCATCGTGGCCCTGCAAGTGGAAACCGCCTCGTGCATCGAGAATATCGCGGAGATTGCGGCGGTGCCCGGAGTCGACATTCTATTCTTGGGGCAAAACGATTTGTGCATGTCGATGGGCCTGTACGCAAAGTACGAGTTCCCTCATATGTACACGTCGCCGGAACTGGGCGCCGCCACGCAGAAATTGGTTGAGGCCGCGCGCAAAAATAATGTCATTCTTGGGCTCTTCCTCTTCGGCACCTCGCGCGTGGGCGAGTTCCTGGAAAAAGGGTTCACTTTCATCAGCCTCGGAAACGATCTGCATCACGTGCTGACGCAAACTGGCGCCTACGTGAAGGACGTCGAAGCCGCTTCCAAAGAAAAAGGCAAGCTTTGGACACGCCGCCAAACGTCGCTCCTGTAACGTGAATCTTCGAGCCGCCATCGCCCTGCTGACACTTGGCATTCTGGTTGTGTGGGAGCCCTCGGCGCTTTCCGGTCCGGTGCAGCATGCCGCCCGCAAAAAGCCCGCTGCACCACGGACCACCTGCGGAGACGAAGCGTCGTTATCGATAAGCGCCGCTTCCGTGAGCCAAGGAGGATTGCTGCTCGCCAGCCTGTCGTCGAAAACGCCGCTAACCAGTGTCCAAGCCAAACTTGACACCCAGAACGTTCCCTTCTGGCAAATTGGACCGAGTTTGGTATCTTCATCGAAGCCCCAAATCTGGCATGCCCTGGTCTCCGTCGACCTCGAAAAAGCACCCGGGGATTACACTCTCGATGTGAGCATCCAGTCCGCACCAGGACCGTCAGCTACATGCCAGCTCGCGATGCACGTGTCAGCCGGGAAATTCGCCACCGAAAGCCTCAAGGTCGCCCCGCAATTCGTCGAACCCAATCCCGAGCAACTGGCACGCGCCAAGAGCGAACAACAGCGCCTCCGCGAAATCTACGGCACCGTAACGCCCGATAAATTGTGGCGAGGCCCATTCCACGTCCCGCTTGTGGGTGTAACCTCCGGCGCAAATTTCGGCCGCCGCCGCGTCCTGAACGGCCAGCCAAGTTCGCCACACAGTGGGGTAGACTTCCCAGCGCCTGCGGGGACGCCAGTTCACGCCGCGCAGGCCGGGCGCGTCGTCCTCGCCGAGCCGCTGTACTTCGCCGGCAACACCGTGCTCATTGATCATGGCCTGGGCGTCTACACCCTCTACGGCCACCTATCGGTCATCTCTGTGAAAGTAGGCGACGAACTCTCGGCAGGCGCTCTCCTGGGCAAGGTAGGTGCCACCGGGCGCGTGACTGGCCCGCACCTGCACTGGGGTCTCACCGTAGAGGGCGCCCGCGTGAATGCTCTGCAGATCGTTAATTTACCCAGTCTGTAGGCGGCCGATTTTTCAAAGCATTCGCCACCCCTCAGCGCAGCCTGTCCTTTCGGCCAGTCACGTCTCGCTAATCTGCGCGGGTTGCCATATACTGTCCGTCACCGCCTAAACCATCGGTTTGCAACGCCAGTACTCCAGTCCTTAGGTCAGTTTGGTACGGTGGATTCATTGCCACGCAAGGCAGAATCGCGCAAACTCTCGGTTGTGGGTTGGGCCAGATTTTTAATCGTTGCTTTTTCCGGGCGTTTTGGCATTCTACTCAGGCCCAAGGCCGTCGGAGGCCATCGCTTTACGGTTCGTCCCACCGGATCCGTGAAACGTCATCTGTTAGCCGTGATTTACCGTAGTGAATTAATAGAAGGCAGCCACCGCAGATGTCACTTATTAATTTTCGCTACAAAGAACGTCGCCGCACCGTTCGCGTGTCCCTGACCGTGCCCCTTACCGTCCACGGCAAATCAGGCGAAGGCGAGAAGTTTGTCATCAACACGCACTCGCAATCGGTGAATCGCCACGGCGCGCTGTTCCACCTCGAACATCTGGTCACCATGGGCCAGCAGCTCCTGCTCGTCAACGACCACACTGCACGCTCGGTCGAATGCCGCGTAATCAACATCCGGCGCGCACGCGACGGAAAGAACTACGTTGGCGTCGAGTTCGTCTCCGAAGACACCAATTTCTGGCACATGTCCTTCCCGATCCCTGGCGCTCGCCCGTTGCGTCGCGCCAACCAAGCCAAGCAAACCGCGTAATCGAACTCGCTGGCCCAATCGGTACGAATGCACGTCTTTCCAGACGCTTCGCAAATCGGCATAATCTCCGACACCCACGGCCTGCTGCGCAAGGAAGCCATTGAAGCTTTGCGTGGCTCAGACTTGATTCTCCACGTCGGCGATGTCGGTGACCCGGGAATCCTAACTACTTTGCGCGGCATCGCGCCCGTGGTCGCCATTCGCGGCAACATCGACACCGAGCCTTGGGCAGACGCGCTGCCCGCCACCGAAATAGTCACCGCCGCGGGCGTGACCATCTACATGCTGCACAACGCCGAAAGTTTGGATCTCGTCCCCGAAGCGGCGGGATTTTCTATTGTGCTCAGCGGCCATTCCCACAAGCCAGCGCAGCAGTTGCGTCACGGCGTCTTATACATCAATCCGGGAAGCGCCGGCCCGCGCCGCTTCGACCTTCCGATCACCGTGGCGCGCCTCAACCTGAACGCTCAACCGTGGAACGCCGAAGTTATTCCACTTCGTGTTCAAAACAAATAGAAACGTGCGAGCGCTCGCTATTCAACGTGCTCAGGCCGCACTCCAAGCCCAATAAACCGCGCCGCGGTTCGGCGAAACAGGCGGCTTCGGCTTAAGATCCGCAGCATCCGCGGCGCATGTGCCGGCGCGGGATTGCCAAGATAACGCTTGAGAAATCCATGCGCCATTACCTGAAAGCTTTGCGTGATGCGGGTGGGCAGATCGCGGCGCTTCTGCACTTCTGCAAGCGCCTGCTCGCCGATGATGCCGGTGCGCGCGGCGTCGCGGATGCGTTCCTTCAGAATTCTTGCCGCCGCCACGGCATCCTGAATGGCCAGGTTGATGCCAATCCCGCCCACCGGTGACATGGCATGCGCCGCGTCTCCGATGCACAGCAAGCCGGGCCGGTGCCATCGTATGAGCCGATTGACCTGGATCGAGAGGAGCGACACCTGTTCCCACGAAGTAATTTGGTCGACGCGAGACTTTCCGTTTGCCCCAGCTAATCCAAGAAATGGCACAAGGCGCGCAATCGATTCGCGAAACGCCGCCAGCCCCGCCGGTTTGATCTCACTCTCAAACGAATCCTTCTTGATGATGTAGCCGCACTGAAAATAATCATCGCGATTTATTAGCACGATCATGCGCCCGTAATTTAAATTGCCGAGTGCGTTCTCAGGATCGTCCGGCCGCCGCGAAAGCCGCAGCCATAGCACGTCGATAGGCGCGCCGCGATCGATGCGCTCCAGGTGTGCTGCCGCCGTGGTGATGGCGTGGCGTCCGTCGCAACCAACCGTGAGCACGGCGCGCACCTCCACAGGGCCGTGCGGAGTTTCCGCGTGTGCGCCAATTGTTTTATTCGGATCGGCAGGGTCTGACAAAAGACTCTTAACGTTGTGTTCCATCAGGATCCGAGCATTCGCATGCTTGCGCGTTTCGGTGGCGAGAAAATTAAGCAAATCCCACTGGGGCATCAACGCGATAAAGTTGGTTGGTGGGGGAAGAGAAGTAAAGTCTGCCATCGGATAGGTGCGATCGCCAATCGTAGCCTCGGCGTGGTCAAATCGGCGGTGTGGCAGCTTCAGCAGCGCGTTCAAGAGTCCCAGTTCATGCATGACCTGCAGTGTGGCTGCATGAATGGTGTCCCCTCGAAAGTCGCGGTTGAAGTCCTTGTGCTTTTCGAGCACCGTTACGTCTATGCCGTCGCGGGCGAGCAGCAGAGCGAGGACCACGCCCGCTGGGCCTCCACCGACGATGCAGACTGTCGTTTGTAATGGTTCAGAGTTCATGCGCGCAGCATAACTAAATTCAGCGCGGCACGGAATGCCGCAAAAACTGTAAGATTACGCGCGAATTTCCCGTCAAGTCTAAGGTTAGTGCGGGCTAGTGGAAGACAAGGCGTACGGTGCCAAACGCTCCCGCGCGGCAATCACCAACCGCAAAAATCTTTTCGCTAATTCCCGAATTTGCTCGGCGCGCCGTTTCTCAATTGCCTGCCGCGGGATCAATTCGCTTCCGATGCCCAGCGCCGCGGCACCGGCCAGAATAAAATTCCCGGCGGTCTGTTGATTCACTCCTCCGGCCGCAACCATAGGAATTTTGGGAAACGGCCCCTTTAGGGCGCGAATATAAGAATCACCGCCCACCTGCGCGCACGGAAATACTTTGATGAAATCCGCACCCGCCTTCCATGCGGTGTGGATCTCTGAAGGCGTCAGTGCCCCCGCCAGCATCGTGACGTTGTGCTTCTTGGCCAGCTCGATCACCGGCACATCCAGGCACGGCGTGGTCAAGAATCCCGCGCCCGCGTCGAGGCAGCGCCGGGCCGTCTCGGTATCGAGGACCGTGCCTGCGCCAATCAGCACGCCGGGAATGTGTTTCGTCAGGTAGGCAATCATGTCGATGGCCCCGGGAATGGTCATGGTTATTTCCACGATGGGAATCCCGCCGCTCGATACCGCATCCGCCGCAAAGTGCGCGTCCTCGGCCGATGCCGTCCTTATCCCCGGAACAATTCCAATTTCATTTATGCGCAAACGCACTTCTTCGCTATTCACGGACTCTCCGGCACAACAGGTTTCGCGTGTTGCCTTGGTCAGAGGATAGCCGCAAAGCCGCCCCGGGTAAACAGCCTCGCCCGAAAGTGCTAGACTTTCCCAATGGCCACCAAAAAGAAGACCAAAAAAGCGCCCAAGAACAAACCGGGCAAAACCGCGAAAAAATTCGCGAAGAAAAAACTAAAAAAATCCGCGGCAAAAAGAAACGCTTCGAAGAGAGTCGCCGTGCCCAAGAAACCTCTTGTCGCGAAGCCGCCAGCCAAGCTAGCAGTCAAGTCCGCGGCAAAATCATCCGTCGCGAAATCCGCGGCGAAAAATAAAAAGCCCGGAAGCAGCCGTGGCAAGCGTGAGGTCACGGACTCCGTCGACTTCGAACCAGCTGGACTTGGCGCTCGCTCCGGCGGCCAATCCGGAGACCTTCAGGGCCTGACCAATCGTGCCGGAGCGGACTCCGAAAGCGTGGATGAACTCCTTGAAGAGGGCAACGCCTTCGAAGCGGAAGTAATAAAAGGTGTCGAGGATGTTCCCGATGCCGACGAGGGCGAAATCGTCACCCACGAAGTCCCGGAAGACGACGTCCCCCGTGAATACGACGATCAATAACTCGCCATTTCCAGCTGCCACAAGCACATCCGTCCAGGAAATAACCGGACGCGCTCTCTCGCATCTTACTTTCGCACGCTAACGGAGAATCCATGATTGCTTCCAAAGGTTACGCCGCCAAACAAGCGAAGTCCTCTATCGAGCCATTCTCTTTTGAGCGCCGCGACCCGCTCTCGAGTGATATCGTCGTCGCCATCGAGTTCTGCGGCATCTGCCACTCCGATCTCCATCAGGTCAATGAAGATTGGTTTCCCGGCATTTTCCCCATGGTCCCCGGGCACGAAATTGTGGGTCGTGTCAGCAGCGTTGGCGCGGCAGTCAAAAATTTCAAGGTTGGCGACCTCGCTGGTGTCGGCACCATGGTTGATTCCTGCCGCACCTGTGAGAGTTGCAAAGCTGGCCTCGAGCAGTACTGCGAAGTCGGCAACATCCAGACCTACAACGCCCGCGACAAAAAGGGCAACCCCACCTTCGGCGGCTACTCGAACAATATCGTTGTCGACGAAGCGTACGCCCTGAAGATTCCCGCCAATTTGAATCTCGCCGCCACCGCTCCGCTCCTCTGTGCTGGCATTACCACCTACTCACCCCTCAAGCACTGGAAAGTCGGAAAGCACAGCAAAGTGGGGGTAGTTGGCCTCGGTGGCCTCGGTCACATGGGCCTCAAATTTGCCCACGCCTTCGGCGCACACGTAGTGCAATTCACTACCTCAGCCAATAAAAAGGCTGACGCGCTGCGCCTCGGGGCCGATGAGGTGGTGCTCTCGAACGACTCCGCCGCCATGCAGGCGCAAGCCGCCACTTTCGACATCATCCTGGACACCGTTTCCGCCGACCACGATCTGAATGCTTACATAAAGCTCCTGAAACGCGACGCGGTACACGTACTCCTCGGCGTTCCGGACCGGCCCGCCCCGGTCTCAGCAATGACTATTTTAATGAGGCGTCGCTCGCTGTCGGGTTCTGGCGTCGGGGGCATCCGTGAAACCCAGGAAATGCTTGAATTCTGCGCCAAGCACAACATCGTCTCGGACATCGAAATCGTCCCCGCCACGAAGATCAACGAAGCCTACAAGCGCCTCGCGGCCAACGACGTAAAATACCGATTTGTGATTGACCTCGGCCGCGCCACGCAATAGTGCAGTGTCGTTCTTATCTTTGTAGGGTCGCAGTATTCTGCGACCCATCTTGCCAGGTTTCGGAATCTTCGTTCGGGTGAATTGTGAATCGCGAAATGAATGGTGCGCCGCAGGCACGGCGCACGGAAACATCAACTCCGTAACAAAATCTCCAAATCATCAGGATGAATCGCGCAAAGCATCGCGGCTTCTCGTTCAATCTTCCCACTACGAATCAGCTGCACCAGCGACTCTTCCATTGTGAAAGAGCCCTTCTTCTTCGTCAGCGTAATCTCCTGGTGCAACTGCTGCAGCTGATTTCTGCGAATGTGCTGCCGCGCCCCCGTCCCCACCATCAGCAATTCCGCCGCCGGGACACGCCCGCCACCTTTACTGGGCAATAGGATCTGCGTCAGTACGGCCGTTAGCGACATGGCCAATTCCTGGCGAATGGTGTTCTGCCGTTCCAACGGGAAACTGTCGGCGATCCGCGAAACGGTAGTAGTCACATCCACAGTGTGCAGCGTCGACAGCACCAGATGCCCGGTCTCTGCCGCCGCGACCGCGATCATCATGGTTTCCGCGTCACGCATTTCGCCCACCACAATCACGTCCGGCGCCTGCCGCAACGCCGCGCGCAGCGCCGTGGGAAAATCAGGTGCGTCCTCCCCAATTTCCACCTGTTCGATAATGCTCTTGAAGTGCCGGTGCTGGTATTCCACCGGATCCTCGATGATTAGAACGTGGCGCGATTCGTTGCGGTTGATCTCGTTGACCAGCGCCGCCATCGTAGTGGACTTGCCGGATCCCGCAGGGCCGCCAATCAACACCAACCCACGCGGCAGCTTCGACAGCGCCTGCACTGAGGCCGGCAGTTGCAGTTCACCGATCAACGGCACCTTGGCAGGCAATGCACGAACCGCAGCCGCGGCTGACCCACGTTCGCGATGCAAATTGATGCGGAATCGGCCCAAACCCTCGACAGCGTACGAGGAGTCCGCAATCTTCCGTTCCCGATAGGTCCGCAAAGCGTGCGAGGTGAGCGCTGGAATCACCGCCGGTTCAATCTCAGACGCCTCGAGTAAACGCTGTTCGATCTTCTCCACCTGCCCGTCGCGCAGAATGCAGGGTGGCGCGCCGGGTACCAACAAAAGGTCGCTGCCCGCTTTCGCCACGAGCATTTTCAGCCACTGGTCGACTCGCCCCGTTTCGGCAGACTCCTCGCGCCGCTGGTCTTCCTGTGCGCTACCAAAGGAATCGTCGATGTCTCCGCCAGCGCTTCGCATGTTCGGCTTCCTTTAAACGGCGGCACGGGAACCATACCATTCGTGAAACTGGATGCCCAGGCCGTGCTTTCCGTTGCCGTTTAGCTCCCCTTTTCCGTGGGGAAGCCTTTTTCGATCCAGTCCTCATTAAAATTGTCGGGCAGCGCCAACACGCGCAGGTGGCTGAAGCCCATCTCATGAAGCGCGCTGAACGCCGGCCCCACGTTGGGACATATTCCGAACGGGCAGCATCCACAATAAATTACCAGTTTCGTGGACTTCGGCAGGGTCGCAGCCCATTTCTTTAACTCCGCCATCCCCGCCTCCGTCGACCCCGCACCATGAAACACCGCACCCGCGATGTGGCCTCCAGCATATAGCGTCCGGAATCCCACGTATAAAACTGTCGGAGATCCCGGCTTCTTCTCCGCAATTTCTTTCGCCAAGTCTGCCGGCTGTACAACCTCGGCGTCAGTCCAAGGATCGTTCGCACCCGGCGCCGCCAGTACCGGTTCCGCCGGATGCGCAAAAGCACACAGCATCGCGGCCAACACGAAACAAAATCCAAGAGCAAACAACGTGAACGGCGAGGCAAATTTCGAAAACTTCATCAATGTTCTCCCTCTCGATCTTACCCCCGCCTACCTTACTCTTACAAAAACCTATGGTTTCCCAACGCGCCAAATACAGGACTTACTGGATGGGGTTCACGTCTGGCAATCCCTACATTGCAGGAGTAGCTGCAGGAGTGGCGTCGCAGCTGTTCCTTGGGGGATCTCCATGCAACTCGAAAGCAAACTATCGAAAATCATTTATGTAGCCTGCGTCACCATTTTTCTAACCGCACTGGGAAGTTGGGCCGGCTTGGCGCACCAGGGTGCTGTTTTAGCCGCAAGGCCCGCGCAGACGAACGCTCAGATGACTGACGCCCACTTTGCCAGGGAGGCTGCCTCGGGCAGCATAGCCGAGATTCAGCTTGGCAGGCTGGCAAGCGAACGCGGCTCCAACGAGGTCGTGAAAGCTTTCGGCGAACGCGTGGTCGTGCAACAGGGGGCCGCTGCGGAACAACTGAACGCCGCCGCCCAAAAAGAAAATATCTCGCTTCCCAACAAGCTATCTTCGCGGGAACAGCAGACCTACGATCGCCTGGCCCATCTGAGTGGAAGTGCCTTTGATCGCGCGTATGCCAAAGAAATGGTCGAAGATCACGAGAGAGAATTGGCAGCTTTCGAGAACGAGGCCAACATGGGCAAGGATGAAAATATGAAAGCTGTTGCCGCGCAAACATTACCCATGATTCAAGAGCATCTGAACCAGGCGCGCGAAATGCTCAAAACCGTGTCTCAAACCAGTAGCCATTTCACGGGATCTCGCCCCAGCGGGAAATAATTAGTTTGCCCTGACTTGCAAGGCGCAGATCTTAGAAATGCATCCGTAACGCCAACCAAGTCGAGTTCACGTTGACAGGAGGTCCGCCCCTACCGCACCATCGGACGCGTCAGAAAGTTCGGAGGAACATATGCGTGTCGCGAGGTGGAAGGGGTGGTTCGCAGGAATTGCTTTGTCCGCGGTGATTTTGGTATCGCTTGCAGTTGCGCAACACGGCGCCAATGCGCAGAGCGCAGGCTCCGCCAGCCGCAGTTCCGATCAGGGCGATGTCGAGCGCGGAAAATATCTGGTGAATGACGTGGCCATGTGTGGAGAGTGCCACACTCCGCGCAACGCCAACGGGGATTTGAAGTACGACGCGTGGCTTCAAGGCGCCACCACGTGGATCCGGCCCGTGGCCCCAATCCAGCCGTGGGCAGACAATGCGCCTCCCCTCGCGGGCATGCCAAGTCTTACCGACGCGCAGTTTGCCACCGTTCTAGAGAAGGGCATCGGGCCGGAAGGCGAAGACTTGCGTCCGCCAATGCACATCTATCACATGCGTCCGGAAGACGCGAAAGCCATCATCGCCTATTTGAAGTCTCTGCCGGCGGGTAACCACTGATGTACATCTGCGAAGCGACGTATCGCTTCACGGATGAGTTCGATACCGAGGCGGCACAATGGGTGCTGCCGCTACTTCTTGAATTCAGCGCGGGTGCGTTGTAGTTTACCGGCCGTGGTGCGCAGTGTCTCGGGAATGTTCTTGTTGGTAGTCAGGCGCTTCAAGTCGATGGCATTGATGGCGGGCAGCAGGTGCAGGGAGACATCGATCGGAGTCTTCGGATTGTTCAGAAGATTACGCACCACGGTGTACTTCTTACGAAATTTGCGGTTGTTGGCGATGAGGCGAAGAATTTCGTCGGTGAGGCTGGACATTGCCGCGAAAGCTTCAACTTCCTGATCGGTGAGTCGCGGAGATTGCAACACCGCGCGCTGCACCACTTTATTCGAGTCGCGGATCAGCGTGCGGCGCGCGTCAGAGCCGCCCATGACCGCGAATTTGACGCGTTGTGCAACATTCATTTTCGCAAGACGCTGCAACAAAGTTCTTCGGCGTTCCTCGTCGGGCTCGGCTTCCGTCGCGGCCTCCGCCAAGGCGGCAACATCGAGCGGAGTGCCGGGACCGTGCAATTCGCGCAGCAGACTCTTCTGTTCCGCGGTAACCGACGTGGAGTTTTCTAGGGCGAGGGCCAACGCCGGAGAATCACTCACGCGTTCGAGATCGTCCAGCAGCTCCTGAATCTTCCCCACGGAAATATGCGGGACTACGGCTACCAAGTATGCGGCGGGGCAGTTTTTGTTTTGCACCAGGGCGTCAGCGATGTCGGGTTTGTCACCGAGATTACGCGCGGCATAGGCGAAGACCGCTGGTAACGCTTGCTCGCGCCGGATGGCCAGTAAGAAGCCTTCCACAGACATTGAGAGCAATGCTTCTTTAGCGCGGGTTCCAACCATTTCGTCGGGATCGCCAGCTAATACGGTGAGAATTTCGGCGTGATCGGCGAGCGAGAGATGTGCACCGCTGGAACACACGGCAAGTTTGCGCTCGCGTGGTGCGCGGTCATGACGCAGATCTTCGATAACTTCAGGGCTGAGCGTTTCCACGGGTTTTACTGCCTCACGTCTTTCAGGCTGAGCACCATTGTACCGGAGGCCCCCGGCGGCCCGAGTGGTCGCATCACTTGATGGTTCAACTCCAGCAACACCGCGGAAGAGTCCGCAGCGGTGATTTCGAAGTGGTCGTTGGCCGGGAAATGGCGGTTGACGCCGGCGGGCAGTTCGTCATCGAAGACCAGCTTATCGTCGGCGAGAATACGCACGCGCGTGGCGGCGGAAGTAGAAACGGAGAGATCGAGCGCCGGCGCCCCGGGAGTCGTAACGTCAGTTGAAGCGGGGGTTCCCGAAAGCGCCGCGGGAGCGGAGCTTTGCACTGGTGCGCTTTGCGAATTCGCGGATTCGGTGGACGGGTCTTGCGGTGGCCTGAGAAGTGGGGAAGAAGGTTGCGCCTGGCGGTGCGCAGCGTAACGCTGCCACGCATATCTTCCCGCAAACCCTAGTCCTGCCAGAACCACTCCGATGAGCAACACAGCGACGACGGGAACCCAGGCAGGCGCCGACGGAATGCGCTCCTCCGGGCGGGAAGTGCTGCGCGAAACGTCACCTCGGGCCAGATCGTATTCGCCGAGGAGGCTCTCTTCATCCAGTCCCAGATAGCCGGCAATCGTGCGCACGAAGCCGCGACCGAAGACGCCGCCCGGCAGTTTTTTCCAGTCCTCATTTTCGAGCGCCTCTAGAAACCGCTGGCTAATGCGCGTCGCTTTGGTCAATTCATCCAGCGAGACCTCGCGCATTTCCCGTTCGCGCTTCAGGCGCTCCCCGAAACTCCCCTTAGCCATAGATCGAACTTGCCCCCGCACAACCGCCGCGCAGTCGTCCATTCAGTGTAACCGAATCGCTGGACCAGAATCGCCAACCGCCTGACAACCGTGGCGACAACGCTAGAGCATCATTCCGTGGAAAACGCCACACAGGGAAAGTACCGCCGCGCGCCTCCGAAGACGGAGCGAAACGAAGCCTTGCAACATCTTTGGAAGCGTTCAGTTCGAACGGGCTAACGGAGGCTGGCGGCGTTACGTAACAAAATTCGAACCGAAGCGGTAAACGCCCCCCGCATTTTTGATTGATTTTTCGGGGTCACGGCCCC
The DNA here is from genome assembly GCA_963798585.1 of uncultured Acidobacteriota bacterium. Taxonomy (GTDB): domain Bacteria; phylum Acidobacteriota; class Terriglobia; order Acidiferrales; family UBA7541; genus Acidiferrum. The sequence continues at coordinate 267,607 of CAWCTJ010000010.1, forward strand.
GGAGATCATCAGCATGGCAGTGCCATGAACGAGCGCGAAGAGTGCCAGCACCATCTCGACGTGATCTTCGGGAGAACCGCCCAACCACTCCGCGGCTTTGGTTTTGACGAACTCAAAGCTTGAGCGCGGCCCGGGAACCTTGGCAATAAGTTCCGAGAAAAAGAGTTGATATTCACGGGGCCGGCTTATCGCGCGATCGAGCATGGCTTGGCAGATTTCCTCCTGCGACCGGCAAGGTTCCAACACTGCGTAGTAGTTGCCACGAAAGTACTCTGCCAGGGCACGCAGGATAGCGTCACGGCTGCGAAAGCGGCGGTACACGGCGGGAGTATTGGTGCGCGCGAGCTTGGCCAGCTTGCGCATCGACAAACTCTTTTCTCCGCCTTTTAAATACAACTGTACTGCGGCTTCCAGAATGCGCGCTTGCAGTTGCGGTTCGGGTTTCCTTGGCATCAAGAGCCTCGGCAGACGGCCAAAATGGATAGAATCATTTCGTTGACACCGTAAACTTAACGGTGTATACATAAAGAGTCTAAATCGTCCCAATACTGAAGTAAATCTCAATCTCGGAGTGTCACTATGTGTGCCAGGCAGGACTCAGGGGACCCGGTTGTGCTCGTTCAACTGAACGGGGGTCTGCGTGACGCCCACTCGGAGTTACGGTCGGCGGAGCGCGCCGCGGAGCGGTTGCGCGTGCGCTTCACGGTAGACCAGATTGCGCGTCATGCAGAACCAGAAATGTTGAGTTCCGCCCAGACGACTGCAATGAGCTTGTACGACTACTTTTCCAGCATTCCGACTCCGATTGGTGGTCCCGATGGCGTGCCGAGTCTGGAAGGGCCGGAGTTGGACGAAAACCAGATCCTTGATGCTATCGATGACATCACAGCCTACATGAGGGAGCAGCGGGAAAAGTATGCCGTCCTAGGCCAAACGATAGACGTCCCAGAAGCGAGAATTATGGGGAGATTCTTTTCGCCCACCCTGCTCGCGAAGGTCAAAATCGTGCAGCTAGCGGACCACGGTCTTGGGAGGATTGAGGTTAAGCTCAAAGCTAAGAGCCACCAAAACCTCTTGCAACTGACGCACATGGCGTCCGTGACGTTCGAGGATGTGTTGGTGTTTAACGAGGCTCTGACGGCCAGAACGCTATTTCACGCGCTGGTGCACGCGGTGCAATTTCGGCTGCTGGGACTGCCGCGCTACACGGAGTTGTACGTGAGAGCATTTGTCGCCACCCGGTGGCGATTCAACGTGCCGCTGGAAGCACACGCTTTCGAGTTAGAATCCAGATTTGCAGTGGACCCCGGGCAGGCCTTCGCCGTTGAGGACGAAGTGCGGCTGTGGATCGAGAAAGGTCGCTACTGACGGGTTGGCGCGTGTATCGCAGAGCGCATTCGCGATTCAGTCGCCGCGAGGCTGTGCAGATGCGGCTTCCGGCGTTGCGAGCGGATACCGGGGAAGCGGCCGAGGTTTCTAACCCTCACCTCAAACCGCGATTTAATTCAGCCGAAACAGCGGAATAGCGATGTAGCCAATCTGCGCGAGGGCCTCTTGCAGCGAGTACCCAGAGGATGGCAAGAAGGCCACGCCTGTACCACGAGTGGGTTGCGCGAGATTTTATGAGATGCCTATACTTGCGGATGATCGCAAGTGCCGGAGCGCGTGCGTCGCGCTGGCCGGAATGCGAAGGCATGCTTTCATGAAATTTGAAAAAGGTCAGGGCTAACCGCGAGTGGAAGAGGTAAAACAATTTCCGGCGGTGGAGCGCCGTCGCAATCTGGCGGTGTCCTTCGAACAACGCGAAGCGGGCGAGGTAGCGGTCTTCCAGGAACTGGGGAAGGCGCTGACATCTTCGTTGCAGCTCGATCAGGTTCTCCGCACCATTATGGAGAAGATCGATGAATTTCTGCGTCCGGATAACTGGTCGCTGTTATTGTTGGATCAGGAGAAGCAGGAGTTGTATTTCGAACTGGCGGTAGGCAAAGCCTCGCAGGCGCTGAAAGATGTGCGCGTGAAAGTTGGGCAGGGCATCGCCGGCTGGGTGGCGGAGCACGGCGAGACCGTGGTGGTACCGGACACCTCGAAAGATATGCGATTTTTTCCGCAGGTGGATAAAAAGACGAAAACGGAAACGCAATCGATCGTAGCGGTGCCGGTAAAGTTTCGCGACACTTGCCTGGGCGTGATTGAGTTAATCAATTGCATCGGGCCGGATGGCTTCGATCCGCGGGATTTGAAGTTGCTCGAAGCGCTTTCGGACTTTGCCGCGATTGCCCTGGAAAATGCGCGACACGTAAAGCGCATCCATGAACTAACCATAACGGATGATTGCACATCGCTATACAACGCGCGGCACATGGGATTTATTTTGGAGACGGAGATTTACCGTTCGCAGCGCTACAACTACGAATTTTCACTGGTGTTCATCGACTTGGACCATTTCAAGCAGGTGAACGATACGCACGGGCATCTGGTGGGTTCTCGGCTGCTGGCGGAAATTGGGAATGCGCTGAAGTCGCGTTGCCGGCTGATCGATTTTGCCTTCCGCTATGGCGGCGATGAATTTGTGATTCTGCTACCGCAGACTTCCAAAGAGAACGCGCTGAACGTAGCGCGGCGTTTGCACAAGTTGATTCGCGGCACAACCTGGCTGGCTGCCGAAGGGTTGAATGTACGGGTCACGCCGAGCCTGGGCGTCGCTTCCTACCCGGTGGACGCGCGAACCAAAGAGGGTTTGCTGCACCTCGCGGATGAGGCCATGTACCTGGTGAAAAACAGCAATCGTGACAGCGTAGCGGCGGCGAATATGGGAATTCTGTCGGACACGGTTGCGTGCCCGGAAACAACCGACCCTTTTGAGGACGATGCTGGAGCTGACGAAGCAGTCATAGATGTCGCGAAAGTGCCGCCGAACGGCTGGAACGACGCCGCGAACGCGCGTAACGAGACCACGTCTTAATCCATGTCTCCGAGATGTCGTCCGGGATACCGTCGACCGCCACGGTCTACCGCTGCTTCTATACAGGGGCGCGGAATTTTGCTTAACTGAAAACATGAAACGAAGTGAAGCGGCGCGGTATGCGCGATGGTCTGCGGCGGTAGCCCTAGTGCTGGCCGCTGGAACGGCGGGCGTGTACGTTCAGCGCGGGTGGCGGGCGCGCACGGAAAGAAAAAATGCGCCGGCGGCCACGGCCGCGAATGTCTGCGCGGCAGTCCAATGGCGTGACGTTTTCCAAAGGCGAGGGGAGCCGCAAGGAATTTACCGTCGAGGCGTCGAAGTCCACGGATTTCAAGGATCGCGATTTGACCGAACTGGAGTCGGTAGTCATCACCATCTTTCGGGAAAAATGGCGATCGCCACGACGTGATACACACGCAGAGCTGCCAGTATGGCAAGACCGATGGCAACGTCGTCTGCAGCGGCGAGGTGCGCATGGATCTGGAGAGCGCGGCGGACCTCGCACGCGTGGCACATGCGGCTCCGGACGTAGTGCCGCAGGTGATGCACGTCATCACCAAAGCCGTGACGTTCAATCAGAAGAGTGGCACTGCAGTGACGGCCGAGCCGGTGAGTTTTTCCTTCCCCAACGGCAGCGGCCAGGGCGTGGGGATCGAGTACAAGTCCGAGGCGGGAACGGTGAGATTGCTGCGGGACGTGCGGTTAAAGCTGCGGCCGCAGCCGAGCCCTGGTTCGCCAGCCAAAGCCAAGGCGAAAATCGCATCCTGCCGCTACAGGGAACGGGGCTGCAGATACTGACGCGGACAAGGAAGTTACCGTCACCGGTACGAGCCTCGATTTTGATCGCGCGGCGCACCGCATGCACGTGCAGGGTCCGGCCACCGCGGAATCAAAAACCACGCGGCTTACGGCGAGTGAACTCACACTCGACCTCGATGCGCAATTCCGCGCGCAAACATTGCTGGCCAACGGAAACGTAAACGACGAGCAGCCGAAGGTTTTCTCGCAAGCCAGTGACGGACAAGTGGAAGTTCACGGCGACCATCTGACGGCCGAATTTGCCCCGCAGGGCTGGGTGACCACTGTCGCCGCGGAAGGCCACGTGAAAGGCGTGCGGCGGGCGGACGCGGAACGCGACGATAGCAGCTCCGAAAGCGCGACCATCACCATGTGGCCGCGCGTGAATGAGGTGAAAGAATTAATCTTGCGTGGCGACGTGACGTTGAAAAGCCTGGCGGGTGTTTCCGGAGACTCCAGACTATTGCGCACCGAAGCGCTGCGCATGGAATTTAGCGGCGGCAAAGAGAATGAGGCGAGCAAACCGGTGAAGGCAGAGACCTTGACGACCGGGCGAATGGAGTGGGCCGAAACCAATGCTACGAGCATCAACGGGTCGAAACCTGGGAACGCTCCGGGTACCACGAAAAATAAGCCGGACAGCGTGAACGCCACCGACACGACACGCCCGCCGACGCCCGCACATACCACGCTCATCGCTGATAAGTTGCAAATGTTTTTTGACGTACTGGGCAAGCCGAAGCAATTGCAGGCGGAGGGCCACGTGCGCACGGAACGGACCATGGCCGAAAAGCCCATGCAGACCGCGACGGCGCAAAGTGGCGTGGCGAATTTGCTGCCTACCGGCGGATGGTCGCAGATCGATTTGAATGGAGCCGTGAGGTTGCGTGAAGGCGACCGCAACGGGCAATCCGACCACGCTGTATTCCGTCAAGCCGAGCAGACCGCGACCTTGACGGGGCACGCGATAGTGCGCGATGCCACCACTGAGACGACTGCGGCGCGCATCGTCTTTGTGCAAAATACGGGCGATATTCGCGCCGAAGGTGGTGTTCGTTCGACGGATCTGCCGACGGGCGACGGCCCTGGTAGTAATGGCGGTGGTAGTAACGCGACGCTACAACCGGCGCCGGTGCCCACGCATATTACTGCGGATCTGTTGCAGGGCAATTCGCAGACCGGCCGCGCGGTGTACACGGGACACGCCCGCATGTGGCAGGGAGAATCGGTGCTGGAGGCGGATTCCATCGAGTTGTTGCGGCAGACGCAAGTGATGAATGCCATGGGAAACATCCGCGCGGTCTTTCCGCAGGCCGCTGCTACGACGCCTGGCGGAACAACTGCGGCGTCCGCCGCGCCCACTTCGACGGAGTCCTCCGCGGCTGGCTCGGCCAACGCGAAAAATGCACAAAAAAAATCGCCTTTGTGGCACGTCACGGCACAGTCCTTGATGTACAACGACGCGGAAAGTCACGCGCACCTCGAACATGATGTGCGTGCGCAGTCCGTCGACCAGAAAATGCGTGCGCCCATCGTCGATCTGTATTTCACGCGCGGCGTTAACACAGCGACGCCCGGAGCGCCCAATGCCGCGACGGCCCAACCGAATGGCCCGCAGCAAATCAGCCGGGCCGTGGGGACGGGCGGTACCATCGTTGAAGAGGGCGGGCGCAAAGCCGTGGCGGAACGCGGGGTGTACACCGCTTCGGATGGAAAATTCGTGATGAGCGGGGGCAATCCCACGTTGTACGACGGCGCGGAAGGCAATACCAGCGGGCGTCAATTGACCTTCTTTTTGGCGGATGATACGATCATCGTCGATTCTGAAAATGGTCCGCGAATTTTGACGCGACATCGCGTTGAGAGATAACGGAACCGATCCCGATCATTTTTGGCGAGGTATGCTGAAGCTCCAGGCCATTGAGTTGAGCAAGTCGTATCGTGGCCGCAAGGTTGTGGACGACGTTGAAGTAGAGATAGGCCAGGGTGAAGTGGTCGGCCTGCTAGGGCCGAACGGTGCGGGAAAAACCACCACATTTTATATGATCGTCGGTCTGGCGCGGCCAGACTCCGGCCGCGTGCTCCTTAACGACAACGAAATCACGGATTTGCCGATGTATTTGCGGGCGCGCAGCGGAATCAGCTATTTGCCGCAAGAGCCTTCCGTCTTCCGGCAGCTAACCAGCGAACAAAACCTGCTTGCGGTGCTGGAAACACTGCCTTTAACCCCAGAACAGCAGCGCGACCGCCTGGAGGAATTACTCGTCCAGATGGGCCTCGAAACCGTGAGAAGCAGCAAGGCTTACACCTTATCCGGCGGAGAGCGCCGCCGCCTGGAGATCGCGCGATCGCTCACCCTGCAGCCGCACTTCGTTCTGCTGGACGAGCCCTTCTCCGGTATCGACCCACTGACTGTAAAGGACTTACAAGGAATTATTCGCGAATTGGCGCGTGCCGGTATTGGCGTACTCATTACGGACCATAGCGTCCGCGAAACTCTGGGCGTAACGGACCGCGCATATATCTTGAAAAGTGGGAAGATACTAGCAAGTGGAACGCCATTGGAATTGAGCAGCAACGCCGGAAGTGCGCCGGGTGTACCTGGGTGATGATTTTCGGCTCAATTAGCTCTTGCGCCCCACAGAGCCGAGCAGTTTCATAGGGGTTGGCAACCCTGCGGGGAAGCCTTCACGAAAAGAAAGTAAAGATTGATGGCCTGGCAAGGACTCAAACTTAAACTCCAGCGTCTCGCAGAAGCAGATTCTGACGCCGGGGCTGGTGCAGATGGTCAGCGTGCTGGCGCTGAACCGTCTGGAACTGCGCGAAATGATCAACCAGGAGATGATCGCCAATCCCGTGCTCGAGGAGCTGACCGAAGAGCCCACGCAGACGGACAATTACAGCGACGAAACTTTTTTGAAAGCGGAGACCGAGAAGGTTCCGGAAAAGCCGGAATCCAATCCCTTTGACGAGTTTGATGTCGGCACATTTTTCAATCAATACCTGGATACCGGTGGCGATGGAGGCAAATCGCAGCGAGCGCGAAGTTTCCGAGCGGCCATCGTTCGAGAAATTTTTGTCTTCGCCTAGCGGACTGACGGAACATTTGACCTGGCAGCTCAGCGTGACGATTTGCTCCGACGAAGTGCGGGGAAGTGGCCGAGAACATCATCGGCAACCTGGATGAGAACGGTTACCTGACCGCATCGACGGAAGAGCTAACGCGAAAACGGAAAATACTCCCAGGATGATTTGGATGACGCGCTGGCGGTGGTGCAGGATTTCGATCCGATTGGCGTCGGCGCGCGCGATTTGCGCGAATGTCTGCTGCTGCAACTGGCACGCTTTCGATCCCCAGAATACGCTGGCGCAGCAGATTGTCTCCGAACCATCTGAAGCAGGTGCAGGCCAACCAGTTCAAGGAAGTGGCGCGGGCGCTGAATCGTCCGGTGGAAGTCGTGAAGCGCGCGCATGGACATGATTCGCAAGCTCGATCCGCGGCCCGGCCTGCGCTACAACAAGACCCAGCCGCGTCTGGTCGAGCCGGACGTGTATTTCCGCAAGGTGGATGATCAGTGGCAGGTCTTCATGAACGAAGACGACATGCCGCAATTGCGGTTGAGCCCGGTGTACCGGCGGCTGCTGGTGCGCGACGCCGCGGACCGCGACGTGCGCAACTACGTAAAAGAACGCTTTACCGCCGCCATTCAGCTGATGAAAAGCATCGAGCAGCGCAAGCACACCATTTTGCGCGTGTGCCAGTCCATCATTGCGCGGCAAGGTGAATTCCTCGATGCACGGCGCCGACGCGCTGAAGCCCATGATGATCAAGGAAGTGGCGGAAGAAGTAGGCGTGCATCCTTCTACCGTGAGCCGCGCGGTTTCCAGCAAGTACGCGCACACGTCGCAAGGCGTGCTGGAGCTGCGGTCGTTTTTCAGCGAATCGGTGAACGGCCCCGAGGGCGGCGGATATGTCGCTGCTGACGCTGAAGCGCTTGGTAAAGAAAATGATCGAAGAAGAAGACGGCACGCACCCGCTGACGGACGAACAGATTGCCAAGAAACTGGATGATGCGGGGATTCACGTGACGCGCCGGACAGTGGCGAAGTATCGGGAAGATATGCGCATACCAAGCACTCATCAGCGCAGAGTAAAGAGTTAGGCTTGCGCGCGATCGATAAAGGCGGAGCAGGGAAGAACTCGGCAGCTCGCGCGAATTCTCACGTAAACCGTCACACAACTCCTCACACGAACCGTCAAGCAGTCCGTCATGCAATACGCCAGGCAGAATCGGTTGTGGGGCGGCTCTCGGGCCAAAACTTAGCGAACAAACTGCCACACAAAGCACGACGCGGCGGACGCGGCGAATTGCGCGGTACGTCGCGTCAGTTGGTGATTCTTACCGGGCTTTCCGGTTCGGGGAAAAGCACCGTACTGCATGCCTTTGAAGATATGGGCTTTTATTGCGTGGACAATCTTCCCGTGGAATTGATTCCTATTTTTGCGGAGCTGCATGCCGCGGGTGAAGGGGATTTTACGCGTGCCGCTCTGCTGGTGGATGCGCGCGAAGGAGTGCAGCTGGAAAAACTGCCCGCCTTGCTGCGGCAGCTGAAGAGAGAGCACCACATTACCCTGGTATTCATCGAAGCCGGCGAAGACGCTTTGCTGCGGCGCTACAGCGAAACGCGGCGTCCCCATCCGCTGGGACGCAATTTTTCGGTGCGGGAAAGTTTGACGCGCGAACGCGCGCTGATGGAGCCGATTCGCAAGCTCGCCGATCTTTCTATCGATACGACGCGTTTCAATGTTCATGAACTGCGGCATTTTATTACCGAGCGCTTCAAGAATGCGGACCATCGGCCGTTGATGGTCTCGGTGGTCAGTTTTGGCTACCGCTATGGCGTGCCGACCGATGCGGATCTAGTTTTTGATGTGCGGTTTCTGCCCAATCCGCATTTCGTGCCGCGGCTGCGGCCCTTCACCGGGCAAAATCCCAAGGTACGGCGGTACATCCGGTCATTCCCGCAGACGGGAGAATTTCTGCGGCGCATCGACGGGCTGCTGACGTATTTGATCCCGCACTACATTCAGGAAGGGAAGAGCTACCTGACGATTGCGTTTGGCTGCACCGGTGGGAAGCACCGTTCGGTGATGATGTCGGAAGCAATCGAGAAATCGCTTGCTGGCCGTGGGTTCGCGGCAAAAATCGTGCATCGCGACATTGAAAAGTAGAGACGGAGAGCAAAGACGGCCGAGTTACGCCGTAATGGCTTTCCGAGTGTCGTCCCTGAGCGGGCACGGCATGCCGTGTGCCTATCTGCGGAGCCGCGCTAGGCCGCCATTCCGCCAAAATTCCCCTGGGGTTCTGTGGTTTGCACTTATAATTGGCGGCGCTCTGGGTGTCTAGATCAGTAACACGGGAGAGTTCGTGCGGATTGCGAGATGCTTTGCGTTTTGTTTGGTTTTGATGGGAATAGCGGTGCTGACCGCAAATACCAACGCGGCGGCGGATACCGGTGAAAAATGGGACGCGCTGGTGGACGAATATCTAGCGCAGGTATTTTTTAAGTTTTCGCCAACGGCGGGGACTAGCGCCGGTCTGCATCAATACGACGCACTGCTAGAGGATTACTCGCGTGCCGGCACGGAACAGCAGATCGCGGCGCTGCATGGTTTTGAGAAGCGCGTGGCGGCGGTAGACCCGCGTGGGCTGAATGAGACAACGGCGGGCGACCGGCAGATACTGCTCTCGAATATTCGCGGCACGCTGCTGGAGCTGGAGACCATCCGAATGTGGGAGAAAAATCCGGATACCTACTCGAGCGGAATTACGAACAGCGTGTACGTGATCATGAGCCGGAAATTTGCTTCCGAGGATGAACGGCTGCGCTCGGTGGTGGCGCGGGAAAAGTTGATGCCGGCGGTGCTGGATGAGGCGCGCAAAAATCTAAAAAATCCGCCACGCATTTATACGGAAATTGCACTGGAGCAGCTGCCCGGGATTATCAGTTTTTTTCAGACGGATGTGCCGGCGGCTTTTGCGCATGCAACGGATGCTGGAGTGAAGGCGGATTTTGCGAAGTCCAATGGGGCGGTGATTGCGGCGCTGCAGGAGTACGAGAAGTGGATGAAGACGGATTTGTTGCCGCGCTCGAACGGGGATTTTCGTTTTGGTGCGGAAACATTTTCAAGAAAGCTGCTGTACGACGAAATGGTGGATACCTCGTTGGACCGTTTGCTGGAGATCGGCTACGCCGATTTGCGCGCAAATCAGGCGAAGTTCGATCGCATCGCGAAAGAAGTAGACCCGAGCAAGACACCGCAGCAGGTACTGGACGATTTGGGGGCCACCCATCCCGCGCCGGACAAGCTGCTGCAGAGTTTTCGCGACACATTTGAAGGGCTGGTCGCGTTTATATATGAAAAGCATATTGTGACAATTCCTTCCCAAGTGCGGCCGATAGTGCAGGAAACGCCGCCGTTTATGCGCGCGCTGACCACGGCGTCGATGGACACCCCAGGGCCGTTTGAAAAAGTGGCCACCGAAGCGTATTTCAATGTGACGCTGCCCGTGCTAGGCGATACAGCGGAAGAGATTGCCGGGCGGATGGCGGAATTTAACCGCGGAACGATTGTGAGCACCGCGGTGCACGAAGCGTATCCCGGGCACTACATCCAATTTTTATGGACGCCGATGGCGGTGAGTAAAGTGCGCAAGTTGCTAGGGTCCAGTTCGAATGCGGAGGGCTGGGCCCACTATTGCGAGCAGATGATGCTGGATGAAGGCTATGGGCAACCGGGGACGGGCGCGGCCAACATCGCGGAATCGCGACTAATCCGACTGGGACAGTTGCAGGATGCGCTGCTGCGTGATGCGCGGTTCATCGTAGGCATCCAGATGCATCGCGGCAAAATGACGTTCGATGAGGGCGTGGCTTTCTTTGAAAAGGAAGGCTATCAGACGCACGAGAGCGGACTGATTGAGACCAAGCGCGGGACCTCGGACGCCACGTATCTGTATTACACCTTGGGGAAAATCGAGATTTTGAAGCTGCGCGCGGATTTGCAGAAGAAAGAGGGCGCGGCGTTTTCGCTGGAAAAGTTTCACACTGATTTTTTGCGGCAGGGTTTTCCGGCGATTCCGATTGTGCGCAAGGCGCTGATGGGAGATGACTCTCCACCGTTGTAAGGTGTGAGGAGTCCGACGCGGGCGCAATACCAAGAATCAGACCGCCGCGCCACATACGTCTGGGCAAACGGCGCGCAGCATGCTGCGTCACTAAAAAGGATTTCCCATGTTATGGGTGCGTCGGGGTTGCGGAGCGGAAGGCGGCTGCGCAAGCTTCGCAGGGGCAGATGCTGCGGAGTTGGTCGTAGCTGTAAATGCCGGTGTTGTGGCCGTCCGAAAAATTGATCTGGATGGCGTAGCTGCCAACCGAGGCGGCGGATTGCGCGCGGGCCTTTGGTTTGAACATGGGGAAGACGACCGAAGTCATCGGTAAGGGAATCGCAGAGCCGCTGTTCGCGTGCGAAGAACTAGCCTCCTTCCTTTCGGCTTCCGCTTTTTTTTCACGTTCGTCGTTGCAGGTGGCGCAGGGGCAGGCGTCGCGAAGATAAGGAAATTCGTAATGGCTGGCGTGGCCGTCTGCCCAGGTGATGTCGACGCCAGCGCCGGTGGAGACGTGGATTTTTATGGTGATCGGTTTTTTGCGCGGGTCGAGGGGAGTGGGCATTAGCTGTGGCCGTTGGACGTGGTCGTGGCGGCGGAGCTGGCGCAGCAGGTGCCTGGGGGAATGGGATTTCCGTGCGGGCAGGTTTTCGGATGGCCCAGGAACGCGCAGATGCGCTGATCGAGTTCGGGGCTGATGATGTGTTCGAACTTGCAGGCTTGCGTGTGAGCTTCGGTGTCGTCGATCCTAAACGTATCCTTAAATAGGCGCTCGGCCAGGCGGTGGCGGCGGACCACGTCGCGTGCGCGCCTGGCTCCCATCGGCGTGAGTTGTGCTTCATCGCTGTGCAATTGCACCAGGGAAACTTCCGACATGCGCGTCAGAACGCGCCTCGCGGGCTCATCGGTGATAAGCGGCAGCGTGCCGGCTGGTCCTTCGGCGCGAAGTTGCGAAATGTGGGCGGGCTTGGCTTCTTCGCCGCAAATCCAGATCTGTTCGAGCAAGTGATCGAAACGGATTTGGTCTTCCGCGGTGGTCACACTCGAAGGTTCCGTGCAACAGTCTGGCGTATTCGCCCACTGGCAGTGCAACGGGTGGCCGGGGCCGTGTTGCGCGGTGTCAAACTGCAGGTGGCCGTGGGCTAGTTCGATGCGGCGGTCGGCTTGCCGGGCGATGTCGGGATCGTGCGTGACCATGAGGATAGTGTGGCCGGCCTGGTGGAGTTCGCGAAAAATTTCCAGGACTTTGGTTTCGTTGGCTTCGTCGAGATTGCCGGTAGGCTCGTCGGCAAGGATTAGTTTTGGTTGATTGATTAACGCGCGGGCAATGGCTACGCGTTGTTGCTCGCCGCCGCTGAGTTTTGCGGGGAGACTCTCCAGCCGATCGCCCAGTCCTACGCGGCGGAGGGCTTCGGCGGCTTGGTGCTCGTCGGTGGAGCTGTGAAAATATTGCGCGAGCATTACGTTTTCTAACGCGTTGAGATACGGGACAAGATGAAATTGCTGGAAGACGAACCCTACTTTTTCCGCGCGGTAACGGACTAATTGATTTTCCGTGAGTTTGCTGAGATCGACGCCGTCGACAGAGACTTGGCCCGAGGTCAGGGTATCGAGACCGCCGAGAATATTGATGAGCGTGGTTTTGCCCGAGCCGGACGGGCCCATCAGGGCGACCCATTCGCCGCAGTTTACGCTGAAGGTTACGCCGCCAAGCGCGCGCAGGTTGTCATATTGTTTTACGAGCGCATCGATTAAGACTTGTGGTTGGGTGCTCACGCGTACACCCCTTGGCCATAGCGTGCGACCCAGCGAATTTGCGCACGATGGGTCACGCTTCACCTCGGAAGACGCTCGCCGGCCGAACGCTGGCTAGGCGGCGCAACGGGTATGAGCTGGCGATGGCCACGATGATGGTCAGTCCCACGGATATAGGATACACAATGAGGCGCGGGCGTGCCGCGATGCCGAAGACGGCCTTGCCGAGTCCGATGGAAAGCGCGATGCCGATGGCCGCACCAATCAAGCCGCCGGCAAGTCCCAGTAACGCGGCTTCCGTAAGAAAAAGTCGCAGCACGCGCCGCGTCGCCCCGCCTATAGCCTTCATCAGGCCAACGTCATTGCGCCGTTCCATGGCCACATTGGTCATCGCGGCCATCACGCAGAGCGCGGTGAGAATTAATACCAACACGACAGTCGCAGTCAGCAGCTCATTGATCTTTCCGTAGATCTTCCCCTGTGCCTCGCTGAATTGGCGGATGGGGCGACCCTCCGCCTCTCCAAGCTGGGGTCGTAGCTCGGCGACGAACTGCTCAATTTGCTCCGACGTGCCGGGAACACGAAGCTGAATAAGACTCACGTGTCCAGCTTGCCCGAGTATGGTCTGCACAGCATCGAGATAGAAGAAAACCTGATTGTCTTCAGGCCCACCCGATGATGGCAGAATAGTCGCCGCACACGAGTACTGCCCCCTATTGCGAAGCAGCACTCCATCGCCCGGAGCCAACTTGAGCGTGACAGCCACTTTTTGACCCACGCCACAACGCAAAGAGCTGACGAGCTTCCATTGTTCCTCGGCTTCAAGCAATCCCGAAGGAAGTATGCGTCCTACGTCGGCGTCCGAATGGTTGTATCCCACAAGCACCACGGGAACTCCAACAGATTTCTCCGGATGCTCGTCACTAGATTTTGCTACGGAGACATCGGCGACCCCGTAAATGAACTCCGCCTTCGCGATACGGCCGAAACGATTGGCGTCTGGAATACGCTCAAAAAGCGACTCGTCCAGAAAACTTGACGAATTGCGGGGGCTAATCAGGACGTTGGCGCCAAACGCACGGAACTCGGTGGTGATGCGACGCTTGGCGTCAATCTGTAGGTTTAGCAGCGCGGCGGTGATGGCTGCGCCGGTGGCAAGTGCGAGCAAAATGACAAAGAGTCGTCCGCGATTTGCCGTCAGTTGACGGCGCACAATCCGCCAGAACATTGCGCGAGAGCCAGCCATCACTCGCCTCGCAGAATCGGTGCAGGTTGATAGTGTGCCGCCCGGCGCAAAGGTATGGCGCTGCCGAGCATCGTCACGCCGGCAGCCAAGCCCAAAATAATCACGAATACCAACAGTGACGGCTCTGGCGCGGCGCCAAATATTCTTTCGCCAACAACTCTCGCGAGTACGATGCCAATGGCATAGCCAATTCCGCCACCAACCAGCGCCAGCAACAATTGTTCGGCCGCCAGAAGAAAGCCTACCGAGCCGCGCCCGGCACCGATGGCTTTCATCAACGCGATCTCCGAGCGGCGTTCGATTACGCTCGCGGCACTGGATGCGCCGACGGCTAACGCGGCGGCCAGCAGGGCGGCGAATGTCACCAGCCAAAGTAATGTTCGGACGTGGGTCAGGATGTTGCCCTCCCCTTCGGCAACGCGACGGATCACGCGAACGTCCGTCCCAGGCAAAGCCTGTTGTATCGAATACGCAATGGACGAAACGTACGGGCTGCAAGACCAACGCTCGAATTCGTCGGCGCTCATGGATTTGGGATCGCGGCGCGCGAAATTGTCTTCGGGCTTGGTCAGCGCGGAAACATACAACCTACGGTACAGCCCCGTTTGACTCGATAGTTCTTGCGCCTGACCCAGCGAAGTCAAAATCGCATCATCTTCGTCGTCTCCGGCGCGCAGTATTCCAGTGACGGTGAGGCCGGCATATCGCTGGACCATTTTCGAAGGATCGTCGACATTGACGTAGATTTCGTCACCAATACGCAGCTTGAGACGCTGGGCGGCTCGATAACCGACCACCGATTCCCGCTGGTCCTCACTAAACCACCGACCATCAACCGTCCACCATGGGTTTGTCCGGTCAATCCCTGTCAAGAAAGTTGTCCCGTCGCTGAGGACTAGCGGATGAGAAATCCAGGTACCAATCAAAGTTGCTTCTGAACGATCGCTAAGTCTCGACGTCGGCGAGTCTTGCTTCGCAATTTTAACGGTAAAGCGTTGCTCGGGAGCAAAAGCAACGATGTTGTTGTGCCAATAGATGGACTTCAGCCTAGGCAGGTCGGCAACCGGCAGGTAGGCGCTGGAATTAGCAGGCCGATAGTCCACTCCGCCGATTTCCAGCGGGAGCGAGTCCGCTTGCGGAGTGACAACAAGATTTGCTCCCAAACTGCGGAATTCTTGCGCCAGGCGATCGCCGACGTCTAGGGACACGCTGAGAGCGGCGGTGGCTACGGCCATGCCTAGCGCCAGCGCGGCGCCAGTTAGCAGTTTGCGGCGCGGGCGGCGGGTAAAGGAGTCGGCGACTAGGCGGAGGAACATTTGGTTATTTCGGGATTTCTTTAGCGGCTTGTGCCAGCTGCGTGGTGTCGAGAACTAAATCCGCACCATCCACGTGGCTTGGAACGCCTATAGGGTTGCACCCGCCAGCTTCGCCGATTGTGGGGACGTAGATCGCGGAGCCGCAATGGCGGCAGATTACGTTTTGCCCGTCCTGCCTGTAGCCTTCCGCACCGCAGATGCGGCAGGCGTCTAGAGCGGTGCCCCAACCATTCGGCTTTTTGATGATCATGAAACGCAACGATTGCCCCGCGATGTTCGCGGTGAAGAGATGGAGATTGCCATCTTGAACTTCGCTCAATGGGACCCGCAGTTCGTTGCCGCTCGCGGCGATCAGGCGGGCGCTGGGCGGGGCGGAATTGGCGCGCGCGTAAATGAAGTCGGCGGTGAGCACGAGGATTACTGCCAGCGAAGCCACGGCGGCGGCGGCCACCCAACGTCGCTGGCGGCGATTTTGCGCTTCGATGAGGCGTTTCTCCGCTTCGCCCGTTGTGACTTGGGCGGCTTTGCCTTGTTTAGCGGTTTGCCATTCGCGAAAAACCAGCAACGCGGCCGCGCCGAAAATGAAAACGAAGAAGAAAAATTCATTATTAACGATGGGACCTATGACCGCCATCTCATGTTTGCTGGAGGGCAGCCAGCGCGATTCGCTGAGTTCGTGCAGGCCGGTGAGCGCCAGCTGGAAGGCCACCAGCACTAGGATGACGCTGGTAACCGCGAAGAAACGGTGGATCGGCACACGCAAAGTGCCTTTGAAGAAAAACAGGCCGACGGCCACGGCGGAGCCGATGCCTACGATGGTGCCAATCCACGTTTGCAGGCCTTCGCTGGAAAGTTCTACGGCGCGGAGTATCAGGGCAAGTTCCGCGCCTTCGCGCACCACCATCAAGAAAACAAAGACAAAAATGCCCCAACCGGCGGCCTTCCCTGCGCGCGCAGCGTAGGCTTCCACTTTTTGCTCGATATCTTTTTTCAGATGCCGCGCAACGCGGTTCATCCAGACGATCATCGTAACAACGAAGAAGGAAGCGACGAGGAGCAGTACGCCTTCAAATCCGTCCTCGCTGATTTGCCAGTGCTGGAGCGCGATGGCTACGGCGAGGCTGAGCGCCGCCGCGGCGGCGACGCCATACCACACGAATTTGGCGAGTTGCTGGCGGCCGGTCCTGGAGAGGTAAACGAGGATGATGCCAACAACGAGCGAAGCCTCAACGCCTTCGCGGAGGGAGATAAGAAAGGCCGAGAGCAAAAAAGCCGCCTCCAGTTGCGAGTGATTTGCAAGTACCTTTTAACTTTACTCCTGGTAGTGACTTACGTCAACCGGACTATTCTGGTCCGCTTTCCGGAACCTAAGCGTACGGTAGAATGAAGCGTTTGGCAAAGGTGCAATGAAATTCAAGAAAATTCGTGAGTCGATACGATTTCTCGGCATGTTTTGCCGTGCGGAAATGCGTGTCTATAGCGGCCGGAGAAAGGCGGAGCCTCAGCGTTGGTTCCTCCGTTCCGGCAAGTTCGGAGTTTCTGCTACTTGCGGTGCTGTTCGCCGGTGACTTGTCGAGTCCAATTGCTTTTGCCGCGCGCGCCGCAGCTATGCAGGAGCCGGGTGCTGACGATAGGTTGCCGTACGCGGCCGATGCCGCGCACCGGAACGCGCGAAAGGCCATGGACCGCGGAGACAAAGCCGAGGCCGCGGGAGACCTCGAGGAGGCCTGGAAGGATTATCAGGAAGCGGTGCGCTTGGTACCGGCGGACCGCGTGATCGCTGAGCGCGCGGCGGCATTGCGCTCAAAACTAGTGCGGCAGCTAGTGGAAAATGCCGAGAAGTTCGCCCTTGAAGGCAACTTGCTGAAGGCCACAGCAGAACTGAACATTGCCCTGCTGATCGATCCTGGAGACACCTTCGTGAGCCAGCGCATGCTGGAGATGAAGTCGATGGATGACGAATTGCCGCCACAACCCAGGGCGAACGAAGGATTTCCGGCGCTCAAAGCCACGCCAGGAAAGAGAACGTTTAATTTGCGCGGCGACACCAAGAGCCTCTACGAACAAGTGGCGCGACAATTTGGAATTACCGTGACGTTCGATCCCGATCTGACTTCGAGCTACGCGAGACTCCGCGCGGATAATGTGGACTTCAAAACGGCTATGTCGCTCCTGGAAGTCGAAACGGGAACGTTCTATCGCCCGCTGAATGCGACGTTGATGTTCGTTGCCGCGAACAATTCGGAGAAGCGCAAGCAGTACGAGATGGAAGGCGAACAAACCTTTCCGCTGCCGGCATCCGTGAACACCGAGGACATGACTGAGTTACAGCGCGTATTGAAGGACATCACTAATTCCACCCACATTGAACTGAACACCAGCAGCCGGTCCATTACCATGCGCGACACTCCCGACAAACTGCAGCTGGCGGGAGAGATCATTCAGCAAACGGAACGAACGCGTGGCGAAATCATGCTGGATGTGCAACTGCTGGAAGTGGACAAAACCACGGCGCGAAATCTGGGTCTGACCACGCCATTCCCGCTTACCTTAACGCTGCTGACGACGCAGCAAATCGCCACGTTGAAGGCCGCCAGCACCGTGGCCAGCGCGCTGACGGAGTTAGCGGCCATTCTTTCGGGGCAGGGCATTACCAACGTGACCTCATTTTATCCGATCGGCGGAGGAAACAGCACTTTCCTGCTCTCATTCGGCGCGCTGGCCGCGAATTTTTCCGATGCGCTCTCGGTGTTAAAGAGCGGGCGAGAAGTTTTACTGCGTGCGCAGAACGGAAAACCGGCAACCTTTTTCGTGGGAGACCGCTATCCCATCACGCTGTCGTTACTCTCCGGCAGCCTGACCGGCGGATCGAATACCTCCACACCACTTATCGGGCTCACTGGGCTGGCAAATTTCAGCCCGTCGAGCTTTCCACTAACGCAGTTTACCGTGGGCCTGAATCCTTCGGCGCTGGTGGCAAACTTTTTCACCAGCGGAACGCTGCCGGACCTGGCCGTGGTGTACAACAATCCGGGAACGAACTCATTCACGATTTTGAAGAATCAGGACAATGGAAATTTCGCGACGGTGACGCCCTCGCCGATCTTGCTAAGCACGAGTGAAACCGGCCAGGTGGCCATCGGCACCGGCGTGTTCCGCAACGACGCCACAAAATTCACCACTGCGCAGCCGGACGATGTAGTGCTGGTGAATAACACCTCCAATAACATTTCGATCTTGCTGGGAAACGGGGACGGAACCTTCGTAGAGGCACCCAACTCCCCGATCGCAGTAGGCAAAAGTCCTAGCTCCGTGGTGGTGGCAGATTTCAATAACGACGGTTTCCTGGATATCGCGGTGACGAATTCGGCGGACAATACGCTTTCGCTGTTCCGCGGCAATGGCGACGGAACTTTTACGCAATTCCCGGCTTCACCGTTCGCATTGACCAACACCTCAACGATCGCGGAGACGGGACCAGTAGCAATGATCAGTGGATTTTTTGGCAATGCTGTGAATCAGACCAACGAAATGGATCTGGCGATCGTAAACAAGTCTTCCAATAACGTCACAATTTTGCTCACCTCCGTAGATACCAATAAAAACGTGACGTTCACGGAGGCCACGAACTCGCCGATCGCCGTCGGCCACGTTCCGGTGGCCATCGCCGGGGGTGATTTTAATGGCGACGGGGCCGGAGATTTTGCCGTTGTCAATCAGGCGGACAATACCGTTTCTGTATTCTTGGGCAGTACCAACGAAAATGGCACGTTTGCGGCGGCGAATAACTCACCATTTTCCGTTGACGCAACGGCACCCGCGGGAATTGTGGCCGCCAGCTTCAGCGGCGCCACGACTCCGGACCTGGCCATTACCAACCAAGGCTCCGGGACGCTGAGCTTCTTTATTACCAACGGTGACGGTACGTTTACGGCCGGTGGCTTACTGAGCCAGGGCGTACAACTGAACATTTCAACGGGCCCCACGGCGATTATCAGTTCAGATTTGAGCTCCAGTAATAACTTCTTGCCGGACGTGGCGTATGTAGCCCAGGCGTCAGGTGCGACGAACGGCGTGGTGGGTGTGGTACTCGATTCCACGGCACTCGCGGCAGCTAACACCGGCGTCTCCGGACAAACGCCGTACCCCGGTTCGGAATTTGAAGATTTGGGAATCAAGGTGAAGGCCACGCCGACGCTGCATGGAGACGGTGAGGTTACGCTGCATCTGGAATTTGAACTCCGCGCACTGGCGGGCTCGAACGTGAACGGCATTCCCATACTCTCAAATCGCACGCTGAGCCAAACAGTGCGGCTGAAAGAAAACGAACCCAGCGTGCTCGGCGGGATCACGGACGTCGAGGAGACGCGCTCGATCACCGGCCTGCCTGGCTTTGCGGAAATTCCTGGCCCTCCTGGATACGCGTTTGGCGATCACAGTGATTCTTATTCGGATACCGAACTCTTATTCGTGGTGACTCCCCGAACGTTGCGCACCCCGGACCACAACACTCGGATGATCTACGCGGGCCGTGGCGAACCGGGCGGCTCGTCGGGCGCCGTCGGGGCTGGGCGCGGAAGGCAATTGGGTCCGGATCGAGTAGAACCGGAACCGCAGCCCACGGCTGCGCCACCCGCGCAACCAACAGACCAGCAGCCGCCAACACAGAATCCGCAACAACCAACGCCGGGGCAAGCACCTCCACAACAGCCATCGCCAGGGCAGCCACCGCCCCAACCACCGCAGCAGCAGGGCCCGCCGACGCAGGCAAATCCTCCGGCGGAAACGCCGCCGAGCCGCTAGAAAATTTTCCACCCAGAAATCTGGTTTTGCGCCGCAACCGCTTGCGCGATCGCAAGATCAAATTGTGTCGGTGAGTGGGTAGCCCGCGAGGCTTTCCAGGATCGCAATGGGGGAAAGCTGTGGCCGCACCATGGCGTGGCGAGAAATGATGAACGTTTGCTCAAGCGCGTATTGACCTTCGAGAACTGCGTGGCTGACGCAATCAGTGAGCACAATCCAGGTTGCGTTCGGCGGAAATTCCCAACGCTGTTTGGAAGTGGATTGCTGGAAGGCCGTGTCTTCCTTCATCGCGTTGTGGCATTCGTGCATGAAGTGGTCGTAGGGGGAACGGCGCGCGCCAGGCAAATTCGCTACGCGCGCGACGCGGCGAAACGCGGCGCTGATCGGATTGCTGCTCCGTTGTGCAGGCAGGCCCACAGATTTTGCGAATCGTGGCGCGATGGACGCGAACGACGGAGCGGTGATCCACACGCGATTTTGCGACGGGTTAATATTCGTGAAGAGACGCAGGATGCGGTCGCCATTGGTGGGGCGCGTGGGAAAAGCGTCGACGTGGGGAAGATCATTGCGAGCATGCAGGCGCGCGGGGCGGCCCCGCTCTTCGATGGGGCGGTAGCTGGCGAAGTCCAGTTTCCATTTTCCGGCGTAAGGCGGGAGTAGCGCGGCGAGAAATTTAGCAGCGCTTTGCGAGTACTTTTGCAGAATCACACGGAGAGCTTCGGCTTCGGCGGATTCGGATTTGTCAAGGCCGGTGACGCGATTTTGCGCCGGGCGATAAGCGACGTTTTTGTGAAAGGCAGTGCTGGTTTGCTTTTGCCCGAGTAATACTTCGCGATCGGCTGCGGTTATCGTGAACGGAGTTTGCGGGAAGTAGAGAATATTGGCGGATTCTAGTTCAGCGCAAAGTTGCTCGCCTGCATCCGGCGGCGAAGGCAACGGCACGGTGATTAGGCGCGTTTGGTCGGCGTCCTTGTTGCGCGAAGATGGTTCTGCGATGGCGGTGGACATTTCTAATCTCGCAATATTTCCCGCGAAACAAAACTATAGCTTTCGCAATGCCACATGAGCAAGCGACTGTAGCGGGCGCCTTACAGTGCGCGCAAATCTCCGAGGCCATCAAGCCGATTCGCTTTGGCTTCCGTGCCGCTCCAACCATTCATCCACTTTTTTGTTCACCGCAATGTGGCGCTCGGGAACCTTCGCCCCTGCGGCGACGAGCGCCTCGAGGATGGCGAGATACCGATTTGGATCATCGTCGTGCGCCGCCGACCACAGCGCCTGCCCAAGCACGGTGCCCCCGTAAATGTTCTTCACTTCGAGTGGCGGATTGTGCCTCAGAAGCAACTTAACGGTGTCTAGATGTCCACCGATGACCGCCCAGTGCAGCCCGCTTTGACCATCCTCGCCCTGTACCTCAACGTCCGCACCTTTTCCAATAAGGAACTCGATAACGCTATTGCGACCGTATTCGCACGCGTAGAGAAACGCCTGCTTCAATTGTTTCGCCGTAACCCTTGGCTTCAGGCTGCTGTCGTCAGCAAAGAACGTCTTGACCCTGTCGAGACGGCCAAGCGCTGCGGACTCAGCCAAATCTAGTGGCGCGCCTCGATCGGCGAAAAACTCCGCAGCTTTCACGCGTCCATTTGCCAGGCAGGCGGCAACAATGGATTGCGTTTTGTCGGTGATCGATGGCTGATCGATGCTCGCGCCACTCTCCAGTAACGCGCGGAGCAGCGCTTCTTGCACACCCGCACGTTCCGGATGAACGCTCGTAGCCACCAAGCCGAGCGTTGTGCATGCGCCGCCATAGACGTTAGCTGTCGCATCAATTTCGGCGCCCGCGCGCAGCAGCATCTCCGTAATCTCCACGATGTTTTTCGGCGTCTTCTGCCGGTAACCTTCAACGCCGTTGGCCGAAACATAGTGCAACAAGGTCGCGCCGTGTTCGCGCGTGGAGCGCGTGCGAACCAGCTTCGGCCCCTCACGTAGCAAGCGCTGCAGCGTCGCCACGTCGCCGCTCACGATGGCGTCGGCCGCGGCCTCAAATCGCGACGCCGCAGAATTGCTGCGCGCCAGTGACTCGAGGTGCTTGGCGAATTTCGGCCAGCTCTCGAAGCCGTGCGACCGCGCAATCACGAACTGCGCCCCGGCCAGAGTGCACGTTCCTCCAACCGTTGCGTCCAGGAGTTGCCGCTGCGCAAAATCGGCCACCTCTGCAACCCAGGATTCAATATGCACGGGAAGTTGCGGCGTGATCTTCAGCCCCGACAATTTGGCGAGACTCGCGACCCATTCTTCGGCCCAACCGCGAATGACTTCGCGCTTCTTAGACTTACAAATTTTCACCAGTTCTTTGGCGATTTTTTTGTAGCGTTCAACGCTGGGGCGAGACGGAAGCGGAAGGGCAGTCTGCGGATTGGGAAACATGCGAATCTCCTTTCAATGCCTGCCTGGAGTCCGCACGAATCAGGCTGAAAGAAGGTTCGTAACCTTCAATTGTAAAATTCTGTGGGTGGGCACGGCCCTTTCCGCGGACTGGAAGCGCCCCGAGCGCTGCGTCCTTCTTACCATAATCAGGGACGGAATGCGATGCAGCCTATGAGAGTGGCTCGAAGACCACAATCGGTTGGTAGGTACGCGGGACTACCGCTTCGGCTATGGCGATCAGTTTTTGCTGTCCAAAGACGCGCAGCCGCGGAGGTTTGGGTTCGCCGCCGTCGAGTTCGACGGTAGCACCTGGAGGAAGGTCCGCCCGGCCAGGCATCAATTGCGAGACCGTGATGTTGAATTTCGACCCGTGGCGCACGCGCTTTTCAATTACCGGCAAAACATCAATGCGCGGGAAATTAGGCAGCAGCGCCTCCAACGGGATGAGACAACTCGCAAACTTCCCGGATTGGTTCGCTTCCGCCAGTTCTTCCAGCTTAATCGCTTGTTCCATGGAAAATTCGCCCACGGCGGTGCGTTTGATTTCCGCCAGGTGCGCGCCGCAGCCCAGCTGCTGGCCCATTTCGTGTGCCAAAGAGCGGATGTATGTGCCGGAAGAACATTCGATGGCGAAGCGCGCCAAATTTCCTTCGATGCCGGTGAGGCGATATTCGAAGAGTTCCACCTCGACGGCTTTAAGCTCGACTGGCTGTTTTTTCCGTGCGAACTCGTACGCCGGGCGGCCGTGAACTTTCTTCGCCGAGAACGCTGGTGGCATCTGCTCGAAGCGGCCGATTTTTTCCGCGGCAAATGTTTCGAGCGTGGCAGAGTCTAGCGCAACAGACGAGTCGGAACCTTGTGCTTCACCGTCGGAATCGTAGGAGTCGGTCGAGAAGCCGAAGCGAAACGCCGCCGTGTAACGCTTCCGCCGGCCGTTGTAAAACTGCACCAGCCGCGTGGCGCGACCGAGCAGCAAGACAAGCACGCCGGTAGCCAGCGGATCGAGCGTGCCCAGATGACCGATCTGACGCATGCCGGCGAGATGGCGCACCGCATCCACTACATCATGCGATGTTTTGCCTTGCGGTTTGTCGATGACGAGCGCGCCGTCGAACGGCGCAGGCTGCGGCTGGCGTGGCATGGTTTGGTTAGCGATTCAGTTTGAACTTTGCTTAGCGTTTTAGTTTGAACTTTGGTTAGCGTTACAGCTTGAAGCAACCACCACCAGCGTGTCATTCCGAGCGAAGCGAGGAATCTGCTGTTTGTGGCGCGTCTTCCAAAAACTCACGGCGCCGATGGCTTGTCCTTTTTCATGTCGCGCAGCAACTGCTCGATACGCTCGGTGTATTCCTGCGAATGATCGAGAATGAAGTGCAGCTCGGGCAGGCGGCGCAACTGTAAACGTTCGATAATCTCGCTGCGAATATATCCCGCGGCGTGTTCCAGGGCCTTGATGGCGTCGCGCTGCTCTTTTGCGTCCCCGTCGCGCATGTTAACGAACACGCGGGCGTGTTTCATATCGGATTGCACGCGCACCTCGCTGACGACGACATGGCCTTCAAGGCGCGGGTCTTTTAGTTCGCCTGCGAGCATGGAGTTGATTTCGTGCGCGATTTCCTCGCCCACGCGTTCGTGACGGTGATTGGCTGGACTCATGACTTCCTCGACCGCTCAGATGGCAACCGCTTTCTACGGCGACCGCTAACTACGTTCGATGCGTGCACGCGCCCGAAAGTATAGTGCCAGCGGCAATTCAATTTGCAGCTCTTGATTGCGAATGATACGTTTTTTTGGACGCGCGTCCTAGATGATTTCGAAGTTCTGGTTGATCAGTGCCGAACCCAGGATGCGGTCGGCTTCATCCAGCACTTTATTCAGCATTTCCCGGACGTGCTTTTCTTCGTTGGAAAGCGTCACGATGCCGACTACCGAACGTTGCCAGACATCGTGATGATCGAGTTCCGCGACGGCCACGTTGAATTCCCGCCGCAACTTGTCTTTCAAGCTGCGCAAAACCTGGCGCTTATCTTTCAGAGATTGCGCATCGGGAATGTGCAGCTCAAGCGTAAGTAGCCCGACGGGCATGGGTGAAACTACGCTACAGCGCCCGGCTGCGTCTTGGTGATCTGGAACGCTTCCAGCGTGTCGCCGATTTTTACGTCGTTAAAATTAGAGATGCCCACGCCGCACTCAAATCCCGTTCGCACTTCGCTGGCGTCATCTTTGAAGCGTTTCAGCGAACTGAGCTTCGAGGAATGAATGACCGCTCCGTCGCGCATCACGCGGATCATCGAGTCGCGACGCAGAACGCCGTCGGTAACGTAGCAACCGGCGATGGTGCCGATACCTTTAACCTTGAACGTGTTGCGAACTTCCGCTCGCCCTTGGTACGTTTCCGTAACGATGGGATCGAGCAACCCTTCCATCGCTTTCTTAATCTCGTCGGAAACTTCGTAGATGATGTTATAGGTGCGGATGTCCACGTGTTCCTGATGCGCCAGGTCCGCTGCTTTGCGGTCTGGACGCACTCCAAACGCGATGACGATCGCCCCGGAAGCCGACGCTAGCACCACGTCGCTTTCTTTCACCGGCCCAACACCGGAGCCGATGATTTTCAGCTTGACCTGATCGGTCGAAAGCCGTGGCAGCATTTCGCTGAGTACTTCCACGGAGCCTTGCACGTCAGCCTTGATGACGAGATTCAGTTCCTTAACGTCGCCAGCCTTCAGTTGCTCATGCAACTGGTCGAGCGTGATCCGCGCGCCGCTGGTGCGCGCCATTTGCGCGTCGCGCTGTTTGCCCTGTCGGTAATCGACAATATGTCGCGCTTTGGCTTCGTCCGTTACCTGGAAATGGTCGCCAACTTCCGGAATACCCTGCAAGTCCGAGAACTTCCACCGGCGTCGAAGGTGGCGCATCAATTACCGGTCGGCCGCGATCGTCAAACATCGCGCGAACTTTGCCGAACACCGAGCCGCAAATGAAAAAATCTCCGGCGTTCAGCGTGCCGTTTTGTATCAGCACCGTGGCCACTGGCCCGCGGCCTTTGTCCACGCGCGATTCGAGTACCGTGCCCGTGGCAGGAGCGTCAGGATTGGCGCGCAGCTCGCGCAAATCAGCCACCAACAAAATCATTTCGAGCAGTTTATCGATGCCGGTCTTTTTCTTGGCGCTTACTTCCACAAATTCCGTGTCTCCGCCCCACTCCGCCGGAACCAGGTTCAGATCGGAGAGCTGCCGCTTCACGCGTTCGGGTTCCGCGCCGGGAGCGTCCATTTTGTTGATGGCCACGATGATGGGAACTTTTGCGGCCCGCGCGTGGTCGATTGCTTCCTTGGTTTGCGGCATAACGCCGTCGTCGGCCGCCACCACCAAAATAACAATGTCGGTGACTTTCGCGCCGCGCGCGCGCATGCGCGTAAATGCCTCGTGACCCGGCGTATCGATAAAGACCACGCTGCGGTCACCCACGGCCACTTTGTACGCCCCGATGTGTTGCGTGATGCCGCCAGCTTCGCCGTCGGCTACATCCGCGGAACGAATTGCATCCAGCAAACTGGTCTTGCCGTGGTCCACGTGACCCATTACCGTCACCACCGGCGGACGCGGCTTCAAACTTTCCTTGGTCTCTTCCTTGGCCACCTCGAGAACCATTTCCTCTTCGAGGGACACCACGCTCACCACACCGCTGAACGCTTCGGCAAGTGTGGTGGCCGTAGGAACGTCCAGTGCCTGGTTGATGCTCGCAAACACGCCGCGATCCAGCAGCGTCTTCAGCAATTCCTTGGCGCGCACGTCGAGTTTCTCCGCGAGTTCGCGGATGGTAATGCCTTCGGTGATGGCCACTTCGCGCGGAGCGCGCGGTTCAGGCGGCGCGATGACGGCAGCTGCGGAGCGACGATCGCCAAATCCCGGGCGTTGCCGGGTGGGATGCAGTTTGCGCTCGCCTTCCATCTCGCGCTTATCGGCTCCGCCAGGACGCTGGCGTGACGTGGGCTTGCGCGTATACAGCGGTTTGCCGGGCTCGGCCTTCGAAGGTGCTTTAGAATCCGGCATCGGCGGAAGCATGCCGGGACGGCCGGGCGTGCGAGATCCGGGTCGCGTGCCGGTGGGCACGGGACCGCGGCGCGGTTCAAAAGGTCGTGCCGGCGCGCCGCCAGCACTGGTGGGTCGTGGCGAGTAACTGCGGCCGGTGCCCCCTGCGCCTCCGCCTGAGGGCGGACGCATCGGCTGCCCAGGACGCGGACCGCTGGGACGAGAGCTGCCGGGAGTCGTACCAGGAACAGGGCCGCGGTTACCGCTGGGTAGCGGTCCACGATTCCCGGTGGGAAGCGGTGGCCGTGCAGGTGCTGCGGGGCGCGCGCTCTGGGCACCCGCTGCACCGGGTGCAGCTGCGGCAGGGCGATTTCCAATGGGTTGCGAACCGGGACGCGACGGTGTCGTGCCGGGCAATGGTGTCGTGCCTGGGCGCGCAGCTCCAGTACCGGCTGGTGCCTGACCGGGAGCTTGTCCCGGACGAAGGGGCGTTTGCGGGCTGGGCCGAGCTCCCGCAGGAGCCGGTTGCATGGGTCGGGTAGCTGGAACACCTGGTCGCAGCGGCGCGGATGCAGGCGCGGCACTGAGGGGTCGTGGCGAAGCAGGAGCGCTCGGCGCGCCGCCGGTTGTTGAAGTGACTGGGGCGGATCCCGCGGACGCGTCGAGATTTGCGCCGCCGCTAGCACTTGGCGGTGCAATCGGCCGCGCCGGCGCCACAGGCGAATGGGTCGACGGCGCAATGCTCGGCGAGCTAGCGCTTCCCGTCAATCCTCCGGCTGGAGAAGTTCCAAGCGTAGTCGAACCCGGAACGGCGGGAGATGGCGTCGCGATCGGGCGGGGTGCCGGAATGGCGCTCGGAGTCGCGGGATGCGCGATTGTTTGCGCCGGAGTGGCGCTTACCGGGACTGCGGGGCGCGACTGAGGCGCGGCATCCCTCGTGACGGGTTTCGCTGGCGCGGTGGCGGCAACTTCATCGCCGTCAGATCCGCCTTGCAGCTTTTTGCGCACCTTCTCGGCCACATCCACCGGGATGGAGCTCGAGTGCGTCTTTTTTTCCGTGACCCCATAGCCGGGCAGTAGGTCAATGATCGCTTTAGCTTTGACTTCGAGCTCGCGGGCCAGTTCGTTAATTCGTACTTGATTTGCGTCGTTCATTGAATCCTATTGACCGCTCAGCGGTCATTTTCATCTTGACCGCTTTGCGGTCATCTACATCACTGCCCGATCCGCGATCTCTCGTCCGCGACTCGGTCGTGCCAGTTCGCCGTTCCTTAAACACTCCACTTATCCGGTGCTTCGTCGTGGCGGCCATCCGGCAGGCCCGCTGCACTGGGGTGATCTTTCGACCGCGCCGCACGCGCTGGACTGCTACGGTTCCGTGGGTTCCTTGCTTTCTTGCTTATCGGGATCGGCCCGCTGTTCGGAATGCTCAAGTTGAGCAGAATGCTCTTGCTCCGTGCTTGCAGCGTGCTCGGCTGGGGTCTCTTCAGGTGCGACGGCATCTTCCGTCGCATGCTCGGACGTCTCTGCCTGCGCACCGTCGCCGCTGGGCGCTTCCGCAGATGCGGCGGTTTCACCGGCCGCAACATCACCGTCCTCGGCAACATCGGCAACTTCCGTGCTAGCCTGGGTTTCCGCGCCTTCCGCCAACTCGTCCGTGTTTTCCGCCGTTTCTGTAGTCGCCGCTGCAGCTTCGCCGCCACCTTCGTAGAAGCGATTCACGGCCTGATAAATCTTGTCCACCATCTTCTCGCCGATGCCCGGAATTTCCATCAGCTGCTCAGGCGTCATCCCCGCAAGCTGCTCCACGTTGGTGATGCCCGCTGCTTCCACCTTCTCGATGGTCTTGGGACCAACGCCCGCCAGCGCCGTCAGAGGCGTGGTAGGCGCGGTCAACGCGGTCATCTGCTCTTCGATTTCGCGCCGCTTCTCTTCTTCGCTCTTGATGTCGATGTCCCAGCCAATCAGCTTGCTGGCCAGCCGAACGTTCTGGCCCTTCTTGCCGATGGCCAGCGACAGCTGCGAATCCTCGACAATCACTTCCAGCTTGCGCAATTCCGGATTCGACAATCTGCACGCGCGTCACTTTCGCCGGGCTCAGCGCCTTCTGCGCAAACGCCACGGTATCTTCGCTGAACGGGATAATGTCGATTTTCTCCCCGCGCAGTTCGCGAATGATGGACTGCACGCGCATGCCCTTCATGCCCACGCACGCGCCCACCGGATCCACATCCTTGTCGCGGCTCGCCACCGCCACCTTGGTCCGCTCGCCGGCTTCGCGCGCCGCAGAGCGAATCTGCACCGTGCCGTCGTAAATTTCCGGCACTTCCATCTCAAACAGCCGCTGCACCAGAACTGGCGTCGGCCCGCGAAACGATCACCTGCGGCCCCTTCGCCGCGCGGTCCACCATCTTGATCACCACGCGCAGGCGCTCGCCGATATTGTACGTTTCCAGCTTCGACTGTTCGCGCTTCGGCAAGCGCGCTTCGGTCCGCCCCATGTCCACGATCACGTCCGGGCCCTCCGCACGCTTCACAATCACCGTCACCAGCTCGCCCACGCGCCCGTTGTATTCGTTAAAGATGGTGTCGCGCTCGGCCTCGCGCACCTTCTGCAAAATCACTTGCTTGGCGGTCTGCGCCGCGATGCGTCCCAACACGTCGGTAGGCTTGTTGGTCAGAATCTCCGTGCCCACCGCGGCGTCAGGATTTTTCTTCCGCGCATCCTCAACGCTGATTTCTTTCAGCGGATCGGCAACCTCTTCCACCACCGTCATTACCGAAAACACGTCGACCTGCCCGGTCTCGGAATTGAATTTTCCGCGCAGGTCCTCTTCCGTCTTGTAATACTTCCGCGCCGCCACGCACATCGCATCTTCGATCGCCGACACCACCACCGCCGGCTCGATGTGCTTCTCGCGGCTGAGCATCTCAATCTGTTGATAGAGCAAATTCGCCATTTGGTCCCTAAGTCTCCGTAGCGTGGCACAGCCAATCTCGGCTGTGCGCTTATCCCGCCTGCAAACTCAAACCAACCTCAACTAAAACTCCACAACCAGATTCGCCTTGCGAATCATGTGCAAGGGAAGCTCCACCGTACGCGCCTCCTTGCCCTTCAGCGTCATGCGGACGTTGCCACCCGCAAATCCCGCTAGCCGCCCTTCAAAAAACTTGGCCTCGCCCACCGGCTCGCTGGTGGTGATCTTCGCCAGCCGCCCCGCAAACCTCGTAAAATGCTCCGGCTTGGTCAGCGCCCGGTCCATCCCCGGCGAGCTGACCTCCAGCGTGTACCCCGCCGCCCCAGGAATCAAATCCTCCACGTCGAGGATCACGCTCAGCTGCTGGCTGCACCCGTTCGCAGTCCATGTGACTGATCTTCGCGTACGCCGGTTTCGCACCCGTACCAGTTGCTTGCGTCATGGCCGCGCCTTCGAGCGCTTCAGGCCCGCCCAATCCGCTTGCTATCTTCTTTACTATCAGCGCCTAATTGGTCGGTCGCTTCCGGAACGCGGTCGATGTACACCCGCAAAAAACGTTCCCGGCCAACCTTCCATTCGACGTCAACTATCTCTAAGCCCTCCGAGCGCGCCACCCGCTCGGCGGCTTCCCGAATTTTCTCGAGAACCACGCGGAGACTCCCCGACCTTCACCCATCCGGCGTGCACTGCAACCGGCGGCAACAAAAAAGTGGGCTATGCGCCCACTCACCGTGCGACCCGCTTCAGAGCGAATTCAGAGTATATTCCCGCTACACGGCAAAAGCAAGATACGGTCATGCACCGCCACAACCCCATAGCGCAGCGTCCCATTTGGACTGCGGCGGTTTAACCCGAGCGATTTGCGCGAAAGGCTCGACGCCGCTTTTCGACTTTGGCCCGGGCACCACTGTCGAGGTCGCATCTTCACGCACCCCGGGGGTGCGCCTAGCGACACACTGGATTGTGCCCAAACAGTCCCTAGCATATACCTTGACAGTACATTCCCTACAATGGTATCCTGGTTCTCGTAGAGAAGTACGCCCAGCGCTCCCACCAGCACCAGAAGCAAACCCCGTAATCAATCCCATTCCTGGCGCGGGTCCCGGTTCGCGCAGCCGTTAACCACTTTGCTATGAGGAGGTCGCTGTAAACCCAGCAGAATGAACACTTGCAAAAGTGTATCAAAACAAAGGACTTTAACTTCCTTACCATGAACACTTACAAAAAAACCCTAGGGGGTACCCCACCCTGCAGCAGCAGCCTCAGGCATCCAGCGAATAGGCGAGTTTCAGCCATTTGGCGAGCTCCGCATCAATCTCGGCCGGCGACGTCACTTCGATGCGGTGCGTAATCCGATCCTTCTTAGCCAAACCGCCGGTATCGATGACTCGTTTCGGTAGCTTGCCCTTGTAAGTCGTAAAGCAAAGCCCAAGGTCGACCCGCGAATTCGTAGTCGGTTTGATCTGCGCAAACACATGCTGCCGGTACAGCGGCACCATCGTCTTGCACGGACACACTTTCACATCGCTGCCGAGCGACCGCCCCAGCTCCAGCAGTTGCTCAAAAATCGGCCGCAGCCCAGCCTTCTTCCCGGCGTATTGCTCGTCAACGTAACGCACCGCCGCAGCCAGATATTTCTCGGACGAGTCTTCTTCACCGCCAATCCCTGAAGCGTGATCGGCAATCCACCAGGCAGAATTGGTCCCCAGCTTATGTTTAGATTTGAGCCAGGCACGCCGCGCAACGTTTTCCTTCGGCCCATCCTTCTGAACCAGCGCAGTCCATTCCTCGAGCGAACGCCCAGTCTTACCCTTAAGCTCGGCGACCCACTTCTGCACCATCGCTATACTGGGATGAACATCGTAGAGCGAAGAAGTCTGCGCAGCGGATTTCGGCATAAAACCTCCCGAAGGGTGATAGACGGGGAATCGCAGGGTAGCCTATTACAAATGCGCTTTGCCAGCAGAAGAAGGAGATTGCGGCTTCCGCTCGTTTGCTTTCGCGTCAGCAGCCGCAGCTGTCGCCTTTCTAGCGAGCAGACCCAGGCCTTTGTTATTCGCCTCTTGCGCCGCGCTGGAGAGCGTTCGTCTTCCGTCGGCGTTGCGCCCCGCTTTCACTTGCGCTTCACCCATGACGATTTGCGCTTCTAGAGACAATCCCAGGTCTCCACGCTTTCGTGCATCCTTCGCGACCGCATCTGCCGCGCGAATGGCGGCCTCGGTATTGCCAGTTTGCGAATCAATCCTGGCCTGTGCCAAATCGACCATTGATACCAGGCCATGATCTCCGGCCGATTGCGCGAGATGGCGCGCATTTTCCACCTCGACGCGCGCGCCATCGACATTTCCGCTCGCGAGCAGAGTCTCTGCCAGCATCACCCGCGCTATGCCTTCGTTGCCGGCATCCTTTTCCGTGGCGAATTCGCTCGACGCATCCTTGGCGAAGCGCGTCGCCTCATCGATTTTTCCGTTCTCCAGAGCCAGCTTTGCCAGCCAAATACGCGACATGGCGGCATCCGGTTTTTGTTCACGCTGCACTTGAATGCGCAGCGCTTCCAAGTAATTTTGCTCCGCTCCCGCGAGGTCCCCTTCCGCGAGTTGCACATCACCCAGAGATCCAAGCGAAAGCGCGAGAGCGGAGGAATCTTCCATGCCTCGCCTGAGTTCCAGCGATTGCTCGCAACTTTGTCTGGCCGCTTTGATCTCCGCCGCATTGAGCAAGACGTAGCAGCGGTTGTTTAGTGCTCGAGCTTCCGTCTGGCGATCCCCGATTTGCCGCGCCAGGTCGATGGCCTCCCGGAAGGCCTGCGCACCCTCCGCCGGTTTGCCCTGATCGTAAAGAATCATCGCAAGATTTTGCTGCGCGAGCGCCAAATCGGCCATGCTTCCGCGCTCTTTAGCCACGGCCATGCTCTGTTGATATTCCCGAACCGCACCCGCTTTATCTCCTTCCGTGTCGCGGATGTTGGCCAGGTTGTTGAGCGCTCCGGCTTCGTCTCGCTTGTCTCCGATCGTTTGCGCCATGCCTAAAGCCTGCTCGTAGAGCGCCTTGGCTTTCGTGAGATCGCCGGCACGCCAGTAGGCATTCGCCAATTCGTTCGTGGCTCGCGCCGTGCCCAACGTATCGCCCGAACTCTCGTTCAACTTTTGCGCTTCATCACAAACGCTCTTCGCTTCACTGCTTTTCCCGCTATTCAGCAGAGCTCCGCACTGCTGGATTTGCGCGCGTGCGCGCAAAAGCTGGGCGTTCAGCGATTTTGCTATGTTCGCTGCAGCAGTGGCAGCCGTAAGTTGTTTGTCGAACACCGAGATCCGTTCCTGCGCCTCAGCTTCCGCCAGGTACACTTGCGCTGCCATCTGCGCGCCCAAATTCAGTTTGCGCACTTGATCGAGGGTGGTGATCGCTTGCGATGCCTTCCCCGCGCTGGTTTGGCTGCGCGCCAGCAACAATCCATATTCCGGACTGTCCTGGTACAGGGTCCATAGCGAAGAGTACTGCTCCATGGCTTTCGCCCAATCGTGCATCGTTTCGTAGTAACGCCCCGCGACCAGCCCTTTAGCCTCGGCGGACATTTTCGCCGAGAGCTCCAGTGCTTTCTTGGCCTCTTCCTGCGCTTTAGCCTCGTAGCCCAGTTCGGACCATGCACCCGCCAGTGCCACGCGGGCTTTGGCAAAGTCGGGATCGGCCGCAACGGAACTCTCGAGGAGCTTGATAGCTCCGCGCAAATCGAAATTCCGCAGTCTCTCGCCCGCTTGCGCAAAGTGCTCGAGTGCCTCGGGATTCGCGGAAAGGGAACTGTCCAGCCGCGCTTCTTCCTGCGCGCTGAGCGTCACGCCCAGCTTGGCTCGCAGTAACTTGCCGGCTCGCGAAGAGAGATCATTGACTTCTGCCTGTGTTCCCGTTTGCTGCACGGAACCCAGACCTTCGCCGTCGGAGGTGCGCACCAGGTGTACGTTCCATTCGACCTTGTCGGTCGGCTTGTCGCCCTGCGCGCGATAAGAGCCGGTCACCAGTACATCGCTTTGCAGGTATTGCGCGATGCGGCGTAACTCTTCCTGCCCGGGGTTTTCGCGGATGTCCCCAATTCCAAGGTCCCGCCGCATATCGTCGACCCTACTAGGAGGAATAAATCGGATCTGTTCCATATCCAGTTGCGACCAAAGGCCATCCGTCAAAACCTCTCCGAGCAGGCTGGCCTCGCCTCGTCCCGAGAGATTTTGAAACCCCAGAATGGCGACCGAGGTTCTCGCTTTTGACTCTGCGGACGCGGCGGACGGTGTGACGGAATGCTTTTTCGTTTCTGCGTATCGTTTCCAACCAAAGTAAGCACCCGTAGTGACGAGAACCACGAGCGCGATCACGCCCGCTAGCCTCACCGTTCTTTTGTGCTTCGCGCGATCAGGAGGAGCCGGAGTCACCTCTCCGCCGCGCAGCGCTGTGGCTACCTCGGAGGCGCTGACGAACCGCCGCCCGGGAGCGCGCTCCAGGCACCGGAGAATTACGGCTTCCCACTTCGGGTCGATGTCCTGCACCAACTCTTTCGGCGAGGGCGCGGGTTCGCTGAGGCGGCGCATCGCCGTGGTAAAAACGGACCCTCCCGCGAAGGGGACTTTTCCTGTCAACATCTCGTACATGACGATGCCGAGGGCGTAGGTATCCGTCGCGGGAGTAATCTCTTTTCCTTCTAGTTGCTCCGGTGCCATGTAAGCAGGCGTGCCTACAACCTCGAGCGAGCCCGTGAGAGAGGCCATGTCTCCGACGGCGGCGTGAGCTAATCCAAAGTCCGTGATGACTGCGCGTACGCCACCGGGGCTGCCCGCGGCAGGAACGAGGATGACGTTGGCGCTCTTAAAATCGCGGTGAATTACACCCGCGTCATGTGCGGCCTGCAGTCCGGCAGCGATCTGCTCGACAATCGGCAACGCGCGTGCCGTGGTAAGGCGCGAGTCCAGCTGAATGCGCTGCGCCAGAGTGGTTCCGCGCAGCAGTTCCATGCTGACGATCAGGGTTTCGCGACTAGTGCCTTGCCCATCTTGCTCGACGTGCCGAAAAACATCGAAGGTTCGGCAGACGTTGGGGTGCGTCACTTTGCGCGCGAGTTGGATTTCCCGCTTAAACCGCTCGACGGTTCGCTCGTTGTCGGCCATTTCGAAGCGCACCGTTTTCAGCGCGACGCGCTCGCTCAACTCCAGATCTTCAGCCTCGTACACCTCGCCCATGCCGCCGCGGGCGACAAAGCGCAACACGCGGAATCTGCCCGCCAGGACCTGTCCTTTAGAAAATGCGGAAATGGTTGATGAGGATTTGTGCTGACTAGACTCCTCGCCCAGCAAGGTCTCGCCATCGTCTGGCGTTGCTAGCAAATTCGGGCGGTCGTCGGGAGGCTGGCTCGAGTTCGGATCGGCCATAGGGATCTCGCGGATGGGGGGATTATGCCATAGGGGAGGCGTGAAGGCGCTGCCCGGTGCGGATGTATTGTCTATGGGGGCACAGGTGATGTGGTTACATACAAAGAACCTGCTGCGGACCAGTTTGGTAGGGATTTCGGGCAGCTAGAACATCGTCCGCCGAGAGCATTCGGGACGCATAAAATTGCTTTACATCGACCCTAGAGTTGCATTACAGTCTGCCGAGCGTTGTCCCCAGCCGACGTTAGTTCCCTGCGATATCATTATCTTACTTTTAGAGGACTTCTCGCCATGCGTCTCACACGTAACTTGTTCGTAATCGCTTTAGCTCTGTTCGTCTTTGGCGTTTCGGCCGCCGTGGCCGGCACCACTGGGCGCAAAGATAAAGGCGCGTCCAACAACGGCGTTGGCCCAGAATCTATTAGCTTTGCCACGTGCAGCCTAGTTACCAACACGGAGAATTGCGGCGTCTACTCTGCCACTCCCTTTGAAACCGTCGACGGTGCCAGCGTCTATAAGTTCGTCACCAATGATGGTTTGGGCGATGTAGAGATCGACGACGTCTTCACTCTGCCGACTTCGATTACCCCTGGCGATCTGCTTACGTTGAACCTGAACAACATTAACGACCCGTATGGCAACTTCGCCTGCAACAACGGAACAGGCGGTCCCATAGACAGCCTTGGTAACCCTCTTACTGGCCCGTGCACCGTCGGAGACGCCACCGCCTTGGCCGCGCTTCTCAGCGAGACGGATAGCGGCAACACCGCAACCTTCAATTTCCTCAGCGGCGCTGGCTCGTCTTGGACGTTTTATACCGTCGACGGTAATCTCGCGAGCTTCAAGGTAACCTCCGGCACCACTCCGGCACCCGAGCCCGGCTCGGCGTCCCTTCTCCTCATCGGTGTTCTGGGTCTTGGGCTCCTGACAATTAAGGCGCGGCTTTAGAGCCCTAGCATCGGGGCCCGATGCTTTTGTGGCCCCGATGTATGGAATTTCTTCCGTCGATAAACGGTAACACTTTCCTCCCGCAGCTAGACTTCCCGCGCAAAAAATGCGAGCATTTCACACTGCAGGTCGTCAACACCCTTAAATGAGCAGCATTCCCACTAGTCCTGCTGCCGCAGGCAGCCGAGGCAACGGTATCCCGCGTGTCATCGTTGCCACTACCGCGCTGCTTACGTTTATTTCTTTCTGGCGCGCCGCAGCCATCGTTCTCAACGATCTTGCTTCGTCTGCCTACTATGCCGGTGGTGAAGCGGAAGGCTACATCGGCAAGACCGCCCCGTGGTTCATTCTGGCCATCATGCTGTTTTCGTATGCCGTTAGGTCGGTCTACGTCGAAAGCTGCAGCATGTTTGTCCGCGGCGGAGTGTATCGCGCGGTAAAGCAGTCTCTCGGCGGCACGCTCGCCAAATTCAGCGTTTCCGCGCTGATGTTCGATTACATCCTCACCGGCCCCATCAGCGGCGTTTCCGCCGGGCAATACATTGGCGGACTGTTCAGCGAACTTGCGCAGCAGTTCCACATGAGCGGCGCGTTTAATGCCGGGACCATCGACCGCATTGCCACGGCGTTCGCGATCATCGTGACGGTATATTTTTGGTGGGAAAACACCAAGGGCGTTCACGAATCCAGCGAAAAAGCACTGCTGATCATGAAGATTGTCACCGTGATGGTGGTCATCCTGATTGGCTGGTGCATTTACACTATCGCGTTGCGCCACTCTCCGCTTCCGCCCTGGCCGCATCCGCGCAATCTCCGGCTTAGCCCCAGCGCGCTCGGCTGGCTGGCACACAGTAGTCTTCCGCACATGTTTGGCATCATCGCGATATTCATCGCACTCGGCCATTCCGTTCTGGCCATGAGCGGAGAAGAGTCCCTTGCCCAGGTCTATCGCGACATCGAGCATCCCAAGCTTCCCAACCTGAAAAAAGCCGGCGCGGTCATTTTCATCTACAGCCTGGTGTTTACTTCGCTGGTCTCTTTTTTCGCGGTGATGATTATTCCGGACGATGTGCGTCAGGGCTTCCTGGAAAATCTGATCGGCGGCCTGGCCATGAGTCTCGAGGGCCCGCTAGTCATAAGACTGATCTTTCATGGTTTCGTGGTAGTGGTAGGCGCGATCATTCTGGCCGGCGCCGTGAACACCGCCATTGTGGGCTCCAACGGCGTGCTGAATCGCGTTTCCGAAGACGGCGTGCTCAGCGCATGGTTCCGTCAGCCGCATCCGCGCTTCGGCACCAGCTATCGCATCATCAACATCGTCGTGCTTCTGCAAATTGTCACCATCTTCATCAGTCATGGTGACGTAACCTTTCTTGCGAACCTTTATGCCTTCGGCGTGATCTGGAGTTTCGCGATGAACGGCTTAGCGGTTCTAGTTTTGCGTTACACCCGGCCCGGTCCGCGCGACTTTCAGGTGCCACTAAATTTCACGGTGGGCGGTACACAGATTCCCGTCGGACTCGCGCTGATCACCCTGGTACTTTTCTTGATTGCCTTCGTGAACCTCTTCACCAAGCCCATCGCTACGGTCGCGGGTGGCGTTTTCTCCATTCTGCTATACATCGTCTTCACCGTATCCGAACGGCGCGCGCATGGCAGCGGCAAGGCCCACGTGGAGATGGATCAGTTCAATCTGGCAACCGAAGGCGGCCTGACGCCGGAAGGCGTAGGCGCGCGGCCGGGCAACATTCTTGTGCCGGTCAGCAATCAATTCCATCTCTACCATCTGGGCAACGTTCTGGATCGCGTCAAGCCTGGGCGCCGCGACGTGGTGGTGCTGCACATTCGCCTGCTCCGCCGCCTCACTTCCGGCGAGTACGAACTCGACGCCGATCAGCTCTTCGGGAGCATCGAGCAGCAACTTTTTTCACAAGCCCTGTCCATGGCGGAGAAGCGCGGGAAATCGATCCGTCTGGCCATTGTTGCCGCCAACGACCTCTGGGATGGAATCCTGCGCGCCGCCACCGCGCTGGAATCCAGCACCATTGTTTTCGGGCAGTCGGCCAAAGAAGGTACCGAAGAGCAAGCCCGCGAAATTGGCGTCGCGTGGGAAAATCTGGGCGATCAAAAGCCGCAATTCAACCTGGAAATCCATCTGCCCAATGGCGACAAGTCCTACAAAGTTTTGGGGCCGCATGCGCCTAATTTGACCGCCAACGAGGTCAACCTGCTGCATCGCATCTGGTTGCGCTTCAGCGAGGCGCTGGGCGGCAGCCACGAATTACACCACCACGATGTGGTGCACTTCGCCCTGGAAGAAGTGAAGAAAGAGTTGGAAGAAGGGCGCGAAGACGAAATTTTGGACGCGTCTTCGCCGGCACCTGGCGGCCAACTCCGCAGAGAAAAAGCCGCCCAATTAATTTCGTCGGTTAGCATGACAATTGTAACTTTTCTTTGAACTTTTTTCGAATCTGGCCGGGAGGGCACGGCTTTCAGCCGTGCCGAAAAGCCGCAGCGCCCTTTACGGGAGCTAAGAACGCGGTGCATTGCGGGCAGCGCTTTGCCGCGATAGGGAATCGCCATGGTGCATTGCGGACAATCCTTGGTAGTGGGAGCCGCCGGTGGCGCAGGCTTCTTCGTCCAGCGATTCACCTGCTGCACCACGATAGAAAATCGCAAACGCCACAATCAGAAAATTAACCACATTGTTGAGGAATATTCCGTAGTTCAGCGTGGCGGCTCCCGCTTTTTTCGCGTCGGCTAGCGTGTCGTAATGCGCCTCGGACAGCGTCACGAATAGATTGGAAAAGTCCACGTGCCCCACCAAGCGCCCGATGGGCGGCATGATGATGTCGTCCACCAGCGATGTCACAATTTTTCCGAATGCCGCGCCAATCACCACGCCCACTGCCAAATCGATCACGCTTCCGCGCATTGCAAATTCTTTGAATTCCTTCAGCATCGCTTTCTCCTTGCCTGACTGCTCTAGATTCCGTGCGAGGCCGCACGGCGACTTGCGCGCGATTTTCCGTGCTGGGACGGAGAGCGCTTCCGCGGGGGCATTATATCCAACCTGCCTGCTAAGGTTACGAAAGAATAGGGGAAAGGGGTTTTTCGGGTTTGCGACCGGGGATCAGGTGCAGAGACAAAAGAACTCGTGTGCACGAGAATTTGCGGACCGCAATGTCAAACAACACGCGGATTCCCGCCAATCACCAGCAACGCTCCCACCAGTCCGCGCACCGCGAGCAAGACGCCTACGACGGCGAGCATCGGCGCCACCAGAGCAAACGGCACGCGGGACATGGCCAGCATTACGAGTCCCAAGAGTATGAGCGACGCGGCGCGATTCCAATTCTCGGCGCGCGAAAGGAACTTTGCGGGCTTGTACAGTCCCCGCGCGCCCCATAGCACCAGAACTATGCTGACCGCCAGCCAGCCCAAGGATCGCCGGTCGAAAAAAATATGTTTGGTGACGCCCAGCCACACCACCAGCGCGCCCAAAAATACAAACAGCAGCTCCACAATGATCCGCAACCACCGGTCCGTGGAAATCATCCCAAGCCCACCCACACAATTAAAAAAGGGCGCAACCCAAGCCACAAGAGCCCAAAGCTACGCCCACACTTTTTTCCCTTACTTCTTTACTTCACTTCTCCGTCGCCCAACTTCTCAATTCGCACCTTATTAATTTTCACTGGAGTTTTCGGACGGTCCCCGGAATCGCGCGGCGATTTCGAAATCTTGTCCGCTATGTCCTGGCCTTCCACCACCTCGCCAAAGATGGTGTGCTTGTTGTCCAGCCACGGCGTCGGCGCCACGGTAATAAAAAACTGGCTGCCATTCGTATTCGGTCCCGAATTCGCCATGGAAAGCTTGCCCGCTTTGGAATGCTTTAGCGAGGGATGAAACTCATCCGCGAACGTATACCCTGGCCCTCCGGTGCCCGTGCCGTGCGGACAGCCGCCCTGAATCATGAAATCGGGAATCACACGATGAAATCCCAAGCCATCGTAAAACGGGCCTTTCCTTTGCTTCTGTCCCAACTCGCTGGTCCCGGTTGCCAGCGCGATAAAGTTCGCCACCGTCTTCGGCGACTCTTTCTCCAGCAAGCGAATCACGATATCTCCCTGCGTGGTCTCAAAAATTGCGTACGTTCCTGCCGCTCGGCTCATGCTATCTCCCAGTCCACATCAATTTGTGCGGTCATTTTCTACGCTGCAGCGCGCACACAAAATATCGTACACGACCGCACGGCGGATTAATATGCGCCCCTCAGTCGCCTGGCGCAACGACCATAGCCGCAAAGCTTCTACCAGCCTTTCTGTTTCCGCAATTCGGTGATATGCGCCGCGTGATGCCGGCTATGCCACGCGTACAAAAACAGCATCCAGTCCACGGTCTGCGCTCCGGGATGCTCCGGATGCTTAAACGTCCGCGCAAAGTCTTCTTCTCGCATACCCCGAATCATCGAGATCCAACGCTCATGCAGGGCCCGCAGCAATTGAGAGATACAGACACTGGCAACGTCCTGGCGTCCACAAGCTCCGCCCAAGCCTTTTCTTCGTACGGTTTGATGGTCGGTTCCGTTTCCGTCAGCGCCAGCTTCCAGCGGACGTACGCATTCATATGGCTGTCCGCCACATGATGGATCAACTGCCGCACGGTCCATCCGCCTTCGCGATAAGGCGTATCCAGTTCTCGATCGCCCAAGTTCAGTAAGGCTTCGCGAAAGTTCTGAGGCGCCGCGGCGATCTCGCCGATAGCCTGCTCACGCTTGGCTGCCGTCACCTCCTTCTCCATGCGAAACTTCCCAATCGGATATCGCGGATCCACTGTTGTCGCTTCCATGCGTTCCCTCCATCTGCCGGTGTTGTCTTTTCAATCGCTCGCCACTCGTTTTGCCCTGAGTGCCTCGCATCTGGAGCCACGAACCACTCGGCACCAACTCAAGCCACCAGCTCTTGCCCGAAAAACCGTCCCTGCAATGCTACAATAAGCCGCGCGGAGAGGATGCATCCTCCAGACTCCTTCCGAATCTAATTACTGGGGAGATCATAATGTACGACGTGGTCATCATCGGAAGCGGTTGCGCCGGCCTTACCGCCGCCATCTACGCGGCGCGCGCCAATCTGAAGCCTCTGGTCATCGACGGCCACGAGCCTGGCGGGCAGCTCAGCCTCACCACCATGGTCGAGAATTTCCCCGGCTTTCCTGACGGCATCCTCGGCCCCGAATTGATCGAAAACATGCGCAAACAGGCGCAGCGCTTTGGCGCGGAATTCAACGCCGGCAGTGGTCACCGAGGTGGATTTGAGCCAAGCGGCCGTTCAGGATTATCGCCGGCAAAGATACGTTTACGAGGCCCGAACTTTGATCGTTGCCGCCGGCGCGTCCGCGCGCATGCTGGGCCTGGAATCCGAGCGCAAGCTTCTCGGCTACGGCGTCTCCACGTGCGCCACGTGCGACGGCTTCTTTTTTCGCGGCAAGGAGATTGCCGTGGTCGGCGGCGGCGATTCGGCCATGGAAGAGGCCAATTTCCTCACGCGGTTTGCCAGCAAGCGTTTACTTGATTCACCGGCGCAGCGAATTTCGCGCCAGCAAGATCATGATCGATCGCGCGCGCGCCAACGAAAAAATTGAATTCGTCACCCCGGCCGTCGTGGAAGATATTCTCGGCCATGGTACGGGAGCCGTCGAGGGCATCCGGCTGCGCAATCCCGGAACGAACGAGGTTCGCGAAATTAAGCTGGACGGCGTGTTCGTGGCCATCGGTCACGACCCCAACACCAAGGTCTTTCGCGGCAAAATCGAAATGGACGCGAACGGCTATCTGCTGGCCAGCAGCGGCAGCAAGACCAACATCCCCGGCGTTTTTGTCGCCGGCGACGTGCAGGATCATCGCTACCGCCAGGCCATCACCGCCGCCGGCTCCGGCTGCATGGCCGCGATGGATGCCGAGAAATTCCTCGAGGAGCATACCGGCGAAGCCAGCAGCCTCGAATCCACCGCACAAGTTTCCGCCGCAGCTAGCTCCAGCAAGACGGCAGTTGACGGCTTCGCAGTCTCGCCCCACAAAAATTAGTCCAAGCTGCGCGACCCACGGCATAATCAAATTCCCATGCTCCGAGCCACGCTGCTGAAACTTTCCGAAAGCCAGGGCTTTGCCAACTGGGTGGTTTCTAATTCCTCGACCAAGCGGATGTCACACCGCTTTGTTGCGGGAGAAACTCTGGACGAGGCTCTCGCCGCGGCCCGCGAGTGCAACAGCGCCGGCATGCTCGTGAGCCTCGACTATCTGGGCGAAAACGTGGCCACCACCGCGGATGCCCAGCGCGCTCGCGACGCTTATCTGGATATTTTCGATCATATCGCCAAAGAAAATCTGCAAGCCAACGTCTCCTGCAAATTAACGCAGCTCGGCCTCGACCTGAGCGTGGAATTCTGCGAGGGCTTGGTGCTCTCGGTGGTCGAGCGTGCCGCCGCGAACGACAATTTCCTCCGTGTGGACATGGAAGGCTCGGTGTATACGCAGCGCACCGTAGAACTGGTAAAGCGCGTGCGCGCACGCAACCCTGCGATCGGCACGGTGATGCAATCGAGCCTCTATCGCACGGAAGCCGATGTTCGCGACCTTCTCGCCTACGGTTGCCGCATTCGCCTGTGTAAAGGGGCCTATCAGGAATCCGCTGAAGTGGCTTATCCAAAAAAATCCGACGTGGATGCCAACTACGTGCGCTTGATGCAACTGCTTCTGCCCAGCGGCTTCTATCATGCCATCGCCACGCACGACCCGCGCATGATCGGCGCGACCATTCGCTTTGCTGCCGCCAAACAAATCACCAAAGACGACTTCGAATTTCAAATGCTTTACGGCGTGCGCACCGATCTGCAGCGACAGTTAGTCCGCGACGGCTATCGCGTCCGCATCTACATTCCTTACGGCCGCGACTGGTTCCCCTATTTCATGCGCCGCTTGGCTGAGCGCCCTGCCAACGTAGGCTTCTTCCTGCGCAATCTTTTGCGCAAATAACCTATAGCTACTTGTCTAATCGTTCGCTGTGCTGGACCTTTGCGCCGCCGGCAAACTCTCGCCCGGCTCTAACGCATGAATCGTCACTCCTGCGATCCCCGCGCATTCCTTCTTAAACTCCTCCGCGCTCGGGGCCAGCACAGGAAACGTCGCATAATGCATGGGAATCACGTCCTTCACTCCCAGCAACTTCACCGCGTACGCCGCCTCCCGGGCCCCCATCGTGTAATGATCTCCGATCGGCAGCATCGCAACGTCCGGCGTATACAATTCCCCAATCAGTTTCATATCCCCAAAAACGCAAGTGTCCCCCGCGTGATAAATCGTAAATCCCCCGGGCATGCGAATAATCAATCCCGCGGCCTCGCCCCCATACACGACCTTGCCGCCGTCCTCAATCCCGCCGGAATGAAACGCATGCGTCATGGTCACGGAAAACTCTCCCACCTGCTGCTTCCCGCCTTTATTCATTTCCGCGCCTTGCTTCTCGAGTCCCTTCGTCGCCAGCCAACCGCAAAGTTCCGGCATCCCCACCACTTTCGCTTTATGCTCTTTGGCCAACTCCACCAAATCCCCGATATGATCCCCATGCCCGTGCGAAACAAAAATCACATCCAGCTTCTTCACCTTCTTCAACTCGGCAGGGCATCGCGGATTATTCGTGATGAACGGATCGATCATCCCCACGCTCCCCGTCACCGTCGTCAGCGAAAACGTCGCATGCCCAAAATAAGTAATCTTGTTTCCTTTGGTATCCAGCATGATTTACCTTCCTCCTCGCCGTTGTAACGCTCGGGTTTGTAGCGGCCGGGCTTTAGCTTGCCCTGAGCCTCGAAGGGTCCCGGCGCTTTTGCACTTTAATTCCCAGCCGCACCCGAACTCAGCACCGACCGAATCGCCGCTTCATAAGTATCGCGATTCGACTCCCCCAGCAGTTGCCCGATCTGCCGCCCATCTCGCGCATAAAAAAAGACGCCGGAATCGCCCCATTCCACCCCGGCTTGACCACCCCAACAAACGCCGCCTCGCCCCCAGCCTTCTTCCGATAATTCGGAAACACCGGCTTATACCGCGCGATAAATCGCCGCGTCAAAATAATATCCCCGTCGTCATCTAAATTTACGCCCACAACCTTCAAGCCCTGCGGCGCATACTGTTTCGCTAGCTCATTCAGCATGGGATATTCCGCGCGGCAAGGCTCGCACCAGGTGGCCCAAAACGTCACCAGCAGCGGTTGCCCCTTGTACTCCGCCAGAATTTTCTGGTATCCCGAGGCATCGATCATCTCCGGATCGTGCGCCACCTTCGCCTGCGGCACGGCCGTCTGCGGAACCGCCACCCCGCAACTCGCAATCAACAAGCCCATCGCAATAATGCCCCGTGCAATCCGCATATATCCCTCGCACCACTATTGTATCGCGCCCAAGCC
Organism: uncultured Acidobacteriota bacterium; assembly: GCA_963798585.1. Lineage (GTDB taxonomy): Bacteria > Acidobacteriota > Terriglobia > Acidiferrales > UBA7541 > Acidiferrum. The sequence continues at coordinate 311,914 of CAWCTJ010000010.1, forward strand.
ATGGCCGTTGCCGCGAGCGGCCTCGTCAACCAAGCTCCGCCCATCCGCCCGTCATTTGCGCATGAGTCACGCAACATGTCTCCGCCGCGATTGCAGCGGCAGACTTCCGTGAACGCCCATCCCGCACCCAGTTGAGAATCCCATTCTCGTCCCGTACAATCGTACCAAGCTGCCATTGAGTGTGACTCGCAGCCCACAAAAAGGTTTCGCCGGCGGCGCACTGTGCCACGAAAATTAAACCTCCGGCAAGCATGCGAGCAGGTATCTAACTAAGGAGATGTAAATGGCTTACGTAATCGCCGAGCCGTGCATCGGCACAAAAGATTCCGCCTGTGTAGACGTCTGCCCGGTGGACTGCATCCACCCTCGCAAAGACGAGGACGGCTTCGATAACGAAAAGCAGCTGTACATCAATCCAGTAGAGTGCATCGACTGCGGCGCGTGCGTCCCGGTCTGCCCCGTAACCGCCATCTTCGCCCTGGAAGATCTCCCCGAAAAGTGGCAGTCCTACACCCCAGTCAACGCCGACTGGTACACCAAAAAATGATTTTTGGAGTGCGGCGGTTTACCCTGAGCGATTCACGCGAAGGGCTTGACGCCGCTTTGCGATCATAGCCTCAAGCAAACGAACACGCGTTGAGCGGCATTCGGCTTATAGGGACGCAGCATGCTGCGCCCCGTCTCGGCACAATTTCAAATCCCATCAACCATCCGATTTTGACTTTGTAGCGGCCGGGCTTTAGCTTGCCCTGAGCCTCAAGGGTCCCGGCGCTTATGCATTACTAAACGCCCGTCTTAAGTTTGTTGTCGCTAAACGGCTTGGTGCGAAATCTCTTTGTTACTCCATTACGTCGCTTTCAACTCGCCAAACCTCGCCATATCCCGACTCGCGGGTTTGCCCGACAACGTCCTCCTCCGAACATCCTCCAGCGAAGTAG
>CAWCTJ010000011.1:0-309474 GCA_963798585.1 uncultured Acidobacteriota bacterium
TGACAGTCCATTTCTCGCTTCTCGATCGCCTCATCGTATTTCACCTCCGCATCCTCCTGGTCAGCCCACCTGGGGATTTTCCTGGGATCGAGTCCATTCAGGATCTGCAAAGCCGTTGCATTCAGATTCTCGGAGGAACGTGTAAATTCCATAGCACCCATCGCCGCAGTGGCAAACCGTGGCGCTCCGAAATAGCCCGGCCACCCTTCGCCTTTTGCTATCCCAACCAGCTCGGCGAAATTCGTTCCTGTGAGCGATGGAGCCGATTTATAGCTATCCGGCACAAGCTCAGGTTTAAGATACAGAATTTCGCTCTGCTCCTCCGCCCCGGCGTGGATTGAGAATCCATCCTCCGCTAGTTGCTTGGCCGTCAGCATCTTCTTTTTGCTTCCGCAGCATCTGAAAATCGTTTCCAGGCCGAACAGATCGACCATGGTCCCGCCATAGACATCGTGGAAATAATCGGATGCCTGGGTGAGAGCTTTGTGATGATTTGGCGCACCATGGCTATGTACGAGGAATATCCATCGAAAGCCCTGCTCTCCCAACGCCGTTGCCAAGTCCATGTAAAGCGAGCGAAGTGTTGCCATGCGCACGGGATAGCTTCCCGAAAATACCGCTTTATCCCCCGACCAATTCATGGGCTGGGTGCCCAGCGGAATCTGGGGAAAGACCACCACAGTCCAGCCGGGGCTTGCGACGATGGCCTTCGCAAGTTCCTGGGTGTAGGCGTCGTCGGAATATCCATCCGTAAACGAAGGAAGGTAGGGGCCATGTTCTTCCAGAATGTCGCCCGGCATCAGGATCACCGTTTTTGCCAGATCCAGTGCTCGAATTTGTTGCGTGTTCATCTCGCCGATTTGCACGATCTGCGCGGCCATTTGCTGTCCAGGAACATCGTGAAAGCCAGAACTACGATGGCACACAGCACGAAACGACCTAGTTTCATTGGTTCTCCTCGAGCCAAGCTTATCGCATGGAGTTTTGAATGTGCTGAGCAGGAATACGAACGAGCGATACATCGCCGTGCTCAAGGAGGGAAGGCGGATAGGCACATTTTGTATCCCTACGCTTACGGGTCAGCCTGAGCCAAAATCGCGCTTCTGTGAAAGATGTCGTCGGAAAGTGCCGGGGATTTTGGGCGCGCGGTATTTCATGAACTACCATTTCTGCTATCGAGCGCACGCCTTCTTCCGCCATTGTGCGGGTCAGATCAGATCGAGCCGGCGTGCGCCGGAATGTTGATGCCGAAGCTCCAGACCCATGTGTCTCCGTGCCTGACGTAGAAGGATGATGTCCAGACCGGAATCACGGGTTGACCGAAACAGGTTCCGTCCACGCTGGCATACAAGGTAAGAATTCCGAAGTCTGGAGTAAACATCGTCGCCTTAGCGTCGGCGAGCTGGAAATTCTTCACGTCGCAGCCTTGCCCGGACCAGGCGCTGAGCGTCTCGGCCCGTGTACCAATGTGCGTGCCGAAGATATCGATGAACTGAATCTGCGGGGGCACGAGCGCGCCGAGCCGTTTCGCATCTCTGTCCTTCCACGCATCCCAGATTGCCTGCTCGCGGCTCAGCATTGCCTCGGTGTTGGCGTCGCGGCTGGCTGGCCGGCCCGCTGCGGTCGCGTCCACAATTTGCTTGGGCAGTTTTGCGGGGTCAACGATCGCCGATGCGGCGCGGAATGCAGCCTTCCACTGCGCGCCTTCGAGCACGTAGGCTGTGGCCGTCCAACTCGCGTTCGGCAGGCGATTGCCGCAGGAGCCGTCCACGGTCGTCTTATGCGTGATGACGGCCACCTCGGGTGTTAATCGGCTCACCTGCGAATCGGAGATTTGGTAGCTGACAATGTTGCAATTCGTTCCGCTCCATTCACGGGCGGCGTCCGCTTTTTCGATTCGACCCGACGAGCCCCAGCTGATGAACCTTTCGGACAGGAAGGTAGACCAGAACTTCGTGTCCTTCGACTGCCATGCGCGATAGGACTCTTCCTCAAGCCCGTTGAGTACTCGGGTCAAATCCTTTGTACCGCCGCGTTCTCCCTCGGCTTTAGTGGCCTGCGCGTTGGGACGAGAAGAGGATGTCGAGGCGAAGCCGAGTACGAATATCACCAGAGTTGTCATTCCGCCCGTCTTAAGCATCTTCCGAGCCTCGCAACTAGGTGTGGTTAATCCACAAGGCTACATCGACACCAGATCCTCACGCAACAGACACCAGGGGCGTCACGAAGAAACGAAAGCCTTCAGGGTCGTGTAAGCAACTACCGTTGCCCCCGTAAAGCAATTCACTTGGCTGACTTTGTCCTCCGTCACCATGCCTCAAGATTATTTCTGCGGCGCAACTGCGGTACAGGAGGAGACGTAAGACCAATCTGGGGGTAGGCGATCCTGCGGAAATTTATTCGTCCGGTGGCGCAGAAGATCGGAATTGAGAAAGGGCACAAAAAGGGCGCGGAATGCGCCCTTTTCGCGCCCGCGATGGTTCAAAGGAATTCGCCTAGCTCTTTTGAGATGAGTGGCGGGGACGACGAGACTCGAACTCGCGACCTCTGCCGTGACAGGGCAGCGTTCTAACCAACTGAACTACGTCCCCACTGAGGGTGAATCGTCACATGGTGGGCACTGAAGGATTTGAACCTTCGACCTTTCGGGTGTAAACCGAACGCTCTAACCGCTGAGCTAAGCGCCCTACTTCAAATATCCTACAGTATGCTTCGCGGACCGTCAACGCATCGCCGCTTGATCACGCAAAATCCGCGCTACAAAATTCGCGGTCCGGCGCTAAGGTATTTGTCATCAGCGCGTTCGGAAGCGCAAAAATTCGTACGATTGCGCTTGACATTCTAAGCACTAACCGCTATAGTTACTCTTGTAGAAAGCTGCGTCCAGCCGTCCGCGACCAACCCCTTAATCCAGTCTCCGATGCCGCGGCCACACTGTTAGCAAAGTTGTCAACAAATTCGACGCCTAACTGCCCTGGAATGAACACTTGCAGAAGGATGTGAAAACAAAGGAACTTAAAGTCCCTTTGTTTTCACATCCTTTCGCGAATCCCCAGGGGGCACCCCCGAGCGGAATGCGGTCACTGCCGTACTACCCAGCGCTCCCCGCGTCCGCCTTTCTTGCACTTTGTTTCCCCAGCCAGTAAACTCTAATTCAGTCATTTGCCAAGGATTAATCGCGCATGCTTCTGAACCGAGATTATGTCGGGCTACATGGCCACGGAAGTCGTCAAGCAACTCGTCGAAGGCGAACTGATTGAGACCAGAGCCGCGGAAGCCGTGGCGCTTCGCCTCCGTCAGCGCATGGCTGAGGAACTCTCCGTCGAAGATCGCGTCAATGAACAGGCGCGCCAGATTCTGACCGAGCATCAGGATGAAATGCGCCGCACCAACGTTTCGTATCAAGACATGTTTAAAAAGGTAAAGGCGCAGCTCGCGCGCGACGGCAAACTGATTTTGCGCTAACGCTGCCGCTGTCTTTGCCGCAACTTGCAATCTGGCGTGCCGTAGCGCACGAGCAAACTTTACGAACTCGGGGATCCTCGAAACAATGCGACTTAGCCGCGAAAAAATTGTGCGCATCTCTCACCAGCTCACGGACGTCCTGGTGGCCAGCAATGACGTCGAGTTCGTCGAAGACCGCGATACCATCCGCCGTCAAATCGTCGAAATCCTTACCGCCACTCTCCGCGAAGAAGAAAAAGCCGAGCTCGAAGCCCGCAAGCGCATCACCTCCCAGAAAAAAGAAATTCTCGAAGGCAGCGAAGAGTGGGATTTGCTCTATCGCAAGTATTATTCCGAGGAACTCCGCCGCATGGGTGTGGCTGCCGCTCCCGAAGAACATCGCCGGCAATCCGCGCACTAATTGCGATGGCTATCTGATCGCGCGGAAAGTTCGCGTGATTGTCCTCCGCCACAGCGACATTGCGAAAAAAACAAAAAGGGCGGCCCGGGTAGGGCCGCCCTTTTTACTCTGCGTTTTCGTTCTTGGTTAAGTCGCGCTCTCTAAGTCCATTCCTCTAAGGATTGTTCGGACTGCTGCCGTCATCCGGCCGGCGCTTCAGCGTCGGGCGGTCGTCATCTGTTTGCGTCGGATCGGCCGCGGTCGTCGGATCGTTCGGAGTTTTGCCTGCCTGCTCCGTCTTTGTCCGCAACGTTGGCTTGCCCGGCCGCGGGCTGCACTTTCTTCGAGAACATCACGTTGCGCAACCGGGACTTCACCGAATCAAACTCCGACGTGGTGACGATGTATTCCTGCTTGGATGGAAGAATTTGCGCGATCTCTTTCTGCGTCCGCTCGATGCGCTCGGGAGTTGGCGGGTGCGTTGAGAACACTCTAGGAATGGTGCCTGGCCGCCGCTTCTCATCGGCCTGAATGCGCTCAAAGAACGTAATGTAGGCGTTGGGATCGTAGCCAGCCTTATACATGTACTGCAATCCCAGATAGTCGGCTTCGCGTTCATCGTCCCGAGAAAATTTCAGGAATCCCAACGGAATGGCAATGTTCAATCCCTCATACAACGCATATCCCGCCCATCCCACCGGCCCGAAAATCAGCAGCGGAATCGTCGCCAGCTGCGCGATTTCGCCCTTGGTTGCTTGTCGCGTGCCATGCCGCGCGGTGACGTGCGAAATCTCGTGCGCCATAACCCCCGCGAGCTCTGCCTCTTCCTGCGCGCGCAGAATCAGTCCGCTGTTCACGTAGAAAAAACCGCCCGGCAGCGCGAAGGCATTCACTTCATCCGAATCGATCACCTTGATGGTAAACGGCACCTTAGCGTCAGAATTGCGCACCAGGTTCTGTCCCACGCGATTCACGTATTCCGTCACGACTGGATCATCGATCAACTTCGACGAACGCTCGACTTCTTGCGCCAGCTGTTTGCCGAGCGCAATTTCTTTTTCCAGCGAATAGAAATTCACATGGCCGCTGACGTTGCGATTTCCGATCGCGTCCACATCGTCGTGGGAATTTTTCGGATTCACCGTGTCTTGCTGTTGCACTGGAGCTGAAGTGGGTGGGTTCGACTTGTCCGGTGGCGGCGGCGCTGGCTGCGCCGGAGCGGGAGTTTGCGGAGTTTGTGAACTCGTTTGCGAAGTCGATTGTTGCGAAGTCGAAGATGTTGGCTGCGAAGTTCCAGCCTGCGGAGGATTTGTTGTCTGCGAAGGAGCGCTCGTCGTACCTGAACTTTGTCCGCCAGCGAACGTCGGACCACCGATCAACAAACTAGTCAGTACGAAAGCGGTAAACTGCCGAAGGACTGGTTGCATACCCGTTTTACCTCCGCCTGCCCGGCATTATACACCCCATTCGCCAGACCGGCTCTGAGAAGTTCACCTGCGACTGAGATGTTAATGTGTCCCGGAAGGTTTTCTATCTTCTTCAATCCTTAGCTATTTCGTGGACCAAGGAACCACTCGCGCGTTGTCCTCATTTCCCCACAGGTCTACAGTTTTCAATATAAATCTCAGGCCCACTTCGTTGCAGGCGATCTTGACATCTCGATGACACTATCGATTTTGCGCCGTTCGCCGCGCCCAACTGTTGACACTCATGCTATGCCCATCTACATTCAAAGAGTCCCTATGAGCGTCTCCAAGATTCAGAGCGGCCAGCTTTGGAAGAAGAACGACTCCGGCGAAATCTACCTGGTAACCCGCATCTATACAGAGGCCCTCAGCACCGTGGCCATGCTGCGTAAGTCCGGTGCTGAATCCGAGCCGCTTATCCGCGTCCGGGTGGAACGCACTCCAAACGGCCAAAACATCCCTGGCTTCACCCCCGCGCAGGAAGACGAAAAGTTCTGACCTCAGCGATCGGTTAGATCGACCGTACCTCCATTTTCACCACATCATCGACCTTGGCCAACTCCTTCATTAAGAACGGTTCGCCGTATTTTACGCCGATGAAACGACCCGCTTGCTTCGCTAGCCTGTGCATCTCTTCTTCGAGTTGCTCCAGGCCCAGATACACTTTCGCCTTGTTCTCATTCTTCGCCGGGCGGAATTGCGAGCCATAAGCCAGGATCGCCTTTCGCCGCCGAGCATACTGCGCGGTAATATCCACCACAAACGTGGGCCGCACCTGGTCGGCGAACGCCGTGGTATACAGAATCTTAAACGGACGATACGGCTCCCCGGCGATCGCTAACTGCTTCAGCCCAGCCAGAAAGCACGCCTCGTAACCCAAGGTGGAAGCGTGATAATGATCCGGATGCCGCGCCTCCCAGTAGGGAAGTAACACCGTTTTCGGCCGCAACTCCCGGATCATCCCCGCCAGCCGCAGTTTGTGCTGGCGGCTTGGCTGGACGTCGGAGTCGGGCACTCCAAGGTTGCCGCGCCATTTTACGCCCAGGATTTTGGCGGCTTTGGCGGCTTCGGACGCTCTAATTTCCGGGGTGCCGCGTGTGCCCATTTCTCCGGCGGTTAAGTCCAGAATTCCAGTTTTGTACCCGCGCTGCGCCATCTTCAGCAGCGTTCCGCCGCAGGTCAGCTCCACATCATCGGGATGCGCCGCAATCGCCAACAAATCAAGTGTCATGCCGAATCCTCGCTAAGCCGATTCTAGCAGGTTGCGAAAAAGGGATTGTCAGGAGGGACGCCGAGCAATGTTCCTGGAACCGATGACGCAGGTAAGACTCAGGAAACGTGAACGTCGAATACCGCCGTTTGTATGCGTCCGGCGCGCTTGATCTGCAAAAATAATCGGTAGTCACCGGGCTGCGGAAATCCGTAAGGAAACGTGATTTCGGGAGCCACCGGGCCCTCATGCTGCATTCCCGCCATGCTGCCACTCATCGCGGCGGAGTTCGCCGCGTTAGTGCTCGCTGCAACGGCAGGCGCGCTGCCATCACCGCTATTCCCAACTAGCATCAGCGCCGCCATTGGCATGGAGCCTGCCGGATGAATGTGCGCAAACACGCTCAAATCTCGCTTCACAATGATCAAATGACCGGCCATGCCCATATACGGTTGCAAGTCGCTCGCCGGTTTCCCGTTACCGTCCGCGACGCGGAAGCGCAGCAACTCCGATTTGCCGCTCTGCAATCCGGTCGCTGTTGCCGAACCGCGATCGAACGTAAATTCCACTTTTCCGCCGTCGTCGAGCATCGCCAAGTTCCCGGATTGTGCGCTCGAAAGCGGTGCTGTGGAGCTTCCAGCGTCGTCGGGATCCGTAGCCGTTTTGCTCGCGCCGCTTGGAATTTCCGGCAACGTCAACCGCGTTGTCATCGTGTCCGGAAATCCCGATTCGCGCACCACATCGGCAAACACCGCATAGTCTCCGGCGGCTTCACCGTCCAACGGCTGCGAAAAATCGTTTTCCCCAGTGCGCTCCGGATGCAAGTGATAAAAGCGGTCCATCTCCGGCATCCGCAGCAAAAATAGATGCATTAAGTGTCCGTGATCGGGGGCCAATTTCACCAACTGCATCTCCGCGCGCGCCTGGTGCCAAGGCGATGCTCCTATTTTCAAAAGCAGCCGGTCGTCGGACGTCAAAGAAGCCGAAAATGGCGGAGCTTTGTACAGTTGGCCGGAGGTATTGGCCTCCGCCACCGAGTCCCACCATAAATTTCCCAGAAAGAGTATCGCCACCAAGGCCAAGCCCGTCGCGGCCATCACGAAAATGGCGCGCCGGCGCCGGGCCGGTGTCGGCGCCTCTCCCGGCTCGGTCTGACTCTCTCGCGCCGCAGCTCCAAAAATCGAAATCAAACTCAACACCAGAAACGTCATCAATCCCAGAAGCAGCAATCCAGTTTGCTTTTGCATACGGAGAGTACGCTGCGCGAACGCCGCCACCGGCACGGCCATCTGCGCGGCACCGTGCGCGCCCTTGATGTTCATGCGCACTTGCCACGATCCAGATTCCATCAGCCAGAGTTTCCCGGTGAAAAATTGTGGATCGTCTTTCGACGTCACCATGCGGTCTGGAGGCGGAGCTTTCTGCGACCCCTCGCCGATTACGCGCAACGGCGCGATCTCAATCTCGCTCACCGAGCCATCCAGTGATCGCACTTCGATCTGCGCGATACCGGGAATCATCTGCGGGGTGCGAATGGTCACAAATAATTTGTACGGACCGGCCATACCTTCATAAAAAACATCCGGGCTTCCGACATGGGCCTGTAACATTGGCGGCCGCGCCAGCGATATCGCGAGCAAAATCGCTAGTGTTGGCAGGGAAAAACGCGAGCGGGAGGAGCGTTTCATCGCTAGCGCTTCACCTTGCGCATCCAATCGCCCCAACTTAGTCCAATTCGTGTGGTAAGGATTGCCGCCACAAAAGCGAACCCCATGTTCATCCAAAACGCCCCGCGCGTCGCTTCATAGGCGAAGAATCGGTGACTTTCTATGTATTCGCTTGGCCGCTCCATATACGGGTAGTAGTCCGTTCCAAAGATCGGATTCTCCGCGAACCTGGAGATTAAAAAGCTGGACATCGGCCACTCCACCACGATCATCGCCACCACAAATCCAATCCCGGCGACCAGCGCCTGCACCCACTTACTTTGTCCAGCCAGCTTGTCTAACAGAAAATCGAGCGCCGCAGCCCCGGCAAACAGCAGCACCGGGAAGGACAGCGGAACCAGGTGAGAAATCGGCGTATACACTGGTCCCAGTTTCGCTTGCGCCGGAACAAAAGGCACCAGCCATAGCGCCAGCAGCCACATGACAAAATAGGCCGTCGCCACTTTCGTTGCCGCCCACCGATAGCCGGACGCTCGCGCGATCCCCACCAGCAACAGCGGCATCGCCGTGGCCAGCACGCGATAATAAATTCCGCTGTGCGCCAGGGTGTAATCCGTATATTCGTAAATCAGCATCAGAATCAAGATCATCAACATGCAGCCGACATACAAGAAGATCCGGTTAAGCTTTTCTCGCAGTTCCGCAGTGGCGCGGTTCATTTCCGCAACCACCAGAAACAGGCCGCCCAGCCCCAGCACGAAAATTCCCAGGACCAGCACCACGTGCGGCGGGCTCATAATCTGCACGTCTAATCCGAAGGCGTTGTGCCACCAGTCATCAAAAGGCGCCGACGTGAGCATGGTCATTCCGCCCCACAGCGACACGAACGCCCCGAGCGGGCCATAAAATCCCCACACCCGCACCGACGTTGCTCGTTTAGCCTTCGCATCCTTGCCGAACGTTGTCGCCAGAATCAGCAAGGTGTTGGATATTCCAGCCAGAATCGCTCCGAAGTGAATGCCCAGGTGCGCGGGCGTCCAAAATGTGTCTCGGCCGATGGACATGTGCCAGGAAATGTCCCAGTACAATCCCACCACCGTGGACGTCACCGCCAGCGCCGAGGTCCACACGTACCAAGGCACCACCACCGAGTCCGCTGTGGCCACTGCTCGCGAAGGAGCCGAAGTTATCGAAATTCCCTGTGCCATACTTGGGCCTCCTGAAGAGCAATTCGCCTGAAGCCTGCGGCGCAGAAACGGTGGAAGCAAAGCGCAACGATTATACAAAGTCTGCCGTAGACCGCAAATTTACATTGCGCGACGGTCCTTGGCAACCATCGCCTTGGCAATCAACTGTGGTACTTTTTCCCGTATGTCCGAACCGCTCAATCGCCGCGTCGCACTGGTTACCGGCGCTGCCAAGCGACTTGGCCGCGCGGTCGCGCTGCGACTGGCCGTCGAAGGCTGCGACCTCGTCATTCATTATCGATCGTCCGAAAGGGAAGCGCGGGACACAGTAACCGAAGTAGAAAAGCTTGGCCGCCGCGCCTTGGCGGTTTCCGCTGACTTAGCCCAGCTTGGTGAAATCAAAAATCTTTTCGCGCAAACCACGCAACATTTCGGACGCCTGGACATCCTGATCAACAGCGCTGCCAACTTTTTCGAGACCCCGCTCGCGCAAATCACCGAAACAGACTGGGACCGCGCGCTGGACTCCAATCTCAAAGCTCCATTCTTTTGCGCCCAAGCCGCCGCGCCGCTCCTGAAATCCTCGGGCGGTGTCATCATAAACTTCGCGGACATAGGCGGCCTTATGGGATGGCCCGGCTTCATCCCCCACAGTATTTCCAAGGCGGGCGTCATCATGCTCACACGGACACTGGCGAAAGAACTAGCCCCCGACGTCCGCGTAAACGCCATCGCCCCCGGCACCATCACCATGCCCGGCGATCCCCCCGAATGGCAGCAAGACTATATCCAGAGAGCTCCGCTAAAACGTTCCGGCACTCCCGCCGACATCGCCGATGCGGTCGTCTTTCTCGGTCAACGCAAAATTCATCACCGGACAGGTTCTAGTAGTAGATGGCGGCAGGGTGTTGTAAGGCTGTTTGTCGGGGCAGAGGCTACGGGATGAGCGTCGGACGCACGCGGCCGTTCAGACGATAAACAGAAAAATCTTGCCGGTCCACGGTGAAGATTTTTCGCAAGCCTTCGCGCTCGGCAACCCGAATAAGCGCAGCGTCGGCTAGGTCCATGGGACGATCGGCGTACTTGCGCATCAGTTCGCGGATACGAGGCACGTCCGTTGAATCGAGCGGCCGCAGTTGCAATGCGCCTCGCGCAATCATCTCCCAAAGCGCGTCTTGGCCAATCGGAAAGTCAGCTAGCAGGTACATCGCCTCGGTGAGAGCGGGCCAGACGGTGCCGAGGGGGCCGCGCAGGGTCTTCAGCGCCGCAGAACAGGCCGCATGGTGCTGGTCGTCGGCGTTTACGATTGCCGCGAGTGGACCTGCGTCGACAAGTATCACCGGTGGCGGCCGCGCGATTGACGGTCCTTGAGGAGTTGCGCGAACTTGCGGCCCATTTGCTGCGAAAGTTCGGAATCGCCGCTGCGCACGATACCGATTAAATCCTTCACCGCTTCATATGGGATTACGGCTGGCTCCTCGTGGTCAAACGAGGCCTCGATTGCGCGTCGAATGAATTCAGAAGTGGAGAGGCCTTTGCGTCGCGCAATGCGCGCGAGGCGCAACCGCGTCTTTTCGTCCAGCCGCAAAGTAAGCGGAGATGCCATGGTGATGAAACTAGTGTAGCGTATTACAGACTGTAATACTAACATCATTGCCTAAGCCCCCAAGCTGACAGCGTCTCCCATCATTTTTTGGCACCGCATCAAGTACGACGGCAGAGTTCTATAATGACGAAGCTTCGGATTCGCAACTTTGGTGCCGACATACAATTATCTATTTGTAGTACAATGAGACATGCGCGCTGCAATTTAAGCAGGACTAGATGACCGCTCACGAAAGAGATTGGCGATTTTGGTTCGCGAACTGGACTGGAGCGCCTCGCAAGCGGTGAGAGAAGGTCTGCGCCTTGTGGAAGCGAGCCATCTGCGCAAGAAAAGGCGCGTTATCATCGGCCTCGGCAAATTCGCCTCTGGTGTGCCAGATCTAGGCTCGAACAAGAAACATTTGCGCAGCTTTGGAAAATGAAGCCGGTTCTATTCGACACGGGCGTGATCGTTGCGCTCTTGGATCGCTCGGAAAAGACGCATGTTGCCTGCGCCGAGGCCGTCCATTCGTCGGAAGCGCCGCTAATCACCTGCGAAGCGGTGATCGCGGAGGCTTGTTATCTGCTTCGGAATCTCCCGGGGGCGGCTGATCTGTGATCGACAATGTGGCCGCTGGCAATTTCCAGATCCCATTCAAATAGTTCGCGAAGCCGACGGCATAATGCGGATCCTTCGAAAATTTCGCGACCGCAAGATCGATCTGGCTGACGCTTGCCTGATTCGCATGGCGGATGAATTCGAGACCCCAGACATTCTTACTCTCGACAAGGACTTTCAGGTCTATCGCTGGGCAAGAAACATACCCTTTCGCATATTGCCGTCGTCGGTGCGATAAGTGGAACAAAATCAAACCGTGCGTGCATCGACGCGCGCGCCGGTGTATTCTATTCTGCTTATAGCAGCGATAAATTTTTCGCGGCGCTTACGTAGCGCCTAGCCACCGAAGAAGGGCCAGCACGATCATGGACAACGAAACGTATATACAGCAGGGAATGGACGATGTCGAAATTCAGGAGTGGCTCGGAATCGCTGGACTCCGTTCTCGAATCCAGTGGCCCGGAAGTTGCCGCGGAAATCCTTGAGCGCCTTCGCGCCCACGCCACCGTCGCCGGCATCGATCTCCCTTTTACCGCCAACACGCCCTACGTCAACACCATTCCCGTCCGCCTGCAACCGCTTTTCCCCGGCGATCAGGAACTCGAGCGCCGCATCAAGAGCCTGATTCGCTGGAACGCGCTGGCCATGGTGGTGCGCGCGAATCGCGTGGAGCACAGCATCGGCGGCCACATTTCCACTTACGCCTCCGCCGCCACGCTCTACGAAGTCGGCTTCAATCATTTCTTCCGCGCGCGCACGCCGGAATTTCGAAGGCGACACGATTTATTTTCAGGGCCACGCCTCTCCCGGCATTTATGCGCGCGCGTTTCTCGAAGGCCGGCTGAGCCGCGCAGCAACTGGAAAATTTCCGCCGCGAACTGAAACCCGGCGGCGGCTTGTCTTCCTATCCGCATCCCTGGCTGATGCCGGATTTCTGGGAATTTCCCACCGTCTCGATGGGCCTGGGCCCGCTGATGGCGATTTATCAGGCGCGCTTCAATCGCTATCTCGAAAATCGCGGCCTCAAGCCGCGCACCGACGCCAAAGTCTGGGCGTTCCTCGGCGACGGCGAAACCGACGAGCCCGAATCGCTGGGCGCCATCACGCTGGCCTCGCGCGAAAAGCTCGACAATCTGATTTTCGTCATCAATTGCAACCTTCAGCGCCTCGACGGTCCCGTGCGCGGCAACGGCCAGATCATTCAGGAACTCGAAGCCGCCTTCCGCGGCGCGGGCTGGAACGTCATCAAAGTTCTCTGGGGCAGCGAGTGGGATCCGATCCTCGAACGCGACACCGAAGGCCTGCTCGTCAAGCGCATGGGCGAAATGGTCGACGGCGAGTATCAGAAATTGGTCGTTTCCAGTCCGGCGCGTACGTTCGCGAACAATTCTTCGGCACCGATCCGCGTCTCCTCGCAGCTCGTCGAGCCGCTGTCCGACGAAGCACTTCGGCGCCTGCGCCTCGGCGGCCACGATCCGCGCAAAGTCTATGCCGCCTACAAAGCCGCCGTCGAACACCAGGGCGGCCCCACCGTAATTCTTGCCCGCACCATCAAAGGCTACGGCCTGGGCGAAGCCGGCGAAGGCAAAAACGTCACGCACCAGCAGAAAAAGCTCAACGAAGAAGAGCTGCGCGAATTCCGCTCGCGCTTCGGCATTCCGCTCACCGACGAACGATTGCCGAAGTCCCGTTCTACCGCCCGCCGGAAGACAGCGAGGAAATGCAATACCTGCGCACGCGCCGCGAAGCGCTTGGCGGCTACGTTCCCAAGCGCGGCGTCCGCTCCAAACCCATCGCCGCGGATCACGACGAACTCTTCAAGGAATTTTTCGACGGCAGCGACGGCCGCGAAGTTTCCACCACCATGGCGTTCGTGGGCATGCTGCGCAAAATGCTGCGCGATCCGGAGATCGGCAAGCTCATCGTGCCGATCGTTCCGGACGAAGCCCGCACCTTCGGCATGGAGTCGCTCTTCCGCACCGTCGGCATTTATTCCAGCGTCGGCCAGCTCTACGAGCCGGTCGACGCCAGCACGCTCCTCTATTACAAGGAAGCCAAAGACGGCCAGATTCTCGAAGAGGGAATCACCGAGGCCGGTTCGATGGCCTCGTTCATCGCCGCCGGATCCGCTTACGCCACCCACGGCATCAACACCATTCCATTTTTTATTTACTACTCGATGTTCGGATTCCAGCGCATCGGCGACTTCATCTGGGCCGCTGCCGACATGCGCGTCCGTGGCTTCTTGCTGGGCGGAACTTCCGGGCGCACCACGCTTGCCGGCGAAGGATTGCAGCACCAGGACGGCAACAGCCACGTTCTCGCGCTGCCGGTTCCGAATCTTCGCGCCTACGATCCGGCGTTCGCCTATGAAATCGCCGTCATCATCCAGGACGGCATCCGCCGCATGTACAAAGACGGCGAGAAGCATCTTCTACTACATCACGGTGATGAACGAACCCTACGCCATGCCCGCCATGCCGCCTCCGCACGAAAAAGTGAAAGAAGGCATTCTCAAGGGCATGTACCGCTTCCGCGCCAGCGAAAACAAGAAATCCAAACTGCGCGCCCAACTTTTCGGCAGCGGCGCGATTCTGAATGAGGTTCTCCGCGCCCAGGAAATTCTCGAAACCAAATACGGCGTCGCCGCCGACGTCTGGAGCGTCACCAGCTACAAGGAACTCTACATGGACGGCAACGAATCCGAGCGCTGGAATCGTTTGCATCCCGCCGAGAAGCCGCGCGTCCCGTACCTGACGCAGCAGCTAGCCAAATCCGAAGGCGTCCTCGTAGCCGCCAGCGATTATCTAAAATCTCTGCCCAGCATGGTCGGCCAGTGGATGCCGCGCCGCCTCTGTACGCTGGGCACCGACGGCTTTGGCCGCAGCGAAGGCCGCACCTCGCTCCGCGATTTCTTCGAAGTCGACGCCCGCTTCATAACGCTCGCCACCTTGCATGAACTTTTCCTCGAAGGCAAAATCGAGCGCAGCGTGATCGACAAAGCCATCACCGACCTGGGCATCAACCCAGAAAAGCTAAATCCCGTCATCTCGTAATATTTTGGAGTGCCGACGGGTTATCCTGAGCGGTTTTCGCGAAGGGCTTGACGCCGCTCCTGCGATCGCAGCACGCTGCGCCTCAACTTGCCCGGCCGTATGGGCCGTGTAGAAGGTTGAGTCGGTGAGTATTGTCTTCAGGCTCGAGGCTGAGCTCTTCCGATGCTCAAAGAAATTTTGTTTCGCGTCTTGATTGGCGGCTCGGTGGTTACCGCGTTTGCCTTATTGAGCGATGTTTTCAATCCAAAAAGATTCGCCGGCCTCTTCGGTGCGGCGCCTTCGGTTGCCCTGGCCACTCTCGCGCTTACCATCGTCGAGCATGGCAAGTCCTACGCTGCCAACGAAGCACGTTCCATGATGGCCGGCGCAATCGCGTTCTTGGTCTACGCATTTTCCGTAAGTCACGTCCTGATCCGGTTCAAACTACCGCTTCAGTTCGTCACCGTGGGACTGCTTGTCTTGTGGTTCGTTGTCGTTTTTGGCGTGTGGGCTGTATGCCTCAGGTAGCCCCACGATGAAAATTTACTTGGATATTGCCGCTCTTCGCGAAACGAAATGGTACGAGTACGCCGAACGTTTTGCCTTCGGCGGTGCCGTAACGGCACTCGCCGGAATCATCGCCAAAGAGTGTGGTCCCGTCATCGGTGGATTATTTCTTGCCTTCCCAGCGATTTTCCCCGCCAGCGCCTCGCTCATCGAGAAGCGCCAGAATGAAAAAAAACGGCGCGCCGGTGCGGATCCAAGAAATCGTGGCAAAGATGCTGTTGCGCTTGACGCGTCCGGCGCGGCAATGGGGACCATCGGTTTGCTGGTGTTTGCGTTTCTCGTTTGGAGGTTACTGCCGGAGCATTCCGCGCCGTTCGTTCTGGCGGCAAGCACGATTGCCTGGGCAGCTGTATCCGTTGCTATTTGGCGCATCAGCGAATTTCTGTAACAAACCGAAATGCAAAGCTAAACCGCGAATCCTTTTGTAGGAGCCCGGCAGACTGCGCTCCATTTCGGCACGATCCTAGCTAATCTGCGATTTTGCTTTCCAGTATCTCTCGCGCCTTAATGCGCCCCGTCGCCAGATCCGCGATCAACTGCGAATTCGCCGCCAAAAAATCATAGCCACTTAACTCTCGTGGCAGCACCCAAACGATGCGCTCAAATGTTTTCGCCACCACCACATCGTTCGCAAGTTCCGCCGCGAAAAATCGAATCTCCAGCTCATTGGCGGTTGTCGCATAGGCGTGCTTCACGCGTGCGATCTCCACGCTTCTGCGCAACGTGGCTCCTAACTCTTCGCGTAACTCCCGCGCCAGCGCCGCCTCCGGGATCTCTCCCTCTTCTACCTTGCCGCCGGGAAATTCCCATTTCAGCGGCGACGTATCCGTGCGCCTCCGCTGGCCAATCAGCAGCCGCCGATCCGCCCGTTCAATCACTGCCGCCACAACTACTTTAACCAAGCTGCTCTCCTCAAGAATTCTATCTGGCCGCTGCCGATGTACTTCGCGCTCCAGTTCCGTGCAATATTCGCCACAACTCTTTCGCTCCCGCCACCAGCGGAGGCCCTGGAGTATTCAACAATCCATCGCGCACCACAAATACACGCCGCTCCCGAATCGCTGGCACGTCTTTCCAAGCCGCCACGCCATAGGCCTGTTTCGGCTTCGACCTCGCGCCTGTAGCCGCCCACGCCAGCACAATAATCTCTGGCGCGGCGCGAGCCACTTCCGCGTCGCTGACGCGCGCCCCGCTCACCACCACCATCGCTCCACCACACAACTCCACAATTTCCGCCACCCAGGGAGGGGAACTAATCCGCGGATTCGGCCAAGCCTCGCAATAAACGGGCACCCGCGAACGCGATTTTGTCGTTCGCCTCCAGCGCTTCGCGCGCTCCGTAATCGCGGCAAACTCCCGCCGCATCCGCCGCACCTCGCGCTCGCCTGCCTCCACTCGTCCAGCAATTCCCGCCAGCATCCGCACATCCCGCTCCACGTCCGCCAGCGTCCGTGGATTCATCCCCAAGAATGTAATGGGATGCGCAAGCAATTTCGCCACGGCCTCCGCCTTATAAGGCATTGCTCCTATAACCAGCGTCGGCTTCAGTCGTAAAATCTCTTCCACCGATCCCATATGCCAGCAATCCCCAACTCGCGGCAACCCATCAACTTCCGCCACATCCGCGCACCACTTCGTCACGCCGACGAGCGTCGAACGCGCTCCCACCGCGCACAAAATCGCCGTAGCGCTGGGCGCCAGTGACACAATCCGAATGTTTGCACTTGATTTCACGCTGCCGTTCCGCTTGGTCATCCCGAAGCATATCAGACTAAATTTTCGCGTGGCGACGCGGTATTCTTGACGGCGATCAATAATATTTAACTGCATCGAAATTTTCCCGGAGGCCAAGTGAAAGCCATCGTATTCGCAAAACACGGCGGACCAGAAGTCCTGCAATACATCGACGTCCCCACGCCTACCATGCGCCCCAACGAAGTCCTGGTCCACGTAAAGGCCTGCGCGTTAAATCATCTGGACCTCTGGGTCCGCCGCGGCCTCCCCGGCGTCCCCATCCCGCTCCCGCACATCCCGGGTAGCGACGTTGCCGGAGAAATCGCCGAAATCGGCGCGGACGTTACCACCGTCCGTCCCGGGCAAAAAGTTGTCTTGGCTCCCGGCGTAACCTGCGGCAAATGTCCCGCGTGCATCTCCGGCCAGGACAATCGTTGCCGCAGTTTCACCAATCTCGGCTACATGATCGACGGCGGCTGCGCCGAGTACGTAAAAGTTCCCGAAGTAAACTGTCTTCCGTATCCGGAAAATCTGACGTTCGAAGAAGCCGCCAGCATCCCGCTAGTCTTCCAAACCGCCTGGCACATGCTGCTCGCTCGCGCCGAACTGCAGCCCGGCGAAGACGTCTTAATCCTCGGCGCAGGCAGCGGCGTCGGCAGCGCCGCGATTCAAATCGCCAAATTTTTCGGAGCACGAGTTATCGCCACCGCTAGCAACGAAGAAAAGGCCGCGAAAGCCACCGAACTCGGCGCGGACCACGTCATCAACCTAAAAACGCAAAAAATCCGCGAAGAAGTTCGCCGTATCACCAACAAGCGCGGCGTCGACGTCGTCTTCGAGCACGTGGGCACCGCCACCTGGGACGAAAGCCTGGCCAGCCTGGCGTACGCAGGCCGCCTCATCACCTGCGGCGCGACCACTGGTTATGATGCGAAGCTCGATCTGCGCGTCCTGTTCGCAAAGCAGCTCTCGCTAATGGGCTCGTACATGGGCACCAAGTCCGACCTCCACAGCGTAATGCGCCTGGTAGGCGCCGGCCGCTTCCGCCCGATCATCGACAAGGTCTTTCCACTCTCCGAAGCCACCGCCGCGCATGCCTACCTCGAATCCGGCGCGCAATTCGGCAAGGTAGTCCTCACCGTCTAGCAGGACGTTAAACAGGGAAGTGTGATTTTATTGTGCGCTGCGTTCTTGCAGCCGTGCGTCGCTGATGGCCGAGCGCCCAGGCACCGCGAACGCGCTAGCCGCTCGAAGCCATCGGCTTTTCCGACGCGCGTTGAATCTTCGCGATCTCACTCACCAGAAACAGATCCGTCAGCAGTGCGCGGAGATGGATTGAGGCGTTCAGATTGTCGATCAGTTGTGAACTGATGACGGGTTGCGCGAGTACCAGCTCGATGGCGGCGAGGGAGTTCTGTGCGTCGCGGTCGAGCACGGCAAAAAAAGCCTGGTAGCGTTCGGCTGGTGCGAGGCGCTCTTGTTTCACGGCCATCGCACACCCCTCGGCCAAACCGGAGATCGCGGTCACCGCCCGGCCCAAAAACCCCCGGATTTGCCCGCCTGATTTGCTGCCTCCGTCACTGGGAAGTCCTTGCGCAGCGTAGGCAAGCATGAACTCGTAGCATTCTTCGATCGTGTCGCAGCGCTCCAAAAGGTCAGCCAGCATCCCGTATTCCTTCTGGGGCTACTCCTCCGGATGTGGGCGTCGGCGATAACGTGGGACTGTCGACAGGCCAACGCTGCGGATCGTGTTCTTTCAGATAAAAGTCGCGGCTCATCCAGCCGAAAATCATGGATTTGGTAATGGGTCGTTTCTCCGGCCGCAGGCCAAAGTACACGTGCACCATGATCAACGCGATCAGCCCGACGCCCGCCAGCCCGTGCAGCACGTACATCATGCCCCACGTCATATCGCCGAAGAGATACGGATTGCGGGGGAAAAAGATCGTGCGCACGCGAAACATCATGAACACGCCCGTCACAATGGACGACAAACCCGCTGCAAGGATGGCGCCGTGGTAGAGCTTGTTCTCCAAAGGATATTTGGCGAATCTGTCCGGCGGCGGCGCAGGCTTGCCGAAAAATCGCAGGATTCTGCGCCACGCGTCGCGAACGTCGATTTTGTCCGGCCAGATCGCCCAGAAGTCCATAAAGAACGACGCGTGGATGATGTGAAACAGAATCGAAACAGTCAGCACCGAGCCTGCGATCCAGTGATACGTGACCCAGTCGAACGGCACGCCCACTTTTGGCAGGAAGGCGGTGAACAGTAACGTGAACATCGAAGCCGCCATGATCCAATGAAAGAGTCGCGCGGTCAGCGAGTGTCGCGGCACATGCTCGGGAATGCGTGCCGCGATCAACGGCGAATCGCTGGTGGCAAATTCTTTGGGCTTGGCGAAATATCGCAGGTAAGTAGCGTGAACGATGAAGGAAAGGAATCCGGCAATAAGCGCGACCCATATTAAAAACCACGCAATATGGATGGGAACCGTCTGCCCCCAAGGACTTTTCGCCCACTCTAAGAAGTCCATGTAGCCACCTCCACGCCACCGATGGCGCGTTTCACCAGATTTCTCATCAACGGAATTTTGTAAGCATTAAATTGCAACGGGACAGCTCCCCGCACCGCCAGTTTCCCGGCCATTTCTCCAGTGGCGGCGTTTGCCGGCTTGCCGCGAACCGCGTCTTCGACAATCTTCAGGCGCAGCGGCCGCGCCGCCGCACCGTTCACCGCAATGCGGATGCCTTCGATTCCGCCATTCGATAGCGTCATCGCGGATGCCACATTCAAAAGCGGAAAGTCCCACACATTCCGGTCGCGCACCTTCTCAAAATAGAACTGCGCGCCAGCCCAAGTGGACGGAATTCGAATAGCCGTCAGCAGTTCCCCGGGTTTCAAAATGTGCAGGCTGGTGATGTCGATGTCCGGGCCGATGAAATAGTCTTCGGCGTCGATGACGCGCTCACCCTTGTGACCACGGATTACAAATTTTGCATCCAGCGCGATGAGCGCCGGAGCCGTGTCGGAAGGATTCACTGCCACGCAGCGTTCCGCATGCAGAATGGCGTGCTCGCGGTTGCGACCCTCCGGCGTGTCGGCGTAACAGATATTGCCCCCGGCGCGGTAGCACGGCCAACCAGCGCGGTAATACCAGCAGCGCGCGTCCTGCGAAACGTTTCCGCCGATGGTGCCCTGGTTGCGGATTTGCGGCGAAGCCACCAATTCCGCGCTCTCCGCCAGCAGCTTGTATTTCTCTTTGATGAGCGGATGCTGCACGATTTCCGTGAGCGTGGTCATCGCTCCGATCTCGATGCCGTCGGAATTGGCGCGGATGCCCTTGAGTTCGGCCACTCCGCTTAGATCGACGACTACCTTTGGCTTCTTGATGCGGTCCTTGAGCCAATCGAAACTGTCCATGCCACCGGCCAGCACCCAACCATCGCGTCCCTGCTGCTCGAGCAATTTTTGCGCATCGGCAACCGAGCTCGGCTGAAGCAGCTCAAATGCAGGCATTACGTCGCGGATTATCGCCATGGAATCTCCTTTCGCGTTGCCGCTAAATGTGCGCCATCAAATGTGTGCCATCAAGGGATGCTGCATCGGGCGACCCGCTTCGAGCGAAGTCAAGATGGTGTCGGCGTTGACGGGTGCGCGACGGAAAATCTCGTCGCCTAGCGCGTCCGAGAGCGCATTCAGGATGACGGCACACCCGCCACCAACGGGCGGCTCGCCCACTCCACGCGCGCCCACTGGAGTTTCCGGATCGGGAATATCCAGCGCCGCCCATTGCATATCCACTGGCACATCCAGAATCGTCGGAGGCTTGTTTTGATAGAAGCGTGTCGAAAGCATGGCGCCATAGTGCGGGTCATACACCCACTTCTGACCGAGTGCGTGGCCTATGCCCAGAACGGAGCGGCCCAGCACCTGGCCGCCAAGTGCGCGCGGATGAATCACCGAGCCGACGTCCGCGTACGCGAGAAAATCCACGATGTAGTATTTTCCGGTTTCGACATCGACTTCCACTTCAGCAAAGCTCGCCACGTAGGAATACGTTTGGCCGTCGCGGGGATAGTTGTCCTTCGCAGCCGCTACCAAACCTTGCCCTGCCAGCGCGGCCATAGAGGCCTTCGTCAGCTTACTGACGTCGGCGGGCGGCTCGTGGCCATCGTAGACGCCACCCAGCTGAATCGCTTTCGCCGCAGCTTGTGCCAGCGTTATGCCTGCTCCGCCACCCTTGTGGAAGACGCGTTCGTTGGCGACCTCGTAATTTTCCGGCTTGCCGCCGAGACTCTTCGCGGCAATCTCCTGAAGTTTTTTCTTGGCGTCCATCGCCGTCGCATAAGCGGCACGAGTCATCGCGTGCGTCGTCTGGCTGCCCCCGGAGACACAGGTGAAAGGAAAATTCTTCGCCGTGTCGCCCCAGGTGATATCGCACTTCTCCCACGGAACACCCAGCACCTCGGCGCCGGCGCGATGCACATCCATCACCGACTCCGTCCCCAGATTGCCGATGCCGGACTGGAATCGCACACGCCCTTCCGGCGTGATCACCAGCAGCCCATCGAAGCCGATCGTGCCCCCCACGTAACAACTCAGCGAAACGCCTACGCCGCGCACCTTAGTACCGCTTCGTTTCGGAGTGCGCGCCACCCGCTCATTCCACTTAAACTGTTCCGCGCCACGGTCGAGCGCTTCTTTCAAAAATGCGCTCGTGGCATACGGCCGCTTGCCGTCGCGCATCACTGGCCCGACCGGTGCCTTGCCCTCCGGACAGTTGATGCGCCGAATGGCCACTTGATCCAGCCCAAGTTTCCGCGCTGCTTTTGCGATGACCGGCTCCATAATCGCAATGCCCTGCATTCCGCCCGGCGAACTTTGCGCGCTGCGCGGCGGCGTATTCGTCAGGATCGTTGCACCACGCCAGCGCATGGCTTCGCATTGGTAGAGCAGCGAAACGATACGGCCCGACGAAGGAACATCGCCATTGGCGTCATACGGACCGTTGTTGGAAATAACGAACATATCCAGCGCCAGGATTCGTCCCTCTTTAGAGAATCCGACTTTCATTCTTCCCATCAAGCTCGGTCGCGCGCGACCGATGAAGGTTTCCTCTTCGCGGCTGATGCGCATCATTACCGGAGCGTTGACTTTCTTGGAAAGCAGTGCGGGAATCACCAGCGTCACGCCGCCCGTGATTTTGCTGCCGAAGCCGCCTCCCGTGTATTCGCTGATCAGCACCACGTTGCCGGGATCGATGTTCAACCATCTCGCGATGGCCGGCACGGTCTGCGCGGTACTCTGCGTTCCCGTGAAGACATGCACTTTGCCGTTCTGCCAGTAAGCCATCGCGGTGCGTGTCTCTAGCGTCTGATGGCTGGTGTCCGGCGTAACAAACGTTTCGTCCAGGATTAGCGCGGCATTCTTGAAGCCTGCGTCCAGGTCGCCGTAGGACCATTCGCTGGTGGTCTTGCCCATCGGCAACTGACCTGCCTTTGCGTTGGCGAAGTCCTCTTTCGTCCATTTCAGTACGCCAATCGTGGGTGGCGGCGGACTCGGCGGCGGCGCTCCCGCTGCAGCCGCGGGGGGCGGAACTTGTACCCAGATGTTTCCTTCCAATCTTGGATTTGGTCCGCCGGGCCGCAGCGTTTCGAGCGGATCAATGACAAACGGCAGCGGCTCGAAATCGATGCGGATTTTTTCAATCGCTTCCGCGGCAGTAAATTCGTCAACCGCCGCTACCGCCAGAATCGGCTCTCCTTGATACAGCGGTTCCATCGTGAGCGCCGCCTCGCTCTTCGGATTGGCTTTGATTACCGTGCCGTTGTCGGTGAGGCTGTCGGCGGGCGGCGGAAGTTCATCCGCCATGAGAATCCCTTTCACACCGGGCATGGCCAGTGCCGCGCGCGTATCGATGTGCTTCACTCGGGCATGCGGCAGCGGGCTGAGCAGCAGCTTGCAGAAAAGCATTCCGTCCGCGTGGTAGTCTTCGGCGTACTTCGCCAGCCCCGTGACCTTCGCGTAGAGGTCCGGCGTCGCATAATCCTTGCCGATCAGCTTGCGTCCCACTCCGTACACGCGTTCAGGGGCTTTTGTCGGCGCCGATTCTTTGGTCACGGATTTCTCAGACATTGCTGGCCCTCCGCATATTTTCCGCGCCACGCATCAGTGCGGTCAGAATCTTGTCGTAATCCTGGCAGCGGCACAGGTTTCCGGAGACGCCGAAGGCTAGTTCTTTCCGCGTTGGATTTGGATTGCTCTTCAGAAACGCTACCGAGGCCATAACGAATCCCGGCATGCAGAACGCGCACTGAAAACCTTGTTCATCGATCACGCCTTGTTGCACGGGGTGCAGCTTGCCTTCGGGGCTGGCCAGCCCTTCAATGGTGAGGACTTTCTTATCGCGCACGGTGTGCGTCAGCACTGAGCAAGCATAGTACGGCACGTCGTCGATGAGCACGGTGCACGAACCGCACTCCGCCCGGTCACAGCCTAGCTTGGTGCCGGTGAGTCCTAATTTGTGGCGCAGGGTCCAGGCCAAGGTTTCTTGCTTCATCACATCGGCCCGGCGCAATTGACCATTCACGTTAATGCTGAGGAGCCGTCCACTCATGCCCGCGGAAGATTGGCCGAGCAGCGTGGAGGCGCGGAATAAATGCCCCGCCGAAGAGACCACCACCCCGCCTGCAATCACTCCCTTGATTAAGTCGCGTCGGGAAAGCTTATTTGTCAGGGGCTCGTTCACCTTTTTATCGTCGGGGTCGCCCATCTGCTGCTTCCTCCTCTAATTCCGCGGGGATTTGAAGGCCCGTGGAATTCAAAAGGTTCCTAACCGGAAAGACTCGCTTCACCGCTCCAGGGGGGTCATTTGCGCAAGTATGCCGTTCGAGTCTCCGTTCTCTTGGATGACTCCTCACAGCAGAATGGGTACTGTAGAATTAAATCTCGCGCGGGAAAAGCGGATTTTGGAGACCGAGCCTCCACGCAGCATATCCCTAGAGGAAATCCTCAGTAAACCAGCTTCAGCGAAAATTGAATCTGCCGCGAAGGGCCTGCGGTATGGTTGATGTACCCAAATCCGCTTCCGAGCACGGTGTTCGCCGGCAACCCGAAATCAACAATATTGAACACATTGAAGAACTCCGCGCGAAACTCCAAAATTCCTAACTCGTGGCCTCCCCTGTGCCCGAAGGAAGTATCCTTGATCACTGCCACATCGAAGTCGCGAAAACCGGGTCCTCGAAAGGTGTCGCGGCCCAGCGTCCCGAAAGTGCCCTGATTCGGCCCTGTGCCGCCCGGCACTCCAATCGGAATATAGAAAAACGAACTGTTGTTCGCGCCCCGGCCAAAATAGTCCTCGCGCGTGGTGCGGCTGGTGGAGAAATCCGGAAGCGTCACAAGATCCGGACGATCCGTCCCGCCTGCTCCAGCTCCGGTTTGTTGAATCCCAGAAAACACAGTGAACGGCAATCCGCTCGTTATCGTGGTGATATTCAAAATCTGCCAACCCTTCGTCAGCCGCTCGCTAAGGGGTCGCAAAAAGCTCACGCGCTCGAGCGACAGGTTTTGGATCGCACTCAACGCGAAAACATGCTTGACGTCGAACGTCGAAGGGCCTCGCTCGGCGCCCGGATTCAGAGGATTCTGCGGAATAATCGGTGTGACCACGCCGGCGCTCGTGGTATTTCCGCCCAGCGAAGTGCTCGTGTCATCCAGGGACTTCGAAAAAGTATAACTAGCCTGAAAACTCAATCCGATCCGCGAGGAGTTTTCCGTCACGCTCGTTTGCAGCGCGTTATAGTTGGAGTGCGATTCTGTGCTCATCACGCCTTCCGGCCCAAATCCGCCGATCGCACGTCCTGCGGCATCGAATTGTGTATATGGCGCGTAGGCGGGATCCGCTCCCGCGTAACCGTTCGGCGAAAACACGCCAGAAAGGTGAACTCCTGCCGTACCCACGTACGCCACACTCAGCTTCATACCGTGAAAGTCGTGATCCACGCCGGCGGTATAGGTTCCGATGTACCCGTTGCGAAAGTTTCGCGAGACCACGCCCGTCGAGAGCAGCTGCACTTCATCACCCGGCGTAAGCGCGTCCAGATCGGTTTGAAACCGCTCCAAATCGATCGGCGTGTTCGCCGGAACGGTGGAGCTATTTCCCGTAGGGAATAGCAGTTGCCCTTGCGTCGTATACAGCGTTGGCAGCTCCAACGGTACAACGGTGTTGTGAAAGGGCACCGGAACTCGCGGTAGCGCCGTTACCAACGGCTGAAAAACAAACGGAATCCCACCTGTCACAGAATTTTCCAGCCACAGGTTGGGAAGAATTGTAGTGATCGCTCCGCCGGCATGCAGTGTGGTGTGCGCTCCGACGCCGTAATCCACGGCAACCCTGGGACCCCAGCCTCGCAAATCCAGCGGATATATCGGCTGCGGATTATACAGAAAAATCTCTTTCGCACCGGGTGTGAGGAAAGGCACGGAGTTTCCCTCGGCGTCCACCGGTTCGCCAATGGAAGTCCGGTGCAGCCCTTCTTTGATGCGGCTATTCAGTTCATAGCGCAGACCGTAGTTGATGCTCAGCCGTGAAGTCGCTTTCCAAGTGTCCTGAAAATAAAAGTTGTACGCTTCGCGGCGAACCGCCGCTTCATCAAATTTGTCGCCGGCCGGTGTCAAACTGGACGGCGCGGTAATCGTGTAGGAATAAGGCGAGCCCGTGAGCAATTGCGTCAACGAATCCGGCAACGCCTCTCCCGGCTGGATATCATGTTGCCCGCTTGCCGATGGGATGAACACCGGCGAATATGCTGTTCCTCCTCCAAAGGAGTACAACCCGTTCGGATTCGTCCCATAAATCGTTGAGTCTCTGTTCCAACGACTTTCCGTGCCCCACTTGAATGTGTGGGTTCCGTGCAAATAAACCATGTCCAGTTTGATCTGGAACAAGTTGCTGTACGATCCGAAAATCGACCCGTCCGGCACGTTAAACCCTTCATAAAGTCCGTCGGCAAACGTCAGCGCGGGATCGCTATGATCCGTTGCCGGAAAAATTGGGGTGCTGCGAATGTATCCAAAAGCCGCGGTAAAACTAAAATTTGGCGAAACCGTACGCGCATATCTCACCGCTGCGTTCCGCTGGTGATCAAAAAAGTTCACGGCAAAGCCCGGATCGATGGCCGTCTGATCGGGATCCGTCGTCGGGCCATTCACCTGATTCAGGCTGAACCGCGTGAGCAGTGTTGCCCGATCGGAAATCTGGTGATCCACGCGCACGGAGAATTGATTCGTGTCGGTATCCACCTTGGAAGATGTCGCATACGTCCGTGCGCCGTATGGTCCTTGCGGTTCGTTCGGCAAGGGATAGCGTGCTAGCAACGGCGCGATCGCCGGGTTCACCGGAACAAATAGCGTATCTCCAGGGAACGTGGTCGTATCGATGCCTCGCCGCTCTGCCGCGGTCGGTACGGGGAATACCTGCGTCGTCCCCAGCACTTGCCGGAAGCCCTGGTACTCGCCGAAATAATAGGTCTTCCCGCGGCCGTCGTAGATTCCCGGGAGCACCACCGGGCCGCCGTTGGTCACGCCAAATTCATTGCGCGCAAAAGGCGGAATGCGTCGCGGGTCCACTAAACTCGAGTGATCGAAAAAATTCCGCGCATCGAACGCCGCATTGCGCACAAATTCAAACGCGCTGCCATGTACCTCGTTGCTGCCCTCTTTCGTAACCACATTTGTGAAACCCGATGCGCCATGTCCGATTTCCGCGGGCATCACTCCAGAACTGGATTGCACTTCGTGGATTGCATCCACGTTGAAATTGGAAAATGTCGCGCCGCCCAATTCCGGATCGGTGGTGTCCGCGCCATCCATGGCAAAAACTGAGTCCACTCCTCTTTGCCCGTTCACCGCGAACTGTTGCGTGAAATTTGCCGCGCCGTTTGTGTCCGTCATGGTGCCCGCGGCCAGCAACAACAGCTTGCTGAAATCACGCTCGTTCAGCGGCAGGCTCGATACTTCCGCGCTAGAAAGATGCTGGCCGCCGCTCCCCTGCGCCGCTCCGCCCTTTCCCGCTGTCAGAACGATAAGTGTCTGATTGTCTGAAAGTTGCAGGTCGCCGGCGAAAGCTGTCCCCTCGGCAATGGTAATGGGGCTTGCCGCAGTCCAAGCCATTCCCGACATCTTCACGGTAACCGAATAGCTTCCGCCGCCGACTTCACCGAACGAGAATTCACCGGTCGCAGACGTTTCGACGGAATATTGCGCTGTCCCCGACACCGACCGGAGCGCTACGGTCGCTGCGCTCACGGGTTTTCCTGCTGCGTCGCGCAACACGCCCTTCCAGGGACCCGCGGCAGCCGGCCGCGCCACCAACGCCAAAAGGGAAAATCCAATCAGAAGCCATCTGCAACCTGAACCAGAGGAGGCCGTCCGCACGGCGGAAAGTATATCCGCATCCGCGCCCCACGTCAGCGTCGCGGCATTCGCATGGTGTGCTAAATGTTTCTAACACCCGAAATACATGTGATTTGCGAAAAGCGTAAGCGCCCACAATCCCACTTCCCATATCAGAGATTTCTAATGTCTCTTGGCACGCCGGCTTGGTTTAGGAAACCTTTGTGTCCATCGACGTGGCGATTTGTTTCCGAGCGATACAATCGAGCAGCATTCGAGGAGGCCGTTTGTGCCCACCGACAAAGAACAATTCCGATTGAAAGTAAATCGCGCCCACGCCGCCAGGATCAAAGCAGAAGAGTTTGTCGCCGCGGGTGGCGATCTGCAGTCGGACGAAGCTGTGCCCCTCGGCTTCGAAATGCTCGAAGCCTGGAACGATCTCCTCACCGAGTTCCGCCGGCCCATCTTGACGGAAATTAAATCTAAGTCGACGTGATTTTACCAGGACGAAGGCTTATTTTGTTGTGCAGGACGTAGCAACGCGTTCCCGCGCACAGGAGTGTTCGGGGAAATCCCAAGCCTCAGAAATTCCCATTACTCATTTCGGATTTTTACTCGGCGTTCTTACTTAGCGCTATTACTGGCGTGCTTACTTAGAAGGCTGGGATTCGCCCAGCCGTTTCAAACGATCGCGTAACCGCCGTTGCAAGGGTGTCGGCGTGTTCGGATTGAACGCCACCAAATACCACAGCGGCTGGCTGCGGTCCTTGCACAGCCACGTAAGCGTCGTCGCGTCCGCATTCGGATGCCGCGCCACATTTTCCCGGATGGCCCCATACGGATGCTTCGCCAACGATTCAACGTCTTGGAATTCGACCGTGGATGCTCGCTGATCAGCCGCAACAAATAAAAATCTTCTTCCGGTGCTTGCTTCACCAACTTTTCCAGCATTTCCGGCTTGGCATCGGCGCTTAGCACCAACCCAATCTTTTCATCCCACGCCGTATTGATGTGATTCAATTCCCGCGTCCGTGCATGGATCAGCTCTTCCAGCGCGCGGCGCTCCTGTTGCATCCGGGCGACGGCGGGTTGGTGCCTTCTAGCGAATCCAGCACCCGCAGCAAATGTTGCCGCTCGCCAAACACAATCTGCGACGTGCGCGTGATCTCGCCTTTATCTTTGTCTTTGTGCTGCACCAGATCGGAACGTCGCATTGTCTGTGGCTCCAGCCGTGTTCCTTCCCCAAGCTTCTTCGGGAACCGGGCATAAACTGCGTGGCGTAATCCGTGCGGCAAAACGCCTTTATCCATCTCTACTGGCTTGAGCAAATTATGTTCCGCGCGCGCCATGCGGTAAAGTTTGCTGCATGCGGTCTGTGCCCCAAATGCAACGTCCACAACCGCCGGCAAAATGCGAACTTGCCGGCAGAACGAGCATTACCCAAGAATCACCGGAGAAAAGGCAAACTCAACATGTCGGCATTTGACGATCACAAAGAAGAACTGGAACACTTCGAGCAGATGTTCGGCACCGAGCGTGGCCGCCTGGCGGTGGCTCTCGACCGCATGACCAACGCGCTGGTCCTAGCGGGACAACACGGCGTCTACTGCACCAGCCAGCGCAATCCCACACTCCCCGCCATGGACCTACGCATGATCAACCAGGAATTAGTTCACGCCAAAGAATTGGTCCAATCGGTTATGGAAGAACTTCGCAACAAACGCAAAGCCTAGCCGCACTCCAAAACGACGCCGCTCCAAACTATCCCCGCAAGAACGGATTGTTATTCCGTTCCTGACCAATCGTCGTGGCCGGCCCGTGCCCCGGATAAACCTTCGTATCCTCCGGCAATTCCATTAGTTTCCCGCGCAGCGACTCCATAATCTGTTCCAGCGAGCCGCCCCACAAATCCGTGCGCCCAATGCTTCCCGAGAAAAGCGTATCTCCCGCAAACAGCTTTGGAGTCGCCAGCGTCCCATTCGGCGCCAACTCCACTTGCGCGCTCTGCCCGCCATTTGAAGTTCCGCCGGCCGACGTTGCTTTGCTTGAAAAGGTCGCATTGCTTGAACCCGCGCCAGTCGAGCCCGCGCCAGTTGTGGCCGCGCTATTTGTGTTTGCGATTTTCTTGCTGACGATATTTTTTGGCAGATACAAGCAGACGCTGCCCGGAGTATGCCCTGGGGTGTGCACCACGGAAGCCTGGAAACCTCCCCAGTGCAGGGTGTCTCCCTCTTTCAGCAGTTGGTCCACATCCGTTAATTCTGGCGTGGCCATTCCGAGGAATCCCGCCTGGATATCCATCGCGTGATATAGCGGCAAATCATCGCGGTGCATCAGAACCGGAGCGCCGGTGTATTTCCGCAGCTTCGCCAAGCCGCCGACATGATCGATGTGCGCGTGCGTGCTGATGATGGCCTTGACCGTGAGCTTGTGGCGGCCCAGCAGTTCAAGGATGCGCGTGACTTCGTCGCCCGGGTCGATCACCAGCGCCTCGCGGCTCACCGGGTCCGCAACAATCGTGCAATTGCATTGCAGCATGCCCACGGGAATGGTGATGTGGATCAGCTCTTGGTTCACGGCATCAAATGCCTGAGAGGTTTCCTTCATCGCAGTAATTGTAGCATTGCCGCGAATCCCGGTTCCCGGGGGTCGCACGTCGCGCCCGCATTATCGTTGAACACGATTGCGGAACATCTCTCGGTGCGGCAGTTTGCTAGACTGAACGTTACCGCACTTATGGAAATCACAGAGAACGCAAAGCTCATCGAAACTCCTCTCGCGGAATGGCATCGCGCCGCTGGTGCGCACATGGGCGCGTGGTTTGCATGCGATCTGCCAAGCGACTTTGGCGACGTCCGCGAAGAGCAGCGTTGCGCCCGCGAGAGCGTGGCGCTGATCGACAAAAGCTATCGCGCGTATCTGACCTTTACTGGGCCGGACCGCGTGCGCTACCTGAACGCGATTCTCACCAACGACATCAAGAATCTCTCCGTGGGCCAAAGCAATATTTCGCTGCTGCTAAATCCGCAAGGCCGCATTCTTGCCGAGATTGCGACGCACGCGCTGCCCGACCGGCTGCTGTGTGTTTCGTACGCGATGATTCGCGCGCGACCTCGTCGAGTGGCTCGAGAAGTACATCATCATGGACGACGTCACACTTACAGATGACACCGACGAGTTTGGCACGTTCGCGCTCGAAGGCCCCAAAGACAGCGGAACTCGTCCGCGAACTGACCGCGACGGATTTCACCGCGATGCCCGACGGCGCGTCGCTCGATGTTGCGGTTCGCAATCCGGAGCGCGGACGCAGCGCGATTGCTTGCCGCGTGGCTCACATCGTAGCTGGCGACGCAGCGACCGCGGAATTTATTGCGGCGCGTAAAGATTTGTCGGCGCTCTGGAAAATTCTGGGTGATGGCTGCGAAAAGTGTTGGCGGCGGCCCCATCGGCTACTCCGCGCTGAGTGCGATCCGCTTGGCTCAGGGCGTGCCGTGGTTCGGCTACGACTTTGGCGAGAAACAGATTCCGCACGAGGCCGGATTGCAGGACAGCCACATCAGTTACAGCAAAGGCTGCTACACCGGACAGGAGATCGTGGAACGCGTCCGGTCGCGCGGCCAAGTGAATCGAACGCGCGTTGGATTGCGCTTCGAAAATGGTGCAGCGAGTGTTCCAGTTTCCGGCGCGGCGCTTACGTTAAACGGAAACGAAGTTGGTTTCATTACGCGTGCAGCACAATTTTTTCCCTCGCTTACGGCGCCGCCCGTCGTTCTCGCCATGGCCTACGTTCGGAAGGAGGGCGCTGCGCTTGGCACCCTACTCGATTGCGGCGGCGCAGCGGCAACCGTCACCAAGCTTCCATTTAACTTGCCCTAACAATCGATAAAGTAGATTCCTCGCTTCGCTCGGAATGACAATTCGTTGCAATTCGTTTCTATGAGTTTCTAAGAGTTTCTATTTCGTTGCTATGGTTGAACTTCGACCAATTTCCACGTTAGGTCAGGGTTGTAGACAGTCATGGCGGCGGCCAGTTTGGCGGTGTCGGGGCCAAGATTCTTTTCATAGACGCGGCCTTGCTGGTTGATGATGAAAGTCATCACGCCGGTGACGGACCACTTGCTGGGATAGGCGACCAGCGCGTATCCCGCGATCATATTGCCGTTGATGATGTAGCTGTATTTTCCGCCGGGTGCGTTTGGACCCTGGGCAGTGAGAATTTTGAAGAAGTAGCCGTAGTAAGGGGTTTGCGGCAGAGAGATATTTTCCAGTTCCTCCGTAGCACCCTTCGCGCCAGCCGGGGCAGCGGTTGGAGACGCGGCACCCTGGGCGGGAGCCGGCCTTGGAGCGGGACCTGGCGGGACGCCCTTGGCTTCCGCGCGAGCTTGCGCGGCAGCTATGCTCGTGCCCAGCGGACTTTTGTTTTCGTCGCCATCCGTTTCCCAGAACAAGCCGTCGTGGTTTCCAGGCGTGCTGATGATGCGCTTGGCATATTCGCGCACGCCATCGTGATCCCAATCGCCTTCGGTGAAGTATTCCCACTGTGCCATGGCGTACGCGCGGCAGGTCTCAATGGCAGAGAGTTCATTCTCTCCGATGCGGCGATCCTGAATCGCTTCAACGCCGCTCGCAGTGTCAAAGAACCATTTGCCATCTTTCTGAACCACAGGGATAGGCGCGGGCCATTCAAAATGCCCCGCGGTCATGGTGTACTTCGTGGCGTCAACCTGCTGCAGTTGGGCGCTTTCCTGGACGGCCGCGGAAAAATTGTCCAGATCCTTTTTGTCTTCGACGGGATCCCCGGAGAGTAATTGTTTGTAATCGGAACCGAAGATTTTTTCCAGCGCCGTGCGATTTTCGTCTTTGGTGGCGGCGACGAGAGCTTTCACGGCTTCTTCAGGAGTGTTGAAGGTGGACTGGCCGGGAGTTTGCGCGGAAGCTGCGGAGACAAAGAACGTTCCGCCAGTCAGCAGCAAAGACGCGAGCAGGCCTGACGACTTGCGAGCTATCGAGCAGAACGAGTTCCGGGGTGCCGCGTGAGACGCCTTGCGATCGATGATTTCCATACGCTCCTTACCTCGCGTTACGAAAAATTGGGAACTGAGCGCGGGTGAAAACCGCGCTCCGGTATGGCTGCTACGGAACAGAGTGGCCAGCGAGATCACGGCCGCCTCCCGCCACCGCCGCCACGGTTTTGCGGTGCGGAACGCTGCTGCGGCGCACGCTGTTGCGGCGCCCGCTGTTGAGGCCTTTGCGCCTGTTGGCGGCTGGCTTGACCCCGTTGCTGAGCTTGACGCGCATTAAAGTTTCCTTCGGCGGTCCCGAAAGCGTGCGGCGCCTGCTGGTAACTGCGATTTTGCTGCGGACGGTCGTTGCGGTTGTAGTTGTCATGGCCGCGAAAATCGTTGACGCGGGATCGGTCCTGGATGTTGCTGTCCAGATTGCGATTGCCATAGTTGTTCGTGGGGCGTTGCACGCCGCCGCCGTTTTCGCCCGGTCTTACGCCGTTAGTGGGACGTTGCACTCCACCACCGTTCTCGCCCGGCCTTACGTTGCTGCCGGGACGCTGGACCCCGCCACCGTTTTCACCTGGACGGGTATTGTTGGCCGGCCGGTACCCGTTATTTGCTTGGCGATTGACGCGGTCGTTGTTCGCGCGCACGTTGTTGTAATTTACGTTCTTGTGCACGTAATTGTAGCGATTGATGTTATTGACGTTGACGGTGCGATTGACGACGGTGCGATTGATGTTGATGTTGGTGTAGCGATTGTTGATGTAGACGTTGCTGTGATAGTTGACGTATCCACGGCTACGACCGATCCATCCGCAATTCCAGCAACCGCGGCCCCAACCGTAGGGATTCCATCCGGTGTAATAGACGCCGCCGAAGCCGCCGCCCCAATAGCCCCAGTGGAAGCCCAGATTGAGCCAACCGCCGATGGGATAGCCGAAGCCAAAGGTGATCGCCGGCCCCCAATACGGGGCCCGATAGTAAACGATGGCGGGATCGTAGACGGGAACGTAGATGTATTGCGGCTGGGCGGGATTGATAGCGATGTAATTGTCGTTCTCCAGCACTTCCTGCTGTTGATTGGTTTGCAGGTTGCCAACATTTTTGGCTTGGTGACGCAGGCGCTGCACCGCCGTGGAAACGTCAGTGGACTGGTTGACGTAAGCCTGGCCGAGCGAAGTGGTCCAATCGATTTTGTCAGCCATCATTTCGATGACGGTGGGGTAATGGGCGACGGAGCGCACGCTGACGTCCCAGGTTTGGTCGTCTACGCCATTGGTGCCGCTGGCGCGAACGTAGCGCGCGGCTTCTTCGACCTGGTCGGGGAAGGTGGCGGCGACGAAGACCTGTGCCAGCAATGGATCAGGGTAGAGCGCGATCGGGGAGAGCAGGTTGTCGAGCTGATCCGCCGAAAAGGCCTGGTAGCCCGCCGAGGACTGTTGGGAATTATCCTGCGGCTGGGAATTGTCCTGTGGCTGCTGCTGGGAATTGTCCGGTTGTTGCGAAGAATTGTCCTGAGACGGATATTGCGGGGCATTCTGGGAGTTGTCCGGTTGCTGCAGCGCAAGGGAACTGGTTGGCATGGCCGCGGACACTGACAGCGGCGTCACAGTAAGTGCCAGGGTAAAGACGAGCGAACTAGCCAAAGCTATACGCATGAGTCAAAAGCCTCCTTTTGAGGCGGAACGGGCGAGCGATGCAAATTTGATGTATATCACAGACCCGTTCGGTACGGACAAAGACGAGATACATGCCGCACACAGTTTAACCCGGCGGGCCGGTGACAGTTGTGACGGGAGTAGAGAATAAGGGACGGGGCCACCCCCGGCCTGTTTGCGAAAGAGATTGCATACATTGGGTTTACCGCAGGACCCTGCGAAAGAGTAAGATTCTAAAGGGGTTGTAAGTTGCTTGGAATCATATTCTTTCGAGAGGGGGTAGCTAAGTTGCAAATGGTTGGTGCTGCAAAGAGCGCAGGAATTGAGGAGCGAGTTAGTGCCGGGGCGAAGGGAAGCAGCGGAGATGGAAGCGAGCACGAGACACGTCTTTCTCCCCCCGTTTCATACTCACCGAGTATAACAGATCGGGAATCATCTGTAAAGATTATTTATTAGTATTTACGTTCGAACGAGTTCTGTGGGGTGGCGTACGGGAACCGGCGGGCGGTCTTTCTCCGATCCACCTGATGCGACAAGCAGGTTCCTCAGGCGGGTGGATTGTTTCCGAGGGTGGCGCAATCCAGGACTTAGCCGTCACAGTCGTTGTACCATGCATGGTAGTATTACAGCCATCCGGGAAAGCAAGTCAGAGCCTCGTTAGGAGGCTAAGATGGCGAGATCGGGAACCGTTCAGGCGCCGTTGGGAGCTTGGGTTCCGAGTTCTGCCCCGGCCGCATCGGCCACGACGGTTACTTCGCGGCACTCCGCCCTCGTCCGCATCACTCATTGGATTACTACACTGTGCTTTGTTGCCCTGCTGGTCAGCGGGGGTGAAATTGTGATTTCTCACCCGCGCTTCTACTGGGGCGAAACTGGCAACGTATTGACCACACCGTTGTTCAAACTGCCGATCCCTTCCTCGCGCGCATTGGTGCCAACCGGCTACGGATACGTGCTACCGGACCAAAACGGTTGGAGCCGGTACCTCCACTTTCAAGCTGCCTGGGTTGTGGTAGTGACCGGCTTACTCTATCTTCTTGCCGGTTTGTTTACAGGGCATCTGCGGAAAAGCTTGCTCCCGACTAAGGACCATCTTTCGTGGCGGGTATTTTCCACGGCGATCTCTGACCATTTGCGCTTCAAGCGGCCGAGTGAGGCGGAAGCGTGGTCGTATAACGTGCTGCAGCGACTTGCTTACCTGTTTGTGATCTTCGTTCTATTCCCCTTAGTCATCTGGACGCGGTCTGGCGATGTCTCCCGCTTTTGTTTCGGCGTTTCCGGCAACTGTCACTTTGTTGGGCGGGCAGCAATCCGCGCGCACGATTCACTTCTTCGTCTCCCTGTCTTTGCTGCTCTTCCTGCTTGTGCATGTTGTGATGGTTTGTCTTGCCGGGTTCAGGAGCCGAATGCGGGCGATGATCACGGGCCGGGCCGATACGCATATGGAGCACACATGAGCGATCTCTCGCGCCGTAAACTAATCACTGCCGGACTCGCGACCGCAGCGGGCGTATCGGGCCTAGCCGTGGCCGCACGCATTGCGGAAAAGTATGGATTGGTCCCGCCAGATCACGGCGGAATCTTCGGCCTCGGCGAAACGCTGACGTACGCTTCCCAGCGGCTGCTAACGAGGCATTCGTTAGCCCGTGAGTTTTCGCGTAGCCAGATTACCAAGCCCCCCTTCCCGAACGAAGTTGCACCGCCGAGTGAAGCGTTCAAGCGCCTGCAGGCGGGAAGATTTGTTGACTGGCGGCTCGTCCGTCAATGGCCTGGTCGACCGGCCCGCTTCATTTTCGCTGGCCCAGCTTAAAAGCTACCCATCGCGCAGCCAGATCACGCAACTCGCCTGTGAAGAGGGCTGGTCCTATATAGCCGAGTGGATCGGCGTGCCTCTCAGCCACGTCCTGGGAATCGTCGGAGTCCAGCCGCAAGCGAAGTACGTTGTCTACTTCTCCATGGAAGAGGGCTGGTGGGATAGCATCGACATGGCCGACGCCTTGCATCCGCAGACGTTTCTCGCCTATGGACTCAATGGCGATGAACTTCCTGTGGGCAACGGCGGACCGCTTCGCTTGCGGCTCCCCCGCCAGCTCGGCTACAAGAGCGTGAAATACATCACCCAACTGACGGTCACCGACAGTCTGAAAAGATTCGGCAAAGGGCTGGGCTCCGAAGCTCCGGAATCAGGCTATGCCTGGTACGCCGGCATCTGACAGGCTCGTTTCAGGCAACTGGAATAACTCTGTCGCGAATCCCTGGGCTAACTGGGGCCTACTGAGCCCACGAGCAAACGCCAAAAAAATCCGATGTTAACCTCGAATCCGAACCTGAAAGGTGCGGGTGAAAAAAGGGATCGCTATGGCTGAGTTCACGACGTTGGTCAACGGTTTGTCATTTACCGAGTGTCCGCGATGGCGCGACGGGCGGCTGTACATTTCCGACTTCTACACGCACCGCGTGCTGGCCGTGGCCATGGACGGAACGGTGGAGACACTGGCGCACGTACCGCAACAACCTTCGGGGCTTGGGTTTTTGCCGGACGGCCGGCTGCTGATCGTGTCCATGCGCGACCGGAAGGTGCTGCGGCGTGAGGTTGACGGTTCTCTGGTGACGCATGCCGATCTGTCGGGACTTGCTGCGTGGTATTTGAACGACATGCTGGTGGATCACGATGGTCGGGCGTGGGTTGGAAATTTCGGATTCGACCTGATGGGCGGCGCAGCCGGCGTGTACCACCGTGCTGATTTGCGTTGAACCGGATGGCGCGGCAAAGGTGGTGGCTGACGAGCTCGGCTTTCCCAACGGCATGGTGCTTACGCCCGACGGCGGCACGCTGATCGTGGCCGAAACGACGATGAATCGGCTCAGCGCCTTCGACGTTGCCGGAGGTTCGTTGAGCGGGCGCCGGACGTGGGCGGCCTTCGGCGATCCGCCGACCGGCGACCAATGGGGGAAATGCTAGGACAAGCGGCCGTGGTGCCGGATGGAATTTGCCTGGATGCCGAAGGTGCGGTGTGGGTGGCCGATGCCGCGCACCGGCGGTTCATCCGGGTGGCCGAGAACGGCCGGATCCTGGAAGAGCGCAAGACCGAAGGTTTAGGGGCGTTCGCCTGCATGCTAGGAGGCGACGACGGGCGCACGCTATTTGCCTGTGTCGCGCCAACGTTCCACGAGGCCGAGGCATCCGCGAATCATCGCGCTGCGATCTTAATGACGAAGGTGGAAGTACCGCACGCCGGATTACCCTGAAGCGAGTGGAGAGCCATCGCGGCATGAACGATTCAGCCGACACGAATTGGGCGGCAGATCTCCGGCAGGCTCATTCGGATTGCTTGACGGTCGCCGATACAGCGTGGATTAGCGGAGCACTGCAGCGTATTTCCGTTCCACCGCGAGGCTTCGACCTGATCTCGATCGTTCCTCTTACCAGGGTGAGTCGCTCCCGGATGCTAATAAGACCAAGGCCGCTGTGGTTCGAGGTAATTTCGGGATCAAAACCCACGCCATCGTCGCGAACCAAGAGATGAATGGCGTCCGGAGCTCCGATCAATTGCACCACGAACTGCGTAGCCCGGCTGTGCTTCACGCCGTTACGCAAAGCCTCCTGTGCAACCCGGAACAAGCAGATCGAAATATCTTCGGGCACCGGGGCGGGCAGTTGCTCAGCAACAAAAGCTATCTTCACTTTATAAAGTTTGCCAAATTCTTCGCAGAGGCCTTGAAGGGCCACCTTAAGGCCGAGCATTTCCAGACGAGAGGGATGCAGCTCATGGGACATCGCTCGAAGATCTCTCGTAATTTCCGAGGCGCGTTTTCGTAGTCGGGCGATGTGATCGCGAACTGGGATAGGGGCCTCGTTCGGTATTTCCGCGAACCTATCTATGTCGATGGCTAATAAAGCGAGCTGTTGGCAGATATCGTCATGGAGATCCCTTGCTATCCGGCTGCGTTCTTCCTCTTGCGCCTGAAGAAGTCGACCTCCAACCCTCTCCAGTTCGTGCTGCGCATTTTTCCGATCCGTGAGGTCCACAAAACTTACCAAATTCGTTTCGCCGAGAGACGCAAGGTGGAACTCAACGAAGCGGTAAGAACCGTCTTTGCAACGAACCTTTCCTTCCATCGGTACGATGGTAGAACGGTTCTTGATAGCCTTCGTCACGCGAGCTTGCCATTCCGTGCGGATTGCATCTCGGGACGACTCGTCCGGATAGGCCAAGGACCACCATTGAGCGACGTCTGGGACATCCGCGATCGAATAGCCAAAAAGCGCGGTGAACTTATCGTTGACGAGCTCGTTCTTTTGTTCGATCCCGTGGGTGACCAGCATAGCCACGGGAGAAGCATTCACTATTTGCCTGCTGCGCTCTTCGCTCTTGCGCAACGCTTTCTGGACTTGCAAAATTTCAGTGACATCATGGGCCACACCACGTACAAAACGATCTTGCCCGCCCTCGGTCCTTAACGTGCTTGTAAAGCTCCAAATCCGCGTCTCTCCGGTCTTGGTCAGCAGCCGGAGGTAACCTTTAGCGACGCGTTGCTCGGGTAACGCGAGCAGAAACGCGGCGAATTCCGGGTGACTCCTCGGACTAAGGAATTCACGTATGTTGCGGTTTACGAGTTCGGCGGGCTCATAGCCCAGCGTCCGCGCCGCAGCGAGATTGACGGTCAATATCAGGCCGTTCAAATCGTGAGTACACATCAAATCGAGACTGTTCTCAACTAAGTCGCGGTAGTGTTCCTGGTTCTCGAGCAATGCTAGAGCCTCTTTTTTTCGAGAATGCGTGGCTAGATCCACGATCAAGCCAGCTGACATTTTATGGAATTGGCGGGACGTTGCTTAATTCCTCGGGACGAACAAATTCATAAATCAAGTTTACACTCGGGCGGCTCAAGAGTATATCAAGCCACCCGGGGTATTTTTGTCAGTTTCGTGGTCTTGCAGTGTCTGGTTAACTGACACTAGGTGGTGGAAAGAAGCGCAGGGGTGCTGACTTCCACGGTGATTCCGCCTGGGGCTTGGTGATAGAAGCCGAAGGTTGGGTCGCCGCCGCGATCCAGGATTCCTGGGGCGGGCGCATCGTATCCGGCGGTTTTGATTCTGGCGTGAGTGGTGCGAACGGCTTCTTCCGTATGAACGAGGAAGCCGATGTGAAACAGCGGGGGATACGATGTGTGTTTCTCATCCTTGCCATACATCAGGATCAGGACGAAACCATCTTGACCCTCGAGGACGGCAAATCTGCCGTTGCCGCGACGCTCCGTGACTTTGAAAGCGAAGCAGCTTTCGAAAAAGTCCGCACACGCGGCGACATCGTTAACGGTGAGATTTACGTGATTCAATTTGAGCATTTCCTGGACTCCGTGGATTGAGTTCGCGCGGATTGCGGGGGTATGGCGAGTAGCAATCGAGAGGCTGCTTGCCGAAACCGAACCCACGCGGGCTAGTGGCGAACTTGCGCAACAAACTTACGCACCACTGCCTGACCGTGGGCCTCACCTGATTTTAGGTGGACAGGGCCAGCAAGCCTGGAGGCTCGCTGGCGGACCGGACTTACCAAACCGGCCCCGTCTATTTCGGCTGTTTTTGAGATGCTGGCAGGGAAGCGGTGGTTATATAATCCGCTGGCGCGTGACCGCGCTGGGAGCAGGGTAGTTTCGTTGCGCTCGCTATACGTTTCCGGATGGATTTATGCCCACCGCTGCTGAGCACGAACGGCAATTCTTACGGCACACGCTGGCTACCGTGGCTTATCGCGGCGCGAAACCGCTGCGCGACGCGCCGGCGGGCTTCGGCACGCTGGAGATCGCCAACTATCCGCGTACGCCAGGGAAGATTCTGGCGCACGTCAACGATCTATTTGATTGGGCGCTTTCGATCGCGCGCGGAAAGCAAGAGTGGCACGATTCGACGCCGGGCGAGTGGCCCAGCGAGGTGGCGCGATTTTTTCGCGCGATAAAAGCCCTGGACGACTATTTGGCTTCCGAGGAGCCGCTGCACGAATCTCCCGCGAAACTTTTTCAGGGACCGATCGCGGATGCGTTGACGCATATCGGCCAGATCTCCATGCTGCGGCGACTGGCCGGGCACCCGATCAGGTCGGAAAACTATCACCAGGCCGCGGTTGCGTCGGGGCAAGTGGGGCCGGAGCAAAAACCGCCGCGGCGGGAGTTTGACTGAGTGGCTGGTTTCGGCGCGGCTGAATGTTAGCGGGTGAGGCAACTCGGAGGGGCTGGCCAGATTCTTACCATTCGCAGACTAAGAAGTTACATCCCGGTGACAATTCGGTTCTTGCACCGGGGCATGCTCTTAAACGGAACGCGTGACGGCCGCAAATGTCGAAGGAACTCCACGTCCTGAGATGTTTGCGCGCCGTCATCGAAATTTGCGGCGCGGGTCAATACAGACAGCTCCTGCCTAAACATTCTTCCTTTGATACTCCTCGTTTGTTATTCCTGCTGAGCGCTGCTTGAC
The DNA here is from genome assembly GCA_963798585.1 of uncultured Acidobacteriota bacterium. Taxonomy (GTDB): domain Bacteria; phylum Acidobacteriota; class Terriglobia; order Acidiferrales; family UBA7541; genus Acidiferrum. Next base: position 40,449 of record CAWCTJ010000011.1, read on the forward strand.
GATTCGCAAGGATGCATGTTCGCCGGAAAAGGCTGGTCGAAACGAAAGAGCAATATTAGGCATCCATGTAGCGTGGAGGAAACGAAATGTCAAAAGAGTCGGCGGCGGCGATCTTGGTGCAGACGATGTTTACCACCGATACTTCGATGGAGCATTTGATGATGAGTCACGCGAAGCTGGGCGATGCTGCGCCGGAGACCATCGCCAAATTTATTGTGCCGTATTATCAGGCGATGTTGAAGGAAATGGATGTCGGACCGGGCGAAGCGTCGGACGACAGCGCCAGTAAGGAATCACAGAAAAAGAAATCCGAAGAGTGAGGGTTAATCGAGGTTGAAGGCGCGCTTGAAAGAGCCTTTTTCGTTATCGATTTTCTTTTGCAGCTGCATGATGGCATAGAGCAGGGCTTCGGGGCGCGGGGGGCAGCCCGGGACGTACACGTCAATGGGAACGACCTGGTTGCAGCCTTGGACGATGGCGTAATTGTTGAAAACGCCGCCGCTGGTGGCGCAAGCGCCCATGGAGATGACCCATTTTGGCTCGGGCATTTGATCGTAAAGTTGGCGAACGATGGGAGCCATTTTTTGGGAGAGGCGGCCGGCGACGATCATGAGGTCGGCTTGGCGCGGGGACTGGGCGGAAGACTTCGGCGCCGAAGCGGGCTACGTCAAAGCGGGCGGCGGCCATGGACATCATCTCGATGGCGCAGCAAGCGAGGCCGAAACCTAGCGGCCAGATGGAGCTGCGGCGGGCCCAGTTTACGGCTTTATCGAGCGTGGTAAAGATGATGCCTTCGTCTTCGAGCAGGGAGCCAAAGTCGTCGGGCTTGGTTAAGGTGACGTGTCTGCCCAGGTTGGTGCTGGTTGGGGTGCTCATGGTGCCTCGCCAGGGCTAGTTTCGCATAGTCGTGCGTGCGGCGGCAAATTTTGGTTGTGGCGCTGTGGGCGTGACAGTGGATCTCGATTATTCGGGCTTGCTGCGCGCGTGGAAAAAAGCACCGCAGGGGCTAAAGCCCCTTTGGTAGCAGTCGCTTACGGCCCGACTGAAGTCGGGCCCTCCCGCCTTTGACCTGCCGCTCCTAGCCTCTCGCTGGTAAACCTCTTGGCGGTAAAATAGTACAATTCCTCGGATTGTTACCTCGCTGACTATTTTTCCTGGGTGCGCATGAACGACGACAGTTTGGCGGTTTCGCGTGGATGGAGATTTTTCCGGCGCCACGCGATACGTATTTTGCCGATCTCCGCACTGGTGCTGGTGCCTTGTTTTTGGCAGCGGCATATCGAGGCGGGAGATTTGGGGAGCCATGTTTACAACGCGTGGCTGGCGCAGCTGATTGCGAAGGGGCAGGCGCCCGGGCTGTATCTGGCACATCAATGGAACAACGTGCTTTTTGATTTTGCGCTGCTGGGTGTGGCGAATGTGGCGGGGTTTGTTGTGGCAGAGAAAATCGTGGTCGCGGTGGCGGTGCTGATTTTTTTCTGGGGCGTTTTTGCGCTGCTGGCGGCAATGTCCGGTCGGGCGCCGTGGTTTTTGACGCCGTGCATCGCGATGCTGGCTTACGGCTATTCGTTCAACATGGGATTTTTCAACTACTACATTTCGATCGGGCTGGCGTGCTGGAGCTTGGCGATTTTTCTTGGCGGGCGGCGTTGGGATTGGTTGGCGGCGCTGGCGCTACTGCCGATCATTTATGTTGCGCATCCGATTGGATTTCTTTTTGCCGTCGGGACGATGGCATATATGGCGCTGCAGAGAATGCTTCCCGGCGCTTGGAAGCTGGCGGTGCCGGTGCTGGTGGTGGCTGGTTTCGCGGCGTTGCACTGGGAGTTGGCGACGCGGGCGGGTTTTGATGTGGACTGGTCGACCAACGGGCGATTTTACGCGTTCAACGGATCGGACCAGTTGGTGCTTTACGGGTTCCACTATTCCGTGCTGGCCAGGGTAGCGGTGCTGTTCGGCGTGATTTGCGTGGTGGTGGATGCGGTGGTGCGGCAGCGCGGGGGATGGCCGGCGTGGAAACGTTTGTGCTGCCGCTGGAGCTTTATGCGGTGGCGTTCGTGGGCACAGCCCTGCTGCCAGAAAATTTGCAGGTATCGCCGGACTCGGCGTGGATCGGGCTGCTGGTATCGCGCTTGACGACGATTTCCGCGATTTTTGGTTTGGCGGTGCTGGCGTGTCTGACGCCGCGCAGATGGCATCTGGCGGGGTTCGTGTTCATCGCGGTGGCATTTTTCGTTTATTTGAACGCCGACATGATTTACCTGAACAAGGTGGAGAGAAATGCGGAGGCGTTGTTGTGGAAGTTGCCGTATGGGACGCGGGTGATTCCCACGCTGGCGGCTTTGCCGGATTGGCGGATTGAGTTTGTGGGGCACCTGGCGGATCGCGCGTGCGTTGGGCACTGCTTTTCGTATTCGAATTATGAGCCGCCGTCGGGGCAGTTTCGCGTGCGGGTGGATGCGGCGGGAAGCCCGATTGCCAGGAATTCGTACTCCGAGGCGGAGGATATGGTGGGCGGGAGCTATGTGTTTGAGGCTGACGACTTGCCGCTGGTGCAGATTTATCAGTGTGACCGGAGCGATTTGACGCGGCTTTGTTTGAGGGACTTGGAAGGCGGGCGAGCGTGCGGGGACGTTTGGGCCGGAGGAGCGGGCAGGAAAAGACGGGGCCTTGAGGCGAAGACATATTGGCTCTTGAAGCAGGCCATGTTCTGGTAGAATTTGGGGCAGGGTGAGAGACAATGTTGCCTGTACACCTCCAGCCGGAAAGTCACGTTCCTCTTTACGTTCAACTGCGCGACCAACTGCGCGCGCTGGTGCATGCCGGCGATTTGCGTCCGGGCGACCGCATTCCCGCGAGCCGGGAATTGGCTACCGCGCTGGGGGTGCATCGCACGACCGTAGCGAATGCCTACGCGGAGTTGGAGTCCGAGGGGCTGATCCAGGGGCATGTGGGCCGCGGGACATTTATCCGCGCGAATGGAAATGGATTGCAGATTACGCCGCCGGCGCCGCCGGTTTTGGATGGCGCGCAGGGGATTCGCTGGGAATTGCTGTTTGCGGATGAGCGCGGCGAAGAAACACTCAGCCGGCTGACGGCGAGCGCTCCCGAAGACGCGCTGTCTTTTGTAATGGCGCGGCCGGCGCAGGAATTTTTTCCCGTAGAAGAATTGCAGACCTGTATCAATGCTGTTTTGCGGCGCGAGGCCGTAGATGTTTTGAATTTGGGGCCTTCGGATGGGTACGGGCCACTGAAAGAAGCGATTCTGGAGCTGTTGCGCAAGGACGGCATCGCGGCGAGAGATGAAAATTTATTGGTTACCGACGGCTGCCAGCAATCGCTGGATCTGATCAGCAAGGCGTTTGTGCGGCCTGGGGATTCGGTAATTCTGGAGAATCCCGCGTATCCGGGGGCGGTGGCGATTTTCAGTGGAGCGAGGGCGCGGTGTTTGGCGGTGCCGGTACGGACGCATGCAGAGCCCGGTGCGACGCTGGGCATGGATATGGAAGCGCTGGAAGCGACGCTGGCGGCGAATCGCGTGAAATTGATTGTGGTTACACCGGACTTTCAGAATCCGACGGGGATGTCGCTGCCGCTGGCGTCACGCCGGAAGTTGCTGGAGTTGGCGGCGCGGCATCAAGTGCCGGTGGTGGAAGATCATATTTATGGGCGCCTGCATGAGCGGGAAGAGCGCGTGCCGTCGCTCAAGCAGTTGGATCGCTCGAACCTGGTAATTCATATCGATAGCTTCGCGAAAGCAGCGTTTCCCGGGCTGCGCGTGGGGTGGATCGTGGCTCCGGCGGCGGCGATTGAGCGGTTGCGGCTGGTAAAACAGAATACGGACTTGCACACGGATCAACTGGCGCAGGCTTGCCTGGCGGAGTTTTTGCGGCGCGGGCTGTTCGCGAAACACGTGGCGAAAATGCGGAAGGTGTATGCGTTGCGGCTGGCGGCGCTGGATGAGGCGCTGCGGAAACATATGCCTGCGGGGACGCGCTGGACGAAGCCCGACGGTGGAATGTGTTTGTGGCTGGAACTGCCGCCGGGATTCGATGCCAGTGAGCTGCTGATTCATACAAAGGAACGCGGGGTGTTGTTTGCGCCAGGAAGATATTTTTATGTGCAGAGTCCGCTGCCGAACACGCTGCGATTGGCGTATGCGGGGTTGAACGAAAAGGAAATCGCGCGCGGGGTTGCGACGCTGGCGGAGTTGCTGCGAGCGGAGATGAAGAAACGCGAGCGCGGAGTGCGGCGGGCGGAGCGGAGCCGGGTGGCGTTGGTTTAAACAGAGGAAGTAATGAGGTAAGGAAGTAAGGATAAAGCCGAAAGACAGAGACTTGGAGAACAGGCTATTTGTGAGTGACACGATTACGTTGGCGCCAAATCCGGCGAATAAGTGTTTTGGGTGTGGCGGGGCGGCGGATGCGGGCATGCTGCTGACGTTTGAGCAGGATAATTTGAATCGGCGGATTATTGGGAAATTTGTGCTGGGCGAGCGGTATCAGGGTGGCGGCGGGATGTTGCATGGCGGGATTATTGCCATGCTGCTTGATGAGGCGATGGGGAAGGTTTGCCGGTTTCGCGCGGCACAGGCGGTTACCGCGGATATGAACATTGATTACTTGCGGCCGATCCGCGTGGATCAGGAGATTTTTGTGGAGGCGTTTGAGACGGCGGCGCGAGGGCGCAATTTGTTTCACATGTGCGAGATTCGGGATGTGGCGGGTCAGGTTTTGGCGCGGGGGCGGGCGAGATTTGTGGTGTTGGGAACCAAGGAAGAAAAGGTTTGAGCGTGTGTGGGGCGACTGTGTGCGGTGTCGAGGAAAGCAGATTCCTCGCTTTGCTCGGAATGACAGATTCTTGCGAAATCTGAATTGAAAACGTATAGGAGAACTGAGATGGACGCGAACAAAGTGAATGGCAAAGCCGCCAAGAATGGCAACAAAGGATCGAACGAGTGGCGCGTGAAAGTGGGACTCGCCGAGATGCTGAAGGGCGGCGTGATTATGGACGTCACCAACGCGGCGCAGGCGGAGATTGCGGAGAAGGCTGGGGCTTGCGCGGTAATGGCGCTGGAGCGCGTGCCTTCGGATATTCGCAAAGAGGGCGGCGTGGCGCGGATGGCGTCGATCAAAGTGATTCGCGAGATCATGAAGACCGTTACCATTCCGGTGATGGCTAAGGTACGCATCGGGCATTTCGCGGAGGCCGAGGTGTTGCAGGCACTGGAAGTGGATTTTATCGACGAGAGCGAAGTGCTCACGCCTGCCGACGAAGAGAATCATATTTGGAAGCATGATTATCGCGTGCCGTTTGTTTGCGGCGCGAGGAACCTTGGCGAAGCGTTGCGGCGCATTGGCGAGGGCGCGGCGATGATTCGGACTAAGGGTGAGGCGGGTTCCGGAAATGTTGTTGAGGCGGTGCGGCACATGCGCACCATCGTGTCGCAAATGAAAAAGTTGACGACCATGCGAGATGATGAATTGATGCGCGAGGCTAAGGAGCTTGGTGCGCCTCTCGAATTGATTCGTGAAGTGGCGAAGACGGGGAAATTGCCGGTGCCTAATTTTTCGGCGGGTGGGATTGCTACGCCGGCGGATGCGGCTCTGGTGCGGTCGCTGGGGGCGGAGGCGGTGTTTGTGGGATCGGGGATTTTTAAGTCCAGTGATCCGGAGGCGCGGGCTAAGGCGGTGGTGAAGGCTACCACGCATTTTGCGGATGCCAAGGCGGTGCTGGAGGCGAGTGAGGAGTTGGGCGAGGCGATGCCGGGATTGGATATTCGTGTAATGGATGAAAAGGATATGCTTTCGACGCGCGGGTGGTAACGGGCGAGGCGTGGTTCAATTGTTTGAATGATTCGCGGAGTGCATGGTGAAAATTGGGATTTTGGCGGTGCAGGGGGATTTTGCAGCGCATGCGGCGATGTTGCGGCGGCTGGGGGCGGAGCCTGTTGAAGTGCGGACGGCTGGGGATTTGGTTGGTTGCGCGGGCTTGATTCTTCCTGGCGGCGAAAGCACCACGCAGCTGCAATTTTTGCGGGAAGAAGGGCTTTACGACGCGATTCAGAAGTTTGCCGCCGAGGGGTTCGGTGTGTTTGGGACTTGCGCGGGAGCGATTTTGCTGGCGACGGAGGTGTTGCATCCGGCGCAGGCTTCGCTGGGAATCCTGGATATGACCGTTTGGCGCAATGGATATGGGCGGCAGGTGGCCAGCGATATTTTTTTTGGAGATTCCAAGCTGGCGGATGCGCCACTCGAGATGGTGTTTATTCGCGCACCGGTCATTGAGCGCGTCGGTGAGGGAGTGAAAGTGTTGGCGGAGTATGCCGGGAAGCCGGCCTTGGTACAGGACGGGAAAGTATTGGCGGCTACGTTTCATCCGGAGTTGACCGGGGATGCGACGGTGCATGAACATTTCTTGAAGTTGGTTGGTTCGGAAAAAAATGGAAATGCCGGGAAATTGAGTGTTGTACGAGATCGGGAATCAACGGAGCGGGTGCCAAAAAGCAAAGCATCGTGAGTTGAAGGCCCCGGGCATGGTGCGGCTCAACATGTGGTGCTCCTACCAGGCCGGGACTAAAGCCCGGCCGCTACAAAGGCGCATCAGGCAAAGGCGGATCACGCGGCGGTTTGAGGAGATGAATTGAAGCGCGATAAGACCAGCGTGTCTCAGGAAGATTATTTGAAGGCCATCTGGGAGATGCTTGAGGAAGACCACGTGCCGATTAGCGCGCGGCTGGCGGAGGAGTTACGCGTGACGCCGCCGGCGGTGACCGCCGCACTTAAACGGATGACGCGCGACGGACACGTGCGCGTAGGGCGGGATGGCGGGATTGCGCTGACAGCGAAAGGCCGCGCGGTGGCGCAACGGCTGGCGCTGCGGCATCAACTGGCGGAGATGTTGCTTACGGAAGTGATAGGGCTATCGTGGGCCAAGGCGCACGACGAAGCGGAGCGGCTGGAACACGCGATTTCGCCGGAAGTGGAAGCGCTGTTGTTGAAGCGGTTCGGCAGCCAGAAGACGTGCCCGCACGGCGTACCCATGCGTGGGGGGATTGCCAAATTGCGGCGGAGCGGCGCGGTGCTTTTGGCGGATTTGCGGGCGGAGGAAAAGGCCGAGATTGTTTGCGTGTATGAGAAGGACGCGCAGTTTTTGGAATTTTTGGAAGGACTGCGGCTGCGGCCGGCGACCACGCTAGAGATTTTGAATCGCGAATATGACGAGACCATGACGTTGCGCGCGGCCGGGAAGCTGATGCATTTGGGGAAGCCGGCGACGAGCCGGATTTGGGTTCGGCGATTGGCGGGGTGAGGAACTTTAGCGCGGAGATTTTGCACGGCTGGGTGAGCTAGATTCCGCGCCGATCATACAAACTCGAGACCCCGCGTAAGGGAACTGGAATATGGTTGGCATGTCGCGCGTGGCAGCCCTCACGGAAAGCACCAGGACAGATGCGAATCTAAAGATTCGCCACTACAAAACCGAAGCGGCCGCCCGACGCGGCGGATGACCAATACAAAAGCCAAAAAAACTGGTCTGAAAACCCGCCACTACAAATGCTGTGACGAACCCGCCTTAGGGTGCGCGGAGCGATGGGAAAATACTAGACTCATGGCTGCGGCGAGGCTCGTTTGGAGGGGAATACAGCCATGCGAAAAGTTCTGGGCGGTTGGCGGGGCGCGATTTGGGTGTGTGTTGTGGCGATGGTCCTGGGACAAGCGGGTTTATTGTGTGCGCAGGAACACGATGCCAAGAGCGATGCGGCTGCGTCGCCGGCCGCGTCTGGCGGAGCGACGGGCGCGGTACCTGGAGCCGTGACCGGTGCTAGTGGGAGCAACCGCGATTTGCAGGCGCGCGTCGAGAAGCTGGAAGCGGAGGTGGCGGAGTTGAGGAGGTTGCTGCTCGCGAATGCTCCCGCCCGCGTGACTGCAAAAGCTGGCGCGGATGGCGCGGCTGTCGTGAGCGAAGCTTACAAGGGCTCCGCTTCTAGCGGGAATGGGAAGCCCTCCATGACGAATGTAGCGTTTGTGAACCCGGTAGCGGCGCCCGGCCAAGTGGTATTCGGAAACGGAGCGGCGCCGGGAAACGAGGTGGCGTTGGGAAGCAGTGTGGAAGCGACGGGCAGTACTCCCTCGTCTTCCAGCAGTGCGGCAGGGACAGATAACAACACGCCGGTGCTCACACCGGAGGATCGCAAGACGCTGGATTTTCTGCATGACACGACCATCAACGTTGGTTTGGATGGCTACTACGAGTACAACTTTAATTCTCCGGTGGGCCGGGTGAACTTGCTGCGGGCGTACGACGTCTTGAGTAACAATTTCAACTTGAATCAGGCGAGCGTTATTTTTGAGCATGCCCCGAATCTGGATGAGGACCGGCGATGGGGCGGGCGGTTGGACCTACAATTTGGGCAAGCCACGGAGACACTGCAAGGCAATCCGAATAACGAACCGCGGCCGGAAATTTACCGCAATATTTTTCAGGCGTATGGCACGTACATCGTACCGGTGGGCAAGGGTTTGATCGTGGACTTTGGGAAATTCGGCAGTTCGATCGGGATTGAAGGCAATTATACGAAGGATCAATTCAATTACTCGCGGTCGTACTTTTTCGATTTCTTGCCTTTTTATCACATGGGGGTGCGGGCGAATTATCCGGTGAACGATCGCTTCACGCTTACGTACTGGGTGGTGAATGGGACGAATCAAGTGGAGGCGACCAACGGTTTCAAGGACGAGTTGTTTGGATTCACGGCCAAGCCGGCGAAATCGGTGACTTGGGTGGTGAATTACTACATGGGGCAAGAGCATCCAGACCGCGTGCTGGTCGCGCCGACGAGTCCGATACCGGTGCAGCCGGGGTTGAGTTTCGACGCGATTGTGCCAGCGCCGAACGGCCGATTGTATATTTTCGATAGCTACGTCACCTGGCAGGCGTCGCCCAAACTGACTTTTGCGCTGGAAGGCGACTACGTGATTCAGCGGCTGTGGCGCAATCAGGCGCCCGGGGAGTCCGACGCGCCGGAGCATGTGGACGGTGGCGCGGCGTATGCGCGGTACGAATTTTCTTCGCGATTTGCGTTGGCGGCGCGAGCGGAATATCTCTCGGACCGCGGCGGAATGTTCAGCGGATTGACCCAGGCGCTGAAAGAAACGACCGCGACGTTCGACTACAAACTTGGCGACGGATTTTTGATGCGCTACGAATGGCGGCGCGATTTTTCGAATCAGCCGTCCTTTTTGACGAGTACGCAGGGTGTGCTCAGCAAAGAGCAGACTACCGCGAGCGTGGGATTGATCTGGTGGTGGGGCCGCAAAGAGGGTGCGTGGTAGGCGCGGGTGATGGCGGTATAGCAAGACGTCAGCAAAATGACGTATAACGTCTTCGAGAAAAGTACTCCGGTTCAGCGATCGGGAGTTAGCAACGACGGAAAATCGAGGAGCGATATGAAAATTGTGGCGTTGATTGCGCGGATTCTGCTGGGCGCTATTTTCCTGGTGTTTGGCTTGAACGGTTTCTTGCACTTTATTCCGGCACCGCCGCCGTCGGGCCTGGCGGGGCAATTCGTGACGGTGTTGTTTGCCTCGCACTACACGTGGGTAATTTTCGCGGTCCAGGTGATCGGCGGGGCGCTTCTTTTGGTGGACCGTTATGTGGTGCTTGCGCTGGTGCTGCTGGGGCCGGTGATTGTAAACATCCTGACGTTTCACGTCCTGATGGCACCGGCCGGTGTGCCATTGGCCGCGGTGGTGACGCTGCTGTGGGCGATTCTTGCGGTGCGGAACAAACAACACTTGGCGGGGATTTTTGCACCGCGCGGAGAGTGACGGCACCTGACCGAGGGGACAGGTAAGGCGTGGCCTTGGCGGGTATTGGCGTGCGTGGCACAACATTACCGTGGGTTCATTGACGGTTTTGCGTGCGGCGACCTACGCTGAAGCCCGAGGCTGCTGCCACCAATGACGTGCCGGAACATCTCGATCGCGACCGACGATTTCTTCACGTTCGACTGCGGCGTTTTTTGTTGCGGCCACCGCGCGACCTACAAAACCAGTAATCGCGAGTGTGGCCGGTGATTGAGGTCCGCGAAGCCACTGCTGCGCCCGCGCTAGAGATCGCGCATGTGCTGTTCATGGACATCGTGGCGTACTCGCGGCTGCCCATGGACGAGCAGCAGCGGGTGATCAACGAATTGCAGCAAGCCGTTCGCGAGACCGCGGAATTCGCGCGTGCGCAGGCCGACGATCAACTGATTCGTTTACCCACCGGCGATGGCATGGCACTCGTGTTCTTCTGCGATCCGCAATCTCCGGTGCGCTGCGCGCTGGAACTAACGAAAACTCTCCGCAAATATCCTGATATTAAATTGCGCCTCGGAATCCATTCCGGGCCGGTGTATCGCATTGCGGACATCAACGCCAATCGCAACGTGGCCGGCGGTGGCATCAATATCGCGCAACGCGTGATGGACTGTGGCGATTCCGGGCATATCCTGGTGTCCGATGCGGTCGCCGAGGTGCTCAAGCAGCTTAGTTCGTGGACTTCACACCTCGAGGATCTTGGCGAAGTGGAAGTTAAGCACGGCGTGCGGGTGCATATCTACAGCTTGCATGCAGAAGAGGGCGGGAATCCGGAACTTCCGCAGAAGGTGAAGGCGGCGCGAGCGGCGGCAGCGCAAGCGCGTTCCGGGGACAAAAAGAAAAAGCGGTCGCTCAGTTTTGTTGCGGCGGGCGTTGCTTTGGCGGTGGCGGGAGGCGTGTTTTTCTTCATGACACGCAGTGCGCACGCGCTGGGAGAGAAAGACACCATCGTACTCGCGGATTTTGACAATGCCACCGGCGATCGGGTGTTCGACAATACGCTGAAGCAAGCTCTGGTGGTGGAAATAGAGCAGTCGCCATTTTTGAATACCTTGTCGGAGCAGAAAGTAAGCGAAACCTTGCAATTGATGGGTAAAACGGAAGACGTGCCGCTGACGCCAGATTTGGCGCGACAAGTTTGCGTGCGCGCTGGGAGCAAGGCTTTGCTGGCAGGCTCCATCTCGGCGCTCGGCAGCGAATATGTCATCGGGCTGAATGCGATTAATTGCGCCACGGGAGATTCCCTGGCACGCGGGCAAACCCGGGCGGCGAATAAAGATGCGATTCTGGACGTGCTCGGCAAAGCCGGCAACGCGATACGTGCGAAGCTGGGAGAATCGCTCGGCTCAGTTCGCAAATACGATATTCCGCTGGAGGAGGCCACCACGCCTTCGCTGGAGGCGTTGAGCGCGTACACCGTGGCGCGAAAGACGCAACGCGAAAAAGGCGACGCCGCGTCGATTTCTTTTTTCAAGCGCGCCTGGATTTGGATCCCAAGTTTGCGCTGGCGTACGCCGGTGTGGCAACGGCTTACAACAATCTCGGACAAGTACAAAATGCCAGCGAGAACGCGCAAAAGGCGTTCGATCTGCGGGAACACGTGAGCGAACGGGAGAAGTTGCGCATCGCGGCGTTCTACTATTCGTACGTCACGGGAGACATTACGCAAGCCATTCAGGCTTACGAGTTTTGGGCACAAAGCTATCCACGGGACTATCTGCCGCACGCGAACATGGGAAACCTGTATATCTTACTGGGGCAATACGACAAGGCCATCGCCGCGACCGAAGACGCGCGGCGCCTTGAACCCAACAACGCGCACGTGTACAGCAACCTAGCGACGGCGTATCTCGCGCTCGGGAAAACCGAGCAAGCCGCGAAAGATCGCCCAGGCCGCGCAAGAGAAAGTGGATAGCACGGTCTTGCGGGTTAGCCGCTATCAACTGGCGTTTCTGCGCGGAGATGCCGCGGAGATGTCGGCGGACCTAGCTTGGGCGGCTCACTTGCCGGGCAGTGAAGGCGTGATACTTTCGACGCAGTCGGACACGGAGGCGTACGTACGGCCGGCTACGCACGGCGCGCGCGCTTTCACAGGATGCTGTGGATTCCTCGGCTGGTACCGACATGCCGGAAGCCGCGGCGATTTGGCAGCTGAACAACGCGCTGCGCCAGAGTGACATGGGCAATCGCGAACTGGCACGCAAGCAAGCCGAGGCCGCGGTCAACCGCGCCTCCGGGAAGCAAGTGTGGACTCTGGCGGCGCTCACATTCGCGCGCGCGGGCGATGCAGCGACCGCAGAAATGCTGGCGCACAAGCTTGAGCAGGATTTTCCCAGCGACATGCTGCTGCGGAATTACTGGCTGCCGGTGATTCGCGGGTCCATCGCCCTTGGGCAAGGCGATGCGACCAAGGCGGTGGATTTGCTAGAGGAAGTAATTCCGTACGATTTTGTGAACCCGTTTCCGATCAGTGCGTCGCCGATCGGGAACATGTATTCGGTTTACGTGCGCGGTGAAGCGTACTTACAGACGCGGCAAGGTCAGCTCGCCGGCGTGGAATTTCAAAAAATCCTGAACCAACGCGGAACAGTGTTAAATGCCCCGATCGGCGCGCTGGCCCACGCGCAGCTAGCGCGCGCCTCGGCGCTTTCCGGCGATACTAGCAAGGCTCGCGCGCAGTACGAAGAGTTCTTCCGCCTCTGGAAGGATGCCGACCCCGATATCCCCATCCTCAAGCAAGCCCAAACCGAATACGCGAAGCTGAAGTAAGTCCTAGAACCCCCCGGCGGTTACAGTTAGCCTTGCGACACTAACAAATATTGTGTAACTTCTGTGTTAACGGTGCATCCCAACGGTGTTGAACGGCGCCGGTGTGGAGACTTGCAAGGCAATCCGACGAGATCGCCGCCCTGGGGTCTCGAATAACCCTGCGCGTGCTGGAAAACGGCATGCGACAGGGCGTGTACAGAAGACTGCATCGACTGGGTATTCGATTGAGCGTCAAAAGGAGAGAAGAGAATGTCCACAAACCCCGTGACGGCGAGCGGGAATGTTCCGCTTCCCACGATTCCTACGCAGCCTTTCCGCTTGGATGTACCGCTCCACGAACTGCTGCAGCACGCGACCCGCGAACCCTTTCCACCACTCGCCGGCGGACCGCTATCGCTGCCGGAGCCGGTGTTCCCGCAGCATCCGGAGCTGATACACGAGCTGGATGCGGAGGATATCGCCGAGCATGACAGCGTGGTGCGCACCGGCAAGCGGCATTGGCCGGCGAACCGAATTCTCCAAAGCATGCGGGGGTGGATGACGCCGTATTTTAAGTCACGGATTTTGCCAGGCGAATTTCAGCCGATCATTGCTTATCTTTTCACCGATTGGAAGTGCAACCTCGATTGTCACTATTGCTGGTCGTACGACAACCGGGTACGCGGGATGTCCGAAGACACCGCACGGCGCACCATCGATTGGTTGCATGCGACGCCTTGCCGGGTGCTCGCGCCAACCGGAGGCGAACCGTTGCTGCGACCGGATTTCGTTCACAAAGTGATTTACTACGCGGCGAAGAAGGATTTTTGGGTGTACCTGGCGACCAACGCGCGTCTGCTGCGGCCGGCGGTGACGGATCGCTTGGCGGATGCCGGGATCGCGACGATTAATTTTGCCGTGGACGCCATCAATGAAAAACCGGGTTTGCCAAAAGCGTTCGAGCACGTCCGCGAAAACTTTGACTATCTGGTGCGCCGGCAATACCGCTACGGCTACACGATGTTTTTCAACACCAACATTTGCCGGACCAACGTCGAGGACGTGAAACAACTGGCGCAATTGGCGCACGACAATGGGATCTCCATCACCTTCCACATCAATGAAGCGCCGATGATGGAGCAGAAGGACTTCAAGCACTTCCATCAGAACGACACGTACATTCGTCCCGAAAACTTCGCGATGGTGGACGATCTGCTGGATTGGTTGATCGACAAGCAGCGTCAGGGGTGGAAGATGGTCGACTCCATTCCGCGGTTGCAGAACATGAAAGGTTTTATGCGCGGCAAGGGCGAGCATTGGGGTTGCCGCGCGGGGCAGAATTGGGTGATCGTGCGGACGGATGGGTCGCTAGCGCCGTGCTTTCCGATGTACAACGCGAAATATGACTGGGGCACGGCGGAGAACCCGAAATTTGACAAGAAGCAACTGGCGGACATGAAACAGGGTTGCGAACCGAATTGCTATTCGACCCTCGGTTACAACGTGGCCTATTGCTACAGCATGGCGCGCGTGGTGAAGTGGCTAGCCAAGCAGGCCATGCATGGGTTTCAAGGGGTGACGGGCAGTTTTGAGTGAGCCCGATTTTCTAGACACAGATAGCGATAATTCAGGATTTCAACTCCTGCCGGGTGGCGGTAAACTATCCGCCCGAAGCGTTGCGGGGCGCGGGTGTGCGCTTTCGCTTTGCTTTCGCCGATAAGGAGAGTTATGGCTACCTCGGTTTGGAAGGGTTTCCTCACGTTTGGACTGTTGTCCATTCCCATCCGGCTCTTCAGCGCGGCGCGCTCGGAGCGCATTTCTCTGAACCAACTACATGCGGTGTGTAAGTCGCGCATCAAGATGCCGCTGTTTTGCCCGGTGTGCGATCGCAAGGTGGAGCGGTCGGAGATCGTGAAGGGCTACGAATACGAGGACGATCAATATTTGCTGTTCACGGAGAATGAACTCGAGGAGATCGAGCCGGACTCTGGACGTACCATGGAGATTCAGGAGTTCGTAAAACTGGATGAAGTGGATCCGCTATATTTTGAGTCTTCCTATTACGTTACGCCGGAAGACGAGGGCAAGAAGGCTTATCATCTTCTGCTGAAGGCGCTGGAAGAATCGAACTACTGCGCCATTGCCAAGCTCACCATGCACCAGCGAGAGCACGTGGTGATTATTCGTCCGCGAAATAATGGGCTGACGCTGCACACCATGTTTTATCAGAGCGAAATTCGTGAGGTTTCTGAATACGGAAAGAATGACAACATCGAAGTGAAAGACGCGGAGAAAAAACTGGCGGTGCAATTAATTGAAAACCTCGCCGCGGATTTCGAGCCGCAGAAGTATCGTGACGAATATCAGGAAGGTATGAAAGCGCTGATCGCGGCCAAGCAGCAGGGACAAGCGGTTGCTGGAGTGTCGCATCCGAAGCGCGCGCCCGTGGTGGATTTGATGGCGGCGCTGAAACAGAGTCTGGAGCAGCGGCCCACGGCGCCGGTGAAGAAGCCACCTGTACGCGCGATCTCTATCGTCAAAAGTGCCAAAAAATCGGCGAAGAAGGTTGCCAGCTAGCAGTTCATGCGAACGAGCGAGCAATACACGCGAGCGGATATTCAGCGCATTCTCAACGTCAGCGACAAACAATTAAAGCAATGGGAAGAGTTTCAATTTGTCGCGCCGCTAGTACCGGCCGAGAAGGAATTTTACGATTTTCGCGACCTGATCGCCCTGCGCACCGCGAAGCAACTAATCGAAAAAGGCGTTTCGCCCACCCGCCTTCGTCACTCCCTGGAAGCCCTGCGAGAGAAGCTTTCGGAAGTGCAGTCGCCGCTCACCGAGCTGCGGATTATTTCTAATGGCAAGGATTTGATTGTGGAGGGCGCGACGGGCGGCCAGCTCGAACCTATCTCCGGGCAATTCCTTTTGAATTTCGCGACGCGGGAATTACTCGAGAACGTTCGGATGATGCCGGAGCGCAATGCCGACGGCTGGTTTCGCCAGGCGCTGGAATACGACGCCGACCCCGCGACGCGCAAGCAGGCGATCGAGGCATATGACCGTGTGCTGGCACTGAATCCCAGTCACATCGATGCACTTTTGAATCGCGGCACGCTGGCGTTTGAGGATGGTCAGCTGGAGGCGGCGCGCGATTATTTTGCGCGCGGCGTGGAGTTCGAGCCGCAAAATTCCGTGGCGCGCTTCAACCTGGGCAGCACACTGGATGACCTGGGACTTTTGCAGGAAGCGCGGCAACATCTGCGCCTAGCCGTTCGTCTCGATCCGCAAAATTCCGACGCCCGCTACACGCTGGCCACGGTTTGCGACAAGCTGGGATCGGCCGAGGAAGCACGGGAACATTGGCTGGTTTACTTGCGGTTGGAGCCTGCTAGTCCGGGGTCCGAATATGCGCGGAAGCGGTTGCTTGTGGATCGCTAAGAGGTAGCGAGGCGGCTCTCTCCAGATGTCCGCAGTAGTTCCAAAGAACGCTACGCTTCGCGTCATTTCACTTCTTTTCCTCAGGTTGGCGTCAGGTCCATGGTGTTTACCATGAGAGATGCCAAGCCGCTTCTTTAGTTGACTCAGACCGGATTCACGTCACACTAGCTTCACCCCCCTTCCAGAGCTGTATCTCCAGCTGGCCCCTCTCCCAAGCTGTAAGCGTCGTACGTCAGCGCATCGGTGGACCTTGAACAACGCTGTGCCGTGTTCATGCCGCTCGAAGTCTCCCCGCTGGCCATTGCAAAACTTCTAGACACCGAGCTATGAGCGAACAGCGCGTCAAGGTTCTCCTCGTCGAAGACAATGCAGGTGACGCGCGCCTGATTCAGGAATCTCTATCCGATCTGGCGAACGATAGGTTTGATATCGAGATCGCCGATCGCCTGGCCACTGCGCTGCGGCGCCTTAACACCGGAGGCATCGACGCAGTCCTGCTCGATCTTGCTCTTCCAGATAGCCAAGGCCAGGAAACATTCCATAAAGCCCGGGCGCACGCCCCGACGATACCAATCATTGTGCTCACCGGCCTCGGCGATGATGCGCTGGCCCTGAAACTGGTTCGCGAAGGCGCGCAGGATTATGTAACAAAACTCGGTTTAAACGGCTCGGTGCTCTCGCGAGCCATTCGCTACGCCATTGAGCGCGAGCGCGCCGATCAACAGCTACGCCAGTTCAACGAGGAATTGGATGAGCGCGTCAACACTCGTACGGCGGAATTGAAAGCGGCCAACAACGA
Source organism: uncultured Acidobacteriota bacterium (assembly GCA_963798585.1). Taxonomy (GTDB): domain Bacteria; phylum Acidobacteriota; class Terriglobia; order Acidiferrales; family UBA7541; genus Acidiferrum. Next base: position 57,300 of record CAWCTJ010000011.1, read on the forward strand.
ACTGGAAGCGTTCAGCTATTCCGTTTCGCATGATTTGCGAGCTCCATTGCGGCACATTGACGGGTATGCCGAAATGCTTCTGGAAAACTGCGGCGGGGAACTTGGCGCGACTGGACACGACTACGTCGCTCGCATACGGCGAAGCGTCAAGAAAATGGGCGGCACGATTGATGACTTGTTGAAACTTGCGAGCCTTGGACGCCAGGAACTCGAGCTCCAAACCACTAACCTCACGGCCTTGGTCAACAGGGTGTTATTTCGTCTGGCGCCAGAAACTAAGGCCCGCGAGATCAGATGGGTCGTCGGGGCGTTGCAACCCGCGGAGTGCGATTCCGGTTTAATGGAACAAGTTTTTGAGAACCTGCTGTCGAATGCGATTAAGTACACACGGCCGCGCGCGGTGGCGACCATCGAGATCGGCCAGACCACCGTCAACGGTAAACTCGCGACCTTTGTGCGCGACAACGGAGCCGGCTTCGACATGAAATATTACGACAAATTGTTCGGAGCGTTTCAGCGGCTCCATGCTCATGAAGAGTTTGAAGGAACGGGCGTGGGGCTCGCTATCGTCCACCGCATTATCCAGCGGCACGGCGGCCGAATCTGGGCCGAATCCGCAGTGGACCAGGGAGCGACGTTTTTCTTCACATTGGGCAAACCGCGACTGATACCTGAATGCGATGACGAACGTGGAGCGGTCGAGGTGAACGGTGGAGGTGAACTGTAATGAGCGTTAATGAATTGCCTCCCGGGAAGCCGAGCACGCTGCGGCGAAGTCAACGCGTCTGTTTGAGCGTGGAAGTGGAGATTCGACTGGAAGGCGCTGGAGAAAAGGCGCCTCCGGAGTTGACCAGGACGCTGATCGTTAATGCACACGGCGCGCTCATGGTGCTGAACAGCCACGTGGCCATCGGTGATTTGCTGCACATGAAGAACGTGAAAACCGAGGAAGAGCGGGCGTGCCGGGTGGTGGATTGGAATTTGGGAAACACAGGCGTGCCGGAGGTGGGGGTTGAATTTTTGAAGCCGGCGCGGAATTTCTGGCACATTGCGTTTCCGCCTGCCGATTGGAGTCCGCGTGGCGCGGAGTCGAAGGTTTATGGTCCGCAAGTGGTGGCGAATTTGGCGAAAGTGTCGAAGACGTAGAAGATCGCAAGCTCGTTGACAATCGTCGGGTACTTTTCTTTGAGCGCTGTGGCACCAACGAATCACGTCGCTATTGCATGGCGCATGTACGTGGCCCGTCTACTTGGCTTCTTGGTCGTCGCCGCGCGCCTCCAGATAGACGAGTTGGAAGTCAGACCCCGCTGCGGATGGCTTGATGCTGACGAGATGCTGTTTTTCTTTGCTGCCGGATTTGAAGAGCTGACCGCCTGCGTCCGGCTTATCGTCGCCGCAGGTCAATTTGGTGGATTTGTCCTTTTCCTGCGATTGGTCCTGCGATTTGTTGGCGGGCGGGTTGCTGCAATCGAGAACCGGGCCGTATTTGGCCAGCGCCTTGCGGTAGAAGGCGGCCACCTTATCCGGCGCGTCGGCGGTTTCCAGTTTCAACACCACCAATTTAAAACCGAAATCGCCTCCCCATAAGCCGAGATTTGCCGCGGAGGAATCATCCTTAGAATCCTTTTGCGGTTTGGCGCCAGGATACATGGGCAGACCCACGTCTTTAGCGGTGGCCTGTCCGCTGATTTTGATGCCCGCATTCAAGTCCGTGGACTTTTTGGACTGGTCGTCCTGGGCTGCAACGGGAGGCGGTTCGGAGACGGCGAAGGTCAGCAGGAGAGCCGCGAAGAGTGTTGCGGAAACGAGCGAAGAATTTGCGGTAGCGAAGAACTCGATTTGGGTAGCTCATGCGATTAGGTACGAAAGAGAGCTCAGATTTGTTGCAGGTATCTCTCTTTGAAAGAAGGGCGTGAATTTAGCCGGTGCGGGCTTGGCCTCGATGCCCTTAATTGGCGACGGTCAATTCGATCTGCGTCGACGCGGCGATGCGGGCACCCGGAGCCGGGGTTTGGTCGATAACCGCGGCGTGCGGCCATTGAGGTGCGGCGACGTAGCTTACTTTGCGGTGGAGTTCTGCGGCGTCGAGGCGATGCTGCGCGGAGATTTCGTCTAGGCCAATCAAGTACGGCATCACGTAGCTTTGTTCACGCGGAGCCTGGGCGACCAAAACATCCACGCGAGGAGTCGTGGCGCCGGCGCCAGGCCGGGGATTTTGCAGCACCACCTCGTCGGGAGCTTCGTCCGCCATGATGGCGGTGGAGACCTCGCCGATCTGCAAACCGTCGCGCAGCAACTCGATGCGTGACGCGCGTATGGAATGAGCTTCCAGTAACGGGATTTGCAGTTGGCGCTGCCCTAGGCTCACGACCACGTGCGCTTGCTGCGATTGCTTCATCAGCAGGCCCGCGGTGGGCGTTTGCCGCACGATGGAGTTGATCGGCAGGTCGCTGTAAATATGGTCAGCCACTTTCAAAACCAAGCCTTGGGAACGCAGGATGGAATTTGCCTGTCCCACGTTGATGCCCACTAAATTGGGCATGGTGGTTTCGCGCCCGTGAATGGCGATGCGCATGGCGGTGATGGCGCTGAGGAACGCGGCGGACGCCAGCACAAAGATCAGCAGTGCGACGCGACCGAGCCATTCGAGACGTTCGCGTAGGGTCATGGTGTTTTATCCGACGCGGCTCGTTGTGGGCCGCGCGCAAAAAGCAAAATCAAAACCGTCACGCATCTATTTGCCCGCCAACGGCGGCGCCGGGTAGTCGGGAAGTTTGTCTTTGCTGGTATCGGCGCGCTTGACCTCGAGTTCGTCGAACAGCAGCGACGGCGCGATCACCGTGGTGGAAACGCCCCCGATGCGGTTGTCAACCAAAGGATCGTTACCGACGGCGATCAAATCGCTGCGCAACGAGCGGACATCCAGTTCACTAAAAACCGCGCCGCGCACCAATTCTTCGTGGCCATCGCTGGCGTATACGCGGTAGAGCAGCCGTGGCGAGTTGCCCGGACCCAGCGTTTCCACGCGGTAGCCGTAGGGTTTGCCCTGTTCGGTGACCATTTGGATGAGCCGTTTCTTCAATTCTTCTGGCGATTGCGGTTCGGAGCTCTTGAAAATCAGCACGCCGGGATTGGGTTGCGGCGGCGCACCGGGAGCGGCGCGGCCGTGGCCGTTGGAAGTGGTGAAATCGCGAATCGGTTCGCGGCCAATCAGATAATTTGTCAGCGAGCCGTTGTCGACCAGCGTCACGGTCTGCGCCTTCACGCCTTCGCTGTCGATCTCATAGCTGCCAACGAGACTTTTGCCCTGAAAGTTCTTGAGCGACGGATCGTCCACCAGCGTGGCGAAATTCGGAAGCACGCGCGTCTTGTAGCTGGTGGCGAAGGCACCCACGGTGCGGTTGGGCTTGCCGAGTTGCGGTTTGCGGCCGACGATATTCGAGCCGAGGAGCGACATGATCACGTCATTCGCGGCGTCTGGCGCGAAAAGCACCGGGCCGCGATATTCCTCCTCAACAATGGGAGCTTTGCGCAGCGCGATTACCGTATCGAGGGCTTTTTTGGCGTCAGCGACCAACGCGGCGGGCGTGGGGAGTTCGCTGGCTTCCGCCACTGTCCACGCCGGACTGCGGCCGAGCCGCATACCATCCTCGGCCTGTGCGGAGGCGGCGAACTGCACGCTGTAGGTCGTTCTGCCGTTACGCGTCACCGTGCCTTCGGAGTTGACGAAGTATTCGTTGTTGGCAGAAAAATGCGCCGAGGCCGAGACGCTTTGTACGTCGGGATATTGCTTGTACAGCGCGGTCATCTCCTGAAGCGTGGTCTTCCACGAATCGGTGTCGACTTTTAGTTTTACTGTGGGCTTAAGAGCAGTGACCACCGGAGCCTTGGCGAAATCGTCGACGGGATTGGTGTCCGCTGAAAATTGCTTGAGCGCGGCTTGTTTTTCGGCCAGCTCTTCGCCCGCGGCTTTGTAGGCTTCGTCGGTGACGATCCAGATTTGGTGACGCAGCGCGAGCGTATCGTTGTCCAGCGGAAGAATGTTAGCTTCGCCGACGCCTTGACCGTAGTAGCTATCTTGTTTGTAGTCGCCCACGCGCACGACAACGCGGAGGATGCGGATATGTGCCGTTTGGCTGTCGCGCAGCGCTCCGAACGTGGCGTCGGCGGTAAAGTCGTCAACATCATTGACGCGATACTCGATATAGTACGGGGCCGCGACCTGATCCATTTTCAGATGGTCTTTGGAACGTTCAAGTTCGGTGAGCAGCGCTTCTAGCAGGGCGTCGCCTTTGGCAGCGGTGTTGGCGGCCAGCATGGGGGAAGCGTCCGCGGATTTGGCTCCGCCGTCGGTGCGACGGGCGGCCGATAGGGTCTGCGCGCAAAATGCCAGCGCGATGGTTGCCAATGCGGCTAGTGCTGGGCGGAGAAGATTGCGGAGGGAGCAAGCAAAAGAACGGGTCTTAAGACCCGCCACTACAACGTCGCGCTTCACTGATGGGCCTTTCACTGAGGCACCTCGGACTTGGCTGGTTTGGTCTGTCCGTCAGGTGCGGCGGAATCAGGCGCGCCGGGAGGCGAGAGAATCGGCTGGCGCTCGTGAGCGTGCTGGCGCTTTTGTACTTCCATTTCAGAAAATAGCATCGCTGGAGCGACGGCGGAAACCGGGACGCTCCCGCTTTCCGCGCCGCACACGCCGTTGAATACATGCTGCTGGTCGCCGGTGGTAATGATGCGCGTCAACGCGGCGAGCGGTGTGCCCACGATGTCAACGCCACGCACGAGTTCGTCGGGGCGGCCATCGGCGTACACCTTATAAACGATAACAGGGAGCACCTGGAAAGCTTGCGGGGTGCCGCGTTGCGTTAGCGTGAAGCCGCCTTGAATATCGTCGAAGTACAAACCATAGGGCTTGCCTTGTTTCTTTACCTCGTCGATTAGTTTCTGCCGCATCTGGTCTTCGGGAACCTTTTGCGTGGAGGTGACGATCAAGTTGCCCTGTCGGCCGGTGGGCATCAGACCTGGCTGGTTGCGGCCGTGTCCGTTGGATTGCGCAAAATCTTTAATGGGCATGCGGGACATCAGAAAACTTTTCAGCACACCGTCCTGGATCACGTCGACGCGCTGCGCGGGTGTGCCTTCGTTGTCGTAGGCATAGCTACCGGCTAGTTTTACTCCCCCAATTTCCTTGATGGTGGGATCGTCCGAGACGCTCAGGAATTTCGGCAGCACTTCCTGGCCGATCTTTTTGGTGAAGGTCTGTCCTTCTTCTTCGTCTTTTTGTCGGTGGCCTTCCAGGCGATGACCAAGAACTTCGTGGAAGAAAACGGCGGCGGCGCGTCCGCTGAGCAACGCGGGTCCGTCGTAAGGTTCGGCGACCGGAGCAGCGCGCAGCGCTTTCAGGTCCACAGCCATCTTGTCGATCTTGGCGTAAAGCTCCTTTTCGCTGGGCAGACCGTCAGCGCTGGGGGCCTGAAAAGTTTCCACGCGCAGCAGCTCCATGCCGTCGTTGGCGCGCGTTTGCGCTTCCATCACCAGGCGTGTGGAGGCGCTGGGCATAACCACGGCGCTGCCTTCGCTGGAGACCATGCGGGCATTGGAATCTTGAACCTGCAGAATCACTGAACCGAAATAGACTTCCGGATATTTGCGAAACTCACCGGAGAGCCGGGCGATTTCGCCGGACCATGCGGCATGGTCGAAGGCCGGAGGCGCGCTCGCCTTTCCAATGTGCGTGGTGGGAGTTTCTTTGGAGAAATCGGGAGACTTGTCTTCTTCTTCGGCGCGCACGGCATTATTGGTACGCACGTTGAGCAAAGCCGGAACGGCGCGTTTGTATTCGCGATCCGTCAGTTCCCACAGTGTGCGTTGCAGCGCGTCCTGATCATCGCCGAGCGGCAGAGCACCGGAAGTCACGCCGCTGGGACGGCTCTGGCCGTGCGTGTTGTCGAGGGTGTCGGTGCCGACGCGCATGGCCACGTCCGCCTGGCGGCGGTGCGCGGTGAAATCTTGCAACAGGCTGCCATAAGAGGCGACGAGCACGCGTGAAATCCTGGTCGTAGACGGTGTAGCTGAGGTAGTAGGGAGGCTGGTCGGTCTTAGTGAGATCGGTGTTGGCGCGCGTGAGTTCGGTCTGCATGGCTTTGAGAACCACGTCGCTTGCGGCGCCGTCTTTAGCGACTGGTTTGTCGCTGCCCGCGGCGGACGAAGCAGTGCCTGAGGAAGCAGTCGTGGCCGAGCCGGCCAGAGTGAACGGCGCACATGCCAGTTGCGTGGCCAGTGCGCAGGCAGCGAAGGTGCGGAGCAGTTCGGTGGGGCGCGCATCCGGGCGATGTGACTGGCGTGAAGTTCGTGCGACTGCTGCGCCTTTTGTCCCGTCGGCGTTTACACCCTTGGTTAGTCTTGCAAATCTACTCATGAACGTTAGGCTCCCGGTGCCGCGAACGCGCGGCGTACAGCGAAAAAGAGTGAGAATGGCGCAGGTGCTATAAACGGCGAGTATGCCTGAGCGATGGTCTCGGAGCAAATGGACTAAACGAAACGGTCTCCAAATGTTAAATGCGCGCCATTGGCGAACTCGGCTGCGGAAATTTGTTTGCGTCCTTCTAGTTTGACGGCATGAAGGCGGAGAAGGGTTGTGTGGCCGCAGACGACCAGCCAATTCTGGTGAATGTCCCCTTGGTCGACGATCAGGTCACCTGGATTATGCGCCTCGAGAGGAGTCAGGTTACCGCGAAACGGTTCACCGGCCAGCTGGCAGGTTTGGCCACGGAACGTCGTCGTGGCGCCGGGCCACGGTGTGAAGCCGCGCATACGATTGAAGATGGTTTGTGAAGGCAAGCTCCAGTTGATTCGCCCATCTTCCTTCTTTAGTACCGGCGCCATTGTTGCTTCGGCGTTGTTTTGCGCGCGTCCGGTAAGCGACCCTGCCGCAAGTCCGCGTAATGTCGCCGGCATCAGCGGCGCGCCAGCTTCAGACATCTTCGATGTGAGTTCAGGTGCCGTTTCGGTTGCGCCAATAGAAATTTCTTGCTTGCAGCAGGATGTCGCCGGTGTCCATGCCGGCGTCGATGCGCATGGTGGTCAAGCCCGGATATAGTTTCGCCATTGACGATGGCCCAGTTGATCGGCGCGGCACCGCGATATTTAGGCAGCAGGGAAGCATGCAGATTGATCCAGCCGAGTTCTGGGAATGGTCAGCAAGCGCGCGGGAATAATTTGGCCGTAGGCGATGATGACGATCGCGTCGGGCGCGAGCGCTTCCAGCACGGGCTGAAATTCCGGCGCCCGAATCTTCTGCGGCTGATGAATGGGAATCTTTGCATCCAAGGCCGTCTGTTTAACGGGCGAGAATGTGATTTCGTTGCCGCGGCCTTTCGGGCGATCCGGTTGGGTGATGACGGTGACGACTTCCATGTCCGGCTGCGCGATCAAATGCTTCAAGGATGGAACGGCGAATTGTGGGGTGCCGCAAAAGATCAGGCGCATCAAGGAGATTTTAGCCGGGTAATGCCGCAAGGGCAAAGCGGCGTCATGCGTGCCGAGAGGCGACGCGTCCCAGACCGACGTTCTCGATCGACCTACTTCATCGATGGTGCGATTACCCTTTTGAACTTTATTTGCAGAGAAGCGTAACTTAGTGGGTCGCCGGGCCCGATGAGGGTTTCACTAAGAAGGAGACTGCATTGCGCAGGATAGTTTTGCTCACGGCGTGCTTGCTGTTACTGGTGTTGTTGCCCCTGCTCCGGCATCGAGAGATTCACGTTCATGATGGCTTTGACTCGGCAACTTTGAGTTCCTCTTGGTCCAAAAGTCGGATGGAGCCTGGCGCTTTCCGGGTGCAATCGGACATCGTGCGCGCGGGACATGGCGCTGGCGAAATCACCCTGCACATGGGTGACCGGAGAGAAGAAGCGAGCGACGACGGCCAGGCTTCGGAACGGGACGAACTGATGGAGAGTGTGTGGCTCTTTTCTCACACACGTCGCACGTATCGCTATGTCTTCAGTCTTTATCTGCCTCGGGATTTTCCGGTGGTTCCCACGCGCCTGGTTTTGGCGCAGTGGAAACAATTGTGTGAATGGACCAGGTGCCGGCCGCAAAATCCCGTGCTGGCGATCCGTTATCAAAATGAAGAATTGCAGGTCACGCGGCAAGATGAACTCGGGAAATCCATTCTGTATTCCACAAAACAGGAAATCCGCGGACGCTGGTTGGACTTTCGCGTTGAGGTTCATTTCTCGCCCGGGACCGACGGCCGGATTGATGCATGGCTTAATGGTGAGTCCATTGTCCGTTACAGCGGGGCGACGGTTTATCAACCGCAACGCGGCTATCCGAATCACGGATATGTGTACTTCAAAATGGGACTCTATCGCGACGAAATGTTGCAGCCAATGAAAATATATGTAGATGAATACCGGAAAGATGAGTTGCGCCCTTAGCGGCGGCGGGAATTACGCTGAAATCTACCACTCGCCTTGTTTGCGCATTTTTTTGATTTTGCGGCGGATTAAATCGCGCTTGAGCATGCTCAGGTGCTGGATGAATAGGACGCCGTTGAGATGATCGATCTCGTGGCAGAAGGCGCGGGCCAAGAGATCTTCGCCGCGGATCTCGAATGATTCGCCGGTGACGCTTTGCGCGCGTACAGTGACGAATAGCGGCCGGACTACGTAGCCGCGGAAGCCCGGGATGCTCAAGCAGCCTTCTTCTTCGCGCTTTTCGCCTTCGGCGTGGATGATTTGGGGATTCACCAAGACTATTTTGGCTTCGGAATTTTTTCCGGCGGTTACGTCGACCACCGCCATGCGGATGCCTTTGCCGATTTGCGGCGCGGCCAGGCCCACGCCTTGCGCTGCATACATGGAGGCGAACATGTCTTCCGCGAGTTCCGCGAGTTCGGCGTCGAATTTGGTTACGGCGACGGTGTTTTTCTCTAGGATGGGGTCGCCATACTTTACGATGTTATAGATTTTGCGCGGCGGTCCTACCGGAACTGGCGCGGCGGCAACGGGCGGGGGGGCAGGCGTGGATTCCGCTGACGCTTCCGGTGCGGTCGTGCTCGGCTCGTCGGCGGGTGGAGCGCCGATGGTGGTGCTGGATTTAAAACGCGGCGATCTGATGGGCATAGTTGTCGAAATTCCGGCGCAGCTCGGTTAAGGAGTCGCCTCCAAATTTTTGCAGAAAAGCATCGGCTAACACAAGGGCCACCATGGCTTCTGCGGCCACACCTGCGGCGGGGACCACGCACCAATCGGAACGCTCGTAGGCCGCTTGGATGGGTTGCTTGGTGACCATATCGGCGGTGCCGAGCGGTTTTCGCAGAGTGGAGATTGGTTTCAGGTAGCCGCGCACGACCAAGTCTTCTCCGTTGGTGATGCCACCTTCTAGTCCCCCGGCGCGATTGGACGAACGCGTGAAGCGGTGGGCGCTTTGATCGTAGGAAATTTCGTCTTGCACTTCGCTGCCATAGGAGCCGGCGGCGGCAACGCCTGCGCCGATTTCTACACCTTTCACGGCTTGGATGCTCATGACGGCTTGCGCGAGGCGGCCGTCGAGCTTTTCGTCCCATTGCGCGCAACTGCCAAGGCCGATGGGGACGTTGTGGGCGACGACTTCGAAGATGCCGCCGACGGTGTCGCCAGCTTTATTGGCGGCGTCGACTTCGGCTTTCATGCGCTCTTGCGTTGGCGGATCGACGCAGCGCAGCGGGGAATCGAGATCTTCGCTAAGCGTACGGATTTCGTTCCACGTTGCGGCGCGCTCCAGTTTTACGTGGCCAACCTGAGTTGTGTGGCTGGCGATTTCGGTGCCGAGTGCGCGCAGCAGTAGCTTGGCAAACGCACCTGCAGCTACGCGGGCGGCGGTTTCTCTGGCGGAGGCACGTTCGAGAACGTAGCGCGCATCGTGAAAGTTAAATTTTTGCGAGCCGGCGAGGTCAGCGTGACCAGGGCGGGGAGCTACTAGTTTTTTTTCTTCGGCAGCGGCTTGCGCTTCCGGAGAGTCTTCTACCGGCAGGAATTTCTCCCAGTTGGCCCAATCGCGATTTTCGATGCGCAGCGCGATGGGCGCACCGATGGTCTGGCCGTGACGGACTCCGGCGAAAATGTCGGCACGATCTTTTTCTATTTTCTGGCGGCCGCCGCGTCCATAGCCGAGCTGGCGGCGATGCAGTTCGTGATTGATGAAGGCGACGTCGATCGGGAGGCCAGCGGGAAGGCCGGAGATAAACGCGAGCAGCGCTTGTCCATGCGATTCACCGGCAGTGTAAAAACGCAGCATTGGGTAGACGACGATCCCCTGTTGACAAAAGTTTGTGCGCGAAAACAGAAAGTGTAACGGAAGTGCGGGCGAAGTGGCTAATTTTTCACGCTGTTCTCAGTGTTGCAGGTTAGTGGCCTTGCTCGACGATGAAAGTGACGTCGTGGACGCCCGCAGCGCGGATGGCGTTGAGTGCCTTCTCGACATCGGAGTATCTGGCGCGTGCGTCAGCCCGAATAAACACGCGACGCTCCGTGCTCGGCTGCATCATCGTTAGCAAAAGAGGACCCATCTCGTCCGAACTGACACGCGGGGTCGGGAGGGATTCGTTTCCGGCGATGAACACATCGCCACTGCGAGTGACCGTGATCTGCAGCGAGTCTTCCCGTCGGGCGCCTGGTTGGTCGTTTGCATGGATGACCCTGGGGAGGTCAACCAACGTGCGGTGATCGAATGGACGCGCGGTGCCGACAGAGAAGACGATATAGAGAACGAGGAATATTGCAAGAAAAGGGCTTGCGTCAATCCCAGTCAAGAACCTGCTGCCGCGGCGTGGTTTGGGACGCCAGGTTCGGGTGTGTGTGCTCATGATAGGATTTGGCTAATTATCTCAGATTGCGGTCGTACTCCTCGCTTTAGAGTTTGCAAGGTTCACGAATAGGTATCTATCGGGTGATAGAAGATCGCAAGTAGGTTGTCGCACAGGCAGGAGTACCTGTACTACCAAATCGGTCCTGGGCGCTGCGGTTCAGCTGATCGATGCGTTCGGCTACCTCCGGAGGATCGTCGGCCAAGGATCCCTATTAGGCGGATAGGAATTCCAGGCGGTTTCCGAAGGGATCTTCAGCGTAGAAACGGGTCACTCCTGGAAGTGTGGCGTTTTCGACGACGGCAACTCCGGCAGCCTGCAAGGACCTCCGCAGGGCTTCGAGGTCCACGACGTTGAACGCCGGATGCGCCTTCTTGGCGGGGCGAAAATCTGCTTCGATTCCAATGTGCAATTGTTGCGCACCGCATTGAAACCAGCACCCGCCACGCGCGCGGAGTTCCGCAGGCTTCTCAATTTCTGTCATGTCCAGAAGCTCGCCATAGAATTTCCTCGCTGCAAGTTCGGAACCCTTTGGCGCGGCAATCTGAATGTGGTTGATGGCAGCGATGCGAAAGCTCACAACAAAAGTGTAATAGAGAGGGGTACACCCTAGGGGTCTTTTGTAAGTGCTCATTCTATTTTCGTCGGCGAGGTGGCTTTTGAGTGGTTTTTGCCGTGGGAGCTGTCGTGAAATGGAACTAGCGCGTCAGGACTGGGCGGTTTGATGTTGAGAGATGAAGGGTTTGCTTGACGCGATGGAGTGGCGCGGTTAGGCTGCTTGGCAGAAGTTTGGGCGGAGCGTTTGACGGACGTTTCGGCGAAACTTTTGGCGGCGATTGGCCGGCTTGTTCGGGTGTGATTGAAGGGCGCCTGCCTCGCCGGCAGGCCGTGGCAGGTGGCGGTGGTTACGAAAGTGCTGGAATCCACTTGCGCGGGCAAGCTAAATGTCCGGCGGCTTGTCACAGTAAAAAAGCGCCGGGACTAAAGCCCGGCCGCTGCAAAGGCTGAAACTACTCACACGTGGCAGATACTCCTCTTCAGGTTACTGGACGTGAAGTGAAGGATGAACCGCGCATCCCGGTCACCGTGGTGCTGCTGGATGCGTTTCGCTCGTTTGTCTTGAGCGTGCAGGACTATTCGCTACTGGCGTGGCGGTCGCTTACGAATGTCTTGAGCGGGCCGCACTATTTTCAAGACACATTGACGCAAATGGACGACATCGGGGTGGGATCGCTGCCGATTGTGCTGCTGGCGGGGTTGTTTATCGGGGCGGTGCTGGTGCTGCAGACAGCCACGCAGTTCGTGCGGTTTGGTCAGACGGCGCTGACGGGGGACGCGGTTTCCATTGCGCTGGTGCGCGAACTGGGGCCGACGTTGACGGGATTGCTGGTGGCCGGGCGATGCGCTTCGGGTATTGCGTCGGAGCTCGGATCGATGCAAGTGACCGAGCAAGTGGATGCCATGCGGGCGATGGGGACTGATCCTTACCGCAAATTGGTGACGCCGCGCGTGCTGGCGGGTTTGGTGATGGTGCCGTTGCTCACGGTGCTGAATGATTTTGTCGGGTTGTTGGGCGGGTGCATCTCGGCGATGTTTTCGTTGCGGCTGGGGGCGGTGGAGTTTTGGACGCGGGCGATCGATGCGCTGGATCTTTCGGATCTGATGCAGGGGCTGACGAAGCCGATCGTGTATGGATTTATTTTGACGACGGTGGGTTGTTACAAGGGATTGACGGTGCGTGGCGGGACGCAGGGAGTGGGCCGGGCGACCACGCAGGCGGTGGTGGTTTCTTCGGTGATGATTATTGTGGCGGATTTGTTTTTGACGAAGTTTGCTTTGTATATGTCGGATAAGATTTTTTGAGAAGAGAATGAAGTAATGAAAGAGCGAAAAGCAGATTCCTCGCTCCGCTCGGAATGACAAGTTCGGCGGCGGACGGCGGGGTGGTACCGGCGAGATTAAAACGAATCATGGCGAGTGCGGGCACAACGGTTACGGAGTATGCGCGGGCAGAGTTGCATGGCGGGCCGGCGGTGAAATTTACTGACGTGTCCATGGGATTTGACGAGGGAGAAGTGTTGCGCGGTGTTTCGTTTGCGGTGGCGGAGCGCGAAACACTGGTGTTGCTGGGGGAGACTGGCACGGGAAAGACGCTGACGCTGAAGCTGGCGGCCGGGTTGCTGCGGCCGACGGCGGGCAAAGTGGAAGTGCTGGGGGAAGACGTTTCGGGGATGAGCGAGCAACAGTTGCTGGCGTTCCGGCGAAAGATTGGCTTTGTGTTTCAGGAAGGCGCGCTGTTTGATTCGATGACGGTTGAGGAAAACGTGGCGTACCGGCTGCGCGAGGACCATGTGCCGGAGGCGGAAATCGCGCCGCGGGTAGACGAGGTGCTGGAGTTTGTGGAGTTGTCGCATGCGCTGGAGCTGCTGCCGTCGGAGTTGTCTGGCGGGATGCGGCGGCGCGTCTCGATTGCGCGGGCGCTGGTGAGCAGGCCGGAGATTGTGCTGTACGATTCGCCGACGGCGGGGCTGGACCCGGTGACTTCGCAAACGATTATTACCCTGATTTTGCGGTTGCGGGATGTTTACGGTGTGACGTCGCTGCTGGCAACGCATCGTTTGCAGGACGGGTTTGCGTTGGCGAATTTCCGATTTGACACAAAAGAGAAAACCGTGGTTCGGGTGGCTCCGGGAAAGGCGGGGGCAATTACGCGGTTTATGGTGTACCGGCAGTTGGAGGGCGCGAACGATGCGGAGAAGGACAGTTACGATAACGGGATTTATTTTGATGGCACGCCGGACGAGGTGATGAATTCAAAGGATCCGTACCTTCGGAAATTTTTGGTGTGATTGCGTTTGGTAGCACAGGCACTCTTGCCTGTGCGGCTTGTGATTGGCACGAAAAGCGACACGCTGCGAGCAGTGGCGCGCGGCGAAAGGCGCACCGGCAAGAGTGCCTGTGCTACTGAAGAGAATCTCGGAGGGACTAACTAGATGGCGCAACGGAAACAGCTTACCTGGACCGAATTGCGCGTGGGACTGTTTGTAATCGTGGGACTTTCGGTATTGGGCGCGGGAATTTTTTATGTTACGGGCCCGGGATTCCTGGGCCCGAAATACCGGCTGAAAACTTTTTTGCCGGACGTTGCGGGATTGGCGAACGGCGCCACGGTAAGTGTGGATGGCGTGGCGGTCGGCAACGTAGTGAACATTCAGTTCGCGCCGCACTTCGCCGAACAGAAGTCCGACAAGGCGCATAATGTGGAAGTGGTGTTGCGCGTAGAGCAGAAATACAAGAGTTTCATTTTGACGGACTCGACCGCTGCGTTGGTGACTCAGGGTTTGCTGGGGAATAAATATATTAATCTGACCCGCGGATTTACAGGCACGCCGCTTAAAGAATGGGACACGGTGCCGGCGGCGACCAGCGTGGATGTGATGGCGCAGCTTGGAGCACTGTCTACCAGCGTTTCGGATCTGCTCGATGGCGTTAAACAGGGCAGGGGAACGATCGGGAAGTTGGTGAATGATCCCGGCGCGTACGATCATTTGAACGGCGTGCTGGCCAAGGCCGATTCGCTGATTACCGGAGTGCAAGAGGGACACGGGACGCTGGGGAAATTAGTGGCGTCGGATGAGATGTACGCGAAGGTGGATCAGAGTTTGGACAACGTGAACGGGATATTGACAGACGCGCGGGCGGGCAAGGGAACGATTGGGAAATTGTTGAATGACCCGACCCTCTACGATCAGGCGAAGCAGGCGCTGTCGAATGGCAATGGGATGATTGACGATGCGCGCGGCGGGAAGGGAACTTTGGGAAAATTGATTACAGACGATTCGCTGTATAACAAGCTAAAGGATACGAGTGCGAATCTGGCTACCGCTACGGCGAAGTTGAATGACAATACGACTACGGCCGGGAAATTGTTTTCGGATCCCGCGCTGTATGACAATTTGGCAGGGCTGACCGGAGATATGAGACTCTTAATTGGAGACTTTCGGCAGAATCCAAAGAAGTATTTGCATATTAAGGTGAGTTTGTTTTAGCGCGGCGCCCTGAGTGAAAATCAGGTAGAGAATAGAAAAAGTTGCAATTCTTGCGCCTGGGCAGAGGCGGGCACAGCACTCCCTCGTATTTACTTGGGATAATGCTGCACCCACCAGGAAGATTCGGCGTGTGGAGTTTGGGGATTGATGGAAAATCAAGACACTTTCCGAGACGTAGTCAAAGACCTGGGTAAGAAAGATCCGCGGCTGGAGGCGGGAAAGTCTACGTTGCCGCAGCCAGGCAGGCCGGTGCCGAGTAGGGCCTATCCGGGGGCGCTGATCGTCGTTGAGGGGACGGATGGCTCCGGGAAGAGTACGCAATTGTATCTGTTAAAGAGGTGGCTGGAGATTGGCGGATACCGGCTGCACTTTACGGAGTGGAATTCCTCGCCGCTCGTGAAGTCTGCCACGCGACGCGGGAAGCAGCGGCGATTGCTGACGCCGACAACGTTTTCATTGTTGCATGCCGCGGATTTTGCGGATCGCTGCGAACGGCAAATTATGCCGCTCTTGCAGGGCGATTATCTGGTGCTGGCGGACCGCTATATTTATACGGCGTTTGCGCGAGATGGTGCGCGCGGATGTCCGCCGCGATGGCTGCGAAATCTTTACCGCTTTGCGCCGATTCCGGATATCACGTTTTATTTTCGTGCGCCGCTGGACGTGGCGGTGCATCGCATTTTGAGCGGACGCCCGAAGCTAAAATATTACGAAGCAGGAATGGATTTGGGATTGTCCTACGACCGCGCGGAGAGTTTCCGGTTGTTCCAGGCACGCATTCTGGAAGGTTACGACCGGATGGTGGAGTCAGACAATTTTGTGGTGCTGGACGGAACGTTGCCGGTAAATAAATTGCAGAAACAGATGCGGGACATTGTGGCGTCGAAGATTGACCTGAAGCGTTTTGCGCCACGCGCGCACGTGCCGGAGCAGGAGTAGCGATGCCGGACCAGGAACGGGATCGGGATAAGGTTGGAGGCAACGGGGCGCTGGATGGTCGCGCGCCGACGGGAACGAAAGCGGCCGGCGACAAGAACTCCGGCGTGGAAAAGTCGGGCGTTACGATTGCCGGCGAGGAATCCGCGACGTCACAATATTTTTTTGGCGAGCCACTCGTGGGATTCGATCCCAGCGAGATTACGGGGCAACTGGTGGTCATTGAGGGCATGGACGGTTCGGGCCGCTCGACGCAGATTGCGCTGCTGCAGGAATGGCTGGAGTCGGAAGGGTTTTCCGTGCAGACCAGCGGGCTGCGGCGCTCGAATCTGGTGGGGCGAGACATCGACGAACTGTTGGCGAAAAACGCGGTGACCCGGCTGACACTTTCGCTGATGTACGCCACGGATTTTTTTGATCAGGTGGAGCATCGTATTTTGCCGGCGTTGCGAGCGGGCGCGGTGGTGCTGGCGGACCGATTTATTTTCACGTTGATTGCTCGCGGCGTGGTGCGTGGGATAAATCGCGACTATTTGAGCGGATTGTACGCCATGGCGCTGCGGCCGCATCTGACGTTCTGGCTGAACGTGCGGCCAGAGACGGCGTTTGCGCGGGAATTTAAGAAGGCGCAGGCCATCAGTTACTGGGAAGCGGGGCGGGACATGTCGCTCTCGCACGATTTGTACTGGTCGTTCATTCGCTATCAGACGATGATCAAGCGGGAATTCGAAGTGATGGCGAAGAAGAACAGTTTTATCGAGCTGGATGGCGAGGCCAGCGTTTCGCAGGTGAACAAGCAACTGCGGCTGAAGATTGGCGAAGGACTCGGCATTCGCGCTACAAAATATACGCCCTCGTCGGCGCTGGCACACCTCTGGCGGTAACTAGCTAAATGTCCGAGCCGGTCCACATCGCGGCGATTGACGCGGGTTCCAATGCGGTGCGCCTGAGCGTGTCGCGGGCATTTTCAGCGATGGATATCGAGCCGCTGCACAACGAGCGATATTCGTTGCGGCTGGGCGAAGGCGTTTTTCTGCGGCACCGCTTCAGCGAAGAAATTCTCCGCAAAACCGGCAAAGCGTTCGCACATTTTAAAGAAATCATGGACGAGTTCGGCGTGACGCGTTATCGCGCGGTGGCGACCAGCGCCGCGCGGGAAGCGCGCAATCGCGAAGCGTTTGTGCGGCGGGTGAAACAGAAATCGGGAATCGCGCTGGAAGTGATATCCGCCGGGGAAGAATCGCGACTGGGCCGCGAAGCGGTGATTTCCGCGCTGGGCCCGGAGTCGCCGCCGCGGTGCATTATTGATCTGGGCGGCGGAAGTCTAGAGGTCAGTGTGCTGCGCGACCATCGCGTCCTGCAATCAGCGCAGCTGCCCGTAGGTACCGTGCGCTTGATGACCACGCTGGATATTCCTGGCGTGGTGCGGCCGGCGCAGGCCGAGGAGGTGCGCAAATATGTGCGCGCGCTGCTCGAATCGAAGCTGCCCTTGCCGCCAAATGTGGGAGATGGCGTGGCCGTGGCCCTGGGCGGAAACGCGGAGACCTTGGCGAACGTGGCGCCAGGGCCGCGGCGCAATGGCTTGCCGACGATTGAATTGTCGCTACTGCGGGAGCGGCTGCCCGATCTATTGAAGCGCGACGTCCGCGAACGGATGAAAGCGTACGGAGTGCGGCGGGATCGCGCGGATGTGATGGGCATTGCGGCGATCACGTTCATTACGCTGGGGCGATATTTGAATGCGCGCTGCCTGGTGATTCCCAGCGTGGGGCTGCGCGAGGGATTGCTGCAAGAGATCGCGCGCGAGGCTTTTTCGCGCAAGGAACCGCATCGCTACAATTCGGCGGCGCGGCAGTTGCTGGTGGCGACGCGGAGTTTTGGGCGGCGGCTGGAGTACGACCAGACGCACGCGGAGCATGTACGCGAGATGGCGGTGATGCTGTTCGATCAGTTGCAGCCGGTGCACCATTTGCCGGCGCAATCGCGGGTGCTGCTGGAGGCTGGATCGCTGCTGCACGACGTGGGGCACAGGGTCAGTCATCGGGGACACCACAAGCACGGAGAATATTTGGCGCTGTTCGGGGACATGCCGGGACTCGAGGGCCGCAACCGGAATATCGTGGCGGCGCTGGTGCGTTACCACAACCGCAAGTCGGTGCCGACGAGCCACCATCCGGGGTACGCGGCGTTGAATAATACGGATAAACGCGTGGCGCGGCGGTTGGCGGCGATACTGCGT
This sequence comes from uncultured Acidobacteriota bacterium, assembly GCA_963798585.1. Lineage (GTDB taxonomy): Bacteria > Acidobacteriota > Terriglobia > Acidiferrales > UBA7541 > Acidiferrum. The sequence continues at coordinate 75,376 of CAWCTJ010000011.1, forward strand.
GTGGCCGAGGCGCTGGACCACTCACACCGGCAGCGCGTGACGAAGTTGCATACGTCCTTTCAGCGCGGAGCGGTGGCGCTTCAGGTGGACGCGCGCGGAGATGCGGCGGAGGATTTGCGGGACGCCACGCAAAGCGCAGGATTGTTTGAGAAAGAATTTCACGTGAAATTATATTTCCGGCAGTCGGTGACTTGAGATACTTGGGTGGCAAGCAGTGGATTTGAAACAAGTTTTGATCAAGGAGCGTTCGAGATATGCGGATTTATGTGGTGCGTCATGGGGCGGCGATTGACCGCGAAGATCCGAAATGTCCCAAGGAGGCGGAGCGGTATTTGACGCGGGTAGGCATCAATAAGACGAGAGAAGTGGGTCGCGGCTTGGCCCGGATGGGGATGAAGGCAGACCTGCTGATGTCCAGTCCGTACGTGCGGGCGCTGCAGACGGCCGAGATTTTTGCCGACGAGCTGGGGTACGGGAAGCAGAAAATACGGCAGACGAATTTGCTGCTGCCGAGCGCGGATGCGGCGCTGTTGTTTCGCGAGTTGGCGAAAGAGAAGGATTCATCGGAGATATTCCTGTTTGGGCATGGTCCGCAGGTGGACGACATGATTGCTCTGGCTTTAGGCGCGAGGCGCGACAGCACCGCGCTGAAGAAGTCGGCCGTAGCGGTGATCGAGTTGAAACGCATTAGCCCGCCGATCGGCCAGTTGCTGTGGATGGCCCCGCCTAAATTGCTGCGAGGAGCGGGGAAGTAGCGACGAAGCGCCATAGATGGAAGCCGTCCCCTTCGCCCAGTGGTCGCTGAATCTGGATGCGCACTCGTAGCCGGTGCCCCCTAGGAATTGTGAAAGGTTGTGAAAACACAGGGACTTTAAGTTTCTTTGTTTTCACAACCTTTTGCAAGTGTTCATTCTGCTGGGGTTAGGTAGCGATTTTGATGGCAAGATAGTTACTACGCCCCGAGCCAGAACTCCGGCCTAAGTCCCGTTTCGGCATCCTTCCTTGACCGCTGCACAAAAGAGGTTCGTGCGATCGCTTTCCTGCCGGTCACGTGGGACAAAGGCCGCAGGGCTCTGCCCCGCGCTACAGGTATGGCGTCAGGCGTACCTGTGCAGGAATTCGGCGGTGTGGTTGGGGTCGTTTTGGGATGGCCGGGCGCAGTTATATACAGAGTTAAGACTACAGCAAGTACCTAACTGTTGTCAAGGAGAATCTCTAGGGGGACTGCAAGTTCACGGAACGAGAGATGGATAGAACGAATGTTAGTCCGAAGCGGCGGCGAAGTGCGATGCTTCCGCGGGTGCAGGTGGCATCGGGATTTGGGTGGAGTCGGGGACGGGGAGTGGCCGGAGGATGATGGGTTGGGCTAAGTAGACTTCTAGAAGGTGCTTGGCGGTGGCCAGACGAGCGGCGGTTTCGACGGAGTCGATCAGGCCGGGAATGCGCAGGATCATCGCTTCGGGCGTGAGTTCGGCGCGGAAGTGCGAGGGACTGTCGACGCCGGACTTGCGGACGGCGCGGGCCAGGCGAACGACGCCGGCGAGGGCGCGGACGGTATTTTGTTGTTCGGCCGACAATTTTGAAAATACAGAATTTTTTTCCTGCGGCTCCGCGCCGCGATGGTAGCGGACAGTGGCCAGCAGGATAGCCCAGTCTCCACTAGTAAAGCCTGGCGGAATTGGGAGGGCCTGCAGAAATTTGTGTGCGGCTTTATGGCAGGATTTTGCCTGGAGCGATTTGCGCGCGTAGCCATCGCGGACGTTTTGCAGGATGGCGGCGATGAAGAGAAGTTGTCGGGCGCGCGGGTCGGCGAATACGGCGTCGGCTTTGCCGCGGCGTAGAGCGCGAGATAGTACGCGAAACAGGGATTTGGCAATGCCCGCGGTGCGCATGGTGCGATGGTGACGGGAGTCAGCGGCGCGGGCGGTGGCGCGTAAGCGAGCCAGGGCTGCGGCTTGCAGAGCTTCGCCGTGCGGCAAAGCGTGACGCCAGGTATTCCACAGGCAGGTGTTGCCGATCATTAGCTGACGGTACGTGGTGATGCGGTTGGAACGCTCCAGGGCCAGGCGTTCGCGCCAGGCGCGGCGCGAAGCTTCTGACTCCCGCGTGGAAGAATCTCCAGAGGCGGCAGATTTCACGGCTTCGGCGAGGACGTCGAGGTCGTGCACATCGCCGAGAAGGTCTTGCACGCGCTTGAGATTCTCGTGCCAATTGGCGTAGTGCTCCGGCAGGAGATTTTCTACCGTATAACGGAAGCGCTTCATGTAAATGCGCAGGGTGTGCCAGGGCTTGGATGTTTCCGTGCGCAGGGCGCGCGCATGGAACTCTTTCGCAGCTTCAAAGCGTTCCATCACCAGGCATTCGGCAGCCAGGCTGCCTGGGGGGACGAGGCGACTGCGCTGACGTAAAATGCGTTCCAGGCGACGCCAATTTTTCTCGTCGAATTTGCGGGCGGAGCGTAGCGCGGCCTGCAGGAGTTCTGACTCACGCGCGGCGAGCCCCGCGAGCAACTGCGCGGCGATGGGATCATCGGCAGGAGACAATTTCTCGACCCAACTTTTCATTACTTGAGCGTCGCGCAAACCGCCGAGACCACGGAAAAGCTTCCTGGCGGACTGGCGCATTTCCGGCCATGAGGGATGCGGGTCGACTTCTTCCATGACGGCCGCGACGGAGCGACAGCGGCGAATGCTGACGCGCAGGTCGTGCACGGCTTCGTCGTTTTGCGAGTTTTTTGGCGGAGGACGGACGTTGCGAGAGGATTCGCGGGTTAGATCGCGTGCCGAGTCTTGGGAGGCATCTCGCGCGGCTTCTCGAGCAAATTCGCGCAGATTTTCCAGTTCCTTCAGAACGCGGTCCATGGAATAGCGCAGACCGCGATGCTCGTCCTTGGCTTGGTTAGGCGATTGACGAGGTGCCCGACGTGCGGACTGGTCGGGAGATTGATGCGACGATGGACGTGCTCCAGCCCAAGTGGTCACCGTGACCATACTTTCCTTCAAAACAGCGTTATGTTGCCGCTCGAACGTCCTGGAAAGCCGGAATCTCTGCCAGGAGCCCTGTCGAGCGGGAGCTATAGGGTAGCGCTTGGGCGGAGGCGCGTCCAGTTGAGTGCGGCGGTCCAAAGAGCCGGGAGCATACGCACCAGGATCAAGGCCATAACGAAGCTCATGCCCGCGCAGATCAGAAAGATGCGGGCCGGGTTGGGGTGCCCGAGATGGAGCATGGCATATTGCGCCAAGGGCTGGAGCGCCACTCCGATGAAGGAGAGCAAGTTGGCGGCCGCGATGGTGCGGCCTTTTTCTTCCGGTCGTGGGCGGTGCTGGATGGCAGCGTTGATGGGTACGACGAAGAAACCGCCGGCACATCCGAGAAAGGCCAGAACCACGAGCACGGCTGTAAACGTGAGTCCTGGCAGGGACAATACGGAAGCCATTACGGCGATTGCTGCTATTCCGGGGAGCAGCATGCCAAATTCGATTTTGCGGCCAGAGACGTATCCGGCAAGGAAGCTGCCTATGCCGATGCCCAGACTCAGACCCGCAAGCAGGTAACTGCTGTGAACTTCGTCGACGCGGAGAATGTCGGTGGCGTACAACACGATATTCAGCAGCAGCAGGGAACCGAGAAACCAAAAGAAGGTGTTAGCGATGACGGCGGTGAAGAGGGTGCGGTCTTCGCGCATGTGTGCGATTTCGTGAAAAAGTTCGCCTGCAAAATTCCAACCGAAGCGCCGCGAGGGGTCCGCGGGTGGAAGCCGGTCGATGCCGAAAGTACACAACAATCCCAGAGAGGATAGCGCCAGGAAGATCACGCCAGACCATAGTTGGTGACCGTGAAAAATGCGCGACATGTATCCAGCGGCGAGCGCGGCGATGATGGCGGAGAGCAGCGTGGTCAGTTCAATGATGCCGTTGCCCCAGCTTAATCTCTCCGTGGGGAGCAGCTCGGGCAGCAGCGCGTATTTCGTGGGGCCGAAGATGGCGGCTTGCGAGCTAATCAGGAACAGGCAGGCGGCGCAGAGTTCGAGTTGATCGGTGGCCAAGGCGAAGGTGGCCAGCGTCATGGTGGTGAGTTCGAGGCATTTCATCGCAAACGTGACGTTGCGTTTGCTGTATTTATCGGCGAAGTAGCCGCCGGGAATGGAGAAGAGCAGAAAGGGGACGGCGAAGAGCAGTGGCACGACGAGCACGAACCACAAATCGCGTTGCTCTTTGGAAAAAGCGGCTTCGAGAACCAGGAAGCTGACCAGCCATTTGAGGGCGTTGTCGCTGAAGGCACCCTGAAATTGCACGACGATGAGCGCCCAGAAGCCTTTCAGGCTGCGCTTTGGCGTTTGGTGTGAGGCGTCGTGTGCAGTGGTAGGGACGATGTTGGATTGCGCCATGCGAACGTGAGTGTAGCCGCTCAGTGGAACGCGGGCAAGACAGGAGCGCGGCAAGCGCGCGGTGGTTAACTGCGATCACCGAGGACAGCAAAATTTCTGGTATTTAGAGGGAATTTGAAATGGTGCCGGGCATAGGAATCGAACCTACACGGCCTTGCGGCCACCGGATTTTGAGTCCGGCGCGTCTGCCAGTTCCGCCAGCCCGGCGTAGAATCAGAATATCACAATCGGATAATTCGGCGGCACCAAGGAACGAGAACGGATGTACTGAAGCCTATCTATTTTATCGTCGTTGGAGCGCCGATCTCAGCGGTCTAGTAGACGGATGGCGCCAGCCAGAATGAAGAGTATGGCGGTGAGCTTGAGGTAGGTGTGCAGGATCCAGCGGGCTGATGGTGGTCGCATGCAAGATTATTGCCCGCAGCGGCTGGGCCGCGAATAGTACGGAGGCACCAGCACGGATGGACGGGGTCTCGCTGGCCTAGCGGCGGGTGCCACTTTGGCGACAAACCTCGCCCGCTTCAACGAACGTCGTTCCAGATGTACAAAAACTCTTCATCGCTGGCGGTTTGCACTTTCAGTCCGGCCTTGCGTGTGGCGCGATTCAGCGCAGAGCGAACCTTCTCCTTGCCCTCGGCGAGGCTGTCCAGCGGGACCTTTATGGCGGAACCATCCTGCAGTTGCTTCAAATCCTGAAGAATCACAGACACCACGTTTTTGTGTTTGCCGTTGCGCCCTTGCGGGACGCTGGCCTGGGTCATGGTCTTGTAATGCAGTTTCGCGGCTTTTTCGGCCACGGGGACTCCTTAATTAACCTCTTTAATTAACCTATTAACGTAACGTTAAGCTAGCAAGGCGTAGACAAAAAGACAAGAGGCCATAACCTGCGTGTCGCTAAGCGCGTTAGAACGTACATTGGTGCGAGCGAAGAGACGCTATCGGCTGAAAAATCCCGCCGTAAATGAGCGTTGGAATGGCTAAAAAATCTTTAAAGATTTAGCCCGTATCGATGGTGTGCTGATAGCTTCGAAGTCAGCGGGAGCAACCGATGACAACGCAGCCGACCGAGCAGAAGAGTACGCAGTTCGAACAGGTTCCCATAGCGATAGCCAAGAAGATCGCGCTCCAGGAATTAAAACGTCCCGGCTTGTCGGGGCGTAGGCTGAAAATTAAGAATGCAAGACGCCGTTCTGGAGGTAAGAAATGACCGGATTTGATGTATTTGAAATTCTCGATGACGGCAAAGTGATGTGGCACCGCGCAACGTACGACTTGGCGGAGGCCCAGAGGTTAGCGCAGCAGCAAGCCGCTGAGAAACAAACCACGTTTTTCATTCTAGACCAATCCAGCCAGAAGAAATTATTCGTCGACGCTAATGGCATCACCCCTGGGGCGCGGCCTTTGCAGGGAATGTAACGCAGAAATTCACCTCGCCGCCACAGTTGTACTTCTGGGACGCTCGCTTTCCACCGGCTAGTCCCGGTCCTCTCAAGCAAAAGAACTTCTCCGCAGGACTACACCGCTCCAGCTATGTTCCAATGACCATGTCGCTTGATCGGGTGCCGGACAGACCGGGCTGATGCGAAGGTTCGCGCGACGTAAAATTGTGTGTTGCTGAGGAGTTCCATGCTGCGTTCGCCGTGGTGGTGGAAAGCAATTCTTGCTGTTGATGTTGTTGTGCTGTCCATGACTCTTGGGCTGACCGATCTACGTGCCCAGACGCCCGCACCCGCAGCGGAATCAGGGAAAATATTTCTGCACCATGGATGGCAGGTGCAATCCTCGTGTGTGGCCAAGGAGTCGGGAGAGAAAATTTCGCTGCCGGGCTTTGATGCGAGCAGCTGGCACAAGACGGATATTCCGGCCACCGTGGTGGGTGTGCTGGTTACGGACAAAACATATCCCGATCCGAATTATGGGACGAACCTAAAAAGTTTTCCTGGGATGGATTATTCCGACAAGACCATTTTCGCCTTGCAGGATATGCCGAAGGATAGTCCGTTCAAATGTTCGTGGTGGTACCGCACGGAGTTTTCCTCGCCTACCGTGGGGCAAAACGTCAAGAACTGGCTGCATTTTTTGGGCATCAACTACCGCGCCAATATCTGGATCAACGGAAAGAAACTGGCCGGAGAAAAAGATGTGGCGGGGACGTTTCGTACCTATGAGTTTGACGTAACGAAATATCTCGAGAGCGGAAAAACAATGCCCTGGCCCTGGAAGTGTCCGCACCAGGGAAAAACGATTTGGGAATTACGTGGGTGGACTGGAACCCCACGCCGCCGGACAAGAACATGGGCATTTGGAAGGAAGTGTTCTTGACCTCAAGCGGGGACGTAAGCGTGCGCAATCCGTACGTGGCAGCCAAACTCGGAAATCGGTATACGACGGCGGCGCTCACCGCCAGCGCGGACCTGCACAACGTCGCGGATCACCCGGTGCGAGGCAGTCTAAAGTTTGCAATGGAAGGCGTGCAAGTGACTCAGACGGTTTCGCTAGCGCCCGGCGAATCGAAGACTGTACGATTTACTCCCGAGCAGTTCGCGGAATTGCAGTTGGTGAATCCGCGTTTGTGGTGGCCGTACACCATGGGCGAGCCGAATTATAAAAGCTACGCTGACGTTCGAAGTTGACGGGCGAGGGAACCAGCGATTCCGCGAGCACGACTTTTGGCATTCGCGAGGTTACTTCGGAGCTGACGCCGCAGGGTGGGCGGCTCTTCAGGATAAACGGCCGCAACGTATTGATTCGCGGCGCGGCGTGGGCGCCCGATCTGCTGTTTCGTTGGTCATCCGCAAAGCTCGACGCGGACTTGGCGTATGTCCGCGACATGGGATTGAACACCATTCGGCTGGAAGGCCGGATTGATCGCGAAGAATTGTTCAGCAAGGCCGACCGGCTGGGCATTCTGGTGATGCCCGGCTGGACGTGCTGCGACGCATGGGAAAAGTGGTCGAACTGGAAGAGTGAGCAGTACACGATCTCCGCGGAATCGCTGAGGAGCCAGATACGGATTTTGCGGCAGCATCCCAGCGTGTTCGTGTGGCTGAACGGCAGCGACGCGCCGCCGCCGGCCGTGGTTGAGAAGGACTATCTTGCGATATTGAAGGAACTGGATTGGCAGAATCCCTCGGTATCGTCGGCCTCGGGGACGGCTACGACAGTTACTGGACCGTCCGGCGTGAAAATGACTGGGCCGTACGAATACGTGCCTCCAATTTATTGGCTGACTGATACCAAGGCGGGCGGAGCGTACGGCTACAACACGGAGACCAGCCCAGGTCCGGCGATTCCGCCGCGCGAGAGCTTGGAGCGCTTCATTCCGAAAGAGCATCTGTGGCCGATCGACGAGGTCTGGAACTATCACGCAGGGAAAGAGCGGTTTACCACCGTGAATGTGTTTACCGACGGCTTAAACCGCCGCTACGGAACGGCGAATTCGCTGGATGATTATTTGCGAAAGGCACAGGCCATGACGTATGACGGCGAACGCGCGATGTTTGAAGCCTACGCGCGCAATAAATATGTTTCCACCGGGGTGATTCAGTGGATGCTGGACAATGCCTGGCCATCGCTGATCTGGCACCTCTACGACTATTACCTGGTTCCTTCAGGCGGATATTTCGGCACCAAGAAGGCTTGCGAGCCGGTGCACATTCAATATTCGTACGACGACAATTCCGTGGCGGTCATCAACGGCACGTTTGACGGCCCTGAAAGGCATGAAGGCCAGCGCGAAAATTTACGACATCAACGCCGTCGAGAGAGCTTCCAAAGACGCCACACTCGATCTTGCGCCGGACAGCAGCAGCAAAGCGCTTGATTTGCCAGTGGTACGGGGAATCAACATCACGTATTTCCTGCGATTGCAGTTGCATGATGCCGCGGGTCTATTGGTCAGCGACAATTTTTATTGGCTCTCCACCAAAGCCGACACGCTCGATTGGTCGCACCCGGCAGACACGGTTTATACGCCGCAAAAGGAGTTTGGCGATTTAACGGGATTGAACAGCTTGCCGCAGGTGAAGGTCGAAGCCGGCATCACGGGGTCGGTGACGAACGGAAAGTTGGCCGGACTCGCGAAGGTAAAAAACAACAATGCCAGTATCGCCTTCATGGTGCATTTGCGGCTCACGCAGGGAAACGGCGGAGCGGACGTCGTCCCGATCTTCTGGGAAGACAATTATTTTCCGTTGCTTCCGGGAGAAGAACGCGAACGTTAGAGTATCGTTTGATCTCGCGGCGCTGGGTGGATTCGGCGGGTATTTGGCCTTGGATGGTTACAACGTCGAACCCGAAACGCGAGAACTTGTGGTGCTGAAGGCCAACCGTGCGCCCGCTAACTGAAGTCGCAGCTCTTAGCGGGGAATGGAAACGAATCTCAAACCAGGCAGCATTGGCATTCCAAGCATGACGTGGCGATCGCGCAACCATCAATAGGATGTCGGCGTCCAATACGCTAGAATCGGCCAAGAAGCTGCTCTGCGAAGGCGTTTTTTGAGAATTGAGATGGTATTGGCCCAGATTGCTTGCGGAGGTGCTCGATGAGTTTTTGGACCAAGATTGGCGCCATTTCGGGCGCGGGTTTGCTGCTTGCTGGGATGGCTTCGGCGGACACGCTCGAGTTGAAGGATGGGCGCGTGCTGCAGGGCCGATTCCTCGGCGGCACGCAGGCGATCATGCGCTTTGAGTGGAACGGTGAGGTTCGTACGTTCAGCGTGAATGACATCGTGGCGCTGACGTTTACCAGCAACTACCACGAACAGGACAACGCGCCACCACCTCCGCCGGCTCCTGCCTCTCCGCAGGACAAAGTGCGCCTCCTCCGCAGGCGAACGCTGATCCGAATCCGCCGAATGCGAATCTTCCGGACGCACCCGCTCCGCCTTCTACGCCACCGCCCGGAAGCGCGCCATCGGCACCGCCTGCCGCAGCCGCTGCGTCGCTGGCGGCGGCGCCGGTTGCGTACGGGTACTCCAGTCAACCTCCCCGTAGACCAGACACTGCTGATCCGCATGATTGATGGCGTGGACTCCAAGAAAAACAATGTGGGCGACGTGTTTCACGCCAGCCTTGAAACGGATTTGACCGTGAACGGCATTCTGGTGGCTCGCAAGGGCGCGGACGTGTACGGCAAGCTGGCGTATACCAAAGAAGCGGGACATTTCAGTGGCAGCGCCGAGTTGGAACTGGAACTAACGAGCATCGTAGTCGACGGCACAAATTATCCGCTGGTCAGTGACGATTACACCGTGAAGGGCAAGGGACGAGGCGGTGATACGGCCAAGAAGGTCGGCGGCGGTGCCGTGTTAGGCGCGATCATCGGCGGAATCGCCGGCGGTGGCGCTGGCGCGGCGATTGGTGCCGGAGCTGGCGCGAGCGGCGGGCGCGGGCGTGCAGGTCTTTACGCGCGGCAAAGAGGTCAAGGTGCCCAGCGAAACGCTATTGGAGTTCAAGCTGCAAGCAGCCCGGCGACCATAAACGCAACAGCACATTGATGATTACGGGAAGCGTTCCTGGCTTTAAAGGTCTTCCCGGTATCTTCAGAAGGGTTCCTGGAACGACCGCGTCCGGTCCACCCCCTCCATTTGGGCTGTTCCATTTCGGGACAGTTCGGCTTCCCGCCACCCCCGTTATCAAATTGGAAACATCCCAGGCAATTCCCGCTTGCTACTCTGGCTGTTAGTGAATAGGATACCCCCTAGATCGGAGAACAGCATGCCAAAAGAAAAACCCAGAGTAAACATCGGAGAAGTCATCAAGAGCTATCGCAGCCAGCGCGGATTGTCACAGGGCGACATCGAGCGCCGCACCGGATTGTTGCGCTGCTATCTTGTCGCGCGTGGAGAACGGGCACACCGTGCCCTCGCTCGAAACACTGGCGAAGATCGCGCAGGCCATGGACATTTCGCTGGCCGATTTTTTCCCCGGCACGGAAACGCCGCGGGACAAAGAGACGCAGAGAGATGCTTGGGGAACTTTCCGGCGACGAAATTCGCTTCCTGGCGGAGATCAAGAAATACAGCAACACGCTATCGGATGGCGACAAACGCCTGGTAGTGGCCATGATTCGTAAGATGGCCACGATGTTGCCGCCTCCGGGGCCGAAAAAGGCTGCGGTGGCGCGCCGGTTGACGGCGTAGCTTTCGCAAGTTGAATTATCGCGAATTCGTGACCGACTCTTTTGAAAGATTTCGAAGGGAAATGTCGACGCCAGCGATTTTGACGACTTGCAGGTTGAGGTCCGCCCTCCCGTCATAGGTCACTTCCAGATGCGACGGAGTCTGCCATTTCATCGTTAGGTTAATCGTTCCTCCAGCGTTGGCGGGATCCAAGACGTAGGCCCGAGGAGCCGGGCCATAACACGAAAATTCCAAGATCTTGAAGGGTTGTCCTGAATTTACGGTCCCATCGGTCCGCTTCAGGTTCACGCTGGTTACGATGCTCGCTGATCCGAATCCGCCGTTCTGTTCCGTGTGAGCACTCGCCAGCCAAGCCCCATCCGGGGAAATGGCTTCTGCTTTCCAAATTGTCGGGATATCTCGACACCCGAATACTAAAACGCCGACTGCGATAATCATCGATAATCGCAATCCGCCTCGCATCTTCATGGCGCTATGCTACTCCACTTCCGCAGGCGCCCGGCTCTCGGGAAGTTGGCAGATTGCGTGAAGCACACCCGCACTCGCGCAACTAGATTAGGTTTGACCGCGGATCAGGCGCATGGCGTCGGTGACTCCGGTATCTTTGCCGCGCCGCTTGCCGCGATCGCGCCGATTGGCATCGCTGGCGCGCGGATTCGTCGCCATCGGAGCTGCTTTCGCCGGGCGCGAGAAACAGATTCGAAGCTACGGCGTGCTGCTTGGTGTACAGATCGAAGTAGCGGCCGCCAGCGGCGTACAGCGATTCGTGCGTGCCGCGCTCGATGATGCGGCCGCCTTCCACCACCAGAATCTGGTCGGCGCGGCGGATGGTCGAAAGGCGATGCGCGATCACGAACGTGGTGCGGCCGCGCATCAGGTAACGCAAGCCTTCCTGAATCAGGGCCTCCGATTCCGAATCCAGGCTGGAGGTAGCTTCATCCAGAATCAGAATGCGCGGATCGGCCAGGATGGCGCGCGCGATGGAGACGCGCTGCCTCTGCCCGCCGGAGAGCCTCACGCCGCGCTCGCCGACCACCGTGTCGTAGCCCTTCTCGAAAGCCTCGGCGAATTCGTCCACGCGCGCGATGCGGCAGGCGGCGAGAATTTCCGCTTCGGTGGCGTCGGGCCGCGCGAAAGCCCACGTTCTCGCGAATGGTGCCGTCGAAAAGAAATGTGTCCTGCAAGCACCACGCCGAGCTGCGTGCGATAGGACTCCAGCCGCACCGTGGAAAGATCGATGCCATCCACCAGCACGCGCCCCGACGTTGGCACGTAAAACGCCGCGATCAGTCCGATGATGGTGGATTTGCCCGCGCCGGAAGGGCCCACCAGCGCGGTCACCGTGCCGGGTTCGGCCGCGAAGCTGACGTCGTGCAACACCTCCTTGCCTTCGTCGTAAGCGAAGTTGACGTCTTCGAGAACGCACCTCGCCGTTGATGCGCCCCAGCGTGACGGTGCGGCGCGGATCGTCGTCTTCCTTGGTCTCATTCAGAATTTCGCGCGTGCGTTCCAGGCCGGCCATGGCTTCGGTGATTTGCGTGCCGATGCCCACGATTTGAAACACCGGCGCGATCAGCAAGCCGAGAAACACGTTGAAGGTGAAAAACTCGCCGAGCGTCATGGTGCCGGCCAGCATCTGGTGCGCGCCCAAGTCCATGATCAGCGCGCTGACGATGCCCATCAGCCCCGTGGCGGAAAGGCTCATCAGCGAAGTGGCGGTGAGCGTCTTCAGCACGTTGTCCAGCAGGCGCTGCACGCCGTCGGCAAAGATGCTTTCTTCGCGATCTTCGGCGTGATAACCCTTCACCACGCGCACGCCGCCCAGCGATTCGGTAAGGCGGCCGGTGACCTCGGCGTTGATTTTCGGGCGCGCGCGAAAAATCGGGCGGATCGTGCCGAAGGCTTTGTTGATGGCGAAGCCAAAAATCAAGCAGAACGGAAAACGCCACGGCCGTCATGGGCACGCTGGTATGAAGCAGGTACACCAAGCGCGATAATCGCGGTCATGATGCCGCCGACAAATTCCACCAGCCCGGTGCCCACCAGATTGCGCACGCCTTCCACGTCGCTCATGATGCGCGAGACCAGCACGCCGGTCTTGTTGGCATCGTAAAAGGATACCGGCAGGCGGCCGATGTGCGCCTGCACCTGCCGGCGCAGGTCGGTGATCATGCGCTGCGCGGATTTGGAGAGCAGTTGCGTCAGCGTGAAGGAAGTGATGCCTTGCACGATGGTCGCAGCCAGAACGGCCAGCACAATCGGCGTGAGCAGGTGAATCTGCCGCTTGGTGACCACGTTATCGACGAAAAATTTGGTGGAGGCCGGAAGCACCAGCCCGGCGACGCGGTTGACGGCCATCAGCGCGAACCCGCCGATCAGCAGCGCGCGCCGCGGATGAATCAGCGCCCAAACGTCAGGGAGATTCTTCCACGCCTGCTTGCGCTTTTCTTTTTTGGTAAGCGGATTTTCGTTTTCCGAGGGCATGGACGAGGAGCGCTGGCGATGACCGATGGAGGTTTGATGTCCTGGAACTCGCAATGTTATATGGTCCGATCCATTTCGCGGTCTTTCGTGTTGCGCGCCGTGGGCGTGGAGTGCGCCCCAGGAACACCTGGCGGGCGTAAACAAGAGGGCCTGTGCCACTGAGCTAATCGCTGGCGTTGCTGCCGCGCGGCACGCGGGCGATGGCAGGAGGCTCAAAATTAGAACGCTGGAGACGAATTGGCTGACCGAAATTCCCAGGTGCCCGAGCACCCGCTGCTTCAGCGTGGTGTAGTCCTGCGCGCCGCTAAATAGGTCTCCGACCAGTTGGCGGAATACCGGGCTCTTGCGCATAAATTGCACCATGCGCGTCGGCACGGAGGTACCCAGGAACGATCCGCGATAAAAACGCCTCACGATGCGCGCCGCAAACTCAAGTTCGGCGGAAAACGCCGGCTCTCACCCGCGCAGGATATTTTTCGGGGCAGCCTTCGGCTAGCGCGCGACCCATAAGTTCGCCGGAACGCAACGCGTAAAATAATCCTTCGCCAGTCAGCGGATCCACCCACGCCGCCGCGTCGCCGATCATGGCCCAGTTGCGGCCCACCACGTTGCGTTGCGAAAACGTATGTTCCTGCGGCGAAGGCAGCACGTGGCTGTAGAATTTCGCGCCGCTAGTGGAAATTTTCTGTTTCTCCACAAATGTGCCCAGGTGCGGACTTCAATTCCGCGCTGGTATGCGCGGACATGCTCCCGCAAATCCCCACGGACAAATGATCCTGCCGCGGAAACGACCAGATATATCCTTCAAAGTGCGGCAGAAATTTTATGGTGATGGCTTCGGCGGTCTCCGGAACAAAATAGCCTTGTGTCATTTCGAGTTCATCGCGCTTTAGCGGCCGCGTGTCCGGCAAGCAATTGGTTGCGCGCACCGGCGGCCAACACCAGGTAATCGGCCGCTGCCATTCGCCTTCCACGCAATAGCGCGGCCTATCGCTGGAAGTGTCCACACTGATGACGTGCGAGCGCTGGACCGCGCATCCCGCTTCTTGCGCGCGCGCCAGCAACATGCCGTTCAACACGGTGCGCGAATAGATCACCACGGGATGCGCCATATTCATGGTCACCCGTTGCTCGTCGCTGGCGATCAACTCCACAGAGCGCACTAATTTTTTGGGGTACGAATTGTTCAACAGGAAAGGGAAGCGCAGGATCGCCTTGTGCGTTAATCCGCCGCCGCAGGGCTTTTCCCACGCCAGATGCTCGTCGAAAATTTTTACCGTGTGCCCCGCGCGCGCCAGTTGCTCGCCGCACATTGCTCCAGACGGCCCGCCGCCGACAATCGCAATCTCAGCCATAAGTGGTCTCGCGAAAACTCGCGATATCCGTTCCGGGCGCGGAACCCATTGTGACGGCTCAGGGGGCACGGGCCGAGTCGGGTGAAAAGCCCCTTAAAGCAGAGGGAATATCACCAGGAAGAATCCAGCCAGGAGTATAGCACCGAAGAGCGCCGTGGCTGCCGCGGAGCGGGTTACTTCCCGGACAACATCCATGCCCCAGCGATGCGCGATGCTGAAGAGCGCCAAAAACGGCGCGAGCAAGCACCAGCAGAATTTCGCCGCTGTGCAGAACCAGGATGCCAAAAACGAGCGGCAGCCAGAATCAGCAGGCGATAGAATATCGCTCAGCAGCAGTCGCTTCCAGACGCGATACGCGCACTGCCGAGCCAGCGGCCCCATCAGGAACTCTTCTGCCATCAGACCGGAATGAGCGATAATAAAGAGCAGCGCGAACCGCTGCCAGCGCGCGCTGTTCAGCCATGATTCGGTGAACGAGAGTTCAAACCACGCGCTGAAGAGAAGAACCAAGTATTAGGCCGCCGAAAATCGCCTGCAGCGCCGAGACATTTCGAAAGTCGAAGCTGTCCGCAAACAATCTCCAATGCAGCGCGATAAGCACCAGCCCGCTGCACAGCAGATATCCCGCCAGATAGTCGCCTGAAACACCCGCACGAGACGGAGCGGCTGCCAATAGCGCAGCATTGTCACCACAATCAGTCCAACGAACAAAATCTCGATCGCTGCGCGCCACCACAGGAATTGTGAACCCGCCTCTGAGTGGCACGAGATCTATTTCATCAGAGCTGGTTTCCCGGCGGCTTCCCGCAAAAATGGGCCGGCGACCAAGAGAATTCCCGCCAAGCCCAACAGTGCATCCGAGGTAACGGCAGTCTCGACGGAATTTTCACGGTGCCGGCGTCACTATTTAATCGCAAAAGTTTCGCGGCCCACTCCTGCGCCAGCCGCACTGCCTCCGGCCGGAAAAGCAGACCGCCGTGCGTGGCCCACGGTACTAATACAAAGCGAGAGTTAACATCGATCCGGCCGCAACAGGTCGCGTGCATTCGCCGTCATTTGTTGCGGCTCAAAACCCCCGCTGATGATCTCCGTGTTGCGGGGCAACAGCGGAGGATTGTCAAAGAGCAAAACGTCCGCGGTCGCGCCGTGCGCAGGCGCGCATGGGCGCTGGCGAAATAGCAATCACTCCAGCGACCGGAATGCGCGCGGCGATGCGAATGGCGATGGCGCCGCCCATGGAGTGTCCCGCAAGAATCGTTCTTGCTGGAGGGGCCATTCCGCGCGAGCGCAATTCATGTAGCAGATTTTCCGCTGCATTCTTGAGCTCGTGCCGGTGAAAATGGTCCTGCCGTGTGCCCGTGGCCCGGCAAATCGGGCACAAACACCTGCAGGCCCAGCATTCGCGAAGCCGTCCGCAATATAGGTCATGAATTTGCGATTGGCGGCCAAACCGTGGAACACAACCACTGTGCCTCGCGGTGTGGCGGATTGGAAGAGTGCCGGGATTGACCGATGCCGCGCCCGCCGGTTCGATCACCGTGGTAGCCATGTGGCAGCCACCCGCGTCGATCAATATACGTGCGCTGATCGTAAGGATGCGAGCAGCACCATCAACAACCCCGCCGCGATGAGCACCACGCCAATGAGTGCCCGAACCACGAAGGGATGCTGCGTTCGCGGCTTGCTCGGCGAATCACTCCCGGGCGCGATCATCGTGTCTGCATCGCTAAACAGCTGGTGGCAAAGGCCGCAAACGGAATGCTATAGCTAGGGACTCCACATCCCAAGGAGTCGCCGCTGTTCGACGCTTCTCTCCGGCTTGGAGCGTCAACCCGCGCCCAACATCTTGCAAACACGCGCACATGATAAACTGATGTTTCGGAATGGGTACTGTCTGCGAGCCCGCACGCTTCCATGGAGATCCTTTGAGTTCGGGAATTCTTACGCTGGAACAAGCGATTCTGCGGTTTGGCCGCGCCAAACGCAATCATCCTGATAAACATCTTGACCATAATAAGCGCAACGCTCGCCCCGAAGGCTATCGCGTGGTGTTCACCAACGGCTGCTTTGACCTTTTGCATCCCGGACATCTTCGCACGCTAGAGGCCGCGCGCAAGCTGGGTGACGCGCTGGTGGTGGGCATGAACAGCGATCGCGGTGTGCGTGAACTGAAAGGCCTTGGCCGCCCGATCCTTCCGGAGCTTGAACGCGCAGAAATCCTAGCGGCGCTCGAATGCGTGGATGCTGTGGTGATTTTCGACGAACCCACGCCGCGCGAAATTATCGCCGCGTTGTTGCCGGATGTCCTGGTCAAGGGTGGCGATTGGGCCGGCGACCAAATCGTGGGCCGGGAAGAGGTCGAAGCTGCTGGCGGGCGCGTGGTCTCCGTACCCGGTAGCGCCAGGCTATTCCACCACCGCAATTCTGCAGAAGATTCGCGACGGGGCTCCATCCGCCAGGCCGCAAATAGTTCCGGCGCCGCGCGAGCGGAGTCCTGATCACGCACGCATGATATTCCCCGTAGTTCGCGAACGATTTGAACCCGTGTTGAGCCATCCCTCCGTGCACGGAGCGCTGGCGGAGCTGCGTGGCGGCGGCAAACCACGTTTCGCTCTCCGGATTGCACGACGTCGCGAAAGCGCTCATCGCCGCATACCTCACGCGCGAATTGCGCCGTCCGGCATTCTTCGTAACGGATTCGAATCGTCGCGCCGAATCGTTGGCCGATACCCTGCGTTTCTTCTTTGGCATTTTCCCCGGTCCCGCCGGCTGCATCGCCACGCTCCCGGCATTCGACACGTTGCCATGGGAGTCGCAGAGCCCGCACGCCGATATTTTGGAGCGCCGCGCAGCCACGCTTTTCCGTTTGGCGGACGGCCAGATTTCGCTGGTCATCGCGCCGGTGGTGGCCGCGTTGTGGCGCTATCAGGATCCTGTGACGTATTTATCCCTGGCGCGCACACTCAGCAAAGACGCCGAGGTCCCGCACGAAGACTTGATTACCCACCTCGGCTCCGTAGGGTACACGCGCACGGAAATGGTCGAGTGCCGGGACAATTCGCCGTGCGTGGCGGAATCGTCGACGTTTTTTCTCCCGAAGCCGCACGCCCGGTTCGCATTGAGCTGCTCGGGGACACCGTAGAATCCGTGCGCGAATTCGATCCGCGCACGCAGCGCTCGATTTCTCCTGTGGGCAGAGCCACCCTGTTGCCGCTCACCGAATGGTCTTTCGCGCCAACCATCACGAATGCAGATGACGATCCGTCCGTCTGGCAAACGCCGTCATATTTCGGTCCCTCCGTCGCGGCAGGAACCGCTTCGCTCTTTGAACTGGCGGAAAGCTCGCTGCGCCCCGTTATTTTTCTAGACGAGCCGCAAACGCTGCAGGAAGTCGCACGGAAACATCTTGAGGCCGCCACCGCAAATTACGAGCGACACGGTCAGGCGAATTCTCCCGCGGCCCATCATTTTTTTTGGACCGAGGAAGAATTTTCTGCCGGCACACGAAAAGGTTCGCAAATCGAGCTGCAGCAACTCGCGGTGGGTACTAGTGGCGGCCCGCAATTCGAACTCTCCTCGCGCCCCAGCGCTCGCTTTCACGGTGATGTCGTCGCCTGTATGGCGGCGGTGAAATCACAGCTCGCCGAAGGCGGCAGCGTATTCCTCACCGCCGCTAGCACCGGCGAACTCGAGCGTCTTGCGGACATTTGCCGCGAATACGAAGCGCCATACGTCCTGGGTGAATCGGAAGACGCCGCCGCGGGTTTCACCGCTGAGGCCGCGCACGAACTTGCCAAGCTCCTGCTCATCCGCGCGCCATTTTCCGAAGGCGTAGCTTTTCCCGATTCGCGCGTCACGCTTTACGGCCAAGCCGATCTCTTCGACGTTGCTCCGGTCGTCGATCGACCGAGCCGCAAAATTCGCACCTCCGGATTCTTCAGCGATTTCGCCGACTTAAAACCCGGCGACTTTGTGGTTCATGTGGATCACGGCATCGGCCAGTTCGAAGGCCTGCGCCAAATCGTTTCCGATGGCCGGGGCGGCGAATTCATGCTGCTGAAATACGCCGACGATGCGCGTTTGTACGTCCCGCTCGAGCGCATGGACCTGGTGCAAAGCTATCGCGTGGTCGAAGGCGACCATCCGCCGCTCGACAAGCTCGGCGGCACAGCGTGGAACACCCGCAAAACGCGCGCGCGCAAATCCGTCGAGGACATGGCCGACCAACTTCTGGCTCTCTACGCCGAAAGAAAAACTGCTGAAGGTTTTGCGTTTTCCGCCGATGGGAATTTTCAGCGCGAATTCGAAGACGCCTTCGAATTTGAAGAAACTGCCGACCAGAACAGCGCTATCGCCGACATCAAGAGAGACATGGAACGCGCCACGCCCATGGATCGCCTGCTATGCGGCGACGTCGGCTATGGCAAGACCGAAGTAGCGATGCGTGCGGCGTTCAAAGCGGTATCCGACAGCAAGCAGGTAGCATTACTTTCGCCCACCACCATTCTCGCGTTCCAACATTACGAAACCTTCAAACAGCGCTTCGCGGCTTTCCCCATGCGCATCGAAATGCTCAGCCGTTTCCGCACCGCAGCCGAGCAAAAGAAAATCCTCGCCGATGTGGAATCCGGCAAGGTCGACATCATCATCGGCACGCATCGGCTTCTTTCGAAAGACGTGAAATTTCACGAGCTCGGGTTGCTGGTCGTCGACGAAGAGCAGCGCTTCGGCGTAGCTCACAAAGAGCGCCTGAAGGAAATGAGCAAAAACGTTGACGCGCTGGCGCTCTCCGCGACGCCCATCCCGCGCACGCTGCACATGTCGCTGGTAGGACTGCGCGACATGTCGGTCATCGAAACTCCCCCACGCGACCGCCTGGCCATTCAGACGGTAGTGGCACCATTTCAAGAGGAACTCCTGCAACGCGCCATCGAAACCGAGCTCGCCCGCGATGGCCAGGTCTACTTCATCCACAATCGCATCGAGTCCATCTACTCGCTCGCGGCATTAGTCACGAAACTGGTTCCGAAAGCCCGCGTGGTGGTCGGCCACGGCCAGATGGGCGAGAAGGAATTAGAAAGCGTTATGCTCAAGTTCATCCGCGACGAAGCCGACGTCCTCGTCGCGACCACCATCGTCGAAAACGGCCTGGACATCCCGCGCGCCAACACCATCCTCATCAATCGCGCCGATCGCTTAGGCCTTGCCGAGCTCTACCAACTCCGCGGCCGCGTGGGCCGCTCCGCGCAACGTGCCTACGCCTACCTTCTCGTCCCGCCCGAAACCGTTCTGTCGGACATCGCCCGCAAACGCCTCTCGGCCATGAAAGAGTTCAGCGAACTAGGCGCCGGGTTCCGCATCGCTGCGCTCGACTTGGAATTGCGCGGCGCCGGTAACATGCTGGGCCGTCAGCAGCACGGCCACATCGACGCCGTAGGCTTCGATATGTACTGCCAAATGCTCGAACGCGCAGTTAGCAAACTGAAAGGCCAGGAAGTCCCGCCGGAACTCCGCACCACGCTAAGTCTGGGCTTCGACGTGCGCATCCCGCAAGACTACATCCCTAGCGAAAACCTCCGCCTGCGCACCTACAAGCGCATCTCCACCATCGCCACCGACGAAGAGCGCGCCGACGTCCGCCGCGAGCTCGAGGACCGCTTCGGCCCGGTCCCCAGTTCTATAGAAAACCTTTTGCAGTATTCCGTCCTCAAATCCATGTGCGAGCGTCTGCGCATTTCCGCCGTCGAGCGCCAAGGCAGCCGCATCGCCATCCGCTTCCACCCGGAAACCAATCTCGACCCCGCCACGCTGGTAAAGGTGGTCCGTTCGCGCAAGGGCATCAAGCTCGACCCCAGTGGCGTCCTGTGGATGGAAGTGAGCCGCGGCGAACCCGCCGCCGATGCCGTCAGAAACGTATTGCTAGGCCTGCAAGGCCAGAGCTAAACTTTAGGTATCAAGGAGATTCATGCGTAACCTCGTATTGCTAACCACCCTCTGCTTCGCCGTTCCGGTAATGGCGCAACAAAATCCTCCGGCTGACACCCCTCCGGCGAACCCACCCGCGCAACAGCCCTCCGCGCCGCAAGTCCCAGCGCTTGAAAAGCCAGGAATGGCTGAACCCGAACCTGAGCCCGCCGCCAAGACTCCCCCCCAAGCCGGCCGCGAAACCCGCAGCCAAGCCCGCCGTAGACCTGAGCGGCGGCAGAACCGTCGAAGAAATCATCGCCCGCGTAAACAACGAAATTATTACCAAGTCTGAGTACGACCACGCCCTCGCCATGGCGGAAGAGGAAGCCAAGAATGACTGTCAGACCCATTGCACGCCAGAGCAGTTGGCTACTGAGACCGAGGAGCGCCGCAAAAACGCACTGCGCGACCTGATCGATCAATCCTTACTCGTGCAACGCGCTAAAGACCTCGGTACCAGCGTCGAGCCCGCAGTCATTAAAAAACTGGACCAGATCCGCATCCAGAACAAGCTGGACAGCCTGGAAGACCTGGAAAAAGCAGTTACCTCGCAGGGCATAAACTGGGAGGATTTTAAGAACAATATTCGCAACAGCTTGCTTACCCAGCAGGTAATCGGCAGTGAAGTAGGCTCACACATCACCATCAGCCCCGTCGATGTACAAAAATATTACGAAGCTCACAAGTCGGAATTCGTTCGCCCCGAGCAGGTGGCGCTACGCGAAATTGAAATCACCACGGAAGGGAAGAAGCCCGACCAAATCCCCGAGCTGAAGAAGAAGGCCGATACCGCCTTGCAGCGTGTGCAAGACGGCGAAGACTTTGCCGAAATTGCCAAGCGCTTTTCGGATGGCAGCACCGCCAAGGAGGGAGGCATGCTCGGCATATACAAGCGTGGCGAGCTCTCCAAGGTGCTCGAAGACAAAGTTTTTGTCATGAAGCGTAACGAACTAACCCCGGTAATGGAAACCAAGCAAGGTTTTCTGATCCTGCAGGTCCTCGAGCACTATGACGAAGGTGAGCAGTCGCTTGACAAGGTACAGAACGAAATCTCGGAACACCTTTACAACGAGCGCTTGGAACCTGCTGTTCGCTTGTACCTGAATACGCTGCGCCAGCAAAGCTACGTCGTCGTCGATCCTCGCTATCAGAGCATCGCTGGCGGCGGCAACTCCGAAATTCAGGAAGTCAGTGCTACTCCAGAAGTGGTTAAATCAAAATCAAGCCATAAGAAGTTAGGCCTCTTCGGCAAAAAGTCGGGCGACACCACGCCGCCCGATGCGGCCCCTGCGTCAACGCCGGCACCGCCAGCCACACCGCCGGCTACGCCACCTGCGTAACACAAACGGCAAATGACCTTTCAGATGAAACCGTCCAAATGAAGAAATCTTTCGTCACCGAACTAGCCACGGAACAGAGCATCACCTCGTTTTTCCTGGTGCACGAAAAAGAAATCCGCAACACTCGCGAAGGCAAACAATACCTCCGCATGGAACTCGGCGACCGCAGCGGCACGGTAGAAGCCCGCATCTGGGACGCCTTCGAGGCTATAGCCAAAGAAATCAATCGCGACGATTTCGTAAAAGTTGCGGCCCGCGTGGAAATCTACCGCAACAAACCGCAACTCGTCCTGCAACAGGTCCGCCGCGCCACGCCCGAAGAAATCGACCTGGCCGACTTCCTCCCGCACACCAAAGAAAATGTGGATCAAATGTGGGCGCGTCTGGAATCCTACGCCGCCGAAATCGAAAATCCCTGGCTGAACAAATTGGTCCTGAGCATCCTGCGCGATCCGCACGTCGCGCAACGTTTCAAGCGCGCCCCCGCTGCCAAAGTAATGCACCACGCCTTCATCGGTGGCCTCTTGGAGCACGTAGTAGGCCTCTGCGGCTTGGCCAAACAAATCGCCGCGCATTATCCCGAGTTAAATGTAGATTTGCTTCTGACGGTCGCCGCATTGCACGACGTAGGCAAATTGGACGAACTCTGCTACGAACGCGCCGTAAGTTACACCACCGAAGGCCAACTCCTCGGCCATATCGTCATGGAACTGGAAACCGTATCGAAAGCCATCGACGCCATCCCCGGTTTCCCACCGCCTCTAAAAGCGGTAGTCCAACATCTGCTAATCAGCCACCACGGCGAATACGAATTCGGCTCTCCCAAACTCCCCATGATTCGCGAAGCGTTGGTATTCCATTACATGGACGACCTGGACTCCAAATTAGCCGCCGTCCGCTCCGCCCTCGCCATCCCCAGTGGCGAAGACCTCTGGTCCATCTTCAGCCCCGCGCTCGGCCGCAAATTTCTTAAGCTGGACGAATACCTAAAGTCCTCCACTGCTCCCGCTGTCACGACCGCCGAGTCCACGCCAGCCAAAGCCACGTGAACCTCGTCAGCCCGTTGCCCAGCTAATCCAGGAGTGACACCACTCCAGTGCCAACGTCAAAATACGCCGCCACCACCTTCACCTTATTTGCTTTCACCAAACCAGCAATAACCGTCGACGCCTGGCGCAGCAGCGCTGCTTGGATTTTGGCATTTGCTTTAGTCGCTGCTTCAAGGTCTGGTCCGGCCTGATTAACCGCGGGCTGAAGGTACGCATAGAGCGCGCTGATCTGGCCGGGAACCTCCTTGGCCTGAATTGTGGCTTTCACCGCGCCACAATTCTTATGTCCCAGCACCATGATTACCTCCGTTCCGAGCACCAGTGCGCCATATTCCAGGCTTGCAATGATCTCCGAAGCGGCGAAATTTCCGGCCACCCGCGTCACAAAAATATGACCAATCGTTTGATCGAACACTAACTCCACCGGTACGCGCGAATCGGCACACGACAGTACCGCCGCAAATGGTTCCTGCTTCTCGATCGAGCGCTGTTGCAGTATCGTCAGGTCCTGCTCGCAAGAGACCAGACCCCTAGTCACGAACCGTTTATTACCATCCATCAATTCCTGCAGCGCGGCATCCGGGGTAAGCGTGCTCTGCGCCAAAACGGCACGCGGCGCCATGAACTCCATTCCCGCCGCTCCCACCAACCCAGCGACCGCTCCTCCTATGGTCTTTCGAAAAAAACCTCGCCGCGAGCGGTCTTCCTTCGCCACTTCGGAATGCGCGTTATGCACGCAGGAAGATTCAAGCGTTGCTGCAACTCCGTTAGGATTAGCTTCGTCGCGCGCCCCTTCGAATAGAGAACTCATTTGTCAAAACCTCCGTTTGAAATCAGTGCAAAGATCCACAGGAAAACACAATGCGTAAGTACTCGCTGCAATAACCGGGGATTCCTCCGTCAGCGCGCGCTAGCCAACACCGATTGCGGGTCGTACAGCAGCGGAAAAAACTGTCCGTCCATCTTCTCCCCGCGGGGAATGATCGGCACGCCTTCAAGCAGTGGTTCGTCAGCGTTCGACATCACGCCGTCACGAAACACGTTGATCACTGTGGCGCGCCGCGGTGCCGCTGTATCGTTTGCTCGCGAACCGTGCATCGTTCGCGCATGGTGAAACGAACTTTCACCCTTCTTCAACTCAATCGCCACCGGTTGGAACTTGTTTTTCAGCTCTTCGGGCAACGTCTCAACGATGCTGTCCATTTCCCCGGTCAGCACCGGCTTGGACAACTCCGGCCATTTATGACTGCCGGGAATGTAATTCAAGCAGCCATTTTCGCGCGTCGAATCGTCCAAGCCAATCCAGCAGGTCAAGTGCGCCAAAGGTGTGGTTCTTGTCCAGTACGAATAATCCTGGTGCCACGCCACCACTCCGCCGTGTTTCGCCGGTTTGCAAAAAAGCTGGTCGTGCCAGAAGCGCACCGGACCGTCCAGCAACTGCGACGCCGGCACCAGGAACGCTGGGTTCCAAAGCAGATCGTGAAAGCCCGGCAGCACACGCCAGGCGCCCAGCGCATGAAATATCACGCGATTCGGATCCGTCGACTCGTTGGAATGGTATTCGTGAAATAAGTTCCGGCCGGGATACGCCGGATCCATCATCTGCTCCAATTCCGCGCGCAGCGCCTCCACCTGCTCGTCACTCAAAATGCGAACGCCCTTCAAGTAGCCATTCTCGCGGAAGAATTCCACCTGCTCATCGCTGAGGCGGTACTGCTCCCAGTCCTCGGCGCTGTAGGGTCGCGCAAACAACGTGCTGACGGGTTGATTGTATCGGGATAAGTCTTCCATCGTCGTGGCACCCAGGGAGACGAAAAATTCCGGCCTCGAGAGTTGGCCTTGAAACAAAACCCAGCGCACTTCAAATCGAAATCTTAATGGAAATCTGCTATTGCCGTTCAATGGCGGGGGCTATTGTACGCTCGCTCCACGGATCGCGACAATGTGAAACAGTCTCCCGCCAGTTCGCTCAGCGCGCCCCACGCAGGCCTAAGCAAAGAAGCCCGCCACTCGCACTTGAATCGGACGTCGGGCCAGAAACCTGCCGCTGGCTCCGCGCGATTGCCGGCCACGTATTCTCCGCGATATTCAGAAACGCGTCCACCGTCTTAGGGTCGAATTGGCTGCCCGCAAGTCCGCGAATCGTCTCGCGTGCTCCCTCAAACGAAGAAGCCAGGCGGTACGGTCTGTCGGACGTGATCGCATCGAGAGTATCGGCGATCGAGAAAATCCGCGAACTCAAAGGAATCTCTTCACCCTTCACGCCGTGCGGATAACCAAGCCCGTCATAACGCTCGTGATGCGTGAGCACGATTTCCGCTGCATCCGCAAGAAAAGGGATGTCCTTGACGAGGTTGAACCCTATCTGCGCGTGCCGTTGCATCAGCGCGCGTTCTTCCTCGGTCAGTGGCCCAGCCTTGAGGAAAATTCCATCAGGAATTCCCAGCTTCCCGATATCGTGTAGGTACGCTCCTCTAGCGAGGGTCAGCAACCGTTCGTGTGGCCATCCCATCGCTCGGCCGATCTCGATGGAAAATAGACATACGCGTTCCGAGTGGCCGGCCGTCTCATTGTCGCGAAGATCGATCGCCGCACCGAGCGCCCGCAACGTATCCTCATAAGTGCGCTCGATCTGCTGCAACGTCGCGCGCACTTCCGCGGTGCGTTCCGCCACCATTTCTTCCAGGTGCGCGCGGTAGTCTTCAAGCTCCTGTTCGAGACTCCTCTTATACAGCGCCTTTTCAAGACTTGCCAGAACCGCGCCTTCGTGCAGAGGTTTAACGAGATAGTCGTCAGCCCCGCAGCGCATGGCATGCACACCCACCTCCACGTCATCCACGCCGGTAGTTACCAGGAAAGCCATGTGGGGATAATGAATGCGAACTTGCTCAAGCAACGTCAGGCCACCCATCACCGGCATCTCGAGGTCGGAAATTACGGCGTCGAAGCTCTCTCGTTGCAGAATGGCCAGGGCCAGCTCACCGTTAATGGCGGTATTGCAGTGGAAGGCCGGCGGGCTCAGCATCAGGGCCACCAGTTTGCACGCCGCGGGATTGTCGTCGACAGCAAGAACGCGCACCGCGGCGCGCTGAGCCCCCGATCCGTAGACTGATCCATAGACTGATCCATTGTCGGTACGGTCTGTGGTTTCTTTGCCTGGAATTATTTGCTTAACGCTGCTCATACTGTCCGCGCCGCGTTTACTGCAGCACCCACGGCCCGGTCTTCACGATGAAGCGGCATCCGTAATGCCGAATGGATACCCCGTTGGTGCCCGAGTGCACCACTTTGGCCTCGCCCACAAAGCTCGGCCCCGTCGGGCTGGACATCAAATGCACACGCAGCACAGAAGCCGCGGCCAGATCCGCCACGCACGCGCACAAAAAACCGTTCAGGCTTACATCCTCAGTCGTCACCAGCTCTTCAAACTGTTTTCCCTGCTTGTCCGTGCCTTGCAGCTTCAGCGGCACATGCAGCCGCACGCGCACCTCGCTTCGCGGCACGTATCGGCGTGCTTTGGCGATCTGGTTCAGGCACGTCCGCAGTCCCTCGAAGTCGATCGGCTTTTCAAAATAGCCCGCTGCGCCAAGCTGCTTGCAATGCTCTTTGGTTTGTCCCCCCGCCTCACCGCTCACGATAATCACCGGGATCGTCTGCGTGCGCCCGAACGATGTAAACGTCTGCAGCAGATCGTAGCCCGAGTACTTTGGCATGCGCAGATCTAGCAGGATCGCATCCGGTCGGTTTTCCAGCGCTAGCGCCAGACCTTGTTCGGGTTCTCCCGTATCAATGACTTCATAATCGTCGCTTAGTTCCAGCCGCATCAACCGTCGCAACGCTTCATCGTCGTCCACAATCAGCAATTTTCGCATTCGCTATTGCTTCCCACTGCCCGGGCCGGAGCCCACGCTGGAGCTCGCTCCGGAGCCCGTTCCGGAAATTGCTCCCGCAAATTCCGCCACCTTCTCGCTCGCTGGCTTGATCGCTGGTCCCACGCTCTTTCCGCCATCAAGCACCTCGCGGGCCTTCCGAATCAGCTCCTCCTCGATAAATGGTTTGTGTACTAGGTAGGTTCCCGGTTCCAGCACTCCGTGCCCGGCGATGAAACTGTCTGTGTACCCGGACATATACAACACCCTCATCCCGGGCTGCCGTGGTAACAATTGCTCGGCCAGGGCGCGTCCGTTCATCCCTGGCATCACCACATCGGTCAGCAACAAATCAAAATTCACACCGGAACGTGCCGCCACTTCCAGAGCTTCTTCTCCGTTGCCGGCTGGCCACACACGAAATCCCGCGCTTTCCAGAAAAGTCTGCGCCAGCTTGCGCAAAGGCTGGGCGTCTTCCACCAGCAGAATTGTTTCCGAACCCTGCAGCCGTTCGTCGCACTCCGTTTCTTGCTTTTGGGCGGGCACCTCGCCTGCGTGTCGCGGCAGATAAATCTCAAACGTTGTGCCTCTTCCCGGCGCGCTGTCCACCCAGATATATCCATTGCTCTGTTTTACGATGCCGTACACCGTTGCAAGTCCCAGCCCCGTACCCTTGCCCACGTCCTTGGTCGTAAAAAACGGCTCAAAAATATGCGCAAGTGTTGCCGGGTCCATTCCCGTTCCCGTGTCCGCAACCTCCAAAAGTACGTAGCTCCCGGGACGCGAGCCGGGATGACTGCGCGTATACTTTTGGTCCATCTCCACGTTGGCGGTGCGGATCTTCAGCTTTCCGCCATCCGGCATGGCATCCCGTGCGTTTACCGCCAGGTTCATGATCACGTTTTCGATCTGGCTGGGATCCGCTTTCACGCTGTCGAGCTTGGGTTCTAGCGTGAGCGACACGGCGACGTCCTCTCCCAGCAGGCGCGGGAGCATGCTTTCCATATCCAGGGCCAGCGTATTGAGGTTCAGGACCGAGGGCGTCAAGACCTGCTGCCGGCTGAACGCCAGCAGTTGCTTCGTCAACGACGACGCGCGCTGTCCCGCCTTCTCGATTTCCAGTGCATGCTCGCAGAGCGCGTTTTGTTCGCCCAAGGCTTTCCTCAGCACTCGGCTGTAACCGATAATCACTCCCAGGTGGTTGTTGAAGTCGTGCGCGATGCCTCCGGACAGCCGTCCAATCGCTTCCATCTTTTGCGCCATTCTCAGTTGCTTCTCCAGCACCCTTTTTTCCGTTACGTCCTCAGCGAACACTTCGAAAGACGCCGGCACTCCATCTTCTCCGTTGATGCGGCGCACCGAACACCGCAGCGTGATGGGCGTGCCGTCTTGCCGCTTCCACTCCATCTCCAGATCCTTGATCTCTTCCGAGCGCGTGAGCAGTTCGGTTAAACGCCGGTATTCTGCCGCGTGCTGAAAAATATCCGTTGGCAGATCCTTGCTCCGCAATTCCTGCGTTGACTCGTAACCCAGCATTTTCTGTATGGCTGGATTGGTTTGCAGAAATCGTCCGTCGGTGCTCGCGCGATAAATTCCGTACGGCGCATCTTCCACCACCGAGCGAAAATCCGTCTCGGAACGCCGCAGCGCTTCTTCCGCTATTTTGCGTTCCGTGACGTTCCGATTAACGATCACCAGCTTTTCCGGCTTGCCTTCGGCGTCGAGGATCACGCTCGAGGTGGACTCCAGGAATAACCATTCGCCGTTCTTGTGGCGCAGGCGGTACTCCAGCGTTTTTCCGATTCCCGTGCGCTGCGCTTCCTCCGCGGCCTTCTTTACCGTCTCGCGATCTTCGGGGTGAATCTGATCGAAACCCGAAGACGCTTGCAATTCCTCCGGCGAATATCCCAACACTTTTTGATACGACACGCTGTTGAAAAGCCGTTTTCCCTTCATATCCACCACCGCAATCATGTCGGCGGCGTTTTCACCGATCAGGTTGAACAGTTCTTCGCGTTCCACCAGCCGGCGGCGGATGCGGTGAATCAGCAGATGTTGATAAATGGTGTACAGATCGAACAGGAAGACCAGCCCCACCAGACCCCGCAGCACCGGCGGCATCACGTTGAGCGAGTGGAACTCCTGCTCCGTGTGCGCGTTAGGAAGCAGAAAAGACGCCAGCCCGATGGTCAGCAGCAGTGAGATGACGCCTGCTACCGCCCACAGCCACCACTCCCGTCGTTCTATCCGCCTGAAGTTCGCCCGTAGCGCCTCTGCCTTCGCCACTCCTGACGGGTCGACATTCTTCGCTCGATGTATCCCCACTGATCACCCACAGACTTTTCTCGGATCAGCGAAAGCTTCTCGATGTTCGGGTCGTCGAGCTGCCTCTTTTTCGTTGGTCGTCGATCCTTCTCGTTTACCCCTGCACGATTCGCTCCAAGCGCGGCATCCCTTTTTCGAGCGCCTAGCGCAACGCATTGAAAGAACAGACGTTCTTCCCAAATTTTTCGCTGGGCGAGCGCGCCGGCCGTGCTCCTGTGCCAACCTGATGGGCAACTCCCGTTTTGGAACAGACCACGCACACGGTCTGTTTCCAAGGCGCAGTCCCGCCCGCAGTACTCGACGGCAGAGAATGGTGTTCAGGGACGTTCCGGTACTCTTGGTAGACCTATTGACATAGTAATCACGCACATGCTAATATTTGCTGTGTTAAATCAACCTACTGCGCCGACCGCATCAACCTTCATTCATCGTCGTTGCTCGCCTCGACTCAATGCGTGTAATTGCGCGCAAATCGCCGCTCTTTATTTTCAATCGTTTACAAACGTTTTGCCATGCGCGATTTTCCGTATCTCCAATTGTTTCTGTACACTGCGCACGTTTTGCCAAAAACACCCGGGGGTGGGGTCTCTCGCCACCTTCCCAAAATCCACTTCGTCTCTAACTCCAATGGGGCCTATCTGTTTCCGTGATACGCTTTCTAAATCCTTCAGAATCACACTCTTTCAACCTCGACAAATCGTAACCCGTTTAGAGTCTTACCCTTTCGCAAGGCGGGGGGGGGTGGGGTCTGGGCTTCCAGTTTTTCGTGGTCGAGCTCCAAAGACGTGGCCCGGTTTTTGTGGCACAGGTTTCAACCTGTACGCCTTCGCGTCAGCAAGATTGCAACGCGAGAACGCGCACCGTACACTGAGAATTCATGCTTCCTGAGTTCTTCCAAATCCGCGACCTGACCATCCGCCCCGCGGCGGTCCTGGCTCCTATGGCTGGCGTCACCGACACGCTCTTCCGCCGCGTGATCCGTGGCCTGGGCGGCTGCGGCCTGCTGATGACCGAATTCACCAGCTCCGAAGGCATCACCCGCAGCGCGGCAAAAACCCTGCGTTATCTATATTTTCAGGAAGATGAACACCCCATTACCGCGCAGCTTTTCGGCGCTAATCCTCAAGTCATGGCCGACGCCGCCAAAATGGTCGAAGATCTCGGCTACGACGCTGTGGACATCAACCTCGGCTGCCCCGCCAAAAAAGTGGTGAAATGTGGCGGCTCCGGCCTGCTCCGCGACCTGCCCGCGCTCGAAGAGATTTTCCGCGCCGTGCGCGCCGCCGTGCGCATTCCGCTAACCATCAAGTTCCGCGCTGGCTGGGACGAAACTTCCATCGTTGCCGTCGAGGTCGCGCAACTCGCCGAAAGCGTGGGCGTCGAAGCCGTCGCCGTGCACCCTCGCACCCGCGCGCAGGGCTACACCGGCAGCGCCGACTGGAAACTTATCGCCGCGGTAAAACAAGCCGTCAAGATTCCCGTGATCGGTAACGGCGACATCCACACGCCCATGGACGCCGAGCGCATCGTAAAAGAGACGGGCTGCGACGCCGTGATGATCGGCCGCGCCGCCGCCACCAACCCGTGGATCTTCTCGCAAATGCAGCAGTATGCCGCTACCGGCCGCTACGACCTGCCCACCGACGAGGACCGCCATCGTTTACTCTCCGGCTACTACCAGCAAATAAACGCTGCCAATTGCCCGATGGCGTAGGCAAAATGAAGCAGTTCGCGTGCTGGTTCACACATGGCGTGGGGAACGGCACCGAACTTCGTCGAATCGTACACGCGGCGCGAACGCCCAGCGAAGTGCTCGAAAGCGTGGAGAGATTTTTCGCGCAACGAGCCGCCGCGGTCGGGATGACGTCAAATGGTTGGCGGTGCGGGTCTCATGTTCACCGACCTCTCGGCTGTCGCGCATGACGAGGACTGCTCACGGTCGCAAACGCAGCTGACTGCCCAGCGGTCAAGGAAAACGAGGCCACCCCTCATGGTCCAGCTCAGCTCGCCTCCAAGCAGAGGTCGGAACGTAGGATCGCCGTACGCCTGCCGCTGAAAGTTCGCGGCCGCGATCGTCGCGGCGTCAACTTCGAAGAAGATACTTCCAGCGAAAATTTATGCCGCAGCGGCGCTGCGTTTGTCACGCGCTTTGATGTGGCCGTCGGTTCGGACCTCGAAATCCGCATCCCGCACGGCCATTACGCCAGCCGTCACCACGAAGCCGACTTCGCCACACAAGGCCGCGTCGTGCACATCGCCGCGGCGTCCGGCCCCGGCGAACACGTCATCGGCGTCCAATTCACCGGCCCCCGCTTCCAACGCGTCTTCCGCTCTGAATCCGCGGCGTAGTTGGCGGCACTTGTGCTCGATCTTTAGATAAATTTTTTCTCGTGAGTTGGGGAAAATCAGCGAGCGGCAATCGCCGTGTTTTTTGCCTTCGTCGGGGCGTGGGAAAATATCAAGCTTCTTCCGTGTTTTGGCGTTCGTCGAGCACTGCATCGTACGCGGCGCGGCGCGTTAGCCCGCGTTCTTTGGCCGCGACTTTCAGCGCTTCTTTGCGATCGAGTTTGGCTTGATGCATCAATTCCTCGACGCGCGCGGCGATGGACTGCGACGTGCCGGCTTGCGAGCCTGCAGCAACGCCTTCTTCCGGCGCAATCAGCAACGTGATTTCACCGCGCGCGGGCCGCTCCGCGAGCGATTCAGCCAGTTCCGACAATTTGCCGCGGCGAAATTCTTCGTGCAGCTTGGTGACTTCGCGCGCCAGGCACGCGCTGCGATCGCCTAGAATTTCTTGCGCGTCGGCTACGGTTTCGGCGACGCGGTGCGGAGCTTCGTAGAAAATAATTGTGCGGTCCTCGATGCGCAGGCGTTCCAGCGCGCGGCGGCGTTCGCCGCTGCGATTGGGCAGAAAACCCACGAACAAAAATTCCTCGTTTGGCAAACCGCTCGCGGAGAGCGCTGCGAGCAACGCCGAAGGTCCGGGAATCGGGATTACGGGAATGCGATGGCGCACGCACAGCGTGACCAAGCGATGTCCCGGATCGGAGACCAGCGGCATGCCCGCGTCGCTGACCAGCGCGATTTTTGCGCCTTCCTCCATGGCCACCACTAATTCCGGCGCGCGCGTAATTTCATTGTGTTCGTGGTAGCTCACTAGGGATTTGTGAACGTCATAATGGGTCAACAATTTTTGTGTGTGGCGCGTATCTTCGCAGGCGATTTGGTCTACTTCCTTCAAAATGCGGAGGGCGCGCAGGGTAATGTCTTCGAGATTTCCGATTGGTGTGCCAACAAGATACAGACAGCCGCGGGAAGTGTCCGGCCTGGACGAGGAGATTTCGTCTTCCGGCTCGTCCGCGGTTTCGGTTTCGGCCGTATGCCCGATGGACTCAGCGCTGTCGAGCGGCGCGGAATCCAGCGCCGCGTTTGTATTTGTTGTTCTCTGCTTGCGCATACGTCGAGTCTAGCACGCGCGCAGAGGCCCTGCGGCTGCATGGTATACTCTAAAGTTTGAGCAGCCTCAGGGAGGACTGTCGGTGCCACTGTACGAATACGCGTGCCAGAAGTGCGGGCGTCACACGGATAAGATCGAGCCGGTCGCCGGCCCGCACCTGAAGAAATGTCCGCATTGCGGCGGGAAAGTGGAGTCGGTGATCACCGCTCCGGCGATCAAGTTCAAAGGTTCCGGCTGGTATGTCACGGATTACGCGGGCAAAACTGCGCTGGGGGAATCCCCGGAGAAGAGCGACTCGTCCAAAGGCGACAAGGATGGTTCTGATAAGCCTTCCGCGGATAAGTCGGACGCGTCCGACAAGAAAGACTCGTCGAAGAAAGAATCTTCGTCGAAGGAGTCTGCTTCCAAGGAAACAGCGAAGGAATCGAAAGAAAGCAAACCCGCGAAAAAGAAATAATCGCAATGCCGAGTTAGTGGGTCTGATGCGCGACGAGAGTTGCGGGAGTTCATGTCCGCAGGGGCTAAAGCCCCACTCTTGGGTGCCACTTGCGGCCCGACTAAAGTCGGGCCCTCCCGAACGGCACCGATTACAAGGTACGATCGCGAGAAGTAAGAGTCACGAGTTTCTCCAACCGTTCGCAAACCAATTGCGCAAAGCTATCCGTCGCAAGTGCCGTGGCGCGCTACAGTTTTAGAGTCTTCAGGTAGTTGCGGAAGCCTTCGCCGAGCTCCTTGTTTTGCAACGCTAGCTCTACTGTGGCTTTCAGGAAACCGAGCTTGTCTCCCGCGTCGTAGGAAATGCCTTCGTAAATGTAGGCCCACAAACCTTGTTCTTGCGCGAGGATGCGCAGGCCATCGGTCAATTGAATTTCGTTTCCCGCGCCGGGTTTGGTGCGCGCAAGGCAATCGAAAATCGCTGGAGGCAGCACGTAACGTCCGGTAATCGCCAAATTAGACGGCGCATTCTCGGGTTTCGGTTTTTCAACCAGGTCGCGAATGCGCATCAGACGCGCGCCGAACGGGGGCTGCGGCGCTGACTCGCCGTCGACGATGCCATAAAGTTGCGTTTTGTCTTTCGGGACTTCTTCAACGGCAATGGCGCCCACGCCGGTCGCTTCATAGACCTCAATCAATTGTTTGGTGGCGGGATGTTCTCCGGGGATAAGAACGTCGCCCAGCAGTACGGCGAACGGTTCGTCGCCTACTAAATCCTTCGCCACCAGCACTGCATGGCCCAGGCCGAGCGGTTCTTTCTGCCGCGTGTAGCTGACCTGCACCATGTCGCTGATGCGGCGTACCAGATCGGCCTCGGTCGGTTTTCCCTTTCTCTCGCAGAAAACGTTCCAGCGAAGGCGCATGATCGAAATGGTCTTCGATGGAACTTTTTCCGCGACCGGTGACGATAATGATGTGCTCGATGCCCGAGGCCACGCACTCTTCCACGACGTATTGAATTTGTGGCTTGTCGACGACGGTGAGCATTTCTTTTGGCTGGGCTTTGGTCGCGGGCAAAAATCGCGTGCCGAGGCCAGCGGCCGGCAGTACGGCTTTGCGGACCTTGCGCACGGGTGTTGCGGGATGTACGGGCGGCTGCGGGATTTGCGATGTTGGCGTAGTGCATGATTCAGGGGTCGCTCGGTGATGGGAATTTTTTGGTCCGGCCAGAAAGTCGGCGAATGATAGGCCACGAACGACAGTAGCTGTGCGCCGGAGATTTTGTCAATGAAGGGAACGATGTAGTGTTTCCACGCTTCGGAGGCTGGTTCCCAAAGCGCCTGCCTCCGCGGCTGGGTCGGGATGAACGCCAGGCGGCCGCTACAGTAAAGCAGAGTTTAGTCGTGGTAGCATCGTGTTTTATGCCAGTGACAATTCTTGGGATTGAATCTTCTTGCGACGAGACGGCGGCGGCGGTGGTTTCCGACGGCCGGCAAATTCTTTCTAGCGTGGTGGCGTCGCAGATTTCCATTCACCGGAAGTACGGTGGGGTGGTGCCGGAGCTGGCTTCGCGCGAACATTTGCGGCAGATCGTTCCGGTGGTACGCGAGGCGTTGCTGCAGGCGGATCTTGATTTTCATGCGCTCGATGCCATTGGCGTTACGCATGGTCCGGGCCTTGTCGGGGCTTTGCTGGTGGGCATTACTTACGGCAAGACCTTGGCTGCGGCGCTCGATATTCCTTTGGTGCCGGTGAATCATCTTGAAGGGCATGTTCATGCGGTTTTTCTGGAGGCGCATCTGGCGGGGCGCGAACCGAGAGTTCCTGCCGTGTGCTTGATTGTTTCCGGCGGGCATACCGTGATTTACGAGGTGCGAGAGCAAGCATCGGAGTTAGAAGGAGGGTCAGAGAGAGGCGAGGGCACCGAGCCCCTTCGTTCCTCAGGGCAAGCAGGATTGGCTGTGCCACAGGGCCGAGGATTGTTTGCGTATCGCAAGCTGGGCGGGACGCGAGATGATGCCGCGGGCGAGGCTTACGATAAAGTTGCGAAGCTTCTGGGGTTGGGTTATCCCGGTGGACCGATTCTCGATCGGCTGGCGGCGTGCGCGCGCACCACACCGCCGATAAAATTCAGCGCTACCAAGATGAAGGGCAATGCTTTCGATTTTAGCTTCAGCGGTTTGAAGACCGCGGTGCTTTATCATTTGCGCGAACATCCGGAATACAACGAAGAGATTCATCTGCGCAATTCAGCGATCGAACGCGGCGAGCGTTCTTTTGAACAATTGCTGCCACTCTGTTCTCCGCAGACTTTGGCGCTGATCCGCGAATTTCAGGATGCGGTGGTGCGGGATCTACTGGAACGCACCATGGCCGCGGCGGAGAGCATTTCCGCGGAAAGCATTTTGGTTTCGGGCGGCGTTGCTGCGAACAGCGCTTTGCGTACGGCGTTTGAGGCGCGCGGGAGGGCTGCGGGGATTGAAGTGTTTTTTCCTAGTCGCGCGCTTTCTACTGATAATGCCGCGATGATTGCTGCGGCGGCGTATCCGCGGTTTCGGGCTGGGATTTGTGCGGATGCTCGGTTTGAACGCGGATCCGAGCTTCGCGCTGGCTTGAGGGGCAGTGGCACGAGGCTTCTTGCCTGTGCCGGTGGGCGAGCGCAAGGTTCCTACTACCAAGGCCGGGACTAAAGCCCGGCCGCTACAGAGGCTGAGGACCACAGAGGAATTCTTGCATGGCGGCGTTCGCGGTGGATGGTGTGCGGTTCTTGCCTGCCAGTGATCAATCGCTGATGGTTTATTTTGGCTCGCGCATTACACCCCAGGCGCATGAACTGGTGGTCAGATTTTTGCGGCTGCTCCAGTTGCAACCAATTGAGGGCATTCGCAATTTGCATCCCGCCTATTGCTCCGTGCTGGTGAAGTTTGATGCGATGCGTTGGACGCACGACGAGCTGGAAGCTCTGCTGCGTGAACTTCTTGCGACGGCTCGAAAGTGTGATCCTTGCGGTCCCCGGGTACGGTGGAGATTCCGGTTTGTTACGGGGGAGAGTTTGGCCCGGACTTGGCTGAGGTTTGCGCGTTTCACGGATTGACCACGGCGCAGGCTATCGAACTGCACAGCTCGGTTTCTTATCTCGTCTATTTTCTCGGCTTCGTGCCCGGATTTGGATACCTGGGCGAACTGCCGGAAGAGTTGGTGATGCCGCGACTAGCGACGCCGCGGCGCAGTGTGCCGCCTGGAAGCGTGGGCGTCGCTGGGAAGCAGACCGGCGTATATCCTTTTGCCACGCCGGGCGGGTGGCAATTGATCGGGCGCACGCCGATGGTGATGTTCCGCCCAGATGGCGATGTGTCGAGTGTTTTGTCTATCGGGGATCGCGTGCGGTTCAGGCCCATCTCGGCTGAGGAGTTCGCCGAAAGGAAGGGATGGCAGTGATACAGGTCACGGAACCGGGCCTGTTTACCACCGTGCAGGACTTGGGGCGGGAGGGATTTGGGCCGCTCGGGGTTTCGCCGTCGGGGGCGGCAGATGCGGTTTCGCTGCGCATTGGCAATCGATTGGTAGGTAACGATGAGGGAGCCGCGGGGTTGGAGATGACGCTGGTGGGCGGAGCGTTTCTGTTTCCGGATGGCGCAACTGTTTCGCTGACGGGTTCGGATTTTGCGACGACCCTCGATGGTGCGCCGGTAGAAATGTGGACAGCGTTCGCGGTGCGTCCGGGGCAAACCCTACGCGTGGCGGCCACACGATCGGGAGCACGGGCGTACCTCTGCGTGCGCGGGGGGATCGCAGTAAAACTTTTTCTGGGCAGCGCGTCTACTCACATTTTGAGCGGGCTTGGAGGATTTGAGGGGCGGGCGTTGAAGAAGGGAGATTTGCTCAGCATCGGCACGTCTAAAGGAAGCGTCGGCCAGCGGAAACTGTCTGAACGGGCCGGCGCGCTGTTGACTGCGAAGAAAACTCTGCGCGTTACGCCCGGGCCGCAGCGCGGTTGGTTTAACGACGCGGCGCAAGACTCATTCTATGCGAGCACGTATCGCGTCACGGAAGAGTCGAATCGCATGGGGCTGCGGTTGGCGGGGGCGGCCATCCCGGCGGTTACGGGAGGCACCCTAACCGGCGTAAGCGAGATGATTTCCGAGGGTGTGCCGCTGGGCGCGGTGCAGGTGCCGGAGTCCGGGATGCCGATTATTCTCTTTGTGGAGCAGCAGACTACCGGGGGATATCCCAAGATCGCCAATGTGATTTCGGCGGATTTTCATAGCTTGGGGCAATTGCGTCCGCGGGATGAGATTCGTTTTGAGTTGGTGTCGTGGGAAACGGCGAGAGATTTATTTAGAGAACAGGAAGCTTTGCTGGCTTCGGAGGAGTTGCTGTTCGCATGACGCGCGCGGGACTGCGGATCGATCTGAATTGTGACATGGGAGAGTTCGCCGAGGCTGTGGCCGACGGCACGCAGGAAGCGCTGATGCGTTCGATCACCTCGGTGAATATCGCTTGCGGTGGGCATGCCGGCGACGAACACACGATGCGGGCCACCGTGGAACAAGCGCTGCGGCATGGGGTGGCGATTGGGGCGCATCCGGGGTATGCGGACCGCGCGAATTTTGGAAGGGTAGAGTTGCAACTGTCGGCGGAGCAAGTGGCGGAGTCGGTTTTCGAGCAGGTTAGGGCGCTGGCGGAGATTGCTGCGAGTTGCGGGGCAGGCTAACGCACGTGAAGCCGCATGGGGCGCTTTACAATCAGGCGGCGCGAAATCGGGAACTAGCTGCGGCCATTGCGGAAGGTGTCGCGCGTTGGAGCAGGGAAGTGGTGCTGGTAGGTCTTGCCGGGTCGTCGATGCTGGAGGTGTTTCGCGAGGCGGGATTCGCGGTGGCCGCAGAAGCATTTGCCGACCGCCGTTACGAGGCTGACGGGAGTCTACGCTCGCGGAAATTTCCCGATGCGCTGATCAGCGATCCCGTGGAAGCTAGTCGACAGGCTCTAAGGATCGTTCAACGCAGTGCGGTGATCTCTTGGGACGGTGTAGGTGTACCGATTGTTGCGCAAACCATTTGCCTTCACGGCGATACTTTGGACGCGCCAGAGATCGCTGCGGCCGTAGCTCGGAAGCTGCGCGAAGCAGCAGTTTTTTTGCATGCGCTTCCCGATCCGCAGGACCGCTGAGGGTCGCGAAGTCTCGACTCTAGGGTCGCGAAGTGGCGTTTTGAATGATGTACTTCCTTTTGAGTTTATTGGAGTACTCGCGAAGTGCCGTTGGACATCGGTCGTCAGCGGAGAGTTTATTGAGAACGTCCTCGATGGCCACCACGTCAATACGTTTCCGTGTAGAAGGTACCACGCCTAACAAAAGGTTCTGCAGGAGCGACCATAAAACGGTGTTCGCCCGCGGCAACAGGAATACCAGCCGGTTCTGGTCCGAGCGAACCATGTGCCAGACATTGCGATTGAACTGGTACGCTTCGAAAAAGATTTGCCTTTCCATCCGACTAGGCTCGAGATGCGCAGCAAGGATAGGTGCGTAGCATTTTTGGAGCTTATCTCGGTGCCGATCGTCATCAACCGCTTTTCCGAAGTCTGTCTCAGAAAGCTTTACTTCGCAGAAAGTTGTTGATTTATCGTCAGTAGTCCAACGCATATCGATGTTGGACCCTTCATCCAACGCTGGGACCGCTTCTGGTTCGCATTCCACGAAAACTCCCTGCTGACCAAACGCTCGAAGCAACGCTGCAGCCGCATTCTGGCCGCCGTAGAAGTAAGGGAAAAACAAATTGAAGGCGAACGCCTGTGATGAATTCAAATGATGGAAATATCGATGGCGCTTCAGCCGGTTTTCAGCAAGAAAAGCTCTCGCATACAGTTCTGCTTCGTCCAGGAGGTTTCTGCGCTCTTCCGCCAGCGGGAGTATGTGGTCTCTCTGCAAATCGTTTCCGCGATAGCGAAATATCCCAGGCTCATTAATGCCGAGGTGCGAGCGCTTATACTCGGCAAGGTGAGTTTTCAGTTGCTGCTGGTAGCTCATCCACCGTTCCTCCGTTGACAGGTTCCCGTTTGTCGGTGAGAACTGTTATCACTATGCGAAGGATCTGTCCATTGCGGGTGTTATCGATGCCGCGATGAGTTTAGAACGAAAAAAGGCGGGCAACTTGGTTGCCCGCCTTCAAATCGTATGCCTTGCTGAAATGGGGTGCAGCATTCCTTCGAAGCTCAGGATAAAGCTGCGCCCCTACAAAGGCAGAAACTACTCGAACTTTTCGGTCATTACCGGGAATTGCAGCTTGGCCTTGGCCAGTGACTTTACTACGGTGGCTTCGGCGTTTTCCGCGGAAGTGTTGCGGGCGGTGGCCATTTCGCTGACCAGCAAATACTTGGCGCGCTCTAACATTTTCTTTTCGCGGAAGGAGAGGGGCTTGCTGGTGCTGAGTGAAACCAAACTCTTGAGGACTACGGCCACTTCGAGGAGTGCTCCGGTGCGCATGCGTTCGGAATTCTCTTTGAAGCGGTGCTTCCAATCATGATGCGAATTAAGCTTGCCCTTTTCGAGGAAGCCGAGGACTTTGCCAGATTCCACCGAACGAATCACGGAACGCAGGCCGACGGAAAGCGCGTTTGTTTGCGGAACCATTACGCGCAAACCACTGGAAACAATGCGAATCATGAAGTACCGCTCGGTTCTGCCGTTCAAGATTCCGTAGCTGATTTGTTCGACAATGCCAACGCCATGATTGGGATACACAACTTTATCGCCGATCTTGTAGTCCATAGCTTCGGTTGCCCCCTGGAGGTACTGGAAAGAGTGTAGATGGGTGTGTCCCAAGAGTCAAGATATATCCTCTGGAATCATGGGGTTAGGAAAAACTAGGTACCAATTTGGCAGTCGAATTGCTCAGGAACGACTTGGATGACTTCAAAGAGTTTGAATTCTTCGGCGCAGGGACGTAGGTAATTTCGATAGGCTGCGCAGGGCTTCCTGAATTTTAGGCCAGCTCATGTAAACTCTGGATGTGCTTATTCTGGCTATAGATACGTGCGATGCTTACGGCAGCGTGGCGTTGGTCGAAGAGCAGACGGTGTTGTCGGCAGCGCAGCACGAGGCGAGCGAAGACTACTCCACTTGGTTGTTGCCTGCCATGGATCGCGTGCTTGATTCGGCAGGGCGTAAGTTGACCGACGTCGCGATCTACGCGGCGTCTGCGGGGCCAGGTTCGTTTACCGGCATTCGCATTGCCCTGACGACCGTGAAGGCCTGGAATGAGGTGTTTCATAAGCCCATCGCGGCGGTCTCGAGGCTGGAGGCGTTTGCCATTCAGGCGAATGATGCGCCGGGAGCCGCGCGGCCAGAGATTGTTGCGGCGTGTTGCGATGCGCAGCGTGGGCAGTTATACGGGGCGGTGTACCGCCGGAGCGGATCGTCCTACGAGCTCTTGGGAGACGAACGAGTGGTCACTCCGGGGGAATTGATCGGCTGGGTTAGGGAGGTCGCGGGGGATCAGCCCGTTGCGTGGGTGTCGCCCGATCTGGTGCCGCTGGCTGCTGACCCAGGG
This sequence comes from uncultured Acidobacteriota bacterium, assembly GCA_963798585.1. Taxonomy (GTDB): domain Bacteria; phylum Acidobacteriota; class Terriglobia; order Acidiferrales; family UBA7541; genus Acidiferrum. Next base: position 115,734 of record CAWCTJ010000011.1, read on the forward strand.
TGGCGAGAGCGTGCGGATCGGGGCGAGGTTGTCGAGCAAGTATCGCGACTCGTCGCGCCAGCCATTGCGCGGATTGCCCTGCAGTTGGCGGCGAAAGGCGGGCTGACCGATGCGCTTCGGCTGGACGCCAATTACATTCGTCGGCCGGACGCCGAGGTGAAGTGGAAGGGATACACCAAACCTGGCGGCTAGCGCGCTTCTAAGCGTTTAAACGAAGGCCCCATTGCGACCGATCGATTGGGGCTGAACCTGTCATTCGCGACGTGCCATTCACGAACAACATTCGCGCCATGGTGCCAGACGACGCACCTGCCGTCGCACAACTCACGGCGGCGTCGCCCGAGGCGGCGCAATGGTCGCAACAAAGCTACGCGCAGTTGCAGGATTCTGGCTATGCGGGCTGGGTGGCCGTCTCGTCAGATGCTTCCGTGAGCGGTTTCATCATCACGCGCATCGTTGCGACCGAAGGCGAAATCCTCAATCTGGCGGTGGCTCCGCCACTTCGTCGCGCAGGAGTGGCGGCGGCGTTACTCGAATCTGTGCTGGCAAATTTCCTCTTGGCAAGCGTCCGGCGCATCTACTTGGAAGTCCGCGCCTCAAACGCTCCGGCGATCGCTTTTTATGAAAAGCACGCGTTCACCATCACGGGCACGCGGCCTGGCTACTACCAGTACCCCATCGAGTCTGCCGTACTAATGGAAAAGATACTCACAGCTGCCCGGTCCTAGAACCAACTTCCTACTTGACGCCACAAATCCCAGTGCTATCGTGCGGGGTATGGAGCCGCCGTAACACCACGTTCACAAATCTCATTCGCCAAGGAGGAGGACCGCATGGCCACTACCGCGCGCAACCCTCGGGACCTACTACTCGAGTCGGACGCCGCCTACTTGCACCTCGCTGAGCAACACAAGAAATACGAAGCAGAACTTCACAAAATCGCTACCTCGCAATTCCTCAGTTCCGAAGATCTCCTCGAAGAAATCAAGCTTAAAAAGTTAAAACTACACGTGAAAGACGAGATGGAACAGTTGGCGGCCCGCCTCCGTCGCCAAGGTGCAGTTACCCCGCATTCGCAATAGCGGCCACAGTGGTGTCTGCTCGGTCGTTTAACTGGGCGATTATCGCCGCTTTGTACGGCCCGAACCGCGGACGCTGCCGTAGCGTGGCTAGGCTTGTGTGAACCTGTTGTGAAGGTGTGTTTTCGCGAGACAATCCTCTTCGTGGCCGCTTCGCGCCCTGTGGTATCTTCTCTAAAGCATGGTTAAAGAAGGCTACTACTTCGGCATTCCTTCGCTGCTTTTGGGTGTGATTTTGTTTTTTCTGCACTGGATCGCAGCGGCGGCGGTGCTGGTGCTTTTCGGCCTATTTTGCTTCTCGTTCTTCCGCGATCCCGAGCGCGTCATCCCCGCGGAACCCGGTGCTATCGTCTCGCCCGCGGATGGCCGCGTCGTGGTGATCACCGACGAGGCTCACGCGGGAGTTCCGGGCAAGCGCATCAGCATTTTCCTCGCCATCTGGAACGTGCACGTCAACCGTACGCCGGCCTCGGGCACCATCACCCAGTTCGACTACAAGCCGGGGAAATTCCTAGCCGCCATGCGTGCCGACGCCTCCGCGCAAAATGAGCAGAATATTTTTACGCTGGTCACGGAGCACGGCGAAATCGTCTTCAAACAGATCGCGGGGTATGTTGCGCGCCGCGTGGTGGCATGGAAAAAAATCGGCGACGTGGTTACGCGTGGCGAACGTATCGGTCTGGTCCGCTTTGGGTCGCGCGCTGATGTGTGGCTACCCGCGACCGCCAACGTCGTTGTCAAACTGGGTGACCATGTCGCTGGCGGCTCCAGCATTCTCGCTTTCTTGCCGGTCAAATCAGTGGGACTGTCTTCTGGCCGAGACGCGTCGGGTCAAGATGCTTCCAGTCAAAACCTAAGTTCTCAGGATGGAATGACGAACCCAGCAGCTACGGACGCAAATCTAATTTCGGCAGGTCGGCCCAAGCCATGATTCCCGCCGCCGACCAGCAAGAAATTCCGTTTCAGGAGCGCCGTTTTAAGAATCCGCGCATGCGTCGTGGCATTTTTTTGTTGCCCAGTCTATTCACGGCCGCCAATTTGTTGTGCGGGTACTACGCGGTGGTGGCGGCGCTCGTGGGTGGCCGCGACGATTTCGACCACGCCGCCAAAGCCATCGGCATCGCCATCCTGTTTGACTCCATGGACGGCCGCGTGGCGCGCATGACCGGCACCAATACCGAGTTTGGCGTGCAATTCGATTCTCTCGCGGACGTCGTGAGCTTCGGCATTGCTCCCGCCGTGCTGGCCTACGCCTGGGGCGTCCGCAGCCTCGTCGGACTAGACCCCGGCGACGCGCACCACCTCGCCGAATTTGGCTGGATCGCTTGCCTGATTTTTCTGGTGTGCTGCGCCTGGCGACTCGCACGCTTTAACGTGCAGGGCATGGCTCCCGGCGGCTCAAAGTTTTTTGTGGGCATGCCCACGCCCGCTGCCGCCGGCGTCATCGCTGCACTCATACATCGGTTCAAATATCCGCTGCACGATTGGCGGTGGGCCATCGTGTGGCTGCTGCTCGCGGTTGCACTCGGTGCGCTGATGACCAGCACTATCCGCTATTACAGTTTTAAGGATCTGCCGTGGTCCCGAAAGCAGCCATCCTTGGGCATCATCCTGGTCTTGATTATTTTCGGTGTCGCGTGGGTGTACTCGGAATATTTCCTGATGATCTTCGCGTGTTCCTATGCCGCGATAGGCGTAGCGTTGCATTTGGTTCGCTATATTCGCCAGCACTTGGCGACCCGGACCTCCTGAGCGATGCCGGGTACGCCATCAACCGTGATAAGTCCCGTAGGCCGCAGAGACGCCAAACGCATCGTCATTGCCGGGGCATCTTCACTGCTTGGCGCGGAGGTGCGGGCGCTGCTCGGCGAGAGCCGTTTCGCGAGTGCAGATATTCGCCTGCTGGACGAACCGTTCGCTGCGGGAATGCTCACCGCAGCTGTGGGCGAACCTGCCATTATTCGTCCCGTGGAAGAAGGCAGTTTCGATCGTGCGGAAACCGTCTTTTTCACCGGCTCCCCGGAATTTACGCGCACAAACTTTGCTGCCGTTCGGCAGCACGGCGCCACGGTCATCGATCTTTCCGGGGCCTTGGCGCAAGATGAAACGGCGACAGCGTGGTTTCCCAAGCTCGATCGCTTGCGGGGCAGGGAATTTGAGAAGGGCAGTCCGGCATACGCCATCCCTTCCGCGCCGGCCACCGCTGCGGCATCGCTGCGCCTCGTGTTGTTGAAGCTCGAGATCGAATCGCTCTCCGTGGTGTGTTTCCAATCGGCTTCGGAGGCGGGTCGCGCGGGCATCGAAGAGCTGGAAACGCAGACCGGACAGTTGCTGTCCTTCCAGGGCGTGGGACGCCCGGTGTACGACACGCAGGTGGCCTTCAATCTCGTCGATCGCTTCGGTCCGGCTAGCGCGCAAGAATTGCGCGTCGTGCGCGAACGCGTGCGCGCGGAGATACAAATGTGTCTTGGTGAAGCGGGCAGTGCTCCGGCACTGCAAGTGCTGCATGCACCAGTATTCTATGGTTCCGCGTTCTCCGCCTGCGCTTCGCTGAGCGAATCTTCCGGTAGCGCCTCCGCGGAGCAGATTGTGGCCGCATGCACGGACGCCGGCTTTGTTTTCGCCGACGATGCGCAATCCCGCCCCAGCAACGTCAGCGTAGCGGGAGAAAGCATTCTCCAACTCGCCGTGCCGGAGCTCGATCCTTCACCTCCTGGTGCGTGGTGGTTTTGGGGCGCGGCCGATAATTTTCGGCTCCCCGCCGCCAACGCCGTAAAACTTGCGGAGATGCTTTCATGATGGTGTGCCATGTACTTGAATCGGGTGTTCGGGTGGTGTTCAAGCCGGGTGTTCGTCGCCTAGGACTGTTCGCTGCCATTCCGGGAGCTTGCCTGTCTCTCGCCTCTCTGATCATCGTCATCGGCCTCGGCACGGCTGGCTGCGGTTACCATGTCGCGGGTACAACCAGCGCGCTCCCGCAGAATATTCATACCATCGCGGTTCCCGCGCTTGAGAATAAAACCACCAGTTATCGCATCGAGCAGCGCCTCACTGCCGCCACCATTCACGAATTTGTGATCAAGACGCCGTATCACATCGTCTCCGATCCCGCGAACGGCGACGCCGTTTTGCGCGGCAAGGTACTTACCCTGGAGGCTGTACCGCTGCTGTACTCGAGTACCACGACTGCGAACCCGACCACCAGCCGCGCTACCACCATGCTGGTCACTGTGAAATGCGAGCTCACGCTGGAAGATCGCATCACGGGAAAAATTCTCTATCACACGGACAATTTTCAGTTCCGCAACGAATACGAAATCTCCACCGATGTCACGAGTTTTTTTGAAGAACAGGATCCTGCGCTCGATCGTTTAGCCCGGGATTTCGCCACCCGCTTGGTAGCCGCCGTTACGGAGAACTATTAGTGGCGAGAGTCAGCACAGAAGAACTGTTGGCGCGACTGAAGAAGGGAGGCACACTGCCCGCGATTTTGCTTCTGGGCGAGGAACCCTACCTCCGCGATGCCTGCCGCGCGCAATTCATTGAAACTTTCGTGCCCGCAGCTTCGCGCGCCTGGGCGGTTTCGCGTTACTCCGCGAATCGCGGCGAAACACAACTCGCGCTGGAGCAGGCGCAGACCATGCCCATGCTCTCGCCTAAGCAAGTGGTGTTTCTCGAAGACGCGGAAACGATTGAGGAGTTGGCGGAGAAGAAACGTGACGCTGCCGTCGAACAACTGGAGACCTATTTCAAAGATCCCTCTCCGTTCACCGTGCTGGTGCTCGAAGCGTCTAAACTGGATCAGCGCATGAGGCTCGGCAAATTGCTGGCGGAAAAGACTCTGGTAGTGGAAGTTGGCCTGGGCGATAACGTGGAACAGCGGCAAGCCACTGCAGTCTCGCTGGCGCAATCGATCGCCAAGGATGAGGGCGTGACGTTTGAAAAAGGCGCCGCAGAAGACTTGGCCGAATTCGTTTCCGCCGACCTGCAACGCCTGAAGACAGAAATCACCAAGCTCGTCACTTACGCCGGAAACCGCAAACAGCTTCGCCGCGAAGATGTAGCCACCATGGTCATCTCGGAAAAAACGACCACCGTCTGGGAACTCGCTAACCTGCTGGGCAATCGCCAACCCCGCACCGCGCTGGAATTTCTCGACCGCCTGCTCCGCGAGGGCGAACAACCGCTGCAAATTCTCGGCGCCATCACCTGGATGTACCGCAAAATCATCGAGGCCAGCGAGGTTCGGGCGGCGAATGGCTGGCAGGCAGCGCGTACGCTGGGGATGCGTCCCGAACAAGCCGAATTGGCGCTGCATGCCGCGAGAAAAATTCCCAGAGCGAAGTTGTTGGACGGGCTGCGATCGCTGCAGTTCGCGGACGACCGCCTGAAACGCGGTAGCGAAGACGCGCGTGCGGTAATGGAATTCTTGCTCGCAGGCCTCGCCGCGTAACCGAAAAAAAGGGGCGGCCATCATGGCCGCCCTTCTTCGTAGGTTGTTGTCGGAATGTTTGCTGTAGCGACTATTTGAAGTCGAACAGATCAAACAGGTCGCTGATGGCCGGACTGTTCAGCGGCACGTACGGGCTGATGAAGTCCAGTGAGAACGGGTTGGGGAAATTATCGCGGCTGCGCTTTGTAACCGGCGGAATACTCCAGTTACGCTCGATGAACTTCAAGAGCGAAACGTGGTCCGAGTAGTGGTGCGAAATGTGGCCGGGCTTGGCGTATGCCGACACCAGGATGAGCGGGATCCGCGTGCCGTCGCCGAAGAAGTCCAGCGGTTGCACGTAACCAGAGTCATAGTAGCCGCCGCCTTCGTCGAAGGTGATGAAGATCGCGGTATCGTTGGCGTACTGCGATTTAGCTATATCGTCCACGATTTTCTTTGCGAAGCCTTCGAACAGGTCCAGCTTGGAAGACGCCGGGTGGCCATCCACCAGTCCGCTGGGCTTGACGATGGAAACCGCCGGGAGCGTCCCCGCTTTGATGTCAGCGTACAGGTTCAGTGAATCCTGAATGTGCGTTGTGCGCTGCTTTTCGTCCGCCATGATGGACTTGTCGTATTGGAACGGATTGCAGATGTTGCAGTAATCGTCCGCCGTTGGTCCGGGAACGCCATAGTTGAGGTCATACTTGTCGGTGAGGTAGTTGTTCCACTGGTCGCCGTAGTATTTCCACGAAATGTGGTGAGCGTTCAGGTCATCGCCGATGCTCGGAACCGACGACGGGGGAATAGTGAACGGTGTGTTAGCGGGGTTGTGGTCAGTGAAGGCGTTGGAGCCATCTCCGAAATAGCCCGGATTGTAATTGTTCAGCAAATAGTAGTGGCCCTGTTCGCAGCGCGGATTGATAGGTTCGGGAAGGCTCTTGAGGTACCGCAAGACCTCTTTGACGCCGGGTGCCTGCGGATCGGAGCAGTTGCTGTACGAGCCACCGCCGCCAGCCGGAGAAGCAGTATAAGGTGGCGGGTAGCCTGAGTTGCCGCTATTGCCATACCCATCTTCGGTGTACCAGTTGTTGGTGCCCATAGCCGGATCGGGATTCTCGACTTCATTCACCACCCCTGCATCAGGCCCGGGCGAGTAGACCGTCGTGCCTTCGGGTGGCTCAGCCGCCCTGCCATCCGCGTCGGTAAAGTAAATCGCGTCACCGTGGCCAAACATGATGTGATTGGCTCCAGTGCCGCCCTGAACGGACTGGTGGAAGTTATCGCTCATCGCGTACTTGTCCGCGAGTTCCTTGAAATAGGGCGCGTCCCCCTGCTGCACGTTGTAGAAGCCCAGGGCCGTCGATCCTTCGCCAGTTGTCGTGGCCTTGGGAACGCCGGGTAGATAATTCGTGGTGAAGCACGGTGGTGCGCCATTGTCCGAAGCGCAGAGCGGTGCCTGTGCTTCGCCGTTCGTGCCCGCGCCTACCGTCACTTCCACCCACGAGAACAGTTTCCCGTTGCAACCGGAAGGATTATCGAACCTGCTATGTTCTACGCTGCAATTCAGCTGCTGATACATTTGGTAAAAGCGATGTACCGGGCTGGCCGCATAGGCGTCATAGGTAAAGGTGCTGCCGTTGGTCAATTGAAACGGACCCGCAGGGAGCGTGGTGACGTTGGTGATGCGCGTATCTGGCACCTTACCCGGCAATCCCGGGGCGCCCGTGAGAAGGTCAGCGTAGTACGAATCGTCTGGCAAACCGCTTTCCGAGCTCTTCGCCAGCGCCAATCCAGCGGCGCAGGTGGCTTCGGTAATAGGAGGAGTGCAGGAATTCGGTATGTAGGGTGCATATTGGCCACCTACGAGAGGCGCGGGCAGTTGATTATTCGGAAACTCGTGCTTCGGAGGGTTAAGAAGGAATGAATCGACGCCACCAATGTCCGACGCCGCCAATTGGTGAGCCTCGTCAAAGCGCGGTCCCGGAATCGCGTTCTTGTTGGCGTCGAGCTTGATGATGCCCTTGGAAAGGAGGTTATCCACCGTCTCCCCTTTTTTCGGTTCGTAGGTGGCGAAAACGTGATCGAAGCTGCGGTTCTCGCCAATGATCACAATGACGTGCTTGATTGGGCTGGTGGTGTCATTACTGCGGTCGGGCGTTTGTGCATTCACGATCGGCGCACCGATCGAAAATTGGAGGAGCGCCACGGTCGTCAGACCAATGCGTACTCCGTCCATCATGTATGACGTAATACTCTTTAACTTCATTCAAATACCTCCACAGTTTAAGTGCGGTGCAGCCGGGCCGCATGAGTTGTAGTCGTCGCTTGTTGCATTGCGATGTTGTCCAGATGAACGGTGCAAGAAATCCATGAAATCGGCGGATCGTGGTTAGCGTTTTCAACAGATGAAAATCAAGAAAAAGCGGCTAATTGGCCACACAAAGTCGAGGCGATTACGGTCCAATGAATTGCTGAATAACGTTTCGTTAATAAAGTATTTTTAGCGGGTTACGATGCGGAGCGTACAGTTTCGTGGAAATCGAACAGATCAAACAAGTCGCCGATGGCCGGCGTGTTGAGTGGCACGTAGGGATTATTCTGATCCACCACCGGGTTGGGGAAATTATCCCGGCTGCGTTGCGTTACCGGTTTCAGGTTCCAGTTTCGCTCGATGAACTTGAGGAGAGAAACGTGATCCGTGTAGTCGTGCGAAATGTGTCCGGTTTTGGTGTACCGGGACACCACAATCAGAGGAATGCGTGTGCCATCACCGAAAAAATCCAGCGCTTGCACATATCCCGAATCATAGTACCCGCCGCCTTCGTCAAACGTGACGAAGATTGCCGTATCGCTCCACAACGCCGGGTTGTTTTTGACCGCATCGACGATCTTTTTCGTGAAGCCTTCAAACAAATTGAGCTTCGAAGATGCCGGATGGCCATCCACTAGTCCGCTCGGTTTCACGATTGAAACGGCGGGAAGTTTTCCGTTGGCAATATCGGCGTAAAGATTCTCGGTATCTTGCAGGTGCGCCGCGCGCATCGCCGGGTCCGTCATGATGGACGTGTCATATTGAAATGGATTGCAGATGTTGCAGTAGCCATCCGCATTTAGGCCCACCGCGGAGTAATTCTCCTGGTAGGGATCCTTCAAGTAGCGGTTCCAATCGTCGCCGTAATATTTCCACGAGATTTTTTTCTCATTCAGGCTGTCGCCGATGCTGCGGACCGACGAGGGCGGAATCGTAAACACCGTGTTGCGCTTATCCGTATCCGTGAAAGCATTTTTGCCATCCCCGAAATAGCCCGGATTGTAATTGTTCAAGAGATAGTAGTGACCGGCTTCGCAGTGCGGATCGATCGGCCGCGGCAGAGATCGCAGATAAGCTGCCACCGCGGCGACTCCCGGCTGCGTGGCGTCCGCGCAATTGCTGTAGGAACCTCCGCCGTAGGAGGGTGCGCCGTTTGAGCCGCCACCGTAGCCATCTTGTGTATACCAATTATTGGTGTTCGGAGCAGGATTAGGATTTTCGATCTCGTCCACGATGCCCGCGTTCGCGGTACCGACCGCCACTTGCACATTGTGCGGCGGTATCGCTGGATGCCCCTGCCTATCGCTGAACCAAATCACATCGCCGTGCCCGAACATAATGTGGTTGACGCCCGTGCCGCCCTGCACCGACTGGTGAAAGTTATCGCTCATCGCGTAGTCATCCGCCAGGCTCTTGAAGTACGGCGCGTCACCTTTTTGCATGTTGTAGAAACCCAGCGCGGTCGATCCTTCGCCCGTGGTCGTTGCGTTGGGCGAATACTGCGTACTGAAGTTTGCCGGCTGCGGCGTGCCGTTGTTCGATGGTCCGACTGACACCTGCACCCAGGAAAACAATCCGCCAGTACAACCGGAAGGATTGTCCGTCGTCCCCTGTTTAACATCGCAGTCCATCTGCTGCCACATCTGGTAAAAGCGATGTACCGGACTGCCCGCATATGCGTCGTATGGCACGCCCGGCGTTAATTGAAATGGTCCTGCGGGCAGGGCATTTACGTTCGCGATGCGCGTGTCCGGCGTTCCGCCCTTCAACCCCGTGCCTCCTGTCAGCAGATACTGATAATAATCGGCGGGCAGTCCGTTTTCCGACGCATGTGCATCGGCGAGCGTAGTGATGGCCGGCTTGGTTGGCCCGCCAGCCAGCGGCGCCGGCAGTTGATTGTTCGGGAATTCCACTTTCACCGGATTCAATAAAAATGGATCGTTGCCACCATTCTGTGCCGCAAACTGCTGAGCTTTTTTGAAATTTGCTCCTGGAGCGCCGTCGTCGGTAACGATGCCCTCGGACAGGAGATTCCAGACCTTCTCTCCATTTTTCGGTTTGTACGTGGCGAAAAGGTGATCGAAACTGCGGTTCTCTCCGATGATGATGATGACGTGCTTGATCGGCGTGCGCGTGGGGAGACTTCGCTCGCCGCTGGCATTGACTGCGGGCATGCCAATTGAGAATTGCAATAGCGCGAGAGTGACCAGCCCGACGCGAAGACTGTCGCGAGCGCAAATCACCAAACGACAAAAGCTCATCAAGTTTCTCCCGCCCGGGCCACATCCAATAGCCAGCAGGTCCGCGTCAAAGATGAAATCTAACAGTTTTTCTTCGAGCGCGGCAATCAACCCATAGGCGTGGACGCGCGTTTACGCTGTCGCCGAGCAAGCTACTGCTGGCCGACGGTTCGTGAGGGAGAGTTCGCAACGGCCGGTGGCCGTGCTTTTTCCGTCTGATTTGCCGGTTCCACGCGGATTAGTCCCATCATCCCGCCATCTTCGTGCTCCAAAAGATGGCAGTGATACAGAAACGTGCCGACCGTATTCGGATCGCGGAAATCCATGCGCAGCCGCACGCTCGGATAGGCCAATGCCCGATTGCTGTAATACGGCACATTGACGGTGTCCCGCAGATACGGCTCATCAATCGGTATCCCCGACCATTCCGTCAGCAAGAAATGGATTTGGTGAATGTGAAAGGCATGCAGTTCCGTCGAGCGATTCTCAATGATCCAATCCTCCACGTCGCCCTGTTTCACAACAATGTTGGGCGTGGTGGACGAAGGATCGAACGCCGCCGGCGTTTGCCCTTCCACCGTGATGTAAAAAGTGGTGGCGCTGTTCGGGTCGTTGGGATTTTCCAGCTTTTCGGAAAAATATAAATGCCGTACGCGCACGGGAGCAACGCTTCCCAGCCACGGCAGCGCGGGCGGCGCCAGTGGTTCAGGAGACGACGCCAGCGTGGACTGCGGTTCCGGCGCATCTTCTGCGGCCACAATCGAAGCCAGCGCGCGGTTCGGATCGTTTTCTCCGCCTTGTCCCGTGTCCACCGTGCGCGTCACGAACAGGCCCGGGACACCTGCCGGTGGGCCTGTGACGATGAATTCCACGCGCGCGCCCGGCGGCACGCCGAGATGATCGCGCCACTCGATCGCATTCGCAGGATTGCCGTTGTGATTGATCGGAACTCCATCAATCGCCACGATTCCCAGTTTTTGCGGAGCTTTTTTGAAAAGCACTGCGAGATTTAAGTACGTGACCGACGAAGCGTTCAGCACCCGCCACAGTTGCCGCTGTTCTGGCTTCATCTTGATCGTGGCCACCGGATAATCCGGATACGGCACCGGCACAAAATTAACTGACAAGTCCTTCGCAGGCTTGCCGAATCCCATGCCATTGTTCGCGGAGTCCCCGTCGCGGTCGATCAGCATCCTGGGGACCACCGGCTCGGACTTCGACGGCGGCGCATTGGGATTCAGCAAATCCTGATCGCGGATCACCAGCACGCGCTCCGGCAAACCCGCAACCTCCGGGTTGGCCCGCTCAATTCCTTCAATGATCAACGCTCCCGAAGCTCCGCCCACCACCTGCGCTTTGCTGAACCCGTGAATGTGCGGGTGGTACCAATACAGTCCCGGAGGCTCGTTTGCCGGAATATGAAAACGGTATTCAAATGGCGCATCGCCCGGCTGGATCGATGTTTTCAAGACCTCGTCCTGATGGCAGACCGAAGGAATCGTCAGTCCATGAAAATGCAAGTTCGTCGAGGTAAGCGTCATCGAGCCGTTTTCGCAAGGATCAGAAGCCTTTCCCGAATTTCCATGCGCGTGAGAATGCGTGGAAGTTGTCCCGCTTGGCGTTGCGGAGGTCTGGAGAAGTCAAGGCTGGAGTCCCTGTAGAAGTGCCTGCAGAAGCCACTGCGGAAGTCTCCACAGGGCTCAAATCATTCTTGAGATTCAGGATCAACAAGTCGCCAGGCGCCAATCGCAAGGTAGGGGATTGATTTCCGTCCGCCAAAAGATAGCAGAAGCGCACCGAGCCGTCTTTCTCGGCATAATTCCGCACCGTCAAATCCACTTTCAACACGCCGTTTTGACTGCGCAAATCCTCCGGCTCCGGTACCGCACTCCCCGGCGCCGGCCGGGGACACGGATCTTGCGGGGCTTCCTGAGCACGCAAACCGCGACAAGTTCCTCCCAACCACAAGCCCACCACGATCAGCGTCAGAAGTCTTGCCGCGCAGCAAACCGGACGGCAGGGAATCGGGGAGAATTTCGCGATAAACACTGCGGCAAACTTAGCGACAAACTTGGCAACACCGGACATAGGTCGATTGTATCTCGCTCACTAGGCAAATTAGATTTACGCCTTGTAATTTGAACTGGCTGAAGAAGAAGAGAGTAACTTCGAGACATTACAGTCTCGTGACAGCGAGATGAACGGCAGGGAATGGAGAAAATTGGGTGTGTGACACACAAGCGGTCTTGCCATGAAGAGTCGGGAAGGGAAGAGACCTCGCAAAAGAAAAGAGGCGACGTGGTCGCCTCTTTTTCAAGCCATTCTTGCAAGGTTTACAATCGCAGATCGTCTACTTTGCTGCCTTGGCCTTTAGCCCGTTGTAGGCCAGCGATAGGCGCGACTTGTACCGGTTCCCGGTGTTTTCGTGCAGCACGCCCTTGGTGATGGCTCGGTCAATCGCCGCCATGGTGGGGTGCAGCAAATTCCCAACCGCCGTCGAATCTCCCGCCGTGATCGCCGTGCGCATGCGCTTCATGAAGCTCCGAACGCGCGTGCGATTCGCGCGATTCACATCGGCGCGCTCGTGCGATTGCGCGGCGCGCTTCAATACTGACTTTTTCTTCTTCTTGATCTTTGTTGCCTGACCCTGCGCCATCTATTGCTCCTTAGTGTTATCGCTCAAACCATTAAGTTTAGGTGACGCTCCCACCGAAGTCAATTGCCCGCAATTTTGGACTGCGGCGGCTTGACGCCGCTTTCGCTCAGTAAACACATAATCCAATCTCTTCGCCATCGAAACGCATCTATACGCCAGTGTAGACTCATGCCACCCCAACGACGCATGCAAGGAGCACACACCATGTCACCCAATTCCACCAACGGCATCATCACGATCCCCAGCGCCCACACCGTCGATCAAACCGTCGAAAAATTAAAAGCCATGCTCCAAGCCAAAGGCGTAACGCTTTTCGCCATGATCGACCACAGCGGGGAAGCGGAAAAAGCCGGCCTGAAAATGCCTCCAACAAAAGTCTTGATTTTCGGCAATCCCAAGGGCGGAACGCCACTGATGCTGGCGGCACCGAGCATCGCCATCGACCTGCCGCTAAAAATTCTGGTCGCGGAGAGCACAGACGGAAAAGTGTCTATTTCCTACAACGCCCCGGAATATCTGCAACAACGCCACAACGTTCCCGCGGAGTTACTCCAAAATATCGCCGTAGCCGGCGCGCTGGCCGCGAAAGCCGCCGAGTGATCACCGTCGGAATTTGTGGAGGTGCAGCTTTATTCTGAGCCTCGAAGGGAATGCTGCGCCCCAGCTTGCCGGGCGTGGCAGTTCCTCGTAATCCGATCGCTAGCGAACCCCGTACTATTTCAGAGAGGGATCGCAGCACGCATCATGGCGAAGCATATAGCATTGCGGTATGCACCGGCCAGGAAGTCGGCCGAATTTGCCACTCGCGAGTGTCCGCCCCACCTCGGTCACTCCGCTAAGACTGTAACGTTTTGCCCTCTCGCATCACTACCCATTGGATTAAACCGAACAGCCGCACTTGCGGTGGTGACCTAAAGGTGTGCAATGACCAATATTTACGCGCTGAAGTATGAACTCGACGGTACCGACGGCGAGGTTATCCTGAACGCTCTAAACCAAGGCGAAGCCATCCGCAAAGCCGAACAATGGTTCGCGCGAAAGTTTCCCAACGGCGTCCCGGCATTCTCCGCCAAGCCTCTGGCATCCATCGTCATCTGCGGCGACGAAAAAGAAATCGTCTGCCAGCCCAGCTCATCTGCCGCCGGAACCTCTATCCGCAACTGAGGTCGCGAAAACCCCCGTAATCTGTCATTCCGAGGTACGCGGTCCCGGGAATCCGTTTTTTCTTCCTGTTGCAGCAACCATATTCCTTGCTACGCTCGCTATCGCACCTCCCGCTTGAAGGAGGCCCTTTGCATTACTACGGCGCAGCGGAGTTGGCGGAAAGTTTTCGCACCGTGCGAAAAAATACCCTGCAGATTGCCCGAGAAATTCCAGAAGAGAAGTACCGTGTTTGCGTTGCCGAAGGGATGCGTACCTTCGGTGAATTACTGGCGCACATCTCCGTGGCGACCACCCTGCAATACCGTTTGCATGGAGTTGAAGGCCGCGCTTCGTTTGCCGGATTTGATTTGCGGGCGCTGATCACCAGCGTTCTGGCCGAGGAGTCCAAGCCGCGCACCAAGAACGAAGCCGTCGCCATGCTGGTCGAGTCCGGCGAACAATGGGCCGATTGTGTCGCGAAATTCAGCGAAGAATTTCTTGCCTCTCGCGTGCAGTTTCCCGCGGGCGCCGATCCGCCGTCGAAAACGCGCTTCGAAATGGTCCTCGCCGTAAAGGAGCACGAGATGCATCATCGCGCCCAGTTGATGGTCATGCAGCGGCTTTGGGGCATGGTGCCGCACCTAACGCGCGCGCTCGAAGCACGCAACCGCGAACTCCTGAAGTAGCGCACCACTAAAGCCACGATGAAACAGAACATGGGCGCGACGTACACGCCACGTCGCGCCCATTCGTAAGCATACTTTTCAATTTAATGCTTACGATGGCTCTTCCGAACAGCATTTATGCTTCGCATCTGTCGGGGTTTGCGATTCCGTCTTCGGCCAGTATGGCACTTTAGGGTCCGCTGCCTGCCCATCCACGACGTAGCGGTCATGATGACGCACCCAGGACATTGGCGAGGGCAGCGCGTCTTCATCGCGACCCTTAGGCGCCAAATCCAGCAAGCTGTACGCCCCGACCAGGATTTCCAGTCCGCGTCCATACGTCGAGTAGGTATGAAAAATGTCGCCAGTTTCATCCTTGAAGAACGCGCTGGCGCCCGGCCCCTCTTCACGCGGGAACGACGACTTTTTTTCGTAGTTGTAATTCACCTCGCCCTTGGCGATCTCATCCTCCGTGAAAGAAACGTGATAGTCGCGGTTGAAATCATTCCCGTGGGAAGAGAGCCAGTCAAAGCGCCAGCCCATGCGCTTCTTGAACTCTTCGATCTGTGCGATCGGCGCGCGTGAAATCGCCACCAGCGTCACATCGCGCGCATTCAGGTGCGCGATGCTGCCGTCCAGATGATCCGAAACGAACGAACATCCCGGGCAGCCTTCCTTCCATCCCGGCCCAAACATGAAGTGATACACAATCAGCTGGCTTCGCCCATCGAATAGCTCTGCGAGCGTTGCCTTGCCCCGCGGCCCCTCGAAAACGTACTTCTTCTCCACCTTTTCCCACGGCAGCTCGCGGCGCTGGCGGCTAAGTTCATCGCGCAGCCGTGTGTACTCCTTCTCTTTCTTCAAAAATTCTTTGCGAGCTTCGAGCCATGCTGCTGGCGATACAACCTTCGTACCAGCCTTACTACTTTCCTGCATGTGCGCTTTCATTTTTTCCTCCTTCAGCTTTCCTTACCGAAATGATTGTCTTCACGTCCGGCCGAACGTCGGTCCGAACGCCAAGCTTCTTCCACGCTAAAGTGCTCAACCCACCTGAGGACATCACGCAACTCGTCATCGCCACCACGCTACCAATGCACATCGGACACATACACGCCTCCTACTCTTCTCCACGTTCCCGTGAGCGTTTCCGAGTCTCCGCGGTAATTTCATTTCAGCCGTGCTGCTTCGGCCCGTTTCCGCACGCTCTCATGGATGTAGCTCCAGCCCCGGTTAACTCCCGTCCGATGATCCTCCTGCACCAGGCCAAACGCCGAGTGCCGGAACTTGATCAACGTTCCGCCATCCGCTTCACTTAAGCGATACTGCACGTTGTTGATCACCGCGTGGGACATAAACAACGGTCCGGAAAATTCCAGCAGCGTCGGCCGCTTGATCGCCTGCACGTTTCCCCAGAAGTGCCCGTTGCCATCGCCCAGGTCGCGGTACCAGCGTCCTCCGGGCCAAGCTTCGACCATCATCGGCATCGGCGTGCCATCAGGCGTGCTGGCGCAAGGTCCTAGCTGTTCGAGCAGCGCCTCAAACGTAATTTCCAGCGAAGCGCGCACATGAATTTCCTGGTCCACGTGCAAGCTTAGGTCTTCCGTTTTGATCATGGCCGTTGCGATCATGCTTCCTCCTTAGGTTTTTTTCCGTCACCAATCAGCTTGTTCGACGTACCACTCTTCAATTCCGCGCGTTCCTTCACGCGCAGCAATTGATGCCCCCAGAACCGCTCAAATGTCCGCGTCCACTCATGCAGCGGCCGAATGGCCTCGGCATTCGTGCGATACAGCATGTGCCGCCCATCGCGCCGCACATGCACCAGCCCCACATCGCGCAACACCCGCAGATGTTTCGAGACGGAAGGCTGCTCCATCTCCAGCCCGCTGACGATGTCGCCCACCGCCCGTTCCTGCAGCACCAGATAATTCAGAATGTCCCGCCGTCGCGGCTCGGCCACGGCATTAAAGGCGTCAGAGGTTGTAGCGGCTCGTGGCATGTCTTCAACATATACCGATATGGGAATATGTCAAGTACTTTTTTCCGCCCACACCCGCCCCTCCTCCCACACCGTGTTGACATCTTCTCGCGGCAACACTAACTTCACCCCGGGCGGTATCTGGATACATCTGGCAGCCAAACGCCGTATACCTGAACCCTGCAAGCATGTTTTTCATTTCCATCACACGATTGCGCGTTCGTTCCTGGCGATTCTTACCGATGTTCGGCTGGCTCGCGCTGCGCTCCGCTCGCCAAGCCGCGAAGACGTCCGGCAACGTCGCCACCAGAGTGCTCGCGGATCGCCACAACACCTTTTGGACCGCAACGCTTTGGACCTCCGGCCCTGCCATGAAAGCCTTCATGCTGGCAGGCGTGCATCGCACCGCCATGCGCAAGCTCCCGGAATGGTGCGACGAAGCCGCGCTCGTCCACTGGACCCAGGACCGCAACGAATTGCCGACGTGGCAGCAAGCTTTCGTGCGGCTGCTCTGCGAAGGCCGCAAGTCGAAAGTAAATCATCCGTCCTCCGCGCACACGGCACACCAGTTCCCAGCTCCCACCGTACGCCCCGCCGCGGAGCTGAGGTTTAAGTAGTTCTCGATTCGAACATGTACGTGAGGTCGGCAATCAAACGAACTTAGCGATATGATTCAGAGGTCTTGGCCGCCCGCTAGTCGATGGGAGAGAAACATGAAAAAAGTAAAGAGCTTGCTTCTGGCGTTGATAATCATCGGACTGCTTGGCCTCGTTCCCGCTACACCTGCGCAAACGCCATCGACGCCGGCCACCACGGACATTTCGGGCACCTGGATTGCCAAGGCTCCCTCGCGCATGGGCGGCGAGATGGAAATTGTCTATCAACTCAAGGTCGCGGACGGCAAGATCACCGGCAGTCAAACTCTACCGTTCGGCGATTCGCCCATCATTGACGGCCAGGTGACCGGAGACACTTTCCACTTCACGGTTGCGCTCGCGGCATTCGGAAAAACGCAGAACCGCGACGTAACCGGCAAAATTGTCGGTGACACTTTGCTGCTCACGCCCGCGCTTCCCGGCCCGCGCCCCATTCCGCCCGGCGGCGGTGGCCCTTCCACACCGCCCCCCACTCCCGGCTCATCGATGGCTGGACCGCTCCCGGGATCCGTTGACCCACCTCCGGCCGCCATTCCCGCGTCCGCTCCCGTCCCCGCTACCAGTGCTCAAACCGCACCTGTAGTTGCGCGGCGGGGCACTCCCACGCCTTCCTACAAAGCAGGTCCGGTGGACTACACCGCGCTCCCGAAAATTTCATTACCGCTGCTCAAAGACGTTCCCTACAACGGTCTGGCGAAAACTCCGCCCATGGGCTGGAACAGCTGGAACAAATTGCAGATCACATCGACGACCAAACCGTCCGCGGCATCGCCGACGCCATGGTCTCTTCCGGCATGCGCGACGCTGGCTACATCTACATCAACATCGACGATGCCTGGCAGGGCCCGCGCGATGCCAGGGAGTCCTCACCCAACCCGAATTTCCCGGACATGAAGCGCCTGGCCGATTACGTCCACTCCAAGGGATTGAAGACTGGGCATCTACTCCTCGCCCGGCCCGCACACCTGCGGCGGTTATGAGGGCAGCTACGGCCACGAAGAGCAGGACGCCAAGACGTATGCCGCCTGGGGCATCGACTATCTGAAATACGATTGGTGCAGCGCCGGCCGCGTTTATAAAGATGCCGACATGCAGGCGGTCTATCAAAAAATGGGCGATGCGCTGCAAAAGACCGGCCGCCCCATTGTCTTCAGCCTGTGCCAATACGGCCTCGCAATACGTTTGGCAAGTGGGGCCAGCAGGTCGGCGGCAATCTCTGGCGCACCACCGGCGATATTAGCGACAGCTAAGAGCTCGATGGCCAAAATCGGCTTCGAGCAATGTCCGAATGGCGCCCTACGCCGGCCCCGGCCACTGGAACGATCCCGACATGCTCGAAATCGGCAACGGCGGCATGACCGCCGACGAGTACCGCACCCACTTGAGCCTGTGGTCGATGCTGGCCGCGCCGCTGATGGCCGGCAACGACCTGCGCTCATGACTCGCCGAGACAAGCCGACATCCTGATGAACAAAGAAGTCATCGCGATCGACCAGGACCCGCTGGGCAAAGGCGGCACGCAAATCTCCGCGGACGGAAATATCGCGGTGTGGGCCAAACCGTTGGCCAACGGCGACTACGCGATAGCTATCCTCAACCGCGGCACGCAAGAAGCCCAGGGCACCGCGGCCTGGAAAGATTTCGGCTGGAGCGGCAAGCACGCCGTCCGCGACTTGTGGGCCCACGCCGACCGCGGCCAGTCCGCCGATTCCTTCTCCGCAACCGTCCCGCCCCACGGAGTAGTAATGCTCCGCGTCGCGAAATAGCCGGTGACATAAGTCTTCATAGTCGCGGGCGCATAAAATCGACGGTCTAGTTGGAATGCTTTAGCGAATCAATTCAATCCCCGTATATGGGCAGCCTATGGCGGAAAATTGAACAATTTCCCTCGTAAATGCGTATATTCTCGTGTGCAGCACGAACTGGCGGTCCTTGCAGGGAGGCGGAAATGTACTGTAACCGTTGCGGCGGTGTACTAAACCCCGGAGCCCAAGTTTGCTCGAAGTGTGGCGAACGTGTTTTGCCAGGACCCAAAGTGGCTAACGTGGGGCAAGTCGGGCAAGTTGCGCAGCCTGTCACCGCTCCGAGCATGGCCGTCCCCGTAACCGGCCGTGTTCAGCGCCACATCGGCTTGCTGACAGCGCTGTGGCTATTGAACGGAATTATTCGCCTTCTAGAGGTTTGCGCTTTCACCTTCGTCGGCCACATGCTCCTTCCGCGCATTTTTGGCTCGGGCGCCTGGGGTGGATGGAATTTCCCGTTTGGTTGGAACTTCTTGCCGATGTCGATGGCGTGGATTGCCATCCTGCTCGGCGGCTTCGGAGTTGTTCACCTGATTCTTGCCTGGGGTTTGCACGAGCGGAAGCTCTGGGCGCGCCCGCTGGGATTAGTGATCGGTTTTCTGGCGTTACTTCGCTTTCCGCTCGGAACCGCGTTGGGCATCTACACGATTTGGGTCCTGCTGCCCGAACCAAGCGGCCGCGAATACGAGCAAATCGCCGTGGCATAGCGCGCAGCCTGCTCGGCACGAGAGGCCACGGCACCCCTGGGCCATGCTCCCATGCAAGAACGACAGACGCAGATGCTGGCCAGCGCTTTCAGAGGCTCACGGAATGTGTGCGCGGGCAACCGATCCTACCCTCTGATTGGTAGGAGCAATTGGACATGAACCTCACTAGCGTGGGCGAGATTATTGCGGAGAGAAAGCTTGTGCTCCGGGGCAATTCCGGTCCGGACCGCGAGGTCTTTGTGTTGCTTGGAAAGCCACAGCTTTTCTCCGATTCCAGTGATTACTTCTGCCCATATCAGATCAAGGGCATCGGTGAAGAAAAGATCAAATATATGGGGGGCGTGGACGCTTTTCAGGCCATCAGTTACGTACTGCAAGCGCTCGGTGCTGAGCTGCAAGTCTTAAATCGGAAGGAATCTGGAAAACTCTCTTGGGACGAGAACGAATCGCTTGGCTTTCCGATTCCTGAATAGTGGCCGCTGTATCCCCGGTACCTCAACTGTCGCCGAACTTCTTTTGAATCTCCTTTTGGATCTCGGGATCGAAGTCGGTTAGCTCAAACATCCGGCGAACTTCGACCATTTCGCTATCCTTTCCCGGGATGCGCGAGGCCCATTCGAGCGCCTCTTCGCGCGACTTCACCTGGATGATCCAGTAGCCCCCGACCACTTCCTTCGCTTCGGTAAACGGGCCGTCGGTGACTTTCGATTTTCCGCTTTTGAAGGTAACGCGCGCGCTCATCGTCGCGGGTGGGGTCAGCCCGTCGAGCGCGAGCAGCACGCCGGCTTTCCCTAGTTCCTCGTTGTACTTGCCCATGGCCTCCATGCTTTTGAGGTCGGGTGCCCAGCCAGGTTTTGCGTTTTCGTAGTCTTTCGGAAACATGATCATCATGAAGCGCATTTTCTTCTCCTTTAGCGTTAAGCGGACACCGTATCAGGGCCGCTACTTATATATAGGAGCTTCGACCGCGCGGGGCCCGAAATGTTGCGAGTGGCCGGCTGCGCGGTGCGGCTCCAGTTACGCGTCGAACGGGCCGGACGGGAATCGACAAGCAGCTTAATCTTTTTTCGTGTGGCCGAGGATGCCGGTCTGTTGCGTGGCGTTAATTTGCGTTGAGCAACTCGAAAACAACATGCTCGGTACCATGACGTACCAGGAATTTGTGTTCTGCACCGGACCGTTACTTTTGACGGTAGCTATGCCTGCGCTTTGTGAATAAGTTTTGTGGCAGCCTAGAAGTGTTTGCGGTGCCCCGCGACGCTAGCGATGAAAATATGACGTGCAAGAGGAAATCCAGAACTTTGCGTGGCCCAATCACGCAGCAAAGTAAAAACTCGCAGGAGGAAACCCTATGGGCGGCGTAGCACGGGCAAAACAGAGTCTCTCTCTTGGGCTTAAGCATCCTATGGTCTTCACCATCGGCCCTGGGGCCGCGACCAGCATGGCGTATCAGACGACGGGAACTCCGGCGGCCGGCAGCACGACCTCCAGTTATCCGGGTCAGGGCGTGCCAGCGACAGCCGAGGAGCTGCAGAGCCTGGTTGCGCCGATTGCTCTGTATCCGGATGCGCTGGTGGCGCAGATTCTCACTGCGGCGACCTTTCCCGACCAGGTGGCCATCGCCAACTATTGGCTGGAGCAGAACAAGACGCTTACGGGAAGCGCACTCACGACGGCGGTTGATCAACAAACCTGGGATCCAAGTGTCAAAGCGCTCACTCAGTTTCCGTCCGTGCTCGACAACATGGCTAAGAACCTCACGTGGACGTCGCAACTGGGCGAGGACTACCACAACCAGCAGGCGGACGTCATGGCAGCCGTCCAGGCCTTACGCGCGAAGGCGAAGGCCGCCGGCAATCTGAAGTCGGGGTCGCAGATCACCGTCGTCCAGCAGTCGCCGCAGATCATCGTCATCCAGCCGACCAATCCCCAGATCGTGTATGTTCCCGAATACAACCCAGCCGTCATTTACGGCTACCCATACGTCGTTCCGCGAACTACACCCCCGCAGATGTGCGTGGCGCCGCGGCGTTATCCCTTCGGGGTCGGGATGGCTGTTGGGGCGATGATGAGCGGTGGATGCTGCGGCTGGGGATACAGCAGTTGGAATTGCAATTGGTACGGCGGCGCCGCGGTACTATCACGGCGGAGCGTACTACGGTAACAGCGCCTGGCATGGCGGCTACTACGGGACCAGTGCGTCCGCGTATGGACCGTACGGCAGCGCCCACGCTTCCTCTGGCTATAACCCCTCCACCGGGACTTACGCGCGCGGCGCGTCAACCTCGACAGCCTACGGCACGCAAAAGGTAGGGCAGGCCTACAACCCATACACCGGAGCCTATGGCGCAACCCACCAAGGTTCCAACGCCTATTCGAACTGGGGAAGCTCGACGACCTCAAAGAATGGGCAGACGGTGGACACCGCAGCATTATTCGGACGCGAACGGGACGGTTGGGACCGCCGAGAGCTCAAACGGGAACAGGTATGCGACGGCGAACGGCAACGCCTACAAGAACACTGGAAGCGGCTGGCAGAGCGCGGGTTCTGGTTCTGATGCGCACGGTTGGGGAGGCAGCAGCGGATCGGGATCGCAGTCCCACAGCGGTAACTCATCGGCATTCAGCGGCTGGGGCGGCCACTCTGGTGACTCCGGCGGCGGCGGCTGGGGTTCAGCGTCTTCGAGCTCGCAGGCTGGGGCAGCCGTGGCGGCGGCGGCGGATGGGGCGGCGGCGGTTTCGGTGTGGACGCTGAGATTCGGCAGTCCGGGCCGCGGAAGCACAAGAATAGCCTCTCGGAGGATCAGAATGTGCGACTTAGTGCGCAATCGCTTCAATTCTGGGTTTCGTCCTTCCTGTTGCTCGCTTGTGGCTGTCGCGACGCTGCTTTCGACTTGCGGCCTGCAACAAAAGGAGCAGCCGACTACCGCACAGGCCTCGCCAAAAACCTTCGCTTCGCCCGAAGATGCCGGCAAAGGTCTCTTTCGAAGCCGCAAAATCGAGCGATCAAGGACGCTATTCTGAGCATCTTCGGCCCTGGATCGGCTAAGGAGCTCATCTCCTCCGGCGATGCCGCTGAGGACAAAGCTTCACTTGAGGGATTTGCGCAAGGCCTACCAGGCGATGAACCGCTGGCGAAAACTGGGCGACGGCAGCGAATTGCTTGTTCGTCGGCGCAGACAACCAGGCATTCCCAATCCCACTGAAGAACAACGCTGGTCAGTGGTATTTCGATGCCGCCGCCGGCAAAGAAGAGATCCTGGCGCGGCAGCATAGGCCGCGACGAGATCGTCGCCATCGATGTCAGCGCAGCATTGGCGGACGCCCAGGACCAGTACTTCGCCCAAAAGCACGGCGGCGTCAAACAGTACGCGCAGAAATTCATCAGCGACGCCGGCCAGCAGAATGGTTTGTACTGGGAATCTCCGCAAGGTTCTCCTCGCAGCCCGCTCGGGCCGCTGGTCGCATTCGCCACCGAAGAGGGACTCACCATCAAGCCGAATGTCACCCAGCCCTTCTATGGGTATTACTTCCGGCGACTGGATAGTCAGGGCTCCGATGCCAAAGGCGGCGCAAAGCCTTATGTCGTCAATGGAAAGATGACCGGTGGATTCGCCTATGTCGCGTATCCGGCAAAGTACGACGATACCGGTATGAAGACGTTCATCATCAATCAGGATCGGCGTGGTCTATGAGAAAAATCTCGGCAAAGATACCGCCAATGTGGCGAAGTCGATGACCGAATTCAATCCAGACAACACCTGGACTGCGCTGCAATAAATTGCCATAAAAAACTAAGAATTGTCGCCTGCAGTTGTTGCTAGTTATTGGGTCCTCATGCCCGCTTTTTATCAAATCTACAAGGCCCATAAGCTTGTGCTGAGTGCGGCGTCGGGAGTTTTTACATTAGCGGATGCGCTGGCACACCAAGACCAACTCTTGAAGGACCCCAAGTTTGACCCGAGGTATTCTCAATTAATGAATTTCACGCAAGCTGTGACGGTGAAGCTCAGTGAGGCCGATATCCGCAAACTCGCTGAACGCCGTGTCTTCTGGCCGTGTGCCCGTCGGGCAATCCTCGTGGCAGATGACCTGGGCTTCGGTTTTGCCCGTATGTTTGAGATGCTTCGCGAGGAAGCGGGCGAGAAGGGAATTCGAGTGTTTCGGAATTTAGACGATGCCCTTGCGTGGATTCTCCCTGATGAAATGCTAGTTCGAAAGTGAACTCTGCGGTCGCCGTCGATAAATACCTCGGTCCTCGTTCCAGCTAATGCTGACACCATTTGACAGCGATTGAACCAAGTGCAGCGGCGCTACGCTTCTGATGATTCAGGGTTTATTTGATTTGGATCTAATTTCGATCCCCACCGCCCCTACCAATCTCCAGCAATTACAACACTTTATTGGAACTCGACTGTCAATGGGGAACTGTAGCGGGGTTCTTTTGGGTTTCCTCCTGCGGGTTGGCCTGGACATAGGCATCCACGCGCAATCCCAAAGGTAGCTTCTGGCCTCGGTCGAGTTCCATTAGCGTTTCCAGGATTTTCGTATCGACTCGTTCACTCGGTTCATCGGTGCGCAAATTCTTTCTGCCCAGGATGCCGCCGACGCGAATGATGTGACCGGTGAATTTTTGTGTGCCGTAGGCTTCGGCGGTGACGAAAGCGGGCTCGCCCACGCGAAGGTGCGCAACATCGGTTTCATCTACATCGAGCCGGACGCGGAGGGAGGAATCGTCGGCGAGCGTGACGATCGGGGAATCGAACAGGATTGACACGCTTTCCCCGCCGTGACGCAATTTGCGCAAGACAACTCCATCGAGCGGAGAGCGGATATAGGTCTTGTCGAGAAAGGCGCGGGCTTCCGCGAGCTGGGCTTCCGCGGCGGCGACCGCGGCTTCGGCGCGGCGACGATCCTCGAAGCGGGCGTCCGCGTCGAGAAGAGAAAATTGCTGGGAGGCACGCTCGTATTCGGCTTGCGCGACCTGGTAGGCCCGCTGGTAGCGGTCGGATTCGTCGCGGGAAATTTCTTCCCGATCCGCGAGATTGCGGCGGCGTTCGGCCTCCTTTCGAGAATTATCCAGGACGGCTTTTGCGGCGTCGACGCCGGCCTCGGCGGCGAGGCGTTCCTGCGAGCGTGCACCATTGATGGTGCGCTGAAGCTCGGCTTGGCGCACCGCAAGGGTCGCTTCCGCGGCGGAAACGCGGGCAATGTAATCATCGTTCTCGAGTTGCGCCAACACCTGGCCTTTATGGACGCGATCGCCTTCCTCGACAGGCACACTGTGCAAACGGCCGTTCAGTTCGGAGCTGATGCGAATCTCCTCGGAAACGGCTTCGACGCGTCCGGGAGCGGAGATCCAGGCATTTCGTGCTGGAGCGGAGGCGACTGCGGCGGCTGTGACGGGATGCTCGCGGCTGCGACGAAGTTCGACCACCGACACAACAATGAGAAACACGGCGGCACAAAGGATAGGGAGGAGTCGTTTCATCGGAGCGCTCCTGTTTCAGAACTCAACTGGAAATTTCCTACCAGTTTTGGGTTCGCCTGAGCGGATGCGTAATGGCTGGATTCGTCAGCAAGCCGGCCGTCTTCCAGATGGAGAATGCGGTCGCCATAGGAAAGCAGCCGGGGATCGTGAGTAACCATGACAACCGCGCGTCCAGGGTCGTGCGCCAGTCGCTGCAAGAGCTCGATGATGGCGTGGCCGCTGGTGGAATCGAGAGCCGCCGTGGGTTCATCGGCGAGCACGATCGGCGGATCGCCAGCGAGCGCGCGGGCGATGGCGACACGTTGCTTTTGTCCCCCGCTGAGATTCGCCGGGAACGCGTGTTTCCGGTCCTCTAAGCCGACCTGTAGGAGAAGCTCCTGGGCATGGCGGCGCGCCCCTTCTCCCCGGATGCCCCGCACATCGAGAGCTAGAGAGACATTTTCAGTGGCTGTCAGAGCCGGGAAAAGATTAAATCCCTGAAAAACAAAACCGATGGCGAGGCGGCGAATTCGTGTCAGTTCCTTTTCAGGGAGCGAGGAGACGTTTTCCCCAAGAAGCTCCAATTGGCCCTCGGTGGCACGCAGGATGCAGCCGAGGATGGAGAGCAGAGTGGTTTTGCCGCTGCCGGAAGGACCGATGAGCAGGGTGAGTTGCCCGGCGAAAATGTCGAGATCGACGCCAGAGAGTGCGCGCAGTTCCGTGCCACCTTCACGATAAAGCTTGGAGAGCGCGCGGGCGCGAATGAGCGGGCGTTGGGATGGGGAGGGGTTGGCTGGAGTCACCATGGAGAAACTCCTGCCGGACGCAACGACTGTATGAAAGGATGCGGAGCGAATTGAGTCATTGCGATTTCTCTTCCTTCGCTAGCCTTTGAAAACGATGGCCGGATCGACGCGCGTAACTTTGTTGATGGAGACGAGAGCCGCCGCAATGCACATGAAGATGGCGAGAAAGAGCATGCCAATTCTCATGGGGAGGGGAACGAGGATGACTGGGCCACCTCTCTCGCTCGTTTGCACGAGGAAATATGAGAAGAACATAGCAAAGGCGTAGCCAAGCACGGCACTCCAAACCGCCTGTTCGATGAGGACACCGTAGAGATAGAAGTTGGTGGCGCCCATGGCCTTGAGGGTGCCGTATTCGCGGATGTGGTCCATGGTGGCGGCATAAATGGTTTGCGTGACCACGGCGACGCCCACGACCAGCCCCATGAGCGCCGCCGTGAGGCTGCCCAGACCCGCGCCGGTGGTGAACATCCAGTAGATGCGCGTACGGCGGCTGAACTCCTCGCGGGTGTAAACGTCAACGTCGGTGATGCGCGCACGGAGATTTTTCTGAACATCCGAGGGGCGGAAACCTGGCGCTGTTTTGACCAGGATGTAGGAGAGCTGATCTTCGCGAAATTCCGTGGCCGTATAGTTCAAGGAGTTTTTGAAGGAAGTATAGACAAAGGGAGAAGTGGTGAAGGAACGAATGCCGTGAGTGAAACCAACGACGCGGGCACGATGGTCGCCGATTTCCACGCGATCGCCGATTTTCTGGACGCCGAGTTTTTTCTTATAGAGATCGTCGATCATCACCCCGTCTTCGAGCTTCACGTCCAGCACATCGCCTTGGACGATGTTCCACGGCTCGCCGAGACCTCTGCCGGGTTGAAAACCGATGACCTGAACATTCTCGACTCCGCCATCCGGCTTTTTCCAAAAGGCAAAATTCTGGACATATTTCTCCGCTTGCTGGACGCCGGGGGTCACCAGAACTTCGTAAAACTTCCGTTCGGAGAACGTGCGGCTGGTATCGAAATAGCCGACACCGTGAAAAACGATCCAGATATCGGCGCAGGAGTGGTCAATATTGTTCGAGGTGGTGGTGGTGAAACCGAGGAACAGTCCGACTTGAACAATGATGAGGATCAGGGCAAAGACGATGCCGGTAAGGGTAACCGCGAAACGGATGCGATCGTGAAAGAGGTTGCGACGAGCCAGTAGCGCCATAAAAGGTCTACCACTGGATCAAAGCCAACTCGGCGGAGAACCCTGGGCCAAAAGCTGCGCATAGCCCGAAGGTCCCCGGCTTGGGCTCGATCGCCCTCCAGGAATCTCTGCAGGACGAACAACATGCTCGGGCTTGACATATTTCCATACTGTTCAAGCACTTCGTAGCTATGGGAAAGATCCTCCCGGCGAATCGGCATAGCCTCCTGGTAGGCCGCAAGTACCTTTGGGCCGCCGGGATGAAACACGTGACGGGTGATGTCGGCGAATCTTATATCGTGGCCAACAAGGAGATCTTCCACAGTGGCAGCCATATTTTCCACGATTAACTTGGGGATCCGCTTCGAGAAAATCACGCGAAACCCAGTATCGCGAAAATCCCAACCCATTTCCTGAATGGTGTCCGGCCAGAGAGTACTCTTGCTGAAAAGAATTTTCGGGCCAGAGTTACCATCTTCGTCGGCGGAGATCAGCACAGCAGCAGCCCCGTCCGAAAAAAGACTGCAAGCGATCAAATTACCAGGGGAGAAGTCATTGAGTTGAAACGTAAAGGAATTGATCTCGACAGCGATTAGCAACACATTGCGCGTCCCAGGAACGGTTGCCAGCAGTCCAGACTGGGATAGACCCGCGGCGCCGCCCGCGCAACCTAAGCCGAAGATCGGAGTGCGCCGAACCGTGCGGCGAAAGCCCAGTTTGTTAATCAATCGAACTTCCACGCTGGGTGTCGCGACCCCGCTGGAGGAAACGAATACGATGTGATCGACATCCGCGGCCGATATCGCGGCATGCTCCAGGCACTTGAGCACTGCCTGAGTGGATAATCGCTCAGCCCACGCTATGTAGCTATCGTTGACCTCCCCGAGGGTGTGCGGTGTTTGAAACCATTCGAGGGGAACACAGAGGTGGCGGCATTTCACTCCCGAGTTATCGAATACAGAAAGATATCTCGCCAAATTGCGGGGTCCCCTCGAAAAATGAGGTTGCGCCGCCGCCTTAGCCGCTTCCTGCGGCAGTGCAAAAGGGGGTACCGCCGTTCCGATGGCTGCGATTCTCGCCACTGTCGTCACTCCAAAAAAGCTGCAACTCTCGATTCAGATGAATGCACAATCTCATTCGTGTTTGAAATTGGCCGTTGCTCGTGTCACCAGCCCATGGCCAGAAATCCTTAAAACCTCCAGTTCCAGCGCCGCCAAGTCGACGTAGTCGCGGGTGCTTAAGAGCACGGCGCGGGGCCCAAAGTCAGGCGGTTGCGGCCCGAACCCGGTCGGGCCCAGAAGAATCGATGGGCGCAGGCCGAGGAATCAGGGGAAGACGATGAGGCGCGGCGAGACGAGCGCTTAAGGGACCGGTCAGGACGCGGGCGATGTCGCGCTCGTGCCAACGCGTGGTGAGAAATTTGCTTACGGTACGGGAAACCCAGGAGGGGCCGTAAACTGTGCTGAAGCCCTTCTCGAGAAGGGTCTCCAGAACGGCGGGGGTGCAGTGAGGATGATTCCAAACCAGATGCTTGGTGTCAAAGCGCGACCAGTCGCTTTCGAAGATTCCATAGTTGGATTCGAGGTCGCGCCACATCTCGGTCTGGGGGTGGGGCGTAACAATGGTAATTTGTGTGACGTCCAGTTTGAGAGAGGCGAGCGTGAGAAAATCCGCGGCGATGGATTCCGGAGTTTCCGAAGGAAGGCCGATAATGTAATAGCCGTGGGCGTAGAGGCCGGAACGGTTGAGGCGCTCGGCGAGCTCGAAGACGGCCTGGGCTTTTTCGTTCTTGTGCATCTGCTTCAGAATTTCTTGATGGAAACTTTCAATTCCGAACAGGGCACCTTCCATGCCGGCGCCCTTCCAGGTCTCGAAATTGCGGAGCAGCAGGTCGACGCGGGTTTGTGGCAGCCAGCGCAGGCGGTGACGAGCCAGGAGTTCGATAACGGCTTCGGCGTGGGAGGGAAGATTGCCAAAATTCTCATCCAGTACGAGGACGAAAAGGATGCCGTTCTTTTTGTAGAAAGCGAGGACGCGGTCAATGGATTCCAGGGAAATGGGCTTGGGTTGCGGGGCAAAGACCGTAGTTTGGCAGAACGTGCAGCGGAAGCTGCAGCCGCGAGAGGAGAACACGACACCGATAGGGATGGGCCAGCCACCCGGAAAACGGAACTTGGTAATAAGGGGTGGATGGACGATCTCCTCGAGAGGAACACCGAGAAGTTGGGCAATGGAGGCTTCGGAATAACCGGTGAACACGCGATCGAAGTGAGATTGGACGGAAGGAGTGAGAGCGCCGTAGTTACCGGCCCAGAGCTCAGGAATCCCTGCGGCCCGCGCCTGGCGAGCCATCGCAAGGATATCGTTGGTCTCCTCGAGGTAGAAGGAGAAGCCGACGGCATCCCAGCCCTGGCGAAGCGCGGCGGTAAACTCAGCTCGCGTGGGATACTCGAGAATGGAAACCCCGGGCAGGTTCTGGCGGAGGAAGCGTAGGCCGAACGAGATACGTCGAGGCATGGCAAGGCGCCAGCGGAAGTTGCGCGGAGCGTTTTCGCGGTAATAGTCGTAGAGGCCAGAATCGCGGCAACGCGTGGTGAGGAGAATACGGGACACCGGACGCTCCATATAAGAAGCTACCCGAAGCGGACCCGAAAACTGTTATCGGGAAGGTATCACAGATGGAAGTGGAAGGGAACGGCTGCGTGTAAAGCTCAGGCCATGTGCTCGACATGAGTCGCTGCGAACCTGGCGTCTTGCGGCAGGCTCCCGTTAATCGTTCGGCGCGGCGGCGAGCCCGGCTGCTTCTAAACCCACCGCCGCTCCGATTTACAGTTGCTGCCGCAACTCAGGTCACTTTCCGAAGTTACTGGTGATCTTCAGCATCCAGTTCCGCAGCCACCGGCGTCAGCGTGCCGAACAGACCGTCGGCATAGCGATTGATGCCTGCCGCGAAAAAGAGCGCGGGGCCCGTGGACGGACTTGCAGTCGTACCGGCTTCGTTATTGCCACGATTGTCGAACTCGATGCCCCACAAACCGCTGATCGCGATGGGCGCACTGTTAGCGTCGAGCAGGTTTCCCAGAAACTTTCCGGTGGTGGGGTCAAACGCGGCGATGGTTCCACCGAACCTGTTGCCGATCAAAAGATCATGGCTGAAGAATCCGAAGTCTTGCGGGGCCAACGCCACGCCCCAGGGCGCCAGGAACCACGGGCCGTCCTGGAGGTGCTGCAGCAGTCGGCCGTCGGGCGTGAAAATTTCGACGAAACCGCACTGCTCGCCGCAATCTTCAGCGGCGCCATTCTTGTTGGCATTTTGCATCGCATAGGTAACCACCACCGTAGCGCCCACGGCCTGCACATTGTAGGGCGCGAAGTCCCTCGGAATGCGTTCGCTCCGGAACGCGTCTCGCCTGAGAGTTACCCGCTTGAACGTCGCATCGAATTCCTCGATTTGATTTTCGCTGAAATTGGCGGCCAACAGGAAGTGCGTGCCGTCCTTTTCGAACCACGTCAGGCCGGTAAACACCGCGCCATGTTTCGATTCGTCCACTTCCGTGATGGCCATTGACATGCCCGCGGCGATAGGCGTTGCCGGCGGGCCCCAGCCGGCGATCGTGCCGTTATTGGTCGCGAAGATGAAAGCTGCTGGATTGTTGGCGGCCAAAGCAAAGTCCGTGGTGCCGTTGAAGATCATCCCGGTTGGGCTGGAAGGACCCTCGACGCCCTTGGCGTTGGGAATGGTCACCAGCAACGGTATCGTCGCGCCTGCACCGGAAAACAGCGACGACGTGCCGGTGTTGGCGTTATTTACCCACCAGGGAGACGAGGCGCCGCGCGCCAGCCCCCAGGGATTTTTCAAGTTCGTGTCGATGGTCACCGATGTGCCATCCGCGTTGGCAGGCTGGGAAATATCCGACACTAGATTGTTCTGCACGTAATGCTGGGCGAACGTGGTAACGGGCAAAATCGCCAACCCGGCCGCCGCCGCAAACAGTTTTGCCGCTTTAAAGGACATACTCATTTGCTCTCCTATCGCTAGTCTTGAGGATTCGACTGGGACAGCGCCTTGGCTGGACCGTATTGGCTGAACCGCCTTGGTTGAACCACGTCGAAGCGCAGGCGCCAGAATGCTGGGCGTTTGCTGGCCGCGCCGTTTGGAGGCTACTCCGCGAAAAGTTTGTGGTTGTACCGCGGTGGTCACCCGCGCGTAAAAATTGTGTCTCTTCGTACGCAACAAAATGCGCGGTTCAAATCGCTATGAACAACTCCTTGGGTAATCCGTAAAATGTTTCTCCAGGCACATGTGCTGAAGCACATGTCGGCCCGACCGTCTAACTTCGCATCCGTTTTGAGATAAACTCCCGAAGGCCACGACTCAGGGGAAGCGCATTCGTGCGCCGCTGCATCGTAACTGCTTAAGCGAGGAGTTGAGCTTTTATGAAACGACGCGATTTGCTACGCGCGGGTGTTCTTACCGGGGCGGCCGCCGCGCTGCGGCCTCCGTTTTCGTTGGCGCAGAGCACCGCCCAGGATGTGACGCCCGCTTCAGAGCTGACGCCGGCGCAACGAGGTGTTGACGCTTCGCAGGAGTTCGCGGGGCCGGGATGGAAGCCGCTTTTTCTGGATGAGCATCAGAATGAAACTCTAATCGTGCTCAGCGATCTGATTATTCCCGCAACCGACACTCCCGGCGCGAAGGAAGCCTTGGTAAACCGCTACATCGACCTGGTGCTGGCCGCGGAGACGCGTGAGAATCAACAAACGTTTCTGAACAATCTGGCGTACCTGGATGGCGAAAGCATCCGTCACTACAAAATGGCGTTTCGTTACTTGTCGCAAGCCGATCAGGACGATTTGTTGCACACGCTGGCTTACCCTCGCGACGAAAGCGGATGGACCGGCGAAGCCGTGACCGATCCAGGTTACGGTCATTTTGAAAAGCTGAAACAAAGCATCTGCACTGCGTATTACAGCTCGCAGATCGGCATGCGCGAACTTGGTTGGGACGGTGCCTTTGCGCACGGTGTTTATGCCGGCTGTAGCCATCCCGAAGGGAATCATAAATGAACTGGAATTTCGCGCAGCAAGATCCTCTTCGGCAGACCTACGACGTCGTGGTGGTAGGTTCCGGTGCCACCGGGGGGTGGGCGGCGAAACAACTCGCCGAAGCTGGACTGAAAGTCGCGTTGCTCGAAGCGGGTCGCGCGGTGAGTCCCACGGAGTTCACCGAACACACTCCGGCGTACCAGCTCAAGTATCGCGATCACTCCCCGGAGATCGCACGTACGCGGCCCGTTCAAAAACAGTGCTACGCGTGTATGGAATATAACTACGAATGGTTCGTGAATGATCTTGAAAACCCGTACAGCACGCCGCCGGGCAAACCGTTTACCTGGCAGCGCTTGCGAATCCTGGGAGGACGTTCGCTGGTCTGGGGTCGTCAAAGCTACCGCCTGAGCGATAACGATTTCAAAGCCGCCAGTGCCGATGGTTATGGCGATGACTGGCCGATTTCCTACGCCGACCTTGCGCCGTATTACGACATTGTGGAGCGCTACGTAGGCATCACCGGCGCCGCAGAGGGCAACGAGATGCTGCCCGACGGCCAGTTTTTGCCGCCGATGAAGATGAGCTGCGGAGAGGTTCTGCTGCGCGAACGCGTCAAAGCCAAGTTTGATCGCACCGTCACCATCGGACGCGCGGCGGTGCTGACACAAAATCATAATGGCCGTTTGGCTTGCCATTACTGTGGACCGTGTGAACGTGGGTGCCGGACGTTTTCCTATTTCAGCAGCCCGTTTACCACCGTCGCGGACGCGCAGAATTCCGGCAACTGTACTCTAATCACCAACGCCGTAGTGAGCCACGTCAACATGGATAATGCGCAGAACAAAGCCAGCGGAGTGACCTACGTGGATCGCTTGACGCGGCAAGTAAAGGAAGTCCGCGCCAAAGCGGTAATTCTCTGCGCGCAGGCCATGGAATCCACCCGCATCTTACTGAATTCTTCGACGCGCGAATATCCCAACGGGCTGGCCAATTCGAGCGCTGCGCTCGGTCATTATTTGATGGATCACGTCGTTGGTGGCGGCGCCTCGGGACGTTTGCCCGACATGAAAACTCTCCCCGACGCGAACGAACCACAGCGTCCCAACGGAATTTATGTCCCTCGTTTCCGGAACACTCCTTCGAGCAAGAAGCATTCCCAGTTTATCCGTGGCTACGGTTACCAGGGCGGGAGCGAAGCTGACTTCAACTTCACCGCCGAGGGTTATGGAGCGGCGTTCAAGGGAGCGGTGAAACAAGGCGCTTACTCCATCAGCTTGGGTGCTTTCGGAGAATCACTGGCACGCTGGGACAACTACGTCGAGATCGACACCAATCTCAAGGACGCCTGGGGAATTCCTGCGTTGCGCATTGTTATGACCCACGGCGACAACGAAGCCGCGCTCATGGATGACGCCGCGGCCCAGGCGGCGGAAATGATTGAAGCGGCCGGCGCGAAAGACATCAAAGTGCAATCCCGCGTTGAAATGCCGGGCATGGCGGTACACGAACTGGGAACGGCGCGCATGGGGAATGATCCGAAGAAGTCCGTGCTGGAGCGCGTTCAATCGCGCGCACGACGTGCCAAACCTGTTCGTCATGGATGGCGCCAGCTTATGTATCGTCGGCGTGCCAGAACCCGACGCTGACCATGATGGCCGTCACGGTCCGCGCGTGCGCGCACCTTATCGATCGTTTCAAAAAAAACGAGATCTAGCCTGCGCGTTTATCCTGCGAACGTTATCCTGCGAGGGTCTAGCTTGCGAAGGTCTCAGCAGAAACTGCTGACCGCTTCCGCTTCGGTATCGTAAACATCGAAGACGGTCTTTATCCTGGTCACTTCCATAACTTCGTTGAAGTGTTTGCCTAGTTGGCAAAGCCGCAAAATCGACGAGCCATGGCTTTTGGCGCTGTCGTGCGCAGCCATCAAGGTGCCCAAGCCTGCGCTGTCAATATAGTTGATGTCGGCCATATTCAGGACAATTTTCCTTTTGCCTTCGGCGAGCAAGCCCTGCAGTTTCTCGCGGAGAGAGTGACTCGCCTCGCCCAGAACAATACGTCCGTCGAGCGCCAACACCGCGACGCCATTTACTTCCTTGTCGGTCATCCTTAAAGTCGCCATGGTAACCCCCAGTATCCCGATGAATATGTTGCCGGTTAAGTACTGTGCGATCCATACAGCAATCTGGGTATGCCGATGGAGCGCTAAAGCCGGATGTTAAGCCTACGTATTCCGCCGGTCAAGATTTTTGTGAATCCGTTTCGCAAGCGTTTCGCCGTGCAGAGGGTAAGGCGAAGAAGGGTAACACAAATGTTATAAGTGATTAAACCGTAGACCGGGGAAACCGCGGCAAGGCGCGACGCTGCCGCAATGCGCAACGCCGCTGCAATGTGTAAGGCTACTGTCCGAGTGCGCTCTGGTTATTGCGGGGACCAAGAAAAACCCCGTTCGGCTGTAGGCGGGCCGAACGGGGTGAGTAACAACCTGGTGAATGACAGCTTGGGCTGACCGCGCGGGGCGGTTTGGTTAGTTGTTATGGGCGAAGGTAAGCGGAAATTCAAAAATGGTCTGGCCGACCGGAACGCGCAGTACGAGCTGCGTTGCCTTTTTGTCGCGTTCAAACCACACAGCGCCGGAGGACTCGCCGCCCGGGGCGACAGTGCCTTCGCGCAGCGCGGTGTTGTGGATCTGGTGAACGGCGTTGAGATCCACGTCATGCTGTTCCGCGGAAAGCTGTTCGGATTGCGCCTGCACCATGTAGTTTGGCGTCTGCGTGCTGACAAACGGCGTGTTGTACGAGGCGTCAATCACCGCGGCGTGCTGCGAAGACGACGGCGAGGTGGCGCTGTTGCTGCTCCACAGCACGCCGTGGGCTACCGACTTGGCCATCTCTTTGGGATCCTGATATGCCAGCGTCTTAACCGACGGAGAGAATTCCTGAGCGTAAACGTCGATGGATTCACGAAGACTTGCCCGTGACCAGCGTTGGCCACGGCCACGTTAGCGCGCAGTTTCCAGCCGGTGTCGTGCAGCGTCACCTGCACGGTGACGCCGTTGACGGTGAGGGATTCGACCAGCGAGTCGTTGCTAAGAAACT
The DNA here is from genome assembly GCA_963798585.1 of uncultured Acidobacteriota bacterium. Taxonomy (GTDB): domain Bacteria; phylum Acidobacteriota; class Terriglobia; order Acidiferrales; family UBA7541; genus Acidiferrum. The sequence continues at coordinate 151,011 of CAWCTJ010000011.1, forward strand.
GGTCGCTGCCGACCGTGCCGGAGGTCCAACGCGCGACGTTGTTTTCCACCGCGGCAGAGGCCAGCGGCTTGTGGAATGATTCCATGGGAGCCGCAGCGGTGAGGTACATGCGCGCCACGAACCCGGATTTGCCAGCGGCGGTGCGTACGTTGACGGTGTAGCCCTGAACGTCGGACAGAACAGCCAATTCTTCGCCGCAAGACAGGGTGCTAACCACTTGCATAGGCAAGGTTTGTTCCGCGTCCACGGTCATCGGGACGCTGGTAACGCCGTGGCAGCGCACCCATTCCCTAGCGACGGGAGGGGCAAGGGAAGCCAGAGGCGACTGTTGCGCCTGGGCGGAAGCGGCGAATGCCAGTCCGGCTACGGCAGCGGCAAGCTTTAGTTGGGTGTTCATGATGTTGTCGAGCACTCCTTCGCGAGCGAATAGTTAGCGAGCTTTAATTTCAGCGTACGAGAACCATTCTCGCGGTAGCATGTGCGACGGTCCATAGCTCGTCGGTACCAGAGTACAGGTTGTAGATACGACACTTCGTACAGGCGATGGAAATGTGTACAGGGAGATGGAGATGAACAGGAAATGCTTTGCGGTACGCGCGGTTGCGGCGGCGATTTTCTGCGCGGCGTTTTTTAGCGGTGGGGCGGCCTGGGCAAAGAACGCAACGAGCCAAACTACTACGAGTCAAGGTGCAACGGGTGACGCAGCGGAGTTGGCGGACACCAAGGCGCAACTGGCGATCGCGACGGCGCGACTGACGGACGCGTTGCGCACGCTGCAGGACTGGCCGAATCTGGCGCGTTATCGCGAGGCGAACAGCAAGCTCGCGGCGCCGGCGGCGGGCGAAAAGCGCGTGGTGTTTATGGGCGATTCGATTACGGACATGTGGGCGGAGGCGCGATTTGGCGGATTCTTCCCAGGGAAGCCGTACGTTGATCGCGGGATCAGCGGGCAGACCACGCCGCAGATGCTGATTCGGTTCCGTCCGGACGTGATTGCGCTGCAGCCGAGGGTGGTGGTGATTCTGGCCGGCACGAATGACATCGCGGGAAATACCGGGCCGATGACGCTGGAAGAAATTGAGGGGAATCTGCGTTCGATGGCGGAATTGGCGAAGGCGAATGGGATCCGCGTGGTGCTGGCGTCCGTGATGCCGGTGAGCGATTACGGGCACAACGCAGCAGGAGCGGCGCTGAATATGACGACCAGAAGGCCGCCGGCGAAGATTTTGGAGTTGAACGTGTGGATAAAGAAATACGCCCAGGAACATCGTGAGGTGTATCTGGACTATTTTTCCGCGATGGTGGATGAGAAGGGATTTTTGAAGAAAGATTTGAGCGAGGATGGGCTCCATCCGAATGTGGCAGGGTACGCGGTGATGACGCCGCTAGCGGAAGCGGCGATTGGGAATGCGCTGAAGAAGTGCGTTGAAGTAGTGTGTTGGTTGCGTCGAGTCAAGTCCCCACAGCGCCGGTGCCGAGCTAGCGAGTCGTGCGAAAATCGGTGATGGATCCACCGTTGATAAGATAAATCGATCGGGGATTTTAATCTCGGATGAAATAAAAGAAACTTCTTAAGCGGGTTTACGATCGGTTCAACGCTCGCGACATGGCCAGCGTGCTCGCGGCCATGCACGAAGACGTCATGTGGGCAAACGGAATGGAAGGCGGCCACGTTCACGGAGTCGATGGGGTGCGTAAGTACTGGACACGCCAGTGGGCGATGATCGATCCGCGCGTCGAGCCGATGAATTCTCGAATGGGCCCGAGGGCGGAATCGTTGTCGAAGTGCATCAGGTCGTCCGCGATCTCAACGGCAACCTTCTCGCGGACAAAATCGTCGGTCACATTTTTCGCATCGAAAACGGATTGATCAAGCGCTTCGATATTCGCGGCCAGTGAGGTTGACGCTGCTCCGTAGGTCCTCATAAACGCTGTCGCCCCAAGTACTGCAATCGGATGCTTTGCTCGAAATGAGTTAATGAAGCACTCGGGATTTCTTAGCTTTATGGATGCTGGCCATGCGCGACGCCATCGAGCCATAGAGTGCGGGCAGGGCGTTACTGGAAATCACATTGACCGGCCATTGGGTTGGCGACATTTGGTGGCTAGCGTCGTCCTTCTTGTGGTAAAGGTACCAGCACCAGCCCTTCGCGCGTGACGAACTCGTTCCAATCGGGGGTGCGTTCATGAGGCACACATTGGCGGGAGCAGTTTTAGCTGTCCTGCTGTTGAGCGGGTGCGGGCAATCCAAGCAAACGCAGACGGCGCAGATCAACGACGAAGCTACGCCGTTCGTTGGTGGCTATCCAACCGGAGACACCGCGCAAAAGGTATACGACGACGCCGACCTGAACTCCGCGATTCAAGCGTACAAATTTTTCTATCCGACGGTTTCGATTGAATCGACGTGGAAAGGAAACGCCGAGGCGGGACTCAGCACGAACAATCAGTTCGTGATCATGAAAGGCAGCCCAAAACAGCTGGTCTTCACTCCGAACTCGGATACGCCATACGAGGGAGCGAACATCGATCTGACGGACGGCCCGATGGTAGTCGAGCTGCCGCCCGGTCCGCTGATGTGCGTTGTGAACGACTTGAATCAACGCTACGTGATGGACATGGGGCTGCCCGGACCCGATGCGGGCAAAGGCGGCAAGCACGTGATTTTGCCGCCTGGTTATAAAGGCAAAGCGCCTACCGGATATTTTGCGGGCACGCCAACCACAAACCGTGTGTTGCTGCTGGTGCGTGCGATTCCACCTGCGGGAGACGTCGATGCGGCAGTTTCGATGCTAAAGACTGTCAAAATGTACCCGCTGAATAATCCCTCCGCCGCTTCAAAAGTCACGTGGTTCGACGTGGGTGACAAGCACATTGATTTCACTGCCGTTCCGTTCGAGAAAACCATCGGTTACTGGAAACAGCTCGCTGACGTGATTAATCGCGAGCCCGCATACGAAGCGTACCGGATGGAGTACGGGCTGCTCGCGTCGCTGGGAATCGAAAAAGGAAAACCTTTCTCGCCCGACGCACGGATGCAGGGAATCTTGGTGAAGGCAGCGCAGACTGCGAATGATCAGATGCGAGTGCAATCCTTCGCGGACCGCAGAACGGATCGCATTGCGTGGCCCGACAGAAAATGGGAATGGGCCACGCTTCGCCCGGAGAACGGCACCTTCGACACGGCGACATTCAAGGATTTGGAAGCGCGGACAAAATGGTTCTATCAGGCGCAAATCGAGTCGCCCGCGATGTTCCGGCGGTCAGCAGCTGCGGGCTCGCTCTACTGGCTCGGCACGCGGGACGGCAATGGCGCGTTTCTCGACGGCAGCAAAACATACAAGTTGACCGTGCCGCAGCCCGTCCCCGCGAAACTTTTTTGGTCGCTTACCGATCTACGATCCTGACACGCGCAGCGAGATTGTCACCGATCAAGGCAAGGCCGCGCTGCGATCATTATTTGAGCTGAAAGGAAAAGGCGGACCAGGTTCACTCGATCTGTATTTCGGGCCGAAGGCTCCCGCTGGCCATGAAAGCGAATGGATTCAAACTATTCCCGGCAAAGGCTGGTTCACGTACTTTCGCATCTACGGGCCGGAGGCAGCGGCGTTCGACGGGTCGTGGAAACCTGCTGACTTTGAGGAAGTAAGATAGCCCACTAATTTAGCGTGATGCGATAGATTTGCCGGCGGGTGGCGCATCCTTAAGCAGCGAAAGACCGTCGAGGGTGCCCAACTTTTTCGAAGTCTGAAAGGGTGGGCCGCTCTTCTCTTCGAAGCGCAACTCTTTGCATGCAGTACCCCAGAGTTATCCATCTAAGGTGCCGTTTTTCACTGTTCCCAATCCTTCTTTCTTCATTACGGGGAGGGATGGTTTTGCGCCCTCCAAAGCGCCGGAGGCGCGCCACAATTTAGCCCAGCACGTAAGTGCTGGGAACCGTGTCAGCAACAAAGGGAGCACCGTAGGTGCGGCACATCTCCCCGTGAACGTCGTCAGGGTGTCGGTGGCCAACGTCCGCGTCGATCACGAAGTCCGCTTGCTGGATTTTACGAAGTGGCAAGAAAAGTCGGGCGGCTGGCCCCGCGAAGTCAGCGACCGGAAGCCCCTCCGGGTGATCCTGGGGATGGGGCGAGGGAAAGGCGCACGGTAATTCGCAGAATTCGATCGTCATTTGTGGACCTAGATTATCTGCCCCTCGCGTTGAGCGCCGTAGGCGCGCCACAATTTAGCCCAGCACGTAAGTGCTGGGAACCCTGTCAGCAACAAGGGAGCACCGTAGGTGCGGCACACCTCCCCGTGAACGTCGTCAGCGTGTCGGTGGCCAACGTCCGCGTCGAACAGAAAGTCCGGTTGCGGGATTCTAGGAAGTGGATTGAAAACCCGGGCAGCTCGCCCCGCGAAGTCATCGACCGGAAACGCCCGCGGGAGATCCTGGGGATAGGACAAGGGAAGGCGCAAGCCGAGCCCGGCAGAACGTCGAGGTATGGAGTGAGCCATGGTCGCGCGGACCGAGACTCGTCCCAACTAGCGAATAAATCCACTTGTCAGGTAACGCGACTAGTCAGGCACTACGTCAGCGGTTGTGGGTCGGCACACTCATTAGGCCCGTATATGCTGGCCGTACTACTCTTAGATTCCCACCAGTGTGTCCATTCAAGGCGTGCATCGTTCGAGGATTTAGCGGTGTCGATTCCGTATTGTGATTTCCGATGGGTCAACGTTGCCAAGGCGTCTGCAGCATTGCGACGGACTCCTTCGTCGGGGTTTGTCAACAAGCTGACAAGTGGCGAAATCGCATTACGGGACACCGTATTCGCAAGGGCGGCCGCAAGATAGCCAGAAAGAGGAGCATCCGCATTAGGAAGCAGGCGCAACAAAGCAGGAATTGCCCGCTCCTGACAGATTCGACCGGCATAGATGTACGCTTCTCCCTGCGTGTAATTCTTGTTCTGGTTCCCGATATCCAGCAGCGCCTGACAGTCCTCGGAGTTTCCGAGTTCACCAAGCGCCTGAATTGCGGGCTGCCGAACTTGTTCAGAACCAGATGACGCCATCTCGATCAGTTTTTCCCGGGCACTCGGTGTTCCCAGTCGCCCCAGGCCCTCGGCGCTTAAAGTCGCGGTCATCCGGTTCGTGGCAAGTGAGAAAATGGCCTCCTCGGCAAAAACAGGCGGATTTTGTGTAATCGCGGCCGCCGCGAAATACCGAATCAAGACGTCTTTGCTTTTCAAGTCGTCGAAGAATGGCTTGTACGCGACCCTAAGCTCGCCTCCTTGAGGCGCGCGCAGCTTGACTTCAAATTCCGATTCAACCCGCAGGTCAGCGAGGATTTCCTTGGTCCCGGAACGTCCGATTGGCTGCTCGCTTGTCGCCCGGACGCGGTAGGTGCCCGGAGAACCCAGCGCAAACGGCCCATTCAGAAATAGGCGCTTGATATATTTCCCGCCGGCCGGGATTTCGCTGCCGCCCATCAGGCAATCGACTGCGACAACCTTCGGGCCGCAAACAAATGGCGCCGGTTCCTTCTTGCGAGTCGCGCCGTCCACCTCGAACGGACCTGGACCTAACTCGTCGCAACTCGACCGCGCGATCTCACCAACTTTGTGACCGTGGTTCACAACTTCAAAATCAACAATGATCGGCTCGCCGACCAAGTATTCGGGCTTTTCTGGATAGTAGCGCCCCTTGATGGCTTGTTGGGCCGTGGCGCATGGCGCGTAGGCGAGCAAAACCGCCCACAGAATGTTTACGGATAGCAGCTTCATTTTTGTGATTATGACACCGGTAGCACTCGCAAGGTGCCCGGTCGTGCTTTTGCTGTAAGCGAGTATCGCGGAGGTGACCGGGCGGAGTGCGCGAGGTCTCAACTCCTGATTAGCGCGCTCACCGGACATGTGGATCTGGCCGAAAAAGGCCTGTGCGGTTTCGCGACCTACTCGGACCTGAGGCCGGTTTGTCGTCCAGTGACGCCAACAGCAAGGCTCCATTTTCGCCTCGGCACTAGGGCAAAGCACTGGTGTCTAATTCTAGCAATGGGTACAGGTAGGATTTGCTGGGTCCGCTGGGTCGGTGCGCTAATGGTCTTGACGATTGCTGGCGCGTTCCTAGCATGGGCGATTCTCTTTGGCATCAATCTGCATGCACGTTTTCAAGCCCAATCCCTTGTGGAGGCGGTGCGTTCTATGCAGGTTGGCTCTACCACGCTGGAGGAAACCCGACTAATCCTAGCGCAGTACCACGCTAACACTCTTCCGGCTTTGTACACCGACCAGTACAAAGCCGATGCTGGTTTCTCTGTACAAGTGGGCTACGAAAATGAAGAGTTGAGAGAACGGTTTTATTTCCTGCGTTATGTCGGGCTGGCTCCTTGGAGCGCTGGCGCGGAAATTTATTTTAAGAATGGTCGACTCTGCGAATTAAGATTCTCCGTTGCGACGGAGGTGAAGAGAAAAGGAGATTTCAGGGAGGGCTTTGATTTTTCGACCGAACAATCTCTTGGGAAGAACGAATTCAACATGACGGGCGGCCACATGACAGGAGGTAGCCGCTATATTTTTTTTCGGGTCCACACCATTACGCTCCCAAGCGATGCAACTCCCGCTGAGCGGGCTCACGCGTTTGCGTACGACTTGTCTTGTGTGACGAGGATCGGAGGTTGCCGAGATGTCAGCCAAGTACTCGCCTTCACGACGATTCTTCACGACTTGGACGCTCGCCCACCCAGGTGGACACTTGAAAAGCACGGTTCGACACCTTAGGACGCGCCCGCAACTCACTGACGAAGCCAAATTAAGGCAGAAATTCCTTGACGAGTTGGAGATTCGACCGCAGTGAAAAACGGGCTAGGTCCTTGCGGGTGGCGCATCCTTAAGCAGTGAGACACCTTCGAGGGTGCCTACCCTTTCGCAGTCTGAAAGGGTGGGCCGCTCTTCTCTTCGCGGTACCTTCACCGCTATTTTTCCCCGCCGCTCGTACCCGCAACATACGTCAGCACATAAGCCTTCCGCGAGCGTTCGAATGAATAACTACACATAAATAGTACTTGACAAGTAAATGCTGCCATACTAACATGTCCTGTGAAATCCGCATTCCATCCCTACTCTGAGCCCCTTGCGCAAAACGCCCCTTCTTTACCCTGAGTCCCGTGGGCGAAGGGCCGTCCTTTCCTTACTTCCTTACCTCGCCTTGCCTCCCATTCTTATCTCCAATCAAATCAAAACGATCCACGAAAAACACACCTATCCCTCAAGGAATCAAAACGTTGCACGACACCCCCGGGGGGGTGGGGGTCCACCCATTTCCAAAATCAATCTCCCGCAACTCTCGCTCAACTCCATGCTCATCAACCGTTTACACACAACGTCCGAATGGAACGACCGCGCGCCGAGAATCTGTGGTTTCCATCCAGCAACCCGAGAGAGTTTTACCGCGCCAAGATCGCGCGATACCGAATACTTTGTACGGGGCGACTCCATCGAAGGCACACAGCGCGGGAGTTGCAAGCCAAATTCGGGTTTCAGCAGGAGGTTGGCTGGGCGCGGCGTTGCTTGCCGCACGCAACAGCGCTAAGCCGAGTAGGCCGGCGCCTAGGAGTAGCGGGGTTGGTGGTTCAGGGGTGGGAACGGGGCCAGCGCCGAATTGGAAATTATCTATGGCGAAAGTTTCCGCGTGATTTGAATCGAAGGCGTTGGCGCCTTCGAGGGTGAAGCCGGTAATGTTCGCAGATGAGCTCTGGAAGCCGATAAAACCTAGATTGAAATTTTCGCCTTCGGTGTAAGTGAAGGTTTGCGAAGGCCCGTGGGAAAAATTGATCACCACAGTTTGAAGCGTTCCACCAAATCCATTGGTAACGTAGCCGAAGGCGGACTCCGGGGAAACGAAGGTGACGGTGAGAGGAGCGTTGCCGGTGACGGTGTCCAGAAAGCCGCCAGTGAAGGTGAGACCCGAATCGATGTTGAAGAAGTGGCCGGTGCCGATGGCGGTCGAATAGGTGACGCCGGGGAGAATCGTTCCCGGGGTGATACCAATTTCTGGAAGATTGGTGAAGGAGTTGAGAACGCCGGTAGAGATAGGAAAATGGGTGGTATCGGTAAAGTTTTCAAAGGTGGTTGGTCCAACGGCGGCGTCAAAGGCGGTAACGTTGGTGTAAATCGTTGTGGCTTGGCCGGTGGATGCAGAGGCTAGAGCCACAATCATTGTGACGAGGAACGTCTTCACAGGAGCCTCCGGTTGGTGTGTTACCTTTCTGCCAGATTGCGCGGGTGGCGTCAAACTGCGCAGCCCTGCGAAGTGTTTTGGCGTTGATGCGATGTGGTATCTTGTGCCCGCTATGAAAATACTGCTTGGCGTATTTCTTTTTCTTGGGCTCGCGGCTCCGCTGGATAGCTTTGCGCAGGGTGCGCTTGGTGCGAATGCTGGGGCTGCGGCGGCACAAACGGCTCCCGTCGATGCGGTGAATCCTGACGCGTTTTATGGCTTGGGGCCGGACTCGCTGCCGCAGGTGGGCGTGCCGAAGGGCGAGATTCGCGGACCTTTCACGCTGGCCAGCAATGCTTATCCGGGAACGCAGCATACGTATTGGGTGTACGTTCCGGCGCAGTACGACGCCAGCGTTGCGGCCAGCTTGATGATTTATAACGACGGCCAGGCGTTTATGAATCCCGACGGGGACATGCGCGCGCAGAACGTGATGGACAATCTGATTTTTCGGCGCGAGATGCCGGTGATGATTGGCGTGTTCATCAATCCTGGGCGGCGGCCCGAGCAGCCGGAGCCAAACGCCACCGAATGGGGCGACCGCACCACGAATCGGCCGACGGAATACAACACGCTGGATGACAAATACGCGCGCGTGATTGTGGATGAGCTGATGCCGGTCCTGTACAAGGAATACAACATTTCGCACGATCCGGAACGGCACGGGATTGGCGGGTCGAGTTCGGGAGCGATTGCGGCGTTTACCGTGGCGTGGGAGCGGCCGAACGAGTTTCGCAAGGTGTTGAGTAACGTGGGGAGCTTCGTGGATTTGCGCGGAGGGAATGCATATCCCGAGATTATTCTGAAGAGCGAGAAGAAACCCATTCGAGTGTTTCTGTGCGACGGGCGGAACGACAACCGCGGGCAGAGTCCTGGAGGCGAATACAACCAGGCGCGCGATTGGTTTTATCAGAACGTGCGGATGATGCAGGCGCTGACCGCGAAAGGGTATGACGTGAATTATGCGTGGGGCATTAACAAACACGGGCAGAAAATGGGCGGCGCCATTTTGCCGGACATGATGCGCTGGCTGTGGCGGGATCACGAATTTTCAAGTGATCCGAAAGATGGCGTGGAGCGATCGTTTAATGTTCCGAAGAAGGGCGGGGAGAAGCAGTAGCGCGAGTTTCGCTTGGGCGTGAATGGTGCCGGGGGCCAGAATCGAACTGGCTACGCCCGCCTTTTCAGGGCGGCGCTCTACCACTGAGCTACCCCGGCAATGTGGTGCATAAAGTGTAGAGGCGCGTGGAAGTTGTGTCAATAATTGCCGCAGGTTTTGCGAATTTTAGTTGCGGCGATTATTGTTGCGAGTCGTCGAATTCCTTCATCCAAGCGCGTGCTTTGAGGACTTCGCGCGGCTTGGTGCCGTCTGGCGGGCCGACGATGCCGTCTTTCTCCATGATGTCGATCAGGCGCGCGGCGCGGCCGTAGCCGATGCGCAGGCGGCGCTGCAGCGTGGAAGTGGAGGCGCGGCCGGCTTCGCAGACCACGCGCACGGCGTCCTGGTAGAGATCGTCGTCGACGTCTTCGCCGCCATCCGGCTTCGCTGCCAGCGACGGCTTCGGGATTGCCGTTTCATCCTTGGGCGCTTCGAGCAGCTGTTCGTTGTAGATGGCTTTGGCTTGCGAGCGCCAGAAATCGCAGACGCGGACGATTTCGTCTTCGCTGACGAGCGGGCCGTGAATGCGGTGCAGGCGCGACGAGCCCGCGGGCAGATAGAGCATGTCGCCGCTGCCGAGCAGGGATTCCGAGCCGTTGGCGTCGAGAATCGTGCGCGAATCGACTTTGCTGGCCACGCGGAAGGAAATGCGGGCAGGGAAGTTGGCTTTGATCAGGCCGGTGATGACGTCCACCGACGGCCGCTGCGTGGCCAGAATCAAGTGGATGCCGACGGCGCGGGCCATCTGCGCCAGGCGCGTGATCGATTCCTCGACGTTGTTGGTGTCGACCATCATCAGGTCGGCCAGTTCGTCGATGATGATGACGATGTAGGGAAGCGGCTTGTGTTCGCTTTCCTCGACATTATCAAACAGCGAAAGCGATTGCCCCTTCTGGAACGTGCGATTGTACTGATCGATGTTGCGCACGCCGCGTTGCGCCAGCAGTTTCAGGCGATTCTCCATTTCGCGCGTGGCGTTGCGCAAAACGTTGGAGGCGATTTTCGGATCGGTGACGACCGGCGCGAGCAGGTGCGGGATGTCTTCGTAGAGGCCGAGCTCCAGCCGCTTGGGATCGACCATGACCATTTTCAGTTCGTCGGGCGTGGCTTTGTAGAGCATCGAGACGATCAGCGAGTTGAGGAAGACGCTCTTGCCGGTGCCGGTGGAGCCGGCGATGAGCAAGTGCGGCATGTGGGCAAGATCGGAAACGCGGATGCGGCCGATCAGGTCCTTGCCCAGGGCCAGGGTGAGTTTGCTAGGCGAATTGATGAATTCCGGCGATTCGATAATTTCGCGCAGCGCGATGGTCTGCGCGATTGACGTTCGGGACTTCGATGCCGACCGTGGATTTGCCCGGGATGCGCTCGATCAGGATGGACTCGGCTTGCAGCGCCAGGCACAGATCGTCGGCAAGGCCGGTGATGCGGCTGTATTTGATGCCGGCTTCGGGCTTGAATTCATAAGTGGTCACGACGGGGCCGGGATTGATTTGCGTGACGCGTCCGCCGATGTCAAATTCCTGGCATTTTTCTTCGATGGCGCGAGCGCGCAGCTTTCAATTCTTCTTCATCCAGCTTTTGGCTGCCTTCGCCTTCGCGCAGCAGGGACGCCGAAGGCAAGCGATAGTTGGAAGGGATTTTGGCGACCTTGGGTTCGGTTAGCTTCTTGGCGGATTTTTCGGATTGTCGCGATTGAGTACGAAAATCGGTGTCTTGCCAGTTGCCGGCTTCTCTGATTTTTCGTCGCTATCGTTTTCGTCTTCGCTGGAGAAGACGTCGCTCTCGTCCGCCAAGCGTATCGATTTGGGGGCTTCGTTCAGGACTTCGTTCTGCACCCCGGCCTTGCTCACGGACTGCGGCGGAGCCGGCTTGCGTCCAGCAACGCGATTTTCTTCCACGCGTCGGCGCATGCGTTGTTGCTCGCGGCCTTCCTGCCAGGCGTGCCAACGCGCTTGTGCCTTCTGCAAAAGGCCCAATTTTTCGACCGCTCCCAGTGGACCCGTCGGACTCTTGGCCCAGGCGTGAGTTCCGGCGAAGGAAAAGCTGGTGGTCATGAATACGGAAGTGAGGAAAACGGCGAAGGCCACCACATACGCGCCAGCGACGTTAAATCCCGTGCGCAAACTCCCGGCGATTAGAGTTCCGAGAAAGCCTCCCGCGGGAATGGCGCCGCGCACCGCAGGGAAGGGCATGAGCGAGAGTAGCGAAGGCAGCGATAGCAGGAGCAATCCATAGCCGAGTAAGGTGGCTACTTGTGAATCGATGACGCGGCTGCGCAGCCAGCGCCAGCCGACGACGATCAAGGCCACGGGAAGCAGAAACGCGGCAAAGCCGAAGATTTGAAACAACAGGTCGGCGCTATATGAGCCCACCGGACCAATCCAGTTTCGTGACGAGTGCTGAACGTCCAGGGGCGAGGCGCTGACGTTAAAGGCGGCGTCGCGCGGGTTGTACGACAAGAGCGATAGGCCGATCAGGATGGCCAGCGATAGACACAGGAAGCCAACCAGCTCGTTGAGCCGTTTATTTTCCGTAGGTGTTAGAAAGCGCAAGAGTTTCTCCTCAGCGATGTGGGGAAGGCTGAGTGCCAAGGGGCTGCTGGCGCCTACTGCATGCCCCTCTGGAGGAACCACCAAACGAGGATGATGATACCAAAGAGCACGCGGTAGACAACAAATAGTTTAAGCGTGTGTGTTTGCAGATAGCGGAGGAAGAAGGCAATCACGATATAGCCGCCAATCCCGGAGACCAGGATGCTTATAAGCAACGTGGACAGGGAAAGGTCCATGCCGCCCGCTTTGTGCAGCTTTATCAGTTTTGGCAGGTGGGAGAGCACGGCCCCGGCGATGAGCGGTGTGGAAAGCAGGAACGAAAAGCGCGTCGCTGCTTCGCGCGTGAACCCGCGGAAAAGCCCGGCAGTAATTGTAATGCCCGAGCGGGACACGCCGGGACACAACGCCAAGGCCTGGGCACTGCCGATGGTTATGGCGTCTCCGATATTCGACTGTTCTAGGGGGCGAGTGCGCCGCGATTGCACGTCCGCATACCACATTATCAGGCCCACCAAAATCATCGAGAGGCTGATGACCACGGGGGTGCGGAAATTCTCTTCAATCTTGTGCTCAAACAGCGCGCCGAGAACTCCGCCCGGGATCGTGCCAACAACCATGTACCAGAACAGGCGACGGCGCTGCGTTACAGCTTCGCTGCTGGCGCTGGCGGGATATTTGATGCCCACACCACAGAGAATCAACGTCAGCCAATCCTGGAAGAAATATAGAAGAACCGCTACCAGCGTGCCGGCGTGGAGCGCCACGTCAAAAGCCAGACCTGGATCCTGCCAGCCCAAAAACCACGGGAAGAGCGTGAGATGCGCCGTGCTGCTCACCGGCAAAAATTCGGTCACCGCTTGCACAAGGGCGAGGATGATCGCCTGATAAAGAGGCATTGAGGGTTAGATTTCCTTTTGTGCCGTTTCGCGATGGCCGCACCCGGCAAGATTTTGCGCATCTCGCGGGCGTCAACGCGCCCCAGATAATAGCGTGGCAAGATGGCTACAGTACGATAGCCGTGACGCTGCCAGAAGGCAACGCCCGGCGCGTTTTCGACGCTGGTTTCGAGCACGATTTCCGTTATGCCGCGGGCCTCACTCCTGCTCGCCACGCATAAGCAGCTGCGTGCCGATGCCCAGCCGGCGATGCGAGTCCGCCACGTCCAGGGTCAGGATGTGCCCGCGCTGGGCGTCTTCTTCCGTGACGATGAAGCCGCGATGTCTCCGTCGTGCTCCGCGACGATGCAACGGCCCTGAGGCATACGCAGAAAATATGTGAGCATACGCCTCGAATACGCGATGCCGCGAGGGAAGCAGAGATGGTCGAGCGCGTAGAGTTTGTCGAAATCGTCAGGCGCGTAAGCGCGTAGCTGAACAGCCATGGCTTTAGTTTACGCCGAGGAGCGTTGGCTGAATGAAACTGCTCTTCGACGAAAATCTTTCCCGTGAAGAATTTGTTCTGTCCGTCCGAAGGACGAACATCTATGCTTTAACGGTTTGATAGAGGCGATACGGCTCATCACCGATGGCGGCGAACGGACGAAATATTATGTCGCCGCTGTCACTGGGTACCAGCCAATCCGCCGAAGATTGGGCGGCGATCTTGGCGGCCAGCAGCTGGGCGGATGTGAATTTTGCGGGCAGTTGGCCGACGGCAAAGAGCGCAAGCGGTCCGCGGACGAGCGCTACCGTGTTGGGGTTCTGCGCATCTACCGCTTGCAGGCGCAGGGGCATGGCCAGCTCATACTCCACGCGGTCACCATCTTTCCAGGTGCGCGACAGTGCAAAGAATTTGCCCGGCACAATTTCGCCTTCCACGCGTTTGCCGTTGACGGAGATCCGCGTTTTTGCGTCGGTCCAGGCGGGGACGCGGAGATAGATGGTGAAATTTTCCGGGCGCGCCATCGCGAGGTGAAGTTGCGTGGTGTTGGACGTGGGATAGCTGGTTTGTTGCGTGAGAGTGCATGGCGTGCCACCCTGCAGCCAAGTGACGCGCGAAGGCAGGAAGAGGTTCACGTAAATACCGCCGTCGCCGGGATAGTAAGAGCTGATGCCATAGTCGGCGGCCAACTGCGGGAACGTGCCGGAACAACAGGGCCACTTGTCGTGGTGATAGCCTTTTTTCGCGCCCTCGTTGTTGTAGTCGGAGTAGTAGAAGCTGGTGCCGTCAGGAAGAATCGGCTTGGCGCCCGCAACGGTGTTGTACAGCACCTGCTCCATGCTGTCGCCGAAGCGAGAGTCCCGCGTGACGCGCAGCAAGTACCGCGTAAGTTTGAACTGGCCATAGGCGCCGCAGGGAGTCTCAAAGCTGGAATGGTTGGTACGCAAGCTTGCGGCCAGCAAGCCCTTGCCCGGCTCGACAAACGATTCACCTGGCCCCCAGCCTCCCGTGGCGTAACTCTGTTCCTGCACCATGCTCAGGCCGTTGGAGGCGGCGCGGAGATATTTTTCATCCCCGAGCGTCAAGTACGCCTGCATCGCGGAGCTTAGAGTGTTGACGTGGCTGTAGGCGTGTTTGCCGGGAAGGGCATTGTGATTCTCCGCGAGTGCATCGAAGTATTCGTGGTAGACGAAGCGTACGGCCAGATCGCGATAACGCGGGTCGCCGCTGCGCTGATACGCGAGGAAAAAGTTTTCCGGCAAGGTGTAGGTTTCGTCCCAGGCATACGCAGGCGACTTGTGGGGCCGGGCTTCTTGTTCGGCGCGGCTTAAAGCCTTCTCAGGCAGATAGGGAAGCGCGGCGTCAGTGCTGCGCTTCAGCACTTCGAGCGCGATCGGGTCGGCTGCGAACTCATGAGCATCGATCAGGCCGCAGCAGATTTTGTCAAAGGTGTAGCCGGGCAATCGGTAGTCCACCCAGAACTTCCCAGTGGGCTCGACTGTCGCTGCATAGCCACGCACCAGGCGGTAGACCTTTTCCTGCGTTGCCTTTGAACCGGTCACCGCGTAAGCGCGAGCGAGTGCGGAAAGGTATTGACCAAAGGTATGTCCGGGAACGAAGCCATGAAAATTATTTGCCTCGTTAAAATCATCCGCGTTGTCGTACCAACCGCCCAGGTCCGGGCCGGGAGCGGGCATTCCCTCGCGTTGGCGAAACGGTTTCAGTAAGCCGTCTTCGTCGAGATGAAGAAATAACTCGTGGTTTTGCTCGAACTGCACGAGCAGAGGTCCGTCGAGCAGTTGCACATTTGAGTAGCGGAAGACGGAAAGAGGAGCAGCGGTGGGCTTTGTGGCAGCACGGGCCTGCGACCATGCGGGAAGTGTGCGGGCGGCGAACAGGCCTGCAGTGGAAACTGTCGCCGATTTCAGGAACTGCCGCCGCGATTTGTTTTTCATAGAAAAATCTCCTGATGTGCGTGACGAGACTCAGAGACTCGTGCCGCGCAGATGCGATTTGGTCTGCGGGTACTTGATGCGATGTCGGGGAAGACCGCAGTTGATGATTGGTAGAACCGGGGCGCGCCGACAGAGTCGGTGCGCCCTGACAGTGGGTCGTGGTGTCCCGCAAGGGTTTACGCTGCGTGACGACTAGAGCTTTATAGTAACGGTTTTTACCTCGGTGTAGTTGGCCAGGCCGTATTCGCCAAGCTCGCGCCCAATGCCGGATTGCTTGAATCCGCCGAATGGCGCGGCAGCGTCGAAGACGTCATAGCAATTCACCCACACGGTTCCGGCGCGCACGCCATCGGCAATGGCATGGGCTTTGGTGATGTCCTTGGTCCACACCGCGGCGGCCAAGCCATACATATTTTTGTTGGCGCGGTCGACGACTTCGTCGATGCTCTTGAACTTCAGGATGGACATGACCGGGCCGAAGATTTCTTCCTTCGCGATGGTCATATTGTCCTGCACGTCAGAAAACACGGTAGGTTCGATGAAGTAGCCTTTAGTGCCCACGCGGTTGCCGCCGGCCACCAGTTTGGCTTTGTCGCGCTTGCCCGATTCAATGTAGCCCATAACTTTGTCGAACTGATCCTGGTCCACCTGCGGGCCTTGCTCGGTATTTTTGTCAAAGGGATTGCCCACGGTGCGCTTTTTCGCGCGCGCCACGCTCTTGTCGACGAATTCGTCGTAGACTTTTTCCTCGACGAACAGTGCGCGAGCCCGCGCAGCAACACTGCCCTTGATTGAAGAACAGTGCTGGTGCGAGCCTTCGACGGCTTCCGCCATATCCGCGTCGTTGAAAATAATGTTGGGACTCTTTCCGCCCAGTTCCAGCGTGACGCGCTTCAGGTTGGTTTCCGCCGCCGCCTTCATGATCAGATGGCCAACTTCGGTCGAACCGGTGAACGCCACTTTGTCCACGTCCATATGGCGTGCCAGCGCAGCTCCGGCGGTCGGCCCGTACCCCGGCAGCAAATTCAACACGCCTTCCGGAAAGCCGGCCTCGAGCGCCAATTCGCCGACGCGCAGCGCGGTCAAGGGGGTCTGCTCCGCCGGTTTCATCACCACGGTGCAGCCCGCGGCCAGCGCCGGTCCGAGCTTCCAGGCCTGCATCAAGAGTGGGAAATTCCACGGAATGATCTGCGCCACCACGCCGACCGGCTCGTGCTTGGTGTAGCAGAAATAGTTGCCGTTCACCGGGATGGTCTTGCCCTGAATTTTGTCCGCCCATCCGGCGTAATAGCGATAACAGGCGATGGTCAGCGGAAGGTCCGCCGCGCGTGCCACCTGAGTACGGTTTGCCGTTGTCCAGCGACTCGAGTTCCGCCAGTTGATCCGCGTGCTTCTCAATCAAGTCCGCCAGTTTGTACATCAACGCGCCGCGCTGCGAAGCAGACATCTTGCGCCACGCGCCTTTTTCAAAAGCCGCCCGCGCGGCAGCTACTGCCTTATCGACGTCCGCCGCATCGGCTTCCGCCACCTGCGTGATGGTTTCGCCGGTCGACGGGTTGATGGTGGCAAAAGTTTTGCCAGAAGTGGAGTCCACCCATTTTCCGTTGATCAATAGTTTGTTAGCGCTGATTTTTACCGAGGGTTCAAATGCCGTCGTTGCTGTCGCCATGTTCTGAAAGCCTCCTGACCCGGAAAAGCGTATACCCATGAGCGGCGGGGAGCAAGAGCCGGAAGACTCCCGCCGGCATCTGCGAAAAAGGACGCTCCGAGCTAAGCGGATAGCGGCAATAGGTCGCCCGGGCCGCCATCGCCACGGCGATGTTATATTGGGAGTCGAAACACACGAGGGTTCGTGAGCTCAGACTATTTTTCGAGGTGCTTGTGAGAGTTGGAGTACTTTTAGGGCTTGCCGTTTTGCTGGCGATTGTGTGGGTTATCAGCTTTCTGGTGTTCCATATCGCCGGCCTGCTGATCCACGTGCTGCTCTTGCTGGCCGTAGTCTTTCTGATCCTGCAACTATTCAGTGGCAGAAAAATCTAGGCGAATCCTTTGCGGGGTTGGCGTAGACGCAGAACAGAACTACGCGCAGCTGTGCCATGCCCCCGCCGAAGACGGGGAAGCGGACGATTTGATTGTAAATAAAAAAATGGCGGCTAAAGTTGCGTCCGCGATCAGCGGGGCGAATGGAAGTCTGGAACCTCGTTGAAAATGTCCAGTTCGGGCGGGTTCATATCAATTTCGGGACCGGACTGTCCGGAGTCCTTCTTTGCGGCCTTGTCCAGTTTGCGTTGCGCGCGCTGCTGTTCCTTCATTTTGCTCTTCTCGACGCGCTTCATTTCTTTTTGGCGTTTCAGAAAGGTAGTTGTCAAAGCTGCTCCTCGTAAGAAGTTATACGGAGCCACAAGATCGGCACCGTCAAGCCGCACACGAATCCAGCGGCCAGTCCAGCAACATCAAGTGCAAGAAAGTAATTGGGTCCTGGTTACAGAGCCGTACGACGACTGCCATCGCCGTATTCCCAGTGGTCCCGTTTGGTCGCTCGCGAAGCGCTGCTCGGAAAGATCAGCGAATCATCGCGAAAAAAATTTACCAGCGCGGCTCTCGAGGCTGACGCGCGGATTCGCGATAGTCTTCGTTCGAGAAGCGATCCCGCCCGCCACCGCCTTTGCCGCCACGTCCGCCGTCGCGGCCACCGCCGCCATCCCTGCCACCACCGCCGCCAGGACGGCCGCCACCGCCGCCGCGCGGTCCGGCAAATCCACCGCCGCCGGGACGCGCTCCGCGTGGAGGTCCGCCTTCTCCCTTGGGCCGTGCTTCATTCACTTTCAAATTGCGCCCGCCGGCTTCTTTGCCATCCAGACCCGTGATCGCTTGCGCCGCTTCTTCGTCATTCGGCATTTCCACGAACGCGAAGCCACGAGCTCGTCCCGTTTCGCGGTCCATGGCCATGTGCACGCGCGTCACTTGGCCAAAGGGCTCGAACAAAGCCCGAAGATCGCTTTCCGTCGTCTGGAAATTCATGTTCCCAACAAAAAGACTTTTCACGTTGCTTCTCCCAGTATTTTGATGCGCCGCTGGCGAGAGAACGCGGCAGAGCGGCTCTCGCATCATTGAAGCAGGCGGCTAAGAATCGACTGAAGTCAGACGCGGGAGGGTCGCAAAGCGGCCGTCGGGGAATTCAGGCAATTCAATGTCGCAAGTCTGACAATATCACATTTAAGCACGAAGAATTGAAGCGATTCGCGAGCGCCAAAAAAAGGCACTCTGGATTTTCCGATGGCAGGGTACTGGATAAGGAGTACTAGGACTTCGAGCCCTGGGATTTCCTTTCCAGTAGACAAGCATTCCCATAGCACGCCACGGCCGTCGACGAGAGGTGCCGAGGTAGGCTTAAATCTTTTAGTTTCAGTTGCTAGGGTTGGCCCTGCGGATGCACTTCCTTGTCTGAAGTTGGACGAAGTCGCGGCAGACAATTTACGTCCCAATTGCTGCTCGGTGGACCACCACAACGACTAAGCCGACCACAAGGACAATCTCAAAATGATCAGGAAACTAGCATGGCTGTTGGCTATCAGCGGGGCGTTTATCACTGCGAAGGCCGACACGGTTACATCGTTGGACAGTTCTGCAATAAACACCACGAATAATTCCGTGGCTTTGGGGATTACCAACGCCGGAGCAACGCAAAATATTATCGGTAACGCGGCATGGGCTGCGCCGTTGGCAGGTTCCAGCTGGATATCGTTCACCACCACCGGCGACACCAGCAACTCCGATTTTTATACTGTGCCGAATGGCACGGCGGTTACCTTCGAACAAACCTTCACACTCAATGGACCCATCACCAGCGCTTTTCTCGACGTCCTTGCTGATGACACCACTTCCGTCGTGCTCAACGGTACGTCGCTGTACTCGGCAAATCTTGGCGGCAGCTATCCCACATGTTCGTCGATTCAAATCGGCTGCTTAACTTCCACCGAAGGCACGTTCAACACCGCGCAGTTGCTTCCGTACTTGAATGCGAACGGTGCGAATACCATCGACTTCACGGTTTACCAGGAAGCAGGCAGCTCTTTCGGACTCGACTACGCCGGAAGCATTACCACGGCGCCGGAGCCCGGAACGCTGGTTCTTCTCGGTGCGGGTTTTCTGGGTTTCGCGCTGCTGAAGTTCCGCAGCTAATCGCGTCGCCACATAAAATCACACAAACGTTACATGAGAAAAAAGAGCTGCCCACTTTCGGCGGCTCTTTTTTTATTTGTTGCGCTGCTTTCACGTTTTCACGTGGCCACGAAGTCGCTTGTGTCAGGCGGAGGCGATGGCGGCGTGGCGGGTACTGCGATTCCGGGCGGTTCCGGTGCCGAGTGGCGAGTCACTACGTAGGCGATGGCCATGCTGACGGCAAGCAAGCAGGCTGCGACAAAATACGGCGCCCCTGGAAGATGCAGGGATGCGTCCTTTGCAATCGCCAGCGCGAAAACTTGCGTGAAAAGCAGCGGGCCGATCATGCCGGTGAGAGCGCGCAAGGAATTGATGGCGCCTTGCAGCTTGCCCTGTGAACTGGGATCCACGCGGCGCGACATCAGCGATTGCATGGCCGGACTTGCCACGCCCCACAGTGCGATGAATGGAATACTTGCCAGCAAAACCGAACCGCGCCAAGCCAGCGCGAACCCCAGGAATCCGAGAATGCCGTACACCAAGCCGGACAACAAACTGAATCGTTCTCCAAGACGCTTCACGTAAGGACCGACCAGGCCACCGGAAACCACGGCGGCAAACACGCCGACGAGCGTCAGCGACAAGCCCACGGCGCGCTCGTTCCACCCGTAGCGATACTCGGCGTACAACACAAAAACGGAAGGCAGCGCGTTGTGCGCCAAATAAAATAGCGTCATTGCCGCCGACAATCCCGCAAGCTCCGGATGGGAGCGCAGTAGCGTCAGCGATCCCAGCGGATTAGCCATATGCCAAGCCGATTTGGCGCGCCGCTCTTTCGGCAACGATTCAGGCAGTATGAAAAAGCCGTACAGCGCATTTGCTAGGCTCAAAATCGCCGCCGCCCAGAACGGCGCGCGCAAGCTTATTTCCCCGAGAAATCCTCCAACCGCCGGTCCGACCACAAAACCTAGCCCGAATACAGCTCCCACCATGCCGAATTGCTTGGCGCGTTTTTCCGGCGTGGTCACGTCCGTGACGTACGCAAACGCCGACGAAATATTCGACGTGGTAATCCCCGAAATAATCCGCCCGACAAACAGCCAGCGCAGCGACGGCGCCAGCGCCATGAATACGTAATCCAGTCCCAGCCCGAAGCACGAAATCAGAATCACTGGCCGCCTGCCAAAGCGGTCCGACCACGCCCCTAAAATCGGCGAAAAAATAAACTGCATCGTGGCCCACGCGAAACCGAAATAGCCGGTCACCGCGGACGCCCGCGCCATGCTCCCGCCCTCCATTTGCAAAATCAAGTTGGGCAGTACCGGCGCAATAATTCCAAACGCCAACATGTCAAACGCCACAGTAATGAGAATGAAAACGAAGGCCGCGCGTGTCGCGGCTCGTTCGGGAGTGGGCGCGGCAGAGGACGACAAAGAGCGCTCCTGAGAATCGACGATTGTAGCTGGGAATGCTGCGGTCCGCTACGGGCGTAAACTTGCGCTACTGAAAAAGTTTTACGACAACTTCTTTTGGAGCATCGCCGACAGGGATCATGGTAAGCAATCCAGGATTATCCGTACTGATGCGAATCACCGCCAGATCGCCAGAAGCCTGGTTCACGACCAGGAGCAGACTGGGTCGCTCGTTTGAATCAAATGCCAGGGCCCCGGGCGACCGCCCCGTCAGGATCGGACGAAAAACCTTACGGTTGATGATATCGACCGGCGCGACGCGGTCCGCGGCGTTGTCGGAAACGAAGAGCTCGCTGGCGTCGGGCAGCAACGCACCATACATTGGCGCCGACCCGAGCAAAACGTAATCTCCCACTTCATGCGTCCAAGTATTGATCACTTGCAAGCCATGGGCTTCCGGCGAAATCACGTATAACTCGCCGCCATCCGGCTTCAGAACCATTTGTGAAGGCTTACCGGCCAATTGCAGGTTTGTAAGCAGCAGGCCGCGTCGCATATCCACCACAGATACGCGGCCCTCGGAGCGGCTTAGTACGAACGCCACCGAACCGTCTGGCAACACCACGACATCCTCGGGCTGCGCCACCACCGGAACGCGCGCCTTTTCTTGCAGCGTGGCGGCGTCGTGAATTCCGAGCGACCCTCCGCCGTGATTCACCACCAGCAATGTTTTGCCATCTGGCGTTACTTTTACGAGCGTGGGATATGCGCCGGTTTGCGCGCGACCGAGAACGGCGCGCGATTCGCAATCGATGGCTAGGAGTGCGTCGCTTCCTGACGACGTGGTGTATGCTCGGCGGCCATCCGGTGAAAAATCCACGGAATATGGTCCCGGCCCCACCAGAATGCGCGCGCTAACCTGATTCGCACGCGTGTTCACCACCCACAAATATCCGCGGTCGGCGCTGGCGCCCCAAATCTCCGCACGCGTCGGGTGGGCCCGCAAGCCAGAGGGATGCGGCCCCACATCGATTCGTCCGACGGCGCCAAGTCTTACCAGGTCGACCACCGTGAGCGAACCGCCGGCCGTGGTCACATAGGCATACAGCTTCAATCCTGGGCGCAGAAACGACGGTCGATGCTCGCGCAGCAATTCCCCAATACCCGCCGCAAGCAGCACCACCACCAGAAAAATCACGCGAAAGTTACGGAAGGCTTTCATTCGCAGGGGATTCTAATTCACAACGCGATGCAGAACGCCGGCAATCTGCCGCACTTCGATCATCAGCTCCGCGAATTCCTCCGGCAGAATCGATTGCACGCCGTCGGACCAGGCCTTGTCCGGTTCGTGATGCACTTCCACCAACAAACCATCCGCGCCCACAGCCACCGCCGCGCGCGAGAGCGGCAACACCTTGCTGCGCTTGCCGGTGCCATGACTTGGATCGACCATAATCGGCAGGTGGCTGCGCCGCTGCACCGCGGGCACCACCGCTAGATCCAGCGTGTTGCGCGAAAAGTCGGAGAACGTGCGCACGCCGCGCTCGCACAGCATCACGCGATAATTTCCTTCCGACAAAACATACTCCGCGGCCATTAAAAATTCGTCGAGTGTCGCCGACATCCCACGCTTCAGGAGAATAGGTTTTTTCGCCCTGCCAGCCCGTTTCAACAAAGAAAAGTTCTGCATATTCCGCGCGCCAATCTGAATGACGTCGGCATACTCTTCGACCAAATCCAGCGACTCGTTGTCCACCGCTTCGGTGACAATTCCGAAGCCAAATTTCTTTCGCACGTTGGCCAAAATTTTCAAACCATCTTCGCCATGTCCCTGAAAGCTGTACGGTGATGTCCGCGGCTTGTAAGCTCCGCCGCGAAACAGTTTCACGCCCGTGGGCGCTACGCGCTCGGCAATTGCAAAACACTGCTCTTCGGTCTCTACCGCGCAAGGCCCTGCCACCATGGCCACATGCCCGCCGCCCACGAGGACGTCGCCGGCCGGCGTGGCAATCGTCACCACGGTGTCTTCGGCCTTGGCGTCGCGACTTACCAGCTTGTACGGCTTGCTGACCGGGATGCATTCGATCACACCCGGCAGCGACTCCAGCACGCCCAAATCCAGCATGCCCTTATTCCCGGTAATGCCAATCGCCGTCCGCGCGGCCCCCGGAATCGGATGCGCCTTTAGCCCTAGCGCCTCAATACGTTTGCAAACCTCGCGCACCTGCTCTTCCGTAGCCGCCGCACCCATCACCACCAGCATCAAGTTCTCCTAGTCAAATCCCTTTACGCCTGGATCGAGTATGTTCTGGGAATCCTCGCATCTAGTGTAACGAGTACAGCTCCTCCAAGGTGTCAAAAAAAGGTCGCTGGAAGCAAAGCGATTGGCTTCAGCAGGTTCTCGGTGGAGAGTTCGGCGACGAAATACTCGATCAAGCTCTCGCTCTTCGACAAGGCAGCCTTTACGAATAGACCCTGCTCGCCGAACGCCACGAATTCGCAAATCCAGAAGCGTGTGAAGCCAGTTGGTGCCTGCAACGATTCCGGTTCGATCGAGCGGACTGCCAAGCCACTCTCCAAATCTACGATCTGAAGAGAATGCCAATTTGCGTCGCGCAGTTCGCGACCATCGGCATCTATTGAAAAGCTGTGCTGCATCGTTGTGAACGCGAGCAGTGGTTTCACCGAATGTATGAAAGGAGATTCTTGTGAATCCAATTCCCCAGGATTGCCAACTTGGCGATACTCGACCCATCTGGTGTGGCGAAAATATATGCGCTCTGGCCGCCAGTCGTTCGTCGCCGATGATGCGTGCAGTACCATGGTGTTCGCTAGGGGACTGAACAACAGTTGCTTGAACCCGTATCCCGTCGGAATTCCCATTTCTTCAAACGATTTGCTGAACATAGCGGCCGTCATCTTACCCGATTCACTGCGCTTCTTTCCCGTGCTCTCGAATCAATCTCGAATTCCCGCCTGTGGTACAATCAGTAGTTTAAGACAAGGACAAATTTCTTGGCAGCCACACCCATACAACCCATAGCAGCTCTCGCAGAGTTCGATCCCGAAGACGAATACCGGCCGGAGCCCGAGCCAGAGCCTCAAGCCCCCTCTTGGATGGACGGGAGCCTGCGCCTTGGTATCCACACGTCCATCGCCGGAAGCTACCTAAACGCCCTGGAATCAGCAAGAAAGCTCGGCGCCAACGCCTTGCAAATCTTCTCCGCCAGCCCGCGCATGTGGCAGGGCGGCGTAACCCGCATCGCCGAAGTAGACGCCGCCGCCTTCCGCGCCAAGCGCGCCGAATACGGCCTGGGCCCGCTGGTCATCCACGCAAACTATCTGATCAATTTGGCCAGCGCCCAGCAAATGCTGCGCGTTCGCAGCATTCAGGCCTTCCATGACGAGCTCGTCCGCGGCGTGGCCCTTGGCGCGGATTTCCTCGTGGTGCATCCCGGCGCGTGCGGTGAATGCTCCATGGCGCAATCCATTTCCAACGTAATCGAATCGGTCAAACAAGCCAGCCGCCGCAATCCGCTGGGCAATCTGCGTATCCTGATCGAAAACACCGCGGGCATGGGCACCGCAGTCGGCTCGCGCCTGGAAGAAATCGCCGAAATTCTCCAAGGCCTGAAAGATTCGCCAGTAGCCGCCTGTCTGGACACCGCGCACCTCTTCGCCGCCGGCTACGACATTAAATCCGAAAGCGGCCTGGCCGCCACGTTGGGACAAATCGAAAGCACCATCGGCCTCGACAACGTCCCAGTCATCCATATCAACGATTCCAAGATCCCGCTGGGCGGCCGCGTGGATCGCCACGAGCATATCGGCCACGGCAAAATCGGCGCAGACGCGTTCGAGCGCATCCTGAAACACCCGCGCCTAAGCTCCGCGCCGCCAGAAGGTCTCGCCGGGCCGCGCCTTCATCCTCGAAACTCCCATCGATGATCCCGGCGACGACCGCCGCAACCTCGCCGCGCTTTGGGAACTCGCCGGACTTGCGGACTCCGCGCCGGAAGCCGAAAAAGGCTTCTCCATGCTGACGGCGAAGCTAAAAGTAAAAATGGACGCGCAGCGCAAACAGCAAGCCAGCGCCAGAAAGAAAATCGCCAACGCGCTGGAAGCCCGCGACGAAGACCGCAAGCCCGAGCCGAAGGCCGTGATCAAAGCGCCATTTAAAAAGCCTGCCGCCATATTGACTGCGCCGGTGGCAGTCTCGAACGCCGGCAACGTGACAGCCAAGAAATCGGCTGTGAAAACGGCGTCCAAAACAAAGTCTCGCAAAAAAGGATAAACTTAGGCGTGGCCGACCAGACTCCCCAGCCCACCTACAACCCGCGAGAAATCGAAGCCAAGTGGCAAAAGCGCTGGGAAGCTGCGCGCGTATTTGAAACCGAAGCCGACCCAACAAAACCAAAATATTACGTCCTTGAAATGCTCCCGTATCCCAGTGGGACCATGCACATGGGCCACATGCGCAACTACACCATCGGCGACGTCGTCGCCCGTGTAAAACGCATGCGCGGGTTTCAACGTGCTGCATCCTATGGGCTGGGACGCCTTCGGCCTACCCGCCGAAAACGCCGCGATAAAAAATAAGACTCACCCACGCGAGTGGACCAACAGAAACATCGCCGAATTCCAGCGCACCCTCCGCCGTTTCGGCTTTAGCTTCGACTGGCGTCGCGAAATTTCCACCTGCGATCCGGAATACTACCGCTGGAACCAGTGGTTCTTCTTGCGCATGCTCGAAAAGCGGGCTGGCGTATCGCAAAAAAAGCCGAGTCAACTGGTGCCCCAAATGTTGCACGGTGCTGGCAAACGAGCAGGTCATCAATGGCTTCTGCTGGCGCCATGAAGACACGCGGGTAGAAGTCCGCGAAATTGAACAGTGGTTTCTGAAAATCACCGCGTACTCGGAGCAACTCCTCGACGATTTGAAATTGCTCGAAGGCACCTGGCCCGAGCGCGTCATCACTATGCAGCGCAACTGGATCGGCAAATCCCAGGGCGCGCGCGTAAATTTTGTCGTAAGCGATATCCCGGGCGGGGAGTCGATCGAAGTTTTCACCACACGCATCGACACAATTTATGGCGCCAGCGCCATAATCCTTGCACCCACGCATCCGCTGGTAGCCAAGCTGCTAAAGGATTCGCCAGTTCGCGCCGAGGCGGAAGCGAAGCTCGCGGAAATTCGCAAAATGTCCGTGAAAGCGGAAGACTTGGCCACCGCGGAAAAAGAAGGCTTCTTCACGGGTCGCCACGCGATAAATCCGTTCAACAATTCGCAAATTCCCATCTGGGTTGGCAATTTCGTCCTGATGGAATACGGCACTGGCGCAATCATGGCCGTACCCGCGCACGATGAGCGCGATTTCGAATTTGCCACAAAATACAAACTGCCCAAGCCGGTGGTAGTAATTAAAGAGGTTTCGCCGCACGCCGAAAAAGAAATTGCCAAAGCCGAACACGCGGAGAGAGAAGTTCCTCCGCCAGCGCGACAGAAGCGTTCACCGAATACGGCGTCAGCGTAAATTCCGGCCCGTACTCCGGCCTCGAAACCGCGGCCGCCATCGACAAAATGGCCGCCGACGCCCAAGCCGGCGGCTTCGGCAAAAAGCGAAACCATTTTTCGCCTACGAGACTGGGGCATCTCCCGCCAACGCTACTGGGGCACTCCGATCCCGGTAATCTACTGCGAAAAAGACGGCATGGTGGCGGTCCCAGACAAAGACCTGCCGGTAATTCTGCCGCCCAATCCCAAACTGACCGGCGAAGGCGAGTCCCCGCTGGCCGCCACGCCAGAATTCGTGAATACGCACGTGTCCAAAATGTGGCGGCCCCGCTAAACGCGAAACCGACACCATGGACACGTTCGTCGATTCAGTCTTGGTATTTTTACCGCTATTGCGATCCCCACAATTCGCAAGCGCCGTTCGACAGCGCCAAAGTCAAATATTGGTTTCCCATCGATCAGTACATCGGCGGCATAACGCACGCCATTCTGCACCTGCTGTATTCGCGTTTCTGGTGCAAGGTAATGCGCGACCTGGGACTGATCGACCACACTGAACCTTCGGCCGCCTCTTCACCCAAGGCATGGTGCAAAAGGGCGGCGTAGCCATGTCAAATCCAAAGGCAACGTAGTCGGTGCAGAAGAAATGGCCGAAAGATTTGGCGCCGACACCGGGCGCCTGTATACACTCTTCGCCGCGCCCCCCGAAAAAGACCTCGAGTGGAGCGAAGAAAGCATCGAAGGCTCCTGGCGCTTCCTGAATCGCGTCTTCCGCCTGATCGCCAAACACGCGCCCGACTATGCGCGAGCGACACTTTGTAGTGGCGCAGCATGCTGCGTCCCCGCTTGGCAAGATGGAAGCTACGCAGGGACTCATTTCTGGAATTTGGCTGACTTGACCGAACGCGAAAAATCCCTACTCCGCAAAACCCACCAAACCTTACGCCGCGTGACCCAAGACTTCGAAACCCGGTGGCATTTCAATTCCGCCATCGCGTAAATCATGGAACTAACCAACGAAATCTACGCGCACGAACCTCTGGAACAAAATATCCGTCCCGAATCAGAAAGGAAGCGCTCGAAATGTTAACGCTGATGCTGGCTCCCATGACCCCGCATCTGGCTGAGGAACTGTGGGAAATGTTAGGTCACAAAAAAGGCTTGTCAGTAGAAGCTTGGCCGCAATTCAGCGAAGACTTGGCTCGAGAAAACGAAGTAGAAGTGGTAGTCCAAATAAACGGCCGTGTCCGCGGCAAAGTAACCGTCAGCGGCGGCGCCAGCCAGGACGAAGTCGTGGACTTGGCGAACGTCGAGGCGGCGATGGCCGCGCATCTGGCCGCCAAGCGAATTCAGAAAGATGATCTTCGTTCCGGACAAGCTGGTGAACCTGGTGCTCGCGTGAGCGAAAGAACCTGTCTGTACCTGGGAGCTGCTTCTGTCGCCCGCGAACGACTCCCGGAGAGCCTTGGAAAGGCTCAGTAACAAGGGGCTACAAAGTCCAGCACACGAACCATGAAGCCACGACCGCACCAGACCAAACAACGTGAACGCGGCGGTGGAATCGTAGTCCTGGATTTCGGCGGGCAGTATACCCAACTCATTGCCCGCCGGATCCGCGAGCAGCAAGTTTTCTCCGCCGTACTGCCTTGCAACTCGACCCTGGAGAAAATCAAGGAATCTGAACCTGCGGGCATCGTTCTAAGCGGCGGCCCCAGCTCCGTCTACGACCCCCAAGCTCCCAAGTGTGACCCGAATGTCTTATCCGCAGGCGTGCCCGTCCTGGGCATCTGCTACGGCATGCAGTGGATCACCCACACCTTAGGCGGAAAAGTGGAAAACGCCGGTCGCCAGGAATACGGCCGCGCTAGCCTGGATCGCAGTTGCGGCAGCGCGCACGGTGAATCGGAACTCTTCGTGGGCGTTCCGCAGACGCTTCGGATATGGAATAGCCACGGCGATAACGTCAACAGCCTCCCCGAAGGCTTTTGCGCCACAGCCAAAACCGACAATGCCATCGCCGCCCTCGAGCATCCCGGCAAAAAAATCTACGCCGTACAATTTCACCCGGAAGTGAATCACACCGAAAGCGGCACGCAAATCCTGCGCAATTTTCTCTTCCGCGTTTGCGGAGCCGAACCCAAATGGAGCGGCGCAGCCTTCATCGAAGAAACCACGCAAGCGATCAAAGAGAAAGTCGGCCACAAATGGGCCATCTGCGCCCTGAGCGGAGGCGTCGATTCAACGGTCGCCGCCGTTCTCGTTCATCGCGCCATGGGCGACAAGCTCACCAACATCTTCGTAAACACCGGCATGCTGCGCAAAAATGAGTTCGCCGAGACGCTTGAAATGCTGCGAGACCGGTTGCACCTGAAAGTGATCGGCGTTGACGCCTCCGACCGTTTTCTCGAAAAGCTAAAAGGTGTCAGCGATCCAGAAAAGAAACGCAAAATCATTGGCGGGGAATTCATCGCCGTTTTCGCCGAAGAAGCTAAGAAACTACAACAGGGCGAAGCGCACGGCGAAATCGGCTACCTCGTCCAAGGCACGCTGTACCCGGACGTTATCGAATCGGTCTCCGTAAAGGGACCCTCCGCCACCATCAAGACCCACCACAATGTGGGAGGCCTGCCGGAAAACATGCCCTTTGCGTTGATCGAACCCCTGCGTGACCTGTTCAAAGATGAAGTTCGCCGCATTGGCAAAGATCTAGGATTACCCAGCGAGATCCTGCAAAAACACCCGTTTCCCGGTCCGGGCTTGGCCGTCCGACTGCTAGGCGAGATCACCCGTGAACATCTCGTGACACTGCAAGACGCCGACGCCGTGGTCACCCAGGAAATCCGCCGTGCCGGCCTCTACGAAAAAGTTTGGCAGGCTTTTGCCGTCCTACTTCCGGTGCGCAGCGTGGGCGTCATGGGCGACGGCCGGACCTATGGCCTAACGGTGGCCGTTCGCGTTGTGGAAAGCGACGATGCCATGACCGCCGACTGGGTCCGCCTGCCAGGAGACGTCCTGGAACGCATTTCCACCCGAATCATGAACGAAGTTCGCGGCGTCACCCGCGTGGTTTACGATATCAGCTCAAAGCCACCAAGTACGATCGAGTGGGAGTAACGTCGGGAGATGGAATGAGAGACTGCGGCAGGGAATCCTCGGCCGTCTTGTTCGTCCAGAAACAACAAGGCCGCGCGGCTAGGGGAGTTGCGCGGCCCGTTTATGATTGCGCTAAAAACAGCAACTACGCTACGTAATTCTAATCGTCTAGCGGTTGGCCATTTTCTGCGCCATGTACAGTATGAGTTTGCGGTCCTCTTCGTTCGACTTGCTCAGCAAGCGGCGAAGCTTGTTGAGAAATCGCGCGTCTTTACCGGCGCTGCCCCACGCGATGTCGTCAGACGACTTGCGCTTGGGCAGGTTCGGCAGTTGTGGTGGCTCTTCGCCGTCGTAGAATAGTTGATAGAGTGGGCTTTCGAGGGCACGTGCCAGCTTCTCTAGCGTTTCGATGGCCGGTACGGTGTGGCCATTCTCGACGCGAGAGATGTAACAGCGAAGCAAGCCAGTACGCTTCTCGATGTCGCCCTGGGAGAGTTTCTTTTCTTCGCGCATTGCGCGAAGACGATCACCAATAATCATGAATGGATTATTCCATGTAGATAAGATATGAGCAAGTATAAACTGAGCGAGTATCGTATGAAACAAATGGCCTAGCCGCCGAGCACAGCCGCGGAACCATTCCGCGGGTGCACCGTAACCAAACACCGATGGCACACGTCCCAAAAGTAGCGCTCCAACAGCCCCCAGCCCGGCCAGCAGCCGAGTCCGCCCGCCCCGGGGCGGCTACCGGCGCCGTGGATGACCGCGAGCTGGTCAGTCGAGCGCAACACGAGGATAAGGAGGCATTCGAGGAGCTCATTCGCAGGCACCAGCAGCGCGTTTTCGCCGTGGCCGCAAGAATTTTGCGTAAGCGCGAGGATATCGAGGACATCTCGCAGCAGGTTTTCGTTAAGGCCTATTTTTCGCTCAAGCGGTTCGATCAGCGGGCGGCCTTTAGCACCTGGCTGTACAAGATTACCGTGAACGAGTGCTGGGACCTGCTTAGGAAGAAGAAGGTGCGCCCGCTGCTCTATGAAGCGGACCTGAGCGAAGAACAAAGCCAGCAAATCGCCGCTGCGGAGGGCGCGCGGAGCACCGAACCGGACGTTTTGGAGCGCCTCACAGCCCGTGAACGCGTGAATCAGTTGCTCGCTGGGCTTGATGAGCGAGACCGCTTGATGTTGATCTTGAAAGAAGTAGAAGGGCTGTCCATCGAGGAAATTGGCGAGACCATGGACATTAACGCCAATACCGTTAAGGTACGGCTGTTCCGGGCGCGGCGAAAAATTATTGTCGGCGCGCGCCAGAAAGATGAAAAATAAATAAGTGTTCTCTAATTTTTACAGGTGGCCCGGTAAACATCGGGCAAAAGGAGGCTGGCGATGAGCGGCCTGCTTGGGAATAAAGTGAGTAACTGCGATCGATTCCAGGAATGGCTGGAGGAATCGCCGAGTTCGCAAGGCGCCATGGAAACCTACGAAACGCTCCTGGCTGCGGCCCCCGCTGAACACCGCGCGCATGCGGAAAGCTGCTCGGACTGCCACGACGCTGCTGCGGATATGGTCGCCGTGCGGAATTTACTGCGTGAAGCCGGCGACGTGCCCCTAGCGGATCCCTGGTTTGCGCCCCGGGTGATGGCCACCATTGCCGCGCAGGAAGCGGAGCTGTCTCGCGGTTCGGCCATCTGGCTGGCCGTGCCTCGGTTTGCCGCACGTCTCTCCTGGGCGGCAGCCGCGCTGTTGGTCTTCACCTGCGCCTGGTTGTACGAACGGCCGGTAACGACGCCTCCCGCGCAGACGGCTACCGCGTTCGCCTCCGAACACCTATTCGATCCGCCTTCGCTGCCCGCAAGTCACGACGATGATGTTCTGCTCAGCCGCAATGAGAAGGAAAAATGACCGCCAGCGAGAAAAATCAATGACCGCATCCGCAATGACGGAAAACTCTCAAACTCCGGTGGCGGCCTCCGCCTCGCGCAAGGCTGCGCTGTGGATCGTCGCGGTTTTTGTTCTGGGCGCCGCGCTGGGCGGGGTGAGCGGCTATCTTTTCGGCCACGTTTCGGCGGCCTCGCCTCCGCAACTGAGCGACGACGCGAAGCGCCACCAAAAACTCGCGCAGCTGACTGCCATACTTAATCTGACGAGCGAGCAGCAAACTCAGATCGATGCCATCTTCAGCGATACGTCAGGACAATTCCAGGCGGTGCACAAACAGGCGGATGCGCAGATTGAGGTGGTGCGGCAAAAAGGGCGGGATCGCATTCGCGCCGTGTTAACTCCAGAACAGTTGCCAAAGTTCGAGGCCTTTCTGCAAAAACTTGACGCCGATCGCAAGAGTCACCCACCACCACCGCACTGAAACCTGCGCAATTTCTTAGGTTCCTGTCGCCGACATCTACGTCAGTTTTCTACGACGGCCTCTTCTTTCTTGCCCGGTCCGTCGCAAATCACCCGATCTTGACAATTAATTTGCCGGTATTGGCACCGCTGAAGAGCATGTTGATGGCCTCGGGAACTTTTTCCAGGCCTTCCAAGATGGTTTCGCGATCCTTAATCTTGCCGAACATTTTCCATTTGCCGAGTTGCGTCGCGGCGTCCATGAATCGGGCGGTGTAGTCGATGATGAGAAATCCCTGCACGCGCAGGCGTTTGATAATGATGGTGGCAAAATTTTCGAGCGCAGGGTTTTCGCTGGTGTAACCGGAGATCAGGCCACAGAGCACCACGCGTCCGTGCAAATTCATGCGGTCAAGAACGGCGTGCATGATGTCGCCGCCGACATTTTCAAAATCGATGTCGATGCCTTGGGGCGTGGCGGCGGCCAGCTTTTCCTTCCAGTCCGCGTGCTTGTAATTAACGGCAGCATCGAAGCCCAATTCTTCGGTGAGCCACTTACATTTGTCGTCGGTGCCGGCGATGCCAACCACGCGGCAACCGTGAATTTTGCCGATCTGCCCGGCGATGCTGCCCGTGGCGCCGGCCGCGGCGGAGACGACGAGAGTCTCGCCCTTTTCGGGTTTAGCGATATCGGTCATGCCGAAGTAGGCGGTTAGCCCGGTGACGCCGAGAACGCCGAGGAAGGCGCTGTCCGAGATGAACGGAAGGGGCGGGATCTTCTGAAAATTGCGCGATTCTTTTTCGTTAATGACGACGTATTCCTGCAAACCGACCAAGCCGATGACCTTGTCACCCTTCTTGAAATCGGAATTGCGCGATTCGGAGATTTCGGCAAGGCCAAAGCCGCGCATCACATTACCGAGCGGAATCTTGGGGAGATAGTTGTCGCGGTCGGCCATCCAGACGCGCATGGTGGGGTCGATGGAGAGAAATTTTACGCGCGCCAGGGCTTGACCGGGTTGCAGATCGGGCACCGGCGATTCCGAGAGTTGCAGATCACCGGGAGCGCAGAGTCCGGACGGGCGAGCTTGCAACAAGAGTTGTCGATTGATCGTTGGCATAGTCGGGCTTGAGCGAAAGATCGCTACTAAAAGGGAATATCCTCGTCGGAAATTTCGGGGCCGCTGCCGCCGCCACTGGGATGACCGCCGCCACCGAAGTCGTCTCCGCCACCGCCTTCAACGTCTTCGTGACCGCCACCGCCGCCGCGGGATGCGCCACCGCCGGAGGCTCCGTCACCGCGCCCCCCGAGCATGCGGAAGTTGCTGGCGACAATTTCAAAGCTGGTGCGTTTCTGGCCTTCCTTATCCTGCCATTCGCGGGATTGGATGCGGCCTTCGATGAATATCAGAGAGCCCTTTTTCAGATATTGCTGGGCGATTTCCGCTTGCTTGCCCCACACGACGATTTTGTGCCATTCGGTGCGTTTTTGGCGTTCGCCGTTTTTGTCTTTGTACGATTCGTCGGTGGCTACCGAGAAATTGGCGACGGCCTGGCCACCGCCGGTGAAGCGCGTTTCCGGATCGCGGCCCAGACGGCCGACCAGAATTACTTTGTTCACGGACATTTTCTAGCTCTTCCCCCTACGTCGGCGACGATAGCAGAAACCCGAGTGAAGAGCAAAAAACGGGAGAGCGACGAGCCCCGAAGCGGGGGAGCAACGAGGCAGGGCACTGGACGTAGCGTGGTGGAGGCAGGCGGCGGGCGAAGGAAAGGCACGGACCGGCACGCTAAATCGAACTTAGTCGATGTGCGGCAGGGCGTGGAATGTAGCGCTGGCTATTGCGCGCGACCGATGGCTTTTTTGAGTTGCGACAAGGCTTCTACCGCGTGGCCCAAATCGACCAATTCATCCGTGGGGACCGGGTCGAGCTCCAACTCCAGATAACGATCGAGAATGGCGCGTTCCGCGGTGGCAATTAGCTCTGGAAGGTTAGCCGAGTCGGAATTCAGCAGCGCCATGGCGTACGGCCTGTGCCAGCTTTGGGTAACGAACAGATCTTCCAGCGCGACATTGTTGTTGAGAATCGGAAGTGCGGCGAGCTTTGCGGCTTCCGCTGGGAGGGGAAGTGCCGCACTGGAGAGGGAATTTAGCTCAGGTTCAGTGCCGTCACCGGGAATGGGGGCCAGATCGTCGGGAGCATTCTTTGCGACGGATGCTCTGGGTTCGTTGCAAGTTTCTTCGAATAGCATAAGAGCCTCCGAGCAATCAATACTATGGACACTGTAGGCTGTCTGTTCGCTTTAGCACACTAAGGGAAGAAAGTTGGTGCGCAGGTCAGAGGCCGCTGGCCTTCGTGAATAGGCTTAATGGCTGTGGGCCGGTCGCTAGTCGTCGTGAAGGACGACGTTTAATAGGGAGCTATGGATCTGCAAGCCCCCGTTGTAGTGGATGAAACCGAGTTTGCGGAATTTAGTCATAAAGAAGTTGATGCGGCTGCGAGTGGTGCCCACCATCTCGGCGAGGGTTTCCTGGGAGATGGTGGAGATTACAGTGTCGGGCTTGCCTTCTCTGCCATATTGCGCCAAAAGCAGAAGATAGCGGGCCAGGCGTTTTTCCGTGGAATTGAAGAGTTGGTCGACGAGGTCAGCTTCGACGCGCAGGTTGCGCTTGAGCATGTAAGCAATGAACCGGTCGGCAAACTCTTTATCCGTATGCAGGGCGCGCAGCATTTCTTTTTTTTGAATGACAAGAAGCGTGACCGGCTCCATGGCCGAGGCGGTGGCCATGCGTAGAGGTGAGCCGTTGCTGATGCAGCCCTCGCCGACGAAGTCGCCAGCTTCGAGGAGCGCAACGATAGCCTCCTTGCCCTGCTTGTTAATTACGGTGATTTTGACGGTGCCGGATTGGATTAACGAGACGGTCTCCGCGGGGTCGCCCTGGCTGAATATGATTTGTGATTTAGCGAACTGTGTAGTGGTTTTGGCAACCACGGGCATGCTTACGCGCCTGGTGAGCTGGGCGGCCGCTTTGGCTGGCCTTTTCGCTGGCATAATTCGTGACAGTCTATCACGTGGGAGGTGTGCTGTATTGAACTTTAATATTTTTTAAAGTACGGCAACATAGCGGAATGGCGAAGGCAAAAGGCAGGATGCGCCAAGAACGAGAGACGCCGGCGCTGCTGCGGGCGGAAATGACCGAACCGCGCAAAGCGCGGTCGGTTCGGGATGCCGAAGCCAAGTGGAAGGTCCACGAGTTGAAAGCGGCCAAGGCCGTGAGAGCGCGAAAATCTGGTGTGCAAATTGGAACAGACAGAGAAAGGTAGTAGTCGATACGATTGCGATGAAATTGGATAACCGAGCCGCCCGGCCCGGGAGCATGGTTATGAAGCAGTGTCCCCTATGCCACAGTGAACGAATCCACCAATCGAGACGCAAGGGAATCTTAGAGAAAATAATGCTGGCGGTCCTGTTCGTGCGGCCGTTTCGCTGCGAGAGATGCGACTGCAGATTCTTCCGCTGGTCCTTGAGTGAGAATCCCAACGCCTCGCGGGAAGTGACGACGTACTGATTCGCTGCGAAGTTGAACCGCAAAAAGAAAATGGGTCGCCGTGTGGCGACCCATTTTCTTTGGTGTTGCGCTGATTTAGTGCGAAGCGCGTTGCGCCACTTTCACGACTTCTTCAACGAAGTTCAGGCCATTAGGGGTACCCAGGCCGGTGACGTTGTCCCAGCCGGGCCCCGTCGTAAGGGATGAGTCTGTGCCGAAGGTAAAGACGCCCCAAGCAGTGGATGAGCCTTGGAATAGCGCGCTGATAAATCCAAACGGCGGTGTGTTCTCCAGCGGTTGCGCCAAGAATTGGGAGCTTTCAAAGGTTGGCCGGCTAGGCGGATTGAGGATCAGTCCCGTCACGTTGGCAAGGGTAGACAACGGATTGACGTTTACGTCGGTGATGGCGTTGGGGGAAAGCTGATAGAGAATGGGCGCGGCCTGCCCGAGCGGGCCGCCTCCGACCGCGGCGTTAGCCTGGTTGGCGATAGCCCAAAAGGCCGAGAACATGGGACAAGCGAGGCTGGTGCCGCCAGCCACGTAGACGTAAACTGGGTCGCCCGGGACGCTGTCTGGCGTGATGATGATTTCGACGCCGGTGTCGGGATCGGCATTCATGGAGATGTCCGGCACCTGACGGAATTTGCCGCGCAAACTCTTTTGGAATTTGGGTTTAGCGTAGACCACGCTGGTACCGCCTCCCGAGCCCCCTTGGAAACCAAAAAAGAGTGGAGGAATGACTGGAGGATTCGGCGTGGGGTCGGCGACGAGCGCAATGTTCAAGCCCCAACCGGTTTGCAGGTTGATGTTGTTTTTCTTGTCCAAGAACGTGCTGGTGCCGCCTACGCCGGTGGCGTAGGGAGAATCCGGGTTGGCATTCACGGAAACCGAGTTAATGCCGTAGGCCGCGTTATCCAGGGCCAAGTTGTCTCCCGAGTCTCCGGAGCCAATGTCGTGGGAAATACCCAAGGCCGCGGCGATCTCAGAAATGCCGTTTTCGACCACGAGTTCGGAGGGCAAGAAATCGACGAGCGCGATTTCCGAAATGCCAAAGCTGTTGGAAAGTACATTGCCAAAGCCATTCTCGATGGCAAACAAGTTGCCAATATCAAGGTTGGTGAGCGAGTTGTCGGCCGTGAGCACAAGGACGATATTGGCGCCCGGAGCGATAGCGTGCGCCCATTCCACATCGAGTGTAGTTTCCAACTGCCAATTGCCGGCGATGCAGCCGTTGGTGGCCGTGCAGGTGGCGGAGCCATTGGGAGTGAAGATTTGGAAATTCGGCGACGTCCCCGTCGTGGTGAGTGCAGGTAGACCGTTCAGCGAGGAGAACAGATTCGCGTCGTCCACGATGGTGTTGGACCCAAAAGCATCGACGATCATGATGGTCTGACCGGTACCGTCGAGGTTGCGGTTGTAGAGCTTGTTCAAGCCGTAGGCTTGCTGTAATTCTGCGGCATCATAGCCGCAGGGTGCCAGAGTGCCGTCGGCAGTGTTGGTGATGTCGGCGCCGTAGCGATTGCCGAAATAGGTGGCCGTGGGGAAGCCGCCGTTGGTCTTAAAAGTAATGGTTTGAGGTGGTCGGAGACATTCCGGACTGAAAAATAGGCCGTCGGGACCGACAGAGGTAACCGGGACGCCCTTGTAGGGAATATGCGTTTCAGGATTGCTGGCCATGGTTAATTGTGCGCGATATTCCAGATCGCTGAGGCCTTGCACGGTGGCCACGAGCGGAGCTGCCTCTCCCGTCACGGTAGCTTCCGAGGCGTTGACGCGGTGCATAACTCCGTTGACCATGACGCGGTTGATCTGAACGTTGAACGCCTTTTGCGCATCGCCCACTTTTACTTGAGCGACGACAAAGTGGTTGTTCTTGTCCGTGGAGGTCACGGTCATGTTGTTGGCCTTGAGGAATTTGCTCACCGTCGCCGCGTCCTCGGCCGTCGGGGCGAATTGTTCCTTGAACTCCTTCATGGTAAGAAAGTGATGAAAGTTCGGCGAAGTGCTGTCGTACATCTCCTCGACCCGGGAATCCAGCGCAGCTTTGTTGTGCATATTTAGCCAGACCGTCACAGTGATGGTCTTGGTCTCGTCTTCGGGGCCCATAACGGTCCCCTGTTTTGGAGTGGCCGCAAATGCCGGTGCGAGCAGCAGTGCAAGCACTGCGAGGCCCAGGGAAACGCGAACAAGAATCTGTGACAAGCGACTACTCAGAGGCATGTTCGTTGCTCCTTTTGGTATGGTGACAATCGACGACTTACTGGGTGCTTCATCGTGCGCGAGCATGACGTCTCCTTTTGGTCAAATACTGGTATAAACCCCACCCCGACACCGAAATTACAGTGCGCGAGTTCTTCGTCCGGTCCAGGAAAACCCCGCCGACAGACTGGGGGCATCGAGCAGACAAGAATCACCCTGGCTCCACGTTTTTTGAATTGGACGAAAGAAACGCGACAACACATTCCAGCAGATTCTGGAACAGAAGATGCGGTCAAGCCCTGCGCCGCACAGGTCCTGGGCGGACCACGAAGCGCCGAGGGGCAATCCTGACTCTCACCCGATTCCGTAACTGCCGAATGTTCAAGACGACCTGATAGCAATCGCCACTGGGGACGTGCAGTCGGCAATCGCGTGGGATAAATACACCCGTGGGAGGAATTGTCAATCTGGCATTTGCTCACTGGCCTTTTTTGCATTGAGTTGGAAGCTCTTTTGGAGTGCGGCGGCTTGACGCCGCTTTCCCCGACGCAACTTACGCCAGAGTAAACATCTGCGGTCCATCACTTGCCCGCCCAAAGTAAGGACTTGCCCGACGGGTCAGTTACACCAGTACCACAGGACTATTGTGCAGGGCGAGTCCGACCCGCCAACATTGTGGAAGCGCGCAATCTGGCTGGAGTCGGGCGGCGCTGCTCCAACGGGGGAAGCGATGGTGCAGTGGTTTGCGAAAGCGGATCGGGCCTTGAGCAGCCAGCCGGCAGCGCTCGAAGTGGGCGTGGAAGTCAGTGGGACCCACGCAACCGGCGAGGCGGGCACGCGCGAGCTATTCAGCGAAGAAACGCTGACGACGTTGGTTTTTGAAGATGGCGTGGTGGTGCGGCTAACGGCAGCGGTCGCGGACGGCCAGCTGCTATTTCTGAAACATCTTGAATCCCAAAAAGAGATTGTGACGCGCGTGCTGCGGCAGCGCACCTTTGGTTCCGCGAGTACCTACGTAGAGCTGGAGTTCACGGAACCGGCTCCGGATTTTTGGGGTAACGCTCTCGAATTGGCTCGTTCCGGGGCCTCGGCAGGCTCAGCCACGGATTCCCCTGCGGAAGTGGAGGCGAGGGAGTTCTTGGCCAGCGAAAAGCCAGATCAGGAATCGCACGCGCCAACGCCCGATGAGGAAGAAGTAGCTTTTCTCCGGGAGGAGATTGCAGCGCTCCGGGCGCAAATGGGTTCATTGCTTGAAGCTAGTCCCACGCCACAGCCGGTCGAGATGGCAGTGCCACCCGGCGTGGCGACCGCCGATATG
The DNA here is from genome assembly GCA_963798585.1 of uncultured Acidobacteriota bacterium. GTDB lineage: Bacteria > Acidobacteriota > Terriglobia > Acidiferrales > UBA7541 > Acidiferrum. The sequence continues at coordinate 189,897 of CAWCTJ010000011.1, forward strand.
TCCAGCGTGATCACCACATTGTTGGGGGCGGCACCGGCGGCGCCTGCGGCGCGCAAAACAGAGGCTCGGGTAGAGTTTTCTGGCGGCGAAGAATCGACATCAGAAACGACGATCGAATCGTTGCCTGGGCATAGAGTGGTAATGCCGTGGCGCTTGATCGCAGCAATCATCGCGCTAGCATTCTTAAGTGGTGTAGCCTCGCAAAAAGGACTTCTGTCCGAGTGGTTTGGAAAACGGAGGCTGACGGTTTCCGCCTCCGCTACGCTCGCCGCGTCTCGTGGTACGGCCGGTGCGCCGGCGCGATCGAAGTCCGTTAGTGCATCGTCTCCGGCGCCGGCTGGCACAGCCGGGCCGACAAAAACGGCAACGGCCGATACGGCAAGTTCCGATGCGTCAGCGACCAGTAACGGTCACGATGCGATTCCAGCGAACGTATCCATGCGTGACGTTGCTACACGCGAAGTTACGTTACGCGAAGTCGCTACACACGAAGCGAACGATAGGACAACGGAGTCGAGGCCGGATCGCAGCAGCACGGATGTGGGCGCGGCGGATGTCAATGCGGTTTCCGCGCCGGTCGCTGCGGAAGAGGCCTACCAGCCGCCAAGCCTGGTCAAGTCCGTGAATGCCGTGCCGCCTGCGGAAGCATTGCGAGGCTTTGTGACCGGCGACGTGAAATGCGATGCGTTGATTGATGCCTCGGGAAAAGTGGCGTCGGCGACCGTCGTCTCTGGGCCTGCGGTGCTGCGTGGCGCGGCGATTGAAGCGCTGCGGAAATATGAGTATAAGGCGGCAACGCGGAACGGGCAGCCGGTTGCCGGACATGTGATGGCGACGGTGAAGTTCTGGTATGAACCTTAGAGGTCACCCGTGGATTTGCTTGAGCGACTGAATCTCCAGTCTTTCAATCGTTGAAATTCTCAATCCTTTAAAAATTCTCAATAAATACTATCTGACTGCGTCTCCTAGGTTAATTCGGGATCTGTTTTTGCAAGTCGGGATCGCTCGGGAAAAGGCGCTGGCCTTTGCGAAGCGTAGCTTGGGCGGCGCGGCGATCTCCCATAATGATTTGTACGCCTGCCAGGGTGCGAAAAGTGGTGGCGTCGTAATTGGGATACAGGCGGACCACTAACTCCAAGTGTCGTCGCGCTTCCGCGTAGCGGCCGGCTTCCCGGTACAGCTCGCCTAGTTCAAGATTGCAGGAGTAGCTGTAGGGATCGATCATTATTCCTTGTTGCAAGACGGGCTCGGCTTCTCCCGGACTCCCAAGCTTCATCCAGATGGCTCCGAGGCGACAGTATTCGGGCGCTGGCGGTCCGGGAATCACCTTCATGCGATTTAGCTGCGCGATCACGGCGATGCGATAGTCCTGGCGATCGGCGGCGAATTGCATTTCGTCGGTAAGGGCGGGGAGATAGCGTGGATGTTTTTCCAGGATTTCATCGACCAGCGCGCGTGCCTCGGCATCGTTGCCTTGGTGATGCTCGACCACGGCCAGCCAGTGCATGGCTTCGGGCTGGTCGGGAGCTTGCTCGATGGCGGATCGGAGATAGTCTTCGGCGTCGCCAAACCTGTTCTGCAGATACGCTAAGCGGCCCTCCAATAGATCGCGAGTTGCGGATGGGGTTTGGGAAGGAAGTTGCGATTCCATCAACCCGAGAAGTTTTTGCGCGTTCGCCAGGTCGCCCAGATCTAACGCGCTCGCTGCTCCCCCCTCGAGCGCGCCAAGAATTTCCGCCGGCGCCAGATTCGTGGGCAACGGGCTCGTGCGAAATTTTCCAATGAGCTCACGATTGGTATTCGAGAGGTCGGGTTGGAGGACCGTTTTCGGTGCGTGGTATTCGAGCAGTGTCCGGTCGTCGGTGTTGATGGAGCTGCCTTCGGCAAGTTTGCGTAGCGCGGCGTCGTCGAGGAGAAAATACGCGATTAGACCGCCGGGTTGATGCACGTCGATGGAGGCGAAGTCATCGCGCAGCGCCTGATCGTGCCATAAAGCGCGAAGCCCCGTGAATTGAAGGGGTGCGGTGTCGGTCCGAGCGAGGAGCAGCAGGTCCGGTCCCTCGCCACGCCACATCGTGACCTCGGGGAAATGTGAGGCCAGCGTCCCAATGATCATGCGGAGATCTTCGGGAGCCAGCGCGTAGGACTGCACCCATTGCACAAAGTTGCCGCCAGGATTTAGTTGCTGCCGCACGGCGGAATAAAATTCGCTGGTGAAAAGTGTCGCGATTCCTGCGATCCAGGGGTTGGACGGTTCAGAAATGATCAAGTCGTATTTGTCGCGGGAGGTTAAGAGGAAGTTTCGCGCATCATCGAAAATGATGTGGACGCGGGGATCGCTTAGCACGTAGCGGTTCAGGCTTCCGAGGTACGGGGCAGCGCGCAGGACGGCGGGCTCGATCTCGATACAGTCGATGCGTTCGACGCCGGGGTAGCGCGATACCGCGGAAGCGGTCATGCCGCTGCCGAAACCGATGATCAGCACGCGGCGAGGCGCGGGATCAAAGGCGGCGCCGAGGTGCCCGAGGAGCAGTTGCGTGCGTGCGTCGCCGGTGGAGGCGTCAACTTTGCCATTGATGCGCAGCGCCACGTAATTATCGGAGCGGAAAACGGAGACGGAGTCGTTGGCGCCGTCCGCGGCAAAGACCAATTCGTTGGTGGCGGCCACTTCGTTGAGATTCAGAAGACCTTGGAAAGAATTGCCGTAAAGCACGGCCGACAGCGAGAGCAGCGAAGGATTGTTGAAAAAGGAAGAAGTGGCGATTAGGAAGGCCACCGCGATGAAGGCTGCGTTCAGCGCCGTGCGGAAGAGGCGCCTTTTTGGCGCTACGAATTCGAGCACCACTGCCAGTAATAGATTTATTCCCGCTGCGGCTGCAACTGTTCGGAAGGCGCCCAACCATGGGACCAGACAGAAACCGGTGAGAAGGGAACCGACGATCGCGCCCGCAGTGTTAGCCGCGTAGGCTTGGCCTACCGTTTTGGACGCGTAGCCTTGGCCTACGGTTCTTGAATCGTCGGAAACGGTGGAGTCAGTAGAGTTGTCACTAGAGGTTCCGCTGAGAAGTACGATGACCGTCGGGAAATTGAAGCCGAAAATAATGGCCACCGGAAGTACCGTCAGGGCAGTGGTGAGCAATTGCGCGAGGAGCAGCCCCGAGAAAGTGTTGTGCGTTGCGCGTAGCAATGGCGGGATTAAGGACGGAATCCAGTGGAACAGAATTAGCGAGATTAGCGCGGCGATGCCTGTCCAAGTTTGCGTGCTAGAAAAAGTAGAAATCGAGATGTTTCGGCGGCGATTTGCGGGGTGATTTGCACGGTGACTTACAAAGTAGCGTTGAAAGAATGCGCTGCCGATTACCGCACCTGCGAGAAATGTCGCCAGCATCAGCGTGAACGCGTAGGTAGAGCTGCTGATAGTTATGGAGAGAAGGCGTGTCCAGGCAATTTCGTAGGCGAAAGCGGTGGCGCCTACCGCGGCAAAAAGGAAGAGCAGGAAGTTAGGCGAGCGCAGTGTGCGGTCGGTCGGGTCCGGAGATGAAATTTCCCGCGCGGATTTTGTCGGGCCCGATGTTAGGCGCGATGTTGCACTCGGTGCGTGATTTTGCTTGGCAATCTTGCGAGCGATTAAACCTGCGACGAGGTTCAGCAGCGCTGCGCAAGCAACGGTTGCGCGCAGGCCCACGGCGGGAAGTAGGATGAAGCCGGACAGCAGCGTGCCAGCCACCGCGCCGAGCGTGTTTACCCAATAGAGTTCGCTGACACGAACGCCCAAGTCTGCGGAAGTGCGCGTGACAGCTCGCACCAAAATGGGGAGCGTGCCGCCCATCAGAAATGTCGGCACAAATAGGACCACAGTTGAGCCAAGAAATCGCATCGCGAGCACCAGCCATTGCAGTTCGGTGGCGCTCGGATAGGTCAGAACGTAGAGCCACCGCACGGCCGCCAGACCCACCAGCGAAAATGCGCCGGTGGCAGCCACGAGAAACTCGATTCGAGAATATAGAACAATGGGATTGGAATGATGTTCGGCCCGGCGCCCGAACCACGCGCTGCCGGCGGTGAGCCCCGCCATAAAAACCGCCAGCACAATGGCGATGGCATAGACCGTATGCCCAAAGATTAGCCCCAGCGATTTAACCCACGCCACCTGATAGATCAGACCCGCCGCGCCAGAAAGAAAAAAACACCCGAGAACCTGAAGAAGGTTTTTGCGTGGAAATATTGAAATGTTCATTCGCGGCGAGTCGCCAAGAGTACGCAACCGTTCAATGATAGCGCACGGCTGAGTCTAGATTATCTACCGCTCACGCTAAGCGCCGCAGGCGCGGCACACGGCTGCAGCATTTACTCGTTCAAACTGCCGTTCAGTTCGCCTTGGAAGGCGTCGAGGCAGCCTTCTGGAGCGCGACCCAGTCTTCAATGCGCTCCTTGAGCACGTCCATCGGCAGAGCGCCCGCGCCCAGAATCTCGTCATGGAACGCCCTAAGATCGAATTTGTCTCCCAACTGATCTTTGGCATATTGGCGCAACTTCAATATCTCAAGCTGGCCGATTTTGTAGCCCAGAGCTTGGGCTGGCCATACGATGTAGCGATCCGTCTCGGACTGCACGCTCACCTCGTCCTCCGGCGAATGCTCGTGAAAAAAGTCGACCACCTGCTGGCGTGTCCAATGTTTGGAATGCAGACCCGTGTCGACCACCAGGCGGATGGCGCGCAGCATGTCATCTTGCAGGTGGCCGTAGTAGCTGTAAGGGTCCTGATAAAAGCCCAGTTCCTTTCCCAGCCGTTCCGCATACAGCGCCCAACCTTCGGTGTAGGCGGTGAAGCTTTCGTTTTGCCGGAACGGAGGCAGTTGCGGCAACTCTTGCGCAATAGCGATTTGCATGTGATGACCAGGCACACCTTCGTGATAGGCGGTGGTTTCGATATCCAGAAGCGAGCGCTTCTCGAAATCTCCAGTGTTGACCATCACCCGGCCGGGGCGCGAGCCATCCAAAGCCGCCTGTTCATACTCAGCTCCAGACGCTCCCTTCTCGCGAAACTCTTCCACCTGCATCACTTCCAATTTGGCTTTCGGCAGCCGGCCAAAGAGGTCCGGCAGTTTCACATACATCTGGTCGATGTATTTCGTGTACAGATCTAGAATCTGTTTTCGCGAATGGGCGTGCACCTTGGGATCCGCCGCAACGGCGGCATTGAACGATTTTAAATCTTTGTATCCAAGTTGCGTTGCCACTTCCTTCATGCGTTGTTCGATTTCTTTTACCTGCGCCAGTCCCAGCTGGTGGATCTCTTCTGGTGTGAGCTCCGTAGTCGTGCTTTCCTTTACGCGAAATGCGTAGTACTTGTCGCCGTCCGGCAAAGACCACACACCAGGTTCGGTCCGTCCGTGCGGCAAATAGTCGTCGCGGACAAATGTTGCAAAATGCGCGTAGGCCGGAAGTACCCCATCGCGGATAGCCGCGATTCCTTGTTCCCGCAACTGCGCTTGCTCCGTCTCGGGAATGGATTTAGGAAAATTCTTAAAAGGTTGCGCAAACGGAGAGTCGCTGGGCGCTTGGCTGGCAATATCATTACATTGCTCTACAACCTTTTCGAGAATAAAGCGCGGAGGCATCAATTTATCAGCCACACCCTTTTGCATTTGCACGATAGTTTGGTTCAGAAATCGAGGCATTTGCTTCAATCGCGAAAGATAGTCCTGGTAATCCTTAACGTCTTGGAACGAAAGAAATGTCGCCAACTGGGGGAGCAATATCTGCACCCCGTTCGTCTGGTCGACAGGCATTTCCCAAGTTTTGAAACGCGCTCCCTCCAGCTGCATTTTCAAATCGCGAACCATTAACCGCTTGTTCAAAATTTCTTGCTTCGGAAAACCCGTGGCGTCAATAGCTTCGAATCGCGCGAGGAATTTTTGCGTTTCCTGCAAATCCTTGTCGATCGCCTCCTGCGAAAAATCATCCAGCTGGTCATTCCATCGCTTGTCGCCGAGAAAGGAGGCAAACAAGGGGCTGGTGCGCAGCCGATATTCCCATTGCTCCGCAAGGAGGTCGTTGAGCGCCTTGCGCCGGGCTTCCAGCGTGGGAGTTGTCTGTGCCGCGCCCAGCGCGCTGCAAACAAGGAGAGCGAAAACAGTCAGAAGAATGCGTTTTGTACCTGAGGTCATCTCGGTCTCCCTGCTGCACCGTTTGGCTTGGTCGCTCGGATGGCGAACCACAAGGTTCAGATTCTGTCTGGCGTGTAAAACAACGCAATGGTACACCCGCCGTGCCCGCTATCGACTCCGTAAATGGCGGGCGGCGCATCCTTAAACCGTGACGACCTTCGAACGGTTTGCGCCATCTGTAGCGCCGTAGGCGCGCCACAATTTAGCCCAGCACGTAAGTGCTGGGAACCGTGTCAGCCAACAAAGGGAGCACCGTAGGTGCGGCACACCTTCCCGTAAACGTCGTCTGGGTGTCAGTGGGAACGTCCGCGTCGAGCACGAAGTCCGGTTGCAGGATTTTACGAGTGGGTTGAAAAGCCGGGAGGCTCGCCCCGCGAAGTCATCGACCGGAAACGCCTGCGGGACATCCTGGGGATGGGGCAAGAGAAAGGCGCAAGCTAATTCCGGCAAAATGTCGATCGTCATTGTGGACTTAGATTATCTGCCGCTCAGCTTGAGCGCCGGAGGCGCGCCACAATTTAGCCCGGCACGTAAGTGCTGGGGAACCGTGTCAGCAACAAAGGGAGCACCGTAGGTGCGGCACACCTCCCCATAAACGTCGCTAGGGTGTCGGGGGCCAACGTCCGCGTCGAACACGAAGTCCAATTGCTGGATTCTACGAAGTGGCTTGAAAAGCCGTACGCCTTGCCCCGCGAGGTCAGCGGACGGAAACGCCTTGCGGGGCAGAACGTCGAGGCATGGAGCAGCTATGTTTGCACGGATCGAGACTCGTCCCAACTGGCGAATAAATCCACCTGTCCGGTAATCCGGGTGGTCTCAATGGGTCGAGGCAACACTAAGCTCGAACCTCCCTTCCAATGAAAACAAAGGCTGAAATCGCTCGCTAGGGTTAGTTCAGCCGGAATGCTGCCCTGACTAGGTTTTGACCGAATACAGCCAAACAGAAGAGTTCTTCTAGGAAGGCATAAGCGAATCAACGTATTCAAGGGTGTTGCGTCGACCGTCTGAGCCGGCACGACTTACCAGGCACTTAACGCAAATCTGGCGCGCTCGCCGGTATCTTCTCCACAATCTTGCCGTTCTGGCTCATCTGAATGCGGGGCTGCTCATAGGTTGTTAGAGTGACGGAATCGCGCTTGTCCGATTGCAGATTTACCGTTGCCCCATCTTTACCGCTCGCGTTCGCGTATGCGGTAAAGACTTGGCCGTCCTCCGAATCCAAAGTTAAGAAAGCGCCAGAGCTTCCTCCGTCATTCGTGACATAGCCCCCACGTTCGTTCCCCTGGGGATCATAAATCAGAATTCCGGAGATTGCGCCTTCGCGTTTGACACGCTTGCCGTGCACAACGGGATCAGGGAGTGGTGCCGCGATGACGACGCGTTCTACACCCTTATCATCAACGACCGCGAGTCGCTTTACGGTTAGCAACTGGGGAGAGGAGTTCGCATGTACGCTTCGCGCTGCGCGAGCACAGCCACACACGCCAACAACGCAATGCATCCGGCTGTCAGACAGCGAACCTCTCTCCGCAAAACCTTAACTTGTGACTGCAAATTCTCTAGGTCGCACTTCATGAGAATCTCCCGGTAGTCTCTTACTGGCGTCCGCGAGTCTCCCACGAGACGGCCTGATTGTCACCGCCCGATAAACGCGCTAACAGGACAAGTGATTTTGATCCGAAATGCATTCGTCCGATAAGTCGAATAATCGCCCACTGACAAGCGAATTCCTGCGACTCAGCCTGCTTTTGGTAGTAGCAGTTGCGTAGCGCGCTCAGAGTTCGGAGAGTCTCCAGGTCGGTCCGTTGGGTAGAGTTGTCATATGAGCAATCGGCCCGAGGGACAATTTCAAACTGTCATCGGAACCTTTGCGAAGGCTGGGACGGCGCTGCAAGTCTTGATCGCGTTCCTGGCGGTCATACCCCTGAGTTTATGGTTTGCCTGGGCTCGTCACTCGACATTGGTCGAACCCGTGATTTTGACGCTGTTCTGTCTGTCATTCGCATGGCTCAATCTGTCGATGCTGCGATGGCAACGTTCAGTGCGTAAAAAGGGATGGGTTTCCCCTGCTAGGGTTTCCTTCGGGCTTGGGCCGCAGCCGAGAGACCAAGACGAAAGAGAAATTTGGCAGCGCGGCACGCATCTTCGTTATTCCCTCTTATCCGTGCTGTTGTCCATGCTGGCTTTCGCGATTATCAAACGACTGGGCGGCGAATAAACCAAACGGCCCAACTCTTGATTAACGCGCTCACCGGACTTAAGAGGATGAGTCCCGTCAACCCGAGTCCGATTTTTCACCGCTATTTTTCCCCGCCGCCCGTACCGCAACACACCTCAGCACCACGGGCGTTCGAATGAATAACTACACATAAATAGTACTTGACAAGTAAACGCCCTCACGTTACCATGTCCTGTGAAATCCGCATTCCATCCTTGCCCTGACCCCCTCGCGCCAAGGGCCGCCTTCTTTACCCTGAACCCTTCGCGCAAAGGGCCGTCCTCTCCTTATTTCCTTACCTCGCCTTATATCTCACCTCTAACTCCAATCAAATCAAAACGATCCACGAAAAACACACTTATCCCTCAAGGAATCAAAACGTTGCATGCCACCCCCAGGGGGGTGGGGGTCCAGCTATTTCCAAAATCAATCTCCCGCAACTCTCGCTCAACTCCATGCTCATCAACAATTTACACACAACACCCGAAAGGAACGACCATGCACGCAAATGAAAACGCACAGCTGCTCTGTCAACACCGAACCAAAGCCGGCCACCATTGCCACATGCCTCTCTCCGCCGGCCATCCATCTCTCTGCGCCCACCACCTGCGGATCGCGAAGCGCGAAGCGACCCGTCACGCCGAGAACGCCCGATACGCCGAGTCCACCTTTACCCAGGCACAGGAAGGGCGCCAGTCCGCCGAAGCCACCTTTAGCGTGGCGAAGGAGGACATCGCCGCTGCTCTCCTCAACGGCGCCAGCGATCTGAACACCGCAGTGGCGGTCAACCTCTTCCTTGGCAACCTCCTAAAACAAGTCGCTCACAATCGCGTCTCCAGAAAAAACGCCATCGCCATGGCCTACATCTCCCAACTCCTGCTAAACAGCATCAGCGTGATGCACCGCGAAGCCCGCGACGCCCAAGCCGCCGCCGCTGCCAAAGCCGAAGAACCCCAAGGCTTCATTATCAACGCGATCCGCCCCTGCCGCCGTCCCCACGTCCACGAAAGCGACAATCTCTCCGCCGCCGCCGACATCCGCGCCTCCGACGCCATGTCCCGCGAGCAAGCCCTAAAGTACGCTCGCCCCAACCACTCCGCCTCTGCCGTTGTAGCGGCTCCCTTTAGGGAGCCATCCCAGTCTCCGAGCCTTCCCCTTGGAGGATGTGGTGAACGTGGCGAATCTTTAGATTCGCATCCCACTAACCCGTCACCGATCACCGCTCCGCCCGTCGTCGACGACAAATCGAGAGGTTGTCATTCCGAGCAAAGCGAGGAATCTGCTTTTCCGCGCGCATCAGCTGACCCGACTCCACCACCTCACGCCCCGCATCCCGCTTATCAGTACACCCCGGGTGGCCTAACTCCACCACCGCAGGCCCCACATCCCCGCGCCAACACCGTTCTCTACACTCCCGACGATCCGCCCCCTTTCGGCCAACAATCATCAGCACCCATCCGGAGCGTGGCCCCGCGCGGCAGACTTTCCCTCCACCGCCGCTATCACCACGGCAACTTCTCTCAAAATGCCGCGCCTACGCGGCTTAAACACCGTCTTTCGCCAGCGCCCGTATCGCGTGGTTTGGCATCACGTGATTGGCACCGCGTGGTTTTGCGCATTGGCGACGGAATCGCTTTGCAATATACTCGGGGCGCAATTTAGCGCGCCCAGCAATCCCCTCCGGAGGAGTCCGTTATGAAGCTTTTTCATTTCTCGATCCGCAGAACTGCACTTATTTCCACGCTGGTTGCCGTGCTGGGCACAATGGCGCTACTTCCGGTTCAAACGCGCGCGCAGGATTTCCCGGTCGTAGGTTCACAGAACACCGTCACCGCCGATCCGCCGGTTGCGCATCCCAACGAGAAGCCCTGTGTCGTGCAACTCTACTCCGGCGTGCAGTTCGCAGACTTTTCCCCGAAGACCTACCAATACGCTCCGCCCAAGGGCTGCGCCGGTCCCTGGGAAAAGGTGATCTTCACGGCGGACTTCAGTGTCAGCGCTGGAGTGCAGTACGACCGTACCGCACAGGTTTTCCTTGGGCATGTGAACATTTATTACGGAACGACGGCGGAACCGGGCAGTACGCTTTCGCCTTCCTGGCGCGTCGAGCGTGACGTGACGGACTACAGCGCGCTCTTCAAGAGCGCACAGTCGGGCGAAGTGGATCTGGGTAATCTGGTGAACAGCATGTACACGGGAGTGATCACCGGCAGCGCAACGCTGGAGTTTTATCCGGCCCGCAAGGACCGCGATGCCGCTCCGCAAACCGCTGACGCCGTGTACCCGTTGCCGAATGCCGCAGGCGGGGCCGCGACGTTGAGCACGACGGCAAGCCAGCTATCGGAAACCTTCACGCTACCCACGAACGTGGAGCGCGCCTATCTCGATGTGATCACGCAAAGCCAATCGAACGACGAATTCTGGTACACCTGCGTGCCGAACGACGTCGCGAGCGAATTGCAAAGTTGCGGAAATACCGGCTTTCGTGAGGCGGAAATCAGCGTGGATGGTCAACCCGCAGGCGTAGCTCCAGTTTATCCCTGGATTTACACCGGAGGAATCGACCCGTATCTGTGGGCGCCATTGCCGGGCGTGCAGACGCTGAACTTCGTCCCGTACCGCATCGATCTAACGCCGTTCGCGGGAATATTGAGTAACGGAGAGCCGCACACCGTGGCCGTCAGCGTATTTAACGCCGACAGCTACTTCTTGGCCACCGCCACGTTGTTAGTATTTCAGGATCACGGCATAGCGCACGTGACCGGTGCGCTGACCGCGAATACCATTGGCGCCGCACCCGTGCCGGATGTGGTGGAAAATTTGCAGACCGACTCCTCTGGAGACATCACTGGTTCGGTGGACGTGACCTCCGCGCGGGAATTTCACGTTGCCGGGTACGTGAAAACCTCGTACGGCCGGGTAGATACCGACGTTCACCAGCAGATCAATTTCAGTAACGCACAGAATTTCACGATCAATGCGACCAGCTATATTCAGGACATCACACAAAAGACTACCGTCGATTCGCGAACCATCACGCGCGGCGAGGGCCAGATTTTTGCCACGCTGCAGACGTATCAGTATCCCTTGACGCTGAATATCAGCGAAGTGTTTGCGGCCGATGGTTCGCTTAATTTGCAGACTACCTCCGCACAAGAGTTCAAGTACGACGTGCTTGAACCCTTCTTCGCCAGCGCGGTGGATAATAAAGTGAACAGCACAGATACGCTGCAATTCGACTCGTCGTTCAATTTGCTGGGCCATACGGGGCAACAGAGTTCACAGAAATATTCCTATCTGGACTCGCGCGGCGGAGAGTACTCCTGCAAGCTGGCGGCGGAAAATAGCGTGCTGACAAGCGTCAGTGAAGGGTGCCCAGGAAAAAAATAAGCGCATCGCATGAGCTGCATTTCCGAAGCCACGGCGATGAATGCGCGGTGTTCTGTGGAGGTGATTCGATCGGCGATAAAAAATTAACGATGATAAAGAATTAACGATTTGCTCAGCGCGACGCGCTTACGGGTGCGCCTAATTCCTTAAGCTTGGCGCGGGCGCGGCGATCTTCATCGGAGTTGGGAAAAGTTCTTACCACCTCGCGAAGTTCTCGGATGCCCGCTTGCTTTTGCCCCAGCTCGATAAGCGCCAGCCCCTTCTTCAGGTGCGCGGGGCCGGACTTAAAACTTTTGGGATAGTTCGTCAGGACTTTGTCGTACTCCACGACGGACTGATCATATTGCTTTTGCGAGTAAGCAATTTCGCCAAGATAAAACTGCGCGTTAGAAGCCAGATCGGTGGTGCCGTAGAACTTCAAGTAGTCTTGAAACTCGGAACGCGCCAAATCGTATTTGCCGCTGGTGATGTCGCGGAGACCGTTGGAGTAAAGCGTATTGGCGGAAGGAGCCGGACCTAATGCCTCAGAGCCTTCGGTACCGCCTCCCACTGGCGCGCTACTCGCTCCAGGACCGATCGGAGCGCCGCCGGACGGGCTGGTCCCGGAAATCTTGGCGTCCAGGCTCTGCACCGTATTTTGCAAGTCAACCAGCTGTTGGTTGACCTTTCCCAGCCGGGACTTAACCTCCTCCAAATTGTCGGAAAGCCCCTGCACTTGCGTGGACATGGTATCCAGCCGCGCGCCGGAATTGGCCTGCACGTCCTGCACGGATTTTTGCACCGAGCTCATCGTGGCGTTCAGCTTGCCCACGTTGTCGCTGGATTGTTCGATGAGCGTCTTCATCACCGTGTGGTCCTGCGTTATCTGCGTGGCGAGATCCTTCTGCCCTTGTAACAGGGAAGTGACATCTCGCTGCAGCTCGATCATTTCGCGAGAAACGGCGCTAGCCGGGCGTGGTCCAAGGGCGCTGCCCAGGAACGTGCCGCCCACGACCGCAGCGGCGAAGATTATTAAGTTACGTACGCGCATGCAATTTCCTCCTCGAAGAGCCTACTCGGTTCGTGACGGCCGGGCCGCCGGTGCGGCGCAACAGCGAAGATGCTGGGCTGGCTTACAATTCTACTGTAACGGCAGCGTCTCGGGCGAGCAAGCGCGATTGAGACTCTGCATTTGAGAAATCTGCGCCGCGCAACAAAATCGCCTCGGCACTTCGCACGAAGTGCCGAGGCGATCTGTGTAGCGGCCGCCTTCTGCTGCCTCCCTTGAAAGAAGCGTTGGAAGAGGCAGTCGGCTCGTGGCCGTTGTGGCCACGCGTTAGTTGGCCTTTACGAAGTGGCCGCGCCGATTCTTCTGCCAGCACTCTTCGGTGCTTTCGGTGCAGAAGGGCTTCTCTTTGCCAAAGCTGACGGTGTTGATCCGGTCGGCGGAAATGCCTTGCGAGACCAGGTACTGTTTGACCGCGCTGGCGCGACGGTCGCCGAGCCCCAGGTTGTATTCGGTTGAGCCGCGTTCGTCGCAGTGGCCTTCAATGGTCACCTTCACTTGCGGATAGTTGCGCAGAAATTGCGCGTCGTGCGAAAGCGCTTCGCGCGCGTCTGGTCGGATGTCCGCTTTATCAAGATCGAAGTAGGCGTCGCGCACTTCCCGCTGGAACAGTGCATCGGTCAGGTCCGCACTGGTTCCGGTATCGGGAGGAGGAGGCGTGGACACCGAGACGCGAGCGCTGGCATTCGCAGAGCCGCCGGGGCCAGTGGCGGTGATGGTGTAGGTAGCGGAGCTCGCCGGCGTCACTTTGGTCGAGCCTTGTGCGGTCACCTGGCCAACGTCGGGAGTGATGTTCAATTGCGTGGCGTTCGTCGAAGACCAGCTCAACGTCGCGGTGTCGCCGGGATTGATGGAGGTCGGATTCGCCTGCAGCGTGACGGTGGGGGTGGCGGGCGGCGGCGTGTACGGCGCCGGCGGAGGCGTCGTCTGGGCTACGGGTTTTTTCGCGCAACCAAAACTAAAGATTGCGGCGGCGAGCGTCAGGCAAAACAGGGCCCGGTGGTACGTTCGCGTGACCTGGTTCATTGCTGTTCTCCTCGAGAATAGGATCTCTTGCACAAGGTAGCCGGTGGTTTGATGCCGCCACTGGCGGGATCGGTCTGAGCGATATCTCGTATCACGATATATTATACATCGTACCCATACGTGTATTGACAGGGAATTACAAAAGCACCATCCGCAGCGCGAGTGATCAGCGTGGCGACCAATTCGGCGATTCGTTATGACCCGTGGTGGTCAGCTGATGGGCTTGCGAGCCGTCCGCCAGCATAACCCATATCTGCCGGTCACCTCCACGCGTGGACTCGAAAACAATGTGCCGGCCGTCCGGCGCCCAACTGGGGCGTTCATTGCGTCCGGTGTCGCGCGTCAGTTCGATGATCTGCCGCGTCGCCACATCCATGATGTAAATGTCGTAGTTGCCGCTCGGCCTGCGCCAGCTGAACGCCAACAACTGACCGTTGGGCGCCCATGCCGGATCGATAAGGTAGCCTTTGTCGGGCAGGTCCAGTTCGGTGGTGTCCGTGCCATCCGCGCTCATCAAGTAGAGCTTCGGAACGCCGCCACGATCCCCCACGTAAACGATGGTTTGCCCGGTCTTGGGATTCCAGGCCGGCGAGGTGCACACCGCGTTGGAAAACGTCAGTCGCTTGGGGTGGGCGCCATTAGCGTCGGTGACGTAAAGCTCCGGATTGCCTTGCATGGAGGAAGAGAAAACCACTTGCGCGCCGTCGGGAGACCACGCCGGCGAGCTATTGGTTCCGCGAAAGCGCGGAAAGGAAACGACTTTGCCGGAGTCCATCGAGTACATGCAGATTTGCGGGCCGGTGACGTTGCCGAATTTTGCGAAACACGTAAAGGCGATGCGAGAAGCGTCGGGTGACCAGCGCGGGGTCAGGGCGATGGAGTGCAGGGAGGTCAATGGGTGCTGATTGGCCCCGTCGTAATCCATGGTCCAAATCTCTTTGGCACCGCCGCGGGAACTGACAAAAGAAATCTGTGTAGCGGCTACGCTGGGCAGGCCGCCGGATAATTTGTTGATGATTTCATCGGCGAACTGGTGAGCGAATTTGCGTACCTGGGTATCTGATGGGGTGCCGCGATAGATTTTACCCACCACCGCTTGCGAAGAAGGATTACGGACGTCGTACAGCCACGCCTGAATGTCCACTTCGGTTGCGGATTCCACCACATTTCCGAAAGCCACCATGTTGGAGTTCGCGGGGGCGTTGGTCCAGTCCAGGTTGCGTAGTTCGGAGGGCACGGTGGGGGCTGCGGTGGGGTACATGCTGGGGCTGACGAATTCGAGAATGCCGCAAAATTGCAGATCGTCGCGAACCACCTGGCGTGAAGAGGGAAGCGTGAGGTTTGGCGGTGTCCGCACGCGGGCCGAAATCGGCGACCGCCACGCGGGGTTTGTTTGTGTCACCCAGCCCCGTGCCGGCACGGAACCAATCTTGCGCTTGGACTCGCGGCGCGAGGCTCGCGACGAGCGCGGCAAAAAGAAGTAGTGCAGATAGACGACTCTTGGACAAGAGATTCAAGTCAGACCTCCGAATTTGGGGCAGCGCACAGTGGGTGCTTGGGACTTGTAGAAAAAAACACTCCGTCGCGTCGCTCGGGATGACGGCGGGGCGCGAAGTTCGTAAGAAGTTAGCGTGGTTCATCTGCCCAACCTCAAATCGAAATCGAAAGTTACGTCCACATGGGTATCGTTGGAGTCGCTAGGCAGTGGCGGCATCGATCCGGCGCTTAGGACTGCGCGCAACCCGGAATTGTCCATAGAACTGTTGCCGCTGCCTTGGTAGATGCGAAGATTTTTTACCGTGCCGTCGCGGAGAATCGTAAATTCGACCGTTGTTTTCGCGCGACGGGCGGCGCGGACGTTCGGGTCGATGGTGTTTTCGTCCCAATTGGACTGGAGCTTTCGAACCACCGCGGCGATGTACCAGCCGTAGCGCGTGGCGAAATCGCTGCCGCCCTGGCCTTGAATCGCCACGCCCGTTGAACCACCGGGATTTTGCGAGTAGCCCGTAGGAATGTTCGGATTGCCGCCTCCACCGTAAGGCACGGCGTTTGGCGGAGGGGGCGGCCGCTTATCGACTTTAGATTTGTGCGAAGGCGGAAGCGGTTTTTCTTTTTCAAATGTCGGCAGCTTGGTGGCGTCGGTTACAGGTTGGTCAAGCTTGGGAGGCTCAATTTGATTCAGCCCTTGCGTGGGATCCACCACCTGACTGTCGGTGGGAATGACGGGGCGCGGCATCGGTATCCCCGCGGAGCTGACCAAATTTACTTTGGTGCCACCGAGGTCGCCGCCTTCGCCGGCCCACTGGTTGCCGCGGAATTGAAAATAGATGGAGGCTGCAATCGCTATGGCCGCGAGGGCGTGCAACGCGCCGGAATATACAAGGAATTTAGTCAGACTAAATTCTTCATCGGAGGCAAACTGCGAATTGGCGGCGGCGCTAATCATGATTCGTGAATCGTTCAGTTCGTGCGTGCGCGTTCGGTGAGGGGCTGGGTGACGATGCTGATGTTGTTAATGCCAGACTGCCGAAGCGAATCCACCACTGTCGCGAAAGCTCCGAAGGGCACCGCTTCGTCGCAGCGCAGGTACACAGTATCTTCCGGTTTCTTCTGTTGCGCGTGGATTTTATCGCCGAGCTCGTGGATGTTCACCGGATCGTTCCCAAGGTAGATGCGCTGGGCCTTGTCCACCGTGATGACCAAGTGCTGTTCGACGATTTGATGCACGGTTTTGGTTTTTGGAACGTCTACTTCGATACCCGACTGCAGAATGGGCGCGGTAATCATGAAGATGATGAGGAGTACCAAGACGACGTCGATGAACGGGACCATGTTGATCTCGGAGAGCGACGTTTGCGTTGGTTTGAGCTGTGGCATGGTTGCGAACCTTGGTGCTTAAAGGCCGGGACCCTTCGAGGCTCAGGGCAAGCTAAAGCCCGGCCGCTGCAAATGCGCGATACAAATACGGCCTCATGAAAAGGTCTTCTCGATCTGCGAAGACACTTCCATCGCGAAACTATCCAGCCGCTGCCCCAAATCGCGAATATTCTGCAAAAAGTAATTATAAAAGATCACTGCGGGAATAGCGGTAAAAAGTCCCGCGGCCGTGGTAAACAACGCCTCGGAAATGCCGGGAGCAACCGCGCGCAGCGTGGCGGAACCGGCGTCACCGAGCCCTGAGAAAGCGTCAATGATGCCCCAAACCGTTCCAAACAGACCGATGAAGGGCGAAACAGACGCCGTGGTGGCCAGCCAGGACATGCCCTTTTCCGCGCGCCGCACCTCCTCTGCCGAAGCCAATTGCATGCTCACCGTAACGGCCGACAAACTTTTTAGGTGACCGTCGTTGGCCGGATTCCCTGTGCCGGTGCCGAGTTGGCTCTGCAGCTCGCGGAATCCCGAGGCGTATACCGAAGCAAACGGCGAACCGGCCGAGGCCAGTGCCTGCGGATTGGCAACCCCCCGCGTGGCGCGAAAGATACGCAGAAATTGGTTGCTTTCGCGGCGAATGCGTCCGAATAGCCCGATCTTTTGCAAAATCATGGCCCAGGAAACCACGGAGAAAATCAGCAGGAGAAGGAGGACCACCCGGGCGACCCACCCCGTTTGGCTCAATATGCTTCCGAGATCGGTGACGAGTAGCGCTGAGAACAGGAGAATGATGTACCCCTCAGTAAAACGTTGGAATAAATCGCATTTGGCCGGTGTATGGCACGCCGCTCCGGCGCGTTATTGGCCCAAGACGACTGTTACGTACAAATTTTTGCAGCTCCAGAAACGTAACATACGCACGCAGGGTACGCAACGAAACGCCGCAGTAAGATCTTAGGTGCGGTTTTGCCCGATCGTAGGCATCCGCCGCTGCATCCGCACTACTTCCAAAAGATGAGGAAGCTTTAACTCCGCTCCTGGACGCACATGTGCCTCACCTGTTTGGCGCCGTCGCCATATTGATGTGATGCCAGAACGATGCCAAGTAGGTGCCGCCAGCTGTGATAAACTGCGCCACAGATGGGAAAAACATTTCATGTTGCGTTGGAGACGCTGGCCGGCACACCTTCGATGAGTGAGGCGCATCCTACCTCGCAGCCGTCCCGAAGCAATGCAAGCAATGCTTCCGCTGCAGGGACTTTCTTTCTCGAAACGTTCGGCTGCCAGATGAACGACCACGACTCGGAAAAAGTTGCCGGAGTGCTGGTCTCGCGCGGGTATACCCAGGTGCAGACTCCCGAGGATGCCTCGGTGATCCTGTACAACACTTGCAGCATTCGGGAAAAGGCCGCGCAAAAAGTATTTTCACGCTTGGGAGAGTTTCGCGGTACCGCATACGCGGAAAAAATTATTGGTGTGCTGGGTTGCGTGGCGCAGCAGGAAGGCGAAGAGATTTTTAAGCGCGCGCCGTGGGTCAGCCTGGTGTGCGGCTCGGCCAGCTATCGCAAACTTCCAGAGATGCTGGATAAGCTGGAAGCCGGAGAACCGCCGCGTCACCGGTCTCGACAACGATACCGATGAAACTTTCGAAACCGAGATCACCCGCCGCGACAATCCGTTCCGCGCGTTTCTGACCATCATCGAAGGTTGCGACAAGGCTTGCTCCTATTGCGTGGTGCCCTTTACGCGCGGGCCGGAACGCAGCCGCGCCAGCGACTCGGTGTTGCGCGAAGTGCGGGAGTTGGCGCGAACTCGGTTACTCCGAAGTGCAAATGCTGGGCCAGACCGTCAATTCCTACGCGGACCCAACGCCACGCAGAATGAGGTTTGCGCGAATTGCTGCTGGCGGTTGCGGAGGTTCCGGAATTCGCCGCGTGCGCTTTACCACTTCGCATCCGCGCGATTTTACTCCGGACATCGTGGCGGCCATCGATGCGCAGCCGAAACTGTGCGACCACGTACACCTGCCAGTGCAGTCGGGCTCCACGGAAGTGTTGCGCGCCATGGCGCGAACGTACACGCGCGAAGAGTATCTGGAAAGAATCGCGCTGATCCGCGCGGCGCAGCGCGCAGATCAGCATCACCACGGATATCATTGTTGGCTTTCCCGGCGAAACGGAAGAGGATTTTCAGGAAACGCTCGGCCTGCTGCAGGAAGTGCGATTACGACGCGCTGTTCGCCTTCAAATATTCGCCGCGGCCGAATACGCCTCGCTGGCGATGAACGATCCGATTCCGGAAGAAGAAAAAAGCCGCCGCCTGACAGTGCTGCAAGAAGTGCCAGAGGGGATTCAGAACGCGCGGCACGCTACGATGCTGGGACAAACGATGGAAGTGCTGGTCAGCGGAAAGTCGCGGCGGGAAAATCGCTGGTCGGGGCATGCGTCGTCCAATCGTGTGCTGAATTTTACGTCTCCCCGGCAGGATTTGCTGGGGACGTATGTAAACGTGCTGGTGACGGACGCGGGTCCGGCGAGTCTAATCGGTGAGCAGGTTTTGTAGTATTGTCGCGGTGCGGTTGGCGATGTACAGGAGGCCCCATGGAAGTCGAAATGAAAATACGCGGGCTCATGATGGATCCGGTCACCAATATGCCGATCGTGGTGCTGAAGGATGTGCAAGGGCAGGCGATTCTGCCGATTTGGGTGGGCATGTACGAGGCCAACGCCATCCAGTTGGAGATTGAAAAAATTGAGACGCCCCGGCCGATGACCCACGATTTGCTGAAGAATGTTTTTCTTGGGCTCGAAGTGCGCGTGCAAAAAATCGTGGTGAACGACCTCAAAGACGACACCTTTTACGCCATCATCTGGGTGGAGCGCGAAGGGCAGACGATGACCATTGACTCGCGGCCGAGCGATGCGCTGGCGTTGGCTTTGCGGATGGACTGCCCTATTTTTGTGGATGAACGAGTGCTGAAGAATGCCAAGGTTTCGAGCGCGTTGACGGAGCGCAACACCGTCGATCAGTTGCGGACTTATCTCGAGGGTCTTTCCGACGACGACCTCGGTCGATATAAGATGTAAATCTTTTTCTTGCGGGCTTTATGAGGGTGCTCAAACCGCGGCGGCCAATGACGCCGGGCGCTCCGAAGGTTCGAGCAGAGATTTGACTTTTTTGTTCCACACAAAAAGCAAGACTACGCCAATCAAAATTAACGCCATGCTCAGGCCGGACCACAAGCCGAACGCGCCCCAGTGACGGCGGAAGCATAGCCAGGATCCCAGCGGTAAGCCCAAAATCCAATAGGCAAAAAAATGGCAGAGCATCGGTGTGCGCGTGTCGCCTGTGCCGCGGAGCGCGCCAGTAGCGACGGTCTGGATTCCGTCGAAAAGTTGGAACGCCGCGCCCGCGGCCAGTAATACGCTGGTGCTGCGGATGATCAGTTCGTCTGGAGTAAAAATAAGGGCGATCCAGCGCGGAAAGATCAACAACGCTGCGCTGGCGCAAAGCATAAATCCCGCGCCTAGAAAAATCGCCGTGCCTCCGGCTTCGCCGGCGCCGACCGGGTCTTTGCGGCCGATAGCTTGCCCGACACGCACGGCTGCTGCGGAAGAGATGCCGAGCGGAACCATGTAGGTGGTGGCGATGGTGTTCAGAGCGATTTGATGACTGGCCAGCGGCACCGCGCCTAGGCGCGCGATGAGCGTAGTCGCCAAGCCGAACACGCCACTTTCCAGCGTGAATTGCACCGCAGCGGGGTATCCGAGGGTGATGAGCCGCTTGATGCGCGGAAGATCCAAGTCGATCGGCGTTTTCAACAGCGCGGTCCTGTGGCGATGGTCGTACCACAGCAAATAGCCAACGAGTACGGCGGCCATGTAGGTGCGCGAGATTGCGGTGGACCATCCTGAGCCGACCGCGCCCATTGCGGGCAGCCCGAAGTGTCCGTAAACGAGCGCATAATTTCCAAGGGCGTTGACCATATTGGCCGTGATCAGCGCGAAGGCCACCGGCTTGACCATGTCCATGGCCTGCAAACAACGGCGCACCGCGAAGTACAGGAGCAGCGGCAAGAGTCCGACGGTCAACGCTTTTGTGTAGGGAATGGTAAGCGCCAGAACATCGGGATCGATATGCATTCCCGAAAGCAAGCGGGGAATCAGCCACACCGGCGCGGCTAAAATCGGCGTGAGCGCGATGCTCAGGTAAATGCCGTTGATCAGAGAACGGTGGCAATCTTCGCGTTGGCCGGCGCCGAAGGCTTGGGCGACCACGGTGTCCAGCCCCATCAGCAAACCACCGCCGAATAACGCCAGGACAATGAACAGGTTGGAGCCGAGACTTACCGCGCCCATGGCGGTGGCGCTGTTTGGCAGATGGCCGACCATGACGGTGTCGACGATGGCCATGCTCATCCAGCCGAGTTCGGCCAGCACCAGGGGAAAAGCCAGGCGCAACGTTGGGCGAAGTTCTTTGCGCAGCGCGGAAATCGTGATCATGGCGGAGTGGTTGAGAAAGTGTATGCGGAGCGGAACGAAGTGGCAATTGAAACCGCTGTTTACTGGTGGAGTGAATGGCGAGCGAAGTTCCATTGACCGGCGCGGAGGCGAAATCTAGGCTCAAAGCACGCTCGAACGTGCGGCTTGCCAGGGCGAAATGGTGTGCGCCGAGTAGCGTCTGCCGCTGTTTGCAGGCGCGAAGACTGGAGAATATCGTGCCGTTTTTAGATACGGAAAATTTTGAGGCGCGCATGAAGTACACGCGCGCGGTGCCGCGAATGAATTCACGCGTGAACCTCGCGGTCGAGTGGACGGAAGAAGGCCGCGCGTTGCACACCGAAGGGTTTACGGTGGACGTGAGCGCCTCGGGCTGTCTGGCGATTGTGCCGCAGGGATTTGCGGTGGGGCAGAAGCTGCGCGTGGTGAATCTGCTGAATAACAGGGTTTCGGATGCAGTGCTGATCTGGCGCGGACACGAAGGACGGCAGGGGTGGGAATTGGGTCTGCAGTTGGTAAATCCGCCCGAAGGATTTTGGGGCATTGACCTGTAGTTTGAATGATGGAAGCGCAAGCCGAAGTAAGGATGTAATGCGATAAGGATTAAAGACGAAACAGCAGCATTGTCCTGACGCTGCAGTCACGGCAGTGAACCCTAGTACACCCACCGCCACGCGTTTATGAAAGAACTGAGATAATTTGTATATAAGGACGTCATGGCCTGAACACCATGGCTAATGGGAAGGATCCAGCTTGGGGATACCGGTCGCCTGCGGTATGAATCTGCTGGATTTGCGTATCACTGAAAACCTCCTCGTTTTGTCATCGGGTAGAAGTAATTCGTACGTCTGCTTCCATTCTCTGAATTTATGCTGGTCTTTGACCAGTTTCGCTTGATAATCGCCACAGTCGAGCGCTCCATATTTTCCAAGTGGGCCGCGCAACTCGAGGTTTTGTCCGTCGATAACGACATCCAAGTCCTGAAAGCCATTAAAATTCGCCGACGAAATGACCTGAACGGTGACCGGGTAATCCTTCTCATTCCGTGCGGCTGAACAACGCGGAGTCATCATTAGCAAGGAGAGTAGGACAACGTATTTCATGATACCTCCATGTGGGTTGACGACCTGGGACTAGTCGGATTCTGACAATCAGGCGTGCGGGAAGCGTCGTGGGGAGCACAGCGAATATACAGAACTGACAAGTCATTAGCAAGCTACTTGTGATCTCGGTGGGAGTTGAACTTTTTTCGCGGACTCGGTTTGGCCAGCAACCCTCGTAATCTTCAAAGGTCGGCGGGCTCACGTCAAGAAAGGCTTATAATAGCGGCGGTTTAGAGAGGAGGCAGCCATGGGCAGCGAAATCATTTTTGCAGTGGAGGAATCGCCGGAAGGTGGGTACGAAGCGCAGGCGCTAGGACATGCGATATTCACGCAGGCGGATACGCTGGAGGAGTTGAAAACGATGATTCGCGATGTGGTGAGCTGCCATTTTGAAGACGGCGAGAAACCAAGCGTGATTCGGCTGCATACCGTGAAGGATGAGGTAATTCTTGCGTGAGGTTTACGCCGCTAACGATAAATTTCTTTCCGATGGCCCACCCGCAACACCAAAATGATCAGCTGCACATCTTCAATCTTGCAGATCAGCCGGTAGTCGCCCACGCGATATTTCCAAAACTCCCCAAGTTGTGAACCATGCAACGCTTGACCGATGCTTCTCGGATCGTCCAGCTTCGCCACTCGGTCATGCAGGAATTTCAGGATGCGCTTCCGGTGCTGTCCGTCCAGTTCGCGCAACTCTCGCTCAGCTTCGACAGCCAACTCAACGTTGATGCCATAGCGCAAGCAGTCTAGGCGGTACGCTTCCGCAAACCGTGCCGCTTCATCACCTCATTTAACGGAATCGTCCGCTCCTCGCCGCTTTCAATCCGTTCAAGTGCTCGTTCCGCCAAGTACAAATCTTCAAGATCCTGCAAGTGCTCAAGGATCGCTTCGCGCACATAAAAGGTTTTGGTGCGCCCCGTTCGCCGCGCCAACCTATCCAGGCGCTTCTCAATGGCCTCCGGAAGTCGAATTGCCAGCATAACCACCTCGCTATACAAGTATAGCACTGAACGGTAGAGTGAGAACGCGTGAGGAAGAGGAAAGGGGGATGCGAATCTGAAGACCCGCCACTACAACCGCAAGCGACTACTAGGCTTTTGTGGAGCGGTAATCTTTGCAGGAGCAGCCGGGGAAATTACACGGGCTTTGGATTTTGCCGTTGATGCTCATGGTGTGGTGGATGGATTTGCTGTGTGAGCAGGCACACGGCTGTTTTTTCTTGGGGTTGGGCATGCTAAAGACTACCACGCAGAGTGTCGTGCCGGGATGGTAAGAAACGTTTCACGCAGGCTTCGCTGGTTTGTAATCTTTGCAGGTACATTTCGGGAAATGGCAAAGATTGTGGATTTTGCCGTCGACGGTTTCCGGGTAGTGGATGGATTTGCCGTGGTCGCAGCGGCAAGCCTGTTTTTTGTGAACAATGCGCACGTCTGAGGGTATCACGGACCGGGGATTTTGCGGATACGTCTGGCGAGCCGCGGCTGGTGGTCGGCAGAAGATTACAAAGATTTGAGATATTCGATCAGTGCGCGGCGTTCGTCGGGAGTTGAGCAGCGGGCCCGATGATCCCTTTGCCTGCGCCATTGTTGAATTCGTGGCCGGAGTTGCTGTTGCCGCGGATGGAAGTGTCGAGATAGGAAGCCACCGGGAAATGCTTCCGTGTGATAGCCGACGTTGACCGGATCGTATTCGCGATTGCCGAGATAGAAAGTTGTCGGGCGTCTCCGACAGGCGAGAGCAGGGCGTAGAGATTTGGGACGGAGCCGTTGTGCAGGTAAGGTGGCGTGGCCCAGATGCCGTTGAGCGGGCGAACTTTGTATGGAGCGGGGCGCGCAGGCATCGTTCGGACGGAAACCATTCATTTTTTCGCGCAGGATTCGGGCGGGGTGGAGTGGCTGTCGTACCAGCTGGTTCACAACATCGTTACCAATTGGCCGAGCGAGGTGGCGAATTGTCCGGTGGCGAAATCCGAGTCGCTGTGATTGCGAGGCTCGCTGGAACGGCGACGGTGCGATTTTTCATGTCTGCGGCTTGGGCCGGATCGGTGCCAACGTAGCGAGATATCAATCATGGTCAGATCGAGATAACGTTCGCCCGCGGCATTGGCGCGGACCATCCATTGGACGCGTCCAGAAGTCGGGATCGGAGACTGGCAGGCAGGTGGCAATGCTTGCATGCGCCTGGTACAAGGCTGCGCCTTGGCCGCGAGGATCGGCGTTGATCGGAGGCAGGATTTGGTCCGGCCATTTTGGTGAAACGAGGCCGGTGAAACCGGATTTCGCGCTTGGCGGTTTATCGCCGGCGAGGAGATTGCTCGAGTTGGAAAATCGTTTCGACCTGCACGCTGGAGGTGGGGAGCTGATCTTTGGCTGCCGGGAAAATTTACGTTGGCGCGGACGCCGAGAGCTTCGCCGGCATTGCGCGTCATGGGCTGCTCGATGGAGCCGTTGTACTGAACCCATTCGAACCACGGGGCGTCCCAGATGCGCGGGAAATGTACGGGGGCGGAATAGGCGACGAAATTTGTCGCAGGGTGGTCGAGATCGAGCGCAAAGACGGTGTTGCCGATGCGATTGAGTGCGTCAAGGCGGGCAAAACCTTCGTCGACGGATTGGGCTTTGACTGAATTTCTGCAGATCGTCGACCGCTTTTACTCTGCCAGAACGAATTAAATTGAGATTTGCAAGGATTGATTTGGCTTCATCGCTCGCGTCGGGGCCGAGCACGCGGTCGGCGAAGCGAGAAAAGCGAGCCGGCAAATCATTGTGTGTAAAGAGGAGAGGCCAACGGCCTTTTTGAAACAGCTCGAGATTCGTCAAGGCCGGGCCGCCGTCGATCGAGCATGGTTGTGTTTTGGTAAGTGAGGCGGCCGGTGTGGCAGGCGGCACAGGTTAGTCCCAGCGAAGTCAGCGGAATTTTTGTCTGAGGATTGGGTATGCGCGCCCGTGCCGTCGAGGATTTTTCAATTGGATACTGTGGGCAAAGCCAATCGGCAGTTCTGGCTTGCCGGAATGTGTGTAGGGAATAAAGCCGTAGCGGTCGAGATATACGGGGTCGCTGAGCAGGCCAGGATTGCTGAGCGAGATTGCTGGTTGTTCCAGGGCGACGAACCATTCGTAGGGGATGCCGAAGGTTTGCGTACCTTGATCGGCGTGATAGAACCAGTCGCGTTGTTGTTGGGTCCAATGCTGGTCGAGCCAAACGACCTTAGTGATTGGCGGATAGTTGGGCAGCTCGACGGTTAAGTCAGCGCGATGATCGCGCCACAGTTTCGCGCCAATAACGGCTGCAATAAGCACGAGGGCTAAGGCTCCGAGCACAATCTTCCTCGTCATGTCTGTGCATCTCGATCTGGGAGAGCCTTCGTGGCTGGGTAGTTTCACAAACATTACTACTGTTCTGAGGGCTGAGCAACGGCAGGGTTCGGGATGGCGCCGTGCCGCTGCGTTGGATTACGGGTTCGGGCGTTGATCGAGGAGTTGCTGCAATTTGGCGTAGCCGGAGCGGCTGACCGGCAAGCGCGTGCCATCGGACAGGATGGCGATTTTGCTGTCTTTGGCGTAGGGCTCGATGCGCGCGACGCGCTCGAGATTCACGATGTACGAGCGGTGGATGCGGACAAAGGATTGTGGATTGAGGCAGGCTTCCAGGCTGGCTATGGTTTGCTGCTTCAGATGTTTTTTCCCGGCGCTCGCTAGCGCCACGTAGTCGTCTTGCGCTTCCACGTAATCCAGTTTTGCGATGGCGATGATGGTGACGCGGGTGCCGTCCTTTACCACCAAGCGCTCAAGGAATTGTTGCGGCGGACGGGCGGCAGCGGCCAAGTCTTCGGCACGGGGATTGGGAGATTTCTTACCGATGCGGGTCTTGGCGTGGTTCAGCGCGGTTTCAAAGCGCTCGCGGCCGATGGGCTTTAGCAGATAGTCCACGGCGTGGACCTCGAAGGCGCGCATGGCGTATTGGTCGAAGGCAGTGGTGAAGATTACCGCGGCATCGGTGTTGATGAGTTCGAGGACGTCGAAGCCGGTGAGCTTGGGCATTTGCACGTCGAGAAAAATCAAGGATGGCTGGTGTTCGGCGACGGCTTTGACGGCTTCAATACCGTTGGCGCATTCCGCGAGGATGGCGACTTCAGGGTGCGCGTCGAGGAGTTGACGGATAACGTGACGAGCGAGTTGCTCGTCGTCGACGATGATGGCACCGATGGGCTTTCCAGCTGCGTTCGCGCTCATCGGGCTTCTTGCTCCTCTGCGAGCGTTTCGGACGGAGCGACGGCGGACGCAAGTTCCATGGGCAAAGAAAGTTGGACCTTGAAGTTTCCGGCGTCGGCGGTGACGCGCATGTCGGCTTCCTTGCCGTAGCGCGCTTTGAGACGGTTGCGAACATTGGCCAGACCCAGGCCGCCGCGGCGGATTAAAGTGGCGTCGAGGTCGCAGGTGTTTTCTACGATGATGATGAGACGCTGTTCAGTGCAACGCGCGGTGAGGCTGACGACGCCGCCGTCGAGAAGATTGGCGATGCCGTGAGTTACCGCATTTTCGACCAGCGGCTGCAGAGTAACGCGGGGATAAGCGCGGCTTTGCTTTGTTCCTGAATGTCTTCACGCATTTCGAGGCGCGCGCCGAAGCGCACTTTTTCGATGGCCAGGAAGCGTTCGAGAAGATGAAGTTCCTCGCCCAGCGGGATGCTGGACTTTTCTCCCAAGCCGAGCGTCATGCGCAGAAACTCCGCCAGCAGGATGCACATTTCGCGGGCTTTGGCCGGGTCAATGCTGGTTAGAGCGCTAATGGAGTTGAGGCTGTTGAAGAGAAAATGCGGATTGACTTGGGCTTTAAGGGCTTTGAGTTCCGCGTCGCGCGCGAGGACGGTGCTTTGCATTACGCGCTCCTGCGCTTCACGAGAGGCTTCCAGCGACAGGATTACGTAGTAGTAGGCGACGGCCAAAAGGTAGAGCAGCATGCCCGCTGCGAAGAGCACGGGAGGCGCGATGCCGTAGTGAGAACTGAGATCGCTGAGCGGCGCGAAACGCGATAGACCAAAGGCGATGACCTTGGCCAGTTGAACCCACAAAAAACTTACCAACGCCGCGGCGATGACGTGCGTAAGCACAAGCGCACGGGGATCGGTGCGTCAGCGGCGCGCTCTTGCAGGAATACCACGCCGAGAGGCACATGAATTGGTAGATCAGGCAGAGCGGCAAGGCTAGGGCGAAGTCGTCGGTCCAGGAGAGGTGTCCACTGGTGTGGAGGAGAAATGCCAGGAAGATGCTCAGCGGAATCCACGCCACAAAGTAAATGCTTAGGCGGCTGCGTTGGGCTAAGAGCGGGTGCATAGGCGGTTAGTGCTTAATTTCTACGCCGCCGAAAACGGCCACGCCGCGGAGAATTAAAACTTTGCGCGGAGTTCCGGCAAGCGCATCCGATGGGATGTTGTAGGGTTTGGTGCTCTCGACGTAGCCGCCGAAAATGCCTTGGCCGTGGGTTACGATCTCCCAGGAGTCCGGGACGTGGATCTCACAGCCGCCGAAAATGGCGTTGATGGTGAGCTCGGCGGAATCCTCGGTCATGCCGGCGTGCCGGAGGTCGATTTCGATGCCGCCAAAGATTGCGGTGATATCGCCGCCTCGAAAATCCTGGGTAGTGACGCGGCGCTCGACGCCGCCGAAGAATGCCAGTTCGTGGATGGTGGTCCGCGGGTCGCCAGTGTTGGTGCCGGGCCTGCGGGATTGGAGGGTGGTCCACATGACCGCCACTCCCGCAGCGATAATGGCCAGCGGCCAGAGGGAACTCCAGTGAAAGTGCGCGATGCCCAGGGCGTCCAGCTCGAAGAGGATGCCCACGACAATAAGCACCGCGCCTTTGACGCGGCCTTGCTGCGTGGTGAGCGCGGCTAGGCCCGCGATGATCAGGATCACCGGCCAGAAGCGAAACAGATGACCGACGGAAATTATTCCTAAGTTGTCCAGGAGAAATGCCACACCGACCAGGACAACTACGGAGCCACCGATGAGGCCGCCTTGCACGTCGCGATGTCGCTGAACATTCATTGGCATGCTCGCTGAGCCGGGGAATCCGAGTCCCGCCGCGATACGAGCGGCAGGCCGCGGAGCGGGAAAATGGTTTCACGCAAGAGCAGAGCTCCCAGGAAGATGAGGGTCACGGGCCAGAATGATAGCAAGAAGTGGAGAAACGTAGAGAGCGCGGACGCCGGACTCAGGGTCAAGGCTTGGAGAACGCGAGCGGCAATCAAGCCCGTGGTGGGTAACAGACCGAGGGCCTCCGAGCCGTAGGCCGCGGGGAAGTCGCGATTTGCTGGGCGGTGGCCGCAAAGTGCAGATAGGAGAGGATAGCGCCGAAGAACAGCAGGGCGGTGCCGAGGATGTTGTACAGCGAGTTCGATTTGTTTTCTGGCTGCGTCATGTTGTTTCCTTACCGGTACTTTTCTTTCTGGGATTACCTGTCCCATTGCGAGAGTAGCGGGGGCCTCGGGAAGCCACATCTGGGATTCGGCGGGTACGCGGGTTTTACCGGCGAACGGTGGTTGGCGGCAGGTGGACTGTTTTGCCATCCGGGAGCGGGTTGCAAAAATGCGCGATTCGCTCTAGCGTAGGCACACACGAAAATGGTCAATGATTGCGGGTCAACGAGTTGGCGGAGAACTTCGGGTGCGCGTTAAGTAGAACAAATGAGTCGGGGAGGGGTGTGCATGACGGCGAGTGACGAGTGCGTGGCGACGCGTAGCGCAGGGGGAAGACGGCACTGGGTACTGTACGTAGCGCTGGCGATAATCGGAGGTTTGTTAACCTTTGTGGGCGCGCGGGCGCAGCAGAAAGCTAGCGAGGAAGCTACTTTTCGCAAGTTGACGGACGATTATTGCGCGGCGTGGAGCAGCGGAAATTCCGAGGCACCGGCAAAGTTTTACGACAAGATGGATGGGCTGGTTTTTTACGACTTGGCGCCATTTTCGTATCACAGCTGGGATGAGTACCATCTGGGCGTGCAGAAGGAGTTTTTGGAAGGGGCGGCAAGCCTGAAATTGACGGCGGGGAAGGACTTGCGCGTTTCGCGTCGCGGGATGGTCGCTTGGACGACCGTGCCGATGCATCTTTCGGTTACCGAGAAAGACGGGAAGAAATCGGAGATGGATATACGCTAACGGGGATTTGGGAGAAGCACGGGACGAATTGGCTGCTGGTGCACGAACATTTGTCCGTGCCGCTGGCGGGGAATTGAGCGCTGCGCGATTCGCCTGGTGTGAACGCGATGGATGTTTCGCCGAGTGGGTAAACTTATTTTGCTCGCGGAAATGATTCGGACATGCTGAATTCTCTGCGCTACTACTGGATATCGGCGCGGGGCTACCGCTTGCGGCCGTGGAAAAGTCCCTACCTGATTTGGCGCTTTGAAACCTATCTGGGGACGCAGGCCGGGGAGATGACGGCACGAAATTTTTTGCACTGGCATGGAAGCACCGCGTGGGAATGCACCGCTTTGCGAATTGGGCGGGGGAACGGCGGAAGGCGCAGCGGCGCGGAAACGGAATTGCTTAAGTTCGGTAGCTCGGTCCGATACCTCGACCCCGATATTTCTTACCTCAATACCTCGGGCAAAAATCCAGCCGTTATTTTATTTCCAGTAGGCGCTGATAGGCGTTCTGCAGACACTTCACCGCGTCGTCGCTGGATAGTTCTTCAGTGAATAACAGAGCTTCGAACTCAAGGTCGGGAAAACCGCGGGCGGTTGCGCGGGCCGGTAGGTGTTCGCGCAATTCGCTCGCCGAGCGGAGGTTTTCTGGCTTGCTCAAAGCGCGGATTTCTTCAAAGACAATCTGATGAGAAAGATCGGTAAACGCGGTCGCGGGCACTTTCGCGCAGAATTCCTGGCGGAGATGCGGCGGGAGGCTTGCGGCGCAGAGGCATTGCAGGAAATGCCACTCGGCGTCTCTGCGCGCGCGCGCAGTTTCAATATTTTCTAAAGGTTGGTTGTTCATCGAGCGCCTCAGCGCCGCGCAAGGCTAGCGCGCTGCGGTCTCTCCTGGAGGACCAATGGCTTCGCGGATCAGCCCTTCGATACGCTTCCAGAGCTCCGGGTCGCACTCGATGGCGATGTGCGTTTTGATGAACACGCGCTCGTACCACGGATAGGCGCGGCATTCCGCCGGCGCGTTTTTATCTTTGTAGGAGTAGCGAAAATTGCCCAGGATCTGTGTGCGCGCCGGATCGGCGGCATGAATTTCCGCGCGGCCATGCAGCATGCCGTCTGGCTGATAGAAATTCACGGCCCGCGCAACATTCGCGGGAATAACCTCGTCATTCTGGTCGCGCTTCTCGACGCTGTCCACCTGAATGGTCAGCAGCACCGGGATGCCATCTCTCTGCAACTCATTGGCAAGCGTCACCACCGTCGACGCGCCCCAGCTGTGTCCGTATAGAATGATGCGCGCGCGACTCTTTTGCCGTTCGGATAACGGTTGCCCGGAGGAATTACTCAGCAGTTCGACAATTTTTTGCCGCGCGTCTTCCAGCCGCCTGTTTCGAAGACGTCGAAGTACACATCTTTCGGATACGAGGCGCGCAAGCGCTCGGAAATAATCAGTTCGTTGCGGCTGGGGTCGTTCTTCGCCACGTTCCCGCCCATAAAGCCGATGACGATGGTTTGCGGAGCCGTAGAGCCGGCGATGGCCGCCGCGGGCAGGGATTGTGCGCTGCTCGCACACGACGACGCGAGGGCCAGTAGCGACAAGAATAGCGTGGAAGGACGCATTCCCAATAGTCTCGGCAAAAATGTGCGTGTCAGACCTGGGACAGCGGGCATCTGAGATACCAGAGCATACCAGATTTGATTATTTTTCCCGAGAAGCGGGTACACAAAAAGGAGCGCAAAAATGGCGCCGCGGCACAAAGTGGTCATCCTGGGAGGCGGTTTTGGCGGGCTGGTGGCGGCGCAGGGTCTGAAGCGCGCCCCGGTGGACGTGACGCTGATCGATCGGCGCAATTTTCATTTGTTCCAGCCGTTGATGTACCAGGTGGCCACGGGGTCGCTTTCGCCAGGGGATATTGCCGCGCCGTTGCGCGGCGTGCTGGGCAAGCAGAAAAATGTGCAGGTATTGCTGGGCGAAGCTACGGACATCGATCCGCGAGGCAAGCGCGTAGCGCTGCGCGACGGCGGAACGTTTACCTACGATTCCCTGATTGTGGCCACCGGTTCGCAGACCTCTTATTCCGGAAACGATGAATGGCGGCGATGGGCGCCGAGCTGAAATCGATCGAAGAAGCTACCGATATCCGGCACAAAATTCTCTACGCTTTTGAGGAGCAGAGATGGCAGAATCCCGCCGACGCCAAGGCATGGCTGACGTTTGTAATTGTCGGTGCCGGCGCCACAGGAATGGAACTCGCTGGGGCGCTGGCGGAAATTGCCAACGAAAGTCTAAAGAATGATTTCCGGCACATTGATCCGCGCGACGCCCGGATTATTCTGGTGAGGGCGGCTAGCGAGTGCTGCCTTCTTATCCTGAAGATCTCTCCGCGAAAGCGGAAAAGTTGGTGACTCGGCTGGGCGTGGAAGTGATGAAAGGAGTGATCGTCACGGACATGAACGGCGCCGGGGTCACGCTCAAACGCGGCGAGAGCACCGAGCAACTGGCGGCGAAGACCGTGCTGTGGGCCGGCGGCATCATTACCACGGCCTTTGGTAAGCGCCTGGCCGAGCGCACGCAATCAGAAACGGACAAGCTCGGGCGCATCACCGTGAAACCGGACCTGACCGTGCCAAATTCCGCGATATTTGGATCGTCGGGGACCTGGCTCATTTCGTGACCAAAGACGGCAATCCGCTCCCCGGCGTCGCTCAGGTGGCCATCCAGGGCGGTGCGTACGCGGCCAAGTGCATTCGCGCCCGTCTGGAAGGGGAGCGCGAAATCGCGCCCTTTCATTATTTTGATAAGGGCGACATGGCGGTGATCGGACGCGCCGCCGCGGTCGCGAATATTTTTGGCCTGCACATTTCCGGCTTGCTGGCCTGGCTGATCTGGTTGTTCATTCATTTGATGTACATCGTGGAATTTCAAAGCCGCGTGAAGGTCTTCATTCAATGGGGGTTCGAATATCTCACTTTCAGCCGGGGCGCGCGGCTGATTACGGGAGTCGCTGCGTCGGACGTGCTGGAAAGTCCCGGAGCGATTTTAAGTGTCTTTTGCCCGGCCTGCGTACAAGCAAGCACGACGAAACGAAGATAGTCACGATCTCGCGGGAGGTTCATCCCTCGGAGGCCGCCTTCGCCACTCGGACGCGGGCGGCCAACCGGCCGGCAACCCTAAACGCTAGCGTCTGGCATGGGGCGGCTTCACCACCGCAAAAGATGATCTTGGCAATGGGGTCCAGTTTACGCATGCCCTCGGACGTCCGTCGCCGAAAGAGGTAGGCTGTCACAGTATGGCGGACGTCCTCTCTCCGACGATAACGCTGCGGGACTTTGAGAACGGCTATTGGTATCTCGAGCAATTAAAGAACTTCGCCCAGCGCATCGGAATCCCCGCCGCCAAGAGGCTGCGAAAGGACGAACTCGAAAAGGCCATCGTGGCGTTCCTGCGCACTGGTAAGGCGGCAGTGCCCACGAAGCGTTCACTGCGCAAGACGGGCGTGCGGGACGTGGAACGCGGCCTTAACCTGAAGCTCCGAATTGCGAACTATACGAGCAACCGAGAAACGAAGGACTTCATCGTCGAACAGGCCTATCGGATGGCGCCGAAAGTTCGTGAGAAGTCCGGAGTCTGGTATCGCCTAAATCGCTGGCGAGAAGAACAGATCACCAGCGGCAAGCACCCAACGTACGGCGACCTCGTCCGGCAATACATCGCCCTGAACAAGATGAAGCGCTTCGAGAAGGTCCCACACGTTCGCTACATCAACTTCCTCGCCGAGTTCCTCGCAGCGAATAAGGGAGTGACGCGTGCAGAGGCCATCGCTGCCTGGACAGAACTCAAGGAACTGGACGTCCCCAAGAACTATGCGTCTTGGGTCAAGGCGCGAGCGAAGCGAAAGAGAGAGAGTAGGCGGCGTCAAAGTCACTAAGAATCAAATGACGCCACTACCGCGCAACTCCGTCCTTTCCGATTTTCCAAAACTTATGTTCCAATAAATTGATGACCACCACGAATGCTGCGCCCGACCATTTAGTGTCAGCGCTGGATGCCGCGGCGCGCGAAGCGACCACCGCCTCCGGCTTGATGACCGCGATCGTCGAGCTGCTCCACGAAAAGCTGCAGAACTACAATTGGGTGGGTTTTTACATGCTCGAAAAAGATGCCGGCGAAGACCTGCTGGTGCTCGGGCCATTCCGTGGCGCCGCCACGCCGCACACCCGCATCGCGCTGAATCAGGGAATTTGCGGCGCCGCGGCATCTAGCGGGACAACGGTAGTCGTCGACGATGTGGGCGCCGACCCGCGCTATCTGGCGTGTTCGCTGGAAACTAAATCCGAGATCGTCGTGCCGATTTTCGTAAAAGGAAAAGTGGTAGGGGAGTTGGATATCGATAGCCACGTCCCCTCGGCGTTCCGCGGCGAGGACCGCCGGCTGTGTGAACACGCGGCGGCGCTGGTCGGCACCTGGCTCGAACAGCACGCAAGGTAAGATCCTTGCGACGGCCGACCCCGGGCCACTCTGTTTTCAACCAAACAGCACTCGGTTCGCACTGCCTGCACCCGCAATGATTTGCCATGTCATCCGAGATATGTGTAAATGTCCGTCGCGTTCCGGCGGGCGTGAAGCAGCCCAATAGGGTCTTGAGGATGCCATGAGAAGCCGTCAAGAAACGTTGCGTAGTATCGCGGAGCAATCGTTTGACGTGTGCATCATCGGCGGCGGCGCCACGGGCGCGGGCTGCGCGCTGGATGCCCACCTTCGCGGCCTGAAAACCGTACTGGTGGAGGCCGGAGATTTCGCCGGCGCCACCTCCAGCAAGGCCACGAAAATCATCCATGGCGGCGTGCGCTACCTCGAGGAAGCCATCAAACAGCTCGATCCCGAGGAATATCACGTCGTGAATCGCGCGTTGCACGAACGTATTCTGATGCTGAAGAACGGTCCGTACCTGTCTCGCACCATGGAGTTTCTCATCCCCTGTTTTCGCTGGTTCGATTCCGCGTATTACGGCGTGGGCATGAAGCTCTACGACTGGGTCGCGGGAAAGACCAGGATATTCCCGAGCCATTTTCTTTCGCGGGGGGAAACGCTCCGCCGCATGCCGACACTCAAGAGCGAAAAACTTGTCGGCTCCATCGCCTACGCCGACGGGCAGTTCAACGACGCACGGTACAACATCGCGCTGGCGAAAACGTTCTGGGTGTCTGGCGGCGCCGCGGCAAATTACCTGCGCGTCATCGGTTTCCAGAAAGCCGCAAACGGGAAACTCGCCGTGGCGGAGGTGGAAGACCAACTCACGCATCAAAAATTTGCCGTCCGCGCCAGCGCTTTCGTCAATTCCACCGGCCCCGTCGCCGATATTGTGCGAGACCTCGCCACGCCTGGAATTCCGCATCGCATGCGGCTCAGCAAGGGCAGCCACATTCTGCTGCCGCTGGAGGTGCTGCCCAGCACGGACGCCCTGCTCATCCCGAAGACCGAAGATGGTCGCGTGCTCTTCGCCGTGCCCTGGATGGGCCGCTTACTCGTCGGCACCACGGAAACCGAAGTGGGCGTCCACGACGAGTTGCTGCTCACCGCGGACGAAGTTGCTTTCATGCTTCGCCAACTGAATAAATATTTGGAAAAGCCGGTCTCCGCGAATCAGATCGTCGCCGGATTTGCCGGCGCGCGCCCGCTGGTCAGCCGTGGCGGCAGCGGCGAAACCAAAAAGCTGTCTCGCGACGATGAAATCGAAGTTGACCCGCAAAGTGGCTTGATCAGCATCATGGGAGGAAAGTGGACCACGCATCGCGCCATGGCCCAGGACACCATCAACGCGGTACAAAAATATCTGCGTTTGCCCGTCACGCCGACCCTCACGCGCAACCATCCGTTGATTGGTTCGGCCGGTTATTCGCCGGAATATTCCGCGAACCTCGCTCAGACCTTCGGCATTTCCCAACAAACAGCGCAGCATCTCACCGAAAGATACGGCACCACCTCGCCGGAAGTTCTGGAGTTCGCCAGGCAGGATGCGGAGTTGGCCAAACCCATCCTCGAAGGTTTACCGCCCATTCGCGCGGAAATTGTTTACAGTGCTGGCGAAATGGCCGAGACCATCGAGGACGTGCTCGCGCGCCGCGTCGGCCTGGAATTCTTCAGTTGGCGCGCCGCACAGGAAGCCGCGCCGGTGGTCGGCAGCATTCTCGGGCGGCAGCTCGGATGGTCCGCCGACCAAACGCAGTCCGCGATTCGCGACTACGTAAACAAAATTGACCGGTATCTCCGCGTGGCGGGACTTCGCCTGCCGCTGCCCATAGTGCATAAACGCCGTGCATAAACTCGGTGCATAAACTCAGCGGCATAAAATTCTCTTCATGAACGGACGGTAAACCGTGTCTAGCTATATCGGCGCGATCGACCAGGGGACCACCAGCACGCGTTTCATCGTTTTCGACAGATCGCGGGCGCGTCGTATCCCAGCGCACAAAAAGAACACGAGCAGATCTATCCCAAGCCGGGTTGGGTAGAACACGATCCCGAAGAAATCTGGCGGCGCACTCAGGAAGTGATCGCCGCCGCGCATGACGAGCGAGGCTTGCGCGCCGCGGACCTCGCCGGCATCGGCATCACCAATCAGCGCGAAACAACCGTGGTCTGGAACCGCAAGACCGGCGCCCGGTTGCTAATGCGTGGTGTGGCAGGATACTCGCGTTGCCCCCGATGTAGCTGTCTTCGCCAAAACCGTTGGCCAGGATCTCTTTCGCAAACGCACTGGCCTTCCGCCCGCTACCTATTTCAGCGGCCTCAAGATCCGTTGGATTCTCGAGAACGTGCCCGGCACACGAGAGCGTGCCGAGGCCGGTGAGCTCCTGTTCGGCAATATCGATACGTTCCTTGTCTGGCATTTGACGGGCGGCGGCGCCGGCGGCCTGCATGTCACCGACGTCACGAATGCCAGCCGCACGCAGATGATGAATCTGGCCCATCTTGCGTGGGATGACGAAATCCTGGCGCTTTTCAAAATACCGAAGGCCATGCTGCCGCGAATTGTTTCGAGCAGCCAAGTCTACGGCGCCATTGCCGATGGCCCGCTTCGGGGCGTGCCGATTGCCGGCATTCTTGGCGATCAGCACGCCGCTCTTGTCGGACAAGCGTGTTTTGAAGCCGGCGAGGCCAAGAATACCTACGGCACCGGCTGTTTCCTCTTGATGAACACGGGCGAGAAACTCGTCGAATCAAAGCATGGCTTGCTCACCACCGTGGCTTACCGGTTTGGCAGCGGCCCAGTCCACTATGCGCTCGAAGGCAGCGTCGCCATTACCGGCGCGCTGGTCCAGTGGGTTCGGGACAACCTCGGCCTGATTTCTTCGAGCGGCGAAATTGAAACCCTTGCGCGCTCGGTGAAAGACAACGGCGGCGTTTACTTTGTCCCTGCCTTTTCCGGTCTCTATGCGCCGTATTGGAAGGACAGCGCCCGCGGCGTGATTGCCGGGTTGACGCGCTATGCCAATAAGGCCCACTTCGCCCGCGCGGTGCTCGAAGCCACCGCCTACCAGACGCGTGAAGTGCTCGAAGCCATGGAGAAGGATTCAGGGATCAGCCTGAGGTGCTGCGCGTGGACGGTGGCATGGTGGTCAACGATCTGCTCATGCAGTTTCAAGCCGACATCCTCGACTGCCTGTGGTCCGGCCGGTTGATCCGCAGACGACGGCGCTCGGAGCGGCCTACGCGGCAGGGTTGGCGGTTGGCTACTTCTCTGATCTAGCAGATCTGAAAGCGAAGTGGGCTGTCGATTACACCTGGAATCCGCTCATGCAAGCCGCGCGGCGCGAAGAAAATCTATCGCATGTGGAAAAAAGCAGTCACCAAATCCTTCGACTGGGTCGACTAGCTTTGCAGGGTAGTGGGTCAGTGTCCGGTAAGCGCGTTTCTCAAGCACTGAGAACAATTCAGTTAGGCGTTCCCCCGCTATACGAAATCTGGCGCGTAAGCAGTCCTTCGCTTCGTTGACTTGCCTCGTGACCGAACCTTAAGATGAGCCACACATGCCAGGCAGCGACTCGCTTATCGGCCAGACATTCTCGCACTACCGCATTCTCGAGAAGCTCGGCAGCGGTGGTATGGGTGTGGTCTACAAGGCTGAGGACACCCGCCTTCATCGCTTTGTTGCGCTCAAGTTTTTGCCGCAGGACGTAGCCCGCGATCCCCAGACGCTGGCCCGTTTCCAGCGCGAAGCGCAAGCCGCATCGGCGCTGAATCACCCTAGCATTTGCACGATTTACGACATCGACGAGCAGGACGGCCAGGCATTCATTGCCATGGAACATCTCGATGGCATGACACTGAAACAGCGTATCAATGGAAAGCCCCTCGAAACAGATGTTCTGCTCACACTGGCCATCGAAATCACCGATGCCCTCGATGCCGCTCACACCAAGGGCATCATTCACCGCGACATCAAGTCTTCAAATATTTTTATTACCGAGCGCGGTCACGCGAAAATTCTTGATTTCGGGATTGCCAAGCTAACTTCTCCGGAAGCTGCTAAGAACATTGGTAAAGCCGCTACCTTGACCGATGCTGCCGCTCAGCAGACTCTCCCGGGCACGACTCTGGGCACCGTGGCATACATGTCTCCCGAACAGGCCCTCGGCGAAGAACTCGACGGCCGTTCCGACCTGTTCTCTCTTGGCGTTGTGCTCTACGAAATGGCTACGGGAGCCCTGCCCTTTCAAGGTGCAACCACTGCCGCGGTTTTCAACGCCATCCTCAATCAAGCTCCCGCGCCTGCCGCACAGTTGACGCGTGGTCTCCCACCCAAGTTGGAAGAGATCATCGGCAAAGCCTTGGAAGAGAGCCGCGAATTGCGCAGCCAAACTGCCGCGGAGATCAACGCGGATCTCAAGCGCCTAAGGAGGGAGCTCGGAGGTGGCACGACCACCAGAATGCCAGTTGAAGTACAACCTCGAGCTCTCAGCGGAAGGAAGCTCTTGGCTGTTGCGGCGGTTCTGGTGGTGCTCGTCGCAGGGTATTTTTTCCGCAGATCTTTCCGAGAAAACACTGCGAATTTGCCGTTCGCGCCAAAACTTGTGCAGCTCACCACCACCGAGGGTCTCCACGAGTTTCCTGCCTGGTCTCCCGACGGAAAGCGCATCGCCTACAGCCGGGAGGTCAATGGGTTCAAAAAGATTTTTGTCAAACCATTACAGGGGGATCCACAACAATTGACCACCGGCGAGCAGGATGATATCCAGCCCGCCTGGACTCCCGATGCGCAAAGCCTCTTATTCGTTCGCTCCACTCAAGCGGGCGGGAAACTGCAGCCGGGTGATGTGTTCGGTCAATATGACGGCGGGGACGTCTGGAAAAAAGATCTCGCCTCGGGCAAGGAAGAGAAGCTTCTCGACAAAGCCTTCAATCCGTCTTACTCAGCGGATGGAAAATCGATCGCCGTGGATGCTTCGTGGGCCGGCCCGCGCCGTATTTGGATGGTCGACGAGCATGGACATAATCCCCAGCAAATCACCGCGGAGAGTTCCGAAGCTGTGGATCATGTGGAACCAAGATGGTCTCCCGACGGGAAGAACATCGTGTTCCAGAATATCGAACACACGAAGTTCAGCATAAAAATTGTTAACCTTGCAACGCGGACGGTAACGTCTTTTACCGATGGCCGGTTCCACGATCTCAATCCGGCGTGGTGTCATTCCGGCAAACAGATTTACTTCTCTTCTGACCGGGGCGGTGGGCTGAACATCTGGCGCGCGGAGGTCACCCCGAACCGAGCACCCATAGGAGTTCCACAACAAGTGACCATGGGCTCGGGCCAGGACGTGCAGCTCGCGATGTCTCCCACTGGGGAGCAGCTGGCGTTCGCGATTTTGCGACAGAACGCGGACCTTTGGCGCCTACCGGTCTCTCCGCAAACCGGCTTGGCGACCGGCGACCCGGAAGAAGTCGTCGCCAGCACACGGGAGGACAGCCGTGGCGCGTGGTCACCGGATGGAACGCAGATCGCATTTAATTCTGATCGCAATGGCGACATGAACCTTTATCTATATTCTTTGCAAAACCAGTCCTACCGGCAAATCACGAAGGGCCCGGGTGGCGATTTTCAACCTCAATGGTCACCCGACGGAAAGCGATTGGTGTTCTTCTCTTCCCGCACGGGTGACGCTGATATCTGGTTGTTAGACATTGCTACGAGCGGCTTGCAGCAACTAACTTCAAATCGCAGCCTCGATATCAATCCTTTCTTTTCTCCTGATGGCGAATACATCGCATTTCAATCGGACCGCAGCGGGCGTATGGAGGTCTGGGTGATGAAGTCAGACGGAAGCGAACAGCGCCAACTCACGAAGCTGGGCGTTACGGGGCATTTTCTGCGCTGGTCGCACGATGGTAAGAACGTGATCTTCCGGTGCCCTTGTGGTGGGAAGCCTCAGACTTATCAAGCACCTCTGGATGGAGCCGATCCTGTTCCGCTGAACAGTGAGATCGCCGGCGGGTCGCACATGTCCTTTTCGCCTGACTATTCGCTCCTGATGGATGTGGTTGGGCACAAAACTCTCTCGGTGTCGCCTGTGGCGACGGGCAAAGCGGTGAAGGTTTACGAATTCCCGGACGGCGAAACCCGCATTGACTATCCAGTGTGGTCTCCGGACGGCAAGTGGGTGCTATTTGATCGTTTCCGACCGCAGGGAGGGGATATCTGGATGATTCAAAATCTCGACTAAGCCGCAGAGTACGTCCCTTTCTTTTGGCATCCCACGGAATCGCATACCTCGTGGTTAGTGACATGGTGGGAATGGCAGACGGCGGTCCGGCTAATGCGGCACATCCGCACGTGCGAATCGCGGTTTGAAACGCCAATCTAATAACCTACGGCCGCATGTTCGTCGGCACAGCCTTTTGGTTACTCACGCAACTGCCACATCGCTAGACCGTTCCGCATCAACCCGCGCTCCAGCATCGTTCAAACTCCGGTTAGTCGCATTACCGGACAAGTGCTTTTTGGCCAATTCCACATGTCCGGTAAACGCGTTAATCAAGAGTCAGGCGGTGATTGACTCCAGACCTCATGATGGGTCCAGAGCAACTTGCATTCCGGTGTTTGCTCGATTACATTCCCAATCAAGTCACGCGGTCGGTCGAATGTTCTGATTTACCCGGAAGAAGTTGTTAGGGTCATACTTCTTCTTAATTTCGGCGAGACGATCATAGTTCTCTCGATAGCTCGCTTGGACGCGGTCCTGTCCCTCTTCCAT
The DNA here is from genome assembly GCA_963798585.1 of uncultured Acidobacteriota bacterium. Lineage (GTDB taxonomy): Bacteria > Acidobacteriota > Terriglobia > Acidiferrales > UBA7541 > Acidiferrum. The sequence continues at coordinate 230,617 of CAWCTJ010000011.1, forward strand.
CATGAAGTTTACGTACGCCCCACCCGCTGAGAACGGATGGAGCGCATCCCAATAGTCTTTGCACCATGCTGTGATTTTCTGGGCGTTCGCGGGGTCGGGGTCAACGCCCACAATCACCTCGACGAACAACGCCTCGCGGAAACTGTATGCCGTATCTTTCTTGGCGATGCGCTGCGCCGCCCCGTTGACGGGATAGAGATGCATGGTAGAGAGCATGGTCGGTACCTTGGATCCATGCTCAACGTGCCGAGCGATGGCTTCATCGCTCAATTCGGTGAAGTTGTCAGCCCGCCAATACCATTGGAGGCCAGGGCCGAAGAGCGGATCAAATAGGCTTTGCACAACCGGGAATGGCGCAGGCCCGACGTGATCGAGAAGGGGATTGCCCAGCGATCGCATCGGCTTGAGGGCTTCTTCCGTCTGTTCCGCAGAGCCGGTGCTGCACCAAACGATGCCGCACACTTTTCTGAAGTGGAGATGCTCGGGAAACATTGGCGCGGGTGGCACGACGAGGAACGCAAAAAAGCCGCCAACATATTCCGGCGCCTTCTTAATAAAATCCCGATAAGCGCTGAGGATATTCGCGGCCTCTTCAATCGGCCAGAATGTCGGGCCGAATTGGACCATATCGATCGGATGGAGTCGAAACTCGATCGAAGTTATGACCCCGAAGTTGCCGCCGCCACCTCTTACAGCCCAAAACAGATCGGGATTGTATTCGCTGCTCGCTGTCACGAAACTGCCATCGGCCAAAACCACATCCACCGCAAGCAAATTGTCGATGGTAAGGCCAAATCTCCGGGTGAGGTAACCGATGCCTCCGCCCAGAGTGAGACCGGCCACTCCGGTGCTCGAGACGAACCCGCAAGGCGTAGCCATGCCGAATGCATGCGTTGCATGATCGACGTCGCCCCAGACGCATCCCGCCTCAACGCGGACCGTTCTGTTTGCGGGGTCAACGCGAATGCCTTTCATTTTTGAAAGATCAATCACCAGACCATCACCACAAGTTCCTAAGCCCGCTCCGTTATGGCCGCCGCCACGAATTGCGGTCAACAGCCCTTTGGCCGCACCAAACTGTACCGCCGCTATTACGTCGGCAACGTCCACGCAGCGGGCAATAAGACGTGGACGTTTATCGATCATCCCGTTGTGGACTTTGCGAGCGGATTCATAGGCGGCATCCGAAGGCTCAATCAGCTCTCCGCGAAAGGAACTCTTCAACTGTTCGAGGGATAGTGCGATCACAATGTTCTCTCAATTGCCTTTGTATCGGCCGTCGTTGGTCTGAATCTACCACGATTTTGCGCTAACTCCTGATTCGTCGCGTTACCAGGACCTGAGGTCGTTCCTGGGATCGTTGCTGTTGCCATACGGCTTTATTTAGTGGAACGCAAGAGTGCCATCGGACCAATAGGGCACTTCGATTGGGACGGTCCGTAGCGGCGGCAGCTCTTTGTTCAGTGGACTATCCGGTTTGTCAGGGTCCGGGAACCACATAGACGTGGAAGAAATGGGTGAGTTCGGATCATTTGCGTCCAATTCAGCAGGATCTTTTATCGGCAAGAAAAACATCACGTGGCATAAATTATGTGAATTGCCCAAATGGGTAAGGTATGCATCCTTGGACATCATGTAGCTCATTGCCCCCGGCTCCACCGGCGGAATCTCCTTCTTCGCATACGCCTCTTGAATACCCGCGATGCGCTCTTTTACAGAGGTCACTCCAGCCAGCGTCATTTGCGTCAGCTTGCGAAAAATCGGCAGGATCGACCGCACAGCCGCTGGATTGAGGCAAATCGCCCCTCTCTGCTTCGGACTCCAGACGTCATAAAAGTCAATGCTGGCCGTCCATGACGGCCCCGCCATGCACACAAAACCGTTCGTACCTTTGACCGCTGTTTCCCAGCCTTTGGGCGTCAGCACCAAAACAGACGCATCCTTTGAAATGCCCTCCGGAGCCGCGCTTCGCGCCAGCGCGATTGCCGCATCCCGGTCCATTAAATACTGCGAAAGTGGCAGCATCTTCGGATAGGGCCTCTCTGCCTCCTGTGCCCGCGTGCTCGCAGTCATGCTCAGCAGACTCACGAGCGCAAGCGCTCCCACTGCAACTCTGGCTGCAATCTTTTCCATCATTGCAAATCGCATCATGCTCCTTTTCGTTTCCTTCCTGCCGAAGATGTGTCCGCAACTGCTCAAGGCTCGATGCTTAGCTTGCTTATGGCTGCCGATCCCACGGTTCAGACCATGTGGAGGTGTCGGTGAAGTAAAAATACAACGCCCCGCGGACTCTACTGCCACTGAGACGCGCTGCAACCGAAGGTCCAAACTCAAACCCTGTCATTTGCAGTGGCTTAGGGCGGCGTTGATCTGCCGGAATTATGAGTTTCTGGATGACTCTTGGAGAATAGTGTGTACACGTCAGTTTTTACATCTCTGGGTAATCGTCTGCCAACGACTTTCAGAGTCGGGCGTGGTTCTGTACGCCAGTCGTAGCCTTGCCGCCAAAAATGAAGAGCTTCAAACTCCGGCAAGGTCCTGGTAAATCGGATTACCGGACAAGTGGTTTTGGCCGATTTAACGTCAACTATTCGCATTTCCTGATTCCTTTTCGTTTTGTGCTAGCATCCGTGGCACCTCTAAAAGGAGAATCCAAATGAGTGGCCCCCAAAGGTTGGTCTCATTTGTGTTGGCGTGCGCTTCGAGCGCAATCGTGGCTGGCGCTCAGTCTCAGACAGCGCCGGGCCCGGAAGTGAAGAAGCTGGCAGTACTGGTCGGCAGGTTCACAGTCGAAGACGAAGTGAAAGCCGGGGCAATGGGGCCGAACTCGCCAGCGATGAAATTCAGTGGCACTGACAATTGCAGATGGACGGTAGGCGGCTTCGCCGTGATCTGCGAGGCGACACTCTATAGACCGGGAAGGAAATACTCGGAGGCTTCCTTCGTCTACTACGATCCGACTTCCAAGACATACCAATACCACGCAGTTGACAGTTCAGGAGGAATAGAAAACAAGACTGGTACGGTCAACGGCGACGTATGGACCTGGCTTGGGGAGAGCATTTTTGCCGGGAAGCTGTATCACACGCGGTACATCATGAAGTTTGTTTCAGCGGACTCCTACGAATACACCGACGAGTCGGGCGAAAGCGAGAGCTCCATGAAAGTCTTCGTGAGCGGAAAAGAGACTCGCGTCGCGGCCACCAAGCCTGCCCAATCGCAATCGACGCAATGACGGGCGTTCAGTCATTAGTTCCAAGCTAACGGGCAACGGGAACCTAATGTCAAGTGACGCCAACACGCGATTACACGCATTGTGCGGACCACTATATTCTGCGCGTATCACGGGCAACTCCGAAGTAATTCCACTTGCCTGGTCAGTTGCGTAGTCGGAGAAACGGTTTTGACGAGATTTCACGATCAGCGAACTCGTGTGATGTCCTGCACCCAGTTTGTCTCCCAGGTCTTGCCCTCGTCTGGCGAGTGCCGCTTGCTCCCAGTGGCACGATGTCGGAGTGATGTTGGACCAGATGAAGCGCGCCCGAACTCGCTTTCCTTTGACCGTGTCATCCCCATAGAAAGTGCCCACGCCATTGTGGAAGCCCCCAACCATGGGCGGATCCAATGGTTCGGATGGTGTCCTGCTGTCGAGCCACCAGATCGACCACTGCTGGGTCTTCGGGTCGAAGGACCGCAGAGCGACGCCGCGATAGGGAGCGCCGGGAACGCTGAGCACTGTATCGTCCACATTGCTGTAACCCCCCATAAGCGGTTGATTCAACAACGTGCCTTCGAATTCACTCCACTCGTGATTATTCGCGAGTCGTTGATTCAGCTTTCGATGATGGGCCTGCCATTGACCAACCAGGAAGTCGAAGTCGTGAAGACCGGGGACTGCACTGTCTGTCTGATTCGTCCCGGGGCCCGAATCCGGGTGCGATTGTGCGGCCAACGGTCCAGGCGCTGCCAGACACAGACTCAGCAGCGCGATCATGACTGAACGGTGATGAATACTCACGATGCCTCCGTTCGAATTGCGGCGGTAGCCAATTCTCAACAATGCTTGAACTCCATTTCGCCGATACCCGTTCATTGTTCCCTCCGGAACCAAACTGAACTAATGCCACCCTTTTAGATTGACGCAGCTCGTAGGTATTTGTTTATGTCCACTTTCTATGGAACTCTGCTAACTCCTGTTAGTCCGGTTACCGGAGATGTGAAGTTATGGTTCACTTGGACGGTAACGGCGTTTATCGGGGTATGCCTTGGCCGCCACTTTCAGCCAGCTGAAATGCCTATTTTGTTGAAAGATCGTCGATGGCGCCACGCCTTGGCTCAGTTTCAGAACTCTCAGTACGTGTTTTGACGCCGTGAAGAAATATCTGATTAGTTCCTTGACTTCGATAATCGCTTGTATTAAATGTCCCGCACTCGCTGTCCAATTACACGAGTTCCCGCGTGTCGGCCCCGATCCGTTGCAGTACTCTTCGTTCTAAAAGAGACTCGGAAAATGATCACACGAGGGAAAGCCGCATTCAGATTATCTCTACTCGCCACCATGGCGATGCTTGTCCTAGTGTGGGTTCCGCCGACATTCGCCGACGGCACTTCCACGCAGTCGTACACCGGGACGCTGGCGACGCCGGAACCCGCCACCCTGCTCCTTCTCGGAACCGGGCTATTGGCTGGCTACTCCAAGAAACGGCAGCATCGTCGCCGCCTGGTGCTTGGCCCCGTAAAACTTTCGGCCCAATCCTAAAACTCGGAAAGGGGAAAATATGAAAATTGCAAAGCGAGTATTGATGTTTTTAGGTTTTGTAGTTTTAGTGGGAGCCGTGGTATCCATGCTTGCACCAAAGGCGACGCACGCACTCGTCGCTACATTGGTGCAGGTGGCTAACACGACCGCGAATCCCGCGATTACGCAAGATACTTCCAAGCAAGCGGCGCAGGTGGTGTCTCTGCTCTGCCAGGAGTCCCCTTTGTTGTGCCTTCAGATCCTCGAGGCCGGCGGGATAGCCTCCGGCGCATACAGCGTCCCGGCGGGTTTCCATTTGGTCGTTACATCTGCCGATGTATTTGTGAATACCCCGTTCACGTCCCCGGGCACCCAGATGTACCTCCAGAACACCGCCTCCGGCCAGCCATACGAGTACTTCAACATTCCGGAGGGGTCGGGAGGCGCTCAGTTTAATTTTGGCTCTGGGTTCGCAGTGGCATCGGGCTCGGGGCTTTCGCTTAACGAGGCTTTCCTCTCTTCTGGCGGCTCCGTCGTATTTTATGTGCACGGCTACCTGACCGCAAACTAGGTTCTGGATGTCACGCCGCGGTGGAGCACCCACCGCTTCCAGCGCCGAACATATTGCCCAATGCGCCGCAGCATTTGCTCGCGCCGAGAGCTCAGACAACAGACTGACCGGTGTAGCGGCTAAGTCCCGATACGTCGCATTACCGGACAAGTGCTTTTTGGCTCGATCCACTTGTCGGTAAGCGCGTTTATCAGGAGTTGTTCGCTTTATTCTGGTCGATCCACAATTCGTGGCGTACTGTTGGCGAATTTGCGTTTACAAGGGGTCCGATATAGCCTGCGTGGCGAGCTCAATTCTCGGAGGGGCCCTTATGCGAAACGTGGTTTTAGGGATCGTCGTTCTTGCCATGACGGGTTCGACGTTATCGTCGAGGACCCTTGCGCAATCAAAGGAGGAACCGCCCCAAGCAAAACCGGCGTCGGGAAAACCGGAGGGTTTTAAGCCCGAACAACAAGTGAGCAAGGGTTCTGTCACCGTGGGAGGAAAAGCGATTGCTTACGATGCCATGGCCGGCACAATCGTCGTGCACCCAAAAGGCTGGGACGATGTTCCGCAGAACGCGGACAAAGATGAGAAAACTCTGCCAGCGGAAGCCAGCATGTTTTACGTCGCCTACTTCAAGTCCGACGATCCAGCGGCACGGCGTCCCGTCACATTTCTTTATAACGGAGGCCCGGGGTCATCGACCGTTTGGCTGCACATGGGTGCTTTTGGCCCCAAGCGCGTTGTGACAGCCGATGACGCGCACACCCCCGCGGCTCCGTATCTATCGTCAATAACGAGTACAGTCTGCTGGACGTGAGCGATCTGGTTTTTGTGGATGCACCCGGTACGGGGTTCAGCCGTATCGCTGGCAAAGACCGGGAAAAAGCGTTCTATGGCGTCGATGCCGACGCAGAAGCATTTGCGGATTTCATCTCGCAATTCCTGTCGAAATACGGCCGTTGGAATTCGCCGAAGTTTCCTGTTCGGCGAAAGTTACGGCACCACCCGGTTGGGGACTCTGATTAACGTACTTGAGACATCGCGTGCTATCGATTTCAACGGCGTGATCCTGTTGTCCCAGTGCCTGAGCTATGACAACGGGGCAGACGCCCCGCAATTTAATCCGGGGATCGATCTTCCTTATCAACTGGTACTTCCGACGTTCACCGCCACAGCCTGGTATCACCATAAGCTACCCGATGCTCCGAAGGACTTGGCGCTACTGCTGAAGGAAGTGGAACAGTTCGCCATGACAGAATATGGCGCTGGCCCTCGGCGAGGGAAACACCCTGCCACCCGAACAGCGGCAGGCCATCGTAGCCAAGCTGCACCAGTACACTGGAATTCCTACCGACTACATCGAAAAATCGGATCTGCGCATCAATGCCGGACAGTTCGAAAAAACCCTCAAGTCCGAGAGCGACATTACCACCGGCCGGTTGGACTCCCGGTTTTCGGCCTGACTCTTTGACCCCCTGAGCAAAGAAGCGGAATACGATCCACAGTCCGCGGCGATCGGTTCGGCCTACGTGTCGGCGTTCAATGATTACGTTCGCAAGGAACTAAAATTCGGTGAAAACGTTGAGTATAAGCCGGAAATCGAGGTGAGTTGGAACTTCCTGCACCAACCTCCCGGGGTACCGATTCCACTGCCACAAGCGGTCAACGTGATGGTGGATCTGGCTCAAGCCATGAAGTACAACCCTGACCTGCGCGTGTTGGTGAATGCCGGTTATTTTGATCTGGCCACGCCGTACTTTGAGGGCGTATACGAAATGCGGCACCTGCCGATCCCCGTCAAGCTGCAAAAGAACATCGAATTCCGGTTTGACGAATCCGGACATATGGTTTACGCACACGAAGCCTCGTTAGAGGCCCTCCACGAAAATGTGGCAGCGTTTATCCAGAACACGAACAGTTCGAAGAACGCAACCTCTCACTGAAAAAACTGAACCCCAGTACGAATTGCGCAAAGACAATTGGACCTCCTGATAATTCGCGTTACCGGACATGTGCTTTTGGGCCGATTTCCACTTGTCGTTAAGCACGTTAACGAGGCACTATCGGAAAGTAGTATGCATAAAGGAAATAAGGATTATTGACGCAGAACAGCGCGAGTTGCGGCTAATTTTTTCTGTCACTGTTTCGAGTAACAAAGCGCAACACATCCTGATTTAAAAATCTTCGACTCAACAAGTTTTAATTGTAATTTCTCCTGCAGGCTAATATCTTCTAACAGCCGTCTGCCTTCTCCTACAACCATTGGCTGAACCATAAAATGATATTCATCAACTAGACCAAGCCCTATAAGTTGTGAAGGAATAGATACACCTCCAGTTAAAATATTTTTGCCTTGTTCCTGTTTCAGTTTAAGTATTTCATCCTGAAGATTCGTACTAACAATCCTAGTATTTTTTCCTTCAGCACTGTCTAATGATTGTGAGAAGACAAGTTTGTTGATGGAGTCAAATATGTCGGCAAATTCGTTCTCTGCTTTTGTCTCAGAATGGTTTTTTGCGATATCAGGCCAATAAGGAACCATCAACTGATAGGTTTTACGCCCAAAGACGAGTAGGTCAACATCTCGCAAGAGGTGCGTAAAATATTCAAGCATTTCTTCATCAGGAGTCACTTTAGTGTGGTCGCAGCAGCCATCAATGGTAATGTTGATTGCGTAGATTACATTTCTCATTTTCGCCTCGGATTGAGCAGGAGGTTCTTCGAACATAAAACCGATAACTTTGAACCGCGCGTCATTGCAACATAAAGATTAGGTGCGTCCAACTGGAAAGGGCGACTGTTGACAAAAGGCGTAGGGTGCTGTACGCGTAGTGCCTCCGGGTCGAAAAGGAAGGGCAACATGCGCCAAACGTCGCGTTGTGAAGCGGTGGCTCTGTCCCATCGTATTTTTTTCCGCGGGCGCCCTGCCCGCCGCCGCTCAAACAAACCCCCTCAGCATCTCCCTCACCACCCTCCTCCCAGACCCCCTCTCAAACCTCTTCTCCACCGCCCTCTTCACCAGATGATCTGCAAAAGCAACTCGATCAACTCAAACAACAGTACGAACAAAACATGAAAGAGATGCAACAGCGCATGGCGGCGCTCGAAGCGCAAATCGTCAGACAAAAAGCGGCGCAGACGCAAGAGAACGCAGCGATAAAGCAGGAAGAAACCAAGAAAGAGTCCACCGTTGCGTCCCTGGAAACGGCGGCCGAAGACGCCGCCATAGGGGCCTTGCATGAGCAGTCCGATCAGGTAAGCGCAAAGTACCAAGGCGCATTTGCCATCGGAGCCAACCTACGACCTGCTAAATGAAGCGGACGAAAAAATCGACCAAACTGCAGGAGCAGGTGGGGACTTTTGAATTCCACGGCTACTTGCGCTCGGGCTATGGACTCAACAGCGTCGGTGGCCAGCAAGTGGCTTTCCAGGCGCCCGGCGCGGATGCGAAATATCGCCTCGGCAATGAAGCGGAAACCTACGGCGAGTTTATTTTCGTCAACAATTGGCTGAATCCCGAGCGCGGCTCGGACAAAGCGTGGTTCAAGACCGAGGTGATGATTGAGGCCAATACTACAAACTCCGCCAGTTACGCAAATTTCCCGAACGGTGTCGGCAACGATCAGTTCCGATTGCGCGAAGCTTTCGTGCAGGGCGGTCACCTCTTCGACTTCCAGCCCAACGCCAAGTTCTGGGCCGGCGAACGATACTACCGCCGCCAGCATATCGAGATCGATGACTTCTACCCCTTGGACATGAGCGGTTATGGCGCGGGCGTCGAGGATTTAAATCTGCGTGTTGGCAAGATGGCCGTGGCGTTTCTTGGCGGCGCGCGGCCAGACATCCCACGCAAAACGGCAACTATGCGAAGAGCAACCTCGACGTTCGGTTCTACGATCTAAAGGGGCCATTCGGGCTGTTCGGTTTTTGGTTTGACTATTCGGTTGCAAAAGGCGGAACCGTCCTGCCCGTCGTCAGCGAAAGCGGAATTCCGGTGGCGGGAGCCCTGCCGGTCGGTACCACATTTCCCACAGCAATGGCTACGCCATCGGTATCCGCCATCAGGATCTCGAATGGCACGGCGGATATCACGCCTTCTCCTTCCAGTACGGCAAAGGCGCCGCCAGCAATTACAGCACCTCTCTCGACAATCCTAGCGTCTACCTCCCGAACTCCGAGCGATTGCTGCTGGCCGAGCATCTCCTCGTTCAGGCCAACGATCGTTTCGCCATCATGCCGATTTTTGTTTTCCAGCGGCAGCGCGACGGGTTGCCCGGCCATGGTTTTAACGACTGGGCTTCTTTCGGGTCCGGCCGGTACTATTTTTCACAAAGTATCTTTCGCTGGCGTTCGAGACCGGATTCGATCACACCGAAGGCTTCGCCACGCTGCAAAACGGAAACAATACGAACTTCGACGGCTGGCTGCGTAAATTCACCATCGCGCCGCAAATTGGAGCTGGCACGGAAATTTTTCAGCCGGCCGGTCCTGCGCGTTTTTATGACCTACGCGAGCTGGTCTAACGGTTTCCGCGGTCTGGTGGGCGGCATTCCGTTCGAGGATCGAACCAGCGGGCTCACCTACGGCGTGCAAACCGAAACCTGGTGGTAGCGAAACAGTAGTAGCGAAAATTTGGTAGCGCGGGAAATCAGCCCGCGAAGTCAGTCCGGGAAGTTCGACGGGACGGTTCAGGGAAAAAGTTCAGGAGCATATTCAAGAGGACGTTCAGGAGGATGCCGATGTCATCCAGTCCAGGGAAAAGTTTGCAAAACTCCGCGCAGTTAGTCGAAGCCACAAGCTCCGGCTTTGTGATTCTTGCAGCGATTTTCGCGGCCGTCGGCGGGCTGCTGTTTGGCTACGACACCGCCGCGATTTCCGGCGCCATCATCTTCATCAAGCAGCAATTTTCTCTCTCCACCTTTCCCGAAGAGTTGGTCGTCAGCATGGTGCTCGTGGGCGCGGCTACAGCGGCGCTCGGTGGCGGCCGCTTATCGGATCATCTAGGCCGCCGGGTTACGCTGATTGTCACTTCGGTGATTTTTGTTGCCGGTGCCCTCATCTGCGCTTTTGCTGGATCGTTCAACGTGTTGCTCGTCGGCCGCGTCATCGTCGGTATCGGCATTGGGCTCGCTTCGACCACCGTGCCGGTCTACATTTCGGAGGTTGCGCCACCAAAAGCGCGCGGCTGGCAGGTCTCGCTTTTCCAGCTGGCCATCACCATCGGTATTCTGGTCGCTTACGTCGTGGACTATGCGTTCGCCCCGAGTGGCGGCTGGCGATGGATGCTTGGTTTAGCCGCCGTTCCAGGCCTCTTGCTGGGCCTCGGCATGTTGTACCTTCCGGAAAGCCCGCGCTGGCTCGCCAGGCATGGTCACACCGAAAAAGCGCTGCAGATTTTGACGCGCATTCGCGGAAACGACGTTACCGCCGAATTCAAAGAAATCCAAGACTCGCTTTCGGTAACCGGCGAGCAAGGCCACTGGACCGATCTTTTTCGCCCCGCCGTGCGCCCCGCCCTGCTCGTTGGCGTCGGCCTCGCTGTGTTCCAGCAAATCACCGGCATCAATACGGTGATCTACTACGCCCCAACGATTCTTCAATCGCGCGGGAATCTCGTCGGCTTCCGGCGCCATTCTTGCGACCGCGGGCATCGGCGTAGTGAACGTGCTCATGACGCTAGTGTCCATGTGGCTGGTGGACCGCATGGGCCGGCGGCCGTTGCTGTTGACCGGAACGGCGGGCATCGCGATAACGCTGGGCATTCTTGGTTTCGCATTTCTCAAGCCCGGCGGTGCGCTCGCGGAGGTAGCCGTGGTTACGCTGATGGCTTACGTCGCTTCGTTTGCCATTAGTCTCGGTCCGATCTTCTGGCTGCTCATCTCCGAAATCTATCCGCTAAAGATTCGCGGCTTCGCGGAGGGTACTGCCGCCGCGGCGAACTGGAGCGCCAACCTGGTCGTTTCGTTGACGTTCCTTACGCTGGTGGAAAGCCTCGGGCCAACGCACACGTTCTGGCTGTACGCGATCTTCGCCGTTGGCGCATGGATCTTCGCGTACTATTCTAGTGCCAGAAACCAAGGGCCGCACGCTGGAAGAAATCGAGCGCTCCTTACACGGCAGAGCGACTGCTTCGTAGAGTCGCGACTTTATCCAAGCCTCCTTATTAGAATGAAGAAGTGCAAAACGTAAAAGTGCAAACCGAGAACGCGCGCCACTAAAAATCCAGAGCCAAAAAATGCCAAGCGACGAAACCATCGGGATTAAGTCTACAAAGGCGGCCCGATGGGCCACGTTGACTGCGTGGCGTGGGTGGCCGACGGTGGTGCACTCTTTGCGGACCGCAGCGGCTGCGGTAATTTCCTTGCTGGTTGCGCGGCTTGTCAAGCTGCCTGAAACCTACTGGGCCGCGGTCACCAGCCTGGTGGCGACGCAATCTACGCTCGGCGCGGCATTGAAAATCTCCGCGAACCGCCTGCTCGGAACGGCGATCGGCGCGGTGATGGCCGCCATATGGGCCACGTACTTCCCGCCACGCTTGGTGTGGTATGGCGTTGGCATTTTTCTGTTGGGCCTGGTGTGCTCCCTCACGCGCTCAAGCCGCGCCGCCTACCCCCTTGGCGGCGTGGCCTTCACCATCGTGTTGCTGATCTCGCATACTGAGCCGTCGTGGCACGTGGCGTTTCACCGTTTCGCCGAAGTGTCCATCGGCATCGCCGTGGCGCTGCTGCTCACCCTGGTCTGGCCGGAACCGGAGTTTGTACCACCCGCGACAAAGCCCGCAAAAAAGTAACTGCTCCATTGCCACGCCCCGTACGGCAGCGCCAGCTCGCGGGGCGGGGTCAGCTTGCGGCGCTGGCCTGATCCACTTTTCCGGCGTTGGCTTGGCCAGCGGTTGCGGCGCCGACTTTTTCAACGACGCGGCTGGCGATCTTTTCGGCGCGGAGGCAGCCGATGGGCCGCAAATCATCCTTGCTGTGCACCACCGGCAACCAGGAAATTTTGTGATCGAGCATGGTGGTGGTGGCCATGAGAATTGAATCACTGGCGGTTATGTACAATGGGTTGGCAATCAGCACTTCGCTCAGCTTGCGCCGCGGTATGTCGCCACGCTTCTCCATCGGACCCATAGCGATGCGCGCGATGACATCGAACAGCTCGTCGCGGTCCAGTCTGCCCCACAGGCGTTTCTGCGCGTCCAAGATCAGCATTTCGCCGCTGACACTCTCGTTGAGCGCGATCACGGCCTCACCAAAAGTGGTGTCGACGGTGAGCATTTTTGCGGGCAAGGAATCGAGAAATGTTTCCAGCCGTTCGCCCGAAAGTAGCACCTTGCCGAGCGGCAACCGGCGCCAAGAATCTCCCGAGCGCTGCGTAACCGCTTTGGAAAGCAGGTCGCGAAAGGGCTGCGAGGCGCCCGCAAGTTGCGCGAAAAGCTCGCTGCCCAGCTGCAACAGCCGCACCGCGGAGCGCGCGCGCACGCTGCTGTCGTGTACGGGATTCCCCATCAGCGCCGCCTCGCCGAAAAAATCGCCCTTGCCGAGCACGGCCACAATGGTGGCCTCCGCGTTTCCCTCCGTCACGCGCAACGTTTCGACCTCGCCGTCTTCGATGATGCTGAAGGTGCGCGCGGCCTCGCCTTGCCGCAGGATGAAATCGCCGGCGCGGTAGTACCCGTGGGTGATGGTTTCCGTGGAGTCGCTATTCAGGAAGCTGAGATCGCGCGGAAAAATTAGATCCCAGCCCCAATCGAGAGCCACCTTAAATCTCCGCGACCACGTCGGCAGTTTCAAAAGGTAAATCCCGCGCCACATGAACCATGCTGGAAAACCGGAAACGCGCATGCCAAACATTTCCGCCACGGCTTGATAACCGCCGATGGAGCACAGCTGCCCCAGCTCTTTGAAGCTGAACGGTTTGATGGGCTCGCCGCGCACCACGCGCGCCAGATTCATGGCGGCCTGGCGCCCCTGGCGTACCGCGAACTGCGCGGTGGTGGGCGATGGCTTGTTGTCCACGGCGTTGATGATGTAGGCGCAATCGCCGAGCGCCCAAGCATTGGTCTGCCCTTCGATGCGCATGTCCGGAGTGGTGCGGATGCGTCCTCTTTCTTTGGGCACGTCGAGATTTTTTACCAGCGGAGCAACGGCCGTACCAATGGTGCAGATGATGGTGCCGCCGCGCAGCAGCTTGCCACCATCCAGCGTGACGCCTTCTTGCGTGGCGGCCACCGCCTTGGTGTTCAGCAGTATGGTGATGCCGTTTTTCTCCATCTTTTTTCGCGCGAACTCTCGCAACGTGGGCGCCACTTCGGGGAGAACCTGATCCTGCGAATGCACCACGGTGACCACGACATCTTCTTCCTTAAAATTGCGGTAAAAGCGCGTACTGCTGCGCACCAGTTCGTTGATCTCTCCCGCCACTTCCACGCCGCTAAACCCGGCACCCACGACGATGAAGCTAAGGTGGTACCGCCGAAGCTCGTGATCGCTGGCGCCTTCGGCTTGTTCCATCTGCCCGACAATGTGCTGCCGCAAGTCAACGGCATCACGCATGACCTTGAACGCAAAAGCGTTTTCCTTCATCCCCGGGATGATTCCGAGATTGCTCTCGGCGCCGCAAGCCATCACCAGGTGGTCGTAGTGGAGACGCGCGGGCACGCTGGTGCCATCGTCATAAGTAATCTCGTTGGCCGCGAGGTCGATGCGCTGCACGGGCTCGGTGCGGCATTGGACGCGTTTCAGCATCTGGCGCAGCGGCGCCGCGGCGGCGTCCGGATTGATGGAAGCGCCGGCCACGTCCGCGAGGAGCGGATGAAAGACCATGTGGTTCTCGCGGCTGAAAACCATAATCTCGAAATCCGACGTCTTGAGTTGCCTGCGCAGCGTGCCAGCAAACTCCACCGCGGCAAATCCTCCGCCGACAATGACGACTCGCATGTTTTCGGCCTCCTTGCTCCGCGTACTGTAACCCAAATGGGGGCTGGGCGTTAATTTTCCGTGGTGGCTGGGGGTGGCTCCAGTTGGAGCGGCGGCGTGGGGTAGGCATCGTCATCCGGTGTGCGCGCTGAAAAGCAGATTCTTCGCTTCGCTCAGAATGACGGATTTTAGATACGGGCGGCGGTGTGACATTTGTGTTGTGGAATGGCGCGGGAGAAGAAGAATGCGAATCTAAAGATTCGCCACTACGAAGGCTTGGAGCGTGGCCGTTGGATGGGGTGTTGGAGTTGTGGGAAAAAGCAGATTCCTCGCTTCGCTTGGAATTCTGGGGGACCCCGTCGGGATCGTCGGGGAGATTGACGTCGGAGTCGTCGACGTGGCGACGGCGGCAGGGGCGAGGCACGAAATGGATAATGGGTTCGGGTGCGGCGGCTTTGGCGGCTTGGGCGTCTTTGGCTTGGCGGTGCATGACGCTGATGCTGTTGAGGAGGAGTTGGGCGATGTAGGCCATGGCCATGGCGTCTTTGCGGGCGATGCGATTGTGGGCGACCTGGGTGAGGAGGTTGGCGAGGGAGAGGTTTACGGCAGCGGGGGTGCTGAGATCGCTGGCGCCGTTGAGGAGAGCGGCGGCGACGGTGGCGGTTTCTTCGCTCCGCTCAGAATGGCGGCTTCCAGATTCATGATCGATCTTGCCGCCAGTTTCGGCGGCGATGCGTTTTGCCTCCGCGTGAGCGTGGAAGGCGCAGAGGGAGGTGCTGTGCGAGGCTAGCGGCATGCGACAGCGTTTACCGTCTTTGGAGTGGTGCTGACAGAGCGAGGATGGATCACGTTTGGGAGACATAAGGCGTCCTTTTTGTGCGGGTTGTGAGCGCACGTAGCGATTTAGAATGGATTGGTTTAGTAACTACTGGGGAACTGGGGACCCCCCGGGGGTCAAGTTGAAAGAGTAGGATTCCATTGGGTTTAGGGGTGACGGCTACGAAAGAGTGTGATTCGGTTGGAGTTACGGCCCTTCGCGCGGAGCACGCAGGGTAAAGCGAAGTAAGGAAGTAGGGATGTAAGGAGGTAGGGAAAGACGCTCTTCGCGCGAAGTGCTCAGGGTAAAGCGGTTTTAAGGCGAGATTCATGGGACATTTTAGCGTGGGTGCGGATACTTGTCAAGGTAATGTACTGTATGGTATTCATTCGAATGATGAGACCGATTTCGGTGTAATCAAAAACCGAGGGGTAGGGACGCGTCAGTACGCGATGCATCGAATGGCGCCCCACCCTTTGCAAAAAGAAAATCGCAAAGGGTAGGCCGCCCGCGTAGAATCAAGCGAGGCTTCTTCCCCCATGAACAATGTGACTGGTTGGCTGCAAGTTTTCACCCTTTTGGTGGTCTCGCCTTTCTTCGGCGTACCCGTCGATACACCTACGAAAACGGGAACAGTTAACCTCAGCGTCCTCGATTCATTTGGCCATCCGCGGTCAGATTGCCACGTCACCCGGTTTTTCTCGGAGGCTCCTCACAAGAAGGCCGATTACAAAAATAATTTTGCTAGGTATGTCGGTGAGAAGATTCCCTACGCCGGGTACACATTGTTCCTACGTTGCGACGACGAAAAACCACTCGGCCCGATTTACGTCGATGTCAGCCGCCTGCAGCAGTTCGTTGTCATCGGCGGATGGCGAAACATGGGAGATTGGGTTACCGGGCCAGACCCACGGCTTTCTGTCAGCGTTGAGACGGATGCGGGATCGCGTATATCGGACCGAGCGTGGGTCAAGGTGGTCGGAGTTTACGTCGATAGCGCCGAGGTTGACGAAGTCAACCCCCAGACTCACTTAGCGGGGTTTTATAAAATTGTCCCCGGCAGATACATAGTCATACTTTTAGACGATGACAAAATCGTGTGTACAAAAACAGTTGAGTTTTTACAGGAATTCCAGCCACACGCTAAAATGAAAATGTCGGTCTCTGCGGATGGTTGCAAGGTCGATGGACTCGGCTCTACTCGTCCTTTCGACTAAGAAATCCTGAATTTGGACCGCTGAGTCTCATCAACTCCTGATAAGTCGCGTTACCGGACATTTGAAGTATTGCTTCACTTGTCCGGTTAGCGCGTTTATCAGGAGTTAGGTCCGTGTGCATAAGGACCGCGGAGTTCAGCTCAGGGCAGCTTGTCGAAAAAGAGATAAAGGACGGCAATCCGTCCGTCCCGGGCAATGATGAAATCAGTCCCGGCGTAAGCTGGTGCCTCACCAGGGCGGCCCGCCACCCATCGGACCCTCCCGCCGTTGCCCGTTTCCTCGGGCTCGGCAATTGGCTGATACCGAAAGTCAAGGTGGGTAGCCCTGATCTCGCCCGCGATGCGGTCGATCTCATCACGGCCACGATAGACTCCCTTGTTGGGGTCGTAGAACACGCCATCTTCGGTGTACAGCTCTTGAACGGCCGCGCGTCGGCGAGCGGGGTCGTTCTCGCCGAAGACTTCTTGAAGATTGCGGGCCAGCAAGGTCGATATGCTGTACGGCATGGCTAGTCTCCCCCGTTTGTCTCAAGTTGTGTTACGAATCCGTGTCGACATCCTTAGATGAGTTACAACGATACGTCGATTCGGCACATGTCCGGTTGAGCTGGCACGGGTTACCGGACAACTGCTTTCGCGCTGATCCACTTTTCCGATGAGCACGTTAAAATGGACCAAGCAACGAACTTCTCTCACGACTACAGGAGTCAATTTGTGACCGATCCTAAGTATGCGGCCTTTACGGCGCTCGACCCTTTCTTCGAAATAGCACAGCAGGGTTTGGCCGGTCTCGTCGATGGCGACCACTATTTTGATACCATCGCCGACGATGCGGTGTTCGAGTTTCTATATATTTTTCCAGGCTGGCCCCAAACAGTGCATGGCCGTGCGGCGCTCATGGCCCTCTACGCACCTTACGGCAACAACATCGTTCTGCATGGCGCGGACGCGCTCGTCATTCACCGATCGCAGGATCCGCGTGTCGTGATCATCGAGTACCAGGTACACGGCAAAATAGTCGCTACCGGCGCCTCCTACGACAACCGCTTCATCTCTGTGGTTACGATCGAAAATCGCAAGATCGTGCATTGGCGGGACTACATGGACTCGCTGGCCGCGATGACTGCGATTAGCCAGGCGTCTGCCGCGGGCAAAAGTAAATAGCAAAATATACCCATCGATTCCGCGAAACAATATTGGACTGCGACCACGCTAAATGGCACCACTGTGATGAAACCTGTGATGGAACCAATGAGGCATCCGCGAGGTGAAGTTATACGTATGATTTGGTATACTAATTGAGGAGAATTATGAGCATGTACCAAAGAAATTCGCTACTCCTCACAGTTGCTGCCGCTGCGGCTATGTTGCTGGCATCGGGCGCTACGCGCGCGCAGACGCGGGATTTGTCCGCGGTGCAGCCGAGCTCTACGGCTACCCAGCCGGCCTCGTCGTCGGGCGTCCAGCCAACAGCGCTTCAGGATCATCGGCTGGTGCTTTACAACACGCACACCGACGAACGCATTGAAATTGTCTACCGGCATGGCGAAGAGTACATTCCCAGCGCGCTGGCCAAGCTGGATTATTTTCTGCGCGATCACAATACGAACGAGGTTCGGCACTTCGATCCGCGGCTGTACGACATTCTCTCGGACCTCGCGGCGTCCATCGGACATCCCGGCGGAGAAATCGACATTATCTGCGGGTATCGCACGCCGGGCACGAACGAGGCGCTGCGCGCGCATACCAACGGCGTGGCCAAGAACAGCCTACACATTCAAGCCGAGGCTATCGACCTGCGCATGCCCGGAGTGAATACGCTGAAGCTGCGCCGCGCGGCGCTGGCTTTGGCACGCGGCGGCGTGGGCTACTATCCGCATTCGGACTTTATCCACGTGGATGTGGGGCGCGTGCGGCAGTGGTGCTTCGATTGTCCCGCCAGCCTGATCGCGGGCGATTAGTCCTTATTCAATCCATCCGTTCAATCAAGCTCGGCTAACTTGGACGAGTCTGACGAACCCGGCTAACCCGGATACGGGTAGCCCTGCACGAGGACTTTTTCGAGGGCCTCGTCCTGTTTATAAATATCGTCAAAAAATTCCACTTGCAGACTTTCGGGCACGATCGCGGTGCCATACAAGATAAAAACCGGAATCGGCTTGACGAGATTCACCTGCTGCGAGATGCCGGTGCCGTTCATGGTGGCTTGCACCTTAGCCAAATCCCAATTGCCCGGATTATTGCGCAACACCCATACGGCCATATCCGCAGGCCGCTCCAGCCGAATGCAGCCGTGACTGAAATCGCGGCGAGCGCGAGAGAACAGTTCGTGCTGGGGTGAATCGTGCATGTAGATGTTGTAGCTGTTTGGAAAAATGAATTTCACCAGGCCGAGGGAGTTTGTCGGGCCGGGATTCTCGCGGATGAATAGTTTGCCCGCGCGCAGCTGCGCGAGGACTTCGGGCGACACGGCTCCCGCGGTGACGACGTTCTGACTACTGTCGACTACGGCGAAGTTTTTCTTGGCCAGGTAGTCGGGATCTTTGGCGAGGCGCGGAATCAGTTCCGCCCTGGCGATGGAGAAGGGAACACTCCAGTAGGGACGGAAAACGACGTACTCCATCGAATCTTCAAAGATTGGCGTGTTGTGGCCGTAGGCTTTGCCGACGACGACGTTCATGGACAGCGCCACTTTCAAATTTTCGTCGTACGCGCGCACACGAAATTCGGGAATATTCGCGACGATGGGGGCGGCGTGGTATTCGTTCGGCAGCCAACGCCAGCGCTCCAGCGTCAGTTCCATTTGGCGTACCCGGCGGGACAGCGGCACATTCAGATCCGCCACCGTTTGCGCGTCGATTTTTCCATCCGGCGTGCGCCCGTGGCGAGTCTGAAAATTCTTGACGGCGTCTACCAGGGGGCCGGTGTAGACGGTGCTGTCGGAAACGGTGACGGTGGCGGGCAGGTCTCCGACCAATTGCAGGAAACGCGCCAGCTGGGGCAATTGCGGATAGTTATCGCCGGGTGCGATGGGCTTGGCCTTAGGCGCGAGCGCCGGAAGCTGCAGGCCATCGGATTGTTTCGCCAGTTCCAGATAGTGGTGCAGCGCTGCGATGGTGCGTTGGTAGCCGGGGTAGGGAGGTTCGACTTGCACCAGCGTGCCCGCAACATCGACGGCGTCGACAACATTTGTTTTTAGAAATTCCGGCAGATCGTATTTCTTGCTCTCGACATCCAAGTGAAAATCAAAATGTTCGGGATTCACTTTGCCGATGTGCAGGTCGGAGATGTAGCGCATCACGCAAATGGTCATCGCTAAATCGAACTGCACGGCATCGGCTTCGGAGGGTTGCGCAGCCGTGGGTTTGAGTTTCGCGAGGCGGGCCTGCCAGCGCGGTCCATCGTAATCGTCGGCGGACAATCCTTTTTGCTGGGCGTTCAAGAAGAGCGCGATTACTTGCTGCGCTTGCGGGGTCGGCTGCATGTCTCGCACCCACGGCAGCGAATATCCGTACAAATCGTAGAATTTCTGCACGAGCTTGGTGTAATCGCTGAAGTTCGGCCAACGCAGCTCCGCCAGGTTTCCCGCCTGGATCGCGTTGCGCAACTGCGTCTGCGCGTCAGCGCTGAGCTGTTGCGGCGGGCCGGCAGGTTGTTGCGCGGAAGCGCCACCCGCTTGCGAGGGTGCGCGCCGGGCCGAGCCGGAGCCACAAGCGCAAAACAAAGCGATGGCGAGACCGGTGACTGCAAAAAGCGAATAGTTGATGATTCGTGATTGTTTCACTGCGGTTCTCTCTTTCGTTTTCATTCTTTGTGTTTCACTTATCGCCAATGTGTATTCATCGGAGCTTCGGTTTCGACGTCAGGAAATCGCCAGCACCCGCAGCAGCAAGCCGGCCAGCGAAGCGCCGACGAGCGGGCCAATTATAGGGATCGGCGCGTAACCCCAATCGGAACCACCCTTGCCCGCGATCGGCAAAATGGCGTGGGCGATGCGCGGCCCTAAGTCCCGGGCGGGGTTGAGAGCGTAGCCCGTTGTCCCGCCCAGAGACAACCCGATTCCCCAAATCAGGCTGGCCACCAGATAAGTTCCCAGCCCCGCAGCCGGGCCCGTTGGAGACACACGCTTGGAAAAAATTGCCGCAATCACCAGCACAAGCACGAACGTGGCGATGATTTCGCTCAGTATATTCGCAAACACATTACGAATCGCGGGAGCGGTGCAGAAACAGGCGCGTTTGGCGTCCGCATCCGGCGTCACTTTCCAGTGCGGAAGATATTGCAGCCAAACGAGCACGGCGCCAACAATGGCGCCGAGCAGTTGCGCCACCGCGTAGGGCGCGCACTTGGCAAAATTTCCGTCACGCACGGCGAAGCCCAGGGTTAGCGCGGGATTCAGATGGGCATCGCTGCTGCCGCAAGCCACCGCGGTGAACGCTCCAGCCATTACCGCGAAAGCCCACCCCGTGGTGATGACCATCCAACCGCTACCTTCGGCTTTGGAATGCTTCAGCAGGACCGCCGCGACCACGCCATCGCCTAGAAGGACCAAGATCGCCGTTCCAAGAAATTCTCCGAGCAGTGGTGATGTCATGCTTTCAGCGCCTCCGTTGGAACGCCATTTTGTGTGACTGCACGCGAAGCGCTACGGCCCTCCACGCACCAAAGTATTTCGCGACGAACCACAGCAAATCGCGGCGGGCCGCGAAATGTGGACCGCCACATCTTGCCTGCCATGGGTTCGCAAGTCCACAACACTTCTAAATCCACACCGCTTCGTAAGTCCCAGGACATCGGCGCATGGTTTCTGGCAGCAGGCTCCAGCGCTTGCCACAAATACATTTAAGGTCCGCGGAAATACAGGGTCGTTCGGCGGGCCTGGTGCGTTTGTCATTTTTCGTGTCATTTCTACTGTCGGGGCCCCGGCCGGAAGGTCAGAAAAATTTGAAGGTGTCACGTGACTTTTTTGGATTTTCGAGTATAGTCGCGGTGTTCCGAGTCGGTGTAACCCCAGCAGCGCCTTGTCCAACGCTTACACCTGGGAGCGAAAAGCTTGAGCAGCACGCGCAAAACGAAGCTCAGCCTGGAGTGGGGAGTTATCGTCAGCAGGATTGCTGGCGTGATTATTTTCCTGGCGGGTATTTTTCTTGCAGCCCGTTTGTGCGCCGCGCAGCCGTCGGCTGCCAATCCTATCCCCAGCATCTTCGAGCCATTTTCCACGCCCGCGCACGACATCAAACACCTTTCGGGTTTCGTGCTAATCATCACCACTTTGATTTTTATCGTGGTCTTCGGGTTGTTGACGTACGCCATCGTGAAATTCCGCCATGGCGCCGGCGATGCGGAGCGCGAGCCGGCGCAAGTCTACGGCAGTACGCAGATCGAAGTGGCCTGGACGGTCATTCCCATCCTGGTGGTGGTGGTGCTTTTTCTGGCGGCCGCCCGTGTGATTCACGCCATTCAGGATGCTCCGAAGCCCGCCAACGCGGTGGAAGTTACCGTCATCGGCCACCAGTTCTGGTGGGAGTTCCGCTATCCCGCGCTGGGTGTGGTTACGGCCAACGAATTGCATATCCCGGTTAGCGACCCGGCCCATCCCACGCCGACATTTTTGAAATTGCTTTCCGCCGATACCGATCACAGTTTCTGGGTGCCGCAGATGGCGGGGAAGACTGACCTGATTCCCAACCACCCGAACGAAACCTGGCTGGACCCGCAGCGGACCGGCGTGTTTCTCGGGCAGTGCGCGCAATATTGCGGCACGCAGCACGCCAAGATGCTGCTGCGCGTTTCGGTGGACAGCCCCGAGGACTTTGCCGCGTGGGTGCGGGCGCAAAAACAAAACGCGAATCTGGATGAGAAAGAGACGGCCGGCAGGCGCATCTTCGAATCGACCGCTTGTATCAATTGCCACACGATTAGCGGCACGGCCGCAGACGGCCGATTTGGGCCGGACCTGACGCACCTGATGAGCCGCGCCACCATTGCCTCCGGCGCCGCGGACAATACTCCCGAGAATCTGCACTTGTGGGTTCTGAAACCGGATGCGATCAAACCCGGCTCGCTGATGCCGGCCATGCAGCTCGGTGACAGCGATCTGGACGCGCTGGTGCGCTATCTGGAGACGCTGAAGTAGTTGTGGAGTGGTGGGCAGGGCAGTAGGAGATTTGGAGACGAGTTATGGCATCGGATGCATTAGCCATTCAGAATGTGGGCGCCACCGGAAAGACGTGGGTTGGGTGGCTGCATGAGTGGGTGATCACGGTCGACCACAAGCGCCTGGGCATTCTGTACATCGTTTACGCGCTGGTCTTTCTGGTGATTGGTGGAATCGAAGCCACCATCATGCGTATTCAGTTGATTCGTCCGCACAATGATTTCGTTTCGCCGCAAGTCTTCAACCGCATGTTCACCATGCACGGCACGACCATGATTTTCTTCGTGGCCATGCCCGTCCTCTTCGGATTCGCCAATTACCTGGTGCCGCTGATGATCGGCGCGCGAGACATGGCCTTTCCGCGATTGAACGCATTCAGCTTCTGGCTCACGGCCTTCGGTGGATTACTGCTGTACTTCAGTTTCGTGGGCGGCAGCGGACTTTACGGCGTTGGCAATGCTCCGGACGTAGGATGGTGGGCGTACGCACCCTTGACGGCGACGGCATTCGCGGTGGGGCACAGTTCCGACTATTGGACTGTGGCGCTGCTGGTCTCCGGATTCGGCAGCATCGGAACGGCGGTGAACATCATCGCGACGATCTTATGCATGCGCTGCCCGGGAATGACGCTGGGGCGAATGCCACTGCTGGTGTGGTTGAACCTGGTGATGAGTGGCATGGTGCTGATCGCCCTGACGCCGCTCTCGGCGGCGCAGATCATGCTGTCCATCGATCGCTATCTGGGAGGGCATTTCTTCGACACACAGGCGGGAGGGTCCGCGGCGTTGTGGATGCATTTTTTCTGGATTTTCGGACACCCCGAAGTCTACATTCTGATCATCCCGGCGTTTGCGTTCGTTTCGGAGATCGTTCCGGTATTTTCCCGCAAGCCGATTTTCGGCTACCCGGTGATGGTGGGCGCCACGGTGTGCATCGCGTTCGTGAGCTTGAGCGTGTGGGCGCACCACATGTTCACGATCGGCATGAGCTCCTACTCCAACGCTTTCTTCGCCCTCACCACCATGGCCGTGGGAGTGCCTACGGGCATCAAGATCTTTAACTGGGTGGGTACCATGTGGGGTGGCAAGCTTATCTTCAAGACGCCGATGTTGTTCTGTATCGCATTCCTTTTCCAGTTCCTGATCGCCGGCCTCACCGGCATTATGTTGGGCGCTGCGCCGTTTGACTGGCAGCTGGGCGGCTCCTACTTTGTCGTCGCGCACTTCCACTATGTGATCGTGGGCGGCATCCTGTTCGCCCTGTTTGGTGCGTTCTACTATTGGTATCCCAAAATTACGGGAAGGATGATGAACGAGACGCTCGGCAAACTGCATTTCTGGCTGTTCGTCATCGGCTTTCACGTGACATTCGACTTCATGCACATTCCCGGCATTCTCGGTATGCCGCGGCGCATTTACACCTACGAGGCCGGCCGCGGCTGGGAAGTCTGGAACGTTCTTTCTACCCTCGGGGCCTTGGTCCAGGGCATCGCGATTTTGATCTTCGTCGCGAATTTAATCATTTCCTACTTTAAGGGCGCGAAGGCCGGAAACGATCCTTGGGACGCGTGGACTCTGGAGTGGACAGTCAGCTCGCCACCGCCTGTCTACAATTTCGCCACGCTCCCGACGGTGGCCAGCCGCCGTCCGCTGTGGGACCTGAAACATCCCGAGGATCCGGATAGCCTTTATGAGTGAAGGAATGCCTGAATGAGCGCCGTCGCCAATCCGGTTACGCAGACACCACCCTGGACGCTGCCCTATCGCGGCAAAGTTGGCATGGCATGCCTGATTATTGCTGAGTCGGCGATCTTCACCATATTCGTCGTCGCGTACCTTTTTTATCTTGGGAAAAGCCTCACTGGGCCGACTCCGCGCGAGGTCCTAGAGGTTCCGATTTTCTTCACCGTGTGCTTGCTATCCAGCAGCCTCACGATGCATTTCGCAGCTAGAGCGCTGGAACGTGGCAATCGTGGCGTGTTCCTCGGTCTTTGGTTCCTCACGCTGGTTTTGGGTGGCCTCTTTCTCTTCGGTACCGCGAAAGAATGGCACCGGCTGATTTACGAGCGGGGCCTAACGATTTCTACCAATCTTTTTGGCACCACTTACTACTCGCTGGTTGGCCTGCACGGCTTCCACGTCATCGTCGGCCTGTTGTTGCTCACCATCGTGTTTATTTTTGCGCTGGCCGGGCGGGTGGGCCACGAGCAGTCCGCGCGCGTGGACGTTCTTGCGATGTACTGGCATTTTGTGGATGGCATCTGGGTGGTGGTATTCACGGTGGTTTACATTCTTGGCCGTTGAGGAATAACGAGGTAGGAAGGGAATTATGCAATCTGCGGAACATGGCGGCCACGGTACGCAAGCGCCCCGCGAAGTAGAATTACCGGCGCCGACCGCGTGGCCCATCGTGTTCGCCTTTGGCGTCACGCTGCTCTTCGCGGGGCTAGTGACCAGCGTCTCCGTTACCATCCTCGGCGCAATACTAGCCGTGGCGGGTATTGTCGGCTGGTTCCGCGAAGTCTTGCCGCACCAGCGTGAAGAGTTGG
Organism: uncultured Acidobacteriota bacterium; assembly: GCA_963798585.1. GTDB lineage: Bacteria > Acidobacteriota > Terriglobia > Acidiferrales > UBA7541 > Acidiferrum. Next base: position 255,564 of record CAWCTJ010000011.1, read on the forward strand.
TGCGCGCGGAGCCGGAAGATCTTACGGTGTACACCTCGCGACGGCTTGTGGAACGGGTGCCGCTGGCAGAGGACCAGGCACGCGCGTGGCTTCCGGTTGAAACTTATCCACTGTCGGCCGGGATAAAGGGAGGCTTGGCAGGCAGCGTTGCCATGGCTGTGCTGGCATGCGCCTACGGACTTTTTAGTTTCGGAAGCATCTGGTATCCCATCAATCTTCTCTCCGGCGGCATTAGCAACGTGGCACTTACCTGGAACGCTGAGCAGATGAATTCCTTTCATGCCGTCACGTTCGGGTTGGCAGTATTACTTCATGGAACGGTCTCGTTGCTGGTTGGGCTGTTGTACGGCGCCATGCTTCCGATGATCGCGCGGCGCCCAATTTTGCTCGGTGGATTGATTGCGCCGATCCTGTGGTCCGGTCTGCTGCATTCGATGCTGGATATTTTGAACCCGTTACTGGAGCAACGCATCAACTGGTACTGGTTCATAGCGTCCCAGGTAGCCTTCGGCGTCGTCGCGGGTCTGGTAGTCCTGCGTCAATCGCGCGTGCGAACGCGAGAAAACATGCCGTTCGCCTTGCGCGTGGGCATTGAAGCACCGGGGATCATGGGGCGAGGAGAGAAGCGCCCGTGAGCCTGTCCCGTCTATCGATGGATATTCGCGGCGCTAGGCGCGATGTTGCTAGCGGGTTGCAGTACCTCGCCCGGTAAGCCGGCGGCAAATTCCGCGAAGCTGGCGCCCAATGACGTTGTGGAGTTCAGCACGCTGTACGCGGAAAACTGCGCGGGTTGTCACGGTACGGACGGACGCGGAGGCGCGGCCATCGCGCTGGCGGATCCGGTGTACCTGGGAATTGTGGACGACGCAACGATTCACAAGGTTGTGACCAGCGGCATTCACGGCACCTCGATGCCGGCGTTTGCGCACGAAGCCGGTGGACTGCTGACCGACAAGCAAGTGAACGTGATTGCCAGCGGCATTCGCACGCACTGGGGTAAGCCCGGCGTTCTGGACGGTGCGAATGCTCCTTCGTACGCTGCGAAATCGGCGGGAGATGCTTCGCGCGGCGCGACCGTGTACAAGACCTATTGCGAGTCGTGCCATGGTCCGGGCGGCCGCGGGGGAGCGAAAGGCAGCAGCATCGTCAATGGTTCGTTTCTCGCGCTGATTAGTGATCAAGAGCTCCGCACCGTGGTGATCATCGGCCGCCCGGAACTTGGCGCACCCGATTGGCGTGGGGATGTACCCGGGAAGCCGATGTCCGAACAGGACGTCACGGACGTGGTGGCCTGGCTTGCGGCGCAGCGGGTGCAAGACCCTGGGCAACCATATGCTAGCGGGAATTCCACGCAGCATTAGGAGTTTTGCGACGAGCAGTCTCAGTAGTAGAGGTTTTTTTACGAGGAGTTTTATTTATGTCGCCGGAAACCTCACAGCCAACCTCGCAGGATAGTACGCTGACCCGCCGCGGGCTGTTCATGAAGTTGGGAATTCTGTTCAACGGACTCGTGGCGTTTGCGCTTGCGGTACCGATCGTCCGTTATCTTCTGGCCTCCGTGACGCGCGGCCGCTCCGGTGGATATCTTTCGTGGGTGCCGCTGGGTTCGGTGAGCGAATTTCCGGAAGGCCAAACGCGGTTGGCTACTTTTCGCAATCCGTTGGTGATGCCCACGGATGGCAAGACCGTGGACATTGCTTGCTGGGTGCGGCACCTTTCCGGCGAGCAATTTCAGGTTTTTGCCGTTAGCTGCGCGCATCTCGGTTGCCCGGTGCATTGGTTTCCGCAGTCGGCTTTATTCATGTGCCCATGCCACGGAGGCGTTTATTACCAGGATGGTTCGCGCGCGTCGGGCCCGCCGGAGCGCGGACTGTTCGAGTATCCCTACAAGGTGGAGAACGGACTGATCACCATTCAAGCTGGTGAGCTGCCGACTCCCGGAGCGCCGACCGCCGGGCTCCTCGGAAAGAAACCGCCATGCGCCTGATTGCGCAAATCGGAGAATGGTTCGACCGGCGTTTGCAGCTCGCTGCGCCCATTCGCGAATCCGTGGAGCATCGCGTGCCGCGCAATACCGCGAGCTGGTTTTACGTTTTTGGCAGCGCCGCGCTCACCATTTTTATGCTGCAACTGGTGACCGGAATTTTGCTGGCGATGATCTACGTTCCTTCCGCCGCTGAAGCGTGGAACAGTTTGCAGTCGCTCAACCATGACGTGCCGCTGGGCTGGTTTGTTCGCGCGCTGCACGGATGGGGATCGAATTTCATGGTGGCGGTGGTGCTCATCCACATGGTGCAGGTGTTTCTCTTCGGCGCTTATAAGTTTCCCAGAGAACTTACGTGGATCGTGGGCGTTTTTCTTTTGCTGATGACTTTCGGCATGGCCTTCACCGGACAGGTGATGCGATTCGACCAGGATGCTTACTGGGGGCTGGGAATCGGCGCGTCGATCGCCAGCCACGTGCCATTAGTGGGTGGTTCCATCGTAAAAGCGATGCTTGGCGGGCCCATCATTGCAGGGGCCACGCTTACGCGATTTTTTGCGTTGCACGTTTTTGTGATTCCCGGAACGCTGATTGGGCTGATCGGTTTGCACCTTTTGATGGTGCTGAAACTGGGAATTAACGAATGGCCAATGCCCGGGCGTTTGGTGAAGCGCGCGACCTATGAAGCCGAATATCACGAGTTGACGAAGAAAGACGGCGAGCCGTTTGTTCCTTACGCGGTGTGGAAGGACCTTTTTTTCGCGGCGTTTATCCTGCTGGCCATCGCTGCGTGCTCTATCTACTTCGGGCCGTTCGGGCCGTCTGGCGCACCCGACCCGACAGTGATTCAAACCGCGCCGCAGCCGGATTATTTTTTCTTGTGGCTGTATGCGCTGCTTTCGTTTTTGCCTCCTTCGATGGAGACGCCTGCGTTGCTGATTGGTCCGGTGGTGGCGATCCTGGGATTGGTGCTGCTGCCGTTTCTCTCGGGCGAAGGGGAGAAAAGCTGGAAGCGGCGACCGATAGCGGTGTTGTCGGTCATGTTCATCGCGGTGATTCTCGGAACGCTTACGCATCTGGCCGGATATACGCCGTGGAGTCCGCACATGACGGCTTGGAGCGGCGATCCGGTACCCGATAAATTTCTGCATGGCAGCACGGCGCTGGAGCGGCAAGGCGCGTTGGTGTTGCAATCCAAACAGTGCCGCAATTGCCATGCGCTCGGCGGGCTGGGCGGGGAGCGTGGTCCTGCGCTGGATAGCGTTGCCGTGCGGATGACGCGGGATCAGTTGATCCGCCAAGTGATTCAGGGCGGCGGCAACATGCCGGCGTATGGAAAGAATTTGAGTCCTCCGGAGACGACGGCGCTGGTGGCGTTTCTGGAAACGCTGCATCCGCCGGGGCAAACGCCGGCGCGTGATGCGGCGCGCGATCTGGTACTGAAAGAGACGCAACAGCAATCCGTTCCTGCGTCGGCGCAACCAACTGCTATGCAGCCCGCGGCTGCGCCACCCGCTTCGACGCATCCCTAACGTTTTGGATGACGGCTCCGGTGCAAGCTACCTTGCAAGCAACCCTGCAATCGACATGGCAATCCTGGTCGCCGCCGATACCGTTTACGGTGATCATGTGCGCGGCGGCGTTTTTCTATTTGCGCGGCTGGCGTCATCTTTATACGGCGCGCGTGAACATGCTTCCCGCGTGGCGAGCGGGTAGTTTCATTGTTGGATTGTTGTCTATCTGGATCGCGCTGGGCTCTCCTCTCTCGGCGTTTGACGAACAGTTGCTGACGGTGCACATGATCCAGCATCTGTTGCTGATGACCATTGCTCCTCCGCTGATCTGGTTGGGCGCGCCGATGATGCCCCTGTTGCACGGGTTGCCGCGAACATTCGTGCAAACCGTTTTTGGGCCGGTGTTGCGATGGGCTCCAGTGCAGAGCGCAGGCCGGTTCCTTTCGCACCCCGGGGTTTGTTGGGTGGCGGCGGCCGCGGCGCTGGTGGGCTGGCATGTGCCTGCGGCGTTTACGCTAGGATTGCAGTCGGAAGCGTGGCATATCGTGGAACACAGCTGTTTCCTGGCCGCGGGGTTTATGTTCTGGTGGCCGGTGATACAGCCCTGGCCGAGCGCTGGTGGCGCGACGAATGTCACTAATACCACGAGCGCCGGTCATGCAATGGGTGCCGCGGGGAGTGCGCAGTGGTGGCTGCTGTTGTATCTTTTTTTCGCCACTATACCTTGCGACATTCTTTCCGGGTTCCTGGCGTTTTCCGATCGGGTCGCTTACCCGATTTACCTCACGGCGCAACGACCATTCGGGCTTTCTGCGCTTGAGGACCAGGAGTGCGCGGCGGCGTTGATGTGGACGTGCGTTACGCTGGTATATCTAATACCAGCGATGATTCTGACCGTGCAACTGCTGGGCGTGCGCCATGCGCGCGAGGAGCGATTCGCCGCTGCGAATTCGGCGGCTGGCGCTGATCCTTTCCAAGTGATTGACGCGGTGGTGCGCGAGGGCGGCGGCCCCGGGTTTAAAGGCCGATAGAGCGGTGGCGCACCGACTGCGAAAAGGCCGACGGAAACCCCTGAAGCAATGAAGTAACGAGATAGCGAAAGTCAGTTAGGCCGTTCCTGCCCTGAAAACATGCGGTCTCAGGTTTCCCTGAGCGCCCCTCCGACGAGAATAAGCCGCGTCTTGCGAGCCACGGTGTGGTGAGCGCGACACGTGGAGTTGAACTCGCCGTTGGAATAATTTCGACATTTGGCGCGATTTTTCTTTGGCCAGCGATTTGCGTTGTGTTGCGACGTGACGTTTATCGCTAGCGGCCGACGATGTGCTGCTCTGCCGCAGCGCGGATGAGAGAAGAGGTGCGGCAATGGTGGCTTTGAAATATGTGTTGATGCTGGTAGGGGCCGGACTGTTTGGCAGCGCGGGACTTTTGGTGGCTTACGATATTTATCTTTCGGAGCAGTTGCGGAGGCTATTGTCCGGGAACAAGACGGAGGGGACTGGGGCAGAGCCGGAACCGGGCGCGGTGGCGCGGCGGGTTTTGCGACCGGTTCGGTGGAGGCTGGCGCTGCAATTGTCGGCGGCGGGAGCGCTAACGTTGCTAGCGGCGGAGAGTTTTGTGGTGATTCCTGACGGGGCGGCTGGGGTGCGCGTCAGCCAGTTGTGGGGCGTGCGGCCGGGGACGTTGTATCCAGGACTGCACTTGGTGACGCCGTTGCTCGATTCCGTGGCGACGTATGACACGCGCGAGCAGGTGTACACGACGGTGGCGGCGGAAAATTCCAAGCTCGCGGAAAATGCCAAGCCGGCGGCGGATGTGTTGACGGTGCAGGCGCGGGAAGGGCTGAATATTGGGCTGGCGGTTTCGGTGCGGTACCGGTTAGATCCCAAGAATTTGGAGACGATTCACCGGGATTTGCCGCAACCGGTCGGTGAGGAGGTGGTGGCGCCGATTGTTTCCACAATTTATAGGCAGCTAGCACCGGATTATTTAACGCGGGAGATTTTTGCGACCAAACGGGAAGAGTTGCGGAAGAAAGCTGCGGAGGCGATCACCTTGCGGCTGGCTAGCGACGGAATCATCGTGCGGGAGGTGTTGTTGCGGGATTTGCAGCTGCCTGCGGAATACGCCAAGGGGCTGGAGGGGCTGCTGCTGAAGGAGCAGGAGAACGAACGGCTAGGGACGGAGGCGGAGATCAAGCAGAAGGAAGTGAAGATTGCGGAGCTGGAGGGCGAGGCGCAGAAGGCGCGGGATGTGAAGGCGGCGGAGTCCGCGGCGCAGGTGCATGTGCTGCAGGCGAAGGCGGAATCAGACGCGATGCAGTACACGCTGCCGCTGAAACAGAAGCAGATTGAACAGTCGAAACTGGAGGCGCAGGCACGCAAGGAAGCCACGCTGCAAAACGCCGACGCGGCGGCGCAGGCGAAGGTGATTGACAGCAAGGCGGAAGTGGAACGGCAGAAGAACCTTTCTGACGCGGCAGCCAATCGCATTCGCGTGACGGCGGCGGCAGACTCGGAGCGGATGAAATATGAGGCGGCAGTGCTGAAGTCGAATCCGATGCTGATTCAGAAGATTATTGCGGAGAGATTGTCGGACAAACTGCAAATTATGATGGTGCCGATCGACGGAAAGAATTTCTTTGCTAATGACGTGATGCGGTCGGCGTTTTCGGGAGTTGCGGGAGGGAAGGGCGGGTCGTCGGATGACGATTCGGATGATGCAGCGCCGACGGCAACGGCTGCCACGACTGCACAGCGCAAGGCGCCACGGCGGCCGTGAGGTGAGGAGGGGGGTGAGTACGCCGCCCAGTCATCTGCCCACAATGCCAAAATCAACCGGTCCTCTTATAAGGCGAAAGGGTCCGGCACACAAATTCCAGCTCGCGGCCCGCGTCGGCCAGCCGTCCGGCCAGAACTCTGTATCGCATCTTAGAAGCACTTCCAGGTCGTACCGTCGCTGGTTGCTATAGCGTTGTTGTTTGAACTGCCAGCGCAGGTCTGGCCTTCCGCACTGATAGTCGTGGAATCGGAAACTGGGATACTAATGCCAGGATTCAAAGCGGCGGATGGCAAGTTTGCTACTGGAACAGCGTTACCGATCGTTGCGACGTTGTGGTAAATGTTGGCCCCGATGGTTTGCGTTACTCTTGTTCCGAATGAGTACGCCGTACCGACATTTTGAAATACATTGCCGTGCGCGACTATGCACTGGTCATCTCCAGCGGTTATTTCCGTTTGATGGCCTGCTTTCGTACCAGGGATGAACAGGTTGTTTGTGAAAGTCGCGCAACCCAAAGCACCAACCCCAGGGGGTTCGGTTATCGAAGGAAAAGTAAAAACGCTGAAAGTATTGATGCAGTTTCCTCCGGTGGAGTTAAATATGCTCCCTTCAGCCAAGAAATTACTTGCTTCGATATAGCCGTTTACATAAGTCAGGAACGGTGTGCATATACTCCCCGGCTGGAACATCTGATAGACACTGTCCCGCACTATCCAGTTCGAGCTGGCATTCTCAATTGCCGCGATGGTGGGATTTTCAAACAGCACTTTATCAAACACCGTGTTGTCATTCAGCTTCTTATTGTCCGTCGGCCCTTGCACGAAACATCCTGCATCGCTGAAAGACGTATGTGGACCAAAGAGAATCTCATTGGTGGCTTCTGGCAATGCCACGAGCGGGCAAATTGTGGACTTTTTTGGTCCACCAATGGCGACGCCGGCGAACACGATCACACTGCTACTCGTTATCCCGATCGCTCCGGGATTGGCCGTCGTAATTCCAGAAAAAGACAGCGCGATGTTGTTGAAGCTGACGTACCCGGTATGCCGGATGGAAAGACATGGCCCGGATTCGCACGTCCCGGTAAATTTCCATGTTGCTTGCTTGTTGCCAACGAACATCGCTGTTCCGAATCCGCCAATTACCTTAACTCCTTTAAAGCCATTTTCACTCAGATTCGATTCAATCACGCAGGTCTTCCCCGGAGGACTAAAAACCGTGCCGCCACCCTGAGCGTTAGCCGCATTAAGCGCGGCCTGTATCGCTGAGTCGTCAGGGGTGGAACCATCGCACTTGGCCCCGAACTGAGCACCTGTCACGTCAAACCAAGGCGAGCCTCCACTGAACGTCTCCGTCCCGCTGTGGGTGTTGTCGCCGGTGAAGGCGTTAGCCGCGTTCAAGTTCGGAACCGTGGTCCAGGCGTTGCCGGGCGCGCACTGGTAGATGAGATTGGTGTCAGATCCGACATACAAATCACCGGCAGAACAGACGGCTGGTCTCACGGCGAGCGTTCCGACGCTGACTCGGCCATTCACCTGTGCATGAGTGGCAGGTGCCAACAGGCAGAGCAAGAGGAGAATACGTCGATTCATGTTGCTGCTCCTATTTCTATGTAGATGCCGATCTGAAAGATTTCTCTCAAAAGGCATACAAACAGTATGCTTCGTAGTAGGGTCGCGTGCGCAAAATTGCGACGCGGAGCCGCATATACGATCACGGCCCTAGAGTTAGTTATACACGCGAATAGGTCAGCGGTTCGGATGTCGATTAAAGAAAAATGGCGAAGAAAAAGGAAGCCGCACCTTCAAAAGCGAGAGTGGGGCACGTGCTTGTTGGCGTGACAAGCTGCCGCGCCAATCGTAGACACTGTTACATATCGCGGACCTTAATGGTCAGGCTACGTTTCGCCTTCAGATATACTTTGTCACGCGATTTTGTGGTTTTGGCGCGGCGTGAAGTGTTCAGCTGAGGCGCGGAGCGTCAAACTATAACGCGCGTGCAACAACAGAGAGGGTGATGAGATGAATGACATTTTGATTTCGCGGAGGAGTTCGCGGCGGGAATTGTTGAAGGCTGGGGGGTGGATGGCGGGGGCGGGATTGCTTGCGGGGTTGCTGCCGAAGGAGATGATGGCGGAGGCGGTTGGTCTAGGAGCGCGGGCGGCGCAACAGTCGCAAGCAGCGGGGGGCGCCTCGGGCGCTCAAACGGCGGCACAGGGGGCAGCGGCGCCGGTGGACCGAGTGGCGCAGATGCGAGCGCAGGCGGCGTCGGCGCCGCTGCAGAATCTGAAATTGCGCGACAACATTTTTATGCTGTATGGGCCGGGCGGGAACATGGTGGCGTTGAACGGGGCGGATGGGAAGGTGTTGGTGGACTCGAGTTATTCCACGGTGGCACCGAAAATTCGCGAGGCGCTCGATGGGATGGGTGGTGGCCCCCTGAAGATTTTGATCAATACGCACTGGCATTTGGATCATACGGATGGGAATCTGCCGCTGCATGAAGCGGGGGCGTTTATCGTGGCGCATGAGAATACGCGGAAGCGGCTGTCAACGCCGCAGTTTATGGCGGCGCTGGCAATACATTTTGACGCGGCGCCGGTGGGTGCTTGGCCGCAACAAACGTTCACGGACAACACGGTGCTGTATTTTGACAACGAGGAAATGCAGCTGGGTTATTTTGCGCCGGCACATACGGATTCGGATATTTATGTGCACTATCAGAATGGCAATGTGCTGCACATGGGGGATATTTGGTTCAACGGAACTTATCCACTGATCGATACCAGCAGCGGAGGGAAGATAGATGGAATGATTGCGGCGTCGGGCAAGGGAATTGCGATGGCGGATGGGGATACGAAGATTGTTCCGGGGCACGGGCCGTTGGGTGACAAGGCCGGACTGACGAAATATCACGACATGCTGGTGACGGTGCGCGACCGGGTGAAGAAACAGAAGGACGCGGGGAAGTCGCTCGCGGAGGTGACGGCCGCGAAGCCTACAGCAGACTTGGATGAGCAATGGGGGAAGGGATTTATCAAGCCGGACTTTTTTGTGAGTTTTGTTTATTCGACGCTGTAGGCAAGACGAGTGTAGAGGAAGTGGACGCACCTCTGCCGAGAGTGTGCGAATGAACAAACCCGAAGGAATGAATTTGGGCGCCGTCCTTTGGGTGCTCTGGATGGGCGCGTTTGTGTATCTAATGGTGAAACACCGGAACACTCTGCCCCTTTTCTGGGGTGCGGACCCGAAATCGCCGTTTCCGTTCATCGTCATAGGAGGACTCGTGGTTATAGGAACGGTCTACGTTTGGTGGGCGAATCGACGAGATTCGAAATAGCAACCGTCAGGATCGACGGTGCCACAGCGACGCAGAGCTCAATGCGTGCGAGCGAAGATTAATCGTTTAGCGGGCGAAGACTACCACGCCGTTGGCTGGGATGGTGATGGCGGCGGAGGATTGGAAGCCGTGTAATGGAGGGCCGTTGGCGACGATTCCGCCAGAGTTGCCGGCTACTTGGGGATTGGGGAAATTGTCGTAGACGTCGCTGTTGAAGATTTCTTGCCAGGGGCCGGGGTAGGGGAAGCCGATGGCGTAGTTGTACCAGGTGTCCTCGGCCAAGGTGGCTACCACGATTACGTCTTGTCCTGTTCCTTCGAGCCAACGTTGAAATGCGATTACGCGGTTTTGGTTGTGGACGTGGAAGGCGTTTACGTTTTCGCCGCGCAGGGCGGGTTGCGTCCAGCGGAGTTGGATGGCGTCTTTGGTGAAGTGATGATGGTTCGCCATGGCGGTGGCGAGGGCGGGGTTGGCGGCAGTCGCGGACTGGCCTGCCAAGCCGAGACTCAGGTCGCTCCAATCGAGCAGGTAATTTGGTTGCGTGGGATCCCAATACCATTGGGCCGGTTCGAGAAATTCCTGACCCATGAAGAGTTGAGGAATACCCGGGGCGGTTAGTAAGAGGGCGGTGGCGACGCGGGAACGGCTACGGGCGTACCAGCTGGTTTGATCAAGAGCGTCGGCGAGTGTGGGGATGCGCAGGTCGTTGCCTTTTTCTACGACGTCGTGATTCTCGACGCAGGTTACGGCTTGCCAGGCGTGCGGGAGGTCTGGCGGGAAGAGTGTTCCTGCGATGGCGTCGAAATTGATTTGCGCGGACTGGCCTTGCGAGGCTTGCGTGACGGCGCCGCGGATGGCCAAGCGGAGGGCATCGTGTTGGAGGACGTCAAAGCCGGTGCCGCCAGCGGAGGTGGGAGCGACGATCTGCGAACGGGCCGCCGAATATTCGCCGGGCCAATACTCGGCGTTTTGCAGGAGGCGCGGTTTTATGTAGCCGACCGTGTCGGTGAGACTGGCGCAAAAGGGCCAGCCAGGGCCTACGTTTAGGGCCAGGAGCATGCTGATTTCGTCGTAGCGGAAACCGTCGACGTGGAACTCGCTGATGTAGTAGCCGGCGCTATTGATGATGAATTGGTCGACGTTTTGGTTCCAGAGCGCGAAAGATAGGCCGCCGACGTAGCCCTTACCGGCGTTGGTGAAGTAGAGGCTTTCGTTGTGGCCGAAGGGATCATCGGGAGTGCTGAGAGGAGCGGCGCGATCGAAGAAGTAGATACTCTGATCATCGCCGGTAAAACCGCCGGCGTGGTTGTAGACGACGTCGAAGGCTACGGCGATGCCGTAAAGATGGCATAGGTCGATGAGGCATTTTAGCTGGGCGGGAGCAGGAGTGATGTCGGCGAGGGTTAACGGTGGGAAACCTTTTGCTGCGAGTAGGCTGTTGATGGTGACCAGGTAGGCGGAGAGGGCTTGCTGGCCCGTGGCGACGTAGGGAAAGTCTGGGGAGAAATAGTCGGCGCCGTTGTAGCCCTCGCCAGGATCGCTTTCTTGTTCGTCAATGGGGAGGGGCTGAAGAACGTTGATTCCCAGGTCGGCGAGATATTCGATTTTGCCGATTACGTCGAGAAACGTGGAAGCTACTCCGGGCGTGCTGATGGCGTAGGTGCCGATGTGGATTTGGTAGATGATCATGTTGGAGAAATCGGGAGTGACGAAGGTGGAGTCGTGCCAGGGGTAAGCGGTGCCGGAACGGATTACGCAGCTGCACGTCGGGAATGGGGAGTCGGTGGCCATTTCGCGAGCGTAGGGATCGCGTTTGTAGCCGCTGGAGCCTGCGCCGACGACCCAGTAATGGTAGAGGTCGCCTTCGGTGGCGTTGGGGAGGAAGCCGGTCCAGTAGCCGTTTGCGTCTTGGGACATTAATTGGGCGTCGGTCTGCGCGGATTGTGGCGTGCCGCTGAAAACGCCGTTGAGGTAGACGGCGGTGGCGCGTGGGGCCCAGGTGCGGAAGGTGGCGCCGCCGGCGGGGAGTAGAGTTGCGCCCATGGGAGTATTTGGTGAGATGTTGGATTGCGAAAGCATGAGTGAGCTCCCTCGGGGTAGGAGTTGGGGATTTGAAAGTTCGACTGGGAGGGGTCGAAGCGAGAAATGATACTCCCTCGGATCGATTTTGAGTTATGCAAATTACGAACGTAGCGTGATTGCTATTTCGATTGCGCGATGCGGGCCATTACGAGGCGGTTCAAAGGCTCTTCCCGCGTCGCGGAAGCATCCTGCAATTTATCGTTTGTTGACGATTCGTAAAATGAGTGTGCAGAACGGGCGGGTATCCTGTAACTTGGGCGTAACTTGACCGTAGCGGAGGCGTGGGATAGTGTGAACAGAGTTTCTCCTTGAAGTGGCTGCGGCAAAGAGATTGTGACGCGGCCGGTTGTACAGCATGTCTTGTACATACGGAGGAATCCCATCGGGCACACCATTTCTGTCGCAGGCAAACCTACCAACTGGATGAGACGTAGCGTACATATTTCCGGAAAAATTGAACCGTTCTTCGGCACGTTGGATGAGAACGTGCGCATGCTGGAGGATTTGCTGCGCGTGCAGACGCAACTGCACGACAGCAAGTTGACTATTGAAGGCCCGCACGATTCGGTGGAGCAGGCGGTGCGGATCGTGGAGGAGTACAACCACGCTACGCAACGCGGGCGGGCGCTATCGAGCGAAGAAGTGAAGAGCTTGATTCGCGTGGCCACCGATAATCCGCAGGAATCGCTGCGCGGAATGTTCGAGCCGGGCAGGACGCGCTCGTTCGGGAAGAAGACCGTTACGCCGAAGAATGCCAGCCAGCGGCGGTACATGGAAGAGATTGAAAAGCACGACATGATGTTTGGCATTGGGCCTGGAGGCACGGGGAAGACTTATATTGCCGTGGCGATGGCGGTCAGCGCGCTGCTGACCAAGCAGGTGAATAGAATTATTCTGGCGCGGCCGGCGGTGGAAGCTGGCGAACGGCTGGGATTTTTGCCGGGGACGCTGCAGCAGAAGATCGATCCTTATATGCGGCCGTTGTATGACGCGTTGTACGACATGCTGGACGCGGATAAACTCGGCGCGTTTTTGGAGAAGGGGACGATCGAAGTTGCGCCTTTGGCGTTCATGCGCGGGCGGACGTTGAATGATTCGTTTGTGATTTTGGATGAGGCGCAAAATACCACCAGCGAGCAGATGAAGATGTTTTTAACGCGGCTGGGGTTTCACTCAAAAGCGGTGATTACCGGGGACGTCACTCAGATTGATTTGCCGGTGGGGAAGAAGTCCGGGTTGATCGAGGCGCTGGAGGTTTGCGGGAAGATTGAAGGAATTGGTGTGGTGCAGTTTGGCGAGAAAGATGTGGTGCGGCACAATTTGGTGCAGCAGATTATTCGGGCGTATGAGGAGTACGATATGGCGCATCCACAGCGCGGGGGAAATTCGACGGCGGCGCGGGCGGCGATCAAGTCTGATTTTGCGATGAAAGAACCGATGAAGGAGCCGATGAAAGAGCTCGATGGGGAACAGGCGCACGAAACGCGACAAACCTAGGGCAACGACTAAGGTTGCGGCTCGCGTCGGTGACTTAGACCGTGCGGTCATTAACCGGCAGCGAAGCGTTACGCTGGCGGTTGCGCCACTGGAAAAGTTTTTGCAACGAGTGCGCGATGGATTGGGATTAGCGGAGACCGAGTTGGTCATTTGTTTTGTGACGGACGCGGAGATGGCGCGGATGAATTGGGCTTTTCGCAAGAAGCGGGGGCCGACGGACGTGTTGTCCTTTCCTGCGGTAAAGGAAGAAAATAAGGCGGGATGGTGCGGGGTTGCGGGCGGCGACACGCATGCCGCACCGCTGAAGGCCTAGACGAAGGCCGACCAGGCCGGGACTGAAGCCCGGCCGCTACAAAGGCAAATTCAAAATCAAAGGCGCGAGGGGTATTTGGGGGATATTGCGATTTCGCCGGCGACGGCGCGGCGGTACGCTGAGAAGAACCGGCGAAGCCTTCCCGCGGAACTGCGCATATTGATGTTGCATGGCATTTTGCATCTTCTGGGATACGACCACGAAATTGATGACGGCGAAATGGACCGACTGGAAGCGAAATTGCGCCGGCGGTTTGGCCTGGCATGAAAATCCAGAGCATGGCGTTTGTCCTGCGAATCGTGTTGCTCGCGATCGGCCTGCCGATTTTTTCCTACCTCGCTTTGATTTATCGCGAACTGGGACGGATGACCACCGGCCGGATTCGAGAGCATCTGGAAATATTTGAAGCGGAGATCGAACCGAAGCTGCACATCAACCGGCGCAGCGGCGGGCGCACGTTCCGGATCCTAGGGCATTTCCTACTGGCGTTTCTGGTGCTGGAGACTACGCGCGCGGTGGTTTATTTTGTGCCTGGGCAGTGGGAATCGTTCGTTGAGTTTTGCGTATTCCTTACGCTGGAAGTCGTGATTGCGATGCATTTTATTCCGGACACTCTGCTGTACCGTACGGACGGGCGATGGCTGCTGCCGTGTTGCCGATGATCCGCGCAGGAATGTGGCTGGTGTGGCCAGCGCGAGTCTTCTTGGAAGGCGCGGAATCGCTGGCGCGAATATCCGAGCACGAGGTGGTAAAAACGGAAGAGCAGCGCACGGAAGAGGGCATCGAAGCGCTGGTGGAAGCCGCGGAAGAAGAAGGAATTATCGAGCCGGAGCAGGGCGATCTGATCGAACAGGTGGTGGAGTTCAGCGACAAACGGGTGCGCGAAGTGATGACCCGCGTCCGGACATTGTGGCCATTGCGGCGGACGCTACGCTGGAAGAGCTGCACGCGAAATTTGTAGAGACGAAATTTTCCAAGATGCCGGTGTATGAGAATACGCTGGACGAAATTTATGGCGTGGTGAACGCGCAGGAATTGCTGCACATCGCGGATCAGGATTTGCCGAAGCGCAAGGTGCGGGAGTTGGCGCGTCCCGCGCTGTTTATGCCGGAGACAAAAGCGGGATCGGAATTGCTGCGCGAGATGCGGCAAAAGGGCCAGCCGATGGCGATGATTATCGATGAGCATGGATCGGTCGCGGGACTGGCGACGGTAGAAGATTTGGTGGAAGAGATCGTGGGGGAGAGCGGGAACAATGGAAAGCCGCCGGCGCCGGATGTGGTGCGCGAGCCGGATGGCGGGCTGGTGATGCGCGGGAGCATGGACATTACGCGACGTGGAAGAATTGTTGGGCGTGCGCTTTGGCGAGAGTCGTACGAGACGGTGACGACGATTGCGGGATTGCTGAGTCATGTTTCGGCAAAGTGCCGGCGGCGGGCGATAAAGTGGAAATCGAGGGATACTGTTTTGAAGTGCTGGAAGCGAATCAGACGAAAGGTGTTGAGGTTGCGGATTTCCAAGCTGCCGCTGCGCGCGGCGATGAGCGAACAATGACGCGAGAGACTCGATCCGGCAAAAATTAGGGTGGCGGGTCGGTTTTCGGTTACCACGCTAACGGGCACGATCCTCTTCTGAAAAACTCCGGATCCGAAATGCAGTGCGCCGCACGCAAACCCGCCAGTACATACTCTTCATTCTGTTCCCCTTTTTCTTTCCTGCGCATTTCTATATCCGACAAGTGCCCTGAGCAAAGACCCGAGAGCATTGAGGGTTGCTGCCTATACTTAGGCGTATAAAAGGCGCGGCGGGCTGAGTATCCCGAGTCTTGCCGAGATGGGGATGAAAGATGGGACGCGAGCAGACGCACAAGCAAGGACGCGGCTATTTCATCAAATGCATGGCTGCTGCCGCCGCGATTTTGTTCGCCGCGTCGGCTTGCTTCGCCCAGAAGCCCACGGTGGCGCAAACGCCCGCACCCCAAACTCCGACGGTGCAAACGCCGGCAGTGCAAGCCCCCGCAGCTCCGTTCACTCAGGAACTGGACAAGTATCCGGGATTGCTGACTGAATTAAGTCAGCTGCTAGAGAAATTGCAGCACAATCTGCAGTTTCCGGCGGCGCGAAGCGAAAGTCATCTTTTGGCTTTGATGCCAGCATCAACGACGTCCTACGCCGCGTTTTCCAACTATGGCGACGTCATCCACCAGTCGCTGGTTGTTTTCCGGCGGGAGCTGCAGGAGAGCGCGGTGCTTCGCGATTGGTGGGAACATGGCCCATCGGCCGAGTCGGCACGCAAGCTCGAGGATTCCCTGGAGAAGCTTGAGCAACTTTACCAATACTTAGGTGAAGAGATCGTAGTGGCAAGCGCGATGGAGGGCGACCATACGAAGTTCTTGATGGTCGCCGAAATACGGAAGCCGGGAGTTAAACAAGTTCTTCAGGAATGGGTGAATCAAGCCGCCGATAAATCGAAGCCCGCGCTCCGTGTGTTAGATGTAAAGGAGCTCGCAACTGCGGAAGAGAAGATTCCTGCGGAAGAAGGTCTAGTGCTGGTGCGTCCTGATTTCGTCGTGGCAGGGAGCGATCTGGCTACACTACGCAGCTTTAACGCCCAACTGGGTCAGCGCAGCCGAGAGTTCGTGTCGACACCATTTGGCCAGCGGATCGCAAAGGAGTATGCAAATGGTGTGACAGTTCTGGCAGCCGCCGATCTGCACAAGCTCCTGAGCCAGATTCCACGAGGCACGCAACAAAACGCGCAACAAAGCCAGGAGACTTTCCAGCGCAGCGGATTTGCCGACATGCAGTATCTGGTCTGGGAGCACGCGACGGTCGCCGGCCAAAACGTCAGCCAGGGAGAACTCAGCTTTAGCGCCCCGCGCCATGGGACGGCGGCCTGGCTGGCCAATCCAGCACCGCTCGGCAGTTTGGATTTCGTCTCCCCCAAAGCTATCTTAGCTGGCACCGTGGTACTTAAGAACCTAGCGCAGATATTTGAAAATGCCAAAGAGATTGCCGGCCCTTCCAACGCAAACTCCTTCGCGGCGATTGCGCAAGGAGAACAAGCGCTGAAGCTCAGTCTAAAGGACGATCTGCTGCGCCATCTGGTCGGCGAGATTACGGTAGAGCTGGACGGCGTGACGGCACAAAAGTCCGCATGGAAGGCCATCTTGCAGGTCGACGACGCCAATCATATCCAACAAACGCTAAGTACATTGTTGGCGGTGGTGCATTCCGAGGTCACGCATGTCGACGACGGAGGCGTCACTTACTATAACGTCCGAGTGCCCGCTGGGAAGACCGGCACGGAAATCGGTTATGCCTTTGTGGACGGATATCTAATCGTGGGTTCAAGCCATGAAGCATTGGCTGAGGCTGTTCAACAGCATGCCTCCGGCTCATCGTTGGCAAAGTCCAAAAAGTTTTTGGCGGCGCTGCCGGCGGGTCATGCTCTAGAGGCTTCTGCATTGCTGTACGAAGACCCAGGTGCAATGGCTGCGCTGAAGTGGGGGCAGCTGGCGACGCAACCGGCAGAACCACTTGCGCAACTGTGGACCGGAACTTCACCAATGGTCGTCTGCGTTTACGGTGAGGAATCGGCCATACGAGAGGTGAGTACAAACAGCGCTTTTGACCTTGGAACGGTCCTGGTAGGGGCTGCGATGCGATTCCGAATCTGCTGCGTCCAGAATAGCTGCAAATGAAGCCAGCGCGGTGGGCAGCGTGCGGATGTGAATGTTGCTCAGGTCGCCTATGCGGCCAAATATCCGAAACTTGGCTATGCAACGGAGCTGTCGAAGCTCGGCCCGGTTCCCCCTGGAAGTAGCGCTGCATCGGAGGATCACGCCGGTCTCCTTAACGAAACTCTCGCCAACGCGAGCTGTAGTGCGGGCGCGGGCTGTATCAAGTCTGGATTTCGTTTCCGGATGATCGCGGTCTGTAAAGAACACCTCTGCGGACAGTATGTGGTTGCTGCTACGCCCGTCGATAGCAACATGGGTGGAAGAAGCTTCTGTTCGACTTCGGACCGTGTGATTCGCTTCAAAACGGGGGCTCCCTCAGGTACGCCGATAAGCGTATCGGAATGCCAGTCTTGGCAGCTGCTAAAATAGCAAGTTAGCGACTGTTTCGTCTCGCAATGGGTTGGCACCTGCTGCTTCGCCGCGTTGCGGCAAATTGCATACTCTACTAAATTCGCGCAAAGTTCTAATTTGCAGTAAAATACGGTTCATAAATCGTTTTAAGCGGCGCGGCTGGGCCGGAGGGATTTTATTCATGGCGATTCGAATCCTGGTGGTGGATGACCATGATGTGGTACGCGCGGGAGTGCGGTCGATTCTGGCGACGCGCGCGGACTGGGAAGTGTGCGGAGAGGCCACCAACGGGAAGAGGGCCGTGGAGTTGGCTCGGGAATTGAATCCGGATCTGATCGTACTGGATATCACCATGCCGGTGATGAGCGGGCTAGAAGCGGCGAAAGAGATCGCGAAACTCAAACTGAATAGCAAGGTGCTGGTGCTTTCAATGCACGAGCTGCACTACAAGGTCGAAGATTTCATGAAGATGGGGATTCATGGATACGTTCTTAAGTCCGATGCTGTGCGCGATTTGATTCGCGCGCTGGACGAGCTGATCGCTGGGGGAACGTTTCTGGACAGCAAGGGGTCGGAAAGAAGCGCGCCGGAGTCGTCGAAGCTGGGAAGCACGATGCTTTGTGTGGCGCTGAACTGGGCGTAGCGAATGGCGATGATGAATTTGAGGATGGCGGAAATAGAAGTCTCTCCAAAGCGGTAGCTTGCAACTTCCATGACAAAAAACACGAAAGCCGTTGAAGTGCGCGGGCGCTCTGGATTTGTGGCCATTGTGGGGCGGCCGAACGCGGGGAAATCGACGCTGATCAATCGGCTGGTGGGGCAGAAGATCGCCATTGTGACGTCGAAGCCACAAACCACGCGGAATCGCATTCAGGGAATTGTTACGCGCGCGGAAGGGCAGATCGTTTTTATCGATACGCCGGGATTGTACGACGCGGATTCGGCGCTGGGGCGGCAGATGATGCACGAGGTGGCGGCGGCGCTCGAAGATATCGAGGTGCTGCTGCTGATCGTGGACGCCAGCCATCCGCAGACGCATATGGATGAGTTGCTGCTTTCCAAGGCTAAGAGATTTCGCGGGAAGACAATTTTGGTTTTGAACAAAGTGGATCGCGTGGCGAAAGAGGGTTTGCTTCCGCTGATCGAGGAATTTTCGCGTGCCTTTGAGTTTGCGGCAATTGTGCCGATTTCGGCGTTGAAGGGTGGAGGGCTGGAGCAGTTGCAGCAAGAGATCTTGCGGCTGTTGCCGGAGGGTCCGCACATTTTCCGGAGGACCAGGTTACGGATCAGCCGGAGCGATTTTTGGCGGCGGAAGTGATTCGCGAGAAGGCCATCCAGTCGACGTATCACGAAATTCCTTATGCGCTGGCGGTGATGGTGGATAAGTATGAGGAGAAGCCACGGCTGTTGCGGATTGAATGTACGCTGGCGGTGGAGCGGGATTCGCAGAAGAAGATTTTGATTGGGCACAAAGGCGAGATGCTTAAGAAGATTGGGACCGAAGCGCGGAAAGAACTTGAGAAGATGCTGGGCAGCAAGATTTATTTGGGATTATTTGTGAAGGTGATGCCGGATTGGCGGGAGAATCCGGCGCGGGTGAAGGAACTCGATTGGCATGGGCAGCTGGAGGCGTTGAGCGAGATGCAGAGGGAACCGGAGGAGTAATGTAAAGGTTTCCTTCCGAGGCGGGCGCCTTTTTGTCGCATTGCCAGACACCGAAGAAAAAGCGCCGAAACTAAAGCCCGGCCGCTACAAGGGTGCGACCAAAATTTATTCCGGGGCGGCGATGCCTAGGGATTTCATTTTGCGATAGAGGTGGCTGCGTTCGAGGCCTAGCGCTGTGGCGGTTTGCGTCATGTTCCAGCGGTGTTCCTGAAGTTTTCTCAAGATAAATTCGCGTTCGTAGGCGCTGCGGGCTTCGTGCAGCGTGTTGTAGGGTTGCTGCGGGCTTTCGGCGGCACCGCGGAAAAGCTCTGGTGGCAGATGGTGCGGCTCAATTTTGGCTTGCGGGCAAACAATGACCAGGCGCTCAACCAGGTTGCGCAGTTCGCGGACATTGCCAGGCCAAGGGTAGCGAAGGAGGACGTCCATAGCAGCATCGCTCAGTTCACGGATCTTTTTGCCGTAGTCCACGCTAAATTCATTTAGGAAATGATTGGCCAGCGTAGGAATGTCGCGGAGGCGCTCGCGCAGCGGGGGAACTACGAACGGGATTACGTTGAGACGATAAAAAAGATCCTGGCGAAAAGCGCCGCGAGAGATTTCGTTTTCGAGATTTTTGTTGGTGGCGGCGAGGACGCGGACGTCTACCGTCATGGATTGGCTGGAGCCGACGGGCTCGAAGCGCTGCTCTTCGAGAACGCGCAAGACCTTGGATTGCGTGCGCAGGCTCATGTCGCCGATTTCGTCGAGGAATAGCGTGCCGCCATTGGCCTTTTCGAATTTGCCAATTTTATCTTCGCTGGCGGCGCTGAAACTGCCTTTCAGGTGGCCGAAAAGTTCGGACTCGATCAGGTCTTCAGGAATCGCGGCGCAGTTGACTTCGACGAACGGGCCTTTGCTGCGCAGGCTGGCGGCGTGCAAGGCGCGGGCGACTAATTCTTTTCCGACGCCACTTTCACCATAAATTAAGACGCGACCATTCGTGGGGGCGGTGACGGCGATTTGCTGGCGCAGGGCTTTCATGGGGACGCTGTCGCCAATGACCTGGTAGCGGTGGCGGAGTTCGCTACGTAGCAATTGGTTTTCGTCGAGCAGACGGCGCTGCTGCACGGCGTTGCGCACCAGCACGATAATTTTTTCGAGCGAGAGCGGTTTCTCGATGAAGTCGAAAGCGCCCAGTTTGGTGGCGCGGACGGCGGTCTCGATGGTGCCGTGGCCGGAAATCATGATGACCGCGGGCGGCCGTGGATAGGATTGCAGGCGGCTCAGAGCTTCGAGACCGTCGATGCCGGGAAGCCAGACGTCGAGAAGAATGACTTCGAGTTCTTCGGCGGAGGCGCGCTCGAGGGCTTCTTCCGCGGAACCCGCAGTAGCCACCACGTAGCCTTCATCGACGAGGATCGAAGATAGCGATTCGCGGATGCCGCGTTCGTCGTCGACGATCAGGACACGAGGTTTGGGGGCGATCACGAGGCTTCCAGTCCGGGATGGTCGCCTGCGAGGGCCGAGGCGACGTCGGCGACGGGGAGCAGGACGAGAAAGCGCGAGCCGACGGGATCATTGTCTTCGACATGCAGCGTGCCGCCGTGTTCGGCGACGATGCGTGCGGCGATGGCCAGGCCCAGGCCGGTGCCGCGATCCTTGGTGGAAAAATGCGGCAGGAATAGTTTGTCTTTGTCTTCCGGAGAGATGCCGTGGCCGGTGTCGGCGACGCAGATTTCGACGGTTTCGGATTCCGAGTAGACGCGCGTGGAAATGGAGATTTCGCGATTGCGGGAATTTTCCAGGGCTTCGGCGGCATTGTCGATCAGGTTGACGAGCACGCTGCGCAAAAGGATGCCATCGGCCCGGACAGGCGGAAGGTTTTCGGCGAGGGCGGTTTTTACGATGATGCCATCGAGACGGCCGGAGAAAATCTCCAGGGCTTCGTGGACAAGAGTGGTGGCGTCAGTAGGCTGAAGCTTGGCGCTGGGAAAGCGCACGAACTGCGAGAACTGATTGACCAGATCGGCGAGCGTGGTGACTTCGCGTTCGATCAGGCGCGAGCATTCCTGAACCAGGCGAGTGAGCTCGGGATCGGATGGCGGCGGCGCGGCCAGCGGATCTGCACCCGACTCGGTGCGACGTTCGAGAAAGCGGGAGAGTCGCTGGGCGGAGAGCTGGATGGGCGTGAGCGGATTCTTGATTTCGTGCGCGATGCGGCGGGCGACTTCCTGCCAGGCGGCGAGCTTTTGCGCGCGCAGTAGTTCGGAGAGATCGTCAAAGACGACGACAATCCGGTATTGGCGCGGCGCGGACCGAGCGAACTGACGGTGACGGCGAGGTGGAGGACGCGGCCGGCGACGACAGTTTCGATTTCGCGCGAGACTACGCCCATGCGCAGCGAGCGGCGCATCAATTGCGCCACGATGCGCGAGGCGTCCGCCCCGAGCAGAGTTTCCAGCGAAACTGCGTCATTAGCGGAAGCGCCAAACATGCGAACCACAGCGGAATTGGCGCGCAGAATGGCGCCGGTGGCGTCCAGCGAAAGCACACTGGTGGGAATATTTTCGAGCACGGTTTCCATTAGTTGCCGACGGCGTTCGAGTTCCTGAACGGCTTGCTGCAGGTTGCGCGTGAATTGATTGATCTGCGAGCGGCTGTCGCGTAGCTGCAGCGGTCATGGTGTTGAAGGAGCGCACCAGAAGGCCAAGTTCGTCCTGCGATTGTTCGGGAACTTGATACTCGAAATTGCCGGCAGAAACTTCGCGCGTGCCTTCGGCAAGGGCCTGAATGGGCACGGTAACTTGTTTGGCGAGGAACAGCGCCAGCCAAGTAACGGAGAAGAGCAGCAGCATGGTGAAGAACAGCAGAATGAGCAGCATCTGGCGCTTAAGGGCGCGCAGGTTTTGTTTTTGCGCGTAGTACTCGTGGGTCTGCGATTGTATTTCCTCCATGCGCGCGAAGAAGTCCGGGCTGGTGCGGAAGCCGATAATCAGAAAGCCGGTTTCCGGATTGGAGGGGGCAGCGGAGCGCGTGCGGCCAGGTAGGTCTTGCCGCCGGCGTCCCAAACCTCAATGCCGCTGGGCAGGGTGCGCAGGTGAACACCGTATACGTCGGGTAGAGCGCACACCGGGATGGAGCGATCGTCCGGTGGGTCGTCGCAGATTACGCCGCCGCGCTGGACTTTGTCATTGCGGTCGACGACCCACACGGCGTCGGCGTCGGCCGAGAAAGCGTGCTGCAAAAGCTCGTTTACGGGAGCGGCGGAGAACGGAAGCACCTGATGTTCCCAGGAGCGGAAGCGCGGAATTTGCGAGCGGCCAAGATCGTTGAGCAGCAGTTGCGTTTGCTCCGAAGCGATTTCAAGGGGTCGGGGAAACCAGCGGCCCAGAGTACGATTCAAAAGCGAGTAGCTGACGAAAAACATGAACAGAATAGGGAGCAGGGAAATGGCCATGGCGCCGACGACCATTTTGGATTTGAAACGCGCGCCAAGATGATCTTTGCTGCGCTCCGCCCAAAGCCGTAGCATGGTGCGGGTGAAGATTAGAGTGAAGGTGAGAAGCGCGGCGGTGATGAGGCTCGAGACAGCGTACAGCGTTACGGCGTCGCGCCAATCTTTTGGTTCGAACGAGACGTCGAGGGATCCGAAAGTAAAAACCGCGGCGAGGAGCAAGGTCAGAAAGACGCCAGCGATGGCAAGGCGAACGCGCTGTCGAGTTTCCGTGTTACTCATGAGCAGACACAACGCTTGTTGGCGAGCGCGACGGTATCAGGGCGACCAAGGACGGAGATGGCCGCATCGAAACTGTAGGGAAGTTCGGCGTGGGCAATTTTCGTCACCGGTAGTTGGCGGTCGATACAGGCGCTTAAACCGCGGCTAGAAAGCATCTCCTTGGCAAGATAGCCACGGTTCGCGGGCAAGTCAAGAATGCACCTGTCCTTGTTGTCGTGGACCTGCCCCGCGGGACAGGTATTAGCCATTTCAGAACGGTGCCAGAAAATCCGCGTACCGAGGGGTGCGCCATTTGTTAAGGTGAGCGCTGGGAACTTATTGAGCGGGAGTGCTGCGGATGTCCGTCCGTTTGGGCGAAATATTAGTTAAAGAAAGTCTCATCACGCAAGAACAACTGCAGAAGGCGCTCGAATTCCAGCGCGCCAACGGCGGTAAGCTGGGAAGCTGCCTGACGAAGATGGGTTTCATCACCGACGATGAAATCACCGGGGTTCTTTCCCGCCAGTACGGCGTGCCTTCCATCAATCTGAAGTACTACGAAGTCGATCCCATCATCATCAAGCTGATTCCGCAGGATACGGCGCTACGCTACCAGATGGTTCCGCTGTCGCGCGTGGGCTCGACGCTGACCATCGCGATGACCGATCCGACCAACGTCTTCGCCATGGACGATATCAAGTTCATGACGGGCTTCAACGTGGAGCCGGTGGTGGCGTCGGAATCGGCGATTGGCGAGGCCATTTCGCGGTTTTATGGCCGGCGGCGGCGGCACGAACCAGGAAGAGATCAGCAAGTTGATGAAGGACCTGGTCGAGGATGACCAGGAATTGGAACTGGCCGCGGAAGAAGCGGAGATGGACGCCGCATCGCTGGAGAAGGCGGCCGAAGAAGCGCCGATCATCAAGCTGGTGAACCTGATTCTGACGGACGCGGTAAAGCGCGGCGCGAGCGATATTCACATCGAGCCGTACGAAAACGAAATGCGCGTGCGGTTCCGCATTGACGGGCAATTGCAAACGGTGATGTCGCCGCCGATGCGTCTGAAAGACGCCATCACCAGCCGCATGAAGATCATGGCCAAGCTGGACATCAGCGGAGAAGCGCCTGCCGCAAGACGGCCGCATCATGATCAAGTACGCAAGGGACGGGAAAATCAAGGAACTCGATTTCCGCGTTTCCACCGTGCCCACGCTGTTCGGCGAAAAGATCGTCATGCGGTTGCTGGACAAGGAAAACCTGCGGCTGGACATGACCAAGCTGGGATTCGAGCAGGCGTCGCTGGACAAATTCGAGCGGGAATTCTGCGGCCGTACGGCATGGTGCTGGTCACCGGGCCGACCGGTTCGGGAAAAACCAACACGCTGTATTCGTCGGTGTCGCGCTGAACACACTGGACACGAACATCATGACCGCGGAGGATCCCGTTGAGTTTCAGTTGGCGGGCATCAACCAGGTGCAGATGAAGGACCAGATCGGGCTGAATTTCGCCTCGGCGCTGCGCGCATTCTTGCGGCAGGACCCGAACATCATTCTGGTCGGCGAAATCCGCGACTTCGAGACGGCGGAAATTGCCGTCAAGGCCGCGCTTACGGGCCACTTGGTGCTGTCCACGCTGCACACCAACGATGCGCCCTCGACCATCAGCCGCTTGATGAACATGGGCATCGAGCCGTTCCTGGTGGCCACTTCGGTGAACTTGATTTGCGCGCAGCGCCTGGTGCGGCGCATCTGCGCAATTGCAAGGAGCCGCTGGAAGTTCCGGAGCAGGCCCTGATGGACGCCGGGTACACGCCCGAGGAAGTGAAGACGGTCACGATCTATCACGGCAAGGGCTGCAGCGTGTGCAACAAGAGTGGATACAAGGGCCGCGTGGGTCTGTACGAAGTGATGGAAATCAACGACGAGCTGCGCGAATTGATTCTGGTGGGCGCTTCGGCGCTGGAATTGAAGAAGAAAGCCGTGGAGCTGGGGATGATCACGCTGCGGCGCAGCGGGTTGATCAAAGGTTGCCGCGGGCCTGACGACGATGGAAGAAGTCCTGCGCGAAACGGTACTGTAGAGGAAGGTGAATGATGGCCGGAATCACGCTGAGCGAATTGCTGAAGAAGATGATCGAGATGGGCGGCAGCGACCTGCACATCGCCACCAACAGCCCGCCGCGCGTGCGCGTGCACGGCAAGCTGCGCCCGCTGGATATGCCGCCGCTGACCGCGGCGGATACCAAGGCGCTGGCCTACAGCGTGCTGACCGACGCGCAGAAGCATCGCTTCGAGGAGAATCTGGAGCTGGACTTTTCGTTCGGATTGAAGAATCTGGCGCGTTTCCGCGGCAATTTGTTTCAATCAGCGCGGCGCGGTGGGCGCCGTGTTCCGAACGATTCCCTGGGAAATCAAGGGCTTCGACGCGCTGGGGTTGCCGGCCGTGGTGAAGGGCCTGTGCGACAAGCCGCGCGGGCTGGTGCTGGTGACCGGGCCGACCGGCTCGGGAAAATCGACGACGCTCGCCGCCATGCTGGACAAGATCAACAACGAGCGCGAAGAGCACATGATCACGATCGAGGATCCCATCGAGTTCCTGCACAACCACAAGAAGTGCCTGGTGAATCAGCGCGAAGTGCACTCGGACACGCATTCGTTCGCGAATTCGCTGCGCGCGGCGTTGCGCGAAGACCCCGACGTGGTGCTGATCGGCGAAATGCGCGACCTGGAAACCATCGAATCCGCGCTGCGCATCGCGGAAACCGGCCACTTGACCTTCGCCACGCTGCACACCAATTCCGCCATCTCCACCATCACCCGCATCGTGGACGTTTTTCCGTCGCACCAGCAGCCGCAGATCCGCGCGCAGCTCTCCATGGTGCTGGAAGGTATTCTTTGCCAGGCGCTGCTGCCGCGCAGCCGACGGGCGCGGCCGGGTCGATGGTCATGGAAGTATTGATCCCGACGCGGCCATCCGCAACCTGATCCGCGAAGACAAGATTCATCAGATCTATTCGGCCATGCAGACAGGCACGGGCCAAACGGGCATGCAGACGTTCAATCAGAGCCTGGCGAACGCATACTTGGGCAAGTTAATCACTCTGGAAATGGCGCTTTCGCGTTCGTTCAAACCCGGATGAGTTGCAGGATATGATCAATCGAGGTGTTTCGTCGACCCCCGGCAGGCAAAGCAACCGGTGGGCAGCAAGCGCTAAGGGATTCGCAGGGCCGGCGACAGGCCGAATTTTGGGATTGCAGAACTTCAAGGAGGACAGGACCATGCCGGTCTATATATATCACGGCACCAACCGGGCGGGCGCGCGTGAGCGGCGAGCAGACGGCGACCAGCAAGGCCGACCTGATGAATCATGCTGAAGCGCCAGCAAATCAAGCGTACGAAAGATGTCCGAGAAGGGCAAGGAATTCAACATGCCGACGTTCGGCGGCGGGGTGAATGCCAAGGAACTGGCGATCTTCACCCGCCAGTTCTCGGTGATGATCGACGCCGGTTTGCCGCTGGTGCAGTGCCTGGAAATCCTGGCCGGCCAGCAGGAAAACAAGGTCTTCCAAAAGGTGTTGACCGCGACTCGCGGCGTCGGTGGAAGGCGGCGCCACGCTGTCGGCGGCCATGCGCCAGCACGCAAAGGTTTTGACGCGCTGTACGTCAACCTGGTGGAGGCGGGCGAGACGGGCGGTATTCTGGACACGATTCTGCAGCGGCTGTCCGCCTACATCGAAAAGAACGTAAAGTTGAAGCGCGCCGTGAAGTCGGCGCTGGTTTATCCGGTCGCCGTGTTGATCGTGGCCGCGGGCGTCATCATCTTGCTGCTGTGGAAGGTCGTGCCGATTTTCGCCACGTTGTTCGCTGGGCTTGGGCGTGAACTTGCCGCTGCCGACCCGCATCGTCATCGGCCTGAGCAATTTCGTGGGCAGCATTTCGGCTTGCTGATCTTGTGGTCTTCGTCGGTATGGTGATCGTTGGCTTGAAGATCTGGTACGGCACGCCGCAAGGGACGCTATCACCATTGATGCCACTCATGTTGAAGCTGCCGTTGCATCGGCATCCTGCTGCGCAAGATTGCCGTGGCGCGCTTCACGCGAACCCTGGGCACGCTGATCTCCTCCGGCGTGCCGATCCTGGAAGGACTGGACATCACCGCCCGGACCGCGGGCAACGCCGTCATCGAGAAAGGCGCTGTTGCAGGTCCGCAAGTCGCTGGAAGAGGGAAAAATCCTGGCCGATCCCTGAAGGAACGATGTGTTTCCCGGCATGGTCACGCAGATGATCGGCGTCGGCGAGCAGACCGGCGCCATGGACGCCATGCTTGCAGAAGATCGCGGACTTCTACGAAGAGGAAGTGGACTGCGGCGGTGAAGGACTTGCTGTCGGCTCTGGAGCCGGCCATGATCGTGTTCCTCGGCGTGGTGGTCGGCGGCATCGTTATTTCCATGTACTTGCCGCTGTTCACGCTGATCGGCAAGCTGAGCAACACTCACTAACGCCGTAAGTCGGACCGCAAGGCGAGTCATACTTCTGTCGAGCGGGGCCGTGCAGCGGGGCATGCGCTCCTCGCCATTCGTCTGGCGGAATCCAAGGGGAGATCCGAGCCGTGGCAGGGCGTCGGATCGCACCGGTATCCATGGACCAAAACTCACAACATGAGCTGCAGTGGCTGGGCTGGCTGACGCGCGTTCGTTTTCTGCTGATCACGTTGCTTCTTGCGGTCGTCGTGGTCTGGCCGCAATCAGTACTCGATTTGTGATCCCATGCCGCTACTTCTGTTCCTCTCATCGTTCTCTGGTACACGCTGGCGATCTTTTACGTCGATTTTGCTCCGCTGGGTGCCACTGGCGCGTGGCACGCGCCGTTGGAGATCGTCATGCGACTGTGATGGTCACCGGGCTGGTCTACGTCACCGGGGCGCACGAAAGCTACTTCATCTCGCTGTACCTGCTGGCGATCATCGTGGCGAGCATTTTGTTTTCGCGCCGGGCGAGCCTTTGTCGTCACTTTCGCCGGTCTGGTTTTGTCTTGCTGGGCGGGATGGTCGAGCTGGTCTTACGAAGGTGAACATTCCGCGCACGCTCCGTCGATGCCAGGCAACGCAGAAGACGCTCCAGATCTGGATTCTGAGCAATCTCGTTGCTGTTCCTGGCGTGGCCTACTGTCGAGCCTGCTGACGCAAAGTCTCTGCGGCGCCAGAGCCGGAACTCGAGGTCAAGCGCGGAGAACTGCAGGATCTGCAGGCCTTCAACAGGACATCATTCATTCCATGCGCGGCGGATTGATCACCACCGATCTGCGAGGGCGCGTATGCTCTGCTGAACCGCACCGCTGAAGAGATCACGGGCTATCGCTTCGACCGACGTGCGCGGACAGACTCGTAGCGATCTAATTCCAGACATCTGGCTGCCCGCGTCGGAGACCGGAGAGAGCAGTTGTCGCACAGCGCAAGGAATCGAATTTCGTACCCCGACGGGCAAGCAGCGCTATCATGGGTATCTCGGTTTCGCCGCTGCGACCGCGCGAACGGCTGGACCCACGGGCTACGTCATTCAATTTTCAGGATCTCACCGAACTCAAGCGCCTGGAGCAGGAAGTAGCCACCAAGGAGCGCATGGCGGCACTGGGCCGGCTTTCCGCCGCCATCGCGCACGAAATTCGCCAGCCGCTCACGGCCATGGCCGGAGCGGTTAAGGAATTGGGCAGGCTGGTGCCGCTCGAAGAGGACGAAAAGCACCTGGTGGGCATCGTCAGCCGGGAGTCGGAGCGCTGAACCGCATCATCACCGATTTCCTGAACTATTCGCGGGAAAAGAGCTACGAATTTTCGGAGGCGGACGTTGCGTGAGCTGCTGGACGAGACTTTGACGCTGCTCGAGAAGCATCCGCAGATCGCACGGCAAGTATCAGATCGAGCGTCGATTCAACTGGAACGTCAAGTGCGCGCGCGCGTCGACGGCAACCGGATCAAGCAGGTGTTCTGGAATCTGTGCGACAACGCGCTGCGGGCCATGCCCGAGGGGGCACGCTTGACGGTGCGGCTGGAGACGCGCCCTTCTGGGTGCGCATTGCATTTCGCGACACCGGCATGGGTATCGATCCGGCGCAAAGAGCCAAGATCTTTGAGCCGCTGCAATCGGGATTTGCCGGGGGCACGGGCCTGGGCTTGGCCATCGTGTACCAGATCGTGCAGGCGCATAGCGGGACGCATCTCGGTGACTTCGGAAAAGGATCGCGGGCGCGGAGTTCACGGTCGAATTGCCGCGCGTCGCACGAATTCGCGTTGCAGCAGAATCTGGCGGCCCCTGAAGTGGCGTGAGGCGTGATGCTGCGCACCAAAACTCGGCAAAAGGCAAGTAACCGGGCTTCGGACGATAGCATGGCTCACATCTTAGTCGTGGACGACGAGCGCTCCATTTGCGAACTGCTGGAGATTACTTTCCGCAAAGAAGGGCATCGCGTGGAGGTGGCCACAGGTGGCGAGGCCGCGCGCCGACGTCTGCAGTCCAAGATTTTCGACATCGTGATCTCGGATATTCGCATGCCGGACGACGAGCGGCGTGGAGCTGCTCAAATTCTACCAAGGAAATTTCACCGTCGACGATTTTCCTGCTGATCACCGGCGTGCCCACGGTGGAAACGGCCATCGCCGCCGTCAACGCCGGCGCGGACCGCTACGTCATCAAGGACCACGAACTGGTCGATCAGTTGCGCCGCGCCGTGCGAGCAGGTGGACGAGACCTGAGCCTGAAGAACGAAGCGGGCTACTTGCGGCGCGAGATGCGCCGGCTTACCGGCCAGGACAACATCATCGGCCACAGCCCCAAAATGCGCGCGATCTTCGACTTGATTCAGACCGTGGCGCCGCAATCCAGCCGCGTGCTGATCACCGGCGAGAGCGGAACGGGCAAGGAACTGGTGGCCCGCGCCATTCACGAAAACAGCCCGCGCGCGCAGGCGCCTTTCATCACCGTCAATTGCGGGGCATTTCCGGAGATCGCTGCTGGAGTCGGAGCTGTTCGGCTATATGAAAGGCGCGTTCACCGGGGCCAACGAAAATCGCCAAGGCCTTTTTCAAGCGGCGCACGGCGGCACGCTTTTCTCGACGAGATCGGCAATATGAGCCTCGACCATGCAGGTGAAGCTCTACCGCGTGTTGCAGGAGGGCAAGGTCCGGCCGCTGGGGAGCACCGAAGAGACCGACGTGGACGTGCGCGTGATCGCCGCCACCAATCGGAATTTGGAAAAGGCCATTGCCGAAGGGCGAGTTTCGCGAGGACCTGTTTTACCGTCTGAGCGTCATTCCCATTCAGCTTCCCGCCGCTGCGCGAACGACGCGAAGACATTCCGCTGCTGGCGCGGCATTTCCTGGAGCGCTTCCGCAAGTCCATGGAAAAGCCGATCGAGGGCATCGCGCCGGAGGCTATGGCGCAAGTTGGAGACCTACGACTGGCCGGGAAACGTGCGCGAACTGGAGAATACCATGGAGCGGTCGGTCGCCCTGGAAACCGGCAGCCAGATTTCGCTGCGCGTTCTGCCGGACCGGGTCGCGGGAATCGTCGCCCCTTCTCCCGCTGCCGAATTGTCGCGCGGCGCTGGCGCGGATTTCCCCGAAACCGGTGTTGATTTTGAGAGCGAAATCGCGCAGGCGGAGAAACACTATCTGCAGATGGCCCTGGAAAAATCCGATGGCGTGCGTACGCGCGCAGCGGACTTGCTCAAAATCAGCTACCGTTCATTCCGCCATTACGCCAAAAAGCACGGCCTTTAGTCCGGGCAGCCTAACTGTGCCGGACTGAAACAAAAACCCGTGTTTCCCAAACACACGGGTGATCGCGACAGATGCACTTCTGCCGTAAGTATCCACTAATAAAAACCTGGCGCAACTCTCGAGCGGCCTTTTAAGGGCTGCCCGCTGAGTCATAAAAGGTTATTAGTTACTACATCTTAATCTTGTATCCCATTTCGGGACGGCCTCACTAATTCACCGTGCTTCATAGATAGCCTGGAATCAGTTACTTGCGCAAAAGATCAGCCGTCGTTCTCACGTTTTTTCGATTGGCCTTCGCCTTGCCCTTACGTACAGCGTGCTCTGGCACTAATCGATTTCAAGGAGAATGGAATAACATGAAGAAGCAAAAAGGATTTTCACTTATCGAGTTGCTGATCGTTGTGGCGATCATTTTGATCATCGCGGCGATCGCTATCCCGAACCTGTTGCGTTCGCGTATGGCCGCCAACGAAGCTTCGGCGGTTGGTTCGCTGCGCAGCATCAACACCGCGGAAGTAACGTACTCTTCCACGTTTCCTAACTCAGGCTATGCGGCGGCTTTGTTAAACCTCGGCGGAACGGCTGCGCAGTGCGTGGCTGGACAGTCCGGGACCATCGCCAACTCATGCTTGCTGGACCCGGTTCTTAGCACCGGCACCAAGAGCGGCTATCTTTTCACCGCGACTGGCGCGAATCCGGCTTCCGGAATTAATACCACGTTCGCTTCGACTGGCGTTCCTGTCGTGGTCGGCACCACCGGTCAACGTGGTTTTGGTTCGGACCAGTCCGGTGTGATCTACTACACCCTTGCTGGCACCGCTGCGACGTCCGCGAATTCGGCCCTACAGTAGATTGCATTCTTAATACGATGTGGTCTCACTGGTTGCACGAACCGGGGGAAGTCGCGAGACTTTCCCCGGTTCTTTTCGTTACGGAAGAATCGCAGCAGCGCCTAATCGCCTGAGAAACGGAGCGCAGCCGGTAGATGTTGCGAGTACTACCCTTATCAAATCACCTTCCAATTGACCCCGATTCACTCCACGGACCCGGTCCTTCCCGGAGCAAACCCAGTACTTGCTAGACGACCCTTCTTACCCCTTGCCTCAAATGCCCGCCAACAAATAACGTCATTCTGGGCAAGTCTGAAATTGCTTTCGTGGCTTCGCTCGTAGGTCGGGGCCTCCGGTGGCCGTTTAAAGCTCTGCAGTCAGACAGAAAAGGGCAGTTTCGGACGGAAATCGCAAGCCGACACCAGTCATCCCTCCGCCTCGAAAAACCACAAGTCTTGGAACTTCCTTAGAATCAGTTCATTACGGCACAGTACGGCCTTGGTACCGGTAATTAGCAAGTTCCCTCGATTGGCCGTCCCCTTGCCTTAAGGTATGCCGTGCTCTGACACACACTAATCTCAAGGAGAGAAGAACATCATGAAGAAGCAAAAGGGATTTTCACTTATCGAATTGCTCATCGTTGTGGCGATTATTTTGATCATCGCAGCGATTGCTATCCCGAACCTGTTGCGTTCGCGTATGGCGGCCAACGAAGCTTCGGCGGTTGGTTCGCTGCGCAGCATCAACACCGCGGAAGTAACGTATTCTTCTACGTTCCCTGACAGCGGCTACGCCGCAGCGTTGAACAACCTCGGCGGAACAGTGGCGCAGTGCACGCCTCCGGCGGTTGCCACCACGGCCAACTCTTGCTTGCTGGATGCGGTTCTTTCCGCCGGCAAGAAGAGCGGCTACACCTTCACCTCCGTAGGCGCGAATCCGGTGAACAACGTCAACACCACGTTCACGTCGAGCGGCGTTCCTGATGTCATCGGCCAGACGGGTAACCGTGGTTTTGGTTCGGACCAGTCCGGCGTGATTTACTACACGCTGAACGGAACCGCTGCCACGAACGCAAACTCGGCCCTACAGTAGATTGCATTCGTAATCACAGGCTGTCCGGATCCGGGGGAAGTCGCGAGACTTCCCCCGGTTCTTTTTGTAACGCAAGAATAGCGTTGCCTAGTCGAGTGAAAAACGGATCGCAGGGAGTACGACGCAAAGTCCTGACCTTCCGAATCACCCCTGGAACGCCCGTCAACACGACGACATCGCTCTGGACAACGCTTAGGAGCCGTTAGAGCCGTTAAAGCTTGGTAGCGCTACGTACCCGAAAGGAAAATGCGTTCGGTGCCGGTTTAGGGCTTTGAAGGATGACAAAAAAGGTCAATCTTGTCCTGAAATGGCAAGCCCCGGCGAGTGTTCCCGCTATCCCCTGAGGGCCGAGGATCTTGGAAAGTTCTTAGAATCAGTTCATTACGGAGCAGTACGAGGTTGGTACCGACGGTTTCCCGATTGGCATGCTCCTTGCCCTTACGTATAGCGTGCTCTGGCACTAACCAACCTCAAGGAGAAATGGCTACATGAAGAAGCAAAAAGGGTTTTCGCTTATCGAATTGCTGATCGTTGTGGCGATCATTTTGATCATCGCGGCGATCGCTATCCCGAACCTGTTGCGTTCGCGTATGGCCGCCAACGAAGCTTCGGCGGTTGGTTCGCTGCGCAGCATCAACACCGCGGAAGTAACGTATTCTTCCACGTTCCCTGATAGCGGCTACGCAGCGGCTTTGATCAACCTCGGAGGAACTGTAGCACAGTGCACGCCTCCGGCGGTTGCCACCACGGCCAACGCTTGCTTGCTGGACGCGGTTCTTTCTGCGGGTGCCAAGAGCGGTTATACCTTCACCGCCGTTGGCGCGAATCCGGTGAACAACGTCAACACCACGTTCACGTCCAGCGGCATCCCTGATGTCGTCGGCCAGACGGGTAACCGTGGTTTTGGTTCTGACCAGTCCGGCGTGATTTACTACACGCTGAACGGAACCGCTGCCACGAACGCAAATTCGGCCCTACAGTAGATTGCATTCGCAGTACGATGCGGTCACTGGCTGCATTCAACTGGGGGAAGTCCCACGACTTCCCCCAATTTTTTTAGAGACAGGAGAATGGCAATGTTGTACCAAGGGAAAAACCGGGACGCAGCCAGGCTTCACGCAAGCCGGCAGTGCGGATTTTCCTTGATCGAATTGCTGATTGTCATCGCCATTATTTTAATCATCGCGGCCATCGCCATCCCTAATCTTTTGCATGCCAGGATTGCGGCCAACGAAGGGTCGGCGGTAGGTTCGATGCGGACATATGCCACGGGTTTTCTCACCTATAATGCGCTCTGCCCCAGCATAGGATATCCCGCAACATTCACGGACTTGGGCCCTGGCACAGGGCAGTGTATCGGCGGCGCGGCAATTGTTGACCCGATTCTGGGCGCGGCGAACCCAATCAAGGCCGGATATAACTTCGTGTATATGCCCGCGGCAGGGGACCAGGGCGTCAACGTTAGTTACGATCTGAACGCCAACCCCGTTACGCTGGGCGTTACTGGGAATCGTGGTTTCTACTCGGACGAGTCTGGATTGATTCGTTATGCCATCGGAGCAGCGGCGACGGTAGCGAGCTCGCCATTACAATAGCAGCAGAAACTTCTGTCTTGTCCTGCCTTCACTCCGTAATCCGTCGCTCAGGGCCGAATCCACTGCGGCTGCAATCTCCGCACCGCAGCAATGCCATCGGCGTTGGCGGGATCCAGACTTAGCCCTTGCTTGTATTCTTTGAGCGCCTCGTCCTTCTGCCCCTGGCTTTCCAGGAGATGGCCGAGCTCAAAATGAGCCGTGCTGTCGTAAGGGTCTTGTGTCGCAATGCGCCGCAAAATTGTAAGCGCTTGATCGGTTTGTCCGGTCTCCAGATAAAGCGCCGCCAGCCGCGAGAGCGCTTCAAACGGGACGTCGGGCGCCAAGGCCATCGCCTGCTTCAATTCCGTTTCCGCTTCCTGGTAGCGATGGGTTTTGAGCAACGCATCGCCATACAGGTAATGCGCGGTCGAATTAAACGGTGCCAACTGAACGCCTTTTTCAAATTCCTTGAGCGCCTCCGATTCGTTTCCTTGCGCTTCGAGCAGTAACCCGAGATTGAAATGCGGGTCCGCCCAGCCTGGTTTGATGGCGATGGCTCGCTGCAATATTTCATTCGCCTCCGCGAAGCGCTCCTGCTTCGTATAAAGCAAGCCCAAGGCGTTCATAGTAATTAGATTGTCAGGCTTTCCCGCCAGAGCCTGCTCCCACTCCTTTCCGGCGCGCTGCAGATCGCCCGCGATGAAGTACTCGCTTGCCAGGTTGCTGCGAATGATGTGCGCATCCGGGTCCGTCTCAAGGGTCCTGGTGTACAACACCATGTCGGTACGCCAAACCTGATTGCGGCGGATGGTCGCGACGATGCCAGCCAAGACCAAGGCGCCAAGAACACCCGCCACTCCCATACGAAGAATACGCAACGAGCCACTCGCGGCCGCAGCGTCCCACCCGCGAACAACAACCCACGTTACCAGCCAGCAAAACCCGATGGACGGCAGGAAGAGGTAACGTTCCGCCAACACATTGGCGGCCATCCACCTCGCATTGAGCACCGGCGCGAGAAGAATCCCGATCCAAAGAATGGAGAACGCGGCCGCAGGAAATCGCTTTCGCAACAAAGCAATTCCGACCAGGCATAAAACGATTACCAGAACTCCGCCCACCACCCGGCCGCTATTGAATGAGGTGCTGGCATAAAACGGGTGGAACGCCGACAACCGCGATGGCCAAAAAAGTAGCCGCGTATATTCCGCGATGAGAGCAAATGCCGAATAAATCGCTTCCGGCCAAGAGATTTTTGGATGTTGCAGCACCGGCGCGAGCTTGCCAAAGAGCGCGATGCGCAGCAACAAATAGGCAGCTCCCGCGATACACAGGGGCGCATAGCGGAACAGCTTCTGCTGCAGCGTCGTTTGCGAACGATCGCGAGCCGCCATGTGCTCGAAAGCCACGGCCAGCGGGACAAACATCAGCGCCGGTTCTTTGCACAGCAGGGCCAGACAGAAACACAACGTTATGCCCAGCTCAATCTTCCAATTTTTCTTGCCGGGCGCAGCCAATAGCCAGAGCGCCAGGAGAAGAAGGAACGCTGCCTCCAGATCCGGGAGCGCCGCAATCCACGCTACTACTTCGGTGTGAACTGGGTGCACCGCAAAGAACAACGCTGCGAACCACGCGATGCGGTCATCCAGGAACAATCTGCGGCCGGCGTAAAACATCATGACCACCACCGCACATTCCATCAGCAGACTGAAGAGGTGGAAGCCGAATGGTATGGGCCCAAAAATCTTCCAGAGCACCAGGAAGCTGAACGTCATCAGCGGACGATAATAATTCGTAGTGCCGGCCTGACCGACGAAAGACCATACCGTCGTTCCGAAAATCTGCGGCACAAAGTGCCAACTTTTTACGTAAGGGTTCCGCAGGATCTGCTGGCCGTCGTCGTAGACGAAGGAATTGACCAAAATGTTGCCATAGCAGATAAACACCACAAGTAAGAGAACAGCCACCAGCGTGGTGTCCGACCAGCGCATGCCCCGCGGTTGCGTACGTTCGCGGACTTCGGCGCCGGCTGCGGGAGTCGCGGGCACAGGATCGGCAGAGATGGTGACAGTGGACATGCGCCTTCTAGTCTATGCAGCTTCTAGTCTATGCAGCTTCTAGTCTATGCAGCCTTCTAGTCTATGCATTGGTCGCACCTCGGCGCAGCGGAGATGGAAAGGTCCGTGCCCCTTTGCATAATAAGTGGTCGGCGCACTGGGTTGCTATACTGGAGGCGATGAATAGGTTTGGCGCTCTAGCAGTAAGGTTCCAGAGGAAAGAATTCCCGCTTCGATCGGCGCGAAGATTTTATTTTGTGGGCCTTCTCCTTGGCGCAGCGCTTCTCACCGCCAATGGCGCGCGCGCGCAATCGGTGACCGCCCCTAACGCTAGTCACTGGGTCGCGCTTCTAGAAGCGCGATACCGCGCACCCAAGACCACCCAGGCGACTTTCCTCGAGAAGTACACGGAAAGTGGCCGCCTGCTCCGCGTTGAAGCGGGACAGGCCTATTTCCGGCGCCCCGGCAAGATGCGCTGGGAGTACGCTTCGCCAGAAAACAATCTGTTCCTCGTCGATGGAAAGACGGCGTGGTTCTACGTCCCAGATGACCATACCGTAACCCGCGTACCAGCCAAGCGCAGCGCCGATTGGCGAACTCCTCTCGCGCTGCTGGCCGGTGACATGAAGGTTTCACGCGTATGTTCTCACGTCGAAATTGCTACCCGTGAGAAACCGAGCAATCCCGGCAACGTGGTCCTGGAGTGTCAGCTTCGCGGAACTCCCAGGTCCCCAAAAACTAACGAGACCGACGCTTCCTCGCCAGACTCTCAAGACACACCGAAAGACGCGTCAGTCTTTCTCGAGGTAGCACCCGATACCGGCGATCTCGTGCGCGTGTTGGTCCGCGACAAAGGCGGCGTGAATCTGGAATTTCGCTTTGAAAATTGGCGCTTCGATCCCGTCGTCGCCGACTCGCAATTCGAGTTTCATCCACCCGTGGGAGTAGCCATCTTGAACGGGGAATTACCGCTGCAGAACGAAACAGTTAAATAGCGTCGCAAAGGGTTTTCGACGCATAAATACAGGGCCTTTTGGCCTGCTGGGGATCCATAGCAGGCCGTTGTCGCGTTTCCGAATAGTAACGGCCAACCATCCACAGCGCCGCCGCATACAACCTACTTGAGGTAAACTGAGGGCATGGGGGAATTTGTTTGCCGCGTGGCGGATGCCAACGGGCGCGTTTTTTCGCATATCGAGCCCGCCGGAAATAAGGACGAAGCGCGCCAGAAAATGGCGGAGCGGGGTCTGTACGTCTACTCGGTGGAAGCCCGCAACAGCCTGCTCAGCGGCCTGACCAATCGGTCGCGCGCGCGTCAAGTTACCGGCTCTGAGTTTCTGATTCTCAACCAGCAGTTCAATACCCTGATCAAAGCGGGATTGCCGATTCTTCGCGCCTTGGATTTGTTGTCCACTCGCGCCACGTCGCCTAAGCTTCGCCCGGTGGTAACCCAGATTCGCGATCGCGTACGGGAAGGGCGGTCGCTTTCCGAGGCCGTGGATGAGGCCGGCGTCTTTTCCAAGGTCTATTCGACGGCCATTCTGGCTGGGGAAAAGAGCGGAAATCTTTCTGGCGTGCTCGAGTACTACATCGCCTACCAACGCGTGAGCACCGGAGTGCGCAAAAAGATTATCGCCACGCTGGTATATCCCACACTGCTGATCTGCGTAGCGGCCATCATCGTCACCTACCTGGTAACCGTGGTCATCCCCAAATTTTCACTGCTCTACAAAGACCTGGGCACCGAGCTCCCGGGCCCTACCAAACTGCTCATCGCCATTACCGTGGACTATCGCTACGTGGTCCTGGGTGTTATCGCCTCTTTTTTCATCGGCATCTTTTTGTTGTTTATCTGGTCGCGATCGGAGCAAGGTGGCGCCGCGTTTGATCGCTTGAAGTTCCGATTACCCTTGATTGGCGACACCATGCTGAAATTCCAGGTGGCGCAGTTTTCACGCACCCTTTCCACCTTGTTAACCGGCGGTACGCCGCTGGTTGCCGCTCTGAGTACCGCGGCCGACGCCATCACCAGCAGGCTGGTGCGCAATACCGTAGCCGAAACCACGCAGATGGTGCGCGAAGGCGAGTCGCTGCACCACGCGCTGGCCTCTAAAGGCGTAATGCCGGATCTCGCGCTCGACATGATTGAGGTCGGCGAGTCCAGCGGCGCCCTGGCGCCCATGCTTACCAGCGTCGCGGAGTTTTATGAAGACGAAGTGAACATGCGGCTCAGCACCATGATCTCTCTGATCGAGCCGATCATGTTGGTGTTCATGGGGCTGCTGGTGGCGTTTATTCTGATTTCACTCTATTTGCCCATTTTCTCGTTCTCGACTGGAGCAAACTAAGGAATCCTATGGCTAGTCCAGAACATAATCTGCCGACCGCGGGCGGGGAACCGCTGGTTAATGAGCGCGAAGTGGCGCGCAAACTGGCGCAAAGATATCGCTGCGCGTTTGTGGATTTGAACGAACAACGCATCGATCCGGAGCTATTTCGTACCATCCCCGCGGATTTGATGTTCCGCTATCACTTCGTTCCGCTTGAACTGCAGAACAACTCTTTATCGATCGCCGTTGCGGATCCCAGCCAGGTGCTGCTCAGCGACGAACTGCCGCTGCTTTTGGGCAAGAAGCTGTCCATCAAAGTCGCCACGCCGAGGCAGATTGAAGATTTGCTGAAGCGCACTGAGCAATCGCAACGCGTGCTCGAGCAAGCCACCGAAGCCTTCACGTTGCAAGTTTCCAAGGACGACGCCGAGAGCGACGAAACCATCTCCGGCGATCGTCTGACGCGTGACACCGCGCAAAACCCTGTGGTGCGGCTGGTCGAAACCATCATCTTTACGGCGCTCGAACGCCGCGCCAGTGACATCCACATTGAAGCGCGCGACAGCGAAGTGGCCGTCAAGTACCGCATCGACGGCGTGCTTCAGTACGCCATGCAGCAATATGTCCAAGGAATGGCACTCCAATTTGATTTCGCGCATCAAGGTGCTCAGCGATTTGGACATTGCCGAGCGCCGCGTGCCCCAGGATGGACGCTTCCGCGTGAAGTATAAGGGCCGCTTCATCGACTTGCGCGTTTCGATCATGCCGGCCAGCCACGGCGAAGACGCCGTGCTCCGCGTTCTCGATAAAGAAACGCTTTCCGAAAAATTTCACGAACCTGAGCCTCGACGTCGTGGGTTTCTCCGCGGACGAAATGAAAAAATTCCGCCGCTACATTCGCGAGCCGTACGGCATGGTGCTGGTCACCGGGCCAACGGGTTCCGGCAAGACCACCACGCTCTATGCGGCCATCAACGAAATCAAATCCGACGAAGACAAAATCATCACCATCGAAGACCCTGTCGAGTATCAGCTGCGCGGTATCACCCAGATTCCGGTCAATGAGAAAAAAGGACTGACCTTCGCCCGCGGATTGCGCTCCATTCTGCGGCATGACCCGGACAAGATCATGGTCGGCGAAATTCGCGACCAGGAAACCGCGCAGATCGCCATTCAATCCGCGCTTACCGGCCACCTGGTGTTCACCACCGTGCACGCCAACAACGTTACCGACGTGATTGGCCGCTTCATCAACATGGGCGTCGAGCCCTACAACTTCGTATCGGCGCTGAATTGCATCATGGCCCAGCGCCTGGTACGCGTGGTCTGCGCGAACTGCAAGAAGCCGAAGAAATATACCGCCACGGAGCTGACCGAGGCTGGGCTGGACCCTGCCATCTGGGGCTCGGTCGTCTTCGCGGAAGGCGGAGGCTGCCTCGAGTGCTCCGGCACCGGTTACCATGGGCGCACCGCCATCTGCGAACTGCTGGATCTGACCGACCGCATTCGTGAAATGATCGTAGATCGGCGGCCAACCTCGGAAATCAAGCGCGTGGCCCGCGAGGAAGGCATGATTACCTTCCGCGAGAGTGGTTTGAACAAGATCCGCGAGGGGCAGACCAGCGTGAAGGAAATCAACAAGGTGACGTTCGTTGAAGAAACGCTGGCCAACTAAAGTTCGACTTATTTGCAAGTGAAAGTAGCAAGGTTTGGCAACTATGGCATCCACGACCACAGCGACATTTCGTCAAGGGATCTACAAGAGCGCGTTGGTGCGCAAAGTGACTCGCTGGCTCGATGCTAGCCCGCATCCGCCGCTGGCACTGGAAATTGCCCCCAATCGCGTCGCCGGCGCGCGCTGGACGCGAACAGGGGCTCTGGATGGGTTTGCCGTTGAAGAGTTGCCAGAAGGCGCGCTGCTGCCTTCCGCCGTGGAATCGAATATCGCCAATCCCGCTGCGGTAAAAAACGCGGTGAGCAGCGTGTTTGATCGCCTGCGCGCCAAGGATGAATCCATCGCGCTGATTCTGCCGGACCCCGTCATTCGCGTTTTCTTGCAGCATTTCGATCAATTTCCGCGCTCGCCGCAAGAAGCTTTTCCCATGTTGCGCTGGAAGCTAAAAAAAAGCGTCCCGTTCGAGGCTGATGAGACGCTTATTTCCTATATGCGCCAGGCGCCGCACGAAGATGGCGTGGACATCGTAACCGCCTTAGCCCGCTTGCGCATTATCCGGGAATATGAAGCACTGGCAGAAGGTGCCGGGCTTCATCCCGGAGTGGTATTGAACTCGTCGCTCGCTGCCGTGGCGCTGCTGGAAGAAGAGAAGCCCACGCTGCTAGCCAGAGTCTCTGGATCGTCGCTGACCACGGTTATCGTTCGCGAGGGCGTCCTGCGCGGCTATCGCTGCACGGAGCTGCCGGCTCGCGACAATGCCCTTACGCCCGAGATGCTGCTCGAAGAGATCTATCCGGTCGCGGCCTATTATCAGGACACCTGGCACGAAGGTGTGCATTCCGTGCGCGTGGCGGGTCTCGGGAGCCGCCTGCCGGAATTTGTTCGCCCGCTGGAAGACGAATTTCATTGCGAGGTTCGCTCGCTGATGCAGACCGCCGCCGCGGATGGCCGTTTTCCGGAGGATGGCAAGCCGCTCGCGGACCGTGAACTTGAGGGTCTCGTCGGCTGGATGCTGCATCGCAATTAGTACGTGGCTGTTGTCGGCTCGGTGATTGTTGTAGCGGCCGGGCTTTAGTCTCGGCGCAGTGATTGTTGCAGCGAAATTACAGAAGCACGATTTGCGGAGCTATCACGCATGAGGGTACGGCTTAATCTCGCGACCAACGCGCTGCAAACGCACCGCCGCTTTATCGTCGGCGCTGGCGCCCTCGCGATTCTTGGGGTCATCACCTTCCTTGGCCTCGGTTGGCACGTCCTTGCGGTCCGCAAGGCCGACGCCGAGTACCGTGCGCAAGCGGCGGATACGCGGCAGAAGCTGGCTGCCA
Organism: uncultured Acidobacteriota bacterium; assembly: GCA_963798585.1. Taxonomy (GTDB): domain Bacteria; phylum Acidobacteriota; class Terriglobia; order Acidiferrales; family UBA7541; genus Acidiferrum. Next base: position 297,179 of record CAWCTJ010000011.1, read on the forward strand.
GCGAAATGCAACGCAACGAACTCGAGCGATTTTTCACCGCGCCGGAGAATTCCCGCTTGCACGACCGCGCGGCGTTTCTCAACTCCATAATCGATGCGCGCAGTTTTAATTGGACGCTGATGTTCATGGATCTCGAGCGCGTGCTGCCGGGCGGCGTAAGGATTCTGAACGTCGAGCCGGCGCAGGTGAAAGGACGGATACTGGTCAAGCTGCGCGTCGGCACGAACAGTGAAGAAGCCAAGCTTAAATTTCTCCGCGCCCTGGAGGCTTCCAAGGAATTTAGCAACGTGCAGCTGGTGAGCGACAAAGCCGCACAAAGCAGCGACCAGGGCGACCGCGAGACGCTGGACCTGGATGTGGTGTATTCGAGGATTTGATGGAACGCGATTTCAAAATACGCAAGCGTTTGATTCTGGTGGGCCTGACCCTGCTTCTGGGCGCGGATCTCGTGCTGATGGCCTATAGCTGGCGCCAGTCCGCCACCCCGCGGACGCCCAAACAGCAGTTGACCGCCGAGGTCCAGCAACTCGATCTGCTGCGCGCGGACATCCGGCGCGCCCAGGAGATCAAGGAGAAAATGCCGTCCACACAAAAGGATTGCGACAAGTTTGAGCAGTCCTTGCGCCCGGCGGACGCGGGTTATTCCGGAGTCCCGCGGAACTCGGGACCATCGCCGCTAAATCGTCATTGCATCTGGACGGCCTGACGTTCAAACAAAAGGCCATTCCCAACAGGAATCTTGAAGTGGTGGATGTGGAAGCGGCCGTCGATGGCGATTACGCCGGCGTGGTGCGCTTCGTGAACGGCCTGCAACGTTCCGACAGTGTTTATGAAGTCGATGCCATTACTCTGGCCGGAGATACACAGAGCCGTTCCGGCAACGCTCCCGTCCGAGTTTTGGTGCACATGAGAACGTATTTCCGAACCGTATGAAGAAACAGCAAAAACAGCTTGCCGTACTCGCCGCGCTGGTCGTAGTGGCCGCGCTGGTCTGGTATTTGGATAGCGACAAGCCGATGCCAGGCATCGTCAATCAGCAGTTCGTGGCGCAAAGTTATTCGCCACTGCCGGTGGAGAATCCCGCGCTGCATTGGGATCGTTTGGAAGCCGCGCGCAAAACGGAGTACCAAGGTGGCGGAAGAAATCCCTTTAGTTTTCAAGCGGAACCGCTGGCGGCAAATCCCGCGCTGGTGGCAGCTAACGCCAAGAAGCCGTTTCCGCGGCAGGGTCCCATGCCGGTGCCGCCTCCGGCGCCGCCAACTTGGCCGGGAAATGTAAGCTTCTTTGGCTACGGCACGGTTCCCAATGGCACCGCGCGCCGCGCATTTCTTTCCGTCGATGGAGAAGTGCAGGTGGTCGGTGAAGGCGACACGCTGCTCGGACGTTTCCGCATTCTGCAGGTGAGTAACGGCGTCATCGAATTCCAGGACATCTCTACGGGACTGCGTAACACCAAGGCGCTGGATGCCGACAAGAACGCACCGGCCGCATGAACATGCAGAACTCTTCTCCAACGAACGAGCGAGCTCAGTGCCGCTATCAGCGCGGCTATGCGCTACTGGTGATCATGTTTGCCGTGGCGCTGCTGGCGGCGACCGTGCTGGCCGCCGTACCGAATCTCTTGACGAACGGCCGACGCGAGCGGGAAGAGGAGATGATCTGGCGCGGCAAGCAATACGCGCGAGGCGTGAAACTTTACAACACCAAGCTCGGACATTTCCCCACCAGTCTTGACGATCTGACCACACCGAAGACCGGCTCCATCCATTTCATGCGGCAGGCCTACAAAGATCCCATGAACAAAACGGACGGATCGTGGCGGCTGATTTACGTCGGGCCTTCCGGACAATTGATCGGGAGCCTCAAACCGCCGGAGAATTTTCAGCTGCCGGGAGCGGGCGGGTTGGGTACCTCGGCGGCGGCGGTTGCGACTGCCAGCGGAGGGGCACCGGCTGTACCGGGCGCGAGTGGTTTTTCGGGTGGCTTCGGCTCGACGAGCGGCGGCGGTTTCGGATCGAGCAATTCGAGCAGCTTTGGATCGGGCAACACCAGCAGCTTCGGATCGAGCAACAGCAGCGGCTTTGGCTCGGGCAGTTTTGGCTCGACGAATAATAGCGTCTTTGGATCGCCGACCTCCTCGGCGAACAATTTGGTGGATAGCAATGGGCAGCCAATCGATCCCTATCTGGACCCACCGGTCACGGACCTGCCTGACACTTCGAGCGTTGTTGGCGGCAACATTATCGGGGTTGCAAGCAAGATTAACCAGCACTCTATCAAGGTGTACGAGAAAGCTAAAAATTATCTGCTCTTTGAATTTATCTGGAATCCCGCGAAGGATGCTGCGGCGGCGATGCAGCAGTTGAACGCTCCGGGCACGCAAGGCATCGGCACGCCGGTGGGAAATGGGCCAACGCCCTTCGGACAGACGCCGACACCTGGGCCCACTTCTGGCCCGACTTCTGGTTCGCCTCAAGGCGGCACGCCGCCCACCTCACAGCCGCAGCCGCAAAATCCTCCGCAACAGTAGTCATCGGGAAAGTTTCTTTTCGAGGTAGGTAATTTCACGTCGTAACTGGGCGATTCTTGCGCGCACCCAGGTCGTTGGGTCGAGCGCCTGTGCTTGTTTCATCAAAGGGTTTAACAAGTCGCAAATTTCGTCATGTCCGCCAAGACGAGCGGTCGCAAATAGTGTATCGCCTTCACTTAACGCAAATATATCTGCGCCCCCGCCGAGCAAGAGTTTGACCATTTCCACGTTACCCTGCATGCAGGCAACGTGCAGAGGCGTATAACCACGGTCCCCCGCTTTATTTATGTCAATGCCAGCACCGATGAGAGCTTTGGCCGCAGAAAGATCGCCCCATCTAACAACATAATGAAGTCCGTTATCGCCATCACCCGTACATGCATTAACATCGGAAAAATCGGTTTCGGCGAAGTCGCATGTTTCGCGCAGCCTGGTAAAAATCTGCTTTATTTGGTTGTCCATGCCTATCAGCGCGGCGCTTGCGCGGCGGTAGCATTCGTCGGCAGGGAACTGCCGGTGAATGCTCCGGTTGGAGTTCCTGTAGAGGTTGCGGCAGAAGTCGCCGCTGCCTGCGATTGACCGCGCTTTCCGGACTGCGCGGATTTGCTGTTTTGGTAGGTGCGCTGAACTTTGCGCACGTAGGATACGGTTTCTGCGAACGGGTGGCACGCGGCCGTATTGCTCGACGCGCTCTGGACCGGCATTATAGGCCGCCAGTGCCAGCGCCAGGTCGTTGCGATAGCGCTGCAGCAGGTTGCCAAGGTAGCGCGTTCCGGCGTCGATATTTTCTTGCGGATCGAACACGTTGCGCACGCCGAGCCGTGCCGCGGTTTCCGGCATCAGTTGCATCAGGCCGCGAGCATTTTTGCGCGAGACGGCCCGGGCATTGAAATTTGATTCCGTGGCGATCACGCTGCTGATCAGATCCGCGTCAACCGAATAACGCGCGGCGGAATTTTCCACCAGATCCCGAAAATTGGCTTTCGCCGCCACGATCGGCGGAGGCGGTGGCGGGGCAAATTGATCTTCGGGCTCGATGGCGGCTATTTGGTCGAATGGTACATCCACAGAGACGCCGGCCATCTGCAGGCGGTAGGTGTCTCCGATCAGTTGATAGCCGGTGACATTGAGGCGCTGGCCGTTCTTGAGCACGATATTGTCTGGGCGCGCGCCATACGGCATGGCGAGCAGGGCGCCGCAGGTTAATGCGAATCCTACAATCGTCTGCCTTAGGCGCATGAAGCCGCCTCGCTCAGCGCGAAATGCTCGATGGCCGCGGCGACTCCGCCTTCGTCGTTGGAACCGGTCTGGTGCCATCCGAAGCATTTCAGCGCGGACACGCCGTTGCTCATTACCACGGGGATGCCCGCGAAGGTGAGCATTTCCAGGTCGTTGTGGTTGTCGCCGATGGCCAGCACTTCTTCTCGCGCGATGCCGCGCAGCGCGGCCCACTCGGCGAGCGCCACGCCTTTGGTGGAAATAGGATTGAGCACGTCGATCATCGCGAAGTCTTTAGCCTCGTACTCCGTGGTGGCCAGCGCGTATTCTTCCGCGAACGGCGCAGCGCGTAGCAAGGTTACCGCTTTGCGCATTCCCTCCACGGGCCCGGAGAACATTACCTGGATGGGATCTTCCGTCAGACTGGACTCGAGAGGCTGCGCGAGCCCGATGAATTCGCGGTTGCGCGCGTAGTATGCGTAGCGCAACGTGTCATTCGGGTCGAGCACTTCGAGCATCACCTGATTCTCGCGCAGGCGGTCAAAGATCAGCGCGGCGCCATCGCGCCAGGGCCGCGTCAGCTGCAAGACTTTTCGCGCTGTTTCTGCCGGCAGGACGTAGCGCAGATGGGTGTGCCCGTCGTGGGAGCGAACCAGCGCGCCGTTGTTGACGATCATGGTGATGGGGGCATCGAGCTCGCGCGCTACCGGCATGGCGAAGTCGTAGCGGCGTCCCGTGACCAGCGCCACCTCAATGCCACGGCGCGCGGCTTCCGCGATGGCCAAGCGATTGGCTTCCGGCAATCGCCAGCGGCTATCGAGCAACGTGCCGTCAATGTCCAAAGCGATGAGGCGTACGGCCATTCAGCTGTTTTCCCCAGCCACCATTTTACCCTGTATTGAGATGCCGTGGTGGTCCGGTGTGCCGTCTGGAGTACCGCGTCGAGGAGTTTTCCTTGGGCCTTGGTCAGAAGAAACACTCTCTTTAGGAGTCCGCTATTCGGCGGAAAAGCGGCGTCAAGCCGCCGTACTCCAAAAGTGCCGCAGGGGCTGAAGCCCGTTTTGTTGGCGCACGTTTACGGCCCGACTGAAGTCGGGCCCTCCCACCTCGAACACTGATTAACGCTAGTTCGCAGCTGCGCGTGGCGTGAATGTCCGGGAAAAAGGGTGTGATAAAGTTACCCCTCATGGCCACTCACCGCATTTATTACGACGATGCTTACGCGAGAGACTTCACCGCCAAGGTGCTCAGTTGTGACGCTGTTCCTCCCGATCTGCAGGCAGGACGCACCCAGATGGCCTGGGCCGTGGTGCTGGATCGCACTGCGTTGTATCCCGCTTCCGGCGGCCAGCCGCACGATTTCGGGAAGCTGGGAGACGCCTCGGTGCTGGAGGTTCGGGACGAGGGCGACGAGATCGTCCACATCGTGGATCGCGAATTACCCGAAGGGGTGGCCGTAAGTGGCTGCGTCGACTGGCGGCGCCGTTTTGACCATATGCAGCAGCACACTGGCCAGCATTTGCTCTCGGCGGTGGTTCAGGAACGCGTTGGACTGCCGACGGTCTCCTTTCATCTTGGCGAAGAGATTTGCACCATCGACTTGCGCGGGCCGGAGCCTTCGGACGCGGCGCTGGAGGGGATTGAGCGCGCGGCTAATAAGATTATTTTCGAGAATCGCGATCTCCACGTGCATTACGCCACGCCGGAGCAGCTTGCCGAACGCGGGGTGCGCAAACGGGTGGAGCGCGAGGGCATGCTGCGCGTCATTGAGATTGTGGGTGCCGATTATCAGCCGTGTGGCGGAACGCACGTGCGGTCCACCGGACAGATAGGGCTGCTGTTGGTGCGGCGACGGAGCAAAGTACGCCAGGACTGGCGCGTGGAGTTCGTTTGCGGCGATCGCGCCGAGCGAATGGCGAGGGCGGACTTTCGTCAGTTGCGCGATGCGGCGCAGGCGTTGCAGTGTGCGCCACACGAAGTGCACGCCGCCGCGGAACGTCTCGTTGCGGAGCGGGACACGCATTTCGCGGCGCTACGGACCTGCTTGGAGCAGTTAGCGGAGGCGGAGGCGGCGCTGGCACTCCTTTCTGTTGCGGCCACGAGCGACGGGCTGCGCGTGGTCGAGCGAGTGTTTGACGCGGTGCATCCGGACTTCCCGGGACTTTTCGCGGGCGCGCTAACTAAACGCGAGAGGGTGGTTGTCCTTCTGGGTGCGGGCGATACCGGACAGCTATTTTTCGCGCAGCACTCCGCCGAGACCCGCGACGTCTCGGCGCTGCTGAAGCGGGTGCTGGCGGAGGTTGGCGGGAAGGGCGGGGGCACGAAGGATTTCGCGCGCGGCAAGGTTTCGGATGCTACCGCCGTCCGCAAGGCTGTTGAGGTAGCGAAGGCGCTGGTGTCCTAGGGCGAGGTGTCGGCCGGGGTGCTCAACGGGCTGTGGAGCCCGCCTGATGGCCCGTTGGCCTGTCGCCAGGGCCTCTAGGAGCCTGTGATCGACCGGGGTACCCCCCTAGGGGTTTTTTGTAAGTGCGCATTCTAAAGAGTTTAAAGTCCTTTGTTTTGATACGGTTTCACAAGTGTTCATTCTGCTGGGTTTACGGGACGTGATTGTTACATAGTTAGTTACCTCCGAATTTCTCTCAAGATTCCCAATTTCGGTGTCCGATGCTTCGGGACGGGACAATTCGCCGATCGTGAGATTCATTCCGCCAAACGCGAGATGGGGAAGAGTTGGGGCTCCCCTGGGGGTCACGCGCGATTTCTGCTGAACCATGGGCCGAGGCGGGTGATGTTTGAGTGGAAGGCTTACTGAGCGCAGTTCCCTACAAGGACAATTGTACAGAATGATACCCAGAGCTGTCAAGAGGAAATTGAAGGACTTGCTGGTCACGTACGGCTGATTCGAATCGATGCCGCGGTGGATTGAAAGGGGAATGGTGGACGTGGCCGGGATCGAACCGGCGGCCTCGTCGTTGCGAACGACGCGCTCTCCCAGCTGAGCTACACGCCCACAAGCAGCCCAACGATATTAGCAGACGTTGAAAGAGTTTCCAAACCACGGAACTGCAAGCGCATAGTAAGACTGTCCGCTGATCAGGACGTGGGATGGATTCGTGTGATCCGACATTCCCCTGTTCATCGCTGCCAAAGCTGAGTACGCGAAACTTCGATGATCTGAGGTTCTCGCGGACGCTCTTCTCAAATCTACGAACACGCCGTAAGATGCGGCATGTTTGGGGGCGTTAGCAAACACGAGTGAGAGGTGGGACGTATATGTGGTACCAACGTTTTTTTGCATTGGCTCTTTTTGTTCTTTCTTGCACTGGCGCGGCACTCCTGAACGCGGCAGAGACTCCGCAAGATGCGTTGCTGGTGCTCTCGAAGGGTGACCACGCGCTATTCATTGTTGATCCCGCGACGCTGGCTGTTGTGGGGCAGGTGCCTTCGGGACCCGATCCGCACGAAGTCATTGCGTCGGCCGATGGAAAGTTCGCCTACATTTCTAATTACGGCGGTGGATCGTTCAACACGATTACCGTGGTTGATCTGGTGCAGCAAAAAGCGTTGCCGGTGATCGACCTCGGCGCGCTACGCGGCCCGCATGGGCTTACGTTTGTGGGAGGGAAGTTGTGGTTTACCGCAGAAGGAGCGAAGGTGATCGGCAGCTACGATCCTGCGACGAAGACGATCGACTGGGTGTTGGGCACTGGGCAAGACAGAACTCATATGATTTACGTCTTCCCTGATTTGGCTCGGATGATTACCTCGAATGTTAGTTCCGCAACCGTGACGGTGGTGCAAAAAGGCAACGCGCCGGGACCTGGTTTTGGCCCCGGTCCGGGTGGACCGCCACCACCTGAAGGACCTGGAATGCCGAACGGACCGGGAGGTCCAAATGGCGGTGGCCCGGGCGGCCCTCCGCGGACGAATTGGACGGAGACGGTAATCCCGGTCGGCAGGGGCTCGGAAGGATTTGATGTTTCTCCTGACGGCAAAGAGATTTGGGTGGCGAACGCTCAGGATGGCACGATTTCCGTCATCGACTTGGCCAGCAAAAAAGTGGTGCAAACGCTGGATGCCAACGTGAAGGGTGCGAATCGATTGAAGTTCACCGTGGATGGAAAACTGGCGTTTGTGTCTATGCTGGGTGGCCCGGATCTGGTGATATTTGATAGCGGCACTCGCAAAGAAGTTAAGCGCGTGAAGATTGGCCGCGGCGCGGCGGGCATTTTGATGCAGCCGGACGGGTTGCGTGCTTACGTGGCGTGCACGCCGGATGATTATGTTGCGGTGATTGATGTGAAGACTTTGGAGATGACGGGGAAAATCTCGGCAGGGAAGCAGCCGGACGGTCTTGCCTGGGCGATTCGGAAGTAGTGCATTCCGGTAGCGCCACTAGAAGCGGCGCGCAAAGTCCTGACAATTGTGATTGCGGGACATCATGAAAACGCTCTACTTCGACATCAACGGCACCATCGTGCACGAGTACAAGTGCAAACCGGCGTTGGTGAACGGTAGGTTTGAAGAGGCTATTCTCCAGGCTGGATTTAGGCGACTGGTGTGCATGAGCAACGCACTGAACATCATCCAGTTGTCCGAGGAAATGGGGCAGGATCCGGACGACTTGGACGCGATCTTTGACCTGTGCTGGGGGGCTTTTCGCGATAGAGGTTGGTTCCGCGAGGTAACCACGTTGGTGCCCGACCCCGAGTGTCGCGTTAGGTTTATCGACTTCGCGGGAGATTGGTGGTACGTGGATGATCTTGCCAAAGAGTATCTAGAGCGAGAGAAATCGTCGAACTTGTTCGATGAGCACCATGGAAAGCGAATCTTGGCGCCAGAACCCACAAGCGACGGAAACGAGATTCTTCGCTGGCTGCGCGATTGCCAACATTCGTGATGCGGCCTCACGTGACTACGTCGCTGTTCAGAAGTAGCGTAAGATTCAGACCGGAGGATGGGGCCTGGTTTGCGTGCTGCGAAATGAGAAATTATCGAAGATGGTTGAGAGGACAAATTCGGCGATGAGGCGAATTCTGAATGTTTCTGCCGGCATGTTACTGGTGACGATGCTGGCCTCGGGTTGGGCGTTTAGATGTGAGGCAAAAAAGCCGGGACATTTCGTTCCGGCGAGTGTAAGCAAAGCAGGAGACATTGCTTACCCCGCGAGCAGCCTGGACGCGGGAGTGGTGACGCTTTCGGTAGATTTGGACAAGACAGGCGGAGTGATTGCGGTGACGATTCTGAGGGATATTTCCTCGGTGTCGGGGCCGGCCGCAGCAGCGGTGCGCTCCTGGACGTACACGCCGGCGACGCTGAATGGAAAACCCGTGCCCTCGACGCTGACGATTAACATTCTGTACGATCCTGGCTTTCTTGGAGCGGACAACATTCCGCTGCCGCCGCCCTCGCAAGTGCAGGCCATTGCCACGAAGGATCAGCCATATTATCCGGCGCAGCTGAACACGGCCACGTTTGCGCCGTATCCCGCCAAGGCGACAGCGCAGGGGGCGGTAGTGTTGAACGTCACGCTGGACGCGAATGGCAACCCCGGGAATATTGCGACGCTGCGGGACGTTCCTCAGCTGACAGCATCGGCAACCAGCGCGTTGAAAAACTGGAGTTTCAGCGCGGCAAACTACGAGGGGACGCGGATCCCATCGCACATGATCGTGGCGGTGGTGTTTCGTTCTCCGGCGGCACCGGCGCCTTGAAATTAGTGCGTTATTTGTGGAGTCGCGGGGGGAAGTGCGGGCTGATCGAGATATTTAACGAGCAAGACTTCGTTACCCTTCTCGTTGTACAGCAAGTCATCAACGAGTTTTTTAGCCAGCAGCATGCCAAAGCCGCCGGGGCGCAGTCCTTGCGCTTCTCGAACCGCCATGTGCCCGAACAGGTCTTCGGGTGAGCTGACGATGGCGGAGTGACGAAGCTCGTCGAGCGAGAAACCTTGGCCGGGATCTTTGACGCGACAGACGATCGCGCGACGAGAACGGATGAACGAGATTTCCACGTGCTGGCTGGGATCGAAATTTGCGCCATGTTCCATGGCGTTGATTAGGACTTCGCGGAAAGCGGTTACGATCTGTTCTTTGTCATCTTCCGGAATACTTCCTACTCCTTGCAGAAATTGCACCAATCGTTCGGCGGTAAGGAGGTCACATCTGGCCGTCAAACTAACCCAATCGGGAGTGGCGGATAGGATTTCAATGCCGTCGTCCCAGCAGGGCTCGGCCATGGCCGCACGCACCATTTCAGCGATTGCGATGGGTTGGAATGGAGCCACGAAGTAACTGAAGGCACCTGCACGCATGGCGGCAATCACGTCGCCACGAGTCCATTGATCCACGAGAATAATCAGGCGGATGTGAGGGCGCGTGTGCCTGATTTTCTCAAGAAGCGCGACATCCTCGGCGCCGGAGGTTTTGTCTCCAGTGATAATCAAGTCGAACGGCTGCGTCTTTGAGAGCGAGAGGACTTCTTGATTGTCTGCGGCGCGGCAAACTGTCCAGCCTTCGGTGGACAGAACAGTCATGAGCAATTCATCGCTAGCGTAGCTGGAAGCAACTATCAGTGCGGTCTTTGTAGCAGTACAAGGAACCCGACTGGTGGAGGAGAGAAGTGTCATAGGGCCCCGCCGAGGAGAGTGGCCAGCGTGAATAGCCCCTAGACTAATGCGAATGATGACCCGGGTGCAAACCGAATCAACTGGGAGACGGTTCCAAGGATGATGGGAAAGCACACCCGTAACGGATCTTACCGCGCCCACAAAATGTTAGGTCGGCGAGCTAGTTCTTCGTAGGTTTATCCGATTTGGGAGCGGGTTCATGCTGCACCGTCGGCTTCGATTCATGGGTAGCGGCTGGTTTCGTGTTCGTCTGGGGTTTGGGCGCAGGCGCGGGCTTGGCTTCATGAGTGGCCACGGGCTTCGATTCCGCGCTCGGCTTGGGTGCCGGTCTGGTTTCGTGAGCGGTAGCCGGCTTGGCCTCAGTCTTGGGTGCGTGGGTAGTCGCTGACTTCGTTTCCGTCTTAGGCTTCGCTTCAGGCTTAGGTTCATGGGTGGTGGCTGGCTTTGCTTCAGCCTTGGGCTCATGCGTCGTCGCCGACTTTGTCTCGGTCTTCGGCCTGCCTTCAGTCTTTGGCTCGTGCGTCGTCGCTGGCTTCGTTTCTGCCTTAGGCTTGGCTTCGGGCTTGGACTCATGCGTGGTCGCAGACTTCGTTTCCGTCCTAGGCTTAGATTCGGTCTTAGGTTCGTGCGTCGTTGCAGACTTCGTCTCTGTCTTCGGCTTGGCCTCAGTCTTAGGTTCGTGCGCAGTTGCTGATTTGGTTTCCGTCCGAGGCTTGGTTTCGGTCTTGGGCTCGTGAGTGGTCGCCGACTTGGTTTCCGACTTAGGCTTAGTCTCAGTCTTAGGCTCGTGCGTGGTCGCTGACTTTGCTTCAGTCCGCGACTCGGCCCCGGTCTTGGGTTCGGTTCTGAGATTTGTTCTCAGCGCGTGTAGCGGTCTCAGAGCGAGGCTTGGCAGCGGAGTTCGTTGCAGTGTGCGCGGTGGTCGAGCGGGCGGAAGTCGACGCTTTTGCGTGGACTACGCCAGCGCCCTGAAATTCGCCGGGCCTCGCCGTGGCTACTACCGCCGGATGTCCGTGGTTGACGGAAGCGAACTGGCTGCGGTCGGATCGCGCTGCGCTCTCATGCTGCTCTTGCTCTGCGGTACGCTCGGTGTGGTGCTCCTGGGCGAACCTTTCCTGCTCGGCGGTGGGGCGCGCGTTGATTCCGCCACGGCCACCGTTGAAGCTCACATGGGAGTTCTGCACGTAGACGTTCTTTTGATACACGTTATGGAAATCCTGGACGTTCACGTTGTTCACGCGGCTGTTATAGAAGAAGCTTCCGCCGTTCCAGTATCCGCCGGCGTAGCCGGTGCCGACGTAACCGAATCCATAGTTGATGCCGCCGTAGAAGCCTACTTGCGGTCCCCAGTAGCCAGCGTTAAAAGCGTAGGCGCCGCCAGCCCAACCCCAATAGCCGGGCGTCCAGAGCAAGCCGACCGACGGTGGCTGTACCCATGTGCCGGGAACCCAGAAATATCCTCCGTCATTGCTGTAGCTCCAATAGCCCGGGGTCCAAAGATAACCTTCCGCCGGACAAATGGGCTGCTCATAAACGGGCAACGCTGGAGGAGCAATGGCGACCGAAACAGCGACTTGGGCCGAAACGTTGGGACATGCCGCTGCAATCGCGAACAGGCCCGCAGCCAGAAGAAGCCAACGGGAAACTCGGAATGAGTTGAGCGAGCGCCGAATCTTGAAGATTTGCATTCGTGTTACCTCGTAAAGGCGCGGTCGTTTGCGCGAAAGAAAATAAGAGAAAATCAACTAAATTCTACGCGGCGGGATGGACGGTGGGGATACGGCGAAGTCGGTAAGGACGCGGGGATCTTGCGGTAGGCGTCGGAAGTCCCCCAGTCCCATAGACTCGGGGTAAACGCTCTTTCCACGCTTCACATTCGGTAGGTTTCGTCATCAATACAAAAAAGAGCCGCCTCTTTCG
>CAWCTJ010000012.1:0-91732 GCA_963798585.1 uncultured Acidobacteriota bacterium
CCGTCATCCACGTGGCGCCCTGCCACACGGAATCGTCCTTCCGCGTGAGTTGCGGTAGAAAGCGCGCTTGCAATTCGGCGCTGCCATATTTCGCCAGCGGCACGGCCGTGCCCAGCGACACGGTGTTCGGGCAGCAAATCCCCGGATCGTAGAACGAAATGTTGTAGATCAGCAGATACGTGGGCAACAGCGATCGTTCTTCCAGTGCCCGCCAAATAACTCCGGAGCGGTAACCTCTCCGTAAGATGGTTTGATATTCGCGCGGATAAAGAATTTCATCCACGCGTTTTCCCAGCCGGTCGAACATCCGTAGCCATGGCGTTCCCGCACGGTCGATGGCGCCCGAAATGGCCACGCCTTCGCTCTTCCACCAAGCTTCTTCGGTATCGAGCACCGCGCGGTGCGGAATATCGCGGAGTCTGCTCTCCAGAAACATCAAAGGGGAGCGAAGAGCATTGAGATCTGTCATTTCAGCGCATGTTAGGTTCGCGGCATGGGCGCGTCAAGAGGGGCGAAGTTCGACACGATGTTTCAAAAATATTGCCACCTTATCGCAAGTCACGGAATCGAAGTGGCACCGGGGCGATACCTGTTGCGCGAAGTAGCCACCCGCACTAGGATATTTCTCCGCTAACATCGTCACCGCGAAATTGCGAGGTCAAGGAGACGTCTTTGAGGTCCAGTTACAGACCGCGTCGCGCCTTGCTGCTGACTGCGTTCTTGTCTTGTGGAGCGGCAACAGCGCTTGCGCAAACCGACACCGCCCCCGGTCCAAGCACGCCCGGTCAGGCCATACCTGGAACGATCGGTGTGAGCCTGTTCGCGGGCAGCGTGCCTGCAAAACTCGTTCCGGGCGTTATGCCGCTTTCGTTGCAGGAAGCCATCGACCGCGGGTTGAAGCAGAATCTGGGACTGCTGCTTTCCAACGCGGACATTCGTAACGCACGCGGTCAGCGCTGGGAACAATTGAGCGCACTGCTGCCGCAGGTTACCGCGGCACCGTATGTGGCGGATTCAAAAATCAATCTGGGGGAGCTGGGCTTTAGCACCATTGCTGGGCTCGAATTTTCCACCGGGGGTAGGCCCTTTTTCTTATTTTGACGCGCGCGTAGCGGTGTCGCAGTCGCTCTTCAATTGGAAGTCCATCAACGCAGCGCGCGCGGCCAGCCAGAGTGTGAAATCGGCGGAATATACCTTCAAAGACGCGCGGGATCTCGTGGTTCTCGCGGTGGGCTACACCTATTTGCAGGCAATTGCCGACGAAGCGCGCATCGAAACGGCGGAAGCTCAGGTCAAGACGGCCCAGGCGCTATACGATCAAGCAAACGATCAAGTAACCGCAGGGACTTCGCCAGCCATCGATGGGCTGCGCGCCAAGGTAGAACTCCAGACCCGGCAACAGCAGTTGATTCAAGCTAAGAATAACTTGGCCATTCAAAAGCTTACCGTGGCGCGTGTCATCGGATTGGCCCCTGGGCAGGAATTCGAATTCACGGACAAGTCACCTTACCAGCCATTTGAAGGCATTACCGTTGATGAGGCTCTGAAACGCGCGTACGCCACGCGCTCCGATTACCAAGCGACTCTCAGCGACGTGCGCGCAGCGCAACTCTCGCGCAAGGCCGCAGCCGCGGGTTATTACCCTTCGCTTTCGTTTAGCGCTGACTATGGGACGGGCGGCACGCATCCTTCCAACGCAACGCCCGTATACGACGTGCGCGGAACGCTCTCGATTCCAATCTTTCTGGGAGGCAGCGTTCACGGTGACGTTTTGCAGGCCGATGCCAGACTGGAAGAGAGCCGCGAGCGCCTCGACAATCTTCGCGCACAGATTGATTCGGATGTTCGCACCGCGCTGCTGAACCTCCAGTCCTCCGCGGAGCAGGTGGCCGTTGCACGCAGCAACATTGATTTGGCGGAGGAGACCTTGGTGCAGTCGCGCGATCGCTTTGTAGCGGGCGTGACCGATACCGTGGAAGTGGTGCAATCGCAGGAACTCGTGGCCAGCGCGCACGAACAGTACATCTCCAGTCTCTACAGTTTCAATTTTGCAAAAATCTCTCTGGCTCGCGCTATCGGTCTTGCTGAAGCGGGCGTCAAAGAATACTTCAAGGAAAAATGAACATGGCGCAAGAGAACCCACCCGGCTCGGTGTCGGCCGAAGGCACCGGATCACCAGTTGCTGCCTCGCCGTTGACGGACCCGAAGCCGGGCTCGACGTCTCCGCTGCGATCGCAACGCAACCCCAGGCGCCGCAGAAATATCGTAATCATTGTTGTCGTCCTGGTGCTGCTTGTCGGCGGCGTACTCTTGTGGCGCTACCTCAGCACCTATGAATCCACCGATGACGCTCAGGTGGACGTTCACCTCTATCCCGTCAGCGCGCGTATTTCCGGCTATGTTGTCAAGGTCAACCCCGACGACAACCAGTGGGTGCAACAAGGCGCGGTCCTGGTGGAGATCGATCCGAAAGACTACGAGGTCGCGGTCGCTCAGGCGCAAGCCAATCTGGAAAATTCCGAAGCCACTGCGCGATCGCTGAGCATCACCGTGCCGATTACCTCGGTGAACGCCTCTAGCCAACTGAGCTTCACCGCGTCGGACGTCACCAATGCCAACGCCGGAATCATTGCCTCACAGAAGCAGCTCAGCGCCGCCCACTCGCAACTGGAGGAGGTCGAGGCCAACGATGTAAAGGTGCAAGACGATCTCAAGCGCTACAAACTGCTGGTAGATAAGCGGGAAGTGGCCGAGCAGGTTTACGATCAGGCGCTGGCCGCGGCGAAGTCCAGTACTGCGGCAATCGAGGCAGCCCGTGCCAATGAGGCGGCCGCGCAACAATTCGTTCAGCAGGCGCAGAGTCGCCTGGCGCAAGCGCAAGCCAACCACAAATACGCCGAGACTGCGCCGCAGCAAGTTTCCTCAACGCAGGATCGCGCGAGCGCGGCCATCGCCGATGTGGAAGAAAAGCGCGCACTTCTCGAGCAGGCCCAGCTGAATCTCCAGTACACCAAAATATATGCGCCGGTTGACGGCGAGGTGAACAAGACGGTCGTCGTCGGCCTGAACGTGCAAGCCGGGCAGCAACTGCTCACCGTGGTGCCGCTCGACCAGGTTTGGATCACCGCCAACTTCAAAGAGACGCAGCTCAAGCACATGCGCGTGGGACAAAAAGCCGAAATCCACGTGGATTCCACCGGACGCACTTTAAAAGGCCACGTCGACAGCATCGGCGGCGCCACCGGCCCGCTCTTTAGCTTGCTTCCGCCGGAAAACGCCACCGGCAACTACGTAAAAATTGTCCAAAGAATTCCCGTTAAAATCGTTCTCGAGCCTGGAGAGAATCGCGATCACCAGCTTCGGCCGGGCATGAACGTAGTACCGGACGTATACCTGCAATGAGCACCGCCGCGCTCACCATGGATCAGGAGGTCTGGCGGCCGAAATTCAACCCCTGGCTGATTGCTGTGGTTGTGGCGCTGGCGGCGTTCATGGAGACGCTGGACACCAGCATCGCCAACGTAGCGCTGCCGTACATTGCCGGAAATCTGGGAGCAAGCAACGACCAGAGCACCTGGGTCCTGACCTCTTATCTCGTCTCCAACGCCATCATTCTGCCCATCAGCGGCTGGCTCGCTGGCGCGTTGGGACGCAAGCGCTTTTTCATGGCCTGTTTGGGTGTGTTCACCGTCAGCTCTTTGTTGTGCGGCATCGCGCCGAGTCTGGGCATGCTGCTCTTCTTTCGCGTACTGCAAGGCGCGGGCGGTGGCGGCTTGCAGCCCATGGCGCAGGCCATTCTTGCCGACACTTTTCCCCCACAACAGCGCGGTTTGGCCTTCGCGCTGTATGGCATTACCGCCATCATGGCGCCCACCATCGGGCCCACCCTGGGCGGCTGGATCACTTTCAACTATTCCTGGCGCTGGATTTTTTTCATCAACATTCCCGTCGGTATCGCCACCTGGTTTTTGGTGCGCTTCGTTGTCGAAGATCCGCCTTATGTAGCGAAGCTCAAAACCGCCGGGGTCAAGCTGGATTACATTGGAATCGCTTTCCTGACTTTCGGCATCGGAGCGTTGCAGATTGTGCTAGACAAAGGTCAGGAAGATGACTGGTTCGGTTCCCGCTTCATCACCACCTTGGTCGTCGTGGCCACGGTGTCCTTAATCTCGCTGGTTATCTGGGAATGGTTTCAAAAAACCCCCATCATCGACGTGCGCATGTTCAAGAGTTTTAACTTCGCCAGCGCCAACCTGATGATGTTCACCTTGGGAATCTTGTTGTTCAGCAGCCTGGTGCTGATGCCCCAGTTTCTCCAGACGCTTTTGGGGTATACCTCGCAGTTGGCCGGGCTGGCGCTCTCGGCCGGTGGTCTTGTTTTGTTGTTCGAGATGCCCATCATGGGTGCGCTTACGACCAAAATCCAGGCGCGTTATCTGATCGCCTACGGGCTGGCTGGCGTTATCCATCGCCATGTATTATTCCACCCAGCGTATCGACTTGTTGATCAGCTTCAAGGCCGCCACTTTGTTGCGCATCGCTCAAGTGATCGGTTTGGGGTTTCTGTTCGTGCCCATCACCATGGCCGCCTACGTTGGAATTGCGCCGGAGAAAAACAACGCGGTCGCCGGAATCGTCAATTTCATGCGCAACATCGGAAGCAGCGTGGGCACCTCCCTGGTCACCACGTTGATTGCGCGGCGTTCGCAGCTTCACCAGGCCCGGTTGGTCGAGTACGCCCGGGTCGACAATCCCAATTTCCAGAATTCCGCGAATGGCCTAGCCCAGAGCTTGGCGCATGCTGGAACGAGCGTGCCAGACGCCCACATGCACGCCTACGCCATGATTTACCAAACCGTCCAAAACCAGGCCGGGACTCTGGCCTATATCGATACCTTCATGGTTCTTTGCGTGTTTTCGGGGATCATGTTCTTCCTGGCTTTTGCCTTACGCAAAAACGATCCGGGTAGCGGCGGCCACGTCGAGGTGGGTTGAGAAGTGGGTGACCCTACATCCCTTGTCACTTCCCAGTAGCCGACGATCCAAGAGTCAACTGCAGACCACCCCGTTTATCCCCGCTTATGAGAGTAGAGAGGAAATAGAATTCCCCTTCCTGTGTTAATGGCGTCAACTCTCCCGCAACGCGGACATAGGGTCGATGCGGGAGGCGCGACGCGCGGGGAGATAACCTGCCAGGGCGGCGACGGTTGTCAGCAAAATGAGCATGCCCACAAAAGTGACCGGGTCAGTAGCAGTTACGCCGAAGAGGAGGCCGCTGATGGCGCGAGCGAGAGCCCAGGAAGAGGCCACCCCGATGAGGATGCCGACGGCGGCGAGAGCGAGCGTTTGAAAAAGAATACTAGCCTGAAGTTTTTGCGCGGAAGCGCCGAGGGCCATGCGAATACCGATTTCCTGCGTGCGCTGGCTGACGGAATACGAGATGACGGCGTAGATGCCGAGCGAGGCCAGCACGAGGGCGAAGGCGGCGAAACCTGCGAGCAAGAGGACCACGAAGCGGCGGGGTGAGGCGGCTTTGTCGACGATTTGCTGCATAGTACGGAGCGTGCCCGTAGCAAGCGTGGGATCGCCCGGTTTGAGGGCTTCGCGGAGGCGCGGAACGAGTTCGGAGTTAGGGAGCGACGTGCGAACGACGAGATCGACCGATCCGAAGTCCTGCGTTTGCCGGATCGGAATGTAGAATTCGTTGCCGGACTTTTCTTCGAGAGCGAGATGGTGGACGTCGCCGACCACGCCGACAACCTTACGGTCGGGCTTATCGGCGTTGACGATCTGGCCGATAGGGTCTTTTCCTGGGAAGAGAAGGCGGGCCAGCGTCTCGTTGAGGATGATGACTTTTTCCGAGTCCATGTCGTCGCGCTCGGTGAAGTCGCGGCCTGCCCGAAGAGGAACGCCCATGGCTTTGAAATAGCCATTACTGATAATACGGACGTAGCCGTCGGGATATTCCTCCGGCTTATAAACCTGACCTTTGCCGATGACGCCCCAACTGCGGTTGTGGCCGAGAGGAACGGCGTCAGTGAGCCCGGCAGCTTCGACTCCGGGAATTTCGAGCGCACTGTGGAGAGCTTGCGTGAAGTAGGCGTTGCGCTTTTCCTGGGTGTTATAGCTTGAGTTGGGATCGATGCGCAGCGCCGCAGCGCGTTCGGGATGAAATCCGAGATCGATATCGAGGACGCGAAGGAAGCTGCGGATGAGCAAGCCCGCGCCGACGACGAGCACGCACGCGAGAGCCACTTCCGATACCACAAGAGCGCTGCGAATCCAGGCGTGGCCGTGGCCTCGGCTGGAGCCGCGATTGGCGTCCTTCAGAGTGTCGTGGAGCTTGATGCTGGGGACCTGGAAGGCGGGGAAGAGCCCGAAGAGAATTCCGGTGAGAATGGCAATCAACGCAGTGAAACCGACGACGGAGAAATCCATGTGAACGTCGGAAAGGAGAGGGATGCTGACGGAGGTCAAATGCGCGAGAACGCGTGTACCGAGAAAAGCAAAGAGCAAGCCGACCGAGGCGCCGCAGCAGGAGAGAACCACGCTTTCGGTAAGCATCTGTCGAATCAGACGGGCCTTTCCAGCTCCCAGCGCAGCCCGAATGGCAATTTCTTTTTGGCGTGAAGCGGAGCGCGCGAGAAGCAAGTTGGAAAGGTTGGCGCAGACGATGAGCATGACCACGCCGACGGCGCAGGCGAGGACGATGAGTGCGGGCCGAAGACGCCCGCTGACATGGGAGGCGAGAGGTGTGAGTGAGGCGTCCATATCATTGCGCTCAGGATGATCATGAGTGATGCGCTTGGAGAGAATGGTGAATTCGGCTTGAGCGCTTTGCGCCGTTGCGCCCGGTTTGAGACGTCCGACGACGGCGAGCGTGTTGCCCCAGCGATTGGTTTCCGGCGTGAGAGGAAAGGGACTGAAAAGATCAATGCGGCTGCCGGGAGCGAAAATCGCGGCGAAATCCAAGGAAGCAGGAAGAACACCGATGACGGTGGCGGATTGATCGTCGAGCGTGAGCGATTTACCGACGATAGTAGGATCGGAAGCAAAGCGGCGCTGCCAAAGACCGTGGCTGAGTAGGACCACTCGAGGGCCGTTCCACTTGCACTCGTCGGCGGTGAAGAGGCGACCGAGTTGAGGCTCGACGCCGAGAAAGGAAAAGAAATTTTGCGAGACCGGAACACTGGTGAGGCGCTCGGGCTCGCCGCCAGTGCCGGTGAGTTTGTTATCACCGACACCATAGAAGGCGAAAAAAGCGGCCATGTCGCTGAACGATTTATTTTGTTCGCGCAGATCGAGAAAGTGACCCACCTGCATGGTTTGGCCGGAGAGCCCAAGCTGGCCGGGAGAATTGGCTACCCAAACCAGGCTCGCGGGATCGCGGAAGGGAAGAGGGCGGATGAGAATCGTGTTGACGACGCTGAAAACGGTGGCGCTTGCGCCGATCCCGAGGCCGACGATGAGAATAGCGAATGTCGTGAAGCCGATGTCACGGCGCATAGTGCGGATGGTATAGCGGAGATCCTGCAAAAGACTGTCAAGAAATGGCAGGCTGCGCGTGTCACGGTGAAGCTCTTTGGCCGGTTCCACGCCGCCCAACTTGATGAAGGCGGCACGGCGGGCTTCTTCGGGAGCCATGCCGCGCTGGATGTTTTCTTCGGTGAGGAGTTCGATGTGGGCGGCCAGCTCGTCGCTAAAGTCGTGATCCAGGCTCGTCTTGAAAAAGAACGCGCGCAGGCGTGAGAAAAAAGCGCGCAGAGAGTCATTCATCGCTGGGGCTCCTTTTGGGCGGTAAAGAATCGTCCCATGACAATGGAAAGCTGTTCCCAATTCTCGGCCGAAGAGGCCAAGCGGCGGGAGCCACGCCGCGTGATGGAGTAGAACTTGGCGCGGCGGTTGTTATTCGAAACGCCCCATTCGGCGTGGATCAGGCCGCGCTGCTGCAGGCGCACCAGAGAGGCATATATCGTGCCTTGATTCAGTAAGATAGTGTCTCCGCTAACCTGCTCGATGCGCCGGGCGATACCGTAGCCATGGAGTGCGCCCATGACCTCCAGGGTCTGGAGCACCATGAGGTCCAGATGGCCCTTCAAGATGTCCAGTTGAGGTGACAAAGAACCCTCCTGTGCAATTCCCACAGAAGGATAGACGATAGCCACGCCAGAAAGTTCCGTCGCCATTCAAGATTTCTTGGACGTTGTCTGTTCAGACCTATCAGTATCTTTTGCCAAACAAGTGGAAGGCGCGAGGCTCAACAGCAGCGACCGTCTTCGGCACTGCGAAGCTACGCAAGCAAGCGCTGCTTTCCTGTGCCGCCGCTCGAGCGCGCACATTTCATCAGAGCAAGCAGTGCCAATCCGAAACATAAGAGCAGAACGCTCGTGGGTTCGGGAGCGGTGGTGACTGCGGTTACGACAGGAGCAGGAAGTTTTTGGTCACTTGCTGGGTTCAACGTGAAGCTGGAAGGCGACAATGTTCCACCCGTCAGGCCGAGCCCGAGCAGGTTGCCGGCCGCCGTATCGTCGGAGTAGCAATCGAAACTGAGGTCGCAGACGAACATGGAAAATTCGTCCGGCGTCACGCCCGAGAAATTGTTGGTGGTCGAGAGCAGAAAGGAGAGCGATGCGCCAGGATTGAACTGCTGGTCGAATAAGGCCAATCCGCCGCTGTCGTTCATGGCGATGCCGCTGGTCAGATCGCCACTCACGCCGGTGGTTCCCAAGTAATCCGCCGCCCCTACCGGGGCACCGGTGCCGAAATTGAAAGCGCTCAACGCCACAGAGTTGTCCATGGCGTCCCCGGGAATGAGCTCAAAGAGCAGGATTTGTGGTCCCAGTCCGGTTAACGAAGAGGTATTGAGCGAGACGTTGAACGAATCCGCGCGCGCCGAAGTTGCCGTCCAGGCCAACAGCAGAGTTGCGTAAGCAACAATTTTAAAAATGCGAGCCATTTTAAAAATGCGATTCATGGTTTCTCCTTTTTTCCTTAGAATATCTATCGCAAGCCGGGGCCCGCGAGGACGCGGGTGTTGTAGGTGATGGCGCCCCTCGTTGGATCGGCGAACTGCAATTGAATCGGGACGCTTTGCCCCGGCGCCAGAGTGACTCGCGGTGTTGATGTATGGACTGCCGGCGGGCGAGCTCCAGCGTGTCGGTGAGTTCCGGTTGCGTTGAACAACGTGGCGTCGCGCGCTCAAGCCATCGAGCACCAGCGAGATGGGTCCGGTAATGGTATTGGCGGAGTTGTTGGTCAGGGTGTCCGTTTGCACGAAACGCCCGGTGCCCGGATTCAGCACGTAGCCGCCGCGCGTCACGGTAATAGAAGTGCTAACGTCTGCCGCGCATCCGCAGGGAACGAAGACCGCGGTTATGGTTTGTGATTGATTCATGACCACCGTGGTTGCGGCGCTGGCGGGGGCGGCGACGTTTCCCTGCCAAGTAGAGAACTGGTAGCCGGGATTTGCTGTTGCGGTCACGGCGGTAATGGTGTTCTGAACTTCCAAATTAGTGCCGGCTCCCGGCGTGGTGGTTCCTGCTCCGGATGGCGAGATGAGGATGGTCAGCGGTTCGGTCTGTACATCGCCGACAATGTTGCAGTTAAAGTCTCTGGCGAAGTCGCAATATTCGAACGCCCCGATATCGAAGCCACCGTCGCTGGGACGCGGAATGCCGCGCTGGTCCAACGAGAGCGAGCTAGAAGTGTCCGCGGTATTAAACGCGGCTGAGCTCGGACCAATGGCCATGGTGAAAGTGAACCCGCGGTTATACTGCAACGGGCCCAAGAGCGGATCGCCGGTAGTGACTACGCCCGGACAATTGTCGTTGTTCTGAATCAGATTGCCCGCGCCTCCAAAAAGAATCGCGATCGTTGATCCAGCGATGGAGCATTCTTTTGGTGTACCAATGGGATTTCCATTCGCGTCAGTGCCGCCGTTGTTGAAGATGATGGTGTTGTTCAATATGAACGAAGTTGGAATGACCGTAGACGTTTGCTGAATGACGATGGCGGCTTCCGAGCCGGTGCTGAGGTTGCCGCTAAACGTAGAATCGTTGATCGTCAGGTGCCCGTTCAGCGAAAAAATCGCGCCACCAGCATCCGCGCCGTTGTCTGCAGCACCAGGACTTCCAGCGCCGCCGCCGTTGCCGCGTGTGACGGAGTTTCCGGCGAACGTGCTGTTGTTGATGACGACGGTTCCGCCATCATTGAAGATCACGCCGCCGAGCGCGGCGCCACCACCGCCGTTAAAGGAGTTCGCGTCCCCCGCGTACGAGCCGCCATTCCCAGGATGCGAAGAGCCAATTGCGTTGCCGTCTGCCGCCGAACCACCGCCACCACCGAAACCTCCATTACCGCCTTGGGTTCCGCCAAACTCGCCAGACCAGCCTGCACCACCGCCGCCGCCAAAACCGCCGTTTCCTCCGTTTCCACCGCCAAAGGCTCCGCCGCCACCGCCCCCGCCATAATTCCCCGCGCCGCCATCGTTGCTCCCTATCGGCACACCGGCGCCGCCGCCGCCGCCCCCACCTCCGGGACATGGTGCGCCACTTCCGGAACTGCCAGTCGTACCGGGACCACCCTATCCTCCGCTCCCCCCGCAAGCGAATCCGCCTTCGGAGGAGTCTCCGCTGTGGTACCCGGTCCCGCCGCCGCCCACCTCCATCATCGTTCCCTAGAAAATATCCTGTTGTTACATCTGAATAGGTCGTACTCCCGAAACCGATAGACCCTCCGCCGCCCGCTCCGCCTACTCCGGTATAGCTTCCCACGATGTCGAGATTATTGGGGCTTCCGACCACGCTGCCGCCGAATCCCCCAACGCCACCTCCGCCACCGCCGCCGCCCGTATCGCCGAGGCCCCGACCTCCGCCATTTCCGCCTACCGCTGAGTTCCCAGTTAAGGTGCAATTTTCGACGGTCAGGCTTCCGCCCGTCTGCACGTACGCAACACCCCCAGCACCCATGCCGCCACCACCACCGGCCTCGCCATCTCCTCCGCGTGCGAAATACCCTCGAATCGTCATGTTGTGAATCGTCAGATGACCACCGCTTCCGATCGCGAACAGTCTCAGGCCCTCCGGTACGTCAAGAGGAGGGAGTTGTATCGTTGCGCCATAACCCTCCAAGAGAATGGTGGTTGTAATCAAGGGGGTTGCCGTCGGGCCGGTCGCGTTATCACTGTCCAATGTGACGCCGTTACCGAAGAGAAGCGGCAAACTGACATTGAGCGTAGCGCCCGTCGGCAAAATGATCGTGTCATTCCCGCTGCCTGGGGTGCACTGGGTTGATAGGAGTGAGGCGGTGCCAGCCAGATCAAACGCCACAACGATATTGTCGCGGTACTTGGAAGCAGCGATGGCGTCTTTTAGCGAACAGCCGGATGGATCACCGATGGTGTCGTTCAGCGTGGTGACGTAAATAACATTGCCGCGACTCGGCTGCGCGAATACAGCCAGCACGAGCAAAACGCAAACCCATACCGCCGGATACCATCGAGTACGTAACCACAAATTTTGCTTTTGCATGGCTCCCTCTTTAGCGGACACCCGGTCCCGCCAGAACCTGAGTGCTGTACGTAATAGCCGCCCGTGTGGGATTTGTGAATTGCAGCGAGATGGAAATGGACTGGCCGGGCGCGAGACTGGTCGTTGAACTGTTTACGTAAGGCGCGCCGACGGGCGGGAAATCCGAGTCCGTGGAACCGGTGGCATTGTAGAGCGCAGCGTTAGCGCTTAGACCCGTCAGCACCAACGAGATCGGCCCAGTAATGGTATTGGCGGAATTATTCGTAAGCGTGACGGTTTGCACGAACCGTCCAGTGCCCGGATTCAGGACATAGCCGCCACGAGTAACGGTAATGGAAGCGCTCACATCGGTCGCACAGCCGCAAGGCACGAACATCGCGGTTATGGTTTGTGCCTGATTCATGATCACCGTGGTTGCCGCACTGCTGGGGGCGGCAACGTTCCCCACCCAAGTGGAGAACAGGTAGCCGGGAGCCGCCGTAGCGCTCACGGTGGTCACCGTATTTTGCACTTCCAAATTGGTGCCGGCTCCCGGCGTGGTGGTACCGCCCGCCGGCGGCGATACGATAATCGTGAGCGGCTCGGTCTGCACCACGCCAGCAATGTTGCAGTTGAAGTCCCGCGCGAAGTCGCAATATTCGAACGCCCCGATATCGAAACCACCATCGCTGGGTCGTGGAATGCCGCGCTGGTCCACACTCAGCGAGGTAGAAGTATCCGCGGTGTTGAATGCGGCGGAGGTCGGACCAATCGCCATGGTGGGAGTGAACCCACGGTTAATCTTCAACGGCCCCAAGAGAGGATCGCCCGTAGTCACCACCCCGGGGCACCCCAGATTGTTTTGAATCAGATTACCTGCGCCGCTGAGGGTCTTGCCATAACCGGAACATTCCGCCGCAGTGCCCGCGGGATTGCCATTGGCGTCCGTGGTTCCGTTGTTGAAAATGATGGTGTTATTCAGAATAAACACAGTGTCCAGAGTCGCGTCTGTCTCGACGGCCTCGACCCCGGCGGCGGATCCTGTGCTTTGATTTCCACTGATGGTCGAATCCTCGATGGTAACTCGGCCATTGAAACTGAAAATCGCTCCACCAGCATCGGCACCGTTGTCGGCGGGCGCTCCTCCGGCGTTACCCCGATCCACAGAGTTGTTAAAGAAAGTACTGTTTCGAACGACTAGCGTGCCGCCGGTGTTGAAAATTGCTCCACCGAGCGCTCCGCCGCCACCGCCGTAAGCGTTGCTACCCAAGCCGCCATAGAGGCCTGCCGAGCCCCCGCCCCTAGCGCCGCTACCCCCGCCGCCTCCAAAGCCACCGTTCCCGCCATAAGGCCCAGATATTATATTCGCGTAATAGTTTGAACCCCCACCGCCGCCACCGAAACCTCCGTTTCCACCACTCCCGCCATTCCCGCCGCCACCGCCTCCCCCGCCGCCGTAATCTCCATTCCCGCCGTTGTCGGTCGTAAAGGCGGTATCGTCCCCGCCCCCACCGCTCCCTCCGCCGCCCGGACATCTACCGTCACCGCCGTTATCTGTGAGCAACCCCGACGCCGGTGGGAAGCCGCCACAATTGAGGTAAGAGGTCTTGTCCATATCCTGGAGCACCACCGTTCCACCTCCAGCGCCCCCGGTGCTGTAACCGTTCCCGCGTGAACCGCCTCCACCTCCTCCTGCTGCATATAGTCCATCATCAAAAACGCCGGCCTGCCCACCGTTACCGCCCATCCCTCCACCGCCGCCGCCAGCAATACTAGGTTCCGCATTGTTGCCGCCATTGCCGCCGGTGGCCACATTGCTCTCAAACGTGCAGTTTTCAACCGTCAGAACGCTACCGTCAGCCACGTAAATTGCCCCGCCAGCTCCCAGGCCCCCGCCACCGCCATCACTGCCGTTGCCGCCTTTCGCTGAAAAACCTTTGATGAGCGCATTGTGAATCGTCAGATTGCCGCCGTTCGCCACCAGGAAAGCGCGGGCGTGGCCGCCTGCGTTCCATTGCAGGGTCGTGCCGTAGGCCTCGATGGTGATCGTGGAATTGACCATTGGGGTGGCGGTTGGGCCGACGAAATTATCCGCATCGTCGGTAATCGGCCGTCAAAACCAATGTGGCGTTATTCGGGAGGATGATGGTGTCGTCGCCGCTTCCAGCGACACAGGACGTCGGAACGTAGACTGGCAACAAAGCGGTTTGGTCAGAGTTGATGGTGTAGGACTTGATCGCCACGTTGTTTGCAAATCTCGACGAGAAGATCGCATCCTTCAGCGAGCACCCTGCTGGATCACCGATGGTGTCCTTCAGCGTCGTGACATAGATGGTATTTCCGCGAAGAACAGGGGCAAAAAACAGAACTAATAGCAGAAACCGAGTGCAGGCAGCCAACCACGACTTTCGCGAAGAAGGGTATGCAAAAGTCTTCTCGAACATCAGCGACACCTCTCAAAAGAAGTTACAAATCTCGCGTTGGCCGTTACATGTCGCGGGTTGGTTTTCCCTGTGGTACGTTTGAAACCTAGCCGATGCCAGAAACAGATCTGTCGCCGTCCGTGACCGCAGCATTGCGCCGTCGGGTGACCGTAGAGCCGCTCTCAAATTACGGACAACCTCGGCGGTGGACGTCCACAACACGCTGTTACCTATGAAATCGGAAACGGGAGGGAAAAGACGACAGGCAGGTGGAAAGTCTTAACGAAAAGAAGTATCCGCGAGCTGGTGAGCGTTCCGGGACTCCTGATGGTCCTGGCCCAACGATTTGTCAAGGTGTTCGGCCCCATATTGGAAAGCCTCACGCGCTTCCTGAGTTTTGCCGCGGGCCAGAAGAGCTTTGCCCAGGTCTACATACGCACGACCTTGCGCGCCAGAGAAGCTCCCGGATCCCGTCGCCGACTGTGACAACTGCAGCGCCCTCATTGCGTCGCTTTCGGCCTTCTCAGGGACTTGAGATTCTAGTTCGAGTGCGCTACGCCGCAGAAGAAGTGTCGGCAAAAAATGGGCACCCTGGCCGCCCGGTGGCAATGGCTTTCTCATCCAGCGCCACGGCTTCATCCGCGAGCTGCAGCGCTGTGTGAATATCTCCCGTGCCTTCCGCCAGCATGGATCGCTCGGAAGCGAGCGCAGCAAAGTAATGCCCCGGTTTCAGATTGTGTCGGTACAAGGGCGTTAATTCGTTGATCTTCGAAACCGCGCGGGGATAATCGTGCTCCTCGCGGTAAATTCGCAGCTGCTCGGCGACCGCATTCTTAAGAACGTTCTGATCTTTCAACTCCTGCACTTTTTCATAACCCCTGTCGGCATAACTTTCTGCTTCGGGCAAGCGGCCGAGTTCGCGTAGCACATCGGCGTAATTGATGAGCAGCATGGGCTGGACCTGCGCGTTTGCTTGCGTAAGGTCAACGGCCTGGCGATATACTTTCTCCGCTTCCAAAGGCCTCCCCGCCATCACGAGCGTAAGCGCCCAGTTATTCAGTAACGCAACGGCTGTGTTGGAATCGCCGTAACCGAGGTCCGTCAGTAAAATGGACGCTTGCCGGAACGCTTCGATTGCCGCCCGCTGGTTCCCGGCAAAACCATAGGCTGTGCCCAATTCCGCTTGCACCAGCAACTCCGAAGTTTTGGACTGAATGGACGATTGGTGCAGTAGGCGTTGCGCAAGCTGTGCTTCCGTCATGGCTTCTTGCGCGGCGCCGTCGCTGAGCGCCACTTCGGCTAATTCTAAGTGACAGCTTACGCGGTCCAGAGCGAACATCGGATCGTCAGGGAGTTCCGGAGCCCTTCTTCCGCCATGCTCGTCCCTGAGCCCGGTTTCCCGCGCGGTATTCCGAGCCCGCTAGCGCGCATGAAGCCTGAGCTCGCGCGGAAGGATCTTGCACCTCGCGCGAAAGCCTGAATCCTTCCCGCAGGATGTTCAGGGCTTTGTCGTTCTCTTCCATTTCGAAATATTGCAGTCCTAGTGAGACCAGCATTTTCACGTGATTTGCGGGATCGGTCGCGTAGTTCTCCTGTTCGATAATATGCCGCTCCCGATCGAGAAGATCGTCCGGCGCCACGGGTTTTCCAGAGGCCATCGCGTCCGTGAGCAGAAACTCGTTAAGACTGTTTATTCGCTCCGCGCGCGTCAGTTCGCGCAAAGCAAAGTCGCGTTGCTTTCGGGCAGTGCGCGCCTGGATGGAATTTCAGCCACACCGGCAATCACCGAGACCATGACGATTGTCGCCATAGCTACCGCTGTGCGGTGGCGGCGCACAAACTTCGATGTGCGGTAGGTGACGGTCCGGTCGGGCGCTGATTGGTTCGTGGCGCAAGTATCGCCGCAAGTCAGCAAACGCCGTAACCGAAGAGTAGCGTTCCGACGGATTCTTTTTGATAGCTTTGCCAATGATCGTATCGAGGTCCCCATGCAATAGTCGCCGTAGCTTTTCGACATTGGTGGAGCGCTTTCGTGCGACATCGTTCGTCTCGCCGGATGCCACAATTTCTGACGGCCGGGAGGGTTCGGAGTCAAGAATCGCCTTCACAAGATCCGCCGGCGAGCGCGGCCCCGGCCCCGCCGGATGGCGTCCGCTTAGGAGCAAGTACAACAGCACGCCCGCCGAATAAACATCCGTGCGCGTCGTGATGGCCCCTCCGGTGATTTGTTCAGGAGCCGCGTACGCCGGAGTTAGCGCTGCGCCTCCCTCCAGCGTTACATTTGTCGCTACTCCCGCACTGGCGTCACCAGCAAGGAGCTTCGCGATACCAAAGTCCAAAAGCTTCGCCTGGCCATCGCTGCGCACTAGCACATTGGAAGGCTTAATGTCTCGGTGGACGATCAGGTTTGCATGCACCTGGGTGACCGCGCCGAGCACATCGAGGAAGATGTTCAGTCGGTCGTTCAAATCCAGCGCACGCCGGTCGCAGTAGACGTCGATATGTTCTCCGTCAACATATTCGAGCACCAGGTACGGCTCACCGTCCTGCGTTACCCCGGCATCGATCAGCTCGGCAATGTGTGGATCCAAGAGTTTCCCAGGAGAGGTGGCCTTTACGTTTGAATCGCTCGGCATGTTTCGCATCAGTGACCGCAAGATTCAACAACTTAATGGCAAACTGGCGATCGAAGCGCCCGTCACTGCGTTCGCCCAACCACACTCTACCCATGCCGCCTTGCCCAATGGGAGAAAGCAACGTGTACTGGCGATATTATGACCCGCAAGCGACCGCTGGCCGAGAGCCCCTACTGGCCCGTGCTCGAGAAAGCCTTCTTCGGATAGCACACGGTGCTCGTCAAGAAGTTGTTCCAAAAGACCGGTCACTTCCGGGGTTTCCGCTCGAAGGGCTTCCAACCAGGTGACGCGTTCGGGCGGCGGCAGCGAGAGCGCGTGGTCAAGGTACGGGCTGATATCGTGCCATTGGTTAGGAGTAAGGGCAGGCATGATCGGATACCTCAGACCAGCAGATCCGTCCGTATCTTGCGGTGAAGAAAAATGGGGGCCTTTTCCCAATGCCGCTGCGCGGTTCGTTCGGAGACGTTCTTCATCGCGGCAATTTCAACAAACGTGAAACCGCAAAAAAATCTCAGGTCAACGACTTCTGCAAGAAGAGGCTCGGCCTTCGCCAATCTGTTTAACGCCTCGCTAATTCGGGCCAGTTCCCGGTGATCAGCCGCGTTATCAAATTCCGTCCCCATCGAAGTGATTTCGAACAAGCCACCGCGCTTTTGAGCACTGCGACTTCTGCGTGATCGATAATGAGTCCGCGCATGACCCGAGCGGCATAAGACATGAAGCGCGCACGATCGGGGAAAGATGTCGCCGCTCCCGTGGCCATCTCGATGTACGCTTTGTGCAAAAGCGTCGTGGCGCCCAGGCTTACGGGAAATCCTTGGCGCGCCAATTCGCGCTTCGCCAGCCGGTGCAGCTCGGAGTAAAGCATGGTGAACAATTTGTCCGCAACAGAGCTGTCGCCGCGTGCGGAAGCATCCATCAGTGAGGACAGCGTGGGTTGGATGTCCAAGATACTATCCCCTTGCGCTACCTCAGGGGCTCTGTGTCGCGAAAGTTGGCGGATTATAACCTGGAACCATATGTTTACGCGCATCATTTCGAATGGTAACGGCTTTCGATCGACTGCGGTTACGCATTAACCGGGCGTTTGAGTTCTAGTAGAGACTTGTCCGGTTACGACTTAACAGGAGTTTTCGCTTACGATTATGATTTAATGGCACGCTAGTGCGGACGAAAGGATTCAGCCCCCAGGCAACACTCGTCGGTAATGCCGCGAGAACTGGTCACCGGAAGTTGCGGTGCGTCGCGTGTCGTGGAATGATGTGGCAGAGGCGGGCGTGCAGAGCTAGCCGGGGCAGGGACCAACATGATCAAAATCCTTACCATCGAACGCGAATTCGGAAGCGGTGCCGGCGAGATTGCTCAATCGCTCGCTACTCAGCTGGGCTGGAAGCTGTGGGATCATTTGCTGACGGAAGAGATCGCCAGGCTGGCGGAATGTCCCAAGGCCGTCATCGAGTGTCGCGAGGAAAAAACGGACCCCATCCACTATCGCCTCTTTAAATCTTTTTTGCGCGGCAGTTATGAAGGAAGCCTCAACGCACACAAGCTCAAGCTCGTGGACAGCGAATGCATCATAAAATTTACCGAACAGGTGGTCCAACAGGCTGCCAAAACCGGGAACTCCGTCATCGTCGGCAGGGGCTCGCAGCATTTCCTCAGGAATCGTTCAGACACCCTGCGCGTGTTTCTCTACGCTCCCAGAGAAAATAAAGTGCGGCGCCTGATGGCTGGCGGCAAGAGTGAGAGCGACGCGGAGCAACTGGTGGACACCGTGGACCACGAGGCAGCGACTTCATCCAGAAATATTTCCACGTCCATTGGCCGGACAGCTCTGCTTACCACGCCATGATCAATACTTCGATCGGCGAGAGGGCCGTTATCCACACGATTCTGGATCTCATGAAAACCCTCGATGCCACTGCCTCACCCCTCGTGGCCACTCTGGCCTGACCGGTAGTACACGGCTTTGAGCCGTGCCCAAAACGTGTAGCGCAGGGCGCTTGGTTTGAGCCCTGCGGCTTTTCCTCCGTGATCCATCCAGTCCAGAGTTTCCCGCAGCCTGTTCAGCTGTACCGTTATCGCTTAGTCCGGTAGCACTTCGCCACGGGTTTCCACGGCGAACGGAATAACCAGCAAGCCAATCGCGAACGCAATCGCCGTAAACGCCACCGGCTTGCCAAGCGTGCCCATGCGGCTGACCTGTGCGCCGACAGCGAAGTTGACGCCCGCAGCAAAGAACCGGCCAAATGACGTGGTAAAGGCAAAAGCCGTGGCGCGCACCGACGTGCCGTATTGCTCCGGCAGCCACAGACTGAAGACGGCAAAATTACCGCCAAAAAATCCTAGAAAAAAGAGCACGGTGATAAATGGATGCAGCCCCTGCGGCAGATAAAAGGCCCAGCCGAAGCTGAGCGCGATGCAGGCGGCGATGCCCAAGAAGTAGAAGCCCAGCGTGCGTTTTCTGAAAAAGCGTTCGGCCAGTGGTGGAACTGAGAGGCATCCGAGAATCGTTCCGAGCGAGAGTAGTCCCATGCCCAGCGAAGAGACGCGCACCGCCTGCGGCTGCAGCATTCCCGCGCGCCTCGCCAGATTGATGATGGCCGTGGGTGCGTAGACCGCCGCAGCCCACAGTCCGCAAATCGCGGAGGCTAACAGCACGGTGTTTACAATAGTGCGCTGCATGTATGGAGCGCTGAAGATGGTGCGCAGCGCGGAGCGCGCTCCTGCTGTTTTTGCTTTGGCTTTTTGTTGCCAGCGCGCGGGTTCCTTCACGCTGAACAAAACCATGAATGCCACAATTACCGGCGTCAGTCCGCACCAGAACATGGCGCGCCAGCCATAGCGCGCTGCGACTGTGTAATTGAGCGCCGACGCCAGAAAAAATCCCGCGTAATAACCGGTCTGCAAATATCCCGCGCCCATTTTGCGCCGGTCTTCCGGCCATGCTTCCGCCAGGTACGCGCCAGCCAGCGCCCATTCGCCGCCGATGCCAATGCCCGCCAGCAAGCGGAACAAAGCCAATTGCCAGACGGTTCGTGAAAGCGCGGTAGTCCGGTGAAAATTGCGTAAACAAAAATGGTGGCCGCGAGCACCCGCGTGCGGCCAAATCTGTCGGCGAGCGGCCCCCAAACGAGCGACAATCCCCAACCCACCAGAAAAAGTGCAAAGAGAATCGATCCGGCGAAGCCAACGTTAGCGGGCGTCGCCTTGTAGCCAGACTTCGGAAGCAGTTCCGTAAGCGCGGGACTCAGCACCAGCGCATAGATCACCGAATCCATGCCGTCTAGCGTCCAGCCAAACCACGCGCCCCAGAATCCCGTGATCTGCTGCCGTGAGAGTTTGGTCTGAACGGCGCGTGTCATTAATTTGCCAGGCAGCGGTTTCTCCAGTTACTCGACTTGAAATAGCGCTGCGACCGCGGGCTTGGTTACTTTGCCCATGGCGTTGCGCGGAAGCGCTTCCAGCACCACGAGGCGCGAAGGGACCTTGTGCGCGGCCTAAAAATCCTTGGCCCAGGCGCGCAACGATGACAAATCGAGAGCGTTTCCGTCGCTGAGCACGATTGCTACGCCGACGCGTTCGCCCCACTCCGCATCGGGCACGCCGACCACAGCGCACTCGGCGACCGCGGGATGTTCGCGCAGAGTTTCTTCAATTTCGAGCGCGGAGACTTTGTGTCCGCCGGTTTTCAAAATGTCTATGTTGGTGCGGCCGAGAATGCGATAGACGCCGTGCTGGACAATTGCGGTATCGCCGGTGCGAAACCAACCGTTGCGGAAAGCCTCGCGCGTGGTGTTCGGCTGGCCCCAATATTCCGCGAACACGCTGGGGCTGCGAACTTCGATTTCGCCCGGCGTTCCCGCGGTCACAGGTTCGCCGTTCTCTCCGACGAGTTGCACCTCAACGCTCGGCAGCGGGAGACCGACGCTGCCCGGCACGCGCTTGCCGTGTAACGGATTTGACAGCGCCATACCAATCTCCGTCATACCGTAGCGCTCCAGCAGCGTGTGGCCGCTGATTTCTTTCCAACGCTCCAGCGTGCTCACCGGCAACGCTGCCGAGCCGGAGACCATCAGCCGCAACTTGCCGCATGCTGTGCTCAGGAACGCACGGCGCTCCGGCGAGGAGTTTTCCTACGCCGCGATAAGCTTGGCGTAAACCGTGGGCACGGCCATAAACAACGTTGTCACGCCGTCGGCGATGCAGTCCCACACGACGTTGGCGTCGAATCGCGGCAGCATGCGGCACGCTGCGCCGGACCACAACGCGCAGGAAAGTACGTTGATGATTCCGTGGACGTGGTGCAGCGGCAAGCACAGCACGATGCGATCGTCGCGCGACCACTCCCAAGCCTGCACCAGCGTGCTGATTTGCGCGGTGATGTTGTCGTGCGTGGTGACCACGCCTTTCGGTTTGCTGGTGGTCCCGCTGGTGTAGAGAATGATGGCGCGCCGCGCGCCTGTGATGGCTGGCAATCTGTCGGCGGGTAGGGAAGGTTGGGTAGCGGAGAGTTTCTCGTACGAGAGTGCGCGCACCTGTTTGTCCAAGCCGCGGGCGCCAGCGAACGGCTGGAGAAGCGGGGCGTACGCCGCATCGAAGAGCACGGTCGATGCCCGAGTATCGTCGATCAGGAATTCCAATTCCGGCTTTGCGGAGTTGCATGGCAATGGGACCGCGATGCCGCCCGCGCGCCAGATGCCCCATTGCGTGGCAACCCAAGGAAATCCCGGAGTCAGCAGAAACGCTATGCGTTCTTCGCGCAAGTCCGCGCGACCGGCAAGAAATGCTGTAGCCACGCGGGCCGATGCATCGAGTAGGTCGTGGTAGGTGAACGATCCCTGCGCATCGATGATAGCGGTGCGTTCGGCGTGGCGTTGGGCCTGAGCAATAACGGAGGACACGTGAGGCTGCCAGTCACACGGAAACTCTACGTTTTGTCCGCGGCGTTGTCCATAAATCGAAAGTCGTCCATCGACGTTAGGATGCAGGTTTTTTCGAGTGATATACCCCACCCCACCCCCTTTGCGAAAGAGTGTGGTTTAAAGGGGTTGGATGGTGCATCCTTGAAAGAGTAGATTCGATGGGAGTTAGAGAGAGGAGAAGTGATGAGGTAAGAAAGTAAGGAGATACGGAAACTGTGGACACCCTACCCCCGGGTGTTTTTGGTAAAGAGTTCGCAGTGCTAACAAAAGAAAAGAGATGGGGGAAATTGTAAATGGAAAAGAGTGTGTAAGTTATTGAAAACATGGGATCGCGTTTTGTGCGATTGGTGTACAGACGCGCGAGGAGACGTTCACGAATCGTGGACCGAAAGTGAGGTACGAGAAGCGGAAAGCGGGGCGTAGAGATGCGTGATCGGCGGGTCATTGCTTATATTAGCGAGGGGAATATACTTTGTAAATAGATAACTTGTGGTACGACGTTCAAACGCAGTAGATGGTTACAGGCGGGAAAGTTTCTTGATGCACATTTTGCGGTACAGTAGTACTATATAAGGTGCAGCGTGGTTTTCGACCAACAGCCACGGAAAATTCCTCTGGTCTTTTACCGCTCAGGATCGGGAAGCGAGCCGGTGCGGGAAGTGCCGGAGGTCGAGCGACACGCATCGGCAAAGACCTGTTGCGCGCGCAATGGCGATGGCCGGCGCTGGGAGGTGGTTTATGGGAGGTCCGGACGGACCTGCCGACGCGCCGGACAGCCCGAGTATTGTTGTGCCTTCACGAAGAGCATCTCGTGGCGCTGCATGGGTTTATTAAGAAAACGCGCACCACGCCGGGCGATGATTTGGGCCTGGCGCGCGTGCGGCAGAAGGAGTGCAACGATGAGCAAGAAGCGCAAACAAACTAAGAATCATATGGGTTCGAGTATCGATGATTTCCTGAAGGAAGAGGGCATCTTTGAAGAGGCGCAAGCGCAGGCGGTGAAAGAAGTGGTGGCGGGCAGCTTGATGAGGCGATGAAGAAGCAGAAAATATCCAAAAATAAAATGGCGGCCCTGCTTAAGACCAGCCGCACGCAGGTTGATCGGCTGCTCAATCCGAAAAGCGATATTACTCTTTCCAGTTTGCAACGGGCGGCGGCGATGGTTGGGCGGAGGGTGATGATTGAGTTGGTTTGACGCAGGCTGAAGCCGGCTGCTACAGAGGCATGGCGACGGCGAAGTCGAAGTTTACAGGACAAGGCGAAGAGAGATTCATCGCTGCACAGGCCGACCCGTTCGCAGGAAGCGAAGGGGAGAAGAAAAAAGAGTCGGCCTGTTCCGCTCTGAATGACGGGGGTTTTGCGCTTTTTTGCCACCGATCGCGAGCGGGGCTAAGTGGTAGAACGCCGTAAGGCGGAACGGGGTAGGGTCCAGAGAGTGTAGACGCCGAGGGTGATGCCGATGGGTAGCTCGGACAACGAGAAGAATGCCGCTATGACGGCGAGAGTTCGGCTGGAGCGTTGGCCTGAGAATAGCGCGAGCCCGGCCAGTAATCCGAGGACACCGCAAAGCACGGAGAGAATGATCGCGAACAGATAAAAAGCGTGGAAGGCGGCCATGAAGAGGGTTGAATCGGCCACCTCAACGAGCAGGGCGCCGAACATAACGGTGGCTTCTCGCGAGAAAAGGACAAGCAAAACGGCAATGGCGAGGCGAAGAACGCCGTAAAGAAGCCAGCATGCGCCCAAGCCTTTCTGAGGCACCGGCGGATCGTTTGTAGGCGTTGCAAATGTAGATGGTGCGGAAGAAGCCATCTCAGTATCCTCTCAAAAAAGCGAAGGGCCGGGCTGAAGCCCGGCTTTTTTTTACCCCATGTACGGCACGACTGAAGTCGTGCCCTTTCCCAAGATGCAGGTGCGAAGACCCGCGTTATGGAGGGCGGAGTATTAGGCCAGTTGGTCCCAGCTTACGTTTAATGCTGCGCCTAGCTTTTTCCAGGTGCTCACGGAGCCCGATTTGCGGTTGGTCTCGATGGCGGCGATCAGGGCGCGCGAGACCATGGACTTTTTCGCCAACTGCTGCTGGGTGAGCTTGCGGTGGTCACGCCAGATGCGGAGCGCGGATTCGCCCTTTAGGCGGCGCTCGGTGATCTCCAGGGGGATCAGTTCGTCGTCGCCATTTTGCAGAAGGGCTTTTGCGGCGTCGTAAGCCTTCACATCGGCAAGCATTTCTGCATCGTGCAGCAGCCTTTTCAGCTTTTTTACAGGGATCACGGCGAATTCCTTGCCGTTGCGCGTAATGGTTTTGATAGGCATTAATATATTCCTCCTCTCGCTCCGAGTGACCGTGATCCCACTACCTAAGTAATCTCTCGTATTCGGCGGCCTCGATCGTCAGAAACTCCAGCCGGCGCGATGACCAATACTTTGCCGCAGCGCACGAGAAAATCCATGCCCGCGACGACGGACGTGTTTTCGGAAATAGAAAACAGTCCGCGCACAAAAGCATCTCCATCCAGGCAGGCATATCCATTGGCCAGAGGGACAGGATCGGAGACTTTACCGTTTGCAAGGGTGTAGAAGGTGGTCGCGTGGGGCCGCAATCCCATTAACGTCGCCGATTCCGAGGATATGGAAATAAAACCGCTAAATCCGGTGTCGACTAACGCAGTTTGCCTAGCGCTTTTTTTGCCGTCGGGAGAGACCAGAATTTGGATGTATGGATGTCCGTTGAGGATCGATCCAATTTTCACGGTTCTACCGGGCACAGCTCAAATACCATCCGGCTTCGAACGCGGCCTTTTGGCCGACGCGGATTAAATGGAAAAAGCCGGCGGGATCCTTTTTTTCTAGCGCTAGGCTGAGGGCGTCTTCACCGGTGTCGGCCAGCGTGGCGTCGCCGCTCGCGACGTTAATCGCGACAAATTTCCCGCGCGCTTTCTCTTCCAGCTCCGCGCGATATCTCTCGGCGTAGATGAGCTCGCCACGTTCCGCTATGTATTGGGAAGAAGGGGTTGCGGGAAACCACGGCTTGGGCATGTTTATCCTCCAGCTATGCGGATGATACCACTTGCATCCCACCATCGTCCCGCGGGCTAAAGGGCCGGGCTGAGGCCCGGCTCTTTTGGGTGGTCTGCTTACGGCCCGACGAAAGTTGGGCCTCCCCCAGAAGCCAACGAAGACTCG
This sequence comes from uncultured Acidobacteriota bacterium, assembly GCA_963798585.1. Lineage (GTDB taxonomy): Bacteria > Acidobacteriota > Terriglobia > Acidiferrales > UBA7541 > Acidiferrum. The sequence continues at coordinate 24,675 of CAWCTJ010000012.1, forward strand.
CTGCGTGAACAAGCTGGAGTCGACCCCCGAAGAACGACAACTGAAGATGGGAGAAGCAGCTCGGTGGCGGGCGGGACCCGGGGCGGTGGAGGCTGGGCTAGGGGCGATCTGAATAGAAATGCTGACCGGTACTTTTGACCGTGGTACCCTCCCTAAAACTAGCGTATGTTTGCGAGCTAGCAAAATGGCTATAGCGTCTGCGGTGATCTCGGGCCATTCCAAGGAGGCCATGTGTCACGTTCCCTTATTGTTATGCCAGACGATTCGGCGAAGCCGATTCTGGATGCCATCAACGGCGCGAAAAAGTCGCTGCGCGTGAAGATGTTTCTTTTCTCGGACCCGTCGATTCTGAAGGCGGTGATCGACGCGAAGAAACGCGGGGTGGATGTGCGGATTATGCTGAATCCGGCGCGGCGTGACGGTGAATCGGAAAATAAGGAATCCCACAAAACGCTGGTGGACGCCGGCATCAAGGTTATCGACAGCAACCCGGAGTATGACGTCACACACGAGAAGTCGATGGTGGTGGATGATACGACGGCGTTTGTGAAGTCCCTGAACTGGGAAACGAAGAACCTGACGGAAACGCGCGATTACGCGATCGCCACCACGCATGCGCATGAAGTCGCCGAAGTGATTCAATGCTTTGAAGCCGACTGGCACCGCAAACCGTTTAGAGGGGACGCGAAGTCACACCTGATCTGGTGCGGTGGCAACGGGCGAGAGCGCATCGCACAGTTTATTGACGCCGCGAAGGATCAAATTTTTGTGCAGAACGAACGCTACCAGGATGCCGTGATTATTGAGCGGCTGGTGCGTGCCGCGCGCCGCGGAGTGAAGGTCCACGTGATGGCCCGGCCCCCGCACAAGCTTAAAAAAGAAAAGCTGGTCGAAGCGGTCGGCGGAATGCGCATCATGGAGGATGTCGGCATCAAGATTCACAAACTGAAGCACCTGAAATTGCACGCCAAGATGCTGCTGGCGGACCATGAGCGCGCGATCGTGGGCTCGATCAATCTGGCGCCCGGAAGCTTTGACACGCGCCGAGAGCTGGCCATCGAGGTGGATGACGAGGATGTAATCAAACGGCTATCGAAGATTGCGCACCACGACTGGGAGCACTCCCACCCGATGGATTTGACGGACGAAGGCCTGATGGAGGAGATGAAGGCGCACAAGATGAAGGGCGATAACTTGGCGCTGGGGGCGAGCGCAAAAGGTAAGAAAAAGTAGCGGCAACGAGATAGACACTACGACGCAGCTCGTGTATTTTTCGCGCTGGGCGGCGTGTAGGCATTGATCTTATTTCTTGCACCGAGAGGACACAGGAATGTCGAAAGTCAGACCAACGATCGGAACCGACGGGCTCCCGCTTCCAATCCTGCCGCCGGAGCGGGACGCGCGCGTTTGGGCACGACTCGTGCGCGTGATGTTTTACACCCCCGGTTTCATGGGGCTGCTACTCATCAAGACGGGGGAGCCGGCGAGTTTCGGGATTACGGTGGAGTTGCTGATGCTTTCCAGCGCGTCGGCCATCGTCGGCGGCCTGTTCATCGCCTCGCAGTCATCGGATGAGGGCGCCGATCATACGTCCAGGACCGGAGTCTGGAGTGGAGCACTGGTGCTGGAGTTGCTCTGCGTAGTGCCATTCTTGTGTGCGGTACCGGCGCTGTTCCATGAACTGGCGCACAGCAGCTTATTGCACGCCAAGTTGCCCAACGCTGTTGACGTCGCACTCGGCGCCTCCGAAATGCTCCCGGCGGTTGCGATTCTGCCGTTCATGCTCTATCAACTGGCCGGCTACGGCACCATGCATTTCGTAGTGCCCAAGGCGGTGAACTGGGTCATCAACTTCCTCATTCTGGGATTGATCACCGGCGCGTATGTTGAGAACCGTCTGGGCCACTACGGCATGGAAAGGCATTTCTCTGGGCTGCTGGTGGTTATCATGGCGATTACGGTGTTGTACGGCGTGCTCAAACTGAGGCGGATGCAGACCGCGTATGACGCGCACGTCCCGCCGAAACCTCCAAAATAGGCCTCCGAAGTAGGCCACGGAAGTAGGCTACGGAGAGAATCCGCGTTAGGACTTCCGCGTTAACTACGACGACGATACCGCAGTTAATTCCTTGCGAACATTTGATGCGACTTGGGTGCCTAGGATTTCTATGGCGCGGAGCATTTTGTCGTGGGGGAGGGTGGAGACGCCCATTTGGAAGCTGATGCGGGAGATGCCGCCCAGGGCTTCGTTCATGTGGAGGATTTTTTCGGCGACGGTTGTGGCGTCGCCGACCATGAGGGCGCCGGTGGGGCGGCGCGTGGCTTCGAACTGGTTGCGCGTGACGGGGGGCCAGCCGCGTTCTTTGCCGATTTTGGTGAAGGCTTCGGCGTAGCCGGGGAAGAAGTCGTCGGAGGCTTGCTGGTCGGTGTCGGCGACGTAGCCGAGGGCGTGGATGCCGACTTTGAGTTTTTCGGGGCGTGGCCGGCGCGGCTGGCCGGCTTCGCGGTAGAGGTCGATGAGCGGACGGAAGCGGTGGGGTTCGCCGCCGATGATGGCGACCATGAGCGGAAGGCCGAGCATGCCGGCGCGGACGAAGGATTGCGGGCGTGCCTCCTACGCCGAGCCAGATGGGGAGCGGGTTTTGGAGCGGGCGCGGGAAGACGCCCTGGCCGGTGAGTGCGGCGCGATGTTTGCCGGACCAGGTGACGTTGGTGTTTTCGCGGAGGGTGAGGAGGAGGTCGAGTTTTTCGGCGAAGAGGGCGTCGTAGTCTTCGAGCTTGAGGCCGAAGAGCGGGAAGGATTCGATGAAGGAGCCGCGGCCGGCGACGATTTCGGCGCGGCCGTTGGAGATGAGGTCGAGGGTGGCGAATTCCTGGAAGACGCGGACGGGGTCGGCGGCGCTGAGGACGGTGACGGCGCTGGTGAGGCGGATGTTTTTGGTGCGCGGCGGCGGCGGCGGCGAGGATGACGGCGGGGGCGGAGTCGAGGAATTCGGCGCGGTGATGTTCGCCGAGGCCGAAGACGTCGAGGCCAACCTGTCGGCTAGTTCGATCTCTTCGAGGAGATGGGGATGCGTTGTTGGGCGGTGAGCGGTGTGGCCGGTGATGGGGTCGGGGACGAGCTGCGGCGAAGCTGTCGATGCCGATCTGCATCTGGATGGTCTCCGATTGAGTAGTTGATTGCGTCTGGAGATTTGATGCTCGCGCGTAGACGCGGGGCACATTTTAGGACGATTTGATAGCGGGCCAAGCGGGTTTTGAATCGGCGGACTTGCCGAGATGGGGCGCAACATGTTGCGCCCCTACAAAAGCGGGGCGCGGGCGATTAGTTGGACTTGGACTCGTGAACCCTTTCTGAGACTTGCGCGGGGGTGGGGAGTTGCGAGAGGTCCCAGCCGCCGCCGAGCGCCTCGATTAGCTGGACCGAAGCGGCCATGGCCTGCGTGTGAAGCATCGTGAGTGTTTGCTGATCGGACAGTAACGTGGTTTGCGCCACCAAAACATTGAGGTACTGATCGACGCCAGTGTCATAGCGGGCTTGCGCGAGTTCGACAAAACGCTGCGCGGATTGGACGGCCTGTTGCTGCTCTTGGATTCCTTTGGACAAGATGCGAACGGACGAGAGGCTGTCTTCCACTTGTTGAAAGGCGCTTAGGACCGTCTGACGATAATTGGCGAGGTCGGCGTTGTAGGTGGCGACAAACTGCTTCACGGTGGCGCTGCGCAGGCCGGCGTCGAAGATGGTTTCCGAGATTGTGGGGCCGACGGTCCAGAAGTGGCTGGGCCAAGAGAGAAGTTTTGAGAGCAGGGAACTTTCAAAGCCGGCCGTGCCGCTGAGCGTTAGAGTCGGATAGTACGCGGCGGTGGCGATGCCAATCTCGGCGTTGGCGGCGGCCATACTGCGTTCAGCGGCGGCGACGTCCGGCCGGCGTTCGAGGAGCTGCGATGGCAGTCCTAGGGGAACGGGCGGCGGAGCGGCGTCGAGCGGCTTGACGGGAAGAGCGAAGCTGGAAGGAACGGTGCCGATGAGCACGGCGATGGCGTGTTCGTATTGCGCGCGCAGCAGGCCGACGTTGGTGGCTTGAGCGACGGCGTTGTCCAGAACATTTTGCGCTTCGACGAGAGAGATTTCGTCGTCCACTCCGGTTTCGTAGCGGGCGCGCTCGAGATCGACGGATTTCGGTCGTTAACAACGGTGTCGTCGAGGACTTTCTGCAAGGCGTCCTGGCCGCGAAGTTCAAAGAAGAAAACCGCGAGGCTAGCTTGCTCGGTCAATTTTTCATTTTCCAGATCGGCGGCGCTTAGCTGCGCGTTGTACTGTTGTTCACGAATGGTGTTGCGAACTTTGCCCCATAGATCCGGCTCCCAGGAAGCGGAAAAGGGGAGAGTGGCGAGTTCGCTGTTTGGAGGGGAGCTTGTGTTCGATGTGCCCGCCGCACCGGTGGTACCGATCGTATTCCTGAGATTCCCCGAGGGATGCGAATAGGAGTACGTGGGCCCCACGCTTAGCGTGGGATAAAGTTGCGAGCGCGCCTGGGCGATCAGCGTGCGGGCCTCCATGAAATTTTCGAAAGCCTGCTTGATGTTCTGGTTGTTGATGTTCAGCTGATCTTCGAGCGAATTTAATTCCGCATCGTTGAAAATCTCCCACCACTTGCCGTGGAGCATGGCGTCTTGCGGCTGGGCAAGTTTCCAGTCGCCAGAGGTCTGCGTCGGCGTGGGAATCTCTTTGTACTCCATGGGAGGCGCTTGAACGGTGGCGGCCGGTTGATGATATTTGGGCCCGACCATGCAGCCCGTCAAAAAGAACATCGAGACGGCGAAACTTAGAAAACATCTGAGGCGTAGATTGTTCATGATTTCACCATGTTCATTAACCTGCGGGGGACGGGACCGCGGCGTCCGGATTAAATGTGTCGCGCTGCTTGCCCAACACGCGGAGGCGCAGGCGATCGAAAGTTAGATAGACGACCGGAGTGGTATAGAGCGTCAGCATCTGGCTGACGATTAGTCCGCCGACGATGGTGATACCGAGCGGGCGGCGCAGTTCCGAGCCGGTGCCGGTGCCGAAGGCGAGAGGGAGGGCGCCAAAGAGCGCGGCCATGGTGGTCATTAGAATGGGGCGGAAGCGCAGCATGCAGGCTTCGAAAATAGCTTCTTCCGGGTCCATGCCGCCCTCGCGTTCGGCTTGCAGCGCAAAATCAATCATCATGATGGCGTTTTTCTTGACGATGCCGATGAGCAGCACGATGCCGATAATGGAGATAACGTTGAGGTCATGTTTGAAGAGCAACAGCGCGAGCATAGCGCCGACGCTGGCGGAAGGGAGGGTGGAAATGATGGTGAGGGGATGGACGAGGCTTTCGTACAGGATGCCGAGCACGATATATACGGCGAGAAGCGCGGTGAGAACCAGGATGGGTTCGGAACTCAGCGACTGCTGATAGGCCTGTGGTGTTCCGGCGAAAAATCCGCGTAGCGTGGATGGGGCGCCCATCCTTTGCTTCATCTGGTCGATCGCTACGGTGGCATCGCTCAACGCGAGACCGGGCGCCAAATTGAACGAGACGGTGACGGAAGGAAACAGGCCGGTGTGATTGATAGCAAGCGGCGTGGTGTTGGATTGACTCTTGGACATGGTGAACAGCGGAACGTTGCCGCTGGCGGTGGGGCTGCTGGTTCCCGCAGGGTGAAAATAGATATTTCTCAATCCTTCGGGGCTCTGCGAATACTGGGGATCAACTTCCAGCACCACGTAGTATTGATTTAATTGCGTATAGATAATCGAGACTTCGGATTGTCCGAAGGCACTGTAGATGTCGCCGTCGAGCGACTGCGCGGTTTGTCCCAGTCTGGCGGCCGCAACGCGATCGTAGGTCAACAGTTCGTCAAGCCCGCCGTTCTGTTGATCGGTGTTTACGTCCTGCAACCCCGGCAGTTTTTTCATCTCCGCGAAGACCTTGGGTCCCCAAGCGGCGAGTTCGGAAATATTGTCGGACTGAATGGTGTATTGATAGAGAGCGGAGCTGCCGCGGCCACCGATGCGGAGATCCTGGGACGCTTGAAGAAAAGCGGAAGCCACCGGCAAGCGGTTCAGCTGCGGGCGCAGACGATTGATAATATCCGGCGCGGCGATTTTTCGTTCGTTGAGCGGTTTTAGCGCAATAAAAATATTTCCCGTGTTGGTGGCGCCGCCACCGCCGGTGAAGGCAATCACGTTTTGGACGGCCGGATCCTTTTGAATGACGGCTTCGAGCCGCTGAATCGAGTCGTTCATGGCAGGGAAAGAAGAATCCTGCGGGCCTTGTACGCCTCCGGCAAGAGAACCCGTGTCTTGCTGGGGAAAGAACCCCTTGGGAATTTTTATGATGAGCACAACGTTCAGGGCGATGGTGAGAAAGAGAATCACGAGAATCAGCACGGGATTTTCGAGCGCCCATCTGAGCGTGGAGCGGTAGAACGCCAAGACGCGGTCGAAAAACCTCTCGGTGAACATATACACGCGTCCGTGTTTCTTGGAGTGTTCGTCGCGCAAAAGGTAAGCGCACATCATCGGCGTGGTGCTGAGCGAAATAACCATGGAAACGACAATGGCGGTAGAAAGCGTGATGGCAAACTCGCGGAACAGGCGGCCCACGATGCCGCCCATCAGCAAGAGCGGGATAAAAACGGCGATCAGCGAGACGCTAATGGAGAAAACCGTGAAACCAATTTCCTGCGCGCCCTTGAGCGCGGCGGCAAAAGGCTCCATGCCGGCTTCAAGATGGCGCGTGATGTTTTCCATGACCACGATGGCGTCGTCGACGACGAATCCAGTGGAAATGGTGAGGGCCATCAACGAGAGATTGTCCAAGCTGTAGCCGCAGAGATACATCACCGCGAAGGTGCCGATGAGAGAAACGGGCACGGCCACCGCGGGGATCAGCGTGGCGCGGCCATTTCTCAGAAAGATGAACACCACGATGATGACCAGAATGATCGAAAGGACCAGGGTGCGCTCAACGTCGCTGACCGAGGCGCGAATGGTGGTCGTGCGATCGAGCACAATGGTGGTGTCGATGCCTTGGGGAATGGAAGCTTCTATGGAAGGCAACTCAGCGCGGACGCGATCAACGGTGTCGATGATGTTAGCACCGGGCTGACGGAAAACAATCAGCACCACCGCGCGTTTACCGTTCAAGTAGCCGGCGGTCCGCACGTTCTGCGTGGAGTCGATGACGTCGGCGACATCGGAGAGATGGATCGCGGCGCCATTCTGGTAGCCGACGATTACAGGCTGGAAGTCTACCGCGTGCGAAATCTGATCGTTGGCAAGAATGTCGGCGCTTACGTCGCCGTCGGTGATTTGCCCTTTGGCGAGGGCGGAATTTTGCAATCGCAGCACGGACTGGACATCCGTCATGGCCAGGCCGTAGCTGGCGAGCTTGGTGGGATTCACCTCCACGCGCACAGAAGGCAGAGCACCGCCTCCGACGGTCACCTGGCCTACGCCCTGAATTTGCGAGAGCTTTTGCTGAATGACCGTAGAGGCTTCGTCGTAAAGCTTGTCTGGACCGTATTTGCTGGAGGTGAGGCCGACGATCATGATCGGCGAATCGGCGGGGTTGACCTTGCGATAGGTGGGATTCGCAGGGAGATTGGCCGGGAGATAAGTCCGCGCCGAATTGATGGCGGCCTCGACGTCGCGGGCGGCACCGTCGATGTTGCGGCTGAGATCGAATTGAATGGTTACCGAAGACGTTCCCAGGCTGCTACTGGAGGTCATCTCCGTAACGCCGGCAATATGCCCGAATTGGCGTTCCAGAGGAGTGGCCACCGACGAAGCCATAATTTCCGCGCTGGCTCCGGGCAAGCTGGCGCCGACAGAGATGGTCGGGAAGTCCACCTGCGGCAGCGGCGAGACCGGGAGCACCTGAAAAGCGATGGCGCCCGCGATGGCGATGCCAATCGTCAACAGAGTGGTTGCAACCGGCCGGTGAATAAAGGGGGCGGATACGATCATGACGCCCCCGCAGGCCCTAAGTTTTGCTGCGTGGCGCCGGGATGCGGCTTCTTCGGCTCTCGCGAGAAGCGCTGGGCCAGGCCGTCGAAAAAGATATAGATTACCGGCGTGGTGTAGAGCGTGAGGACCTGACTGACCAGCAGACCGCCGACCATGGCGATGCCCAACGGACGGCGCAACTCAGAACCAATGCCACTGCCGAAGGCGAGCGGCAGACCGCCGAGTAGCGCAGCCATGGTGGTCATCATGATGGGACGGAAGCGCAGGAGGCAGGCTTCGTAAATAGCGTCGGTGGCATTCTTGCCGTGATTGCGTTCGGCATCGAGGGCGAAATCCACCATCATAATGCCGTTTTTCTTGACGATACCGATGAGCAGCACGAGCCCGATGATGGCGACCACGCTCAAATCCTGACGAAAAAGAATCAACGCCAAAAAAGCGCCGACACCGGCGGAGGGCAGCGTGGAAAGAATGGTTACGGGATGGATAAAGCTCTCGTACAAAACGCCGAGAACGATGTAAACGGTGACGAGCGCGGCGAGGATCAGCAACGGCATATTCGAAAGAGAATTGCGAAACGATGCCGCGGTACCTTGGAAGTCGGCCTGCAAACTCGCGGGCATGTGCATGTCTTTCTGCACTTTGGTGATGGACGAAATTGCGCCGCCGAGTGCGGCGTTGGGTGCCAGATTGAAAGAGACAGTAATGGCCGGAAACTGTCCTTGATGGTTGATGGAGAGCTGCTCGGTAGTGGTTTCAAAATGCGAGAAAGCGCCGAGTGGCACGGCGCTGCTATATGCAGAACTTGGGGTGCCCGCAGAAGTAGAACCTTTACTGGAACCGGCCGTTGCGGTGCTGGAGCTGAGTGCATTTTGCGGCGGCGCCAAGGTATTCGCGGACGGCGTGAGCAGCGGCGAAGTGGTGAGTGCGTTGGACCCGGCGGAGGTGGAACCGTTCCCGGTGGAGCTGGCAGGCGCGCCCGAAGTACCCGCGGCGGAATTCGATTGAATGTACAGCTTGTTCAATTTGTTGGGATCGACCTGAAACTGCGGCTGCGCCTCGAGAATCACGTGATATTGATTCAACTGCGTGTACATAGTGTTGATCTGGCGCTGCCCGAAGGCGTCGTAGAGAGTGTTGTCGATGGTGGTGGGCGCGATGCCGAGGCGTGAAGCGGAGGCGCGGTCAATCTGCAGCGAAACCGCGAGTCCACCCGGTTGTTGATCGGTGGCCACATCTTCAAGTTCCGGCAACTGCTTCAGCTTGGTAACGAACCGGTTGGTCCAGTCGGCTAGTTCATTAGGGTCGGGGTCTTCCAAGGTGTACTGGTATTGCGTGCGACTGACGCGGTCGTCCACGGTGATGTTCTGCACCGGCTGCATGAAGAGCTGAATGCCTTGTACATCGCTCAATTTGCCTTGGAGCCGGCGGATGACATCAGAGGCGTTAAGGTCGCGCTGGTCAAGCGGTTTCAGGTTGATGGACATGCGCCCGCTGTTCGTGGTGATGTTGGTGCCATCGGCGCCAATGAAGGACGAAAGACTCTCGACGGCCGGGTCGGCAAGAACAACGTTCGCGAGCTCCTGCTGCTTTTGCGCCATGGCTTTGGAGCCGATGGTCGGCGGCGCCTGCGAAATGCCCTGAATCACTCCGGTATCCTGGACGGGAAAGAAGCCTTTGGGAATGATGATGTACAGGAAGATGGTTAGCATCAGCGTAGCCACAGCAATCAGCAGCGTGATGGTCTGGTAGCGCAGGACGAACTTCAGCGTGCGCCCGTAGAAGGCGATCATGCTCTCAAAAGCGTGTTCTGAAGCTTTATAGAATCGCGTCTGTTGCGATTCCGGATTGTGCCGCAGGATGCGCGACGCCATCATCGGCGTGAGCGTCAAAGACACCACCGCGGAGACGACGATGGTGACGGCCAAGGTGACCGCGAATTCGCGGAACAGGCGTCCCACAACGTCGCCCAAGAAGAGCAGTGGGATGAGCACGGCGATCAGGGAAACCGTCAAAGACAAAATCGTAAATCCGATCTGCTCGGCGCCTTTCAAAGCGGCCTGCATGAGGAGGCTCGCCCTCTTCGATGTAGCGCGAAATGTTTTCGACCATGACGATGGCGTCGTCAACGACAAAACCTGTCGAAATTGTGAGGGCCATCAGCGAGAGGTTGTCGAGGCTGTATCCCAGCGCGTACATCGCTCCGAAGGTTCCCACCAGTGAAAGGGGCACGGCCACGCTGGGGATAATCGTGGCGTAGAGACTGCGCAGGAAGAGAAACATCACCATTACGACCAGCACGATCGTAAGCCCCAGCTCAAACTCCACATCCGAAACCGAAGCCTGGATGGGGGTGGTGAGGTCGGTGAGCGTGGTTACGTCAATGCCCTTGGGGAGGTTGGCTTCAAGCTGCGGCAAAAGAGCTTTTATACGCTTCACGACGCTGATGGTGTTGCCACCCGGCTGACGCTGGACGTTGACGATGACCGCGGGGGTCTTGTTCATCCATGCGGCCAGATTGGTGTTCTCGACGCCGTCAACTATTTTCGCCACGTCGGTGAGCATCACTGGGGAACCGTTGCGGTAGGCCACCACGACGGTGCGATAGTCGGCGCTCGTGATCAGCTGATCGTTGGCGTCGATCTGGTAATCCTGACGGTTGCCATCAAAGTTTCCTTTGGCGGCGTTCACGCTGGAGCTGGTGACGGCGGTACGCAGGTCTTCCAGATTAATGCCGTAAGAAGAGAGAGCCGCCGGATTGGCCTGAATGCGCACGGCGGGTTTTTGTCCCCCGCTGATAGTTACGAGACCCACGCCACTCAGCTGCGAAATTTTGGGAGCTAGCCGAGTGTCGACCAGATCTTCCACTTGCGAGAGCGGAATGGAACTCGAAGTGATCGCCAAGGTGATGACGGGCGCATCGGCGGGATTGGTTTTGCTGTAGATCGGTGGAGAAGGCAGGTTCGCGGGCAGAAAGTTTTGCGACGCGTTGATGGCGGACTGGACTTCTTCTTCGGCGATATCAATATTCAGGCTGAGGTTGAATTCCATTACGATGACGGAAGTGCCGCCGGAGCTACTGGAGGTCATCTGGCTGAGGCCCTGCAGCTGGCCGAACTGGCGCTCGAGCGGCGCGGTCACCGTGGTGGCCACGACGTCGGGGCTGGCTCCCGGATAAAATGTGAGCACCTGAATGGTGGGATAGTCGACTTGAGGTAACGCGGAGACGGGTAACTGCGTGTAGCTGACGATACCGACGAGCATGATCGCGGCCATCAGCAGCGAAGTGGCCACCGGTCGCAAAATAAAAGGACGTGACGGACTCAAGGAGCGCTGCTCCCCTGGGTGCTGCTCGGGATAGGCTTGGTGGAGACCACGATTTTGGAGTTGTCCTGCAGCTTATCGAAGCTGCTGTTGGCCAGCACGTCGCCGGGATTGATGCCGGTGACTTGCGCGGTTCCGCCATCGGTGACGCCGGTTTTGATGGTGCGCATATGCGCGGTGTTGTCCTGGATCACGTAGACGAAAGCGACTTGACCGTTGTGCTGGATCGCTGAGGTAGGAATTAGGGTTGCGCCTTGCAGCGTGTTCACCAGCAGCCGGGTATTCACAAACTCATTTGGAAAAAGCCCGAGATCTTTATTGTCGAAGGTCGCGCGGCCTTTCACTGTGCCGGTGGTGGTGTCGATCAGATTGTCGAGGGTGAGGAGTTGTCCCGTGGCAATTTTCTTTTGACCAGTGCGATCAAAGGCATCCACGGTGAGCTTGGCGTTTTTGCGAAGCTGTTGTTGCACCTGTCCAAGATTGTCTTCGGTGACGGTGAAGATCACGGTGATGGGTTGCAGCTGGGTGATCACCGCAAGGGTGGTAGTTCCCGAAGACTGCACCACGTTGCCGGGGTCGATGAGCCGGAGGCCAACCCTGCCGCTGATGGGAGAAGTGATGTTGCAGAAGTCCACTTGAATTTGGTCGAACTGCACCATGCCCTGATCGAGCTTTACGGTGCCCTGGTCTTGCAGCACTATTTTTTCCTGGTCGTCAAGAGTCTGCTTCGGAATGGCCCGGCGCGCCCAGGCGTCGCGGTAGCGCTCCAGGTCCATCTGCGCTTGTGCCAGGATATTCTCGTCGCGCTCTAGTGTGCCTTGCGCCTGCAGCAGCGTGGCTTTAAAGGGTCGCACATCGATTTCCACCAAGGGATCGCCCTTGCGCACCATTTGTCCTTCGCGGTAACGAACCTCGGTAACGATGCCATTCACCTGGCTAGTCAGCGAGGTGGTGTAAACGGGAGTTACCGTTCCAATGGCGTCGAGGTACACGCCGATGTCGCCCTTCTGCGCGGTTGCGGTCGTGAGCGTGACCGGCCCGCCGCCGCCCCGGGGCGATTTGGCGGCTTGCGAGGCTTGGTCGTGTTTGCGCAACACCAGCCAAAAGCCCAGCGCAAAAATTAGCAGGACAACAATCCATACGATGACTCTGCCGAGTCTGTGTCTCGGCGGAGGAGGAGCGGGTAGTTGATGATCCGGCCCAATGGCCGGGCGTGCATTCTGATCGGCTGGCAATTCGAATCCTCGTCGTAGCTGATAGGTCGGACCGTCATAACCTGGACCGTACGTTATGGACGGATTTTAGCCCGGTTCCGGATACAAGCCCCTACAGGATTCACTGCAGAGGCGTATCGTCTGGTCGACGTACGTCGGAGTGATCCTGGCTTGCATTTGAATTGTTGCAGGTGCTCGGCCATCGGCAACACGATTCATCTCAGGTCTGGCGTTGTTCTTCTACGAGTCCCGGAAAAGACCCGGCTCCTCGAGATCATCTGAATCAGCCCGGTTTGCGTATTGATTTGCGCCACCAGACGATTCGAGGGGCAAAATTTCGCTCGGAGGTAATCGAGAGGAACGGCATGTGGAAAAAGCCGGGCCAACAGGATTGACAATACTCCTAGATGCAATCCTAAAGCCTTTTTGTTGTGTAAGTTACGCGGAGCGGCGGGCTTAGACAGTACTATAACTATCAAAACTAACGTTCTGTGTTTTCTCAGGGTTTCGCTCTATAGGTTCTTTGAGCTGCGAGCTATAATATCTAATCCTAAGATGAGGAATAATGAAGAAGGTGAACCGATATGAAACTGTTCTCTAGACTGTTCTTACCGTGCGCTGCGCTGCTGTTCTTGGGTGTCGGCGCAGCCAAGGCTGACCCTGCGCCACTGCTGTTCTTCAATTTGACGGGCCCGACGGATGCCACGTTCGAACTCTCAAGCAGCCCGACGCCGAGTTTTTTCGATCTACGGGTAACGGCTTTAACATCACACCGATCGACCTGAAGATTAACGGCAAAGCATCCGCCGATTTTCTTACGTTTTACAGTGATAGTTTCGGTCCGGGGTTTGCAGCGTTCTCCAGCTCCGTGGATGATGATTTTTCACTAAATAGCGCTGCTCAGCTGTACGGCGGAACCGAAGAAAACCCGACGTTCTCGCCGACGCCGCCTGGTGGTGTGAGCCTGTCGGACGATTCCGGCGGATCGTACACGCTGACGATCGGCAAGGTTACCGCGCCGGAGCCTTCGTCTTTGCTGCTGTTGGGTATGATGCTATTGCCGCTCGGTATCGCGGCCAAGCGTCTGCTGTAGAGCGACTTTCGTAGAATATATTTTTCGAATCTAGGTAGTCAGACCGCAACCGGAGAGTGCATCCCGGTTGCGGTTTTTTATTTCTGTGGCGATCCCGTTGCGTCGCGTTAAGACTCAGGCTAGTCGAACGAAGCGACCGCGACCTGGGGATCCTCGAATACCTCAAACAGATTGAGCATGCGTACCAGTTTTAATGTTTGAATGGTGAATTTTGAGGGATTCAGCAGCTTGACGGCGCCGCCATGTTGCTTGGCCGTGGTGTAATAGCGCACGAGCAGTCCGATACCGCTGGAATCGATCATGGGCATTTCCGCCAGGTCCAAGACGAAGCGGGAATCGCCGGCGGCAAATAAATCCGTGAAGGTGGCGTTCAGTTGGTCCAGTGGGGGCCCGTTATTCAATTTCCCGCGCAGCTTGATGACCTTGACCTGGCCTTGCGTACGAACTTCGATTTCCAAGAGTTGCTCCCTTGTCGGCCGCCGGTGAATGGCAAAGTTCGCCAGCGGGGCGCGTTGACAGTCGTAGGTACGTCTGCTAAAGTCCCGCACAACTTAAAAAGATTGCACAGCTAATATGCAATAGAAGAGGGTGGCTTTACCAGCGTTCTGTCCCCGGCGTGCTCACCTCGTCGCGTATTTCTGGTAGGCCAGGGCTGCGATTTGAAGATCGACATAGGCGATGTAGCGGTCCGATTGCTGGCGGATCAGGGACTCGCGTCACGAGCGCGCAGCACCGCGCGAATCGTCGCGCACCTCCTGCCTGGAACCGCCGTTAACATATATACGCTGGGGATGGAAGAAGAGAGCCCCGTGTGGCGACCGGCGGCCACCGCCGGCGAAGGGTCGGTACACGCGGCGGCGATTCCCGCGGAGACGGGAACGCTGGGGCAACTATTCTCCGAGAGAACCGCACTGCTATTTTCCGGGCCGGATTTGCCGCGCGAGGAATACGCGCACGTGGATATCCGCCGCACGGTGCGCACGCTGGCCTATCTGCCTCTTGCGAATGGCGAGGAGCTGATGGGCGCGATCGAGATACTCAGCTTTGATCAGGATCTTTCCGAAGAAGAGATATCCGCGCTGGAGCCCCTGGCGCGCGTCACCACCGTGGCCCTCGTGGCGGCCCAGAATTACGAAGTGGAACGCGACGACACGCTCGCTTCCATCAATCGCGTAACACAACTCTACGACATGGAAAAGATTTTCTCCTCAACGCTGGAGATGGATGAGCTGTTGCCCATCATCGGCTCAAAAATACGCGAGGTGATGGAGTGCCAGGCGGTAAATATCTGGCTGCTGCAACCGGACGAGTCCGTGGAGCTCACGCATCAGTCGGGCTTTGATCCCACCATGCTGGAGAAAAGCTCCGAGAAAGCGGGCGAGGGCTTGGCGGGAGTGGTATCGGACAACGGGGAACCGCTGCTGGTCAATGACCCTGAGGATGAGCGCCTGGTTACGCGCAATGGGTCGATTACCGAAGGCCGCATCGTTTCGCTGATCCTTGCGCCAATCATGGATAAGGGTTCCCTGGTCGGCGTGATCGAGGCGGTGAACAAGCTGGACGGGACGTTGCTGGATGACGACGATCTGTTTGCGCTGGGAAGCCTGGCAGATACGGCTTCGACCGCGCTGCACAACGCCAGCCTGTTGCTCGCCGAACGCAAGGTAGAGATTCTCGAAACGCTGGTGACCGTTAGCCACGAAATCACTTCCACGCTCAACTTGGAACGCATGCTGCAAACCATTGTGGACGCTCCGCAAGCGGTGATTCCGTATCAACGCGCGGCCATCGCTTGGCGCAGCGCGGCCGTTTCAAGCTCAGCGCCGTTACGGGAAAGCTGCAGCTGAACCCGGATGCCGAGGATATTGCACCGCTGAACAGCATTCTGCAGTGGGCAGCGCTGTCGGAAGAAATCATCAACGTGCGCCAGCATGGCGACGTCGTCGATGCGCCCCGCGAGGAGACGCGCGCGAAGTTTGCAAAATATTTCGCGGAAAGCGGTGTACGGGCCTTTTACGCCATGCCGCTGGGGGACGATACCGGGCGCGTGGGCATGCTGGCGCTCGAAAGCGATGACCCGGATTTTCTTCTCACCGGCGCATATCGAGATTCTACAGGTGCTCGCCGGCCAGGCCACCGTGGCGCTGCGCAACGCCCAGATGTACAAAGAAGTACCGTTCATCTCCGTCCTGGAGCCGGTTCTCGAACGCAAGCGTAAGTTTATGGCCATGGAGAAGAAGCGCCGCGCTTTTATTTTGACGATGACGGCCGCCGCGATTATTTTTTTGGCCATCGTTCCGCTGCCCTTGCGCGTCGATGGCGACGCCGTGGTGGCGCCGGTACGCCGCGCACAGGTGCAGCCGGAGATCGAGGGCGTGGTGGGCGCCGTGTACGTGCGCGAAGGCGAGAGCGTGAAGCAAGGTCAAGTGCTCGCGGAGCTGAATGCCTGGGACTACCGGTCCGCGCTTGCTGGCGCGGAAGCCAGATATCAGACCGCGCTGCTGCACGTGAATCATTCGCTGGCCGGCAATGACACGAGCGAAGCCGGCATGGAGCGCGTGCAGGCCGACTATTGGAAGGGCGAAGTCGAGCGGGCCAAGAATCTCCTAGATAAGACGCAGCTGCGTGCCCCGATCGACGGCGTGATTGCCACTCCGCATATGGAGAATTTGGTGGGTCGCCGGTTGCAGTATGGCGACACCTTCGCCGAAGTGATGGACACCAGTCGCGCGGTGGTGGACGTGGCCGTGGATGATGCCGACGCGGGCATGTTGCGCGCGGGACAAGCCGCGGTGATCAAGCTGAACAGCTACGCCATGCGAACCTTTCACGGCGACGTCTTGGTGGTAAGCCCCAAGGGTGAGACGGAGCACGAAACCCGCGTGTTCTTCGCACGCGTGCTCTTGCCGAATGCCGAGGGCGCGATTCGTTCCGGAATGGAAGGCCTCGGAAAAGTGAGCGTGGCCGGGTATCATCCAGCCGGCTACGTGATTTTTCGGCGGCCGGTGATTTGGATTTACTCGCACCTGTGGTCCTGGTTCGGTTGGTAGTAAGGTTCGGATCGGTAGATGCGGCGTGGAGAACTTTGATGGCAAAACATATGCTGGGTCTGGCGGTGACGGCGGGGCTTGATCGCCGGTTGCGGCGATGCGAAGTCCGATACTTCGCCGTCGCTGCGTCCGACGGCTCCGCCCATCGCCGCTCCTGCCGCAGCCGCGCCTCCACCAGCCGCGCTGGCCGACAGGGTTTTACCGCCTCCGGGCCCTTAATCGTCGAGCAGCAAGTCGACCTGACCGCGCAACGCGAAGGCGTAGTCTCTAAAATTTACGTTGAAGCCGGCACGCGCGTGAAAGCGGGAACATCTTTTGGCGCAACTCGACGACCGCCAGGTGAACGCCAACCTCGAAGCCGCGCGCGCCAAAACACGCAGCATCGAGAACGACCTAAAGAATTGGCAGGCCGAAGCCGAAGTGATTAAGTCCGATTATGTGCGCGCGCAAAAAGCTTGGAAAGAGGGGCTCATTCCCGAGGAGCAGCTCGAGCACGCGAAATACAAGGCCGAATCGGAGGGGTGGGACATCAAGCGCGTAACCGAACTGCTGAACAACGCGCGCCAGGAAGAGCGCTCTCTCGAACTGGAAATGGAAAAAAATCGCATTCTCGCTCCCTTCGATTGCCTGGTGGCGCGCCGTTATGCGCACGAAGGGCAATCGGTGGCGCGTGGCGAACGCTTGTTCTGGGTAACCGAAGAAGCGCCTTTGCTGTTGCGTTTTACGCTGCCGGAAAAGTTTCTGGGCCGGGTAAAGATCGGGCAAACGCTTCCGCTCACTTCGCCGGACGTGCCGCAGGAAACACACACGGCGAGAATCAAGGAAGTTAGCCCTGTCGTTGACCCTTCCAGCGGTACCGTCGACGTACTGGTGGAATTGCAAGGCCCACGGGGCGAACTGCGGCCCGGCATGACCGCCAGCGTGCGCCTCGAGCCACCGCACTGATAAGCCGATGAACCTCAACCAAGCCCTCAACGTGGCGCTGCCCGAGATTCCCGCGCGGACGCTGGCGCAGCGCTACCCGCGCCCTGACCCGGGGATGACGTTTAGGGAACACTTCGAAGACGGCCAGATCATGATGCGAGTGTACACGCCAAGCTCCGGACTGATGTATTGGTTTCCCGAAAAAAATTGGAAGTTGATCCAGCTGTTCGATGGCAAGCGCAGCTATGAAGAGATCGCCGAATTGTATTCCGCCGAAAATCGAGACCAGTACGATGCCGATCAGGTCCGCGAGTTCGCAGGGGAGCTGGAAAGTAACGGCTTCTGGTATAAAACGGCGCAGGAAAAAAATATTCTGCTGATGCAGCAGAGCAGCGAAGAACGGCAAAAGAAGCTGAAAGTGAAGGGCCGCTATGCGGACCCTTCCATGATCTTGTTCCCAGCTTTCAACCCGGACAAGTTTCTTACTCGCCTTTACGGATGGACCTCCTGGATTTACACGCCGTGGTTCACGATTCTGACTCTTCTGGCCTTCGGGTTTGCCACCGGTTTGACCATCGTGCACTGGCCGGAAATCGGGCGCGACACCATAGAGTTCTATAGTTTCAGGGCCAAAACCTGGGGCGACATCGTGGTTCTATATGCACTGGGGATGTTCGTCGTTTTTGCTCACGAATTTGCTCACGCGCACGCCTGCAAGCACTATGGCGGCCGCGTACCCGCCATGGGTTTCGCTCTGATCTACCTGACGCCGGCGTTTTTCACCGATACCACGGAAGGCGCGGTGAAGGGCACGCGCTACCAGCGACTGGTCATCTCACTGGCCGGCATTTGGGTTGAACTGATGATTTGTGCCATCGCCACGCCTATCTGGTGGGGCACGCCGCCGAACACCGCCATACACGACGGCGCGTACTTCCTGATGCTGCTGACGGGAATTACTTCGCTGCTGGTCAATTGGAACCCGTTGATCAAGCTGGACGGCTACCACATGCTATGCGAGATTCTCGGTATCTCGGAGCTGAAGGAGGACTCGACCGCGTACGTCGCGGCGTGGGTTAAACGTCACATTTGGCGGTTGCCAGTGGAAGTGCCATATGTGCCGAAGCGTCGCCGTCTGGGTTTTACGGTGTACGCGTTGCTCTCCGGCGCCTATAGCTACACGGTGATGTATGTCGTGGCAAGTTTCGTCGGCAACGTGTTTCGCAATTTTGATCCTCAATGGTCGTTCATTCCAGAATTGGGTACGGCGTACCTGATCTTTCGCTCGCGCATCCGCCTCTTGGTGAACTTTATGAAATTCGTCTATTTAGATAAGAAAGACCGCATTCGGGCGTGGTTTACGCTCCCGCGCCAGATCGGTGCTGTGGCAATCGTGGTGGTATTGCTGTTTCTCCCTCTGTGGCATGACTCCGTACAGGGCCGCTTTGTGCTGGAGCCGGTGCACCAGGCAAAGGTGCGTGCCGAGGTGCCGGGCATGGTTGACGCCGTGTACGCTGCGGAAGGTCAGCACGTCTCCATGGGCGCCCCACTGATGCAATTGCGCAACCTGCCGCTGCAATCCCAGGTTTCCCGCGCGGATGCCGACTTACGCACTGGCCACGAAACGAGCCACCGAGGCGGTCTTGCGCTACGGCGACGTGGGCGCCACGGCCGTGGACCGCGAGCGCTCGCGCACCGAGCGCGGCGAGTTGCAGAAAGCGGCCGCGAATTTGGAGGTAGTAAGTCCGATTTCCGGCACCGTGCTGACCCCTCGGGTCGGAGATCAACTGGGCTCTTACGTTCGCGCAGGTTCGGAACTGCTAGACGTGGCGGATTTGAGCCAGATGCGGGCCCGGATCTACGTTTCCGAGTATGACTTGTACAAATGCCATGTGGGCGCCGCAGCCCGCGTGCAGATCGACGGCTTCTTCGCGATACACGATGCCAAAGCCCAGTCCATTACCCAAGCCCCCTGGGAGCTGGACCCTTCGTTCAATGAGGCAAATAAATTGAAAGGGCTGAATCCTCCCAATTTCTATCTGGTTGATCTGGTGCTCAACAATCCCGATGGGCGGTTGAAACCGGGCATGACCGGATTGGCGCGAATTTACGGCGAGCGGATCAGTATTGCGGGGCTCTGCTGGGAGGGAATCTCGCACTTTGTTGCGCGGAAGGTCTGGTGAAAAAAAGATGGCCGCCCCCAGGCGGCCATCTTTTTGCGGTTGCTTTCTATCTTTGGCGCGTTTGCGCCCCGATAGTCCTTAACCCCATTTTCTGGTCACCATATTGGCTACGTGTGCCGGCTTCTTCATCGAGGTACATGCCCCGGCTTTTTCATCGAGGCCACGTGGGCTGAGGCTTCTTCATCGAGGCCACATGCTGGGGCTTTTTCATCGAGGTCATGGACTTGCCCGCTTCACCTGCTGGCGCGCTGGCGACGTTCGCTTTCTTAGTGGTCTTCAGGGCGCTGATGAGGGACTTTTTCTGGATCGACATTTCGAGGGCTCCTCAGAATCTAAAATTTTATTTTATTCCCCGTACGCTTTATACCTTTGCAGGACGCGTGCCAAACTCTGACGCCTTTCGGTGGTTCGTCGTTTAGCAATGAAATCAACGACTTACGTCATCGAGTACGCGAGCTGGCCTTCCGGGCAGGGTGAAAATCCAAGGTGGGGTCAAAAATTTACCGCTGATCGGTCAATTTTTAACCGATTTCTTGCCAATGCGCGACCCCAAGGCTACCGCAAAGCAAAGAAGGCCGCCTCTGGGGCGGCCTTCTTTGCAGTCATCTCTTCATCAAACGGTGCACCGGCACTTTGGCCGATTTGCTCTCCGATAACGCTTACAGACAACTACTCAACGTTAGTATGAAGCTTTTTGAAGCTGGAGATGTGCGCCGGCTTCTTCATCGAGCTCACGTGTGCTGGCTTTTTCATCGAGGCTACGTGCGCGGGCTTTTTCATTGAGGCTACGTGTGCTGGTTTCTTCATCGAGGTCATGGACTTGCCCGCCTCAACTGCTGGCGCGCTGGCGACATTGGCTTTTTTGGTGGTCTTCAGGGCGCTGATAAGAGACTTTTTTTGGATCGACATTTCGAGGGCTCCTCAGAATCTAAAATTTTATTTTATTTCCCGTACGCCTTATACCTTTGCAGGACGCGTGCCAAACTCTGACGCCTTTCGGGAGATCTTCGTTTGGCAATGAAATCAACGACTTGCGGAACAGTGCGGACAGCCTGCCCGATCGGGCAGGGTGAAATATCCAGGAACAGGTTAAAAATTAACTGCTGATCGGTCGATTTTTAACCGATTTCTTAACAAAATGCGCGGCCCAGGCCTGCTCGCAAAACAAAAAAGGCCGCCTCTGGGGCGGCCTTCTTCGCGGTCATCTCTCTATCAGCCGAACGGCGCACTGGCAAATGTTTCTGCGCGTCAGGTGCGCATAACCCCGGGGAGCGCTGCGGCTATTTCCTGCCCTTCAGGTTCACCTGTGAGCCCTTAAACACCTTCAGAGAGGTGATTTTTGTTCCCTTGACTCCAGACTTTCCAGTGGCTTTCTCACTGCTTTTCGTCGCGCTAATCAGAGACTTTTTCTGAACGGACATCGGAGGTCTCCTCAAATCTATTTTAAATTTAACTCCTGCAGTCAGCTGCCTGCGTTGCACGAAGCTTACCAGTCTGTTGGGATCGCCACACCGCGTCACGGCCGAATCGTAATCAACGACTTGGGCCAGCCGAGCGTCCAGCCACCCGCCGGCCAGGGAAGCGAAGTCGCCTCACCGGTCAAAAAGTCTAGATGCCAGAGTTAATTTTTAACCTCCTTACAGCTTGTGCTTCCGGCACAGATACTTCATGCGCTGACCGTCCACCTGCAGTAGCTCCGCGGCCGCCGATTTCTTGCCGCCCGTGCGCCGCAGCGCCGCGCTTAGGTACGCCACCTCGATGCGCTGCATCTCCGCATCGAAATCCACGCCATCTTCCGGGATCAGGATGGCCTCCTGGCTCGCGGTACTCGAATACAGTAGCGTCTGCGGCAGTTGTTCCGCGGTGATCACTGCGCCGTCGTTCATCACCACCAGCCGCTGCACGATATTTTCCAGTTCGCGCACGTTTCCCGGCCAGGAATAATCTTCGAGTATCTCCATGACTGCGGGCTGCATGCTTTTCAGCGCTTTCTTCGCCGAGGCGCAGTAGACGCGCAGGAAATGGTCCACCAGCACCGCGATATCGCCCTCACGCTCGCGCAGCGGCGGAATGGCGATGGGCACCACGTTGATGCGGTAATAGAGGTCTTCGCGGAAGCGCCCCTTCTTAACCAAATCCTCCAGATCCTCGTTCGTCGCGGTAATCAACCGAAAATCGATCTTCTTGGCCGTCCGCCCGCCTAGCCGCTGCACGACGTGCTCTTGCAGCACGCGCAGTAACTTGCTCTGCAGCCCCTGATTCAGCGTGGTGATCTCGTCCAGAAACAGCGTCCCGCCCTGCGCGGATTCAATCAAGCCTGGCCGGGCGCTATCCGCCCCGGTGAACGCGCCCTTCTCATAACCGAATAGTTCGGACTCAATCAAGCCCTCCGGCAGCGCCGAGCAATTCAAAGCTATATACGGCTTGTCGCTGCGCGCGCCGGATTGCACGATCGCCTGCGCGATCAACTCCTTGCCGGTGCCGCTTTCTCCACGTAGCACCACGCTGCTGTTGCTATCGGCGACCGAGAGCACCGCCTGATAAACCTTCTGCATCGCGGGGCTGCCACCGATCAGCCCGCAAAACGCGGACTTATTCTCGATATGCTCCACCATGCGCCGGCCTTCGATTTCCATGGCGCGCTTCTGAATGGCGCGAGAGAGCACGATTTGCATTTCTGGGAAATTTAGCGGCGCCAGGAAGAATTCGTCCGCCCCGGCGCGGCTGGCCTTGATCGAGACTCCGCGGTCGGTGGCGCGGGTAATGGCCACCAACACCAAGTCCTCGCGCAACTGGCGCATCTCTCGCAACACGTCGATGCCATCGCTGGCGCCCGCGCCAATGCTGTCCAGATCAAAGAGAATCGCGCGCAACTGCGCATCGTCCATCAGCTCTTTGATTTCGGATTCGTTACTGGCCAGCACGGTGTGGAAGACCGGGCCGAGCGCCCGGCGAATTTCCGGAAACGCGGTTTCTTCATCCGTGATTACGGCGATCGGGTATTGCTCCTCGCCAGTGCTGCTTTCGGTGGAATGCGTCCGGTCTGTCAAAGGACCTTGAATTATAGGGAAAGAACGTGGCACAGGCAATCCTGTGTGCGTTTTTGGAGTGCGGCGGTTTACCCTGGGCGCTTCGCGTGAAGGACTTGACGCCTTCAGGTGCGCACCCTCACCTCACTTCCACTTCGCGAAACCCAAATCCCTGCAGCATCCCTGAAATCGTACTCCGGGCGTTGTCGGAGGCTTTCTTCAGAATGCCATCCGCCAGCGCCGCTTGCTGCAACTGCCGTTCCGCCTCTTCACGAACTTCACTCTCCAGGTTGGGGTCCGGCGAAGAAAACAGTCCGGTATCGCGCGAATACACCCGCGTCTGCGCATTATCGATGCGCGTGCTGAAAATCACCGCGGCCGGCAGCTGGATCGAGACCTTCTGCCCTTGCACCTGCACATCTCCTGGTTGCAACGTCGCAAGGTCGATACCCGCCACGACCTCCCCGTGCACCACCAGCAGCAGCCGGTCGCCCGCCAGAAACTTCGGCAAATACGCATTCTCGTGCTCGCCGGAAATAATCTTGTCCATCGTGTAGCTCACCGTCTCCAGTCGCTGCAATTGTTGGATCTGACGCACCACTGTCGGCTGATCCACATTGATCTGCGTTCGCCCGCTGTGGAGCGCGGAAACCAAATGATAAAGCCCGTAGCCGGTGGCCATCCACAACCCTGCGCCTAGCAAAATAACCGTCAGCACTGCTCCCGCGAGCAAGCCAAGAATCCAGCCCATCAAGCTGCGTTGCTGCTTTGGGGGAACGTCGCGCGGTGCCGAATAATCAACAAGAAGTGGATCGTCAATGGCCATGGTTTGGTCCCGCAAAACCTTTCGACTGCCTCAGTCTAGCGCAAGG
Organism: uncultured Acidobacteriota bacterium; assembly: GCA_963798585.1. Taxonomy (GTDB): domain Bacteria; phylum Acidobacteriota; class Terriglobia; order Acidiferrales; family UBA7541; genus Acidiferrum. The sequence goes on from CAWCTJ010000012.1 coordinate 48,366, forward strand.
GCACGATTCGCGCCTGTGTTGCAGTTGCCCGGACGCAATCGCCTAGACGCAATCGCCTGGTTACAGTTGTCTGGTCAATCCTAAAGCGCTCGCCCCGCCGCCGCTCCCGACGCCCAAGCCCACTGAAAATTAAATCCGCCCAGATGCCCCGTAACGTCCACAACTTCGCCAATGAAATAAAGCCCCGGCACTTTCTTGCTCTCCATGGTCTTGCTGGACAGCTCGTCCGTATCCACGCCCCCGGCGGTGACTTCCGCTTTGTCATATCCTTCCGTCTCCGCCGGTGTCACTCGCCATCCATGTACTTGCCGCTCGAACTCTTCCAGCGCCACATTTGTCCACGTCGGCGGTTCGTGCAAGTCCAGCCAGCGTGTGGCAAATCGCTTCGGCAAAATCCCCTGAAATGCATTACGCAGTGCCGTCATGCTGCGAAACTCCGTCTCCAGCACTTTACCGATGACATTGCGCTCGGGCGCCAGATCGATCCGTATGGCGCCAAAATCTTCCGCCCCACGCGTAGTCGTCCTGGATTCATTCCAGTAGGAAGATATCTGCAAAATCGCCGGCCCGCTCAGCCCGCGGTGCGTAATCAACATCTTTTCGCGAAACTCCACGCCCTTTGGCGCTCCCTTGCCGGAAAACCGCTTTCGTTCGCCGCCATCGTCATCCAGCCGAACAATCACGTCCGCCGAAACCCCCGCCAAATCGCAATAATCCTGGTGATCCTTGGCGCCAAAAACCAGCGGCACCAGCCCCGGCCGCGTCTCCACGATCTTCAGACCAAACTGCCGCGCAATCTCATAACCAACCGCCGTAGCCCCCATCTTCGGAATCGAAAGTCCGCCCGCAGCCACCACCAGCGCCGGCGCAGAAAACTCCGCATCGCCGGCGCGCACCACAAATTCCGCCCCACGCCGGACTTCTTTGCAAGCGCTGTGCAAGAAAATCTTCACTCCAGCGTCGCGGCATTCCTGCTCCAGCATCCCCGTAATGTCGCTGGCGGCGCGGTCGCAGAAAAGCTGTCCCAGTGTTTTTTCGTGGTAGGGAATCGCGTGCTTTTCCACCAGCGCGATGAAATCAGCCGGCGTGTATCGTGCCAGCGCGGACTTCGCAAAATGCGCATTCGCCGAAATAAAATCCTCCGGTCGGCAGTGCAGGTTCGTAAAATTGCATCTCCCGCCCCCCGAGATCAGGATTTTCTTGCCGACGCGTTCCGCGTGCTCCAGCACAGCCACGCGGCGCCCGCGTTTCCCCGCTTCGATGGCGCAAAGCAGTCCTGCAGCACCAGCTCCGACCACGATAGCGTCAAATTTATGTTCCATGGAATGCATCACACATCAGCGCGGAAACGGCGGGTCTTGCGCGGAAAACTCTGCCTTCGCGGCTACTTTTTTCACCTGGGCCAACCATAGCACGAATGCCCACCCCTTACCGGTTGACTCCCACGCCGCAAAACAAACCACCCTCCTTGACTTCGTCCGTCAGTAAGCGAAAATGAAGCTCCCTTCTAGTTGTGTCTCCAATTGCGGCGCAGTCATTGTCAGTGATTTTCGCGAAAGGCCCTCTCCCTATCGATAGCCAAAGCACGGTCGCGCACGTTTTTGCCGTCTCGCGTCCGCAACCGGTGCAGGAAAGGGAAGCATGGGCTCCTTCGGGCAATTATTCAGTTCCGGTGGATTTCAACCTCAGACCTTTTGCTACGCCTGGAGTGCCTTCCTCGTCGGACTGAATGCGGTCTGTGATTTATTGCTTGCCGCGGCGTACTTTCTTATTCCGACGCTCTTAGTGTGCTTCGTGTACAAGCGCCGCGATATCCCTTTCCGTTCACTGTTCTTGCTGTTCGCCACCTTCATCTTCGCCTGCGGTACCGCGCATCTCATGGAATTCTGGAATCTCTGGCACGCGCAATATTGGCTCGCCGCTGTCATGAAAGCTTTTACCGCCGTGGCCTCCGTGGGCACCGTAGTGGTCCTCCTAGACACCATTCCTCAGATGCTGCGTGCGCCAGATCTCAGCGAGTGGGTCAAGTCCCACGCCGACCTGGAATCCCGTGTTACGCAACGGACCACCGACCTGCGCGATGCCAACGAGGCCCTGCGGCAAACTCGCGAAACTCTTGCTCTGGCCCAGAAGGCCGTCAATATCGACATCACCGAGCAAAAGCACGCGGAAGAGCAAATTCGCGCGCTGAATGCCTCGCTGGAATCCCGCGTGGCGGAACGCACCAGGGATCTGACCAACGCCAACAACGAGCTCGAATCCTTTAGTTACTCCATATCCCACGACCTCCGCGCGCCGCTCCGCACCATCGACGGCTTCAGTCTCGCGCTGCTCGAAGATTGCGGCGACAAACTCGACGAAGGTGGCAAGAGTCATCTGCAGCGCATCCGCACCGCTGCCCAGCGTATGGGCTTGCTGATCGACGATCTCCTGAATCTCTCTCGCGTCACCCGCTCGCAGCTCAACCCGCAGACTTTTGACCTCAGCGTCATCGTCACTGACGCTGCCAGGGAATTGCAAGGCACCCAGCCGGAACGCCACGTCGTCTGGAAAATTCAACCCGACGTCTCTGCTATGGGTGATTCCCAGCTCATCCGCCTGGCCATCGAAAACCTTCTGAACAATGCTTGGAAGTTCACCTCTCGCCGTGCCGATGCCTCCATCGAATTCGGCAAGATTGAGAGCAATGGAGCCTCGGCATTTTTTGTAAGGGACGACGGCGCAGGGTTCGATCCTGCCTACGCTGACCGCCTTTTCGGCGCCTTTCAGCGCTTGCATGCCACCTCGGAATTTCCCGGCACCGGCATGGGTTTGGCCACCGCCCAGCGTGTTGTCAGACGCCACGGCGGCCGCATCTGGGCCGAAAGCGCCGTGGACCACGGCGCAACTTTCTACTTTACCCTTCCGCAAAGCGATCCCCCCGGAGCCACGCCATGAAACACAAACGCATCCTCCTTGTCGAAGACAATCCCGACGACGAAGCCCTCACCGTCCGCGCTCTCAAAAAAAGTGACGTCGCCAACGAAATCATCGTCGTCCGCGATGGCGTCGAAGCCGTGAACTATCTATTCTCTGAAGGTCCATTTGCCGGCAGCGAACCGAATCCGCTTCCTCACGTCATCTTGCTTGACCTGAATCTTCCTAAACTCGATGGTCTCTCCGTTCTTCGCCGCATTCGCGCCGACGAACGTACTTGCCTCGTTCCGGTCGTCATCCTCTCTTCCTCGGACGAAGAAAAGGACCGCACCCAGGGCTATTTGCAGGGTGCCAATAGCTACGTGCGCAAACCCGTGGACTTTGAACAGTTTCTAAAGGCCGCCGTACAACTCGGCTTCTACTGGCTGGTTTTGAATGAATCCGCGATCGTCAGGAATACCTAGATGGGCAAACCACTGCGTGTCATTTTCGTCGAGGACTCAGAAGAAGACGCCTTGTTGCTCGGGCGTGAGTTATCCAAGGGCGGTTTTGACCTCCACTGCCGCCGCGTGCACTCCGCCGCCACCTTGCTAGCTGCCCTCGAGACTGGCGAGTGGGACTTAGTCATTTCCGATCACAGCATGCCCGGCTTTTCCGGACTCGAAGCCCTCGAAATTGTTCGCGCTCGCAGAGCCGATCTGCCCTTCATTTTTGTCTCCGGCACCATGGATGAAGCCACTGCCGTTGCTGCCCTGCGCCGCGGCGCACAAGACTATCTTATGAAGGGCCACCTGCAGCGTCTTCGCCCCGCTGTCGAGCGTGAGATTCGCGAAGGCGCCGAGCGCTGCGACCGCAAGCGTCTCGAGCAACAAGTTCACCAACTGCAGAAGTTCGAAGCCATCGGCCGGCTCGCCGGCGGTATTGCCCACGATTTCAATAATATTTTGGGGGCTATTCTCGGCTGGGCGGAAATGGGACTGGAAGAGTGCCCGTCCGGCACACGCCTCAATGATCGTTTTCAAAAAATTACCGATCAAGCCCATCGCGCTGCCAGATTGACCGCCCAAATCCTGGCGTTCGCCCGGCGTCAGATTCTGCAACCGCGCAAACTTGATCTCAATTCCTCGGTCGAAGATGTCACCAATCTGTTGTACAAGCTCATCGGCGACCGCGTTGAAATCCGCGTGATTCCCGGGCGCGACTTGCGCGTGATCATGGCCGACCCCGCGCAAATCGAACAAGTCTTGATGAATCTAGCGCTCAACGCGCGCGACGCCATGCCCGATGGTGGCAGACTCCTGATCGAAGCGCAAAACGCCGATATCGGGCCGGAACAGCTCCGCCTCCATCCCGAAGCCAAAGCGGGAGAATATGTATTACTCGCGGTTTCCGATACCGGCACTGGTATGGACAAAGCCACGCTCGAACGTATCTTTGAGCCGTTTTTCACCACCAAGGAAATGGGTCGTGGGACTGGTCTGGGCCTTGCCACCGTCTACGGCGTCGTTAAACAGCACGGCGGATTCATCTACGTCTACAGTGAACTCGGCAAAGGCACGGCATTTCGTCTCTATTTTCCGCGCTGCGAGGGAACTCCGGACGCCGCCGAAGAAAAAAGTACCGTGGGATTGCGCAGAGGCTCGGAGCTGATCCTGCTCGCCGACGATCACGACGGCCTCTTGCAGTCCGCCGAAGCCATGCTCCGAGACTTGGGCTATAACGTCATTCCCGCACACAACGGCCGCGAAGCCGTGCAACTCTTCAAGTCCAACGCCGACCGCATCAAACTCCTTGTGCTGGACGTCGCTATGCCTGAACTCGACGGCCCCGGCGCTTTCAAGCAGATCTCCGCCCTGCGCCCCGAAGTCCCGGTCATTTTTACTACTGGATATATGCCGGAAGTCGTCCCTTTGGTAGCGCACACCAATAAAAGCGCCATCATGCTCCAGAAGCCTTGCAGCCTCAAAACCCTCAGCCAGGCCATGCGTTCCGCCCTGGACGAGGCCGCCACGCCGGTTCCTGACGTCGCACCGCTTGCCGTGTCCGAACCCGTACCTATCGCAGCGAAACACGACTGATTGCTGCCGGTTGCGAGCAAGGATTTAATTTTGCTCCTAGTACCCACAATATGTATTGACAATAGCATCATCATTTTAGTATTATCGTTCGGTAGAGAAGTGTCGCTAAGCCCCGCCCAACCCATTCTTTTTGTAGCGGCCGCCTTTTCAAGGCGGCGTTTTTTTGTTCCGTAGTCCCGAATCTCCATGTGTTCGCATCACGAATAGGATAACCATCTGGATAACATAAACCGTCTGTAACTCAATTAGAATGAACACTTGCAGAAGGATGTGAAAACAAAGGTACTTTAAGTCCCTTTGTTTTCACATCCTTTCAAGAAAGCCTAAGGGGATCCCAGAGAATACTCAGGGTTTGCCTGTCCCCTCCCGTGCTCCCGGCCGCGCCAACTGGTATTCTTACAATGTAATTATTTCAGGAGACTACCGCTTCCGTGCCCCCGTTGATTGCTGCGCAAGGTTTAGCGAAAAGGTTCGGCGTCTCGCCGCTGTTCCAGAATTTGTCCTTCACCGTCTCTGAAGGCGAGCGCATCGGCCTGGTCGGCCCCAACGGCTCCGGCAAATCCACCCTCCTGGAAATGCTTTTCGGCCGCGTACTGCCGGATGCCGGCGACGTAGCCATTCGCAAGCGCACCCGCATAAGTTTTGTCGCCCAAATGTCCACCTACGCGCCCGGAGACACCATCCGCCAGGTGCTCGAACAGGCCCTCGACCGCTCGGAAACGCTCGCAGTCGGAGCGGCTTGGGCCGCATCGCAGAAATTATGGGCCGCGCTGGTTTCCTAGACCTGGAAGCTGAAGCCGCCGTCGCTCTCCGGCGGTTGGCGCAAACGCCTGGCCATCGCCGAAGCTCTGGTCCAGCACCCGGAAATTCTATTGCTGGACGAGCCCACCAATCATCTCGATTTGGCCGGCATCAAGTGGCTCGAAGCGTTATTGATCAACGCCAATTTCGCCTGCGTCGTCGTCAGCCACGACCGCTATTTCCTCGAAAATATCGCCACCACCATGGTCGAACTAAATCGCATGTATCCCGATGGTTCGTTGCGCGTGGAAGGGAACTACAGCACTTTCCTTGAAGCCAAGGAAGCCTATCTCCACGCGCAACAACAGCGGCAAGACGCGCTGGAAAATCGCGTGCACACCGAAATCGACTGGCTGCGTCGCGGCCCCAAAGCGCGCACCACCAAATCCAAAGCTCGCATCGACACCGCTCACGAAATGATCGGTGAACTCGCGGGCATGCGTTCGCGCAGCCAGGTCACCAGCGCGCGCATCGATTTCACCGCCTCCAATCGCAAATCCAAGCAACTTATCGGCGTAAAACATCTTTCCTACTCCATCGCCGGACGCGAACTGTTCCACAACATTCATTTCGATATCACCAGCGGCATGCGCGTCGGTTTGGTCGGACCGAACGGCAGCGGCAAGACCACGCTACTCCGTTTGCTTCTCGGAGAAATCGAGCCAAGCCACGGAACCGTAAAACGCGCCGAGCCGCTGCGCCTGGTTTACTTCGACCAGAATCGCGAACTCGATCCCACGCTCTCGCTGCGCCGCGCGCTGGCGCCAGACAGCGACGCGGTAATCTATCAGGGAAACGTAATCCACGTAGCCAGCTGGGCCGCGCGATTCCTCTTCACCGGCGAAGATCTGAATCGCCCAGTAGGCCGAATGTCCGGCGGCGAACGCGCCCGCGTCCTGATCGCGCAACTGATGCTGCAGCCGGCCGACGTCCTGCTGCTGGACGAACCGACCAACGATCTGGATATTCCAACGCTGGAAATCTTGGAGGAAAGTTTACTCGAATATCCCGGCGCGCTGGTTCTGGTGACCCACGATCGCTACATGCTGGACCGTGTTTCCACGGTGGTCCTCGGTCTCGACGGCCGCGGCGGCGCTGAACGTTTCGCAGACTATTCGCAATGGGAAGATTGGCAGCGTCCGGCAAAATCCAAGCCGTTGCCCATGCCGCGCGCGAACAATGTAGAAAAATCCGGCGTCACGGAATCCGCTCGCCGCTGCAAAACTCCACAAAAAAAAAGCTCTCGTACACCGAAAACCGCGAACTGGAAAAAATGGAAGAAAACATCGCCGCCGCGGAAGAAGAACTCGAACGCAAGCGCCTAGCCATGGAAGAACCCAGCCATCATGAGCGACGGCCCGCGCCTGCACGCCGCAGCCCTCGAACTGGAACAAGCCCAACAAAAAGTAGAACACCTCTACACCCGCTGGGCCGAACTGGAACAAAAACAAGGCGTAACCTCAGAATCCCTAGGCTGACGTTTTGGTGGCACGGACTCCAGTCTGTGCGCCGCTGCGAACGCAATCTGGAAGCATCGCAGCGCTTCGGCGGATCGTTTTTCTCTTTCTCGGCGCGCTCTGCGTAAGACGCTTCTGGTTTTCTGTCTCGCGTCTTGATTTTAATATTTTCTCCCCCGAACGGGTACTGCATGCTGCCCTACTGCATCGCCAAATCGATCGCCAACTTTCTCCGTCGGCGCCAAGAGGCGGCATTGCCCTTTCGCCAAATCCGCCAGCGCCAACGGACCAATCGCCACCCGAATCAACCGCAACACTTCAATGCCACGCGCTTCAAACATGCGCCGGATATGCCGATTCTTGCCTTCGTCGAGCGTAACTCTCAATCCAGCTATTCTTCTCGCCGCTGCGCAAAATCTCCGCGCGCAAAACGCGCAAAATTTCGCCATCTTTCGCGGCAACGCCCGACTCCATCGCGCCGGTCAATTCCGCGTCCGCGACCACGGAAATCTGCACATGATAAATCTTCGCCAAATGAGTCTCCGGCGCCGTAACTCGCGCGGCCCACTCCGAATCGTTGGTCAGCAACAACATTCCCTCGCTGGCTTTATCCAGCCGGCCCACCGGACCAACCCAAGGCGCATCCGGCGGCAGCAGGGAATACACCGTATCGCGACCGTGCTCATCCGCAGCCGTGGTAACCACGCCGCGCGGTTTGTTCAACACAAAATAAATTTTCGCGCCAGGCTCGACCTTCTTGCCGTCGACTTCGACGCGATCTTTTCCAAGGCGCACCGGCGCTTCCGGGATTCTTGGTCAGCGAACCATTCAGCCGCACCCGTCCCAGGCGCACCAATTCCGCCGCTTCTGACCGCGAGCAATAGCCCATCTTGGACAAAGCGCGCGCCAGGCCAACGCGCTGTACGTCATTATTTGTGGATTTTATGTTTCGGAGGTTTTGATTTCTTCAAGCGTCAGCTCGCTGCGCAAAATAGCTGCCGCCAATTGTAACCCTAACTTTCGTGACGCTAGGTCTTCGGAGCGGACTCAGCTGGCTTTCACCGCCGGATCGGCCGGTTTCGCAGCGGCCTGGCGACTCCGGCGCAGTGTCCGCCGGCTTTGCGTCTCTCCGGGCTTGCTGTCTCCCGCTTGCCGTCCGCGGGTTTCGCGTCTTCATGCTTCACTTCACCGTAGCGAGCGGCGAGCCAGCTGCGCACTTCTTTGGGATCGTACTTGAAGGGGCCGTTTCCGCCCTTGTACGCGATGTTCCCGTTTTCGTCGATCACATACAGCCGCTCGGGCCACGCGGAGTACGCGCCTTCCGCGGCGTTAGCTCATATCGTCGATGCCGAATGGCACGGGATATTTATAGCGCTTGATAAAATCGTTGGCGATGAACACGCGCTGCTCCAGATTCTTCGGCTGCGCGTAACACACATCATCTTTCACGTTGGACTTCATCTGCCACTCATCGGTGGGATGCGCTTCGCGCACATAAATGGTCAGAAAGTCCGCATGATCTTTGTAGTCGTTGTAGATCGCAGCGATGTCGCCGACCTGGCGACGAAAGGGCGGTCAGGTAAAACTCCCAAACACCAGCACCAGCGGCTTCCGCCGGTGCGTTCGCGAATATGAAAATGATCTGTGCCGTCAAGCGCCACGAGTTTGGCATCGGGCGCGTCATCGCCAACCTTCAAATTTCCGCGATGCATGTGCGGCAAGGCGTAGCGCACCATGCCGTACGCATCTTTCGGGCTGCCGGCCATCAGCGAAAGTCCCACGAACACGGCTACCAGCAGCACCAGAACGATGCCAATCGCCCATTTCCAAAAAAGATTCATCGAGTTTTCCACCAGCAATCTGACACGTGGACTTCGGCAGTCGGAATAATATTTATGTACTACGCCGCTGCGTCCGCGGTTCGCTACTTTCCACCGTTGTTCATCAGCCGCTCGCGATGTATGCTGATAATTTGCCAGCGATTTTTCGATCACCGCCAGCGCGGCATACGCCGGGCGAATCTCTTCCACCTGCACCTGTTTGCCTTCCAGCTGCTTGTAATCTTGGAAAAATCTGCGCAACACCAGCAAACGATGCGGCGGCAAATCGCGTGCCTCCAGATAATCGCTGAATTCGGGATCGTTTGTGGCCACGGCAATCACTTTGTCGTCGCTGGCGCCGGAATCGATCATAGTCATCAGCCCGATCGCGCGTGCCTTGATCAACGCCAAGGGCTGCACCGGCTCCTGACACAACACCAGCACATCCAAGAGGATCGTTATCTTCCGCATAGGTCTGCGGAATAAATCCATAGTTCGCGGGATAGAAAACCGCCGAGTGAATGATGCGGTCTACTTTCAGCAACCCGGTGGCTTTATCTAGCTCGTATTTCACATTCGAGCCCAGCGGAATCTCGATCACCGCCTGAAAATCCCGCGGGAGTTCATTGCCGGGAGATACATCGTGCCATGCATGCACCATCGTGGATTCCTTGTGTTAGAGCGTTGTATTTGGCAAGTATTATCGACCCGAGTGGGCGAATTGCCGCTATCGCGCGCGCCGGAATCGAAGTGAGAGGTAGTAAGCGGCTAACGAGATGCGCAGCCTGAAGCGTCCGCCACAGGGCCGCTGCGAATCTAGAGGATTCGCCACTACGAAAACACGGGTCTGAAGACCCGCCACTACAAGGCTACTGCAACTCGCGCGGGCTTTATCGATCATCTCTTCCCAAATCGCCTTGGGACTTCAGGATCAATTCGACGAGTTCGCGCAATGCGCCTTTGCCACCCACTGTTTTTGTGATGTAGTGCGCGGCGTTTTTTACGTCGGCCACGGCGTCGCCCACGGCCACTGCCAATCCCACGCGCCGCATCACCGTCAAATCTGGCAGATCGTCGCCGAGGTACGCCACCGCGGACTCCGGCACGCCGGCCTTCGCCAGAATCTCTTCGTACGCGGGAATTTTCTGCGGTTGCTTTTCGTAGACAAACTCGATGCCCATCTCTTTGCATCGGCGGCGCAGCGCAGCGCTCTCGCGTCCGGTAATGACGCCGGTGCGCATGCCTGCGGTGTGCGCCAGGGTCATGCCTTGGCCGTCATGAGCATCGAACATCTTGATTTCCAGGCCGAGCCGTCCGGCATGGAGAGCAGAATGACCTGCCGGTGGTGATGGTTCCATCGACGTCCATCAGTACAACTTTGATTTGTTTCGCGCGCTTCTTGAGTTGGGCTGAGATTTTCGGTGATCGGGGCGGCACAGGTTTCTCCTGACGAGAAAAATTCCCACGAAGGCAAGAAGCAGAGTGTAGCATGCGCTACGCGGAAGTTGATTTCGCGGTTGCGTGTGCGGTCTGGGCGCGGATGGTACCGCAAAGCGGCGTCAAGCCGCCGCACTCCAAAAAAAGGCTTGACCCTGACGTTACGTCAGGCCCGACGCTGTGCTCAGGAGGTTGTGGTGACTTCGGAATCGAAGGAGCTGTTCAAGGCCCGGGAGTTCGCCAAACTTGCGGGCGTCACCGTTCGCGCGCTGCATCACTACGACAAGCTCGGCTTGCTGAAACCCAAGCAGCGTTCGCGCAGCGGCTATCGCCTGTACAGTCAATGCGATTTCGGGCGCCTGGAACAGATCGTGGTTCTGAAATTTCTCGGTATGCCTTTGAAGCAGATTCGCGGACTGCTCGAAGCGGACACCGAGTTGGCGCAAGCGTTGCAATGCCAGCAAGTTGTTTTGGCAGAGAAGCGCAGGCAGTTGGATCGCGCGGTTGCGGCGATCAAGAACGCCCAGCAGCACTTTGCTTCGCGGCGAGAGCCCGACTGGAACCTGCTCAAATACATCGTTCAGGAGATTGAAATGCAAAACAGCACGGATTGGACCAAGAAGTATTACAGTCCGGAGGCGCAAGAGAAAGTGGAAGCCCGCAAGAGCTTGTGGTCGCCGGAGCTGCAGGAGAGAGTCAGCAGGGAATGGAGCGCGCTGTTTGCCGACGTGGAAGCCGCGCTCGGCGAGGATCCGGCCGGCGCGAAAGCGCAGGAACTCGTTGCCCGATGGGAAAAACTGGTCGGCGAATTCACCGGCGGCGATCCGCAGATCCAGCAGGGTTTGAATGCTTTGTATGCGGATCAAGGCAACTGGCCGGCGGCAACCAAGAGCGCGTACTCCATCAAACCGGAGATCATGGACTTCATCATGAAGGCCATGAAGGCTAGGAAATAGCGGAGATGGGCACTGCCGCGAATCATGTTTGCGGCAGTGCCGTTGTGAAAAGAAAGCAGATTCTTCGCTTCGCTCAGAATGACAATCTCTCGGGATCGTCGACGGCCGTATAGATCAGTTTCGATCGGTCTAAATTAGTTGCAGGGTCCACAGGTCGTGCAGGTGCACGACGCCGAGGGGAATGCCGCCTTCATCCGTGACCACCACGCTGGTGATGCGGCGCTTCTCCATGAGATTCAGCGCTTCGCTTGCCAGGGTATGCACGGCGATCGTCTGAGGATTCCTCGTCATAGCTGCGCCAGCGGTCAACTCCAACGCTGCGCCGCGGTGTTTTTCCATCAGGCGGCGCAAATCGCCGTCCGTCAGAATGCCGGCTAGGCGGCCATCGGCGGAAGTCACGGTGGTCATGCCCAATTGTTTTGCGCTCATCTCGTGAAATACATCGGGCATCGCGGCGGTTTCGTCGACGCGCGGAAGAGCCGTGCCTTTGTGCATCAAGTGCTCCACGCGCAATAATTTTTTGCCGAGCCGCCCGCCAGGATGCAGCGCCGCAAAATCGTCCGGCCGAAAGCCGCGCCGCTCCAGCAGCGAAACGGCCAGCGCATCGCCGACGGCCATCGCCACGGTGGTGCTGGCTGTGGGCGCCAGATTCAGCGAACACGCTTCTTCGGTCACGCTCACATTCAATACGACTGCGCTGGCTTCTCCCAGCGTCGATTTCGGTTTACCGCGTCAACGTCACCAACGGCATTTCGAGCCGCCGCAGCGCTTCGAGCAGTGCCACGATTTCGTCCGTTTCTCCGCCGTACGAAACGCCGAGCATCGCATCGCCGCGCGCCAACATTCCCAAATCTCCGTGCGCGGCCTCCGCAGGATGCAAAAAAAATGATGGCGTGCCGGTGCTTGAAAGCGTCGCGGAAATTTTCCGCGCCACCAGCCCCGACTTGCCCATCCCGGTGACGACCACGCGGCCTCTGCACGCCAGAAGCAAATCCACGGCGCGGTCGAATGCGCCGTCGAGGCGGGCCATGACTTCTTCAATGGCGCGGGCTTCTATGCGCAGGACGCGTCTGGCGGTCTCAAGACTCATGCGTGCCACTTCCTTACCAGTTCCGAGAGCTCTTTTAAGCGCGTGAGCAATCCGGCCAGTTGATTTAACGGGAGCGCGTTTGCGCCATCGGAGAGCGCCGCCGTCGGATTGTCGTGGGTTTCCAGGAAAACGCCGTCAACGCCAGCGGCTACCGCCGCGAGGGCCAGGGTTTCGATGAATTCTGGCTGGCCTCCACTGGCGTTGCCTTGACCGCCGGGGAGTTGCACGGAATGCGTGGCGTCAAAAACCACCGGGAAGCCGAAAGCTTTCAGGATGGCGAAGCTGCGCATGTCGACTACCAGATTGTTGTAGCCGAAAGAGGTGCCGCGCTCGGTGAGGATTATTTTTTCCGTGCCGGTGGAGATTAGTTTTTCTATAACGTTGCCCATGTCCGCAGGGGCAACGAATTGCGGCTTCTTTACATTTACAATTCGTCCCGTTTTTCCGGCGGCCACGACTAGATCGGTTTGGCGCGCTAGAAATGCGGGGATTTGCAGAACGTCGCAGACTTCTCCCGCGGGGGCGGCTTGCGACACATCGTGAATGTCGGTAAGGATCGGGAGATTTAAATCGGTTTTGATTTTTCCCAGGATCCGCAGACCTTCGCGCAAGCCCGGTCCGCGGAAGGCTTTCACGGAAGTGCGATTGGCTTTATCGAAGGAGGCTTTGAAAATGTAGGGGATGCCTGCATCGGCGGCGATTTTTGCGACAGATTCGGCCATCTTGCGCGCGTGGGATTCGGTTTCGATTACGCAGGGGCCGGCGATCAGGAAGAGCGGCTTGCTGCCACCGAGCCGTAAGTATCCGAGAGTGAGTTCGCGAGTGGGATTCATTTTCGACTATCGAAGATAGCATATCGTTGGCCAAGGCCTAGCGTACGTGGACGGCGGGTTGAGGGGATTAAACGCAGACTGCGCGGAGTTCACAGAGAAGAAGGGCGAGGCCACAAAGGCGGCGCGAGGATTACGATTAGGCGGCGGCGTGGGGAACGGCACGAACGGCCGTCGTGCGTTCCTGGTCCACGCCGGAGGCGAGTTGCGGTTCGGCTACGGCGTTGCGATGGGTTTCGGTTGTTGCGCTAGTGGGTCGGTGTTTTTTTTCTGATGTTCCAGCGCCGCGCCGATGAAGGCACGGAACAGCGGATGCGGCTCCAGCGGCTTGGATTTGAATTCGGGATGGAACTGGCAGCCGAGGAACCACGGGTGGTCCGGCGCCTCCACAATTTCCACGTAATTCTCGTCAGGCGTACGTCCGGTGATCTTCAAGCCGGCGGCGACCAACTGCTTTTCGTACTCGCGATTGAATTCGTAGCGGTGGCGATGGCGCTCGCTGATTTCGGTCTTGCCGTAAGCCTTGTGCGCGAACGAGCCGGGCTCCAGCTTGCACGGCCACGCGCCGAGGCGCATGGTGCCGCCCATTTCGTCCACGCCCAGCAGTTCGCGCAACTTGTAAATCACGCGATGCGGCGTTTGCGGATCGAACTCGGTGCTGTCGGCATCCGGCAGGCACGCTACGTCGCGCGCATACTCGATGGTGGCGCACTGCATGCCCAGGCAAATTCCAAAAAAGGGCACGCGATGTTCTCGCGCGTACTGAATGGTGTGGACCATGCCCTGAATGCCGCGTTTGCCGAATCCGCCGGGCACCAGGATTCCGTCGTAGCCGCGCAAACGTTCCGCGGCCTGCTCCGGCGAAGTGATTTCTTCGGCCTCGATCCATTCGAGAACCGTTTTGTAGTGATGCGCCAGGCCGCCGTGCAGCAGCGCTTCGCGCAAGCTTTTGTAGGCGTCTTCGAGCTGCACGTATTTCCCGACCACGGCGATGCGCACTTCACCTAGCGGATTGTGCAGGCGGTCCACCAACTCGAGCCAGGGCGCGAAATTTTGTGGACGCGCTTCCAAATGCAGCAATCGCAGAATCTGCAAATCCAGACCCTCGCGGTTCAACTCCACGGGGACGGCGTAAATGGTGTCCACGTCTTCCATGGAGATTACGCACGCGTCGGCGATGTTGCAGAACATGGCGATTTTTTTCTTGAGCTCTTCGGGAATGTGGCGGTCGCTGCGGCATAGCAGGATATCCGGCTGAATGCCCAGGCCTAGCATCTCTTTTACGCTGTGCTGCGTGGGCTTGGTCTTTTGTTCGCCGGCGGCGGCAATGTAAGGCACCAGCGTGACATGTACGAAGAGCGTGTTCTCCGCGCCCAGTTCCAAACGCATCTGCCGGATGGCCTCGAGGAAGGGCAGGGACTCGATATCGCCGACAGTACCGCCGATTTCCACGATCACTACATCGACGCCATCGGAGACTTTTTTGATGGTGGCCTTGATTTCGTCGGTGACGTGCGGAATCACCTGCACGGTCTTGCCCAGGTAATCGCCGCGGCGCTCCTTGGTCAGAATCGTTTCGTAAATGCGGCCGGTGGTCCAGTTATTGGCGCGCGTCAGATTCGCGTGCGTGAAGCGCTCGTAGTGGCCGAGGTCGAGGTCGGTTTCCGCGCCATCCTCGGTGACGAATACTTCGCCGTGCTGAAAAGGACTCATGGTGCCGGGGTCCACATTCAGATACGGATCGCATTTCTGTAGGGTGACTTTAAGTCCGCGACTTTCGAGGAGACAACCGATAGAGGAGGCAGCAACGCCCTTGCCGAGAGAAGAAACCACACCGCCGGTAACAAATATATATTTTGGCGCCATCCGTGAAGCCCGCGCACCTATCAAACCAATGCGCCGGACTGTTAAACCTCCGCGGGAGTGACGTACACATAAGTATGGATAAGGCGCGCAAGAGTGTCAAATGCAACAGTCTGCTGTTATCAAACATAAAATTAGATGGCACCAGAATTAGATGACAGCAAGTTGGACCGCACGGAACCAAATCGCGACCAATGTCACGCCAGCAAATCCCCGAAACATTTTTCTACCACTGGTGTTTATACGAGCGGAGAGGCTCGCGGCGGAATCGGTACTCTCCAGCCGTGGTTTGTAGATTGCACACAGTTTTGCGGTCTCAAAGAAAACTGTTTGGCAATCGCCGACATCTTAATTGAGCCTGCTCCGCGAGCGCGGATGGCGGCGGCCCTTTTCCGGGGCCAGTATGAGGCGCCCATCTCGCCCGGATCGTTCCGACGGAGCGAGCATGCGCGACAGTTCGTCGAGCGTTCTAGTCTGAAGAGTGCATCTTTACAAAAAGGGGAACGAAGAAAAACATGTTCATAAGAATCGCCAATCTATTTGCGGCCGCAGCGCTGTGCTGTTCCACGGCGGCTCTTGCTCAGCAGCAGCTGAAGACAACAACTCGCGAAAACGAATATTCCGTCGCACGCGAAAGCAACTTGCGAGGAACAGTTGTGACATACACGGCAGCGTCCGCGACGCCTCCTGCGGGCGCCCACGTTGAACTGCGAACCTCCTCGGGTGTGGTTGACGTCCACCTCGGCAACGCGCACCTGCTTACGGCGAATCATCTTTCGCTGGAGCCAGGCGACTCCGTCACGATCGTTGGAGAAAATCTTCCCCTTGGCGATGGCACTTTCTACGCTGCGCGTGTGATTCAAAAGGGATCTCTATCCGTCACGCTGCGGTCCAAGAACGGCATTCCACTCCTGGTGACGCCACGCAACAGCAGCGGCCAATCTGCGGCAGGTGCGCGATGAGCAATTCAAGGAAGGGCGCAAGGAATGGCGCAATGAGGAACGCAATGCTTAACGCCAATCACAAGACTGCAATCACGCAAATATTTCTTTTGGCGACGCTGGTCATCGCCGGAATCACCGCAGCGTGTGGTGGGGGCAATCCGCCGCCGATTCCGCCGCCGAGCGGTCTCTACTCGCTAGCAAGCGTCAATGGCACGTATGCATTTTCCATGGTCGGCCAGGACGTGAACTTCAATCCGATCTTCCGCATTGGCAGCTTCCAGGCCGACGGACAGGGCAACATCTCCGCGGCTATTGAAGATGTCAATGATGCGGGCACGGTCGAAGCCTTTCAGTTTCTTGCCGCGCCAGCCTCGGTCTACACCATGCCTTCCAATGGCAAAGGTACTTTGACCCTGGCGCACAACGACCCAACCGTTCCGGGCACGGTCGATGTGTTTCAATTCACCCTCGTTCTGACGTCTACGTCCGGTGGCGTGATGATCGAAACGGACGACTCTGCCACCATGAGTGGAACTTTCCAATTGCAAAACATCACCACGAATTTCGCGCCTTCTTACGCATTTAATACCTCCGGAGTCGATCTAGCTCTGAACGTGGGTGCCCCGGAATCCATTGTCGGCGCCTTCACCACAAACGGAGCAAGCGGGATCACCGGCGGCACGCTGGACGACAACGATGGCGCCGCGCCTTCCGGGCCGCAACCGATCAGTGCTGGAACCATCACTTTTGATCCGACCTTTGGCGCGGAATTTGGACGCGGACAGTTCCAGCTGAATACCAACATAGGCGGCGCATTATTCAACCTGACGTTTGAGTTCTATGTTATCGACGGCAGCCACCTGCAATTCGTTGAGACGGACGCTGTGAAAGCCACGTCAGGAACAGCCACCGCGCAATCCAGCGTGCCGATTAACGTGAGCCAATTTCCCGGCAGCTTCGTGCTGGCCGAGGGCGGCGCCGCCAATACTGGTTCGCTAACGCGCGTGGGCCGTTACACGGCGGATGGCAGCGGCAACATTTCAAACGTGGCGCTGGACCAAAATATTGGCACCAACGGTCCGACGGTGTTCCCGGCAAGCAACAGTGCGGTCTCGGCCTTTACCTACACGATTGACCCAAGTGGCGACGGTCGAGGAACTCTGACCTTGACCGATAAAAACACGGGCGACGTGTTCAGCTTTGTTTTCTATCTCGCTAGCGGAGCGCAAGGATTCATCCTGGACACTAGCGGCAACGTCGTTGCGAACGGTACGCTGAACGCGCAAACCGCGAGCAATCTTTCTAACACGCACGCTTGCCGGGAGCTACGCGTTCAACTGGACAGGCATCAACTCCAACGCCGATGGCGGCAGCGAGGAAGACTTCGCGGGGACATTTACCTTCCCGAGTGGCGGAGGGGCGCTGACCAATGGCGACGTCGACTTCGTGCAATTCGGCGCCGCGGCACCGCAACTCAACCAGTCATTCGCTGGGACGTTCTTGCTAAAGGGCAACGGCACCGGGGGTGGAACTGCAGGCAACACCTTCACGCTCGGCACCACCAATTCGCACCCTTCGCCGGCTGACTTCCGCGCCTACGCGATCAGCGACACCAGTTTCATCATCGTAGGCATCGACAAAAACCGGGTGGTTCTTGGCCCATTGACCCTTCAACAATAAGACACAGGAGCATCGCCTGTTGGGTGCGCCCTGGCTAGTGGGTCGATTTGGAGCTTGTGCAATCAGCAAAAACCGCCCGGCAGAGACCCACCGGGCGGTTTGCTTTTTCAAACCGGTTTGCGCTCTGCCTCTTGTAAAAATTTCTCTACGCGCTGGACATCCGCGGGAACGTCCACACTTACGGCATCGTGCTCCACTTCTGCCACGCGAATCTTCCAGCCGTTCTCCATCCACCGCAATTGTTCGAGCTGCTCGATACGCTCCAGTTCGCCTTGCGGCAAAGTCGGATATTCCAGCAAAACGTCTCTTTGAAAGACATACAGCCCGAGATGTTTCAAATGCCGCACGCGAATTTTCCCGGCCGCATCACGAACCCAGGGAATCGGGGCACGCGAGAAATAGAGGGCGTTGTCGTCAAAATCCAAGACCGTCTTCACCACATTTGGGTCCATGATGTCCGCGGCGTTCTTGATCAACGTGGCCACCGTGGCGATTGGCGCGGCAGGCTCCTCGAGCAGTGCGCCAACAGCGGTATCCACCGCCGCGGGATCTAGCAGGGGTTCATCCCCCTGCACATTCACGAAGACATCGCCGTCGACGTGTGCAGCCACCTCGGCCACCCGCTCCGTTCCTGTGCGATGGTCCGGGCGCGTCATGCGCGCTTCGCCGCCAAATTCTTCTACGGCCTTCACGATGCGTTCGTCGTCGGTGGCCACGATCACGCGATGCACGGTCTTCGCCAAGCGTGCGCGCTCGTACACCCGCTGAACCATCGACTTGCCACCTAGCGACACAAGCGGCTTGCCTGGCAGCCGGGTCGAGCCGTATCGCGCGGGTATTACCACCACCACTTCCTTGCCGCGTTCCACTGGTTTGTCCTCTTGATCCATGGTGCTCTAACATTCCTGCTTTCTGTGGCTTTCGCGAAACCCCGTTTGTTGAAGGAAATCTCTGCCGTTCGTCGCCACAGCACTTTGGCGATGCTATCATGGCCCAAGACAGCCGAGTCAGCCGGCTGAATCGAGCCGGCGCGGTCGCCAGAGACACGCAGATGTCCCGTTCCCCCGACTCGCGATGGATTCGACTTGTCTTCGGTGCCGCGAGTGGTAGAATTTGTCGCAGTCCTACCCGTGCGGCCGTTCCCCGCAGTCGGGAACGTAGGGGGGCTCCGTGAAGCGTCTAGTGAACTTTTCTACCGGGAAATTGTCCCGGTGGTTTGACTTCTCCTTTCGTCCTGCAATTCACCCGGTCGCTATCCTGTGGTTTGTTTGCTTGTTATTCGCCGTGACGGTGGCTTTTTCGGCGAACGCCATTCCTTCGGCCATGTCTCAGTCGCCCACGGGTGACGACCAACCGCAGGCCGTCATTGCGCGTGACACGCCGAAGGAGACTTCACCCAGCGCCGCGAGCACGACGAAGGATGCCGGCAAGCCCACCGACGACGTTCGCAAAAACACACCCGGTGTGGTCGTCGACTCGCACAAGGGCGTCAAGATGAGTGTGGACCTCGCGCTCATCAACGCCACGGTTACGGACCCGTTCAACCGGCTGGTCACCGGTCTTGACCCCGACAACTTCCGTATTTTCGAGGATAACGTCGAGCAGGAGGTGGTCAGCTTTTCCTCGGAGGACGTGCCCATCTCCATCGGCGTGATCTTCGATTACAGCGGCAGCATGGCCAACAAGGCCGCCAAGGCTCGCGAGGCCGCCATCCAGTTTTTCAAGACCGCTAATCCGGCGGACGAATTTTTTCTGGTGAGCTTCAACGAGCGCGCTGAACTTACCAGTTCATTTACGAATAGCGTTGAAGACCTGCAGAGCCGCATGCTTTTGACAGCCCCCAAAGGCCGCACCGCTTTGCTGGATGCCATTTATTTGGGGCTCAGCGAGATGCGTAGTGCACACAACGCCAAGCGGGCCTTGCTCATCCTGTCGGACGGGGGAGATAATCATAGTAGGTACACTGAAAGCGACGTCAAACGTCTGGTGAAAGAAGCCGATACGCAGCTTTACGCCATCGGCATTTTCGATCCGATCGGATATCGCAATCGCACGCAGGAGGAAGGGAACGGCCCATCCTTACTCAGCGAAGTCACGGAGCTGACCGGTGGCCGCGTTTTCCCGGTGGAAAGACTGGAAGATCTGCCGGATATCGCTTCCAAGATCGGCATGGAGCTGCGCAATCAATATGTCCTGGGATATCATCCGAGTAACAAGGCGCACGACGCGCGTTGGCGCAAAGTTAAGATCAAGTTGCGGCCGCCTCGCGGACTTCCTCCGCTCACGGTTTACAACAAGACCGGCTACTACGCCCCGAGCCACTAGCATTTCTGTGGGCTTTTTTTCGCGCCCGAAACGCGCGGCAATGCTTGGCCTCGGTGCTTTGCTGCTTGGCGTTGCGGCCGTCGCGTTTGCGCAAAATCCCTTTCCTTCTCCGCCGCCACCTCCTCCCGGCCAAAGTTCCGGGGCTGGAGCGCCGATTTCCGTCAGCGTCAACCTGGTGGTCTTGCACACCACGGTATTGGACGATCGCGGGCGATTTGCTGAAGGACTCAAAGAAGAAAATTTCCGCGTCTTCGAAGACAAGGTTGAGCAAAAACTTTCTGTTTTCAAGCGCGAGGACATACCCGTCAGCATGGGTCTGGTTATCGACAACAGCGGCAGCATGCGCGAAAAACGCCCGCGCGTGAATGAAGCGGCGATAACTTTGGTGCAGAGCAGCAATCGCGATGATGAAGCTTTCGTCGTAAATTTCAACGACGATTTCTATCTAGACCTGGACAAGGATTTCACCAACAGCATCCCGGAATTGAAAGAAGCCCTTGAGCGCATCGATTCGCGCGGGAGTACCGCGCTCTACGACGCCATCATTGGCTCGCTCGACCACCTGAAAAAAGCTAGCAAGGATAAGAAAGTCCTATTGATCGTTACCGATGGCGAAGACAACACCAGCCGCAATTCGCTGGAAAAAACCATTCGCGAAATCCAGCGCACCAACGTTGTGATTTACACGATTGGCCTGCTGGGCGAGGAAACCAAGAAATCCAAGAGCAAAGCCAAGAAAGCCCTGATGCAGATTGCCCAGGCGTCCGGCGGATTGGCGTTTTTCCCAGAAAACGTCGAAGATGTGCACGCTATCTGCGAACAAGTGGCGCACGACATTCGCAACCAATACACCTTGGGCTACTACCCGTCGAACGAACGGCGCGATGGCAGCTATCGCTCCGTGCAGGTCGATGTCATTCCACCTCGCGGCCGCGGCAAACTGGTAGCCCGTACCCGCAATGGCTACTATTCACCCGGCGGCCAACCCGCCTCTGGCAACTAGTCGTAGCGCCCACCTCGCGTTTACACCTATCTTGGCGTTCGGATGCCCATCCTCACCGGGCCAAGCCATCCAAAACTTTGCGCGCCCGCGCAAACTCCGTGAACCTCTTCTCTTCCGCGCGAAACTCGGGCGAATGCGATAACAATGTGCATCCCGACCGGCGCGTCGGATGCTTGACGTGTAGCATCTCGTGATACAAAACGTACTCGACGGCAAATTGCGGCACGGTTGGTCGGTCCATCCGTCGGTTGAGCAAGATTTGATTTGGGCCCGGATCGAAGCAGCCAAACTGCCGCCGCCATGCGCGGGTACTCCAGCCAATGTGCGGCCGCTGCAGCTCCCCGCCAAAATATTGCGCATTCAGATCGTCAAACAACTTATGCAGATCAAAATGCTTGCCCTGCGGCCCGGCAGACCCGAGGCGAACCCGGCCGCGCCGCATACGCGTGATCCGGTTCCGGGTGCGATCCGAGCGGGCATATTCGAGGTAGGCCTCGAATAAATGCTTATGCCCGCGTCGCCGGTACAGCCGCGACAGTATCAAGGCCGCGCCAGATTCCAGCACGGCCAGCGGGGCACGTTGCAACAAATCCGAAAGCCGCACAATCACCAGATCGTTGCGCCGCCGAATGGTCATCGAAAGGGAAGTGTACGGATAAAATTCCACACGGAAGCGCGGCGGCCGTCCCTCACATCCGAGCCTGGTAAACGCCCGCTGAAAAAGCGCACTGCCGCCGGGAACCATCGAGCTGAAGCGTCCCATGGTCATCGTTCGCGCCCGCTCCCTAATTCTTCCGCCGCACTGGAGGCGCCGCCACTTTTTTCTTGTCTTTCTCTGCTTCGTTCATGGCGTCGGTGGTGCCTTCAATTGCATCGTCCAGGTTGTCTTTGTAAACTTCCTGCTGGGTCCCGTCGGTTTGGATTTTGTGCAAGATGTCCAGAAATCCCTTAGTTTTCGACGCCATCAAATCCACGCCTGTGCGGATATTCTGCTGCTTTTCCATGCCTTCTTGCAGAAGGTCCGCGGCATCGTCCACGCAACTCTGGTAGCCATTCATCAATCCATTCAGCATCTCTTCGTGGCGCGCCAACGCCGGGTGCGCCAGTTCGTACTGGAATTTCTTCAAGCGGTCTTCCGCGAAGGTCAGATACAGGCTCACTTTTTCGTTGATCGTTTCCGCATCGCGAATTTTGTCGGCTTCCAACGAAGAAAGATAATCCTTCTGGGTCAGCTGCTTCGCGGGCAAAACCCGCGTCAGCAACAAGACCAGCGCTGCTGCGCCGATAAATCTTGCGGCAATCTTGAAAACGGAACTTCTCATTGCTGAACTCCCGTCGAACCGGGATTGGTACTGGGTTTGGTACCGGGCTGCGCTTCAGGCTTTGCCTCTGGTTTTGTCTCGGGCCGCTTGGGAAACAGCAATTGTAATAATTCATCGTCCATGGCGATCAAATCCGCCCGGACCAATTGCAGCGGCGGTTTAAACTCGTCGGGCACGGAGCGCAGCGCTTCTTCCACCTCGCGAACGCCATGGTGGACATGAATCTGCAGCTGCCGGTAGCCGTTGGATCTCCGCTCCGCGTCGGGATGTTCCACCTTTAAACCCGCCAGCGCCACGCGGACGTTATCGCGATACTTCTCCAGGGTCACTCCCACCGTATTATAGTCTTCCGCTTTCTCCGCGGCATGCAGTGCATCGAACTGTGCATCTCCCAACTTCTCGATCAACTTGGCCTTGCGCACTGAGTTTTCCTCACGGTCGAATTTCTGTTGTATTTCCGTCAGCGATTGTGCCTCCGCACCAGCAGCAAGCAGAGTTGCGGTTACCAACGACATAACCGAGATCATTCCCAGCGACATCACGAAGGTCACAAGAAATGAGCGGTCGGTTCCCACGTCAGGACTCACCATGTCCAAGCCGAACAGAACTTATTGCTCCTTCAACGTAGCAACAAATCCCGCTGACGCGAATCGATCGCTCGCGCGGACAAGTCCCGATAAGCGTTGTAGTCGCAAGACGAACTCCATAACCCGCGTCTATTTTTTCCCGTCTAGCATGCGCTGCAAAACCTTGCTGCGTTCCGTGGCCTGCCATACCTGGTCCGTATTCTTCTCCGTCGTCATCGCCAAGAAGGTCTGATACGCCGCCAAGGCTGGCTTCGGCTGGTTCAGCTTATCGTAACAAAGTCCGCGAATGAAAAACGTAAACGCACCGGGCTTCTCCCGCTTGGCGATCTCGTCCATCACCGCCAGGGCGGCGGCATAATTTCCGCCCAGGTAATAGGTCGAACTCAAATCTTTCAGATATGTCAGATTCGCACTATCGAGTGAGAGTGCGATCTTCAATTCTTTCTCCGCTGAGGCAAAGTCCCGTTTCTGCATCATCAGCCGCCCCAGACCGCCATGCAATTGCGCATCCTTCGGCTCAAGCTCCTCGGCCTTTCGGAGCGCGGCGATCGCATCGTCCCATTTCTTCTGCGCCACCAGGATATCGGCGCGCTCGCGCAAAGATTCGCTGGTGGCGCCGTGGACCGTATCCGCCAGATTGATTTCCGCCAGCGCCAGGTCGTATTTCTTCTCGTCAATCAATAAATGCAACAGCCGCCCGCGAGCCGCTTGGTCCGCGGGCTGCACCACCAGATAGTTCTGAAAAGCCTCTGTTACGCCGGGCTTATTTTGCTCATCGAGACTCTTGGCTAACCCCAGCAGCGCAGCCGCATCGTTCGGCTTGGTTTCGAGCACGCCGCGAAATGTTGACTCCGCCTCCGCCGGGCGTTTCAACTGGAGATATAGCGTGCCCAGATGCTCCAGCGTCTGCGTATCCCGCGGATCTAATTTGTTGGCGCCCTCCAGAGTCTCTACAGCTCCCACATAATCCTGACTTCGTTCCTGGGCCACTCCCAGCAAAACGCGGAGCCGGCTTTCCGATGGAGTCAATTCCACCGCCTTCTTCAGTGGAGCCACCGCTGCCGCCGGATCCTTATCCACCAGCAAAATACCCAAGTTCAAATACGCTGCCGTCATCTTCGGATCAATTGCGATCACCCGTTCATACTCCGCGCGCGCGTCATCGGTCCGCTGCAACGCGGTAAAAACATATGCCAGCTGAAAATGTGGAAAAGCGACGCCCGGCTCTTCCGCAATCACTTTTTGCAGCGGCTCAATCGCGGCGGCGAACTCGTTCTTGTCGATGTCGTGTTGCGCTTCATCGAGCAGCGCATTTAGGGGGTTAACAATTTTTTCCGAACGTGTTTGCGAATTCCGCGCCGGCGGCGGGTTTTGCGATTGCGAAGCTGTCGCGTCAAGGTTTCCTGGCGAGGCACACCAAATCGTCCAGCCCAACAAAGTCGAAGCCAGACGCATCGCAAATGTTATGTTGGGTTTGAGCCGCATCTCTCACGTGACCTGTAACGGTACTCGCCGGTTTATCTCACGCGTGCAAATCCAGCGCTCTAGGCCCGGCGAGCCAGCAAGGGCTGCTGCGGTGCGAGTCACAACGGCAGGGAACTATGATTTTACAACCGCAGGCAACTCTTGTTTTGATGCCCCATTCCCCCCGCGCTTTGCCAACCCATTCCCATTTAGTACCCGAGCCAGAAATCTGCCCGTATGCGATTGTGCATTTCGCGCAATCTGCTCCGGCGTTCCCGTGGCGATGATCTTCCCGCCCAGCGCTCCGCCTTCCGGCCCCATATCGATCACCCAGTCGGCCGACTTCACGACGTCCAAATTATGCTCAATCACCAGTAACGAGGCACCGCTCTCCAGCAATTTGCGAAACGCCGACAGTAATTTTGCGATATCGTCAAAGTGCAAACCTGTCGTCGGCTCATCCAGAATATACAAGACACCTTCATTCTCGGTGCGCGCCAAATGCGACGCCAGCTTCAGACGCTGGGCCTCACCGCCGGAAAGCGTTGTTGCCGACTGTCCCAGTCGCAAATAGCCCAGCCCAATCTCGTTCAAAATCCGCAGCTTGGAAACCACCTTGGGCACATTCAAGAAAAACGCCAGCGATTCGCGTACCGTCATTTCCAGTACATCATGAATATTCTTGTTGTGATATTTGACTTCTAGCACGGCGTTTTTGAACCGCGTCCCGCGGCACTCCTCGCAAATCAATTCGACGTCCGCGAGGAATTGCATCTCTACGGTTACGGTCCCATCGCCCTGGCACGTCTCGCAGCGTCCGCCCGGCACGTTAAACGAAAAATGCCCAGCGGTATAACCCGCCGTTTCGCGTCCGGCGTTTCCGCAAACACTTCGCGAATCGCATCGAAAGCCTTCAGATACGTCGCCGGATTCGATCGGGGTGTCCGCCCGATCGGCGACTGATCCACAATAATCACTTCGCGAATCGCGCCGTCGCCTTCGATGCGGTCGCAAAACTCCTTCACGCTCCCGCCCATGCGTTTGGCCGCCAGCGCCTTATAGAGCACGTCATGAATCAGCGTGGATTTTCCGGACCCGCTCACGCCCGTCACGACCGTCAGCGTGCCCAGCGGAATCATCAGATCCACATTCTGCAGATTGTGCATGCGCCGCGCCAAACAGCCGCAAAAACTGCCCGTTGGGCTTGTGCCGTGTGTGCGGCACTGGAATGCGCAGCTCGCCGTTCAAATAGCGTCCGGTAATCGACTTCGGCTCCGCGAGCATCGCGTCGTAAGGACCGCGAAAAGCAGTTTTCCGCCGAGCTCTCCCGCCCCGGGCCCAGATCCACAATAAAATCCGCCGCGCGAATGGCGTCCGGATCGTGCTCCACGACCAAGACGGTATTCCCCAAATCCCGCAGCGATTTCAAAATATCAATCAGTCGCTGCGTGTCTCGCGGATGCAAACCGATCGACGGCTCATCCAGCACATACATGGCCCCGACCAGATGCGACCCCAGCGAAGTCGCCAGCTGAATTCTCTGTGACTCCCCGCCAGACAACGTAGAAGTCAGTCGATCCAGCGTCAAATATTCGAGACCCACTTCATCTAAAAACTGCAGCCGCTGAACGAATTTCCTCGAGAATCTTATCCGCAATCACTCTTTGGGCGTCCGTTAGCTGCAGCGAAGCAAAAAACGCTCGCGCTTCCGTGACGGTGAGCTTGCAAATATCGGTAATCGTTTGGCCCGCGACGCGCACCGCGCGCGCCTCAGCCCGCAGCCGGGTTCCGCCACAGTCCAAACAGCGCGCATATCCGCGAAACCGGCTCAAAAACACCCGCACATGCAACTTGTATTTCTTGCGCTCCAGATAAGTAAAGAAACCCTTCACGCCGCCAAAATCGTTAGCCGGATCGCCTTCGAGCACCAGCCGCCGCTGTTCGGCCGCGAGCTGCCGCCACGGCACGTTGGTCGGAATCCCGCGCCCGCGCGCCCATTTCTTCATGTCCGCAAGCAGCACGCGGTAACGCGGCTTGGTCCATGGTTCAATCGCGCCTTCGTCCAAAGTCTTGCTCTGGTCCGGCACTACCAGGTTCAAATCGAAATCAATGGTGTTCCCAAATCCCTGGCACCGCGGACAAGCCCCGAACGGATTGTTAAACGAAAACAGCCGCGGCTCTGGCTCCTGATACACCGTCCCATCGTTCTTGCACTCAAACCGCTCATTAAAACTCAAGCGCTCCGCGGGCCCCGCCGCATCCGCCACGAACTCCAGAATGGCTTCGCCCTGCCCCTCGCGATAACAAATCTCGATCGAGTCCACCAGCCGCGCCCGAGACTCCGCATTCACCGCCAGGCGATCCACCAGCACAAATGCCGGCTTGCCGAAATCCACATCCAGCAAGGATTCCGGAGTGGAAAATTCATGCACTCGCCCGTTCTGATAAATCCGGTTAAAGCCGCGTTTCTGCAAATCGATCAACGCGAGGCGTAAGGCATCGCCCGCCAGCGCCGAGCTTGCGCTTGCCGCTTTCTTCTTTGTCGCGCGCCGCAGCACGGTAGTTCCCGCGGCAACGCGAGGCCCTATAGGTGTCGCCGCCGTGCCACCCACGCGCAACTGATACAGCACATAGAATCGCCGCCCCGGCGCCAGCGTCAGAATCCGCGTGCCGATCTCATCCGGACTATCCTTCTTCACCTCCGTGCCGCACTTGATGCAAAACGTCTGCCCGCACCGGGCGAATAGCAGTCGCAGATAATCGTAAATCTCCGTAGCCGTCCCCACTGTCGACCGCGGATTCCGCGTGGAATTCTTCTGCCGGATCGCCACCGCCGGGGCAATCCCGCTGATCTCATCTACATCCGGCTTTTCCATGCGCTCCAAAAATTGCCGCGCATACGCCGACAGCGACTCCACATACCTCCGCTGTCCCTCGGCATAAATCGTGTCAAACGCCAGCGAAGACTTTCCCGATCCACTAACACCGGTGACCACCGTAATCGCATTGTGCGGAATATCGACGGACACGTTCTTCAAGTTGTGTACGCGCGCTCCGCGCACTCGCAACAAATCCTGTTCCGCCGGGATAGGTGTGATTTTGTTGGTGGCCAAGGGTAAGTCCGGACAGCGCGCCAAAAAGCACCCTGCCTAAACTTCTAATTATACGTGGGCCGCGCAGAGGGAGCAAACAGCGTCTGAGGAGAGCAAAAGTACGGAAAACTTCATGTTTTGCGCTGATTATTCTTGAACCAGGTCAATGTGGCCAATTCCGCCTTCCACCTTCAGGTGAATTGCCGGTCCGGGCTTTCCGTAGGCGTCGTTCACATAGCGGTCGCCATCGCGCTTCAGTCCATGCGTATCCACGCTTCCGATCCCGCCAGACGCTTGCACCACTACACTCACATTCCTGGGCAAACGAATCTGTGCTTCACCGACGCCGCCTTCGATGTCCGCATCCAAATCCTCTTTGCGATCACCCGTCAAATCGGCGTTCACCTGTCCGGCACCGATATTCAATTCCAGCTTCGTCACCCGCACTCCGCGCAGATTCAAGTTTCCCTGTCCGGCTCCGATATCAATTTTCAGATCCAGCGGAATGCTACCGCCGAAGCGCAAATTCCATTTGCTATCGTGATTGCCCGGAATAACCACGCGTGATGCAGACACGTCGTCGCTAATCTTCAACACTCCGGTATCGCCGCTGCGCTCGTATTCCACCTTTGGTCGCGCGTTCTTTGGCGCGTCGAAAGTAGCGTCCAATAGATTTGTGGTGTCGCCTCCGACAGTCACTTCTCCCGAGGACATCTCCACCGAAGCCCGCACGCTCTTCGCGCCACCGACATCGATGGTCTGCGCCGTGTGTTCCGACGACCGAGTGTAGTCCTCATAGTGCCGTCTGAAAGCATGTCCATGCCATAGCAGGACGATTATCACCACCACGAAGGCCAGCATGCCAATGGACGAGCCCGAAGAGTAGCCTTGCGTCCCGCCGCCCCGGCTGTTGTCCCAAATCTTCCCCAATCCCAAGAAAATCAATATCAGCGGCCAGTACGTCCCTAAAATCCGCCAAGGATCGAATCCCGGCTTCCAGTTGGCATACAGGAACAGTCCGCCGACAATAATCAGCAACAGCGGAAACATCAGCGACCTTCCCGGCCGGGGCCCAGGACTTACGCTGTCATACCCACTCATGCCACACCTTCCCACTCTCTAATACGCGCCATTTCAGAATAAAGTTCAGGTGCGTCGAAAGTATTTACGCGCCTACCGTGCGGACGTCCCAGTCTGCCGGTATGTTAGAGTGCAATCAGCAGTCTGCAAAAAACACCGACGAAGTGAATCCGCCTCGACAATGCCGCCTTTCACGCGCATCTTCTGGATCGTTCTCGACAGCGTCGGAATAGGTGCGCTGCCCGATGCCTGCGATTATGGCGACGTCGGCCGCAATACGCTGGGTCATATCGCCGAATCTCGTCCTCTCCATCTGCCAACACTAACGGGTCTGGGCCTGGCCAACATTGCGCCGCTAGAACATCTCATTCCGGCAAAAAGCCCCAAAGCCGCTTACGGCAAAGCGGCTACCCATTCGCCTGGAAAAGACACTACCACGGGCCACTGGGAAATGGCCGGAATCTGGCTAGAGCAGGCTTTTCCAACGTACCCGCACGGCTTCCCCTCGGAAATTATCGCCGAATTCGAGAACCAAATCGGCCGCAAAACCATCGGAAACAAACCCGCCTCCGGAACGGAAATTTTGAAAGAACTCGGCGCCGAACACGTGCGTACCGGTTTCCCCATCGTCTACACTTCCGGCGACAGCGTTTTTCAAATCGCCGCTCATGAAGGCGTCATTCCCGTCTCCGAACTTTACAAAATGTGCGAGATCGCGCGCAAACTTCTCGACGGACCCAATAAAGTAGGGCGCGTAATCGCCCGTCCGTTTATTGGTGCGCCAGGAAATTTCACGCGCACGCCACGCCGCCATGACTATGCCGTTGAGCCGCCGTCACCGATGTTGATGGATGTGCTGATCGGGAAAAAAGTTCCAATCTACGGCATAGGTAAAATTCACGACATATACAACGGACGAGGTCTGCAGGACTATGCGACGACCGTGAGTAATACCGACGGCATGCAAAAGCTAACCGAAGCACTAGCCACGCGGCCGCAAGGTCTAGTCTTTGCCAACCTGGTCGACTTCGACATGCTATACGGCCATCGCAAAGATGTGGAAGGCTTTGCCAAATCGTTAGAAGAATTTGACCGGGCCCTGACGCAATTCCTACCGCAACTATCTGTGACGGATTTACTCCTGATCACCGCAGACCACGGTTGTGACCCCGACACGCGGTGGCCCACCACCGACCACTCACGCGAATATGTTCCCGTCCTGGCGTATTCGCCACGATGCAAGCGGAAGGGCGACTGCGCGCTCGTGACGGCTCCGACTCGCAGCCTTAGTTTAGGAACGCGTGAAACGCTGGCCGACCTGGGTCAAACGGTGGCCGAAAACTTCGGCGCGAAAATCTCCCACGGCACAAGCTTTCTTCGCGAAATACTGTAGTTGTGTGCGTGCTTGCGAGAAGCACGATGCGGTGTGTGCATGCGGAAAAGTAAAGAGTGGCGGATCACGCGATGCGAGATTGCCACTCAGAATCGGGGAGGCTCCGCGGTCTTTTTCTAGAACGTCAAGCTCAGCGACATCTGTATCTGTCGCGCGCTGCCAATCGTCTTGTTCACGTTGCCAAGTCCGAAGGGGCAATTGTAAAAACCCGACGTCTCTTTCGCCGTTCCGCAACCGCTGGGCAAAACCGGTGTGCCAGTTCCCGGCATCGGAATATTGTTGTAGGCCTCGTTCTGCGAAACGTCATCGATCGGGATGTCGAAGCTCGGCGTATTCGTTATATTGAAAACATCGAAGGTATATTTCAGCGCAAAACGGTCGCTTAGCTTCGTGTTTTTCACGAAAGAAACATCCAGCCGCTTCTGCCAGGACTGGCGAAAGATATTTCGTTGTCCAGTCGTAAAATTCGTTTCGAATGGGTCGTTGGAAGGAATTGCGCCGCCCAAGGCGCCTGGTGCGAGCAGTGGAACCGTAAAGCAGCTGGCATTCAGCGCCGGAAGTCCCGGGGTGGCCCCATTCGCGCCCGTGATCGCGGTCCCCGGCGTGCACCCGTTCCCCAAGGGCACGATTGGGTTGGTGATAGCGTTGTTTACGCCGTAAAACACACTGCCCACGGCCCCGGTGTAATCAATCACGCTGAATGGCTGCCCGCTTTGGTAAATCCCCAGCCCCTCAATTTGCCAGCCATTCGTCAGCTTGCTCTGCCAGGAAGAGTCCGCCGAGAATTTCGGGAGTTGATAGACAAAGTTAAAGTTGAACACATGCGTGCGGTCAAAGTCGGACTGCCCATAACCACTGTGCAGATTCAGCGGATTGTTGCCGTTGTAGAAGAGTCCAAGACCGCTCTGCTCATCCAAGGCATGAGAGTAGGTATACGAAAATCCAACCTGCAAGCCATGGCTCATCCGCTTTTCAACATGCGTTTGCAGCGCGTTATAGGACGATATCCCCGCTGCGTCATAACTCTCCGACTGCGAGGAATATCCAATATAGGGGACGCGCAAGTCGACGTTCCCGCCCTCGTACGTATTCAGGTAAAGTCCCGCCCCGGCCCCGGTGATGGGGTTGGCCGGCAGAGCGATGGGATTATAGTTCTCGTCGGACAGAGTGTAGCCATAAGAATAAATCTGTTGGAAGGGGCCAGTGCCAATAGGATGCGAGGGGCTGGCAAGCTGCGACTGGTTAAACGGCACGGGAACTACCAGATGCCGGCCCAGGTTGCCCACATATCCGACCTGGATCAATAGATCGCTACGCGGTTGCCACTGAATATCCAACGTGTCGTTGATGGTGTAGGGGAGCTTGTTCGCCTGATTGTAGACTCCGAATGCCAAAGGCGCCTGTCCGGCCTCGATCCGCTGCCGCCGTCGGCAGGATATTAATAATGTCCGCGGGGTTGCCGGTTGGCGGTTTTTGGAGAACGGTTCCCCAGGGATTGGAAAGTGAGCCACCCGTAGGGTTACCGGGGGTTGGATCGCAGGTCGGAATGTAGCCCTGGTAGGGAGCTGTTAGCGATTGGCAAACCTGAGAATTCACGAACGGCGGCGTCTGATTGAATCCGAAAGGCCCTCCGGTAATCACGCCTGGGGCAAACCCCGGTGAAAGGTAGCTGAAGAGTTCCCCACGGTCATAATACAGTCCAAATCCTGCTCGTATCACCACCTTGCTCTGAAACGCCTCCGGGCTCCACGCCACTCCGATGCGAGGTGCAAATCCCCATTGACGGCCCGTCAATGTGCTGTTGCTCACGCCTTTGGTTGGGAAGTCCGGGTTGTTCCCCGCCACGATAATCCCGGTCGATGTGACAGTCCCAGAGGCCTGGTCAAAGGAATAGTCTGCAGGATCGAAGTTGTAGATGCGTCCGTACTTCTCGGTGAACCCACCGTTCCAGTCATAGCGCAGTCCCAGCGTGATGCTTAAATTGGAACGAAATTGGTATTTGTCCTGGATGTAAAAACCGTTCTGTCCCGCCCGTAGATAGCGATTTGCGTTCCCTTGCAAGTACGCACTGGTAATGAAACCGTTGCTGGTGTAGGGAGTAACCAATCCTTGCAAGAACTGCGAGAAGTCCTCCGAGCCGATGATTCCGTTATCGGTTCGTCGATCGCGGGTATTCAGCTGCGTGTACGCGTAGCTTCCGCCAAACGTTATCGTATGTTTGCCCATCGTCCAGATCGCATTGGCCGAGGGCATGAAGCGATTCTGGAAAACTCCCGTAAGCGCGCCTTGCGAGGCGGCACCTTGTCCGACGGTTAAGGCCCCGCCAAAAACAGGACTGGGATTCGCGCAGCTCGTCGCCGCTGCGGAATTTACCAAGCCGGAGCAGCCCGTGTTGTAAGGCGAATCGCCGCCAAGATCATCATAGATGCTGATGCCCGGAAAAATAGTTGATCCGAACGTGTTGATGCCGGCGCCTGGGAACTGCGCCGCCAGTTGCGTCGGGGAAAACGGCTGCGAAATCGTGCTGTACACCTTCTCGCGGATAAAACCAAATGTCTCCGTGACGCTAAGATTGGGTTTCAAAGCTTGCGTGTTGCCAATGGATATAACCTGGCTGCCCGCGTCGAGATGCTGCGCAAATCCCGCGATGCTTGAGTAAGCATATGGCGCGGTCGTCGGATCATGCTGGTAGTAATACTTGAGCGCCACGGTATCTCGCGCCGTGGCGTTCCAATCCAAGTCCGTAACCAGCTGATTCGCCGTGAACAGTGCGGTGCCGGGAATAATGGCGTTTTCGGGAAAGTTTACCGTCGGCGTTTGGCCATCGGACGAAGGAATCAGGTATTGCCCATTCGGGAGTTTGTAATTCAAAAGCGCGTACGCCACCGGACTGATATCGCCAGGAGCATTGCCCAGCATCGGATTCACTATCGTGGACGAGGGGAAATTACACGGCTGAGTGGCGGCCGTGCAAGTCACCCCGTTGACCGTCTGGCCCACCTTCCCGTTCACCACCGCTGCGAGGCCTGTTAGACTCCGGTCGTTCGTAAGACCTCCCGGAACGGTGGCGCGTGAAATACCAATCTCATCATCCGAGCTGTGAACGTGCTGGTAGCTGATAAATCCAAAGAGCTTGTTCTTGATAATTGGCCCACCCACTGTGCCGCCCGCGTCGTAGCGGTGCAGCCCGGGATTTTTTTGATCCTGTGGAATATTGGGGTCGGCGTTAAAGAAGAATGGATCGGCATTTAACCAATTCGTCCCACGATGTCCGTACAAACTGCCATGCAGCGCGTTCGTTCCGGAAGCCGTACTCATATCGATGTGCGCGCCACTCGTCGAGCCTTGCTGCGCATCGTACATGCTGGTGTTCACGCGCAATTCCTGAATCGTATCCTGCGGCGGCGTCGGCAACGCCTGCCCAATCGCCAAATAAGGCGAAGCCGTACTCTGTATCACTGCGGAGCTGTTTTCCGCCGCTCCGCTGACGCCCGTGTTATTCACCACGCGCGCCGAAGCTACCGAACTCGTGCTCTTACCATTAAATAAATTGCTGGCATCCACGCCGTTCAACAAAAACGAATTGCTCGTGTCGCGCTGCCCGTTGGCCCAGATCGGTTGATTGCCCAGACCCGCGTTCGCGCCCGTGCCACTAGGCAGTTCCGCGTTTACGCCCGGCGACAGAATCGCCAACCCGGTGAAACTTCCTGTCGGCAGCGGCACGTTGAGAATCTGATCTTTCTCCAAAATATATCCATTCGTGGTATCCACAGCATTCAGCAGGGGATTAGCCTGTACTTCCACCGTCGTGCCCACTTGCCCAACCTTGAGCGTCACATTCAACGTCGCCGTGCGATCCGCTTGTACGGTAATCGACGGAATTTTCTGCGTATCAAATCCGTCGTGCGTAAATGTCAGCGTGTACGTTCCAATCGGAAGATTCACAAAATCGTAGATGCCGTTCGCGTTCGCATTCAAGGTCCGCGTCAACTTCGTTTGATCGTTCACCAGCGTCACAACCGTATCCCCTACGGAAGCGCCGGAAGGATCGGTGACCGCGCCGGTAATGCCGCCGAGGGTTTGCTGCGCGTGAAGCATGGGCGTTGTTACAACGACTATGGCGAGGATGGCCAAGCAGACGTACAAAGCAAAAAAGAACGAACAGGTTCTTGTGCTCTTTATCATGCGCTGCAGTCTCCTGAAAAAATGGACGTTCACCCGGCTCGGAATGTGCCGCCAAGATAGTGCAACTACCGGTACTTGTAAATTGGAATGATTCTTGCCCGGCCTCGACGCGCGAGCGGCCCTAAAAATCTTGGACTGAAACTATTGCACTTCGCTGTGGAATCGAAGCGAAATCTTTCGTTAATTCAGATTCATTTTTTCTATTTCACTTTTGCGCTGACACGCACGTCGCAGTCCCGGTACTCATCGCAACTTTTGGGGCGCTTTTTTCTGGGTTGAGGCGTGCTCGCCACTCAGCTGGGTGGTGGTAGCAACGAAACGTGGGCCGCGACAATTCGCCACCCTTCAGGCATGCGCACCCAGGTTTGCGATTGGCGTCCAAAGACGGTTTGGTTCGGCAGCTGGCGCGTGAACTCCAACGTGATGCTGGCAAAATCGCGCCCAAACGCCACAATATCCAACCGCCTCACCTGACGCGCCAAATTTATCCCCGGTCGCGCCCGGCGGAACGCTGCAATTTCCGCAAGCCCGTAGAGATTTTCCGTGATACCAAACCGCATGGCATGCTCCGAGGCCCAGAACATCTCGGTAAGCGTCTTCACGTCGTGGCCAACCAGGGCCGCCTCGTATGCCGGATAAAGCGCCGCCAACTCCGCAATCACCGCAGGATCGTTGATTACCATTTCGCTCATCCGATATTCCTAAGAACAATCGGCAACCCTCGCCAACAGCAAGCTTCGCTGCAAGCAGCCATAAGACCCCAACCTAGAAGAGTGTTGCCGGCGGCAAAATTGATTTCGCCAACGCGGCCGATACCGTAAAAATCGGTTCGTTCACCACCTGACTCAAACGCAAATGCATCGCCACACTGCACAGAATGTAGGCGTGAACCTCGTTGAAGGCCCAGCGCTCCACCAGCAAATCCACCATCCGCGAAGTGGCCGCGCGTGCCGCCGCTAGCGCATCTGCAGAGCATTCCACCACAATCCATTCGCCGGAATCATCGGCCTGCGCAGTCTTTCGGGTGGCCGATTCAATCAGCGGGCTAGTGAGTTTGCGTTCCTTATGCAAATGAAACTGCAATGTCACCGACGCCGGACACTCAATGCCATTAATGCAAACTTCGCCGTCGCCCTGCGCCGCATGTGCGTCTCCCGCGGAAAAGAGCGCTCCGGGTACCAGCACCGGCAAATAAAGTTTCGCTCCCGACGAAAGTTCCCGGACATCCATATTCCCGCCAAAATGTCCCGGCGGCCGGGTACGAAATTCTCCGGCTGCGGCTTGTGCCACGCCCATGACTCCGCAAAACGGGCGCAGCGGCACAACCGCCGGCGCCAGCGAACGCGTTATGCCGCCGTCAAGCTCCCAATGAAAAAGAAACGGCTGAGTGAAGCGCTCTTTGAGAAATCCCAGCCCATTGATGACGCTCGACCAGCCCCACCCCTTGTGAAGAACTTCCAGCACATCGATTTGCAAAACATCACCGGGCTGCGCGCCTTCGACAAAAATCGGCCCCGTAAGCGCATGAATTTTATTTCGATCGATTTGCAAAAATTCTTCGAGCGACATTCCCGGGCGGACTTGCGCTCCGCTGGAATCTACACACTCCAGATGCACGATATCGCCGCTGGCAACGCGCAAACGCGGAGCCAAGTCGCGATCCCATCGCGAATGCGTGGGCTCAGCCGAAAGATAATGTTCAGCCATAAGATTTCGTGGGTGCGACTTCAGCCGTGACATCAGCGCTGCAGTGTCAGAATCGGCTTTAGCCGTTGCACGCACCATCCCTGTCGCGTCGCTACCGCTAAATTTCCACCGTCATTTGCACTTCCACCAGGGCATGCCGCGGCAAAGCATTCACGCCAATCGCCGCGCGAACATGCCGTCCCGCCTCGCCAAAAATCTCCACGAGAACGTCCGAAGCCCCATTGATCACCTTCGGCGAATCGGGAAATCCGGCAACGGCATTCACGTAACCATTCACCGAAAGAATACTGCGTACGCCATCGAGCGCATTTTCCGCGCCGCCAAGATGCCGCTGCAGGACCGCGAGTTGGATAAGCGCGCAAGCCCGCGCCGCCGCGTAACCCTGTTCGATGGTGCGATCACTTCCCACGGTCCCCGTAATCACTCCTGAAACATCGGAGGAAATCACTCCCGAAAGATAAATAACATTGCCGACCGTTTTCGCAGGAACGTAGTTACCGCCAGCTCCTGGCAGTCCTGGGAGCACAATTCCGAGTTCCCGGAGTCGCGCTGATATGTCCGAAGCCATCGAGTCGCCACCTTTCCGCAAGAAGAAATATCTTGCGGAAAACCATCGCGAAAGGAAAACTGTTTTTGTTGCTGCCTAAGGCTTCAGTCAGCCAATTCGGACTCTGGCATTGCCGTAAGCAGTAGCACGATTCCGATCGTTGTGAACATTCGGAACGCCGCTTCCTGACCGTTCCAGGTTTTTGATTGCCACATCAAAAACCATTCGCCGCCCACGCTCAAAAACGCCACCAGCCACATCAGCAAACCGAGTGATAGAGCGG
This sequence comes from uncultured Acidobacteriota bacterium, assembly GCA_963798585.1. Taxonomy (GTDB): domain Bacteria; phylum Acidobacteriota; class Terriglobia; order Acidiferrales; family UBA7541; genus Acidiferrum. Next base: position 85,226 of record CAWCTJ010000012.1, read on the forward strand.
AAATCGCTATATTTTTGGAGTGGAAAACACCACGGCAGAGCCGCGTAGCGCTCGCACCATGCGCAGGCCGCCCCACCAGCACAACAACATCGTCACGCTTTCCCACGCAATTATCGAAACATAAAAAATCGTGTGCGAGATCGGATAGTTCAGTGCTCGCCACATCAGATGATTTCCGGGGAACGTGGAATCCATCATCAAGACGTGCCGCACGAACTGAAAGTTCGAATCGTAATCGGTGATATTGTTCAGCACCACAAACATGTAGTACAAGCCCACCCCGAAAACCAGTGCCGTCTTGGCGACACGCAGCGTCATGGTTTCCCCGGAGCGGTATTTGCGGTTGAAGCTGCGTCGTGTGTAGCCGCTGGGGGCTGATTCGCACCTGGAGGCAGGGAAGTGAACGTGCTGAAGTACGCTCGCAGCGCGTTCAGCGTGGCTTGGTCATACCTTGGAAACGCCGGCATCTGAGCGTGCTGATTTTTCGACTGTGGATTGTGCACGTAAGCGCGAAAATATTCCGGGTCGGCCGTGGCCCACGCGGAGAGCACCAGCCAAGGGCGTCCCGCTTTCTGCCCGCCCTCGCCAGCCATGTTGTGACAACGAAAACAGTTTTGTTGTGCGATTTTGTAGCCTGCCTGTACCTCCGGTGCGTCGGCGTTTGCGCCGCGCGGCGCGATAGCCGCAAAAACGGTTTCTTCATCGCGAAATTCCAGCCGCACCACGCCCCAGGGAATTTGTGCCTCGTCCGACTGCGAAAGAACGTCGAAGCGCGGCGTAAATTGCGCGTGGGTGATCATGTACGGTCCCATGCCGGGCCCGTGACCTTCGGCATCTTTCGGCCAACCGGCCGGTGGCTGGCCATTGATTTCCAGCACTAGCACCGGATGATGCGCGGTAATATACGCACGCGAATAATTGGCGCGATATAGATCGTCGCAGATGGCCACTACCAGATCGGATCGCGGTGATTCGCCAAGATGTTTCGCCAGTTCCTCGAGCGTCACGCCGCGCACCTCCACCGGCGAGTGGAAATTGGCGTCATCGCTAACCATAAATTTCACTTGCGGCAAGGCTAACAAATCTTCGCGAGAAACATAGCGCGTATCGCCCTTTTTGACCCCCGCCAGTTCACCGCCCACTTCCAAATCGAGTGGCGAGCTGCGCGCCGTTCGCAGAGTAATGTGGGGCCCCGGAACTTCGAGAGTCTGCGCACTCGCGGTGTGAGCACAGATCTCGCCAGCGGCAAAGCACAGCAGCGTGGTCACCGGAAGAAAGCCACAGATCGCGACGAGTCTTTTCGCGAAACTTGCCATGACCACCTTAATCGTTCCAGGATCCGCGGTTGTACGTCTGCGATTTCATTTCAAATGCTTGCGTATATCCTGGTCCAAACGCTGTCACGCAGATTTATCACGCGGATCGTTCTTTTCGCGCATTCCAGAAAAACCACCCTAGTCCCGCCACCAGATAAACCAAATAAATATACGGCAGTTTTCCGTACGGCCCTTCCGGCACCGGATACAAATTACCGATCAGCGCCAGCACCATCGCGGTCGCGGCCAGCCAGGGAATAATTTGCGCGCCAGCGCGAAAAACTCCATGCTCGCGCAGATACTTTGGCAATCGGAAACAAACCAGACCGTAGGCCACGATGAAGCCATACGTCGCCAGCGATCCCAGCCATCCGTAGATATCCAGCCCTCCGGCGCCGCGCATGGCCAGCACCGCCACCGGCGCTACCGCGGCGATTCCGGTGACTAGAATGCGCATGGCCGGGTGTTTCGTTGCGCGCATGCGTGGTGCGCAGCCCGCCGTGCGCCAGTCCGTTGTGCGCCATCAGCAACAGCACGCGCGCGGCCGCGGTGATGCACGCGAGCGTGCAGGCGAACATGCTGATCATCGCGCCGATGTCGATGATCAGGCCGAAGATCGGAATGCCGCCGATGTCCGCGAGGACGTGCATCGGCGCCTGGCTCGTGCCGAGATCCTGCCCAGCGATGCGGAAGGCAAGAACCTCGGTGTAGGCGCACAGCACGAAAATCGCGCCGGAGAGCAGCGCGCTTTGAATTACCGCGCGCGGGATGGTTTTCAGCGGGTTGCGGGCTTCGGCGCCCAGCGTCGTGGCGCTTTCAAATCCCACGAAACTAAAAAGCGCAAGGACCAGGCCCAGACGCAATCCGCTGCCGGTCATTGCGTGGAGATGAAGTTGTTCGGCGTCCAGATGTGGGCCATGACGGAAGAGCACCAGTAACACCACAATCAGAATGGTGGCGACAGAGACGGCTTCGATCCACAGCATGAGCCGCGCAGAAACCTTTACGTCGCGCCAGGCGACCAGCATGGAAATTGCGGCGCAGAGTAATGCCAGAAATACGCCGGAAGCGAAATGTCCGGTGAGGTCATGGATCAGAAGGTTGGTGTAATGAAAAAATCCTGCCGATCACGCTACTGCCAGTGGCCACATATGCGAATAAAAGGCTCCACGCAGCGGTCGCGGCAAGCCATGGAGGAAGCACGGAGCACGCGTAGGTGTACAGCGAGCCGGGAGAAGAGGAGTAGCGCGCGTACCTGGCGATGCATAGCGCGATGAGGAAAACCGCCGCGGTCGCCAGCGTGTACGCGAGCCAGTGCCGTTGCCGGCCAGCGCACAGACCAACGGAATCGTGGCGGCGGGCGTAGCGGTCGGCGCAATGGTGGAAACGGATTGCGCCAGCGTTTCCAGCGGCGACAGGGCGTCGCGGCGCAGACCGTAGCCGGCCGTTTGCGGATGCTCGGGTGCCACGGTCGCCATTTTGAGAGCGTTCCTCGCTTCGCAAAGAATACGGATGAATAAAAGTGGTTCACGATACAGGCGTTGCAGATTTGGCGCAAGGGGTGCGCTTTGGCGCCATCGCGTTACGGAGTCGGCGCACGCAACTCATACTCGTGCGGCGGCTCCGCGCCCAGCAGGTATCGCACGAAATAGTCCCAGCGGCGTCGCGTCATGTAAAGCGCGGCGCTTCCATAGCCATGGTGCTGATTGGGCAGAAGTAAAAGGTCAAAATCCTTATTCGCCTTGATCAGTGCGTCCACGACCAGCAGCGTGTTGTAAGGCGGCACGTTGTCGTCCATGCGTGCCGTGCGCCAGCAGCAGGTGTCCTTTCAGATTCTTCGCCAGGTGCTGGTTAGCTTGATCGTCGTAGTTGGTCGTGCCATCCGCGTTCTTTACCAGCAAACCCTGATAGCGTTCGCCCCAGTCGTCCTCGTATTCGCGATTGTCGTGGTTGCCCGATTCCGAAATGCCCACTTTGAAGAAATCAGGGTAGCGGAACATGGCGTCGGCCGTGGCATAGCCTCCGCCGGAGTGGCCGTAGATTCCCGCGCGGTCGATGTCGATCCAGGGATATTTTTCCGCCAGTTGTTTCATCCCGGCCATTTGATCGGGCAGCGTGTTGTCGCCCATGTTCCCGTAATAGAAATCGTGGAATTTCTTCGAGCGCAGGGGATTTCCCATGCCTTCGATTTGCACCACCGACGAAGCCAAGCTCCGCCAGCGCCTGCGTGTCGCCGCGCGCGGCGCGAAAAACCCCAGTAGCTCACGCTACCGCCCTGCGGGCCAGGGTAGATCGTTGACGATGGGATATTTTTTGCTGGGATCGAGATTCGTTGGCTTGTACATCAGGCCGTAAAGATCGGTAACGCCGTCGCGCGCTTTCACCGTGATCGGCAGCTGGCGGTTTCCAACCGGTGGCGAGCAGTCGCGAAATGTCCGTCTTTTCCACCGTCGCGAGCAACTTCCCGTGCCGTCGCGCAGCACGGCCACAGGCGGGACATCGGGCTTCGAGTAGCTATCGAAAAAGTAGCGCCCCGAAGGCGAAAAACTCACCTCGTGGTTGCCATCCTCGGGCGTCAGCAAAGTCAGATTCTTGCCGTCGAATCCAATGCGATACAGATGCGCGAAATAGGGGTTCTGGCCTTTTTCGCGGCCATCCGCCAGAAAGTACAGCAGCCGATTCTTTTCGTCCACGCGCAGCAACTGCGTAACCACCCAATCGCCGGACGTGATTTGGTTTTTCAGTTTCCCGGTTGCCAGATCGTACAGGTACAGGTGGCCCCAATTGTCGCGCTCGGAAAACCAAATAACTTCGTTCGAGGCCGGCAGATATCGCCAGTTCACCTGCCCTAGCCCGATTCGTATTGCGTGGCGGCCGTCTCTTCCAGCACATCGCGCACCGATCCCGTTGCTGCGTCCGCAACGCGCAATTGCTCGTGCTTGTGGTCGCGCGAAGTAGAAACAAATGCCAGATGCGCTCGCGTCTGCGCTCCACTCCACGTCGTCCCAGTCGCTGCTGCGGCATTCCACGTCGTCGCAAAGCGTCGAGCGGTGCTGGTCGGGCGCAAGCTGCAGCCGAATCACCTTCGGTCCATCGAGATCGATGATCACGCGCTGGATGGTGGTCACCACGGTCATCGCCCGGCAGCGGATATTTCCACGCCTGCAGCACCGGGTGCCCGACCTTGGTCTCCACCAGGTACATTTCGCCGACGCCGCGCTGGTCCTGTTGAAATGTCGCGATCTTCTTCGAATCCGGCGACCACAGCAGAATCGGGCGGTCGCTGTGAATCCATCCCGCGTTGTCCGTGGCGTAGCCGAAGTCCTTCACTCCGTCCGTGGTGAGCTGCGTTTCTTTGCCCGTGGCCACGTCGCGCACCCACAGGTTGTAATCGCGGATGAACGCCGCATGTTTGCCGTCAGGAGAAAGCTCTTCGGGCGGCGGAGCACCCCCGGTCTTGGCCGCTTTGGCATCGGTCGGCGCAGCGATACGCCTGCAAATCGCAATTCCAATGCTGAGCCTTCACTTGAAACGAGATGGATTTGCCGTCCGCGGAAAACTCGAAGCTCATGAACGGCAAGTGCGCCGCGTCGTACGTGGCTCCAGCGGCCGCGGATAGCGCGGCTGCAAGTTTTGCGTGGTCAAACGCGGGCTGGCGCGTGCCATGCGCGGCGTCATAGAGCACGAACTCGCTGCCGTCCGGGCCGAGGTCGCGATACCAAAAGCGCTCGTCGGGTAGCCACTTGGCGTCGCACCTCGTGGAAGACCAGCGGCCGCGTGTTGTAAGCCATGAATTTTTCCGCGCGCGCATAATCGTCGGCAGTGAAAACCCGCCTCGCCTCGGAACCAGCTTGTTCTCCAACAGATTGTTGCGGCGCACGGAAGGGATCGCCGTGCAGAGCGCGAATGCCGTCAGCAAGGCCAATCGAAAACGCCGTGTAAGTGCAGGCACCAAAAATCGCATTCGGATCCTCGTCAATCTCCGGCATCAGCTCGGTCGTCCAACATTGAACTCAGATTGCAAGCCTTCGCATCGCGGCGATTCATCCGAAGGTGCCGACAGTTTGGACGCGGTAGCATCGCGCTTGCGCGGCGGGGAAGTCAAGCGAGTGCCTCTTGTGGGAAAGGAAGGGCCCTGGACTGTACCAGACGGGAACTTTTCTGCCCTAAAAGGGCATTGTCCCGTACTGAAATCACTCTAAGCCAAGCAAAATCTGTAGTTTGCATTTGAAGGAGTGGCCCACAAGATGCACCTGTACCAATGGCCGGGGCCCGCGGCCCGCAGCTACGCGCCCGGAGCTGGAGTTCTTCATGCGGAGTTTCTCGATCCTTCTCTCGGCCGTCCGGGCCGCCCTGCTGGTGGTAGCGACGCTCGTGGCGTGCATTCTAATCCCCGTAAGCAGCGCGCAGTCCGCCAATCTCTCTGGCCGCTATGAATGCGTGCAAGTCAAGCAGCACCAAACAGTTTCGTCTTGCACCGCCGCTCCGCTGATTCTCAAAAATGACGGGCACTTCGAGTTGCGAGGCTGGGTAGGCAGCTATCTGGTGAATGGTGAGTGGGTGGAACTCTCCGACTCGCTTCTGAAGGCGCGAGCGAAAATCGAACCGGGGCACAAGATTGTGCTGCGCTACGTTGGCAAGAACGGAATCGTCGAAATGGTCTACGAACGGCGCGTCGCGGAACTAGGCACGACCGCACTGAGCTAAACGCATGCAAGTAAACTTACATTTCGTCATGCTCGAAGAATTGACCGACACTGTTCCCTTAACCACGGCGGGCAAGAACGCGGTTGCCCGCATCTCGATTATTCGAGAGTGCCAACCCGACGAGCTGGATTTCGACGATTTCGCCTCCGAGACGGATCCCATAAGCTAAAGCCTCAAATAGACTGACGCAGCGCGCCCGCATCAACGCGCTTCCCTCCAAGTTCTTTGAACTGTGGCGGCCTTACTTGTTCGTCGTCGCCGTCTTGTTCTCAAGCGTCGGCGCGGCGATTCCTGGAGCGACGATCGGCTGCAGAAATGGCATCATGGCGCGCAGCTTGGGACCGAGTTGTTCGATGGGATGGGTTTGTTCGCGCTGGCGGGTGGCCAGAAAATCGGGGCAGCCTTTTTCATTTTCGTCGATCCACTTCTGCGCGAAGCTGCCGTCCTTAATTTCCGCCAGGAGTTTCTTCATCTCGTCGCGGGT
>CAWCTJ010000013.1:0-108441 GCA_963798585.1 uncultured Acidobacteriota bacterium
CTGTGAAGTCCGGCGCCTACACAGGATTAAGGCAAAGAGAAAAGAACGGGTCTGAAGACCCGCCACTACAACGGTGGCGCTTGTGTGCGGGCGCGGAAGTGCACTAGAGTTTTGGCGTGGAACATTTGGCGGCGACTCCCTCTGTGGCGACTCGACCTTTTCCTGCGTTTGAACCTCACTTTTTATTGCGTAGCGCGCATGCGATGACCATTGCGGCGGCGTTTTGGCCGCGGCGGTTTGCGTTGGCGCGCGCGGAGGATCGCTTGTTTCGCGTGGATCCCTGGACGCAGGTTTTGGGGCATTGTCATTGGCAAGCGGGGAGGCGGACGAACGCGCCGGTGATTGTTATTGTCCATGGACTCGAGGGCTCCAGCGATTCGGGTTATGTGATGGGGATTGCGGAGCGGGCGTTTGCGCGCGGGTATCACGTGGTGCGCATGAACCAGCGGAATTGCGGCGGGACGGAGGCGCTCACGCCGACGCTGTATAACTCCGGGATGAGCGGGGATTATCGCGCGGTGTTCGAGGAGTTGACGGGAGTGGATGGATTTCGCGAGATTTTTTTTGTTGGGTATTCGATGGGCGGAAATTTGGTGGCGAAGATGGCGGGGGAGTTTGGCGCGGGGGCGCCGGCGGCCTTGCGCGGAGTGTGCGCGGTGTGTCCGGCGTGGGATTTATCGGCTTGCGCGGATGCGTTGGAGCAGCGAGAGAATTTTTTATATCAGAGCCGGTTTGTATCGGGATTGATGGCGCGATATGAGCGGAAGACGAAATTATTTCCGGACCGCTATGCGCCGGCGTGCGGGCTGCGGCGCGTCCGGACGGTGCGGGAGTTTGATGATGTGATTACCGCGCCATCAGCGGGATTTCGCGATGCGGAGGATTATTACGAACAGTCCAGCGCGAAAAATGTGGTGCAGGATTTTCGCGTGCCGGTGTTGTTGATGGTGGCGGAGGACGATCCCTTTGTGCCGTATGTTTCGTTTTTGGCGATGGGCGTGGAAAAGAATCCGTGGATACGATTTGAGGCGCCGCTGCATGGCGGGCATTGCGCGTTTATTTCGCGGCATCGCGGGATGGAGAGGTTCTGGGCGGAGCAGCGCGTGGTCGAGTTTTGCGAGAGCGTGCGGGCAGGGTCGGCGTGATGCCCCGCGGATTGGTTCAGTGTCGTTATGTTTTGCGGCTAGTGGTTGTGAGTAGCTTTATCTTTTGCTGCGCCGCGGCAAATTCGTGGGACGCCGCTCCGCAAAAATCGAGCGGCGACGATCAGAGCTATTACAAGGATGCGCATCCATACCTCGAAGAACCGCTTGAAAAATTCGTCCTGCAGTTTCCGGAGCTAAAAACGTTGCAGCCGGCGACAGACCAGCAACCGTTGCCGATGATTCTGGATAAGACGGGCGACAATGTGAGGGTCTTCTTCCGCGATATTGTGGACCTCACCGCTGACGAAGAGATTACGCGAGAGAAATTGAATGCTAATGGAACAATCAAGGCGAGCCAGCGAAGTCATTACAGCTACTTAATTCTTACGCACCGCGAAGAGCTTTTCCCGCGATTTGAAGAATATCGCACGAACCTACAGGGAATTCGCGCCGGACGAGTGGGTGCTGATAAGGGGTACGCGGTGGACTTTGGGTTCGCACTCGAATGTCGTCACTTCTTGCCCGGGGGGCGATCAGAATCCACGTTTCTATACCTGGGAGAGGAAATGCTGGGCCCGCGAAATACCTACGTGGTGGCTTTCGCGCAGCGACCAGGTCACGTTACGTTCCCGGGTACGACCAGAGGGACAAACTGGAGCGTGGCTATCTTGGTGCAGGGGATTGCGTGGATAGACAAGGAGAGTTTTCAAATCATCCAATTGCGAACGGATTTGCTGGCGCCGCGCCGTGACATTAGGCTGGAGCGGCAGACAACTGAACTGACGCTCGGCGAAGTGCAACTTCCGGACCTGGCGACGCCTTTGTGGATGCCGAGCGAGGTGAGCCTGCGCACCGAAATCCGCGGGAAGATCTACCTGAACGAACATAAGTATACGAACTACAGACGCTTCAGCGTGTCGATTAAGATCGGACCGTGAGGTTTTTGGTGCCCTGGAGCAGGTTGAACTCGACCCTCGTGCTCTTCCCGCGGAATTCTTTTGCAGAGTAAAACCGTTTAAGGAACCCGGAAATTGTTTGACTTGAGAGGTGATGCAGCGTAGTGTGACGCCAGTTTGTTTTGACGGCCCGCAGTCCAGGTAAGTTTCCCGCACTAAATAAAGTCAACTAGGCGAATCACTCGAGAAAAAGACCCAAGGAGGGTCACCCATGAAGCGTGTCTTGACGTTTGTTGCGATGGCGGTGCTGGCGGTAGCGGTTGCTGCAACGGTGCGAGCGCAAAGCAGTCCGATTGTTGGAACGTGGAAGCTGAACGTCACAAAATCGAAATATGATCCCGGACCGGTGCCGAAGAGTTTGACGCGCACGGTGGTGGCGGATGGCGATAGCTTCAAATATACGTTTGAGGGAGTCAGCGGCGACGGCAAGCCCATATCCTATGGGTTCACCACGAAATTTGACGGCAAAGACAATCCCATCACGGGCTCGCTGCCAAGCGGTGCAGACACCATAAACGGAAAGCGGATCGACGCCAACCGCTATGAGGCGACGCTGAAAAAGGGCGGCAAAGCCATTGGGACATCCAAGGTGAGCGTTTCGAAAGACGGAAAGGTCACCACCGTGGAGACCACGGGAACTACCGCGACTGGCGCGAAAGAGCATGACGTGCAGGTGTACGACAAGCAGTAAATGAAGTGTAGGCGAAATGTGCGCTGAAAGAAGCGGCTCCGTTTAGGGCCGCTTTTTTTTCGTGATGCGCTCCGTAAATGTCTCACGAACTGAATTCGCAATTTTCGCGCAATTTCCATAGGCGATTTACGAGTGGAACGGGTCGGGTTGCGGTGTAGTGGGATTTGGTTCGGGGGTGGGGATGTCGAGATTGACGACGACGGGTTCCTGGCCGCTGCGCACGATTACGGCTTCTACGGGTTCGTCTCTCTTGGCGTTTAGTTCCTGGTGCGGAACGTAGGGCGGGACGTAGACGAAATCGCCAGGGCCGGCTTCGTCGACGAATTCCAGGCGGGCGCCCCAGCGAAAACGCGCGCGGCCGCGGACGATGTAGATTACGGTTTCGACTTCGCCGTGGTGGTGCGGGCCGGTTTTGGCGTCGGGATGGACGACGACGGTGCCGGCCCAGAGTTTTTGCGCGCCCACGCGGGCGTGGGAGATGGCTTCGGCGCGGGTCATGCCGGGAGTTTGCGGGGTATTGGTGTCGAGATTGTTGGCGCGCACGATGCGCAGGCCGTGGAGTTTCCAGTCGGGGGCTTGGTTTGGTGTGGCGTCCTTAGTCATGATCGGTTCCTTATTCCTTTACGGGTTCTTTGTCTGCGCGATGTTATAGAAGAAAGCTATCCGTACATCGATGTAGGGTTCCGTGAACTTTGCCGGAAGACCATCGAATGGCGCGGCCCTTCGAATGGCGTATTCCGCTGAGACATCGAGCGGAGGCTTACCCGAACGAGGCGATTCAAATGTGAGAGTCTCTGCCGGGACTTTTCCGTCCTGCTGGATGTGAAAGCGGACGATTACGATCCCTTGTTCGCCTTTCTCGACAGACGCGGGCATCAGCAAAGACCACTTCACTCTGACCGCTTTGTAAACGGACGCGAGATACTGGCCAAAATCCACGCCTTCATCGGGCGTCATCATATCGAGTTTCATGTAGGCTGGGGGCGGCTTTGATGGATCAGAGGCGGGATTACCGGATTGTGGAGCTGCTGTCGCGATTTGCGAGCTGGGGATCACCACCAGCGTGACAAGGGATAGCAGAAAAATTTGGAGGAAAATTGAGCGGCGACCATATTGCATAAAAATCAAATCCTCACACGAAATCCAAGGGTTTTTCTAGCGAGGCTTGGAAGCCTTTGGTTAGGAGTTGGGCGGGGCCGTTGGGGGTGATGACCATGTCGTCTTCGCAGCGGAGGCCGAATTCGCCGGGGATGTAGATGCCGGGTTCGTTGGAGAAGGTCATGGTGGGTTCGAGGACGGTGGTGCTGGCGCGAACCAGGTAGGGATGCTCGTGGCCATCGAGGCCGATGCCGTGGCCGAGGCGGTGGGTGAAGAATTTGTAGCCGGGGCCGTAGCCGGCGTCGGTGATTACTTTGCGGGCGGCGTCGTCAACGGTGCCGCTCAGTTTGGCGGCGCGGGCCGCGTCTAACGCGGCGTTCTGCGCGTGTCTCACAATTTCGAAAACTTCTTGAACCTTTTTGCTGGGAGTGCCGAGGACCCCGGTGCGGGTAACGTCGGACTCGTAACCTTCGACGACGCAGCCGCCGTCGATGAGGACTACGTCGCCGGGCTTTAGGTTGCGGGGTTTTTGCGTGCCGTGGGGTAATGCGGCGGATTCGCCGATTAATGTTAGCGCGCCGCCGCGAAGATTCATTTTGGCAAAGCCGGCTTCGACGAGGTGGCCTAAATCGTCTTGCGAGAGACCTTCTTTTAGCGAGGCGAAGACGGCGGTGAAGACGTCGAAGGTGGCGTCGCAGGCGATGCGCATCAGTTCGAGTTCGTGCGGCGATTTGTGGGAGCGGCAAGCAATGGTGATGGGGTCGGCGGAGACGAAAGTGAAGCCGGGGGCGGCTTGGCGGAAGTGATCATAAAAGGTGAAGGCGGCAGTTTCTTCGACGCCGATTTGTCCGGTGCGGATGTTGCGGTCGGCGAGAGCGGTGGCGGCGATTTTTGTGGGGCTTTGGTCTTCTTGCCAGACGCGGATTTCTATGGGGAATTTCAGCCGTTCGCGAAGGCGGCCTTCTTCGAAGGCGGGGACGACTAAGATGGGCTGCCCGGATTTCGGGATTACCAGGCTTAGTAGGCGCTCGCTTAGTCCCCAGTGGATGCCGGTGAAATAGTAGAGGGTGGTGCCGGGGGCGAGGAAGAGGGCGTCGAAGGGTGGCTGAGTTTCGGCCATTTTTTTCTGCGCTTGCGCCATGCGATTTTGGAATTCGTCGGGTTGGATGGGGTGGACGCGATCGCCCAGCGGTTTGAGATTTGCGAAGGCTGGCGGGAGTGGTTCGTTCCCGGATTGTGGTGGAGGCATTTGCGGTTTGGAGAAAAATAGTACTGAAGTTGCCGCGGTGGCTTGCAGGAAATTACGGCGCGAGGGATTCAGAATGGATGATGAGATTTTTTTTGGCATGGTCTGAGAGAGATTCTTTCATGGGGTGATGGTTGTCAAGTTGGGATTGGGATTGCGCGTGTAATTGTGGGATGTGCGGAGACGGCGGAGGCGGTCGGATCAGAATGGGCGCGGAAAAAGCCGCCCCCCACGGGGGCAAGCAGGGCTCAGGGGCAAGCGCCCTGCGTTACAGAGGTGATGTTTTACAGTGGTGCTGCGGTGATGCGGGTTTGCTTGGTTGAAACCGTGCACAGGCAAGAGTGCCTGTGCTACTAAGATTACTCGTGGCGGATGGCTAGGATGTTTTGGTTTTTAATTTGGAGTTCGATGCCGAGGGGAGGGCGGACGTCGGCGCCTTGGACGATGGCGCCGCGGACCCAGATGTTGCCGGGCAGCATGGTCATTTTTTCTGGATCGAAGACGGTGTGGCTGCAAGGGTCGCCGATCATGGCGTGCTTGGCGGTATGAAAGCCGTAGTCGCGGCGCAGCTTGTCGAGGTCGGCGATATATTCGAGGTGGCAACTGCCGTAAGCGGTGCGCATGATGAGCGCCCAGTAGGCGGCGGGCTGAGAAGCCGCGCCGGTGGGCAGACGTACCAGCAAAGCTGGAAGATTCTCTCCGGTGGAGGGATCTTCAAGGAAAAAATCTTTCGAGGACCAAGGCGCGCTCATTTCCGCGACGGTGGCGATAATCGGTTGAGCTTCGGTGGCGTGCGGGTACGAGGCGGTGGGGTCAGGTGCGGGCAGCGGGACTTGAAGTTGCGGCGGAGGAGAAGCGGGGAGTAAGTCCGCGCGCTTGGGGCGAATGGCGAAGTGAGCGGCGACGGCGACGAAAAGCAGGACGGTAACTAAGGCGCTGACGGAGGCCAGGTTCGGTTTGTAGCCTGAGGCGCGGAACGGTGGACCACCGGACACGCCTGGGATACGGGGCATCTCTGGCTTGAAGCGATCGGAGGTAGGCTGATCCGGCACAGAATTATTCCAAGAACTATCAACATTCTAAGTGCTGCGGGGCGGGTAGGGCAATGATGGCGGGAGAGGATGTGTCGAATAAGGGCATCCGGAGTTTGGCTGCGGGATGGGCCTGGCACGATGAGGAGTGCACCTCAGCGGCTAAAGCCGCTCCGAGGGTGCGCCTATAATGTCGTGGCTAAAGCCACGACCCACAAAACAAAACCGGAGTCACTACCGGCGACAGGGGCAGGTACTAAGGGACAGGAAGGGCAATCGGTTACCTTAACGGTGACACGGTGCGACGCGGGCCTTGTCTCTGGCGGCAAAGAAATCTACTGTTAGGGGACACGAGGGCAAGGCAGCAATTCGCCGCCTAAAAACGTATGAGCGCCGACACACGTGGTGGAGCGCGGACGTTCGTTCGCAGCTTAAATATTCTGCTGAAATTCGCACGCCTGTACGAATTTGGGCACGCGCGAACCGCTTCGCAATTTGAAATCACCTGGAAAGAGTTACGCGAAGCGCTGGATCACAGCGGCGGCGGCGGAGTGTTGCTGGGAGCATCGGGAAACCAGATCCTGCTGGATGGAGTTCCACTGGGAACAGCGGCGGGAGAACGAAGTTTTGCGCAACTGCTGATTACGTCTGGAATTGCCAGCATTCACTTTTCACCGCTACTGACGCAGCCGCAATTTGCGCGCTTTGTGCGGGCGTTTCCGAGCGGAAATGCCAAGCCGGCGTCGCTGGCGGACCAGTTGAAATCGGCGCTGGCGGGCGAGACGAGCATTAAGGTGAACGAGATCCGCTACGTTGCGGAAGACTCTTCGACGGCGGGCATCAAGATCGCCACGCAATTGGTGGCCAAAACGCTGGGCGCGCAAGGCGATAAGTTTCGCGATTTTCTAGAAGACCCGAACAAGATGTTGCAGATGATCCTGGCGGCAGAGAGTTCACGCGGCGGCGTGGGAGGACCGGGCGGCTTCGGGGGACTCGGATCCGGCGGGAGCGGTGGCCCAGGATTTGGCGGCGGAGGAAGCGGAGGCGGCACGGGGAGTGGCGGATCTGGAGGAAGTGGCGACGGCGCCACGCGCGCTGGCGGTGGCGAGGGGAGCGCGGGAGCCGCGAATTTGTGGGAGGCGCGTCCGGGCGGAGGGTCGACTGGCGGACTTGGTCCGGGATTAGGCGGGGGGTTGGGAATCGGAGGGGGCTCCGGAACAGGATCTGGATCAGGCTCGGGAGGAAGCGGGACGGGTTCGGGCACCGGTTCCGGCTCAGGTTCGGGCTCTGGCACTGGTTCGGGTACAGGCACAGGCACTGGGAGTGGATCAGGGGGTTCGGGAGTTGGCGGAGGCGGTTCCGGATTTGGTGGTGGTGGCTCGGGCGTTGGCGGCGATGGTTCAGGAGTTGGCGGCGGTTCGGGAGTTGGAGGTGGGGGAGGAGCCGGCGCCGGTGGCGGGATCACCGGAAGGTGGCTGGCGGCGTCCGCCCAGATTCGAGGTCTTACACCTCCAGGATTGACTGGGGGGCTAGGCGGAGACGCAGGGGGAGGCGCGCCCGAAGGCTCGTATCTGGTGGCCGAAGAGAGCATTAGGTCCGTGCTGGGATTATTTGCGCAACTAGGAAAGTCACGAAAAGATTCTGCCGAGCCGCGCATGGACGCGCAGATGTTTCAATCGCGCCTGAGCACGATGCCGGTGCGGACGCAGTACACGCTGCAACAGGCGCTGGCCGGGCTGGCGGCGCAGGCTCCAGACCAGAAGCCGGATCAACCGATGCTGCTGAAACTGGCGGAGCACGTGGCGATTCGGTTCGCGCTGGACAGCTACGAGCGAGGCGAGCTGCGCGTGAACGCGGTGAAACAGATGCTGGACCGCATGAACACAGAGATCGAAGGGCTGCGGAAGATTTTGAGCACGCAAGAGCAGTTGATGGCGAACGCCGGCTTGCAAGTGCAGAGCTATACGGAGCTGCTGGATCAGGAATTCTGGGAACAGGTTCCGGAAGAGAACAAGAAGGAAGTGTTGACGTCGGATGAGGCATGGTGCGTGCCGCCGCGGAACGTGCGGGTGTTTCTCGAGGATATGTTGCGCCGCGGGGAACTGAAAACGGTAAACGAAGTGTTGATGAAGTACGCAGCGTGCGTGGGGTTGGACGCCGCGGACGCGCGGCGCACGACGGCGATTGGACTATCGGATTTGGCGGAACTGTATGGCAGCGGCGATGGCAGCGCGTTGATGGAAGCGATTCGGCGGTTGGGAAACCAGCTGGCGATCGAGCGCGAACCGGAGGTGCAAACGCTGGTGAGCGCGGCGTTTGTGCGCTTGAGTCAGGAGGCGGCGTCCAAGCGGTGCTACCCGGCGATGCAGCAGGCGCTGGCGTCGCTGGACAGCATCGAAGCGCAACGGCCGGGCTCGACGCAAAGCTTGCGCCCGCGTATTGGAGCGGAAGAGCGGCTGCCGGAGTTTATCGAAGAAGCGCTGCGCAGCGGACACATCGCGGATGGCATGACGGATATTTTGAATTTGATGCCGCTGGCGACGCTGCACTACGTGACCAACCGGTTTGGGCATTGCGGCTTCCGCGAAGATTGCGAACTGCTGGGGCGCATCGTGGAGGGATTGGGTTCCGAGGCGGTGCAAAATCTGGTGGAGATGCTGCAGACCGCTCCGGCCGCGGAGGCCGCGGAATCGGTGGGGTTGCTGAGTCAGATTGATCCGGACAGCGTGGAGAAAATTCTTCCGATACGGTTGACGCAATGGCCGCGCTCGGCGCACGACCGCACGGTGCGGCAGCTTTCTTCGGCGCCGGCGCCGCATCGCGCGCGATTGCTGGCGACGCTTTACGATTCACTGGACGTGATGATCCGGCCGCTGGCGATTGACGAAATGGGCATGAGCGGCCAACACGAAGTGATATCGAAGCTGGTGGAACTGGCGGAGCTGGATGCGACGCCCCCGTACGTAAGGCTGAAGGCACTCGAATCGCTGGGAAGATTGCGCGCGGCGGCAGCGACGGAAGTATTGCAAAAGATTATGGATGCGCGGCAGGTGTGGCGGTGGACGTATCCGAGCGAAATGCGCATCGCCGCGGCGCAAGCGCTGACGCGCATCGATCCGACGATGGCGCTGGAAAAACTTTCCGCCAGCGGGCTGGAACGCAAGGATTTGTCTTTGGAGCCGCTGGATCCGGAGGTGGCGTCGTCGGTGATTCGTCACCGGCGGTATGCGCGGCTGAAGCTTTCGCGGAACATGATCGCGATGACGACGAATTTGCGGGAAAACTTCAAGCTGTCGATTCCGGAACTCAATCTTGGCGGGGGAATCGGATCCGGGGAACGCCATTTGGCGCCGGGGTCATTGTTGACGCTGAAACTTTCGCAGGGCGTGCGGGCGATCAAGGCGCAAGCGATTGTACGCGGAGCGCGGCCGCAGGCGATGGCGTTTGAGTTTGTAGACATGGATTTGGATGATCGCGCGAGATTGCGCAGGATGCTGCTGGAGTTGGGCGGGATACCCGTGGTGGCGGCGGTGACGAATCGCGCGCGGCGGCGCGGCCGGATCACGTTGCACAAGCACTAATTCCGACGTAATTCAAAACTTGAGATGGCGGGCATATGTTAGCTGTGCCGTTACCTGTACTTCCCCTATAAACCCCGTACTTTCGAGCAGGATGGCGACTTGCCCCAATGGTGGCGTGACGAGCGGGGCACATAGGACGGCTGTACCATTGCCCCAAACGAGCGGGAATCCTACCGTACTAGGCAGGGAGTCCTATTGCGGGACGGCCTCCAACTCGTGACATGAAACCGGATCCCAAAAGCACATCTGGACGAGCCTTCGTCCGCAGCCTGAACATTCTGCTGAAGTTTGCCCGCCTGTACGGCTACGACCACGCGCGAACCATGGAACAGCTGGATACGGCCTGGGAGGAGCTGCACGCTGCGATTCCGCCGGGCAGTGAGACGGGATTGTTGCTGGGGGCGACGGGGTCGCAGTTGCTGCTGGATGGCGTGCCGCTGGAAGGGGCGCCGGCGGAGAAGCAGTTTGCGTCGCTGCTGTCGGCGGCAGGCCTGGCCAGCGTGCAGTTCTTTCCGTCCGTGACGCAGGATGAGCTGGTACATTTCGCGCACGCGTTTCCCACCGGGAAGGCCAAGCCGTCGGAGCTGGCGTTGCAGTTGAAGGCGGCTCTTGCTAATGCCAGGGGCATTCGCATTAACGAGGTTTGTTTCGTAGCTACGGATGCGCGATTGAAGGACGCCAGCGTGGCGGCGCAACTGGCGGCTGCGGCGCTGGGGGATAAAAAAGAGGATTTCACGAAGTGGCTGAACGATCCGCAAAAATTGCTGGAGTTGATTGCGGCGGCGCAGGGGTCGCGGAGTGGAAGCGAAACGGGAGATGGTTCGCGTGGACCAGGCAGCGGACATGGCGCTGGTCCGGGCAGTGGGCCAGGCAGTGGAAACGGCGTCAGTGGAAACGGCAGCGGGCAAGGTGGCGTTCTGGCGCAGAGCACTGCGCCAGGTTTCGGTGTTGGCAACGGCAATGGAAACAGAAGTGGCGGCGGAACGAGCAATGGAAAGGGCGGTGGAACGGGCAGCGCGTATGACGGCGGTCCGCTGGAGGCGGTAGGCTCCGGCGAATTCATTGCGCCGAGTTCTTCGCTGGTGATGCGGCTGCGCACGGGTGAGCCGAACGAAGACGAGCTTTACAGCATCCTCGGTGCGCTGACGAGCTTTGGACAGATGGGCGCGAGCGGCGGCGGGCTGGCGGCCGCAAGCGAGTTTCAGGCGCAAATGGCGGAGTTGCCCGGACGCGCGCAGGACAAACTGAAGCAGGCGATTGCGGGTTTGGCGGCGCAAGCGCCGGTAGGCAAGCCAGACGAATCGGTGCTGGTGCAACTGGCGGAGCACTTGGCGATTCGGTTTGCGCTGGAACGGTTTGAGCAAGGCGAGGTGAAGGTCAACGCGGTACGGCAGATGCTGGACCGCATGAATTCGGAAATTGAAAATTTGCGGAAGATTCTTGGCGCGCACGAAGACAAAATGAGCGACGCGGGAATCATGGTGGAGTCGCACCGCGAAATTCTGGACCGGCAATTCTGGGCGGCGGTGCCGGATAGCGGAAAGCGGGAAGTGTTGTTGTCCGGCGAGGCGTGGTGCATTCCGCCGCGCAACGTGCAGTCGTATGTGGGGGATTTGATCGCGCAGGGGAACGTGGCGGAAGCGATCAGTATTCTGCAGAACTATGCGGCGTGTGCGGACAGCGAAGACTCCGACGCGCGGAAGAAGACGGCGGTAGGGCTTTCGGAAATGGCGGACCTGTACGCCAAGGCCGACCCGAAGTTATTGAGCGAAGCGCTGCGGCACCTGGGGCTTCGGCTGAACCTGGAGCAGGACGCCGATTTGCAGGGGCTGGTGAGCGCGGCGTTTGTGCGTTTGAGCCAGGAGGCGGCGACCAGCCGGTGCTATCCGGCAATGGAGCAGGCGCTGGATTTGCTGGTGGGAGTGGAAGCGCAGCGGCCGGGTATTGGAAGAAGTTTGCGCGCGAAGATGGGGATTGAAGAACGCGTGCCGGAGTTTGTGGACGAAGCGTTGCGTGCGCGGCAAGCGGCGGCGGGTTTGACGAGCGTGCTAAAACTTTTGCCGCAGTCGGCCATCGAGCAGCTGGCGTCGCGCTTCAATCGCTGCGCGCTGCGGGATGATTCCGAGCACGTCTCGAATCTGGCGCACGACATGGGCGAAGAGGGTTTGCAGTATTTGCGCAGCACGCTGCGGGGCGGACCGGTGGCCGAAGCGGTGGAGATGGCCGGACTGCTGACCAAGCTGGACCCGCAGGCGGTGCAGGTCTTTTTGCCGACGCGCATGAAGGATTTTGGGCGGACGGCGCAGGATCGGATTATTCGGCAGATTTCTTCGTCCGGAGCCGTGGGGCGATGCCGGATTTTGCTGGAGTTAATCGATCACGTGGATCCCATGGTCATACCGCTGGTGATCGACGAGATTGGAGTGACCGCGGATCGCGAGGCGTTGAGCCGGCTACTGACGATAGCGGATGGAGACTTGCCGACGGGCGGCGGCGCGTATTTGCGCGTGAAAGCGATTGAGGCGCTGGGGAGGATGGCGGCGCCGGAGTCGATTTCGCTGCTGCAGCGCATTGTGGTGGGGCGAAAAGTTTTTGGTTGGACGCATGCGCAGGAGTTGCGCATAGCGGCGTTGCAGGCGCTGGAAAAGCTGGCTCCGGACTGGTATCGCGAATTTTTGCCGAAGAGCGGGATGGACAGCGACGACATGGCGCTGGCGCCGCTGGATATTGCGGTGAACTCGAAATTTGTGCGGCAACGGCGGCATACTCGGATTCGGCTGCGGAAGCCGGTGCGGGCCACCAGCACCAACCTGAAAGAAACTTGTTCGATGGACATCAAGACGGCGAGCCTGGCCGGCGGCGTGGCCACGATCAGCAGGCATCTGGCGCCGGGAACGCCGGTGCACATGCGGTTGCAGTTGGGGATGCGCAACGTGCTGGCTACCGCGATGATGCGGGATTACCGCGCGGAAGATATGGCGTTTGAGTTTGTGGATATGGCGCTGGATGAACGCAGCAAGTACCGGCGGCTGCTGGTGGACAACCGCTCAAATAACCCGGCTCCGGCGCAGGCGGAAGGCGCGTCCGTGGACGAGCGGATCCTGGCCGCTCGATAGTCAGTTCACAACCTACCGGCATATAGCGAACCCATAAGCCCAGAGAATCCTCCCAAGCCAGCGTTCTTGGCGCTGGTGCACCCAACCAGTTACAATAAGATGTTCGGTTGTGCCGCGCTGGCGCGGCTGTGGTTGCGGTGTATACCAAAACCGTCAGGAGACGGCGAAGCCCTTCATGGAAGTCGTTCAAATATTAGACAACGTGGTCGCGCGGTTTATTGGCACGAAGCACGAACGCGACGTAAAGAAATTGCAGCCTCTCGTGGTGGCGATCAATGCCGCGGAGCCGGAGGTGCAGGCGCTTAGCGATGAAGAGCTGAGACTGCGCTACGGCGCTTTGCGGGCTGAGGTACAGGGGCGCTTGCAGGACGCCGATCCTGCGGAACCGACTTATCGCGAATTAATGCAGAAGGCGCTGGAGCCGGCTATTGTTCCTGCGTTTGCCCTAGTGCGCGAGGCGGGGCGGCGGTTTTTGAAGATGCGGCATTTCGATGTGCAGCTGATCGGCGGGATGGTGCTGCACGAAGGCAAGATTGCGGAAATGAAAACCGGCGAAGGAAAAACGCTGGTGGCCACGTTGCCGGCGGTGCTAAACGCGCTGGCGGGGCGCGGCGTACACATCGTTACGGTAAACGATTATTTGGCGCGGCGCGATGCGGAGTGGATGAGTCCGCTGTATCGCGCGCTGGGATTGAGCGTTGGCGTGATCGTGAACGATCTGGATGATGCGCAGCGGCGCGCGGCGTATGGCGCGGACATTACCTACGGAACCAACAACGAGTTTGGGTTTGATTATTTGCGCGACAACATGAAGTACGACTTGGCGACGTGCGTGCAGCGCGGGCACCACTTCGGCATCGTCGATGAAGTGGACTCGATTTTGATCGACGAAGCGCGCACGCCGCTAATTATTTCCGGGCCGTCGGAAGAGTCCACCGACAAATACGCGAAGATCGACAAGATTATTCCCAAGCTGATTCAGGATATCGACTACACGCTGGATGAGAAGCACCGTACGGCGACGCTGACGGAAGAAGGCTTTGCGAAGTGCGAGCGCATGCTCGGGCTTTCGAACATGTCCGATCCGGCGAACATCGACATCATGCACCACGTGTATCAGGCCATGCGGGCGCACGCGCTGTATAAGAAGGACGTCGATTACGTCATTAAAGACGGGGAAGTAATCATCGTGGATGAGTTTACCGGGCGGCAGATGCCCGGGCGGCGCTGGTCCGACGGCTTGCACCAAGCGGTGGAAGCTAAAGAAGGCGTGAAAATCGAGCGCGAGAATCAGACGCTGGCGACGATTACGTTTCAGAATTATTTTCGCATGTATAAGAAATTGTCGGGCATGACGGGAACGGCGGCGACCGAAGCGGCGGAGTTTGCGAAGATTTACAACCTGGACGTGGTGATGATTCCCACGAACCGGACGCTGATCCGCAAGGAACATCCCGACGTGGTGTACCGCACGGAGAAAGAAAAGTTTGAAGCGGTAGTCAACGGGATTTTGCAGGAAGATGATTCGCTGGCGAGCGGGATTCGGCAGTATCACGAGCGCGGGCAACCGGTACTGGTGGGCACGATTTCCATTGAAAAGTCGGAAGCGATTGCCGAGTTGCTGAAACAGCACGGCATTCCGCACCAGGTGCTGAACGCCAAGCAGCACGAACGCGAATCGGGCGTGGTGGCGCAGGCGGGTCGCAAGGGCGCGGTGACGGTAGCCACTAACATGGCGGGCCGCGGCACGGACATTTTGCTGGGCGGAAATCCCGAGCAGATGACCCGCGACTATTTTCTGAAGAAGCGGCTGGCCATGCCGTACGCCTCCGCGCCGGCGGTGATCGGCGACGGAGCGGCGGCCGCGGACGCGCCTGCAGCGGTGCCGATGGTGCTTTTTCAGCACGAAGGGAAGATTTTCCAGGTGCCGTCCGAGCAGTGGAAGCCGATTTATGAGGAATTTGCCGCGCAATGTAAGGCGGAGCACGACGAGGTGGTGGAGCTTGGCGGCCTGCACATCCTGGGCACCGAGCGTCACGAGGCCCGCCGCATTGACAATCAGTTGCGCGGACGCGCGGGGCGGCAGGGCGATCCTGGCTCATCGCGATTCTTTCTATCGCTGGAAGACGATTTGATGCGGATCTTTGGCGGGGAGCGCATCAAGGCACTGATGTTCCGGTTGGGCATGACCGAAGGCGTGCCGATCGAATCGGGAATGATTTCGAAACGCATCGAGAATTCGCAGAAGAGCGTGGAAGCGCAGAACTTTGACGCGCGGAAACACCTGCTGGAATACGACGATGTGATGAACAAGCAGCGCGAGACGATCTATGGGATTCGCCGCTCGGCGCTGGAAGGCAAAGATCAGCGCGACTACGTTTTAAGCGTGGCGGAAGAAGTGGCGCGCGAGCAAGTGGAGACATTTTGTCCGCGAGAGCAGCATCCCGACCAGTGGAACGGCACGCAATTCCTGGCGGAGACGAATGCACAGTTTGGCGTGGATGTGAAAGCCGCGGGGGCCGATCCCGAAACGCTGGCGCATGACGAGCTGGCCGACAAGACGGTGGAAGCGATCAAAAATCGCTACGAGGAGAAAGAAAAACAATTTGGTGCCGATTTGATGCGCTGGCTGGAGCGCCGCATCATTCTGGACGTTGTGGATTCGCAGTGGAAAGACCATTTGCTTTCGCTGGACCATTTGAAGGAAGCCATCGGCTTGCGCGGGTACGGACAGAAAGATCCACTGGTGGAGTTCAAAAAAGAAGCGTTCACCATGTTTGAAGACATGATGGCGCGGATCGACAACGAGACGGTGCGCTACCTGTTTCACATTCAGGTGCAAAAGAACGAAGAAGCGCCGAGCATGGGAAATCCATCGGATGGGCAACCGCCGCCGATTCAGTTGCAGGCCCGGCCGGAACCTCCGACACCGCAGCAGATGAGGGCGGCGGCCGCGCCGTCGGGGCCGAACGTGACTTCGTCGGGGCTTCCGGCTCCGGCGCAGAGAATTGGCGGCGCAGCGGCTGCGCGCAGCGATGCCGCGCCCAGCGCGCCGCAACACTTGCCGGCGTTCGCGAAAGAGATGGAACGCAAGCAGCAGCGGCAGCAGCAGGATTTGCAATATCAGACGGGAGCAGGGCGAGCCGAACCGCCGAAGCCGGTGAAGGCCGGGGCGAAGGTTGGGCGGAACGATTTGTGTCCGTGCGGTTCTGGGAAGAAATATAAGAAATGCCATGGGGCGAATGCCTAGTCTTGGGGCTCTGACAAAGACCAAGAGAGATTCTTCGCTGCGCTCAGAATGACGGTTAGCGATCGTCCGTTAGATTAAGAGAAAAAAACAAAACTATGCCTCCAGCACCGCAACAACAACCGGAACGTCATCCGATTCCTGGCGTGAAAAATCTTGTGGCGGTGGCCAGCGGAAAGGGTGGCGTGGGCAAAACCACCGTGGCCGTGAACTTGGCCATTGCGCTGGCGAAATTCGGCCACAAAGTCGGATTGATGGACGCGGACGTGTACGGACCGAACGTGCCCATCATGCTGGGGACGCTGGAACAGCCGAAAGCCACGGCGGAGCACCGCATTTTTCCCGTGGACGCGCTGGGCGTGAAGATGATTTCCATGGGCTTGCTGAATCCCGGCGACAAGCCGATGGTGTGGCGCGGGCCGATGCTGCACAGCGTGATCACGCAATTTCTGCGCAGCGTAGAGTGGGGAGAACTGGATTATTTGATTATCGATTTGCCGCCCGGGACGGGCGATGTTCAATTGACGCTGATTCAGACGGTGGCGGTTACCGGGGCGGTGGTGGTGACCACGCCTTCGACGGTGGCGCTGGCGGACGTGCGCAAGGCGATTGAAATGTTTCGCCAGGTGAATGTGGAAGTTTTGGGCGTGGTGGAGAACATGAGCACGTTTTTGTGTCCACACTGCGCGCAGGCGATTGATATTTTTGGGCACGGCGAAGGCGCGAAGACGGCGCTGGAATATGGCGTGCCCGTGCTTGGAGAGATTGAGATTGATCCGCGGATCCGCGTGGGCGGAGATGTGGGCAAGCCGGTGGCTTCGCTGGGCGAAGGAGCGGCCGCGGCGAAGAGTCTTTTCGCGCTGGCGCATGCGGTGGTGAAGCGCGTTGATGAAGTTCGGCCCACGTCTGGTGGACCGAACGTGCAGATCGACTGAAATTCCCCGATAAGATAAAACACTGCATCCGTTGTATCCTCGCTGCGTCCGCGCTAGAAACTTTTCCGGCGCGGACAGCGTACATTCCAGCGAGGTTTCCCCGATGACCGAAGGTTCCACCAGCGCGCCTTCCAATTTCGCAAATTCTAATTTCGCGCTTGCTGGAGGCGGAACAGGCGATTCCCCCGCAAGCGATGCGAGCCAGAATAACTGGCTGATCCTCGGCGGGTTTGCGCTCTTCACGTTCGCGATTCATCTTATTCTTTACAAGGGCTACGGCTTTTTTCGCGATGAGTTGTACTTCATCGCTTGCGGGAGACACCTGGCTTGGGGGTACGTCGATCAGCCGCCGGGTGCGCCGCTGGTGGCGTGGTTTTCGCAGAAGATTCTGGGACAAACCCTATTCGCCATTCGGTTCGTGCCGGTGCTTTTTGCTACGGCGCAAATCTTGCTTACGGGTCTGACAGCGCGCGCGATGGGCGGCCGCGGTTACGCGCAATTTCTGGCTTGCCTGTGCGTGCTGGTGGCGCCGCAATATTTCGGCAGCTACTTGAATACCGACATGTTCATGATGCTGGGCTGGGCGGCGTGCGCGTGGGTGGCGGCGCGAATATTTGCGGGAGAGAGTCCGCGGCTGTGGCTGCTGTTTGGATTGTTCGGGGGCCTGGCGCTGGAAGGGAAGCACGCCATGCTGTTTTTTCTGCTGGCGTTTCTTGCGGCTGTGGTGATTTCTCCACAGCGCAAAATATTGCTGACGCCGTGGCCCTGGTATGGCGCCGCGGTGGCGTTCGTGATTGCGCTGCCGAACGTGATATGGGAATACACGCATCATTGGGCGACGTACGAGCTGCTTTCGAACATCGCTAAGAGCAATAAGAATTTAGTGCTGGGCCCGTGGCAATATCTGCATTCCAATATCGATGCGCTGGGATTTCTGACGATCCTCGTCTGGGTGCCGGGGTTGGTGTGGTGCTTGTTTTTGAAAGATGGGCAGCGGTTTCGGGCTATTGGATGGATGTGGATTTTTTCTTACATTTTGTTCATCGCGCTGAAAGGGAAGGATTACTATCTTACGCCGACGTATCCGATGCTTTTTGCGGCGGGGGGCGTGGCGGTGGAATCGTGGTTTGCGCGAATTCCGCGAACCGCCGGGTGGATCGTGAAGGTGGCGTTTGCGCTGCTGATATTTCTGCGCGGGGCGGTCTCGTTGCCCTTCGCCATGCCGGTCATGTCCGAAGAAAAATTCATCGCGTATGAAAAGGCTCTCGGGGCCACGCCGTCCAAAACGGAAAACACGGATTTGGAGGAGCTGTCTCAGCAATATGCTGACATGCATGGCTGGCCGGAATTGGCCGCTAGCGTGGCGAAAGTTTACAATTCGATCCCCGAGCCGGAACGCAGTCAATGCGCAATCTTTGCGGGAAATTATGGGGAGGCGGGAGCGATCGATTACTTTGGTCCGCAATATGGATTGCCGGCGGCGATCAGTGCCCACCAAAATTATTGGTTCTGGGGACCGCGCAATTATACCGGCGAGTGCCTGGTGATTATTGCGGGCAGCAGTACGCGCGAGCTTCTGGCGAAAAACTATACCAGCGTGGTGGCGGCGGGCGAGACCGACGCGAAATATGCTATTCCGTTTGAAAATCACCGAACCATCTGGATCTATCGCGGGCAGAAAAACGGCACGCTGTCGGACGTTTGGCCGCAGTTGAAACTTTGGATTTGAATTGTTTTGATGGTGCAGAATTTGTTGTGTGCGCGGCTTAACCGGTGAGCTGCACAGGTTAAAACCTGTGCCACCAACCGCGCTTCCTTGTGAGTTTTTGCCGCGAATGTTATCTTGGCGGAGTTCCATTTGATGACGGATTGCTCGCGGCGCTGTGTATGTTGTTCTTTTGCAATGAGTTAGCGCCCCTGCTGGTTCCCGGGAAACCATTTCATTGGCTCGTCACGCAGACATTCGCGCGTATCGTGGCACGCGGCCGGTGATTGCCGCGTCGGCTTATATTGACCCGGCGTCGGTGATTATTGGCGACGTGACCATCGGCGAAGATTCGAGCGTGTGGCCGATGTGCGTGATTCGCGGCGACGTGCACCACATTCGCATCGGGGCGCGCACGAATATTCAGGATGGTTCGGTGCTGCACGTGATGCGCGGGGAGTGGTCGCTGGTATTGGGCGATGAAGTTACCGTCGGGCATTCCGTGACGCTGCATGGCTGTACGATTGAGTCGCGCTGCTTGATTGGCATGGGCGCGATTATCTTGAATGGCGCGGTGGTGGGCACGGGTAGCATCGTGGCGGCTGGGACGTTGATTCCGGAGCGGACGGTGATTCCGCCGGGTAGCTTGGTGATGGGATCGCCGGGGAAAGTGAAGCGCGCTTTGGGGGAGAGCGATCAGGCTAGCATTCGGGATTACGCGCAGCGGTACGTCGAGTATAAGAATATTTATAAGGAAGAAGTGGCGAGTGGCGAGTGACGAGTGGCGAGAAAATCTCGGAGAGCACCAAGGCGCGGCACTACAAAGAGCTGCTGATTTGGCAGAGGTCCATGCTCCTGGCCAAGCTCGCCTATCAACTCACTGCCAAGTTTCCCATCGACGAGCGGTTCGGCTTGGTCTCATCGATTTGTCGCTCGGCGGTTTCGATACCGTCGAGCATCGCCAAAGGGCAGGCGCGCTACGACACACGCGATTTCGCGAACGCATTGTCATATGCCGACGGCTATTTGGCGGAGATGGAAACGCAACTGCTGCTATCCGTGGAACTCGAATTCTGCGGACTCGAAGACGTTGAGAAACTGCTTAAGGAGGTTGACGAATTGCAGCGCATGATCGGCGCGATCTACCGCAAACTCCGTACCGACTCGCCACTCGCCACTCGTCACTCGCCACTCTCTTCCGGAGAAGAATAGCCTTTCGTCCACACAAAATGGCCAACAAAGCAAAATACCAGGCAATTCGAGGTACGCGAGATCTGCTGCCGCCAGATACAGCTTTGTGGAGTTACGTCGAGCAAACCGCCCACGAAGTCTTCGGTACTTTCGGGTTTGGCGAGATTCGCCCGCCCATACTTGAGACGACCGATCTCTTTGCCCGTGCAGTGGGCGACGAAACCGACATCGTGTCTAAGGAGATGTACTCGTTTCCTGCAGTGCGGCAACAGAGGAGCCTCGATGAATTAGTTGCCGTTGTCGAGCGAGCGTGGCAGGGTGGAGAAATCGATAACACGCCAGAAAATCAGGTGAGAATGGCGCAGTTCAGAAACTCCGTCGAATCCTTGTTGTCAGCCGCTGGTGGTGCCACTGCAGTAGTCACCTCTGCCCCTGAAACCCAGATCCGGCTAGTTGAGATCTATCGCGTTATCGAAGAAATGCAGAGATATTTCAGCCTTCGTCCCGAAGCCACCGCCAGTGTCTGCCGCGCTTACATCGAACACAACATGCAGCAATTGCCGCAGCCGGTGAAGCTGTATTACATGGGGCCGATGTTTCGGCGGGAGCGGCCGCAGAAGGGGCGGTACCGGCAGTTTTATCAGATTGGCGCGGAAGTTTTGGGTGGAAATGATGCGCCGGCGATTGATGCGGAAGTGATTGAGATGGTGATGACGTTTTTGGACAAGCTGGAGCTGCCGGGACTGCAGCTGGACGTTAATTCGATTGGTCACAACGCGCCGGATTGCCGGCCGAAATATGTGGAGTTGCTGCGCGAAGAACTTCGCAAGGTGAAAGATCAGTTGGGCGCAGACAGCCAGCGGCGCATCGAGACGAATCCGCTGCGGGTGCTGGATTCGAAGCTAGAATCCGAACAAGCCGTTATCGCCAAGCTGCCGCACATTGCCGACCATCTTTGCGATGCTTGCGCTGCGCACTACGCGGACGTAAAAAGTCAGCTGCAATTGCGCGGCGTAATCTATCGCGAAAATTGGCGGCTGGTGCGCGGGCTGGACTATTACATGCGAACTACATTCGAAATTACGGCGCAGGGTTTGGGTTCGCAAAATGCGGTGTGCGGCGGGGGGCGTTATGATGGATTGGTTGAATTGCTCGGCGGCCCGCCCACGAAAGGAATTGGTTTTGCGATTGGCGAGGATCGCTTGATTCTGTCTCTGCAGGATGCCGGCAAGGTTCCGGCGCGGCAGGGAAGGGATGTATACATCGCATGGATGGGCGAACATGCCTACCCTGCGGCGGTACGCATTGCGAAATTGCTGCGCAACGAAGGGTTCAGCGTGGAGCTGCCGCCCACGGAACAAAAATTCGGCAAAGCGCTGGAGCGCGCCAGCAAGCTGGACTCGCGCTACGCCCTCATCCTCGGCGATAATGAAGTATCCGAAGGTTCGTACACGCTGAAGACGCTGGCCGACGGAACGCAGGAAAAGTATGCGGAACCCGACCTGCTCGAATTTTTGAAGGGACAGCAGTAGCGCAGGTTGCAATCTGGGCGGGTTGGCAGACGGCAAAACACAAAGTAAAAGCGCACAGAATGAATTCTGTGCTACCGAGGAGAACTGGACTTGCTCGATTTTCTAGGCAATTTGAAGCGCACCAATTATTGCGGAGCGCTGCGCAACAGCGACGCGGGCCGCAACGTGGTGATCATGGGCTGGGTGGCGCGCCGCCGCGACTTGGGGAATCTGCTGTTTCTGGATATTCGCGACCGCGCGGGCATCGTGCAGGTGGTTTTTAACCGAGAGACGCAGCCGGAAGCGCACGCCAAGGCCGAGCAGGCGCGCTCGGAGTTTGTGGTGGCCGTAGAAGGCAAAGTGATCCTGCGCGGAAAATCGAATCCGGAGCTGGCCACCGGGGAAGTTGAAGTGCTGGCCACGCGGCTGCACATTTTGAATAACGCTAAGACGCCACCGTTCCAGATCGAAGACGACATCAACGCCGCGGAAGAAACACGGCTGCGGTATCGCTACCTGGATTTGCGGCGGCCGAAGCCGCACGCCAATCTGGCGTTGCGTCACAAGATTTTGCTCGAGATTCGCAAGACCATGGACGAAATGGGTTTTCTCGAAATCGAGACGCCCATGCTCACGCGCTCAACTCCAGAGGGCGCGCGCGATTACCTGGTGCCCAGCCGCGTGCACCATGGGCAGTTTTATGCGTTGCCGCAGTCGCCGCAAATTTTTAAGCAAATATTGATGATTGGCGGGCTGGATCGCTACTTCCAGATCGTCAAATGTTTCCGCGACGAAGATTTGCGAGCTGACCGCCAGCCAGAGTTTACGCAGCTGGACGTGGAAATGAGTTTTCCGCGGCAAGAAGATATTTTTGGGGTGATTGAAAGCGTGACGGTGCGGGCCTGCGCGGTGGCTGGCGTAAAGGCCGACGTGCCTTTTCCGCACATGCTGTACAAGGATGCGATTCGCAAATACGGCAGCGACAAGCCAGACATGCGGTTTGGCATGGAGCTGCACGAGGTCACGGAGGCGTTTCCCGCGGAAGCGAAAGAAAAATTGCAGATTGTGGGGAACGTCTTTGCTTTCGCGGCGCCGGGCGGCGCGACGTATTCGCGGAAGCAACTCGACGAACTGACGGAAAAAGCAAAAGCCGTTGGCGCGCGCGGGGCATACTTCGTGAAGTTTGCGCCGGAAGGCATTACGTCGACAGTGGAAAAACTGATCGGTGCGGAGAATGTTAAGAAACTCGCTGACGCTTGCAGCGCAAAAACGGGCGACCTCGTGGTGGCGGTCTCGGCAAAGGAAGAGATCAAGGGGACGGAAGCCGCGGCGCTGGTTGCCGGCCAGTTGCGCCTGCAACTTGGCGAAGCTTTGAACTTGATCGATAAGACTAAATGGAAATTTTTGTGGCTGACGGGCTTTCCGCTTTTTGAATGGAGTGAAAACGATAAGACCTGGGTGAGCGCGCAGCATCCGTTCACCGGCATCGTGGATGAAGATCTCGAAAAGCTGGAAACTGCGCCGTGGGAAGTGCGTTCCAAAGGTTACGACCTGGTGCTGAACGGCGTGGAGCTTGGTTCGGGCAGCATTCGAATTCATCGCCAGGACATTCAAGAGCGCCTCTTCAAGGCGCTGGGGCTGAGCGAAGAGCAGATACGCCGGCGCTTTGGTTTCTTCGTGGACGCCCTGACCTACGGCACACCGCCTCACGGTGGGATCGCGCTCGGGCTCGATCGCGTCGTCATGCTGCTGGCCGGTGAAAAGTCCATTCGTGAAGTCATCGCCTTTGGCAAAACCACCGCTGCGGTCGATTTAATGGCAGAATCGCCGTCGACCGTCGACAAAGAGCAGCTCGATCAACTGGGCATAGCGATAAAAGAAAAATGAGCCGCATACGCATATTGCCGGAAGCGGTGGCAAATAAAATTGCCGCGGGCGAAGTCGTCGAGCGTCCGGCATCGGTGGTGAAAGAACTGCTCGAAAACGCGCTGGATGCGGGCGCGAAGAGCATTCGCGTGGAAGTCGAAGCCGGCGGCAAGCGCATGATTCGCGTCATCGATGACGGCCACGGCATGACGCACGACGACGCGCTGCTGGCCTTCGAGCGCCACGCCACGAGCAAACTGCGCACCGCCGACGATCTGATGTCCATCGCCACGCTGGGTTTTCGCGGCGAAGCTATGCCGACTATCGCGGCGGTTTCACGGCTTACCTTGGAGACGCGCGACGAGGCGGAAGCCGAAGGCACACGCGTGGAGTTTGCGGGCGGCAAACTGATTAATGCGAAAGCCGCCGGTCTGCCGCCGGGAACGACGATAAGCGTGGGCGATCTTTTTTATTGTGTTCCGGCGCGGCGCAAGTTTCTGAAATCGGACACCACCGAGCTGGGGCACATCGCGTCGCTGGTTACGCACTACGCGCTGGCCAATCCCGCAAAGCAATTTCAACTGGTCACGCCGACGCAAACGATCATCGATTGCGCGCCGGTAGAAAAAATGGCGGACCGCGTGTACCAGTTGTTTGGGCGCCAGGCGCTGGAGGAATTGGTGGAGATGACGGCGACAATGTCGCCGTTTCGCTCGGCGATAACCGAGCCGGAGCTGGAAGCGAGCGAAGAAAAAGCCACGCTCACCGTTTCCGGATTCACCTCGCGTCCCGAAGTGCAGCGGCCGAACCGTAACGGCATCTACGTTTTTGTCAATCGACGCCTGGTGCGGGACCGCCTGATTCTGCACGCCATTCACGAAGCGTATCGCAACATACTTCCTGGCAACGTTTTTCCGGCGACGCTGCTGTTTCTGGAGATGCCCTACGACGAAGTCGATGTCAACGTGCATCCGGCGAAAATCGAGGTGCGCTTTCGCCGCTCGCAGTTTGTGCATGATTTCACGCGCGACTCGATTCGTCAGACGCTGATGGCCGCACGATCGGTGGCGAGTTTTGCCGTAGCGGCGGGAAGCGTCGCGCCGACGGGTGGCATGCGCCAACCTTTGGTTGCGCCCGTGCAGCAGGGAGGAGGGGCGTTCGACGCGCCACTCGATCCGTCACTTAATGGCGTAACGCCCGCGCCGGTTTATTCTGGCGTGCCGCGGGCCGCTATTCCTTCGCTCGCGGAAACGGGCCTCGGCTCCGGCGTCGGTTCGGACAGCGGCTTCGATCTGTCGTCCGCGCCGCTGCGTCCCGTTGATCAGCGCTTCGCCTTTGAAAACTCGTTGGGGAGTTCTTCCGGTACGGGTTTGGCCTTGCAAGCGGCGACAACCGACGTGGCGACATCGGTTCTAAGAACATCAACTAGCAATTCTGCCGCGCCACACTGGGCCGCGGATTTTGCTGGCACGAACGGTGATGGCTCTGCCTCATTGCCGCGTCCCGGCCAGATCACTGACCTTAAGCCGCTCGGCCAGGTGAGCGCCAGCTTTATCATCGCGGTAAACGGCGCGGGACTGTGGATTGTGGATCAACATGTGGCGCACGAACGCGTGCTCTTCGAGCAGCACCTCGACGCGCGGCGCGCGGGAAAAGTAGAATCGCAGCGCATGCTGATGCCCATGGTCATCGACCTTTCACCGCGCCAGATCGTCATCTACGAAAAAATCGCCGAAGAGTTGGCCGCGAATGGTTTTGAAGTGGAACCCATGGGGCCGAAAAGTTTTGCCATTCAAGCCGTTCCGGCGGGTATTGTGGCGTCCGACGCGGAACAGTTGTTGACGGAAATTCTCGACGGCCTGGATCGCGAAAGCGCGGCCATCTCCATCGACACGCTGCAGGCGAAAATCGCGGCGTCCACGGCGTGCCACGCGGCCATCAAGGTAAATATGCCGCTGGACCAGACAAAAATGGAGTGGCTGCTGGGCGCGCTGGCGAAGACGGACTGCCCGATGAGCTGCCCGCATGGGCGGCCGGTGGTCTTACGCTATTCCATCAAAGAAATTGAAAAAGCCTTTCATCGCATATGAACCGTTTGAGCCATTTGTGAAATCATAGCGCTGGCCGCGTAGGCCAGCCTTCGGAGGCGAGTGGCATGAGCGATACACAGAAAACTGTGGCAATTTTTGGTCTCGCCAACAAGCGGAGCATTGCCTGGGCCATCGCGCTGAAACTGCAGGAAGCGGGGTATCGCCTCGCGATCGTTTATCAGAATGAACGGTTGGAGCAGGAAGCCCGCGACCTGATTGCCGACCTGCCAGGGGCCGCGGGCTTTATGTGCGATCTTTCTTACGACGAGCAAATCGCCAAATTATTTGAAGAATTGCGCACGCGTTATGGCGTGTTGCACGGCGTTGTGCACAGCGTGGCCTTTGCGCCCGCGGAAGAACTGAAGGGGGAGTTTATCAATACCACGCGCGAGGGTTTCCGCATCTCCCATGATGTTAGCGTGTATTCGCTGGTGGCGGTGGCGCGCGCCGCTGCTCCGCTGATGACTGAGGGCGGCGCGATCATCACCATGAGCTACTTCGGCGCGGAAAAAGTAGTGCCTAAGTACAATGTGATGGGTGTGGCCAAGGCCGCGCTCGAAGCCAGCGTGCGCTATCTTGCCAGCGATTTGGGAGCAAAGAGTATTCGCGTCAATGCCATTTCGGCTGGGCCGATCAAGACCTTGGCGGCGCGCGGCATTTCCGGACTCGGCGATATGTTAAGGGCCCACGCGGAGCGCGCCCCTCTGAAGCGCAATGTGGATCCGGCGGAGGTGGGCGGCACCGCGGCGTTCCTGTTGTCCGACGCGGCTTCCGGGATCACCGGCGAAACGATTTACGTGGATTGCGGCTACAACATCATGGGTTTTTGAGGTAGACGCAGAATGCGACTGCTCCGACTACCGCCAAAACCCAGCAACGCATGCCGAAACTAACCATCGCCATCGACGGGCCCGCAGGTTCGGGAAAGAGTAGTGTGGCGCGCGTGGTGGCGCAAATGCTGGGATACCTGTATTTGGACAGCGGCGCCATGTATCGAGCGCTGGCGCTCAAGGCGTTGCAAGAAGGCATCGCCATCGAAGACGAAGAGCAACTGGTCAAACTCGCGAAGAATACCCACATTGAGCTGCAACCGCCGACTGGCGACCAGGAACGCAGCGGCACGAAAAATCGCGTGTTTCTGGATGGCCGGGAAGTTACGCAGGCGATTCGTACCGCGGAGGTGGCGCAGGCGGCGTCGCGGCTGGCCACCGTGGGCCCGGTCAGGGAGGTGCTCGTCGCGGAGCAGCAGCGCGCGGGAGCGGGCGGCGGCGTGGTGATGGAGGGGCGCGACATTGGCACGGTGGTATTTCCTAAGGCGGAGCTGAAGATTTTTCTCGAAGCCGCGCCACAGGTGCGCGCCGAGCGTCGCTGGAAAGAGCACCAGGAAAAAGGCGACAAAATAGCGCTCGCGGAAGTCGTTATCGAGGTGCAAGAGCGCGATCTGCGCGACCGCGAACGCAAAGTTTCTCCGCTGGTTCGCGCTGGCGACGCCGTGCTGGTGGACAACACAGCCATGGATATCGAAGAAACCGCGCGGCTGGTGGTGATGCTGGCGGAGGAACGTGATCGCGAGTTGGCGAAAACATTGCCGGAAACATTGCCGAAAACCGGGGGGAATGCATGATGCGCAGCACTTTGCTATTTCTGTTTGTCAGCGCCGCGATGGTTTTGGTTCCGGGCCTGGTCAGTGCGCAAACCGGCGGTACCCGTGCAGCTGACGAGCCGCCAGCGGTGCGGCAATTCCGCGCGTACCTGGCGGAAGACTGGAAACGCTGGATGGTGGAATATCCGGAGATGGCCACGGTCGTCGGTTTTCCGGGACAAAATCGCCGCTGGACCGACGACTCTCCGCAAGGCATTGCCGAGCGGAAGCAGCATCTGCATGAAAGTCTGGCCAAGCTGAAATCATTCGCGCGCGCGTCGTTGCCCGAACGCGAACAGCTCAACTACGATTTATATCTTGAGCTGCTCACCACGGCGGACGAAGGGCTGCAGTACGGCGACGATCCCCTGCCGTTTCGCAACGTGGTGCCGGGAAATCTCTGGATGCCCATGACGCAAATGGATGGCGTGCAGCAAGGGGCCGCCGCAACCATTGCCGACATGCCGAACCGCACGGTAGCCGATTACGAAGACATTCTTGCGCGTCTTGCGGCGTTGCCTGCTTTCGTTCAACAACAACAAGCACTGCTACAGGAAGGCTTAAAGCGTGGCTACAGTCCGCCGAAGCTGATGCTGCGCGATCTGCCCAAACAAATTGCCGATTTGACGCCCGCCGATCCACTGCAGAGCGCGCTGCTGCAGCCCTTCACGGAATTTCCCGCCGCGATTGCGGAGTCCGAGCGCACGCGACTAACGAATCGCGCCAAGGAAATCTATGCCGCGTCGGTGGCGCCCGCGTTCAAGAGCTTGCATGATTACGTGGCCGGGACGTACATTCCGGCATGCCGCGAGACTATCGCCGCCTCCGCACTGCCCAACGGTGCAGCGGCCTATTCTTTTCACGTGCGCTGGCAGACCACCACCAACCTCACGCCGCAGCAAATTCATGAACTAGGGCTTTCGGAGGTGAAACGCATTCGCGTGGAGATGGATAAAGTCATCGCCACGGCGCAATTTCACGGAACGTTCCATGAGTTCACGGAATTTCTGCGCAACGATCCGCGCTTCTACTACGACAAGGCGGAAGACCTGGTGAACGGCTACCGCATCATCGACAAGCGCATTGATCCAGAGTTGGCCCACGAATTTGGCAAGTTGCCCAGACTGACTTATGGCGTGACGCCCATACCGGATTTCAAAGCTCCTTCACAAACCACCGGGTACTACGAAGATGGTGCGCCGGATGTGGGCCGGCCCGGCACTTTCTTCGTCAACACTTACAAACTAAACGCCCGTCCCAAGTGGGAGATGGAAGCGCTTTCTTTGCACGAATCCGTGCCGGGACATCATCTGCAAATTTCGCTGGCGCAGGAGATGAACGGGCTGCCGGAATTCCGCAAGTTCATTGGCTACTCGGCGTTTGTGGAAGGCTGGGCGTTGTATTCGGAAAGCCTGGGGGAGGAGCTTGGATTGTACAAGGATCCATACTCCAAGTTTGGCCAGCTCTCTTATGAGATGTGGCGCGCGGTGCGCCTGGTGGTCGACACGGGGATGCATTCGATGGGCTGGACGCGCGAGCAGGCGATACAGTTTTTCAAGGACAACACGGGAAAAACCGATCAGGACATTACCGTCGAGGTGGACCGCTACCTGGTATGGCCCGGTCAGGCGCTGGCCTACAAGCTCGGGCAACTGAAAATTCGCCAACTGCGCACCGAGGCGGAAACGAAGTTAGGCGATAAGTTTGATGTGCGCTGGTTTCACGATGCCGTACTGGAAAATGGCGCCGTTCCGCTAAGCATTCTTGAGCAGCGCGTGCAGCGATGGACCGCTGCAGGCGGTCCATCCAGTTCGCAGAATCACTAGCGTCAAGGCAAGACGCGACGATGTAGGCGACAAGCGAGGCTAGGTCTAGGATTTAGGTTCAAGGTCACAAACAAAAAGTTACGTCGGGGCGGACATCGAGCCGAGGAAATCCGCATTGGATTTAGTCTTGGTCAGCCGGCTAATCAGAAGTTCCATGGCTTCCACGGTAGACAGCGGGCTGAGCACCTTGCGCAAGACCCACACGCGGCTCAATTCGTCCGCTGGCAGCAACAATTCATCTTTACGCGTTCCAGAGCGCTGAATATCGATCGCCGGGAACACGCGCTTGTCAGAGAGGCGGCG
This sequence comes from uncultured Acidobacteriota bacterium, assembly GCA_963798585.1. Classification (GTDB taxonomy): domain Bacteria; phylum Acidobacteriota; class Terriglobia; order Acidiferrales; family UBA7541; genus Acidiferrum. The sequence continues at coordinate 29,181 of CAWCTJ010000013.1, forward strand.
GTCCAGGTTAATTTCCATGTTGCCGGTGCCCTTGAATTCTTCAAAAATCACGTCGTCCATGCGGCTGCCGGTGTCGATCAGCGCCGTGGCGATAATCGTGAGCGAACCGCCTTCTTCGACGTGGCGCGCGGCGGCAAAAAAGCGCCGCGGACGCTGCAACGCGTTGGCGTCGATACCGCCGCTGAGTACTTTGCCGGATGGCGGCGTGACCGCGTTGTAGGCGCGCGCGAGACGTGTGACGCTGTCCAGCAGCACCACCACGTCGCGTTTGTGCTCGACCAGGCGTTTGGCTTTTTCCAAAACCATTTCCGCGACTTGGATGTGCCGTTGCGGGGCTTCGTCGAACGTTGAGCTGATCACTTCGCCCTTCACGGTGCGCTGCATGTCCGTCACTTCTTCCGGACGCTCGTCAATCAGCAGCACGATCAGCGCTACTTCCGGATGATTTACGGTGATGGAATTCGCGATGGACTGCAGCATCATGGTTTTGCCGGTGCGCGGGGGCGCCACGATGAGACCGCGTTGCCCTTTGCCGACGGGGCAGAGCAAATCGAGAACGCGACCAGTCATATTCTCCTTGGTGGTTTCCATCTTTAGCCGGCCTTGCGGATAGAGCGGCGTCAGGTTGTCGAAGAATATCTTGCTGCGCGCGACCTCGGGATCTTCAAAGTTGACCGCTTCCACCTTGATCAAGGCGAAGTAGCGTTCGCCATCTTTCGGCGGCCGCACCTGGCCGGAGACCGTGTCGCCGGTGCGCAAATCAAACTTGCGAATCTGCGACGGCGAAACGTAAATATCGTCGGGGCCCGGGAGATAGTTGTATTCCGGAGCCCGCAAAAAGCCGAAGCCGTCCGGGAGGCATTCGAGCACGCCTTCCGAGAAAATCAAGCCGTTCTTCTCCGTCTGCGCGCGGAGGATCTGGAAGATCAACTCCTGCTTGCGCATTCCGCTGGCGCCGGGGATATTCAATTCCTTGGCGATCTTGGCCAGATCGGTGATGTTTTTTTCTTTCAGCTCGGCCAAGCTGATACTGATTTGATTGTTGCCTTCAACTGTTTCTTTCATATGTCCTTAATGGTGAAAATATTTGATTGTGATGACCCTGATCTTCGGGAATTTTCCTACGGGGTGTCGCACCGGGCTAAAGAGCCATCGCGCGGCGAAAAAATAATGCTGACCGTTTTGCGGAAGCATTTACCGGCGACGAGGAAAATAGCCTCGATGGGCAAACCAGACTTGCGAACATCTTGCGTCTAACGATCACCAATTGGCGGCGAAGCGGAGCCACGACAAACTGGCGGCGGCACACAGGGTGGGCCGGGCCCGGAACTACGCTGCTTAGTTGGTTAAACTCGTGTCTTTCTCGGCCCCGGCCAAAAACGCATCCGCAACGGGCGCGTCGGCCACCACTGCTACAACGGGCACATGCTCAACCGGTACGATGGGGCGCTCCAGGGCTATTTGCAGAACTTCATCCATGGTTTCGACGAAATGTACCGTGAGGCTTGAGAGGATCTCCTGCGGGATGTCCGCCAGGTCCTTCTCATTGTCCTTCGGAAGTACCACGATACGCAAGCCCATTCGGTGGGCGGCCAATAATTTTTCTTTCATGCCGCCGATAGGGAGAACCTTGCCGCGGAGGGTGATTTCGCCGGTCATGGTGACATCGCGACGCACGGGATTCCTGGTGAGCGCGCTGACCAGCGAGGTGCAGATGGTGATGCCCGCTGAAGGACCGTCCTTGGGGATGGCGCCTTCCGGAACGTGTACGTGAATATCGATATTGCGGTAAAAGTCCTTGGTGAGGCCGAGTTGCGCCGAACGAGAGCGCACGTAACTCATGGCCGCTTGCGCCGATTCTTGCATCACGTCGCCGAGCTTGCCGGTGAGCGTTAGGCGGCCTTTGCCTTCCATGATGGTCGCTTCGGTGGCTAGCACGGTGCCGCCGACTTCGGTCCACGCCAAGCCCGTGGTTAGCCCGATTTCGTTCTGCTTTTCCAACCAGAACTCGCGATATTTCAGAACGCCCAGGAAGTCGTTTACATTCGACGGAATAATTTCCGCGGCCGATTCGACGCCGTTGGTTACCACCTTGCGCGCCATCTTGCGGCCGATGTTCTGAATCTCGCGCTCCAGGCTCCGTACGCCGGCTTCGTGCGTATAGTGCCGGATAATGTGCAAGAGGCCTTCGTCAGTGAATTGCAAATTCTTTTCGTTCAAGCCCGTGGCTTCGCGCGCGCGCTTCACCAAAAAGCGCTTGGCGATCTCCAGCTTTTCCTGCTCGGTGTAACCGGGGATGCGCAGGATTTCCATGCGGTCTTGCAAAGGCTGCGGAATGGTGTGCAGCACGTTGGCGGTGCATACGAACATTACTTTGGAAAGGTCGTATTCCACGTCCAGGTAGTGGTCGGTGAAAGAGTGGTTCAGCTCCGGATCCAGAACTTCCATGAGTGCTGCCGACGGATCCCCGCGGAAATCCGTGGACATCTTGTCCACTTCGTCCAGCACAAAAATCGGATTTACGGCGCCAGCCTTCTTCATCATCTGGATGATTTGACCGGGCAAAGCTCCAATATAGGTACGGCGGTGGCCGCGAATTTCCGCCTCATCGCGCACCCCGCCTAGGGAGACGCGCACAAATTTGCGCCCTGTGGCATGCCCGATGGACATCGCGAGCGAGGTTTTTCCGACGCCCGGAGGTCCGACGAAGCATAGGATCGAACCCTTGGGATTTTTTACCAGTTGGCGCACCGCCAAAAATTCCAGAATGCGCTCTTTAACCTTGTCCAGCCCGTAATGCTCTTCGTTCAGAATTTTTTCCGCGGCCAGAATGTCGCGAATTTCCTTGGATTTTTTCTTCCAGGGCACCGCCAGGAGCCAATCCAGATAATTGCGGCTCACCGTCGATTCCGCGGACATCGGCGGCATCAGTTCCAGACGCTTCAATTCTTGGATAGCTTTCTCGTGGACCTCTTTGCTCATGCCCGCGGCGTCGATCTTCTTCTTCAGCTCGTCGATCTCGCTCTTTTCGCCGCGCCCCAGCTCTTTTTGAATGGCCTTGAGTTTTTCGTTGAGGTAATACTCTTTTTGCGCGCGTTCCATCTGGCGCTTCACGCGGGTATTGATGTTGCGGTCCACGTTGAGCTTTTCCAGCTCAATCTCCAGGATGTCGCCGATGCGGTTCAGGCGCTCCACCGGGTCGGTGGTCTCCAGCAAATCCTGCTTTTCGTCCACCGGCAGTTGCAGATTCGCCGCGATGGTATCGGAAAGCCGCGCCGGATCGTCCACGCGCGCAGCGGCAATCATGGTGTCGTAATTCAAGCTTTGCGAGAGCTTGATGAACTGTTCGTACAGGCCGGTGATCTTCGCGACCGCTTGTTCCACTTGCGGCGAAGGCTCCACTTTCGCGCCCAGCAAGCGCACCGTAGCGCGGAAAAATCCTTCTTCGGTGGCTACGGAAACCGCCCGGGCCCGCTCCACACCTTCGACCAATACCTTTATGTTGCCGTCCGGCAGCTTCACGCTTTGCACGATATTCGCGAGCGTTCCCACGGCATAAATTTCTTCCGGCTTTGGATCGTCAATCGAAGCGTCATGTTGCGTGGAAAGAAATATCTTCTTGTCGCCGGCTAGAGCCTCTTCGAGCGCGCGCACGCTGGCTTCGCGGCCCACGATGAACGGCGTCATCTGCTGCGGGAAAATAACCATGTCCCGCACCGGCATCATCGGCACGCGCTTCAATTCCTGTTTTTCACGTGTGAACATTAGGGCCCCTGAAATTCGTTATACGCACTCGGTACGTGCGATCTACCTGCGCTTTACGCGCTTGACCCGCCGCTTGCTTCAGCCCGTTCCAGCTTGACCGCCTTCTTTAGCCAGCCTTCTCGAGCAAGCTCCAATTGATTTCGCGCGTCCGCACCATCTCCGCGGTAACGATAAAATCCCGCACCTTGCGCTGCATCGGCAGGTGATACATGAGCTCCAGCATGAGGTCTTCCAGAATCATCCGCAAGCCGCGCGCGCCAACTTTGCGCTGAAGTGCCAACTCCGCCACCGTCTCCAGCGCATCATCGGTAAAGCGCAATTTCACATTTTCAAATTCAAACAGCCGCTGATATTGCTTCAGCAAGGCATTCTTTGGCTCGGTCAAAATCTTTACCAGCGCGCCTTTATCCAAATCGTTCATCACGCCCGCCACCGGCAAGCGCCCGACGAATTCTGGAATCAATCCATAGCGAATCAAATCGCCCGGCTGCACCTGCTCCAGCAATTCGGTGTTCCGGCGTTGCGGCGCGGTTACCGGAGTGCCATCCGTGTGGAAACCCAGTGCCCGCCGCCCCGCGCGCTTCTCGATAATCTTCTCGAGACCCACAAACGCTCCGCCGCATATAAATAAGATGTTCGTGGTGTCAACTGGGGTAAATTCCTGGTGCGGATGTTTTCGCCCGCCCTGTGGCGGCACGTTGGCCACGGTGCCTTCTAGAATCTTCAGCAGCGCCTGTTGCACGCCTTCGCCGCTTACGTCGCGGGTGATGGAGGGGTTCTCGTCCTTCTTCGCAATCTTATCGATCTCATCGATGTAAATAATTCCGGTCTGCGCCTTCTGCACGTCGCCATCGGCAGCCTGCAGCAGCTTCAAAATAATGTTCTCGACGTCCTCGCCAACATAGCCCGCCTCGGTCAACGTCGTCGCATCCACAATCGCGAACGGCACGTCCAACATGCGCGACAAGGTTTGCGCCAAAAGCGTCTTACCTGTCCCGGTAGGCCCAATCAGCAAAATGTTGGACTTGCTCAGCTCCACTTCGCCCGGCTGCTTGTTTAAGAAAATCCGCTTGTAATGGTTGTAAACCGCCACCGCCAGCTTCTTCTTCGTGCGGTCCTGCCCAATCACATACCCATCCAGAAATTGTTTAATCTCGGGCGGCCGAGGAAGTCGTCGCGCCGGAGCCGCTGCCTGCTCTCGCTTCTCATCTTCCAGAATCGTCTGGCAGACGCCCACGCACTCGTTGCAGATGTACGCGCGCGGATAGTCCGAAGGCGAACTGATCAGCTTCTCCACCTGTTCCTGCGTTTTATGGCAGAAGGAACAGCGCAAAGGCTCATCTGGGTAGGGTTTTTTCACGGGTATGAACGCCTCGTCTCCGCTGGGCTTGGGGCGAAGGTACTCATCACATTCTAGGCCGATTTATCTCCGGAACGAAACAGAAACTCTGCCGTTGCTACCTGTTTACAACGTGCGCCTCACGAACATTTGTTCCTCCCCTGAGAAACTCGTTCGCAAAAGGCGCACCGTGCACGCTCGTTACCGTATGACTGTCGCTCCACGCGACAGTTTCCATGCGACTAACGGTGTTTGTAAATAATTTCGTCGATCATCCCGTATTCTTTGGCTTGCTCGGGATTCATAATGTAATCGCGCTCAACATCCTTTTCGATGCGGTCCACGGCTTGCCCGGTATGCTTCGCGAGCAGTGCGTTAATCGTGGTGCGCATGCGCAGAATCTCTTTGGCGTGCAGATCGATATCTGTGGCTTGTCCGCCCAGGCCGGACATCCACGGCTGGTGAATCAGAATCCGCGCGTTGGGTAGCGCAAAACGCTTCTTCGCCGCTCCGCCCGCCAGCAACACCGCGGCAATCGAGGCCGCCTGGCCCACGCAGGTGGTCACCACGTCCGGCTTTACAAACTGCATGGTGTCGTAAATCGCGAAACCCGCGGTAATCGAACCGCCCGGCGAATTGATGTACAGCTGAATATCCCGCTCGGGATCTTCCGCCTGCAAAAAAAGCATCTGCGCGGTGGCTAGATTGGCGACGTGATCGTCGATCGGCGTGCCGATAAAAATAATGTGTTCCTTCAATAGGCGAGAGTAAATATCGTAAGCCCGCTCGCCCCGGCTGGTCTGCTCCACCACCATGGGGATAAGCGTCGTGTTATAAATCGTCGCCGGATAAGTCGATTCGTCAGAATTTTTCATTGGTCGTTTAAAAGGTTAGGACTGTGTTTCGGCGCCAGCCGCGTTGGCAAGTGCTTCCGGTTCCGCTTTGGCGACGATCTTAATTTGCGAGTTCTGCGCCAGCCAGTCGAGCGTTTTGTCGCTGCGCAGCTTCGATTTCATCCTATCGAGCGTTCCTTCCTTTGTCAAACGCGCGCGAATTGCCTCTGCGGATTCGCCACTATGGCTGGCCGCATGTTCGAGCTCCGCTTGCACTTCTTCATCGGTTGTTTCGATATTTTCCGCCGTGGCGATGCGATCCACGATCAATTCCGCTTTCACATCGTCCTTCGAGCGCTCTTCTTGCCGCTTCCGTAGCGATACCCAGTCTACGTTTACGGCTCTGGGATCGACGCCCTGTTGCGCCAATTGCCGCACCATGCGCTGCAGACGCACATCCATTTGCTGTTCTACCAGCGCTTGCGGAACCGGAAACTCGTGCAGCTTCACCAGCTCGGCCAAAACGCGCTCACGCTTCAAATCTTTTATTTGATGCTCCAGTTGGTGCTGCTGATTCTCACGAATCTTCGTTTTCAATTCTTCCAGCGTCGTCGCGTCGCTGACGTCCTTGGCGAATTCGTCATTTAGCTCCGGCAGAGTCTTCGTCTTTACGCCCAGCACATCCACATCATAGTGATAGGTCTTGCCCGCGAGCTTGGGATCGGGATAATCCGCGGGATAGTCCACGTCAAAGGTCTTGTGGTCGCCGGTATTTGCGCCACGCAAGTTCTCGTTGAATGGCGCCATGGTCTCTTCCGCGCCGATGTGGCATAACACGCTCTCCGCTTGTAGCGGCTCGCTGCCGTCGCTCGGCGTGCCCACCAGTTTCAACTGCGCGTAATCGCCATCTGCCACCGGCCGCCCTTCTATCGGCGTGAAGGTGGACGCTCGCTCGCGCGCCTCTTCCAGAGCGCGGTCCACATCCGCCTCCGTAACTTCCATCGGCGGCATTTCCAGCGTCATCTCTTTGTAATTTCCCAGTTCAAACTGCGGCAGCACTTCGAACACCGCGGTGAATTTCAGCGGCTGCCCCTCGTTGAAATCCAGTTTCTCGACGGAAGGCTGCGAAACGGGTTGCAGCTTCTGCTCGTTGACCGCTTTTTCGAGCGTCTCTGGTACCAGCGATTGCAAGACCTCGCCCTTGATGTCGTCGGCAAAACGCTTGCGAATCAGCGTAAGCGGAGCCTTGCCCTTGCGAAATCCCGGCACGTTCGCCAGCCGCGCAAACTCTTTAGTCACGCGATCCATCGCCTTCGTCACATCCTCAGCCGGGATCTCCAGTTCCAGTTCTCGCCGGCAAGTTGCTTCAGCAGCTTCAGCCATAAATAATCCCTTTCCCAAGCTTGACAATATTGTTCAATCAAATCGGCGGTCAAAACAAGTTGCGCGCAAGTCCAAAAAAAAGGTGGTTTATTTGGGGCGCTACAAGAAGGTGCCAGACCAAACCGGCGAGAACTCACCCATTTCCACGATACGCCAGTATATTGGACCGCAACCGCACCCGTCAATTCGGACGCAGCGGAGCGACGGCGCGGATGGCTGTTCTGTTGAATAGGGACAGGCTGCGGCTCCATTTTGCATTTGACACTTAGCCGCCCCATTACTACACTCGCGCCACTCTCCCGGAAAATCAGAGGCCTACCATGGCAAGCAACTCTGCCAACCCCACGGAACCTGCCCGCCCTACGCCGTCTCAGAGCTCAAGTCCGGAGCCGCTTCCCACCGTTGCGGTTATCGCCATTCACGGCGTCGGCCAGCACGCTTGCGGGGAATCGGCGGAAGCGATGACCACGCTGCTAAACAGTCTCGGCAGAGAGGACCGACGGCCGGATACCCAGCCGCACGAACGCCCCTACACAGGTTTCGTGATCAGCTCCATTGACGTCCCGGTGCGCCCCGTACTGACCGAAGATATAAAAGAAAAGGAACGCGCCGACACCGGCGAATCTCAGCCGGGAAAGCCCACCGCGGCCAATGACCGCTACCAGAACAGCTGGTGGGCCAAGTTTTGGGGTGTCTTCGACGAACGCCGCGGTTTTCTCGCGGCGCAACGGCAAAGCGATAACAACGACCCCCGCGCCCAGAGTCGCATGGCTCAGGACGTCCACCCGAGGGTCGATCAGAAGTACGACTACCAATTTATGCTCACACAGCTCGCAGATTATAAGGGCGAGCCCGGCCGCAATTTCTCCACCGTGCGTTTTGAATCCCAGCGGCGCCCTGATTCGCGCAAGCCGCATGTACACATCTACGACGCGCATTATTCCGACCTCAGCAAACAAGAGAATTCGATCGTCAGCTTTTTCTTCGCCTTCTACCAACTGTTATTTCATCTCGGCAGCCTGAGTCTTCTGGCTGTCTATTGGGCGGAAGCAGACAATACCACTCCCCCGGCGCCTGACTCCTGGTGGTGGCGCTTCCATTCGTCGTTGCATGCCACCAGCATCCGGCTGCTCACCATGTTTGTTCCACTCTTGAACCTGGTGGTTCTGTTCATCGGGTTTTCCGGGTTCGCGGACAAATTGGGTGGGGCGGCGCCAGCGGTCGGCCTTGCGCTCGCCGGGCTTCTGAGCTTGGCCGCGTTTATTTTGTGGCTCAGAAAGATCGACTCTCCGCGACGCCCGCTGCTCTGGGCGCTGGTTCCGGCATTTTTTGCGCTTTTGGGAATGGGTTCTCTGGCGCTTCTGTCTCACGTTCCTTCCTTGTGTTTGACGTCTGCTACACGCCTCGTGCTGTTGTGCTGGTTGATTCTAGCGGGCGCGGTAGTCTTTTTGATCTCCCGGCAATACGCGGCCATGCGTCCGGGCGCCGATTGGGTGGGGGGTATTCTTTACGTGATTAACGCAGGATTTTTTATCGCCTATTTCGTCTGGCGGGCTGCCGGGAAATCGGCGCCGGCAGCCACGGCAGCGCTCGCCAGCGTTCGTTTCATGTTCGGCGAACTTACCGTGTGCTGGGTTCTCTGCCTGGTTACGGCGTTTCTCGCTTGGATCGTGAGTCTTAAATGCGTCGCCAGCGCCAAGAAGAATTCCAAGCACCAATGTCGCGCGCGTTCTGCTTTTCGCACCGGACGCTTCGCCTTCGCCATTCCCGCTTCACTGTTCCTGGTTGTAACCATCGCCATTTGGAGCGGTGTGGTCGAATACGGTTCCAGCAAACTACATCTCTTCGACTCCGTATCCAGACCTGCCACGCCCGGGGCGGGAAACCCGTGTCCTTCGCCTGGCCTACGCGGCTGGATTATTCCTGATGCATGTCAGCTGGACTCTTGGGTTACCAAAGCTTCCATTCACGAGGGAAGTACGAAAGAGGGCTCCTCTCCGTCCGCGAGCAGTTCTGGTGCAAATGCCGCGGCTAGCAATGGACAGGGCCCCTGGGACAACTATCTCCGTGGATTGCTGTTGATCACCGTCACACCGGGCCTGCCGGTCACGCTTACGTTGATCGGCATTAGTTTTTTTCTGTTGGTGTGGGCCGTGCTTCCTTCCATTCTCTACGAGAGCTCGGCGCCGGTTGCGGAAGACGCTACCTTCGATGAGACGCGTGCTGCTGGCAATTGGCTTTCCCGCGGGATCGACAATACGGCGATTCTGATTCGCTTATTGTGGTTTGCCATCGTGCCCGTCCCGCTTTTCTTTGGTGCTCTTCACCTGCTGATTTGGCGCGACGTGCCTTTTGGCCATTTCACCAGGCTGCACGATCGGGTCTTTACTCTGGTCCTGACCCTCAGCCAGGCTACCTTACCCGTAATTCATGGCACCGGAACCGTCCTCGTCCTCTCGATCACCGCCGTCGTCGGTGGCTTATTGAAATACGGCAGCACCATTCTGGACACCCTGCTCGACGTGGACAACTATCTGCGCATCTCGCCGCGTGGCGAAACTCCGCGCGCCTGCATCGCCGAACGGTGTACTTCGCTGCTTCGTTATATTGGCGGCTTCCGCGACGAGCAAGGTCGCCCTTATGACCACCTGGTGATCGTGGCGCATAGTCTGGGCTCGCTGGTCGCTGCCGATCTGCTGCGTTTTCTCCGGGATTCCAACTTTCCTCACGAAAACAGAATGCCTTCTCGCGATGCGACGCTGGATGTTTTCGGTTTCCACGGAGATAAGCCGGTGATCCCAGTCTATTTGCTCACGATGGGCAGTCCGCTGCGCCAGCTACTGGACCGTTTCTTTCCTCACCTCTACGGGTGGGTGGATGAGCGACCGGACAATTCTTCGCACGATTCGGAGCTCGGAGACGCTCTTGACCGCCATCCCGCCAACATCTCGTCAACCGGATTTCCCGACCCGGTCGAATTGTCGGTAAAGGGCTGGTGCAATGCCTATCGCAGTGGCGACTATGTCGGCCGCTTCCTTTGGCTCGATCCGTGGCTGGCACGCAACGACAATCCAGATTCTTCCGGAGATGCCGTTTGTATCACCGAAAAACTTCCGCAAGATACTTCGGGAACTGCCGGCGAGGAAGTCAGTCCGCGCGATCCACAAGCCGGAACTCGCGCTGAAATGTGCATCGGCGTCGGTGCGCATACGCACTATTGGGATCGCACGGCGCCGGATGTGGCGCGCATTTTGGATGCCTTGATTAATGATCCGGCGAAGATTTTCTCGACTCCGGCATCGAGCTAATCTAGTGCCGCGGAACGATCTAGTTCACGGGTTAGGTCTGCGTGCAGCAAGCGGTGGAACAAGTGCTCGCCGGCTTCGCGGCGCACGGACAAGCGCCCGGCTATGTAAGCGCGCGAACCAAGGCCGCGCTGCACGGAATCGCAGATGGCTTCGTCTTCATCCTGCACTATTTCGCTGACCGCGATGCTCTCGCGGTTGCGCGTTTGCTCCGCTTCGCTGACGTCCGCAAAGTAATAGTCGAAGACCACGGCGCATTTATCGACGCCCAGCGGCAAAACTAAATTGGTGTCCATCACGCCTTCGTAGGCGTTGATCATGAAATTCGGGTAGATCCACAAATAAAACGCCCGGCCCTGCCGCGTGGCCGCCACGCCGACTTCGGAATCGCCGTCCGAAGAAAGTGGACTCGACTGCAAACACGCCGTGGCGAAATTTTCGATGGTGTATTTGGTGTACTCGATTACGCTGCTGAGTCCCTTGTGCGCGTGCGGCACGTGGTAGCCGCCGTCCAGATAATTGTCCACGTACACTTTCCAGTTGCAATTCAGCGTGTAGACGCGCCGGTCAAAATAACGCAACTTGGTGGTCATCGCTAGAGGCGCAACGATGTCCGGCACCACCCCCAGGAATTCCAGAAGCGGCGCAGCTTGCGGATTTAAATTTACAAAAACAAAGTGCTCCCACGTTTCCACGCGCACTGGCACTAAGCCATTCTTCGCGCGGTCAAAATCGCAGACCCCTTCAAACTCCACCATACCCTTGAGCGCGCCATCGTTGCCATACGTCCAGCCGTGATAAGGACAGCGAAACTGTTTCGCGCAACCGGTCGCCTCGGTTACCACGGCAGCGGCGTGATGCCGGCACACGTTGTAGAACGCGCGCAACACTCCATCTTCTCCGCGCGCCACCACAGTAGGTTCTCCCGCAATGTCCGCGGTAAAAAATTGTCCGCGCTCGCGCACCTGCTCCATGCGACCCACAGCCTGCCATGACGCAGCGAACACGCCGGCGCGTTCCGCCTCGTAAAAATCGCGATCGAAATACCAGGGAGAGGGAATCGTCCACGCCCTTTCGAGCGGATCGCCAGGATTGTAAAGATTGACCAGGGAACGCACGCTGCGCTGCATCGCCACCCCTCACCTTTGCGCTTCGCCAAGTCGGAGGATTCTAGCACGCCCGGCGATTACAACTTGGCCGCACTGCGGCGGCAAGAGTTACTGGAATTGGCCTTCTAAAAGGCATGGTGCGGGAGAAGGGATTTGAACCCCTATGGCCTTGCGGCCGCCAGCTCCTAAGGCTGGTGCGTCTGCCAGTTCCGCCACTCCCGCAGGGTTGTGAACCTCGTCTAACTATACCGAATTCTGCAAGTCTCGCGCCAAGCTTCTAACACCACTGGATTAACATTCTCGCCCGGCGCATAATAGCCTTCCTCGCGGAGCATTCTCGACTCTCCCCAGTCGAACGTTCGCGCGTTGTGTAACGCAATCTCAGCCTGCTGCTCACGAGGGCAGCCGCATGATCATTCAGGAACAAGGCGATCAATTCGTCGTTATCCGCCAGACCGACCACGCTATTCTGGCGGGGTTCTTTGCGCGCGAATGGGGCAACGAGAATTTCGCGCGGCCGGAGCCTAACGAATCCTTTCGCCTCGCCGCCGCTGAACACGACAACGGCTGGACGGAGTGGGAGCGAAACGCGCAAATCGACTATGCCACCTTCTCGCCCTACACCTTCATGTCCATTCCCACGGCCGAGCACATCGAAATTTATAAGCGCGGAATCGACCGCATTGTAAAGGCCGACCAATATGCCGGGTTGCTGACCACCATGCACGTAGCGGGACTTTACGATCGCGCGCGCGCCACCATGCCTGGTTTCTCCGCCAAGTACATCCGGTCGACGGAGACGCAACTGGTCGCCGAGTTCATCCAGCGATTGCGGTTGCAGCAGCTGCGTCTGAAAGTCGATTTGCGCGCCGACACAACACTTAAGAATTTCGCGGAAGAAAAATCGCTCCAAAGCAATCTACAGCGCCTGGACGCTCTAGACCGTCTATCGTTGTATTTTTGCCTGGCGCCGCAAGCGAATGCAACTATCGATGGCGTTCCAGTCGACGACAACGGTCGCGAAGTCGATTGGGAACTGCGGCCACAAGCTGGTAACGCCATTACGCTCACGCCGTACCCTTTCCGGCGCGATCCGTTGGATATCAGCATTCTGGCGCGGCGCATACCCAAACGGCATTATTCGGATGATTTCGACGTGCAGAAAACCTTAGCGATGGCTCCGTTTTACGCGATGCATTTCACGCTGAGCGCCGGCAGCGCGGATGCGTTCGCACGCGCCGCACGCGCGTGAGTGAGGATCTGAGAGGAAACTCATAGTTGCCCGCTGATTCTCCCGCACTCCCCGCGCCAAACCATTTCCGCTTGACTTTCCTGCATCCTGCCCGCATCGTAAAAAGCTTCGCTAGTGCTGTTTTTGTTGACTGACGGTTAGGAAAGGTTCTCGCGCTTCCTCATGACCCGTGTACGACTCTGCTTTCACGATCGCTGCTTCGATGGCACCGCGTCGGCGGCACTTTTTTACCGTTTTTATCGCGAGCACTTCGATAAGTCCGCCGAGTTTGGCTTTACCGGCATGACTCATAAGGCCGCGCAGCCGTGGGTGCCTGGACTATTTGACGGCAACGAAAACGTGATTGTGGATTTCAAATATTCCAATTCTCCGCAACTTACCTGGTGGTTCGACCACCATCAGAGCGCGTTCCTTACGCCGGCCGACGCCGAACAGTTTCGCCAGCATCCCGGCGCGCACATGTACTACGATCCGACGTACAAGTCCTGCACCAAATTTATCGCCACCATCGCCAATGAAAAATTCGGCTATGACATTTCTCCGCTCGCCGAACTCATCCACTGGGGCGACATTATCGACGGCGCGCAATACGCCTCTCCCGAAGCCGCGGTAGAAATGGTGGAACCCGCGACGCAGTTGGCGTTGGTGATCGAAGCGGCGCCGGAAGACGGCCTGCCCGCGCGCATCATCCCGGAACTGGCGTACCGTCCGCTAAAGGAAATGGTCGAACTTCCCATTGTGGCGCGGCACCTCGGACCGTTGCTGAAGCGGCATCGCGACTCCATCGAGATATTGCGGAAGCGCTGCGAAGCGCGCGACGGGGTAGTTTTTTTTGATGTTGCGGATTTGGACCTGGAGGGCTACAACAAATTCATACCTTATCTGCTGCACCCCGAGTGCGTGTACTCGGTAAGCGTCAGCGCGTCGAAGGTGCGTGCGAAGGTTTCGCTCGGCACCAATCCCTGGAACTTGGCCAATGCCGACGCGAATCTGGCCTCGCTTGCGGAACAATATGGCGGGGGCGGCCACCAACGCGTCTCCGCTATTTCTTTTGATCCCACGGAGATCCCTCGGGCTCGCGAAGTCGCCGCGACCTTAACCGCCCATCTGCGCAAGAAATGATGTAGTGAAGCCCTCGCACCCTTGCCTACCGAAACCCGCTCGTGGGCGCTGTTCCTTTCGTCAATTTGTGGCGAACTCTCTTCGGACGGTCCGTTTCTACAGGGATCGCGTCATCGTGGGGGCCCTTCCCGCGCGACCGTATACAAATCGACAAAAATCCTCGGCCCATGTAAAATTCTTAAGTCGTGGACCGGTAGCTCAATGGTAGAGCAGCTGACTCTTAATCAGCGGGTTGCAGGTTCGAGTCCTGCCCGGTTCACCAAATTCAGGGCAAATCGCTCTTTCTGCTCGCTCTTGATATTTCAAAGCGAATCACTGACATTCTGAAAATCGAATTTCACGCCTCGCTTGAAGCAACGTGTCCGCTCGCCGTTCCAATGTTCCCTTTAACCTCAGGAGTTAGTCCGCATCAATCTTTCGCTCAGGCGATCGATGGCTATCTTTGGAACGATAAGGCCGAGACTCATCGCCAAAAGGATGGTGACGGCGGTCATGCCGTCGGAGATGGTGGAGCTCAGAAGCGGCATGGTGGTGTGCGAGCCTTCGGCAAGTTGTACCAGGCCGCTGGCCATCCGAAAAAGGAAGACGCCGGGAATCATGGAAACTACGGAGGCGAATCCGATGGCCGCGAAGGGCATGTGCCAACGGCGCGCGACAGGAGTGACGATCAGTGCCACGACGATGCAAGCGACCAAGGCGCCGATGGCGGCGCTGGAGCCAAGCGCCGTTATCGAGCACCATCTGAGCGCGTGCGCGAGCATGCCGACGGCTATCGGCCATGGCAGCATGTGTAGCGGCGTGGAGAAAAAAACGCTGTAGGCGGCTACGGCAACGCCGGCAGCGATAACGTCAAGCCACAGAGGCACGGCTACGCTAGCCTGATCAACCGGTAAGGATGAGCCGAGAACTGCGAGGCCGAAGAGCAGTCCGGTGGAGATCGCCACGATCACGAGTCCCGCAAAAAGAATGCGGGCAGCCCCGAGATGGACCCGAGCTTCGATGAGGTCCAACGCGCCGTTGAGCACGGGCGGTCCGGGCACCAGAACCATGCACGGGCAGACAGCTACAAGGCGCAGCGACGAACTGAGTTCGTAACGCACTGCCAGCCCGCCGATAATGCCCGCGAGGAAAGCCGCGCAGAAAGGCTGCAGGAAGACGTTCGCGCTGTAACGCGCCAAGCTGCGACGCAGAACGGCACCGCCGGCCGCACTGACCAAGATGAGAGCCGCCGCGTGAAGATGTTGCACGCCAAAGATCACCCCTAACGCCGCGGCACCGGCCGCGGCCGCAAGCGTGAAAAGCCAGGTGGGCGCCGGCAGCGCTTGTGAAATCGAGTCAATCGCATCTACTGCGGCGGCTGGCGCGAGACGACCTGCGCCGACGTCGTCGATTACGCGCATCGTGGAAGCGACGCGATCCATGTTTACGTTTGTGGGAGTGGCGAGTACTGCGAGGACCAATTTGGTGTCGCCCTCTTCGGAGTGGAGCAGGAGTTCTCCCCAACGCGGCATAAGCTTGGCGCGCAGTCCGAGAATCTGCCCAAAGCGCTCGGTAGCGGCCAGAGTCTGTTCCGTCGATTGACCGTTGTCGTAGAGAACGCGGGCTGCGAAGAGGACAAGGTTGGAGCGCTCCTCCAAGGTCATTTGCGATCCTTCGTGGTGGCCGCTGCTATTTGCCGGCGGCTGCGGCCACGTAGGGCTTGACCATTTTTGCCGGATCGACAACGCGGTCGAATTCGGCTTCGGTGACGAAACCGAGCTGCAGGGCGGCGGTCTTTAAAGTCAGGTCGTGATCCATGGCGTAGTGGGCGATTTTTGAAGCCTTATCGTAGCCGATGACGGGCGCGAGCGCTGTAACCAGCATCAGCGAACGGTCCACATACTCTTTGATCTTCTTCAGATTAGGTTTCGTTCCCTCCACCAGGAACTTGCGGAAGTTAGTGCAGCCATCCGTCACGATGGTGATAGAGTGCGTGACATTGAAGATGATCAGCGGCTTGTAGACATTCATCTCCAGGTAGCCGCCAGCGCCGCCGAAACCTACGGCCACGTCGTTGGCCATTACTTGCGCCGCAATCATGGTGAGCGCTTCGGCCTGCGTCGGGTTCACTTTACCAGGCATGATCGAGGAACCTGGCTCGTTCTCTGGAATCAACAATTCGGCGAAGCCGGCGCGCGGGCCACAGGACATCAGTCGAATATCGTTCGCAATTTTGTAAAGCGATACCGCCAGCGTGCGTAGCGTCCCGGAGAGCTGAACCAGCGCATCGTGCGCACCCTGCACGGTGAATTTGTTCGGCGCGGTTATGAATGGCAGTCCAGTGAGTTTAGCGATCTCAGTTGCTGCCGCTTCGCCGAAGCCGGGGGCCGCGTTGATGCCGGTGCCTACGGCAGTACCCCCGAGCGCGAGACGATAGACTCCCTTGAGCGCATCTTCGATGCGATCAAGATTGTCCGCGAGCGCGCCCTCATAGCCCGACCATTCTTGCCCCAATGTTAGCGGCGTGGCGTCTTGCATGTGCGTGCGGCCGATCTTGATGACGTCTTTCCACTGCTCCACTTTTTCCGCGATTGCATCGTGCAGCGACTTCACCGCCGGGATAAGACGTTGCTTCACATTAACCGCCGCCGCGATGTACATGGCCGACGGAAATGAGTCGTTCGACGATTGTGACATGTTCACGTGGTCGTTGGGATGAACCGGTGTTTTGCTCCCCAGCGGAGTGCCCGCAAGCTGGCAGCAGCGGTTGGAGATCACTTCGTTCACGTTCATATTGAATTGCGTTCCGCTTCCGGTCATCCACACATGCAGCGGAAACATATCTTGATGCTGACCCGCGAGAACCTCGTCACATACGCGAACGATCAATGCGTGACGCTGGTCGTCAAGCCGCCCGGCCGCATGGTTCGCATTGGCAGCGGCCTTTTTCAGGGTGGCGTATGCGGCGATCATTTCCCGCGGAATCAAGTCCGTCCCGATGCTGAAATGTTCCAGTGAGCGCTGGGTCTGCGCTCCCCAGAGCTTGCTGGCAGGGACCGCCACTTCGCCCAGGGAATCTTTTTCCACTCGAGTGTCCAGGTTGCTCATGGCCGTGTTCCTCCTTCTGTTTGTGCGTTTTGCAGAGAGCGGTACTTCCGTTTGATCGTCGACTCGATCCCCGTCGAATGGATCGCGCCTTAGCCGGTATGCCGAAGTGCTCGCTGTTTGCGTTCGTAGGGGACGTAGACGGGTTCCCAGAAATTCGCCTCGAGTTCACGGTTTAGAGCATCTTCGTCGGCGACCTGCGCCTGGCCATCCCGAATCGCCTGTTTACCAACGGCGAGGCCGATCAGCTGACCAAGTTCTCTCGCGGCTGAAATCGGCGGAAGCAGGCTAGCGTTCTTATCCTTCTGTGTGGGTAAGTGGCGTACCAATTCCTGCGCGGCGGCCTTGACCATCGTGTCGGTGACGCGTTTGGCTTTGGAGGCAACGATCCCAAGTGCCAGCCCGGGGAATATGTACGAGTTATTGGTCTGCGCGATGTGAATGCTCTTGCCGCCGATATTCACCGGCTCGAATGGACTACCCGTTCCGATCAGCGCTCGTCCTTCGGTCCAGTTCAGTAAATCTTGAGGAGTAGCTTCGCTACGCGAGGTGGGATTCGAGAGCGGAAAAATCACGGGCCGCGCCGTATTCTTCGCCATCTCGCGCACCGCTTGCTCGGTGAAGGCGCCAGCTTGACCAGACACTCCGATGAGGACCGTGGGATTGGCATTGCGCACCACGTCCAGCAGTGTGATCTCTCCATTCGGCTGTCTCCAGCTCTGCACTTCCTGTTCTTTGCGCGCGTAGAGGCGCTGTTCAGGTCGCAGATCCTTGCTACTTTCTGTAATAAGCCCAGAACGGTCTATGGCATAAAAGTGATTGCGTGCCTGCGCTTCCGACATGCCGGTGTCCTGCAGGAATTGCGTCAGCAGATTCGTGATGCCTAGGCCCGCGCTCCCGAAGCCAAGGACGACGATCTTCTGCTGCTCGAGCGGAACGCCCGTCACGTTGATTGCGGAAATTAGCGTGGTGGTGGCTATTGCCGCAGTGCCTTGAATATCGTCGTTGAAGGTGCATAGTTGGTCGCGATAGCGGGCCAGAAGTCGCGCGGCGTTCGAACCAGCGAAGTCCTCCCATTGCAACAGCACGTGAGGCCAGCGCTTCTTGACGCTCTGCACGAAAACATCCACGAAATTATCGTACTCTTCACCGCGGACGCGCTCGTGTCTCCATCCGATGTACAGCGGGCTCTTCAACCTATCTTCATTGTTGGTCCCCACATCGAGCAGAATCGGAAGGCAGTGCTCCGGATGAATGCCGCCGAGTGCGGCGTACAGCGCCATCTTTCCAATGGGGATGCCCATTCCACCTGCGCCCTGGTCGCCCAGTCCGAGAATTCTTTCGCCATCGCTGAAGACGATGCATTTCACGCCGTCGTAGCGGGAATGCCCCAAAATCTGCGCGATACGATCCTTGTTCGGATAACTGATGAATAGGCCGCGCGGCTTTCTCCATATCTCGCTGAAACGCTGGCAACCCTCACCCACTGTGGGTGTGTACACCAGCGGCAACATCTGTTCGACGTTGCGAACAAGCAGCGAATAAAACAGCGTCTCGTTGGTGTCCTGCAGATCGCGGAGGAAGGCGTATTTATTGAAGGACGTTGACTGCCCGGCCAGCGCCCGCAGCCGGCGATCGACCTGTTCGTCCAGACTCCCGACGTGCGGCGGCAGCAACCCGTGCAGGTCAAACGCGTCGCGCTCGTGATCGGAGAAAGCCGTTCCCTTGTTGAGGCGGGGAGAATTGATTAGATCGTATCCCGAAAGAGAAACTTGCAAGGTCTTTTCGCTGGTGGTTGATTGCGGTTGCTTGTTCATTTTCATCCCTCCAAACTCGAACGCCCTTGGTCAGCGCATAAGGTTGACCCATAGCCCGAACATTCCGTCGTCCAGCCGTTCGGCATACATATCTGATGTTGAGTGGCGCGGCGAGGGATAGACAATTCTCGTCTCTGCATTGATAGCCCACTGGGAGATCCGCGCTCGACGCATCCGCGGGACCCATCGGCCTCCGGGGGTAAACTGAGCGCCGATCCGTGCTCCCGACGACGACTGATCAATCGTTTGGAAGGCCGATTATTAATTGATTCGAATTTCCGCGCCATGGAATGCCGGATCGCAATTTTTAGTGATGCGTGTTTTGGCAGTACTGGAGCCAGCCAATCGCATGGACGGAATGCCAACCCTCCGACATGCGCGCGTTCGGACAGGTGATCGCAAGACGAAGGTTGAATTGAAGCATCCCCTACTGTGGCAATGACTTCCAGACTGTTTCCGCTGCGTGCAGCCTCTGGCAGGGCGATTGCATTTCTTCCAAGTCGATGTGACGAATTCCCGAGGAGGTGTCGCAGTGATGGAAAGCTTTGGTGCAACCTGCATGGTCGAAGAATCAGACAACGCATTGGTGACGGCGGCAAAGGGCGGAGAGTCCCATGCCTTCGAGAAGTTGGTTGTGCGTCACAAAGGCAGAGTTCTTGCCATGGCGCAAAGAATAACCAACAACCGGGAGGATGCCGAGGACGTGGTGCAGGAATGTTTCCACAAAGCTTTCCTTCATCTCGGCAATTTTGAGGGAAAGGCGCAGTTCCCCACTTGGCTGACGCGCATTGCTGTGAATGAAGCCCTCATGTTGCTTCGACGCAGGCGCAGAGCCCTCGAAGTATTCCCGGGGAGCCCGGACGACGATGCGCAGTCTGGCTGGGAGGCGTTCGTTGACCACAGCCCGAGCCCGGAAGAGTCTTGCTGGCGACGCGAACGGAGGGATCTCTTGACCGCCGCAATCAATCGCTTGGCGCCAACGCTTCGTAGGACGGTGTTACTCCGCGACATCGAGGAGCGATCGGTCAGAGAAACGGCTCAGACTCTTGGCATTTCCATTAGCGCGGTGAAAGCACGTCTTTTTCATGGACGCCGAAAGCTGTATCGCACCGTGCGTCCTGGGCGGAAGCTGCATCGCCGGTCGGCTAGCGGTGCAGCGCTGTTGTCGTGGCTGGGTCGGGGCGCGAGCCTCCCGGCCAGAAACCTCGGAGGGAATCTCCAATCCGACGCATTCTCGCCCAGCTGAGGCTTCTGCGTTATCATCCATCCGGTTGAGGTTGTTGCTGCCAGCTTCTATTTCACCCTCCCCGCCAAATTCGAGGCTCATGAATGAACTCGGCAGACGCTCCTACGGTATTCATCGTCGATGATGACGCCGCCGTGCGCGAGTCCATCCAAGACCTGCTGGAATCGGTGGGCCTGCGTTCGGAGGCCTTCGGCACCGCCCAAGAGTTTCTAGCGAGCAAGCTGTCGGATGGGCCAAGTTGTCTGGTCCTGGACGTGGGACTTCCCGGAATCAATGGTCTGGACCTTCAACGCCAGTTGGCTGAGGCGGATTTCCAAATCCCGATCATTTTCATTACCGGCCACGGCGACATTCCAATGTCGGTGCGGGCCATGAAATCCGGCGCTGTAGAATTTCTGACCAAGCCTTTCTTGGACGAAGATTTACTGGACGCCATCCACCGGGCTTTGGACCGCGACCGGGTAGCGCGCCAACAGCATAGTAAGCTTGCCGAATTGCAAAAACGGTACCAATCGCTGACAGCACGCGAACGCGAGGTCATGGGTCTGGTGGTTTCGGGCATGCTAAACAAGCAAATCGCTGCACAGCTCGGGACCAGCGAAGTCACTGTGAAGATTCAGCGCGGCCAGGCCATGAAAAAGATGAAAGCTGAATCGTTGGCGGATTTGGTACGGATGGCGGCAAAGTTGGAAGTTTCGTCCGGCAACAAATAGTTTGATATCGCGGCGGTTTCGTAGGACGTTTGACGCTTCGCCTGCTCCGTTCCACTAAATCAGGTCCGTTCAGCTCGTACTGCCGTCCTGATACCCCCTCCTAATTCCTTCTAATACCAAGGTGTGATTGCGCCGCTTTTATCGCAACTGGTAGGTTGCTGTTATGGTTACTCAGGACAAGACCAAACTAGTAGCGATCGTCGACGACGACGATTCGATGCGCAGTGCCGTGCAGGACCTGCTGGAGGCGGTCGGCCTGCCCGCGCAAGGATTTGCATCGGCGGAGGAATTTCTGAAGTCCGGCAAACAACACGAAGCTGCATGCCTCATCACGGATATTCGTATGCCCGGAATGTCCGGTCTTGAGCTGCAGGCCAAGCTGAACGGGGACGCTTGCAGGATCCCGACTATTTTTATCACGGCACATGGCGACGAAAAAATGCGTTTGCAGGCGATGCGCGCTGGTGCGGTGGAGTTCATGGCGAAACCGTTCAACGACGAGACACTGCTTGAAAGCGTTCGAGCTGCTCTGGCGAGTTGAGCTCGTTAACGGAAGGGTTGTTGGTCGGCCAAGGGGGTACTTCTGTGGGAGCTCTCGCAAGATTCGAGACGGGTGACCGGGACCGCAGGCCGCGCAGATTCGAGCAGCTGATAGGCAACAGTCCTGCTCTGGAGGCGGTGCTCGAGCAAGTTGAGCGCGTCGCGCCTACCGACTCCACGGTTCTGATCCAGGGAGAAACCGGTACCGGCAAGGAGCTGATTGCGCGCGCGATTCACAACATCAGCTCCCGTTGCGGACGCCCGTACGTAAAACTGAATTGTGCGGCCATTCCGTTTGATCTTTTGGAAAGCGAGCTCTTTGGTCATGAGAGGGGCGCCTTTACCGGCGCAATCGCGCAAAAGGTCGGTCGTTTCGAGTCGGCCGATCGCGGGACGCTTTTTCTGGATGAGGTCGGGGACATTCCCTTGGCGCTGCAGCCCAAGCTCCTGCGCGTCCTGCAGGAGCAGGAGTTCGAGCGCTTGGGCGGCACGCGCACCCACCACGTGGATGTTCGGCTCGTGGCTGCCACCAACCGAAATCTGCTGGACATGGTGAAGCGCAACGAATTTCGCAGCGACCTGTATTACCGCTTGCATGTCTTTCCTGTCATGCTGCCGCCGTTGCGGGCGCGCCGCGAAGACATCTCGGCGCTGGCGAAGCATTTTGTCGAGCTTTATTCCCGCCGTATGGGTAAACAAATCGAATATATCCCCTCGGAAACGATGTCTGCACTTCGCTCGTATCAGTGGCCGGGAAACATCCGGGAGTTGCAAAATTTTATCGAGCGCAGCGTAATCCTTTCTTCAGATAGCGTCCTGCTTGCACCCCTCGCGGAACTGGCTAGCTCCACCGAAGCAGAATCGCGGGGCGTCGTTACGCTGGAAGACGCCGAACGCGGACACATCCTCAAAACTCTCGAACAGTCGCGCTGGGTGGTGGCTGGTCCCAATGGCGCGGCCTCCCGTTTGGGAATAAAAAGGTCTACTCTCTACTTCCGCATGCAAAAACTCGGCATTTCACGATCCAAATGGGATTCCGTTCCAGTTTAAGCCCGCGGCATCGGCCCGGATAGGCCGTATAAGCGTGTGGATTTGCTTGTCGGTGCGATCGATCCACTCGCGGAGGTAGCCCGGGCAATTGCGCAGCTTCGTGTCCCCTGTCTCGCGGCACGCCAGCGACGTGACGGCATCGTGGGCCTCGAGTTTTACTTCCTGCAAATCCAGAACGACACGCTGGTTTCCAGCTTCCGCCGCCAGAAGATTCTGCAGGTCCATCAACTGTTCCCCCTGGATGCGGCCGCTTAAACCAAGCACTGGCGGGATCTGGTTTACGAGACATAAGGTGCCCTTTTTGTGCGGGTTGCGGGCGCACTGGGCGATGAGAATAGCTGTGATTAGTAACTAGAGTGGTACGGGGTACCCCCCGGGGGTCATTATGAAAGAGTAGGATTCCCATTGGATTTAGGGGTAATTCTCGCGAAAGAGTAAGATTCTGTTGGGTTTACGGCTTTTCGCCCGCGGGTCTCCGAGTAAACGAACGGCGACGTAAGGGAATAAAGAGGTAAGGAAATACGGACAAGGTCTTGAGGGGTGGCCCTTCGCGCGAGGGGGTCAGGACGAAGATGGAAGGCGAGCTTCACAGGGCATGGTAGCATGGGCTGTGATGCTTGTAAAGAGACATTATACTGTAGTACTAAATTCGAATGACGAGGATAGTACTTTCGAACGGAAATGCGCGTTCTAGTCTCGTTTTGGGACGGGTGGAACGATAAGAAATTCAAAAGTCGCACCCTTTGATGGACGTCCCAAAGGGTGTGCCAACCGCCATCGTTCAACCGAAACATTGGTGAACGTCCCGCATGTCCCGCTTCCTTGTCCCACTTCCTTAAGAATTCCTGCTAAAAAGCCCCTGAGACTATGCCGCCAGCAGACTTTCGCGCTAACTCCCGGGAAGTCGGCTTCCCAGGCACAACTTCCGAGTTGCTGCCTTTTTCATTCTTGAGCTGCAAGCCCATATCGTATTGTCGCTTCAAGCGTATCGATGTTTATATCCTTTAGAGCTTTAAACCGAATGCAATATCCGGTCACGCTCGCCTTGCCCATTTTTTTTCCATACGTTTTGGCTAAGTGCTTCTTATCTTTGAGACCAAGAATATAGATAGAGATTCCGGTTCTGTTTCCGCTCACACCAATTTGAAAAAACTCTCTACTTTTTCCATTGGCATATTTTATGGTGTGAAATCCATATCCTATCGTAGGGTTGGAAACAGTATGGTTTTTGCTGTCGAAGAACCATAATTGGCATTCTGGTGACACTTGAAGTGTGAGCCGATGCAACTCTCGCATGTCGCTGCGTTTTGGCTCCGGTTGGCTGGTAATATACTTCTTGATTTGTTCTTGTACGTTTATATGTTCTGCTCCCCAGTTGCGCGCACGAGATTATACGACGTTCAATCCTTCTCCCCTTGCAAGGGCAGGCGGCCCTGACCGTTGAGGTCACTCGACCGAGAGGGTGTCACCAACATCTAAGCCTAAGGTACCGATCACACCAGTTTGGACAGTGCAACTGGGACTATTTCTTGGCTGCGTTAGCTGCCATTCGAGCGCGGAAGTTTTTTTCCTGCTGAATTTCCTCGTCGCTGAAGGCAGATGCGAACTCTTCGGGCTCGAAGACCTGGCGGATCTCTATGTCGGTCTCGCCTTCGTTGGGGCAGCGCTTGACCCACTCGATGGCCTCTTCGAGAGACTTGACCTGCCAGAACCAGAAGCTGGCGATGACTTCCTTGCTTTCGGCGAAGGGACCGTCCGTGACGATGGGGCGGTTCTTGCCGGAGAAATGGACGCGGGCGCCGTTGGAGGAGGGGTGAAGACCGTCATAGCCTATCAGGACCCCTGCTTCCAAGAGGTCATCGTTGAATTTGTTTATGTCGGCCATGAGCTGGGGATCGGGGAGTGCGACTTCGTTCTTGGAGTCCTCCGTGCATTTGACGATAACCATGAATCGCATTGTGTTTGTCCTTTCGGGTTGAGTTGGTCTGACGTTCAAGTTCAGAGCTTAATGGATGCTCTACCAATGCGTCGAACGAGAAGGCGCAGAATCGACATGGAGAATCGAGAAAATTCTCGGTAGCTCCTGGTAAACGCTGCCGGGTCAACCGCGCAATCGCGATCACTTCCCGCAAGCCGACGGCCCCTGGAACTCCAAAATCCACACTTGACATCGACGGATAATTCACTACCATATGGTTGTGGATAAGTTAGATACAACATTTGCGGCTCTGTCTGATCCAACCCGCCGAGCGATGATCGAACGACTCTCCCTTGGGCCTGCCTCTGTGCATGGATTGACGGAACCGTTTGCACTCTCGCAGCAGATGATTTCAAAACATATTGCCTACCTGGTGCGGGCGCGGATTGTGATCAAGACGAAGCGTGGAAGAGAGAGCGTGTGCACGCTTAGGCCAGAGGCGATAAAGACAGTCAGCGACTGGGCGATTAACTATCGCCGATTCTGGGAAGAGAGTTTCGACAAGTTGGCTGTGGTTGTGAATCACATGAAAAAAGAGGAGGTCAGAGATGACAAAAAACACGGTTAACGAGACAGAGCGGACGGTTGTCACTAGAGTGTTTGATGCCCCACGCGCATTGGTTTGGAAGGCGTGGACAGACCCGAAATATGTGATGCAGTGGTGGGGGCCGAAGGATTTTACTGCGCCTTTTTGCGAGATGGATTTTCGCGTAGGAGGAAAATTTCTCTGCTGCATGAGAGCGCCGGATGGGCAGGAGTTCTGGAATGGTGCGGAATACCACGAGATTGTTCTGCACGAGAAGATCGTTTACTCCATGTACTTTTCCGACTCGAAGGGAAACAAGGTTGAGGCTGCGCACTATGGAATAGAACATGAAGCCATAGACGATGCGAACGACGTGGTTATTTTTGAGGATTTTGGAAACGGCCAGACGAAAGTCACCTTGATTGGAAATGAAACCATGGAGCACGCAAAAAACAGCGGGCAACTAGAGGGCTGGGTTCAGATACTCGATAAACTTGCCGCGGTTGTTGCGGGGCTAGCGCAGGCGAAATAAGAAGTTGAAGTTTTGATGATCGTCATGCGCGAGATACAGCTAAGGCTAGCGGCGGAGGCCTGGTTAGAACGGGCTTCTCGTCGCTTGGCCGAATCGTCGCATGTCCGGCTAAGTAACCCTTGGCTCAACTGTTGCCTTCAGGCCCATACGCTCAGCGACCAATGTTTAACGAACTCAACATTAGTCCTGAAACGCGCTAGTGTTACCGATTCAATTCCACTGCCTGATCAGTCGGTTTACCGGACATGTGCTTTTTTGGCAAAATCGCGATACGTGAGCGCCTCCCGAAAATCGTCAGTAAACACTAGCCGACTTCCCGGTACTAATCGCGATAAGTCAGCAGATTCCCTTCCGGTTACCCAAGTTCCCGATTTCGACTTATCGGACGCCATCGAGGAAGTATCCGCCTACTGGCGAAATGGAATCTTGCGCCAGACGTTCCCATCTGCACATGGGACTGTTAGAATGCGCACCCTTCTCGATTACCAACGGAGGATTTGAAAATGACTGAGAGCACCGGCCCCAGCCCGGAACACATCATGCAAGTGGGATTGGGATTTTGGGCTTCAAAGGCATTGCTAAGTGCGGTGGAGATGGAGGTCTTTACTGAACTGGGAAAGCGAGCGGAGGACTTGGCTACGCTTCAGGGCCGTCTTGGGATCCATCCGCGAGCCGGACGCGATTTTTTCGATACATTGGTGGCACTGGGTTTCTTGCGTCGCGTGGACGGGAAGTATGCGAATACGCCCGAGACCGATTTATTTCTCGACAAGCACAAGCCCACCTACATTGGTGGCATGCTGGAAATGGCGAACCAGCGCCTGTATGAACATTGGAGCCACCTAGCGGTGGCGGTCCGAACCGGCAAACAACAGAATGAAGCCAAAGATGGAGGAACCGGTTCACCTTTCGAGGCGCTCTACGCAGACCCCGCTCGCTTGAAGACCTTCCTTGGAGCAATGACGGGCATAAGCCGCGGTGCGAACCAAGTGATCGCAAAGAAAGGGCCGTGGGGGCAATGCGGTACATTCGCCGACGTGGGAACCGCGCAGGGCGACCTGGCGGTGCAGATAGCGCTGGCAAATCCTCACTTGAAGGGCTTCGGTTTCGACCTTCCAGAGGTGGGGCCAATCTTTGAGGAATACGTGGAGCAAAATAAACTCAACGGCCGTCTCCGTTTTCACGCGGGCAGTTTTTTCAAGGACCCGCTTCCAAATGTGGATGTCATCACGATGGGTCATATACTTCACGACTGGGATCTTGACGAGAAGAAAATGCTTCTTCGCAAGGCCCATGATGCGCTCAACCCCGGCGGAGCCGTCGTGATCTACGAATCGATTATTGATGATGACCGCTCGCAAAATGCTTTCGGTTTGCTGATGAGTCTTAACATGCTCATTGAATCGCCCGGTGGATTCGACTTCTCGGGCAAGGATTGCATCGGTTGGATGAAGGAAGTCGGCTTCCGCGAGGCTCGAGTGGAGCACTTGCTCGGCCCGGAGTCGATGGTGATTGGAATCAAGTAGAGCGTCGGGCTTGCACCGATCTCCAGTCGCCAATTCACGTACCCACAAAATCCGACCGACTGTCCTGATAAACGCGCTTGTGTTTACCCATTGACTTTCACTTGCCTGATAAGTCGTGCCGGTTCAATGGGTCGATGCAACACCTTGCAATAGAATGATCCGACGGAAGTTCTCTCGGAAGACTGGCCGCGGTCGACTCAAACCTAGACAGGGTAGCGTTTTGTTTTTAATTGAACGATTTTAGCCGTTGGATTCTCTATGGGTTGGCGTCGGTTTAGTGTTGCATCGACCCATTGAATGCACCCGGGTTACCGGGAAAGTGGATTTATCCCCAGAATGTCCCGTAGGCGCTTCCGGTCGCTCACCTCGCGATGCATCGCGGAACAGCATGGCATCGTTCGCCTCATCGCCTCGTCGCCTCTGTCTCACCGTGTTGGGTATAATCCCGCAGTGTCGCAAGCTAGCTCTCTCTTGGAGGAAGCTGCTCATGACGGTTGATCCAAAGCATCCTCGCAGCGCCATTCTCCACATGCACATGAGCGAGTTCTGGTCCGGCGACCTGGGCCTTACTCTGGTAACCATTTCGCTGGTCGTTTTAGTGTTTGTAATTACTCCGCTTCGCGAAGCCGGCCTTCCTGGTCGAGCGTTCTTCGATCTCTTCGTCGTCGCGCTGATGCTTTCCGGAGCATTGATCGTCGACCAAACTCGCCTGGCCACCGGTTTCATGGTCGCAGTGGTCCTGGCCAGCGCACTGGTATTAGGGATGGGCCGCTTTCATCCCACACCATTTCTACATCAGCTTGGCAGCATCTTTGCCACCATCACGCTGCTGCTGTACATCCGTATCGTCTTGTTGGTGATGTTTCGCGGTGGTCCGGTGACCTGGAGCCGCATCCAGGGTGGCGTTTGCGCCTATCTTCTTCTCGGCATGACTTGGGCTTCCGTGTTCCAGTTTGTCGAACAGGCTTATCCTGGCTCTTTCCAGTTCGTCACCGCGCCAGTTAACATCGACCAACTCACCTCCAAACTTACCTATTTCAGTTTCGCTGTTCTGACCACCGTTGGTAGCGACATCATCCCGGTGCATCCGTTTGCCCGCTCTCTCACCATCGCGGAGGCGATGGTCGGGCAACTTTTCCCCGCCATCCTAATTGGCGCGCTCGTCGCTATGGCTATGCAGGCCCGTACCAACAAATCCTGAAGTGCGCGGAATTATACGGATTCACTTGGGTGGTGGCGCCGATGCAAAGTCCTGTGCTAAAAGGGAACCCGCACATAGGCTTGTCGCCCAGCGAGCCTACCACATTCACCCGTCCAACCTGCCTCAGGAGGTCGCCATGGCGCGATCAGCATTCATTTTCTTGTCTCTGCTTCTCTGCTCATTGCTCGTCGCCACTTCGTCGCCCGCCCAAATGCAGCTCCAGGGGCGTTCCCAGTACGGAGGATTGATCCGTAACGTCAATTCGCAGAAATGCGTCGACGTGATCGGAGCAAGCACGAACAAGGGTGCCAACGTTCAGCAATATGCTTGCAACGGCGGGGGAAATCAACGCTGGGAGTTTATCGATCTCGGCGGCGGACAATACGCCATTCGCAACATTAATAGTGGCATGGTCTTGGATGTGGCCGGAGATAGCCGCGCGGACGGAGGCAACGTCCAACAATTCCCCTGGAACGGTGGTGCGAATCAGAAATGGCGCAGCCGTGGGCCAAACAGCAATTTTGAGTTGGTCAACGTAAACAGCGGGAAATGCCTGGATGTGGTGGGCGGCGGGACCGGCAACAACGTGAACATCGTGCAATGGCAATGCAACGGCGGGGCGAACCAGCGTTGGTACGCGGGCTATGCGATGCCAGGTGGGCCAGGTGGGCCAGGCGGACCGGGAGGTCCCGGTGGTCCGCCACCGCCGCCTCCAATGGGTGGAGGCCCGGCGGGGCCGCGTCAATTTACCGGGATGATTTTGAACGTAGGCTCGCGCAAATGCGTGGATGTGTTCGGCGACAGCCGCAGGCCGGGAGCGAACGTTCAACAATACAGCTGCAACGGCGGCGCGAACCAGAAATGGGTGTTTATCACCGTGGGCCGAAATGAATACGTAATCCAGAACGTCAACAGCAACCTGGTGCTGGAGGTTGCCGGAGCCGCTCGCGGAAACGGTGGCAACGTACAGCAGTTCACCTGGAACGGGGGAGCGAGCCAGCGCTGGCGCGGTCGCGGTCCCAATAACAATTTCGAATTGGTCAACGTGAACAGCGGGAGATGCCTGGATGTGGCGGGCGGCGGGAACGCCAACAATACCAATATCATTCAGTACGACTGCAACGGCGGTACGAACCAGCACTGGTTTATCGGCTATACGCAGTAGGGGCTATACGCAGTAGGATTTGCTTTCGCCCAAGCGCCTGATTCTCGGTCGCCGGGGCACTGTCACTTTTGCCAGTGGTCTGCCCTCCGCATTCAGATTCTACTAGGCCTCCATAGGGCGAACTCCACGGGTGTTTCCCGAGCCACGACGGTGGCCGTGCGCCTGGTGACGAAATACGACAATGAATTCAGGAGGAAGGCATGATTAAGCACTATTACCCCTCAATTGTGGTTCTCGCGCTGTGTTCGCTTTTATTCCTGGCGCTCACCTTGCTCCGCTCCAGCGATGCCAAAGCCTTACCACCGCAGCAATACCCGATCATGGACGCCGTGGCCAACAAAATTATTCTGAAATACCAGCAATCCACCTGCGAACAGCTGTGGATCAAGAAAGCAGAAAAGGCTCCGCCGACCCCGGAAGAACAAAAGGCCGTGATCTTCCTTAAATCCGATCCTCAGATGCGTGCCGCCTTCATCGCTAAAGTTGCGCCGCCCATCGCGAACAAAATGTTCGAATGCGGGATGATTCCCTGATTTTTTTCCGCAAGAAGAACAAGAAGAATATTGAGTTGAGTAGCTGGAGGAAGGTATGAATATCAGACCCGGATCATATGGAAGGTTTTACGGAGCCGCGTTCTTGTTGTCGCTGATGGCGTTCTTTCCCGCTGTTTCGACCACTCACGCGCAAAGCGCGACGCCGTCAAAGACCAAGCCGGTCGCCGCCGTAATCGCGCCCAACTCGGTGTTGGAACCTAAAGCCATTGAAATACTGAAGGCCGCGTGCGCGCGCCTCGCCGCTGCGCATTCCATGTCTTTTACTGCCGTGGTTACCGACGAGAGTCCCAGCCGCGTAGGTTTCCCGCTGGCCTACTCCACCAAGTCCGAGGTCGTCATGCAGCGCCCGGACAAGCTGCGGGTGATCACCTTAGGGGATGGCCCGGCCTCCGAATTCTATTACGACGGTAAAATCATGATGGCTTATGCTCCAGCCGAAAATCTGGTGGCCATCTCCGACGCACCGCCCACTCTCGACGAGACCATGGAAGTGGCCTATCACGCTGCGGCCATCTATTTTCCCTTCGACGATGTAATCGTCTCCGACCCCTACAAAGATCTCTCCGACGATCTACGCATGGCCTTTTACATCGGCCAGTCCAAAGTTGTTGGCGGCGTCACCACCGATATGGTCGCCTATGACACCGGTGGCGTGTTCATTGAAATATGGATCGGTGTTGACGACAAACTGCCGCGCTTGCTACGCGCTATTTATTCCGATGACCCCCTGCAATTCCGCCATCGGCTGGAACTGTCCAACTGGCACCTCGATCCGAATGTGTCCGCGGACTTCTTCACGTCCGCAAAGGCCACAAGCGCAAAACACATCAAGTTTGCCCGTCCCGACGCCCCGCTTCCGCCACGCGCGGGCGCGAAAGGAACGCCCGCCACGAGTTCTAGCCCCACGCTCCCGGCCAAGCCGAACGGTTCTCAGTAAAAGCAAATAGGAGCAATCATGATCAAAAAAATTCTCATCAGTTCGCTATCGGTCGTCCTCACGCTCGTTCCTTGTTTGCGCGTGCACGCTTATGGGCACGCTAACGCTTACGGTGGCGGCAGCACCTACCACTCGGGAGGCACCACCACTCGCACGAACGGCTACGGCGGCGAAGCCACGCACACTGCCGGAGAGGGAACCACCGCCTCCAATAAATACGGCGCGTCGGCCTCGCACGCCGAAGGCTCTGGAACGACGACTGCCAGCAACGCGTACGGTGGCAGCGCGACGCACTACCAAGGAGAGGGAACTACCGCTACCAACGGCTCCGGCGGCGGCGCCTATCACGCCGAGGGCTCTGGAACCACTGAAGCGGCCAACTCCTACGGTGATACTGCGACTCATTATGCCGGCGCTGGAACTGTCGCTTCGACTCCTTACGGCACCACTGCATATCACTCGGAAAGCGGCGGGACTGCCTATTATGGCGGTACTTACGGTGCGGCGTATCATTCCACGACGGTAGTGGCGACACCTTATTACGGCGCGTACCATCCCCCGGTCGTCGTCAACTCCTACAGCACCGGTTGCTACAACTGTGGTGGGTGGGCCGTCGCCGGAGCCGCGGTAGCAGGTGCCGTCGTCGGCGCAACCGTTGCCACCGCAAACGCGAACGCCGCCGTTGCTACGGCCAACGCCAATGCCGCAGCCGCCAATGCTAACGCCGCGGCCGCCAACGCCAATGCCGCCGCAATCTACGCTACTTATAACATGGGCCAAATCGTCGCCTCCGTTCCTTCAACCTGCGCAACTCCCGTAGTAAACGGCATTACTTACTACCTTTGCGGCAACACTTGGTTCAGCGCTTCCTACGGCGCCAATGGGGTCTTCTACCGCGTGGTGCCTGTTCCCACGGCATAAGTAAGCCAAATCATTCGTTCGAACTTGCACTGGTTCCTTGAAGACTTCCAAATCGCATAAGGAGATTTTGAATGAATGGCAGACTCGAAATGACATATCGGAAGCAAGCCACCAGCGCCGTCGGTGCCACCGTCGTACGCTTTCTGCTGGCTGGCGCCGTAGCGCTTTTGACCATCGCGCCGGCCATCGCGCAGGAAAGCCAGCTGCAAGAAAAAATGTCTGCCGTCACGCAAATCGCCGCGGCCAACAAGCAGCGTCTGCACCAATATCAATGGATCGAATTAACGCAGATGACTCTCGACGGAGATCAAAAACCCGCCACCCAAAACCTTTGCCGTTACGCTCCAGACGGCTCGGTTCAGAAAACTCCCCTCGGCGCTCCCCCGCCGCCACCCAGCGGTGGCCGCTTGAAGGAGCGCATCATTGAGAAAAAGAAAGCAGAGATGGAGCAGTACATGGCCAGCGTCAAGGCCGTCCTCAGCCTGTACGTGCCGCCAGACCCGCAAGCCCTCGGTCAAGCCTATCAGGCCGGCAAAGTCACCCTGCAGCCCAGTAACGGCGTGGTGAATTTGATTTTCTCGAACTATGCCCAGCCCGGCGACAAAATGACCCTTACCTACAACGCCGCGGCCCACGCCATCACTTCGTTGAACGTGGACACCTACTTTGATCAAACCAAGGACGTCGTCACATTGCAGGTGCAGATGGCCACCCTGCCCGATGGCACCAACTACGTGCAGCAGACCGTTCTCAACGCCACCGCCAAGAAGCTAGTGGTCACCACCACCAGCTCCAGTTTCCAGCTGATTAATCAGTAGCGCGTTCGATCAGTGGTACAAATGTTCGTTCGCGTGTCGCTCGGATTCTTGCTTCGCATCGGGCCTGAGTTGCTCGTTGAAAACGGTACGCGTTCGCTGTTGAGGCAGCAGACTAAGCAACCATGAATTCCATCGCCGTCAGTGCCATCGTGTTCGCCTGTGTGTTTGGCGGCGCCATGTTCGGCATGCTCCTTCGCGTCTTATTGCCCCAGGAACATCTCAGCGGTGAATCGAAAGATGTCGTTAAGCTGGGTATGGGCTTGGTCGCCACCATGTCCGCCCTGCTCCTCGGCATGATGATTTCTGCGGCATCATCCTCTTACGAAGCTCAACGCAAAGAACTGACCGAGACCTGCGCTCAGATCGTCCTGCTCGACCGCGTCCTCGCTCATTATGGGCCAGAGACCAAAGACACGCGCGAAGCGATGCGCGCCGCCGTCGTCATCATCCTCGACAGGATGTGGCCGAAAAAAGATGCAGAGTCCACCCCCGCGGCGCAAGTGCCTGGCGCCGAATCCTTGTTCGAAAAAATATCCGCGCTCACGCCTAAGGACGATGCGCAACACATGCTCAAAGCCCAGGCCTTGAGCATGATAATAGGTCTCGGGCAAACCCGTTGGCTGCATTACGAAAATACCGCTACCACGGTCACCAAGCCTCTCCTGGTCGTCCTCGTTTTCTGGCTTAGCACTATTTTCGTTAGCTTCGGCCTGTTCGCCCCGCGCAATCCCACCGTGGTCGTCGGTTTGTTAATCGCCGCATTTTCCGTCTCCTGCGCCATCCTTATGATCTTGGAGTTGTACTCGCCATATCGCGGATTGATTGAACTTTCCAGCGCCCCGTTGCGCGCCGCTCTCGCGCAACTGGGCAAATAGACCCGAAGCAGTGTCACGACGGCTGTCACTTTTGACAGGTACGCGCCGCGCCGCTAAGGGGCACTATCTCTAAATCTCGGATCTTGCGTCACCGCTTTCGAGCGAAGAGATCGGTTCCGTACAGTTTTCTGTTCAGGGAAAATCGAGGGAGGGTATTCATGAAGATTGCCGTAAGAATAGCTCTGGTCGTTGCAGCGTTTGTCATGGCTTTTACTTTGGTGGCGCCGCCACCCGCTTCCGCCCAGCAAAAGAAACCCAACATTCTTGTCATCATGGGCGATGACATCGGAATAACGAACATCGGCGTCTATAGCCACGGCATGATGGCCGGCAAGACGCCGAATCTCGACAAACTCGCGAAGGAAGGCATGTTGTTCACCGACTATTACGCCGAGGCGAGTTGCACAGCGGGTCGCGCGAACTTCATCACTGGTGAACTGCCCATCCGCACCGGCATGACCACGGTCGGCCAGGCGGGCGCGCCGATCGGCCTCCCGGCGGCCGCCGTCACCATCGCCACCGTGCTGAAAGCCCAGGGCTATGCCACCGGCCAGTTCGGCAAGAACCACCTTGGTGACAAGAACGAATTCCTGCCCACCGTCCACGGCTTCGATGAATTCTTCGGCTATCTGTATCACCTGGACGCCATGGAAGACCCGTTCCACCCCAACTATCCGCAGAATCTTATAAATGTCGTCGGTCCGCGCAACCTGCTTCATACATGGGCCACCGACACCGACGATCCCACCGAGATGCCGCGCTGGGGCAAGATCGGCAAGCAGAAGATCCAAGATGAAGGGCCGTTGCCTCCGCACCCCACGAACGGGATCAAATACAACATGGAGACGGTGGACGACACCATCCGCGACCTCTCCCTCGCGTTTATTGACAAGGCCAAGGCCGATGGCAAGCCGTTCTTTGTCTGGATGAACCCCACGCGCATGCACGTGGTCACCCACCTTTCTCCCAAATACACCGCCATGATGAACTCGGACAATGGCTGGAGCATCGAAGAAGCCGGCATGGCGCAGTTGGATGACGACATCGGCCTGGTGATGCAACACCTGAAGGACGCAGGGCTGGACGATAACACCATCGTGGTTTTCACCACCGACAACGGCACCGAAACATTCACTTGGCCCGATGGCGGCACCACGCCGTTCGCACAGGCGAAAGGAACGGTCATGGAGGGCGGCTTCCGCGTGCCGTGCATCGCGCGTTGGCCCGGTCATATCGCGCCGGATTCCATACAGAACGGCATCATGTCCGGCTTGGACTGGCTCCCCACCTTCGCCACTCTCGCCGGAAACCCTACCGTCACCCAGGATTTGCTCAAAGGGGTGAAATTCGGCGACCGCACTTACAAGAACCATCTCGACGGCTATGATCAGACCGCCATGCTTACCGGCAAAGGCCCTTCCAATCGCCACGAAATTTTCTACCTTGGCGAAAGCACGATCGGCGCGGTGCGCATTGACGACTACAAGTATCGCTTCATCGATCAACCCCAGGGCTGGCTGGGGGTCAAAAATCATCCGGACGTGCCTTCGATTATCAATCTGCGGCTCGATCCGTACGAGAGAATGAGCTTTCCAGAAGACCTGACCAGAAATGGGTCACTGATGTCTTTCGGTGATTGGTACATGTATCAATTCTGGCGTTTTATTTTCGTTCAGCAAAAGATGGGCCAGGAAATTCAGACCTTCCTGGAATTTCCACCGATGCAACGAGGCGCAAGCTTCAACCTCGATGCCCTGAAAGCCGAAATGGCCGCCAAGATGGCCCAGGCGGAAGCCGCGGCTAAGGGCCCCAGCAACTAACAT
Organism: uncultured Acidobacteriota bacterium; assembly: GCA_963798585.1. GTDB lineage: Bacteria > Acidobacteriota > Terriglobia > Acidiferrales > UBA7541 > Acidiferrum. The sequence continues at coordinate 64,595 of CAWCTJ010000013.1, forward strand.
AAACCAACGTCACGACGGGCGGCTCGCAAGAGCCGCCTACCGATTATTCAAGTAACGAATCATCGGCCAATTTCTTAATCAACGCTGCGGTAGTGCATGAGAGGGCGCACGAGGAATGGAAAAGGAATAAACATGTTATTCCGAATCCGGGGCGCGTTCTAATAGCTTCGAATAGAGATGGCTCCGTTAATTCGCAAGCATGTTATTTTTGACCGCAAACTGGATTAGCTCGGCGGTGGTTTTGAATCCCAGTTCTGCCATGGCGCGGTATTTGTGAAAGGCCACGCTGCGCGGTTTCACCTTCATCACGTCCGCAGCCTCTTTCATTGATTTCCCTTCGGCCAGGAGTTGAATTACCTGCCGCTGACGAAACGTGAGGGCCTTCGCGTGCTCCTTTGGACGAGGGTCACGAACATAACGTTCCCGCATCCCGCGGGCGAGCTCCTTCGTTACGTACGACCTTCCCCGTAGCGCTTCCTCAATGGCATGAAACAGTTCTGAACCTGCGGAACTCTTCAGCAAATATCCGGATGCTCCTGCCCGCAAGGCCTCCATTGCCAGCTCCGGGTCGCGGTTCATTGTTAGGAAGATAATCTTGATACCCGGCATCTTCACTTTCATTTGGCGAGCGGCATCCAAGCCGTTCAGAAGTGGCATGCCGATGTCCAACACCACCACGTCCGGATTCAGCAAACGCGCAGACTCCAGCAACGCGTGCCCATCAGAAACAGCCCCTACAACCTCGTATCGAGGTTCCAGAAGCACTCGGAAACCTTCCAGAAGGAGCTTGTGGTCATCCGCCAATATGAGGCGTGGCTTGTTCATTCGATTCCTCTCGTGAGGGCGATGGGCCGATAGCCTGCGACGTGACGTATTGGTGGGATGTGATGAGCCTCTGTTTGGTGGCCTCAGCGTTATCGAGTGCTGGCGCGTAGGACATCTTCAGTCGCCTGGAAGCCCCCGCGCCCCCGCCCCACACGCCTCGCGTTCCCCATTCCGCACACCACGCCGCATCGATCCACTACTTCTTCCTCGATCCGCCCCTTTGTCAGTTTTGACAGTTACATGCTGGTGCCGCCAAACGGCACTATCTGCAAATCTCGGAACTTGCGATTTCCCCTGTCCAGCGATAGACGATTACATCGCGCGCTCTGTCTGCGGTAAAAGAGTCGAGGAGAACACTTATGAACCGGAACGCGAAAACAGCCCTCGCGTTGGCAATACTGGCAACATTTTTCAGCGCCGTGCGCGTGCCCAACGCCGCGGCACAGCAAGTCAACGGCACCCCCGGTTCGTCTAGCGCCACCACCTCGATCGACGGCAAACAAATTCCGCCTCCGCCGCCGAAATTCGGCGGCGTCATCAAGGAAGACGCCAAGGATTCCACGCCCTGGTGGCCGCCGCGCGTGGTCCCGCCCAAGGGCGCCCCCAACGTCCTGCTCATCATGACGGACGACCAGGGCTACGGCGTGCCCAGCACCTTCGGCGGCGTCATCCCGACACCCAACCTGGATCGCATTGCCAAGGCCGGGCTGCGCTACACCCAGTTTCACTCCACGGCGCTTTGCTCGCCGACCCGGGCCGCGTTGATCACCGGCCGTAACCACCATTCAGTCGGCTTCGGCGTAATCGGCGAACTGTCTACCGGCTACCCCGGCTATGACTCCATCATCGGCCAGGACAACGCCACCATCGCCGAGATACTGAAGGAAAACGGCTACGCTACCTCGTGGTTCGGCAAAAACCACAATACCCCGGGCTTCACTTACAGCACCACGGCAGGCCCGTTTGACCAATGGCCAATCGGAATGGGCTTCCAGTATTTCTATGGCTTCCTGGGTGGCGAGACCGACCAGTGGACACCCTACCTCTTTCGCAATACGACGGCCGTGTATCCCTGGGTTGGCAAGAAAGGCTATAACCTCACCACTGACCTGGCCGACGATGCCATTCGCTACCTGCAGGACCTCAACGCAGCAGCGCCCGACAAACAGTTCTTCCTCTACTACGTGCCGGGCGGCTCGCACTCGCCTCACCAGCCAACCCAGGAATGGATCGACAAGTTCAAGGGCAAGTTCGACATGGGCTGGGAAAAGATGCGCGACCAGATCTTTGAAAACCAAAAGCGGCTGGGCGTAATTCCGGCGAATACTACGCTGACGCCGTGGCCGGACGGACAGGCAGAGTATGAGGGCGCCAAGCTGCCCAAATGGGACACGCTGAACGTTGCGGAAAAGAAGATGTATGCGCGTGAAGCGGAGGTCTTCGCCGCCTATACCGCCTACACCGACTTCGAGATTGGCCGCGTGATTGACGAAATCCAGAAGATGGGCAAGCTCGACAACACGCTGATCATCTACATCGACGGCGACAATGGTACCAGCGCCGAAGGCAGCGTTTACGGCACGTTCAACCAGTACACCGCCTACAACGGCATCATCAATATGCCGATGGTCAAGCCCGTCCTGGCGATGAACGCACTGCACTATAGCGACTGGGGCTCCGACAAGACCTATCCGCACATGTCCGTGGCATGGTCCTGGGCATTCGATACCCCTTTCAAATGGACCAAGCAGGTGGCCTCTCACTTCGGCGGAACTCGCCAAGGGCTTGCGATTTCTTGGCCCGGACACATCAAGGACGAGGGCGGCATTCGCACTCAGTTTCACCACGTTATCGATATTGTTCCTACGATCCTCGAAGCTACCGGCGTCCAGGCGCCGAACGAGGTCAACGGAATCAAGCAGAAGCCAATTGAAGGCGTGAGCATGCTCTACACCTTCGATTCCGCCAATGCCAGTGCGCCGTCCAAACGCGAAACTCAGTATTTCGAGATGGTCGGCAACCGCGCGATCTATCACGACGGCTGGGTCGCAGCCACCACCCCGCCCGCCCCGCCCTGGGAACTGGGAACTACGGCCATGCCTCCCCTCGATCAATATAAATGGGAGCTTTACCACATTGCCGAGGACTATTCGGAAGCCAACGACCTCGCCGCGAAAATGCCTGACAAGCTGAAGGAAATGCAGGCGCTGTTCCAGAAAGAGGCGGCGGACCACCAGGTCTTACCGCTGGATAACTCGGGCTTCGCGCGCGCCCTAACGGCGCGACCGAGCGCCATTGCCGGGAAAACCGTTTTTACCTATACGGGTGAGAACGCCAATATCCCGGACGGCAATGCCCCTAACGTGCTGGGCAAGAACTTCACCATTGCTGCCGAGTTGACGATCCCGAGTGGAGGCGCGGAGGGTGTGGTCGTAGCCGAGGGCGGAATGATTGGCGGCTACGGTCTCTACCTAACCCATAGCTTCAATTGGTGGCTCAAGAGCGACCTGTTCAAACACATCGGACTGGGGTTGTTGGTTCTGGGGCTGCTGCTCTTGATCGGCAATGCTGGACGGTGGAGAAAACGCTTCGGCTACGGGATGTTGTTCATAGCCGCATTGGGACTGCTCATGGTGGTTGCTACCGATATCTTCGGATTCGGCAGAGGTCGGCCTGTCTTCGTCTACAACATGCTGGACTTGGAGCGGTTCCGGTGGAGAGGCTCTGCGCTTGGCGAGGGCAAGCACACTGTAGTCTTCGACTTCAAATACGACGGCCCCGGCGTCGGCAAGGGCGGTGTCGGCGTGCTCACCGTGGATGGCAAGGAGGTCGAGCGCAAGTCGATGGAACACACCATTCCGTTCCTCCTTCCCGCCGACGAGAGTTTCGACGTCGGGCTCGACACTCGGACGCCGGTGGACTTTACCTATGATTGTCCTTTCCGCTTTACCGGAAGCATCGACAAGCTGACCTTCAACCTCGGTCCATCTCAGTTAACGGCCGAGGATCAGAGGAAGATGGACGACGCCATCGCCAGAGCCAACAACTAAGTGGCCAGACGACACGCGCTGCCAGTCCAGCGCTGGCAATTTCAGTTGTCCGCGGAAGACAAAGCCGCCGCCGCGAAAGTACTTGCTGCCGCCAAAGACTAAAGGATCGAGCGCTTAGAAAAGGAGCCAATACGATGAGCCAGAACCATTTCACTGTCGCGTTTCCATTGAAGTCGCCAGCAGACGCCAAAGCCATCGCCGAGCAGCTTCCGCCACTGATGCCCGATTTTTTCAAAGTGGAAGATGCCATCGGCACCATTCATTACTCACGCTTCACCGTGCTCAGCGAAAAGACTCTGCTTTTTCTTGGCGACTTCGATGGCGAATTCGCCGAACTTATGACCGCTCTGGCTGCCCAAGCAGGATCAGTTTTCGACGCGATTTTCGCGCACGTCGAAAATCCGCCGCCCACTCCTGTCGCCGATCATGCCGACGCCTTCGTCGAATGGACCGCGGAGCACATTCTCACCGCGGTAAATCTCTACACCGCCTACCCGGACGTCACCGCCAAGGAGATCAAAGCCTTGGCAGCCGCCGCGGACGTCACCGGCGTCGGCGAACTGCATCCTTTCCTCGTGATTCTCCCCATGAAATCCAAACTCGCTTTCCTTGAGGTTCAGCTCATCCTTCGCGCTCGCGGTCACGGCACCACCAAAGATCTCGACAAGGTTGGCACCCCGCATTTTGCGCAGTTCGTTCCGCTGGAAGACAATCAGATCGGTTTCTTCACCGTATATGACGGCTCCTTCGATAAATACATCGCCGACTTCACAAAAAACATCGGCGAAATCTTCGATCTTCTATTCAAGTTCACCAAGGGCGCGCCGCCTTCGCCATGCAGAAAATATCTTCAGGAGTTTATTGATTTCGCCGCGGGTGCCAATCGCACTCCCATTGGTTTCTACCAAGCCTATCCGGGCCTCAGCGTTCAAGACATCCATGCCCTGATCGCCGACAGCAAATCGCAAACCGCGTCGGCCGGATAGAGGCCATGACTCAGGACAATAAACCTCCAGCGGAATCCGCCAAAGAAAGTGGTGGTTTGCTGCGCCGCGTGTTCGGCCACGCAACGCACGAAACTCCCGCGCCCGGCGCCGCCTCAACATCGCGCGCAAAATCCACGCTCGACCTTGCCGACATCCAGGGCTTCATCCTGCGCGGTTACCGCATGCCCATGGTCCGCCATTTTTTGCTGAGCGTCGGCGTACCTGCGCAAGCCCGCAAACTCCTCGCACGTCTCGTCAGTGGCGATGAATCCGACGCGCCGCAAATCACCACCGCCGAAGATTGGCACGTCGGCTTCGAGCCCGGTCCCGGTGACAATCCCGCCGAAGCTCCCCGCTGCAAACCTGACTATTGCCTAAACGTCGGAATCACCTGGCCGGGAATCCTCGCGCTGGAAATTCCCCAACGCGTGCCCAACATTTCCTTCAAGTCCTTCGCCGCATTCACCCAAGGCGCTGCGGCGCGCGCGAATTTAGTTGGCGACACCGGCCCCAGCGCCCCGCAAAACTGGATCGATGCTTTCCAAAAGGGCGGCGACCACGTAATCGTCACGTTGCACGCTATCAGCCCGGACGCCATGAAAACGTACTCTGATCGCCTCGCAGCTCTCTTTTCTGAAGGCAACGCCTTCCGCGAAATTTGGCGCACCGACGGCATGGCCCTGATGGAAATGCAAAACGGCACCCCGGTGCCCACTTTCAAAGTCCACTTCGGTTACACCGATGGCATCAGCATGACCACCATTCGCAGTGGCCCGGAAAAATATCATCCCGATCATCAGCAGCCTTGCGAACCATGGCTTTTCGTCTTGCAAGACGCCGCCGAAAATTATTTCGTCCCCGAGCCGCGCGAACTCGGCCTCAACGGCAGCTTTGCCGTTTTCAAAATGATCGAAACCGACGTCGTCGGCTTCGAAAATTTCCTGCAATCGCAAAAAGACAAAATAGACCCCGAACTCCTCGCCGCCAAAATTTGCGGACGCTGGCGCAACGGCGTCCCCCTAGCGCTCTCCCCGGACAGCGACAGCCCCGTCGGCGGCATCGCTCCCGATCAGATGAACAACTACGAATACGTAAACGCCGATGGCTCCGGCGATCCCAAAGGTTTGCGCTGTCCCGTCGGCGCCCACATGCGCCGCATAAATCCGCGTGGTCAACCCGTGACCGGCCAGGGACAACCCGGCGGCAGCAACAATACTCACCGTCTCATCCGTCGCGGCATGCCCTACGGACCAATCTACGATCCGAAGCAACCCTACGACGGCATTCCGCGCGGCCTGCTCGGCTACTTCATCAACTCCAGCATTGAAAATCAGTACGAGTTCGTGCTCGGCCACTGGGTCAACGATAGCGAATTCGCCGGCTCCGTCCGCCTGAATCCCAAATCGAAAGATCCCATGATCGCCATGCAGAATCCCGCCGAAAGCATTTTCGTAATTCCGCAGGCCAACGGCGCGCCCCCGATCAAAGTCGCTGGCTTTTCCAGCTTTGTAACTACCAAGGCCGCGGTCTATTGCTTTTTGCCCAGCATTACAGCGATCAAGTTCATCGCCAACTTGAGTTGAAGTCAGGTTGATGTTGAGTTGAAGTCGGATTGAAGTTGCGTCGAAGTCGCATTGAAGTCAGCTTCAAGTCGCGTTGAGGGAGCTTTTCCATGCTGTTTCTAACCAGATGGTTCGGGGTAACCGCCAGCGACGCCGATCGCAACCTCGCCGGCGAGCAGTCGGTCATCGCGGAGATCATCCAGAAAAGTCTCTTGCTCCAGAAAAATTCCGCCGACCAGCAAAACCGCCCGCTCGCCCGCGGCACTCATGCCAAGGGCGTTTGCGCCGCCGCGCAATTCGAGGTGTTCGACGTCTCCGCCGGTCGGGACGCTGAAATGGCCGCTCGCCTCGCCAAAGGAATTTTCGCCAAGCCCGGCGTCTATCCTGCCACCGTCCGCTTCGGCAACGCCGATCCGAAAATAAATTCGGACTTCAAGCCCGACGTCCGCTCCTTGTCTTTCTTCGTTGACCTCACGCGCGATGGCACTGCCGCCTCCGACTTCAACGTGTCACGGCAGGACTTCTCTCTGCAAAACACCACCACTCTCCCCATCAACGACTCCTCCGCATTTCTCGCCATCATGAAAGTCCTCACTGCCAAGAACCCCGCCGCCGGATTGTTGTCTTTACCGTTCAAGGACAAGTTGCGCGTGTTCCGTACCCTCACCCTGCTGCAGCCGCAAATTCGCCAGAAAATCAAGCCCTATCAACAGCTGCGCTACGGCAGCAACGTTCCCTTTCGTCACGGACCCGCGGACGTTGTGAAATTTTCCGCCTCTCCCCTTACGGGCAATCCCGCTCGCCTTCCGCAGCGCACCAATCCCAAAGGTTTACAAGACGAACTGATCCGCCACCTCAAAGAAGACGGCAAAATGAGCGCCTTCGATTTTGCCGTCCAGTTTCTCAACCCCGCCAAACTGACCTATTGGGGCGAGCATCACGACGCCAATTTCTGGATCGAAAACGCCAGCCTCCACTGGAACGAAGTGGAAGCCCCTTTCCACACCATCGCGCGCCTCACCCTGCTGCGCGATTCACACCTGCAGCCGGAAGCCGCCGAAAAAATATATTTCGATGTCACCGGAAATTCCACGCCAGACAGTGCGCCCGTCGGCAGCATCAATCGCGCCCGCGGTCCTTCCGAAGTCGCCAGCAGAAACGCCCGCGCCCATGCCTACGTTAGCCAGCCGCGCCCGTCCGGCACACTGCGCGCACCAGCCGACGCGCAGCGCCCCACCGCTGCCGAAAAAATCTAGTTTTTTTGGAGTGCGGCGGTTTACCCTGAGCGATTTTCGCGAAGGGCTTGACGCCGCTTTCGCGTAGTTAGCACAATACTCTCACAGCGACGACCACAAACGTCACCAACCCACGGTTTCCTCGCGGTTTGTGGGTCGGAGCTTCTAGCTCCGACAGTAACGCCCAGCTACCGATGGGCTTTAGCCCCTGAGGAAATGTTTCGAGGACTCTCTCCCGCCGCTCATCTCAACAAACCGCTACGGCTCTTCCCGAATCTCCAGATGCTTGTCCACGGTGATAACCGGTTTGTGCGACTTCGCCCCGCCGCGCTCTAGCGGCGGCGTCGCCACCACCACGAATTCCTGCTCATCGCAGCGAATCGCGTACGTGTAACCATCCCGCTCGGTCCTGGCTTTTTCCAAGCCTTGCGAGGCGATCAAATCCCCTAGCGATAGACACACGCTATGTACCGTAATGTTTTCGTTTTCCGCCGACGCTATTCCCGTCAGGTCCACGCGCACGCGATCCTGCGTGTACGCTTCCGCCAGCGTCGTGCCGCGCTTGTCCACCGGCATTTCGTCGGAATACTTATAGATAGCGAAAAATAGAATCGCGCCTGCGATAACAGCGTAGAGGGTATAGCGCATATCGCGATTGTCCTCTTTCGCCGCCCTCGGCAAAAGGACCAACCGCGCTGCGCTGTACCACGGCAGCTAATTATCTTTAGGGTATCGCGGGCCCCGAGATTGCTTGGACCCGCGCCTTTACTTCGCGGAATCTGCCAACGCGCTTTCGCCCCAGCCGCCAGCGCCGGGCGCACTACCGTTACGCGTTACTTGCTGGTTGAACTGACTGTTTGTTTCGTTGGCTGTTCGTTCTTCGCCGCCATTTTCTCGGGATGCCCCTCGAGCACTTGGTATCCCTGTTGGCCTCCACCTGGAAACACCTGCGACAGCGCCAGCAAGTTCTTATACTTATTGAAAACCAGGTGACTGCCCTTGACCGCGTCCGGCTGCAGCTGTTCCACTTCCACCAAAATGGTTGGCTTTCCCCCCGCAGCCGATATCTCCACGACCATCTGATCCGCACCCGAAACCGGCCGAATTACGTAGCTCCCCGCCGCTAGCGTGGCGTTCCCCACCGTAAACGGCTGCGTCATTTTGAAATCCAGCTGATTCAGTATCTGAGCCCGGCCCGCCAACACCCCTATTGTCAATACCGCCAGCGCCAACGCCGCTAGCCTTCCAACACGCGTTTTCATGATTCCCCCTCTGAGGTGAGAAACCTCCCGAGCAAAGTATTGCTCGCCCCCCGCAGCATCAACTGTCAGTTTTTACAGTCCGCCCACCTTGCCCATCCCCTTTAACTCTTGACGAGAATCCTTATTTCTGCAAATATAGAAATAACATGGCTTCAAATAAAAAGAACTTAGAGCAAGTCGCGAAATTTGCCGATATGTTTTCCGCTATGGGCACCGAGCCCCGCTTGCGCATCATGCAATTGCTACTTTCTGCCCATCCCGATGGCCTGGTCGTTGGCGAACTTCAGTCCGAACTCGACATTCCGAATTCCACCTTGTCCCATCATCTCGACAAGCTAAGAAACGAAGACCTCGTTCTGGTTCGCCGCGAGAGCACCTTTCTCCGTTACTCCGCGAACGCCGCGGCCCTGCAGGAAATCCTGCAATTTCTTTACGCTGAGTGCTGCACTCGTAACAGAGCAATCGCCCCGCGCGATGTTATTCAAGTCTGCAAATAGGAGTCGCCATGCGTGATGCAAATATAAAGGACGCCGTAAAAGAAAAATATGGCAGCGCGGCACTCCGCGTACCTGCCGGCGGAAGCTCCTGCTGTGGCGCCGCGCCGGCGAACTCTTCTGGCATCGATCCAATCACCTCCAATCTCTACGACTCCGCCCAATCAGGCCAGATTCCTGCTGAAGCCCTGCTCGCTTCTCTCGGTTGCGGCAATCCCACCGCGCTCGCCAAACTCCATCCCGGCGAAACGGTTCTCGACCTCGGCTCCGGCGGTGGCATTGATGTCCTGCTCTCCGCCAAACGTGTTGGTCCCTCTGGAAAAGCCTACGGCCTCGATATGACCGACGAGATGCTGGCTCTCGCAAACGCCAACAAGCTTAAAGCCGGCGTCGAAAACGTCAAGTTTTTGAAAGGTGAAATCGAGAAAATCCCACTGCCGGATAACTCCGTCGACGTAATCATCTCCAACTGCGTAATCAATCTCTCCGCCGACAAAGATGCCGTTCTTCGCGAAGCGTTTCGCGTCCTCAAACCGGGTGGCCGGTTCGCCGTGTCCGACGTAGTTACCCGCGGCGAAATGCTGCCAGAAATCCGCAAGAGCGTTTTGCTTTGGGTCGGCTGCATCGCCGGCGCCTTGCAAGAATCGGATTACCGCGACAAGCTCTCGGCCGCGGGATTCACCGATGTAGAAATCGAACCCACCCGCATTTATCGCCTGGAAGACGCCCGTGAGTTCCTCTCGGGACAGGGTTTCGACGTTGACGCCCTCGCTCCTCAAGTCGATGGCAAGTTCCTGAGCGCCTTCATTCGCGCCGTAAAACCTCTCGAGTCAAGCGCCCCGGCTTGCTGCGGCCCTACGTGTTGCAACTAGCCACCGATTCGGAACCCTCTATGACCGGCCACTACAACATCTTATTTCTCTGCACCGGAAATTCCGCCCGTTCCATCATGGCCGAGGCCATTCTCAACGGTAAACAGAACCCGCATTTCACCGCCTACAGTGCGGGAAGTTTCCCCTCAGGCATCGTGCGCCCGGAAGCGCTCCAGCTTTTGCTATCCGCGAACCTGCCCACGGAAGGCGCGCGCAGCAAGAGTTGGGAAGAATTCGCCACGCCCGGCGCTCCGCAAATGAGCTTCGTATTCACAGTGTGTGATAGCGCCGCCAAAGAAGTCTGCCCCATTTGGCCTGGCCAACCCATGACCGCACACTGGGGTGTCGCCGATCCAGCTGCGGTGAGCGGCACCCCGGAAGAAATAGGGCGTGCGTTCCGCGACGCCTTCATGACCCTGGGACGCAGAATCAATCTGTTCCTTAGCCTGCCCTTGGCAAGCCTCGACGTCCTCGCCATAAAAAAAGAAATTGCCCGCATTGGCCAGCAATGATCGCTACGCTGTCGCGCCGAACGGCCTCGGAGTTTCTCGGTACCGCATTTCTAGTGGCCACCGTCGTCGGTTCCGGGATCATGGGTGAGCGCCTGGCGGGTGGCAATATCGCGGTAGCCCTGTTGGCCAACACCATCGCCACGGGGGCGGCGCTAGTCGCATTGATTCTTACGTTCGCACCGGTCTCAGGCGCGCATCTCAATCCCGCCGTCAGCCTCGTGGACGCCATCGAACATGGTTTGCCGTGGACGGCAGCCGCTTGTTACGTCCCTGCTCAGTGTATCGGTGCGATCACCGGCGCAATCGTGGCGCATTTCATGTTCGCTCTTCCTGCCTTATCCATTTCGCATCGCGTGCGTAGTGGTCCCGCGCAAATATTTAGTGAGTTTGTCGCAACCTTCGGTCTGCTCTGCGTCATCAGGGGCTGTTCACGAGCACGCTCTGAAATCGCTCCCTTCGCTGTCGGAGCGTACATCACGGCGGCCTACTGGTTTACGTCTTCCACGTCTTTTGCTAATCCCGCTGTGACACTTGCGCGATCCCTCACCGACACATTTTCTGGAATTCGGCCGCCAGATGTTCCATTCTTCGTGCTAGCGCAATTCCTCGGCGCCATCGCGGCGACCGTTTTATTTCGCTGGCTCGTTCCCCGCGCGCGCGCAAGAACCGAGCGGGGGATCGGACCCTCTTAGTCCCCTATGGTTGTGTCGACGCGCTCGTGGCCTTTGCCTTCACTCGCCCCGCGCGGATCGCTTTCACCAGCGTCGCATGGTCTTGGTCCGTCTGGTCGGCATATGCGGTCGCAAATTTCGCCAACGCCAAATCGAAGGCCTCGTTCTTTCCTAGATACCCGCTAATCTTTGCGGCGTCGCCTGTCCGCGCGTGTGCCCGGGCCAGCGTCCAGCCGCAGATCTCCACGTATTCCAGCCACTCGCTCTTCGTCATGTTTTCCAGGTCGATCTTCATTTTCATATCGCGTAATTGGCGAAAATAGTAGCTGCGTCCTTCCTCGTCGCGCGTCCAGCCCAGAAACACATCGCTCGCCGATTGCAGCATGCGTTGCCCGGTCACCACTCGCTCGCCATGATTGGCGTACCTGCTCTTGCCCGCGTATGGCTCCAGCACCGAAGGCAGCGCCTCTTTGATTTGCATCAGCATCGGGTCATGCTCGCCCGCCATCAACAACGCCACCGCGCACCGCGTTCCTACGCTGCCAACTCCCACCACCTTCCGCGCCACATCCACCATGTGATAGCGGTCCAGAATCACGCGCCGCTCCGCGGGAAGCGTCTCGCGGTAATTGCGAAATTTCTCGATCACATACTTCTCCGTAACATCGCTCTCCCGCGGGTGGTACACCAGCGGCGGATGATCCACAATCCGCGGGCGCCCCTTCACCACATTCACGATCTTCGGGAAAATATGCTCCGCGGTCTGCAGCCGCGCTTTTTTCTCCACGCGCTCCCAGCGTTTCTTTGACGCCGCGGACCTCGCTTCGTCGATAAATACCTCGGCATCCATGTGCGAGTACCACACTTCTAGCGCGCGCATTTCCGCGTACTTCCGCATGTGCTCGCGGTACGAACGCGACATCGTAATCACCGCGTCCCCGCACCGCCCATGGCCCAGACCCAGCTCACGCGATGCCAGGACGATGCTCGCTCCCAGACGCTTCACGTCCCATTCCCACGGCGCCTGCAGCGTTTCATCGAAGTCGTTGATGTCAAACAGCAGTCGCCGCTCCGGGCTGGCAAATCCACCGAAATTCGATGCGTGACAATCCCCGCACGTCTGCACGCGAATTCCCGTCGCCGGCGTTTTCGATAAATCCCACGCCATCACCGCCGCGGAGCCCCGGAAAAACGCGAACGGCGACTGCTGCATCCGGCCATACCGTATCGGCAACAGTTCCGCGAGCCGCCCGCGGTCAGACTCCTGCAACACCTTTATGGGATCGGGCCGTCCGGCGGCCACCGCCCACTTGCCGTGCGATCTCCGGGAAACTTTTTCGCGCAGTGCTTTCCCTTCGCTCATCCGCGTCTGAACACTCGGCCCAAGCAAATCCGAACCCTTGCGTCGCGTGCCGTGCTTCTTCCCTCGTTGCCTGCTCATAGTTCCGTCACCACGTCCCCGTTTATATCACGCCGCGTCCCCAACTCCGGATTACTCGGATTCCCGGACCAGTGACGTTGAACCTATTCCATTCAAGCCTGCTTGTCAGCACTTCCATAGACGCATCTCACTCCCCGCAAGTTGGCGTTCATTTCAGCAATCATCTAGAATCGCGGTCCATGACTTGCTCTAGTTGTGGAAAGGAGATGACCGCGTGGGCGCTGCACGGCCGTTGGAACACTCCGCTCACCGCAGATGTCTGCATCGCTTGCCAGGCGTTCTGGTTCGATGAGCACGAAAGCCTAAAGCTCTCGCCCGCCTCCACGCTCCAGCTGATGAAATTTATCGGTGAACACTCCTCCACGCCCAAACCAACCTTATCCGGCGTCCTCCAGTGCCCGCGATGCCAAGGGCGACTGTCGCTCGCGCATGACATGGTCCACAACATGCATTTCACCTATTGGACCTGTGCTAGCGGCCACGGGCAGTTCATTGGGTTTCTCGATTTCCTGAAACAGAAGAATTTTATCCGTGTGCTCTCGCCTCAAGAGCTCCAGCAGCTAAAGCAAACCGTGCAGAGTGTGAACTGCAGCAGCTGTGGCGCGTCCATCGACCTGCAAGCCAGCTCCGACTGTCCCTACTGCCATTCCGCGATTTCGATCTTGGACATGAAGCAGCAGCAACAGATGTTGGCGCAACTGAAAGAAGCCGCCGAACCTCGCCCGGTTGATCCGGCGTTACCCGCGAAGCTCGCCTTGGCAAAAGCGCAAGCATCCGCCCCATTCCGGGATCACGATGCTGAGTGGTGGGACGACGTTCGTTCCGGCGGCCTGGTGCAGGCCGGCTTGAAGCTGGTCGCTCGATGGATCACCACCAACCTCTAATTGAACCTTCGGTCGAATACCGCGCTCCAGACGTCCGGTCAGCGCACCCTTTCATAATGTTTTTGTCAGGACTCGAAGATAAAAGAAAAGCCCTCATAGGCTTTTCTTAATTTGACAATCGTTCGTTTCAGTACCGCTTCTTGCCTTCGCACTGCGCCACCCGCGCTTTTACCAGTTTCTTAATCAGTCCGATCGGCAGCGGCTTATTTGTGGGGAAGTGCACCGTCCCTTTGGATGTGGAGAATCCCTTCAGTTCGTTTTTAAACGCTTCGATAACCGCTGCAGTAGGGAACAGGCTGCAATGCTCCGAAAACGCGGCGAACCATACCAGCACTCGATTAGTTTTGAATGCTGGAATCGCATAGCTGATCGTCTCTGTCGCCGCCGCCGGCACAACAGACCGAATTGCCGCGCGCATCTTGATCAAGTTGCCGCGCCCGGGCTCTGGCACGCCACGAAGATATTCATCAACGCTTTTCGCAGGCGCCTTGCGCTTCGCCGCCGGACTCCGCTCACCAGCTTTAGCTTTCTTCACCAATATTCACCGTAACTATTTCTTCGGCCCATTGGGAAACAAGAACGCTATCGACAGCCGTCTTTAAGCCGGCGCATTGGCCTCGCTCGCGCGTGGGAATCCTGGACTGGCCATCACTTCTTCGCTCTGTGCGCGGTGACGCTCGCAATGCGCCGAAATCAAAAGCAGCCACTGATACAAATCGAGCTCTCCCAATACGGGATGTGGGAAGAAGTGTCGCCGCAGATCGGCTTGCGTGCTGGCAGCAAACTCCCTCGTCTGCTCGCGAGTCGCTTCGAATTCCCGCCATAGCTGCTCGTCCGGCCATCGGCCAGTCGGCGCGAGAACCTCCGGCGCTTGGAGACGAACCATGCGGGCCACCGCGACGGCGAACATCGTATCCTCCCGGCCTTCCAGGGCGCTGCGCTTGGAAGGATCGGGACCTTCCTCTAAAGTTTTTTGCATGCGGCCAAGCACCCGTCCTTCGACGATCGCTATATGCTCCACGCATTCGGCGACCGTCCACCGCTCCGGCGCGGGACGGTAGTGTAATTGCTCCTTCGAAAGGCCCTTCGCCATATGCAACAAGCGCTCGCGCGATTCCGCAAGATTCTGCAACGCCCATTCGCGTTCAGCAGGAGTCATTTTGTTCCCCCTTCAGGACGGATCAACGCCCGCAATCATACGACTTGCGCAAGCCCCGGAAAAGTCCCGTCAGCCTCGGCGAACGGGCCATTTTTCCAGCGGATTCCAGGACCGTCGCCGAAATCGTTGCTTGATGCACACCCACCTCAATATACTTGGCCTCGTTTGCGAGGGACGCTCCTCGCAGGTGATGATGCGAACGATCGAAACCTATTTCACAGCACGCCTTTTTATAATGTGTTTATCCTTTACCATGCTCAAGGCCGAATCCCGATGAATTTCTCGTTTGACCCGATATCATGGGTGTGCCCGATCACCGGAGTCGTTTCATTGCTCTTTGACGAACCAGGAGACGACGTGGATCTTCCATGGTAATGCCAAGCTTGAAGACTGGCCCTGATGCCGCTCGCCGCCGATTCTGGTTGGCGATGTCTGGGTTTGCTGTGGCGCTTGCGCTGCTGCCCTTCTCCTACAGAGTCGAACGTCGCCTAGAAACAGTTGTTCACATCAAGGGTGGAGAATCCGAGAAAGTTGACCTGGAACTGGCGCAGCGTTTCCAGTCTCCGTACGCCCACCGCCTGGTTCTGGTGATCAGCGGTATTCCCGATCCGGATTCACCCGAAGGCACAGACACATTGGGTTTCTTAACCAGTTCATTACGCAGTGTGCCGGGAGTGTCGGGCGCGGTCTCGAGTGTGGATTGGCCAGATGCTCTGTTCACTGGGAACAATGGTGGGGCCTTGATCATCGTCGGATTGGATCCGCACGATGAAACTGTCGAGGAGTTGGTCCCCAAACTGAGGGCTGGAGCAGACTGGATGGAAGGTCAGCTTAGGTCGCGATACCCGAACATCAAACTGGAGATTACGGGTGAAACGCCGCTGAACTTCGATCTTCGCAAAGTCAGTGCAGATGACGTGAAGCATGCCGAAGAACGCGCGATGCCGGTAACTCTGGTGCTACTGGTGGTAGCTTTCGGCAGTCTCGTGGCCGCGCTATTGCCGCTGGGGGTCGGAGTACTCTCGATCTCGATGGCGATGGGTGCGGCTGCGCTACTCGCGCATTATCTGCGGCTGTCGATTCTGGTGCAGAATGTGGCGACGATGCTCGGCCTGGGCTTGGGCATCGACTATGCATTGTTAATGGTGAGCCGGTTTCGCGAAGCATTGGCCGAGGGATATGATCCCGGCCCCGCTGCCGATATTGCCGCCGGGCAAGCGGGAAAAACGCTGCTCATCTCGGCCACGACCGTGGCAATCGGATTTTCAGCGCTGCTGACTGTGCCCATCAGCGAACTGCGCTCCATCGGGATAGCTGGCCTGCTGGTAACCGCTTTGAGCGTCATGCTGTGTACTTGCATTGTGCCTTGGATACTTGGTCTGCTAGGGCATCGGATCAATGCCGCTAGAGTGCGTTTTTCAACCAAACGATTGAAAACGCCGGAAAACCTATGCGCCGCGAGTGAGCGGTGGGTGCGGTGGGGCAGCATCATAACCGGCCGGCCCTGGACAGCTCTGCTTCTGGCCGGGATTCCGTTGCTGCTCCTTGCATACCAGGCACGGAGAATTGCTCCTGGGGTTCCTGACCATGACTCGCTCCCGGCCGCTGCCGAGTCCGTGCATGCGCTGCATACCCTTCAAGACATGGGGCGGTCGGGTATTGTGCAATCCCTCCGAGTGGTTCTGGAGTTGCCGCCGAAGACTCCACCGCTCTCGCCGGCCGGCTGGCTTGCCGTGAGTCGATTGACGAAGCACTTCCAGGACGATCCCCGAGCGGAAGAAGTCTTATCGCTTCCGACGCTCACGGGAATGTCCGACACTTCGAAGGCTCTCGACGAGGTTCCCGAGTCTGACGCAATCCGTACGAGTTTTATTCGCAACGATGGCCAAGCTACCTTGCTTGAGTTGCTGCCCATTTCCACTCTTTCGCCCAACGCACAGATACAATGGGTACGAGATGTGCGTTCCTCCGACGTCTCCGCGATCACCGGCGTGTCCGGCGCGGCGCTCCGCGTCGGCGGCGTTCCCGCACTTGAAGCAGATTATGACTCGGTAGTTAAAGAGCGATTGCCGAGGGTGGTCCTGGGCGTCATATTGGGAAGTTTGCTGGCGCTTCTGGTCGGGTTACGTTCTCTACTTGCCGCCGTCAAAGCAATTCTGCTCAATCTGTTCTCCGTTGGCGCTTCCTTCGGTGCGTTAGTTCTCGTTTTTCAGGAAGGCCACGGCAGTAGACTCTTTGGGCTTCACGGACCCACCGGCACCGTCTACCCGATCGTGCCCATTCTCTCGTTCGCCATCGTCTTCGGTTTGAGCATGGACTATGAAGTCTTCCTGGTCGCCCGCGTTCTCGAAGAACGGCGGCGCGGTCTATCGGAGAGCGCGGCGGTGATCGAGGGCTTGGCGCGGACTGCCGGCCTGATCACCAGCGCAGCGGCAATTATGATTGCCGTCTTCACCGCATTCACCGTGGGAAGCTTTCTGGTCGTCCAAATGTTGGGCTTTACACTCGCCGTGGCGGTGTTCATTGATGCGACAGTGGTGCGGATGGTTGTCGGGCCGGCACTACTGCAACTTGCCGGCGACTGGAATTGGTGGCCCTTTGGCTTATCTGGGGCCTCGGCGACGTCTGAAAAAGAGCTGATTCCATCACCGCGAACACCGGGGATGCTGCAGTGACTGCACGGGGCTTCGCAACCCCTTAATTAGGTGATGGCTAATTAAGCGCGCTGAGATTTATTTCGCTTTCTCTGGTGCGGCGCTGCCCGGCCCAATCTCAAAATCCTTCCGCGCAAGATTTGCCTTTCCCGAGCCCCGTTCGATTTCCATAATCGACGACCCGGGCTTGCCCGTTTGCTTGGCCTCCACTCGCGTCGCGGCCCAATCGCCGGCAACCTGCCGCAGCCCATAGTAAACGAAATCTTTCTGCGCTCCCGCCCCATGCGGCGTCTTCACCACGTGCACCGGGTACATAATCTTGCGGTCCACCCACGACGTGATCGAATCATAGCTGCTTCGGTCCTGCGCGCCAGACCCGCTCTTCAGCACAAAGCAATCGCGTGTGCCGTATTTCTCCGGTGCCAGCAGCTCCTGATGCTTCCAGAAAAACTGGCTCTCCACCATGTCTTCATACGAGAAATCCGTTCCCACCAGCGCGTCGCCCCAATGCTCGTATGGCAACACGCTGGCGGCCTTCGTGCCAGGAAGCATCGTCTCGATGGTCACGTGCCCGCTCACGTCCATATGCAGAAGCAGGGTGGTCTTGTCTGAGCCAGGGCCCGTGATCTCGCACAGCACGCGTAAACCATCGGGAAACCAGTGCGCCCTGGCGATCAGCTTGTAGCTCGTGCGCTTGCCATCCGCTTCCACCCGCGTCAGTCGACCGGTCACGCGGTAGTCCAATTTCTCAACGCGTCCGCGCGAGCCCGTCAGCACCGTCTCCAAATCAGAAGCCGCCGCAACCACCCGCGCCGGTTGCATCAGCGACAGCAGCATCAGCAAAGCGATGTACGCCGCGGCAGTCCGTAGATTGCTAGTCCGCGCCGCGTCCATCCAGCGCGACGACTTCTTCTCGCTCTGCGCTTCACAGCAAATTTCAGCACCACACCTTAGCTCACCGTCTTCCAAACTCTTTCGACATCTCGTTTTCATCGCCATACCACCATGTTATGGCAACCCCTCCGCGATGGAAAGTACCGATTCCATCCCTCGCCCAAGCCTCGAACGTAATCGCGAGAAAATGCGCGTCTGCCGCAGTTCCCACGACGCCCGAGCGCCGGAGGCGCGGCACAGGGTCTTTGGCATTCGACGGGCTATTTCAAATTTGCGTCGCGGCGCGACGTGCCGTGGCGAGCGTCGTGCGCGCATGCGCGGTGGACCGTAGGTGTTGGGACGTTCGGGTTGGCGGATGGTGCCGTGTACCTCGCCCCAGCGAGGTAGTGGGACAGGTTTCGGATGGGTGGATGGTCGCGGATCGTCGGGAGTTGATGGTGGTGCGGCCGGCGGCGGCGGTGTAAAAGTCGCCGGATGCGAATCTGAAGATTCGCCACGTTCGCCGCGGGAAAAGTCCGGAGACGCGGTGAGTTCGTCGTCTTCGGGGAAGTGGCGAATGGCGCCGGGGATATCGATGATGATTTTTTGTGGAGCGGAGTCTTGCTGTTGGCTTATGGCGGGGAGGGTGCGGAGCAGGAGGCTGTTGATGTAGGCGAGGACGGCGGCGCGGCGTGGGGAGATGCGGCCTTGCTGTAGGGCGAGGGAGAGGTTCCAGAGGTGGGTATGGATGTCGGCGGCGGATTTTTGTTTGGGGAGATCTTGGCTGAAGATGGCGGAGAGGTCGGCGGAGTCGTCGTGTTGGGATGCGGTGCGTTTGGCATGCGAGCGAGCGTGGAAGGGGCAGAGTGAAGGGCTGTCCGGGGCGAGGAGCATGTGGCAGCGTTTGCCGTCTTTGGAGTGGTGCTGGCAGAGCGCGGTTGGATCGGGATTATGAGGCATAAGGTGTCCTTTTTGTGCGGTTTGCGGGCGCACTGAGCGATTTGGAATGGCAGGGATTAGTAACCAGGGTGATACGGGGGTACCCCCGGGGGTGCTGATGAAAGAGTAGGATTCTATTGGGTTTAGCATTGATTCGTGCGAAAGAGTAAGATTCTGTTGAGGTTAGGCTGAAAAACGAAGTGATGACGTTATGAGACAACGAGGAAATGAAGGACGGACAGGCCGTTGCGGATTGGAGGCGGTGCAGGAGCTTTCCGGAATGGAATGCGAGCTTCACAGGGCATGCTAGCATGGGCCGTGATGCCTGTCAAGAGATATTATTATGTGGTACTACGTTCGAATGGAAATTCGGGGGTCTAGGCCCGTTTCGGAACTCATCCAGATCGCGACAGCGCCAATCGGGAGATTCATCCCGTGGAGGGCGCAGGATGAGAGGCGTTGGCGTTCCCGGGGGAGGTGGCTACGGATCAGCCCCCGATTCGAACAATTTGGCCGGGTTGAATGGACGTGATTTGCGCAAGGCAGATGGAAACGTGTGGCAGGAGGTCTTTGAGGCGGTTCGACTTCGTGCGGAAGATGATGACGGCGATGGACCGAGCTCTTAGATTTTGCTGGTATGCGAATCCTTGATCGACGGTGAGGAAGACGTCGAAATTGCCGGCTTCGGCTGCGGCCAGCAACTCGCCATTTTGTAGCCCAGCGAGTCCCGCGTAACGGGCGGTTTGGCAATCGTGTGCGGAGAAAGAGTTGCGGAATCGTTCGTCAATACATTCGTCGATCAAGATTCGCATTTAGGGGCGTGCGAGTAGCAGATGTTTTGCTTCTTGGAGAACCGTGAGAGCCGATTCGCGCGAGACGGTGGGAAAACCATCGAGGAAGTCCTGCAGTGTTTCTCCGCCCGCGAGGTAATCGAAGAGCGTTTGGATGGGCACACGAGTTCCGCGAAACACGGGAGTTCCGCCTAGAATATCGGGATTTTTGACGATCACTTCCATGGGGTGATTGTAGCACGCGGGCGGGAACAAGTTGTGAGGTGCCGTCGCGGATTGAGCGTCATCGAGCGGCCCACCCTTTGCAAAATCAAAATCGCAAAGGGTAGGTCACCTCGAAGGTATTTCACCGTTTACGGATGCGCCACCCGCCGCCACGATCAAGGCCAACTCTTCTCGGTGGGCGCACGAGCGCGGTCACAAGTCTAATTGGCAACCCGGGTATGCCGCGTTCAGCGTTAGCACCTCGGTTGTGCCGACCGTGGCGTGATACATTCAAAATCAAGCGTCGCATCACAAGAAAATGTCGTTCCATGAGGAATTTTTGGCGCTATTGAAAAAACACGGTCTGCAGGCGGATTCGCGCGACACGTCGATCGATGAGGCGGAAACTCACGACGAGTAGCGCCATGACGTGTGCCGCCCCTCCGGGGCTCCGGAGGGTGGCGTGTCGGGCTTGCACACCCAGCCCTGGCGGGCTGGGCTAACCTCTGGCGCGCCTCCGGCGCTTGGGAACTTCTGGCTTTATTTCGGGTGAGGGATGCTGCTTCTCCGCGGAACGAATCTCGACACACCCGTACAAAACGAGACAGTTCACCTGTCCCGCTCTGAACTACGTTGCAGGTAATGCGAAATTTCTGAGTTGGAAAAAATTCAGGATTTCTCGGGGATGCTCGGCGTCGGGGTTGGCGTCACGGCGCTCGGCGTCGGCGGTTTGTAGGTGGTCATCGGCCTTGGCGGCTGGCCGGAGGTCTTGGGCACCACTTTCTTCGGCTTTTTCTTTTCTCTGCCTCGTGCGTCGCGATTCCCCATAAAATAATCGTCTCCTCGTTTTGATGTGCCCTGATCTAACGCCGCTTAATTTGCTGCCCCTTGATTTTGCTGCAGCCTGATTTGCTGCAGCTTATTTGATGCGCGTTTTCCGGCTCGCGACAGTATATCCGTTGTGCCGCCGATTCTGTCGCTAGACGCCGATCGTTACGATGCAATCGGCGCGATTCTATCCGATGGTATCCAGTTTCTGCCGCGATGCGTAACATTTTTGTAAATTCTGGTCTATTTCGGACTATGGACCGTGTCGCTCGACCGTGAGGTGCACCATACGCTCTGCAAGCGGCATCTTTATCAACAGGCCCCAGGCCTGCTGATGGCATAACCTGCAGGACCATCTGCAGCGCAAGTTTATTGCATCTGGCAGCGCTTCAGTTATCGCGTCTGTTATCGCATCTGGAAAACTTTTGCAGTCTGGGCCTTAACGCACGCAAACCAATTTGTGGGATTGCAACTTATGCCTTGGAGCACCGACGTATTTATTGTGGGCGGCGGACCCGCCGGATTGGCGGCGGCGATCGCGCTGCGCCAGAAAGGCTTTCGCGTCACCGTGGCGGATGGCGCCAAGCCGCCCATCGACAAAGCCTGCGGAGAAGGCTTGATGCCGGATACGCTGGCGGCTTTGGCGGAGCTCGGCGTCGCCGTCGACGCCACCGACGGTTTTGCGCTGCGCGGTGTGCGGTTTATTTTGGAAGACTCCAGCATTGACGCAAGTTTTCCCGGCGGCACCGCAATCGGACTGCGCCGCCCGGTGTTGCATCAGAAAATGATTGACCGGGCCGCGGCGGTTGGCGTTTCGCTTTTGTGGGAAACGCCGGTGATGGGTTTGACGGAAGGCGGCGTAGGACTCTCCGGCGGCGCGGTGATTCCCGCGCGCTGGGTCATTGGCGCGGATGGCGCCAGATCGCGCGTGCGCCAGTGGAGCGGGCTGGAAGCGTACACGCACCTGGATAGCCGCTTCGCTTATCGCAAACACTATCAGGTGACGCCCTGGTCGAACTGTTCGGAAGTTTATTGGGGCCAGCGCGTGCAAGCGTACTTAACGCCGGTGGCGCCGCACGAAATCTGCGTGGCCGTGGTGGCGCAAAACGCACAGCAGCGTATTGACGCGGCGCTGCGCGCGTTTCCGCAGCTTGCGGAGCGGCTGGGAAATGCGACGGTCAGCAGCACGGAACGCGGCGCGGTCACTTCCATGCACCGCCTGGAACGCGTTACGCGTGGCAATGTGGCGCTCATCGGCGATGCTTCTGGAACCGTGGACGCCATTACCGGTGAAGGATTGTGCTTGAGTTTTCGCCAATCGGCGGCCTTGGCCGATGCTTTGGAGATGAATGACCTGCGCGCGTATCAGCGAGCGCACCGCCGTTTGCGGCGGCGTCCCGCGCACATGGCGCGGCTGATGCTCAGGATGGATGGACGGCCGTGGCTGCGGCGCCGCGTGATGCGGACGTTCGCAAGCGATCCGGGAATCTTTGAGCGCTTGCTGGCCGTGCATGTGGGCGATACCTCGGCCGGACATATCGCGGCCACCGGAGCGCGTTTCGGTTGGAAATTTCTGGCGGCGTGAAGACGCACGGCAAAAATTCAGCGCGCTAATATTACGCGGGAACTCGAATTGGCCGCGAGCTGCGAAATGCGATGGGCAGACGAATGCAAAGTGGTGGCGAGAAATAATTAAATTTCGGCGACGCCGGGTGGCGACCAGCGTTCACGGATCCAGTACCATCCTGCGCCCGCCAGTATCACGAACAGCGGCTCGAGCAGCGGAATGCGCAGGCGAGTATTCATCACCAGCGGCAGGTGCAGCAGCGTGAACCCCGCCGAGTAGACCAGCAGTACCGTGGCGATGCGCGGCTTGATTTGCCGCAGCCACCACCAGCCGCAAATTGCGAGCAGCAACGTCAGCCAGTACGCCATGACGCCGGCGTCGCGAATCAGGCGGTCGCCGCGTGGCAGAGATGAAGTGCCCGCCAGCTGGTCCACGCTGAGCAGGAAGTCGCTGATCTTTTTTGCGAGCAAAGAAAAAATATGCGTGCCCTCGCGCGCCCACAACGCGGGCACAATCAGCAGCGCGCGCTGGTCCAGTACAGCTTCGGAAGGTAACGCGAGGCGCGAAGAATTATTTGTTTCGATCTGGTGGAGCTCCCATCCGAGGTCGCGCTTTAGCTTGTCGGAGTCGCCCGGCTGGGTGCGCCCCTCGGAGGTCAAGACACCTTGCACAGCGTTTGGACCCGACTGCGTCGAATATAGAACTTGGCCGCGAAACGCGATCTCGTTGCGGATCAACCACGGAGCGGCGACCAGCAGCGGCACACCCAAAGCGAGGGCCAGCCGCTGCCATGCGGCGCGGTTTCGGCCGCCGCGCAGAATGGCAAAGGCGGCGAAGAAAGGCAGCGCCGCAGCGTTGAAGCGCACCATGGATTCGACGCCGGCGGTCCAGCCCATGCCCCACGCCGAGCGCAGGTCCGAGCTTTCGCACTGCGCGATCAGATTGCGGAGGAAGATGGCGGTGAGCAACGCCGCCAAACATTCGGTTAGGACTTGCGCGGTGGTGAAAATAAGCGTTGGCAGAAAAAGTCCCAAGAGCAAACTGGCTCGTCCGGCATGTTCGCCAAAAAGGCGCCGCGCGGTGGCGGCGCAAATGGCGACGGTCAAGATGCCCAGCAAAAATTGCAGGGCGCGCAGCGCGAGAATATAGTGCGCGCCGAAAATACTCATAAAGGAAGCGAGCAGCAGCGGATATCCCGGCGGACGCACCGCGGTGGGCTGGCCCGCGTAGGCGTATCCGAGATGTCCTAATAAATTTTGCGCGAGCAGAACGTAGGAGGGCGCATCGCTGCCGCCGCTGTGAAAGGTTAGCGCGTCGCGGTCCGGGATGACGACGAACGCCAAGCGCAAAATAAATCCCGTGGCCAGCATTGCGCGAAATGGCCACGCGGCTTCTTGCAGCAAGCGCTGTTGGCGCGGCGCGCGCGGCTGACGCTCTTCGCTGGGGGCGGGCTTACTTGGTTTGGTAACCTCAGTTGGAGCGATGCGCTCTGGGGTGAGGACGGTGGAACTGAAGGACAAGAAAGCTGGCTTCAAACAGGTGGACCCGTACGCACAGGCATTTGCGCTCCCGGTGAATTTGTTGGTTAAGACTCCAAAGGCCGGGGAGCAATTCGCGGGCCAGGATGATGGGGAAGAGTGGGTGCTAAGGCGTGTGGAATCAGTGATGTTTCGGAGCGTTGACGGAAATAGGCGACGGAGAAATTCCCGAATTGAAATTTATAGACCGATTCGATTTTTTGCGTTTCAGTGTTTACGAAAGTCGGATGCATGGTCGCGTGCGTTTGCGATCCGGTGCGAAGCGGTTCTGGTCAGTAGCCTGTGGATTGTCCGCGGGAGACCTTAGGAGGCGTGTTGGGGTACTCGCGGTCGGCGCGCGAGCCGAACTGCGAGGCGCGTACGCATTCCGACAATTCGCCAGCCCACAGCAAGACATCAAGCAGGCGGCTGCGTTGCAGGTTATTTAGATTTTCGTTGCGCAGGCCGACGTTCAATGCTTGCGTGGAGCATTCTTCCAGAAAGCGGCGGCGTTGCGCGCGTTCTGCGTCGTGGGCTATGTAGGTGTGATCTCGGCGGCCATCGTACGTTTCAAGAGCCTGATAGCAGCGCGAGAGGAAATGATCGAGGCACAGAGCTTGTTCGTCGAGGGCGGCGACGGCCAGACTGTGGCATCCTTCCGCGGCGCAAAATTGTCCGGTGCTGTTCGGTCGATTGCCAATATGTTCCCTACTCATAGTCGTTCGGGCCCCCAGGATCTACAAAAATTTATTTCGCGCAAACTTTCCCTTTGCCGGCACGCATTCGCGGGCGCATCAAAAAAAGTGGTCAGGAGCTACACATTTACGCTTCTATTCTTCGACCTTTCTACGCTTCTACACTTCTAAACGACAGGGACGCGGTCTTCATCGTGATGTAGATCGCGCGCGGAATGCGCTTGGTTTTGCGCAGCTATCGCGAGATGCGTGCGCATGGTCTGAACGCGCAAGCGGCGGTCCATGTAGCGTTCGATGAGTTTGCAGACCCAACCGGAATTTACGGCGGCGGCGCGGGGACTCAAGTCACCCAGCCAGAAGGTCAGCACGGTGACAAGGCGCTCTTCCTGGTTCGAAGCCATGACGGCGCATCCGGCAAAACCGACGACGCCTTCGAGGGTTGAGGTGATGGCCGCGGGAACCAAGGCGTGAACGCGGTGGGACTCGTTGGGTTTGGCGACAAACTCTATGCTGATGGTGGTCTTGCAAGCTGCCGCGGTCACTGCAGAACCAGGGATGGCGGAAGCAGCGATGAGATTATGTTCTGCGCCATCGCGTACAGCTCGAGGTTGCTCGCGGCTCGGCTCGTAGTGCGGCTCGAAGTGCGGTGGTGCGCCACTTACCATCAAACCTGCATTGCCCGGGTGAGTTGCCACGAAATCCTCCGATACGACCGCGCCGATGTCGGTAAACAAAATTCCTGTTTCCAAAACTTTGTTCCCAAACATAAATACGCCAACTAGCGCCTCCCGGTTGCGAGCGAGGGAGGAGGCGCGCCCGGCATAACCCAGCGCTTTCGAGTTCGCTGGAGTGACCTCGGGGTTCGGACCAAGGTCGTTCAGGGGCTGCTCAGACGCGCCAGTTGGGGCACGCGGGTACGGGGAACGTTCCCGCGGGTAAGAGCCGGTGACGAGCGTCGACGCCTACGCAGGGTAGTGTCGGTGGAGTGCAATTCGTTTCAAATCGGGATTGAGTTGATGGATCGGAAGGGGAATGGTGGGTCAGGAGATGCCGATTGAACGGGATCCATTAGTCCGCGCGATTCATTGCCCAATTCGGTATGGCATGGCTATACTCCCCAGTACGGACTCCGAGGCACGGCGGCAGAGGGCACACCGTGGAGCTTTTTGCATTCGATAAAGAGTATGTGGAGCGGCTGCGGGCGGGGGACGCGGCGACGGAGGCGCATTTTGTTGCGTACTTTGGCCAACTGCTCCGTATCTTGCTGAGAGCACGCATGTTAACTCCAGATAAAGTGGAGGACGTGACGCAGGAGACGTTTAAGAGAGTGCTGGCGGCGGTGCGCGCCGAGGGGGCCATTCGGCAGCCCGAGCGCTTTGGAGCGTTCGTTAACTCTACCTGCAAGAATGCTTTACATGAAGGGGATCGGGCCGGGAAGCGCGCTGATCCGCTGGATGACGCGCACTATGAGATGCCGGACAAGGCTCCTGACGCGCACGCGGTGCTGGCGACACAGGAATCGCGGGAGCAGGTACGGCAAGTACTTGCGGGATTACCTACAAAGGATCGCGATTTGTTGCGCGAGTTGTTTTTCCTGGAGAAAGATAAGGATGAAATTTGCCGCGAGCGCGGCGTAGACCGCGAGTACCTGCGAGTGCTGTTGCACCGGGCCAAAACGCGGTTTCGCATGGAGTTTGCGGCGAGAACGGTGCCAAAACGGGCGCAATCCGCAGGAAAACAAACGGTTTGATACGAAAGAGGGCTGAACTGCACTACCTAATGGCTGGAACAGGCGCATGGCTGGATTGGGGCGGCCGGTTAAAGGATCGATAGCAAAAGGTAAGCGGAGACACGCGCATGGAACATGAGGAAGCGATAGAGCTGAAAGCGGCGGAGCGATACGTGATGCGCGAACTTCCGGTGGAATTGCGCGACGCGTACGAAGAGCATTTCTTCGACTGCGCGGAGTGTGCGGCGGACATGAAGGCTGCCACAATTTTTGCGGAAACGAGCCGAGAGATTTTTGCGGACGAACGACAGCGCGGCGCGGAGGATATGAATAAGGAGTATGGCAGCGTGTGGTCGCGCTGGCTGCGTCCGGCGTTTGCATTTTCGGCGGTTGCGACGCTGGCGCTGGTGCTAGTGCTGGGCTATTACACGCGGTCTTCGGCGCAAAAGAACAACGAAATCGCAGTGGTGGCGGGGCAATTCGCGCAAGCGGGCGGCGTCCGTGCTTCCGCGCGACTGCAGGGAGACGAGCGACGTGGCGCGGGCGACGTGGCGGTGGTGAAGGTGCGACCCGCGGATGGCTTTACCCTCAATTTCGATTTCCTTCCGTCGCAAGTGTTTGATTCTTATCGTGGAGAATTGCGGGACGGGGCGGGCCACGCGGTGCTGCCGGTGACGCTCTCCGGGGACATGTTCAAGAGGGAAGTGAATGTGGTGGTGCCAGGCGGGTTAGTGCATACCGGTAAGTACACCCTGACGTTCTACGGTGTTTCGGCGGCGCCCAACGGGGCTGCGCCGGAACAGCGTGTGGAGACTTTTACATTCAATGTTGAAATGGCCCAGTAGATAGGTAAGTATTCATCCCTTACGTAGCTTAGAAAGGTGTGTTGACCATGAGTCACCGTCCCCGTCCCTTGTTCAACTTTCACGCCGAAGGGCATGCTTTCAGCGCCGAAGTCAGGCGTCCCGTGCCGCAGCATATTGAGGCGCTGGCGGCTACGTCGTTGCCGACGATTGGCGGGCACGGACACTCGATGATTGAAGATTTCCGAGTGCCGCGGCTGATTTCGTTCCGCTCGGCGCACACGCACGTTTCAGGAAGTTTTGCGGAAGCGAAGGTGGCGACGACGCACGCCACGACGACGATCGAGGATTACAACCTGCTGGATTTTGTTACCGCGAAGCGCATCACGGCGCGGCTGACCTCTGAGCATAACCTCGATGAAGTGGAAGGCCACATCATCGCATTGGGGAGCGTATTCGATGGTTTCAAGATCGGCGGCTACCCGGTGGAGGTTAAACTGCGTCACGATTTGCTGCTGAAGTGCAGGACGCACGCGGAACTCGTGAAAGTGATTGCATCCGACAAGAAAAACGGGAGAATAGCGGCTACCAAAGGCGGACTCTCCCTGTGCTCGTTGGTGGAAGAAATAATCACGGATTTTCCGGGGTTAACGGCTGCGGACAAAAAGAAGCACATCTTGCACATTCCTCATTTTGGAACGATCGCGTTGGCGGAGATTCTGTCGGAAGAGGGCACGAAGACGCTGACGATGCTGAGGTTCGAGCTGGGTTGCCCGGACGAAGTGACAGGGACTACGGCGCAGGCGCGAACCAACGGGCAACCGCCACCAATCAACTGACGAGGCGAGGGGCCGCAACGGGTCGCGACTCCAGCTGCCTCAGGATTTGTTTGGCACTTTTCGTGTGCATAATTCTGTGCGCGTGTCAGAACGCGCCGAATCCACAAACACTCTACGATCAAGTTACAAAAGACATCTGGCGCGGTGACTTAAGAATAGCCAATGCCGATGCGGATCACGCTCTGGCAGTGTACAAAGGAGGAGATCCCGTGTGGCTATGGCGCTTTCGCATTCTGAAAGCGCGCATTCTAGTTTTTCGTTCGGCACCGAAAGATGCGCTGGAATTAATGAACGGGGAGTTGCCGTCTTCCCTTGTAAGTGGCGAAATCGGGATAAATAAGAACATCGTCGAGGGGCTGGCCTATAGAGCAGAGCAGAAGTTCGATAAGTCAGCGGAAAAACTCGGTCTGGCGGAAGCGCTGGCTTCCCGCTCTCAAGTGCAACTATTGTGCGACGTGTTGAACGCTCGGGGATCGTTAGAAGTGAATGAAGGGAGGGCCAAGGATGCGCATGTGACATATCGCAAAGCACTGGAGCTAGCACGAAAGTACGATCGCCCGGACCAGGAAGCCGGGGCCCTTGTGGGCCTAGCGTGGGTAGCGGTGAAGGAAGAGCACTTTGATGAGGCTGTCGAACAAGGCCAAGCGGCAGTGGAGTATTCGAAGAGCCTGGATATGCAGGGACTAGAGGCGACGGCGCTTGGAAACCTGGGCTACAGCTACTCAGAGCTAGGAGACTTTCCGAACGCACTGGAGTTTTATAAGCACGCTGCGGAAACATCCGAGCGACTTGAATTGAACGGCTACGCACTCTATTGGCTGACCGGCGTAGCAAATAGTCTCGAGGCGTTGAGAGATCCAGTATCCGCCGAGGTTCTTTCCAAGCACACGCTTGAACTGGCACGACGGCTGAACAACATGGAAACGGTTACGGAGTGCCTGAATGATTTGGCTGCGTTTGCGCTCGAGACAGGCAAAGCGGATGCGGGGGAGGAGTATATTCAGGAGGCGCTGCATCTGGAGGAACAGGGACTGGATCATTTCGGAGCGCTGCAGTCGCGTCTTATCGCCGGACGCATTGAGGCCCAGAAGCGGCATTTCAGCGAGGCGGAGAAGTACTATCGTCAAGTAATGGAGGATCCGAAGGCCGAGACAGCGTTGCAGTGGGAGTCGCAGGCCAGACTCGCGGAGTTGCACGACGATCAGGGGATGACGGCGGTGGCGGAACGAGAATTCGAAAAGTCCATCGCCTCGATCGGCGCCGCGCGGAATTCGATAGAACGCGATGATTTGCGACTAAGTTACCTCGCGGGAGGAATCGAGTTTTACGCTGATTATGTGGATTTTCTGATCGCTCACGGCAAGCAAGACCAAGCGCTGAGGGTCGCCGAGCTGAGTCGCGCCAGAACACTAAATGAAGGACTGGCGTCGACGTCCCACGTACCTTCGCTCAATACGCGGAATCTCACATGGCAACAAATCGCGCAGAAGATGAAGAGCACGATGCTTTTCTACTGGGTTGGCCAGAAGCGATCGCATCTGTGGGTGATCACGCCAAGACTAACGACACATTTCGAGTTGCCGAAGGCTTCAGATATCGAGAAGTTGACCAACTCTTACCGAGATACGGTGCTGCATATTCGGGATGCCCAGGACGCGGAAAACACCGCGGGAAAACAGCTGTACGCCATGCTGGTTGCGCCGGCCGGGAAACTGATTCCGAAAGGTACGCGGGCGATTGTGCTGCCTGACCCAATTTTGTCGGCGTTGAATTTTGAAACCTTGATTGCGCCCGACCCGCAGCCGCATTTTTGGATTGAGGATGTCACAGTGACCACGGCGAGTTCGTTGACTTTGCTGGCGGCGTCAACGGTTCGCGCGCCATCGAAAGAGACGAATCTGTTGCTGGTCGGGAACACTGTGCAGCCTAACGAAGAATTTCCCGCGCTGGCACAGGCGCCGGCTGAAATGAAGATGATTGAACGATATTTTTCGGAGCCGCGCCGTGAAGTTTTGGAGGGAGCGCAGGCCACGCCTTCGGCCTATTTAGAAAGTAAGCCGGAGCGGTTTGCGTATTTGCATTTTGTGACGCATGGGACGGCGAGCGTTACGCGCCCGCTGGAATCGGCGGTGATTCTTAGCAAGGAAGGGGATTCATACAAGCTGTATGCGCGAGACATTGTGAAGCATCCGCTGACCGCGCAATTGGTGACGATCTCCGCTTGCGAGGGTGCGGGCAAGCGGGCGTATTCCGGGGAGGGGTTGGTGGGTTTGTCGTGGGCGTTTTTGCGGGCTGGGGCGCACAACGTTGTTGGAGCGCTGTGGGAAGTTAGCGATTCGTCTACGCCGCAGTTCATGGATACGTTTTATGGGGAATTGGGCAAAGGGAAGGATCCGGCAGCTGCGCTGCGAACTGCCAAGCTGTCGCTGCTGCATTCGGTGGATGTGCAGAGTGTTTTTCGAAAACCTTACTATTGGGCGCCGTTTCAGCTTTACGCGGGATCGTAGATGGGGCGGACGGACACGGCATGCCGTGCCCCTGCGAACGAGCGCCGTTCAGAAAAAGCACGGCTTGCGGTAGAGGGCTGGGCAAGCTGGGGCGCCCCGACACGGTCGGAGCGCCTCCACAAAGGCGACCGCCTCAGAAGGCGGCCGCTACAAATGCGCGCGAGCCGTACGTCCGTGTGTCCGGCCGACCACCACGGCCGGCCGGACACACGGATTATTTTAGGGCAGCCAGGATGTTTTGGCCGTTGGGTGAGCCCAGGCCGGTGCAGGCATCCCAGCCGGGGCCGGCGTGATATTTGCCGTTGTTGCCGGTGGTGATGTCGTTGAAGGCTTTGGCGGTGGTGGGGATGGCGTAAAGCAGCGGATTGATGAAGCCCACTGGTTTGCCGAGGGATTGATTGAGGCGGGCGACGAGGCCGGCCCAAAGTGGGGCTACGGCACTGGTACCGCCGACCGGGGGAACGCCTTGAGAGGCGTCCGGGAAGGCTTGGCCGTCGCAGAGGACTTGGTAGCCGGAGCCAGGGGCAGCATCGCCGCAAACGTCTGGAACGCCGCGCATTACTGGCCCGGAGGGATCGACGGCTTTTTGGTGCTCGACGCCAACCTGGTAGGTGGGTTGCGCGAAGACGCGGCTGACGCCGCCGCCGGTGCCGTCGTTGGTGCCGTCATGCCAGACGACTTCGTCGGATATTTTATTTCCCGTTACGGTGATTTGCGTGCCGCCGCAGGCCAGGACGTTGGGGCTGGAGGCTGGAAAATCCACGTGGGTCTTGCCGTCCCAGTTGGGATCGTTGGCGGCAAAGTCGGCGGAGCCGCTGTCGCCGGCTGCGACGCAGACGGTCATTCCGACTTGCGCGGCGGCTTGGAGGATTTGGTCAAACTCGGTTTGAAATTGCGCAGAGGCGGTTTCTTCGGGGCCGCCCCAGCTGATGGAGACGACGTTTGGATTGTTAACAGTGTCGTGAACGATGGCGCTGATGGCGCCGAGGAAGCTTTGGTCGGTGGCGTCGGGAGCGAAGTAGACGACTACTTTGGCGCCGGGGGCGATGCCGCCGGCGACTTCGATGTCCAAAGCGACTTCGACGTCTGGATTATCCTGCGCGAAGGCGTTGGTGCCGGGGCTGTTGGTGCCGCCGCCGGTGTAGGTGGCGGTGGAGACGTTGGGGGCGGTGACGCCGATGCCCTTGAAATAGGTGGCGAGATCGGTGGTGTGATAGCCGCCGCCGAGTTCGAGGATGGCGATGGTTTGGCCGGTGCCGTCGGTGGGTGCGAAATTGTAGAGTTGGGCGAGTTGCACGGGCGAGAAACCCGCGGGGACAGGAGCTGGGGAGGTGTGCGGCTTACCGACGCTGTGGCCGCCGGCGGTCATGGTTTTGGCTTTGTCGTCGCGGCGGATGCGAAAATGGGGCCTCGCGAAGGGGCGGTTGTCGAGTCCGGTGACGCTGGTGACGATGCCGCCGAGGCTGGCGGGCAGGAGAATGTCGCCATCGCGGCCGCGATAGGTGGTTTCGTTGGACTTGTACATTTTGAGGGCGACACCGAAGGCGCGGTTATAGTTATCGGCGGTGCCGGAGAGGAGGACGTGGCGCTTGGCGAGGTCAGATTCGATGACTTTGAGGTTGTGTTCGGAGGCGAAGGCAGTGACCTTGGCGATGTCGGCGGGGTCGGCGCCGTGGGTGGTGGCCAGCGTTTCGCGGGTCATGTAGGCGCGGTCTGTGGGTTTTAGTTTGTTGTGCTCGTGGGCGTCCGGCAGGGGAGTTTTGCGGCGAACCATCACGGTGACTTGAAATTCGCCGTGCGGGACTTCTCCAGAGACTTGGGCATGGGGTAGACGATGCTTGGTGCTGCCTTTAAGCGAGATTTGTCTTTCGTTGGAGGACATATTGAGACGCTCCTTTGCGTAAGGGCCCGGTACGCGTAGGATGCGCCACGACCGTGGATGGTGGTGGGGCAGTTTGGCCGAGGGGGTCCGTTGGCGACACCCTTACTTGGCGAGTCCCTGGCGACACGGGCTAATGAGGTAGTGATGCGAGGGGCGGAATAGTTTCATCGGGCGGAGGAATGGGAGTTGCGGATCAGGCTGCGGGAGATGGCCGCGCTATTGCTTGTCGGAGCGGGTTACCGGAGAATATGAGGTTTGCGGCGCAGGTCTTTTGGGGATGTGACGTCCGCTTGGAGCGGAGAAGCGAGCGAAATGGCGACTGAAAGCACGATGGGGACGCGGAAGATTGCGTATTTCTCCATGGAAATTGCGCTGGAAAGCGCCATGCCGAGTTACAGCGGCGGGTTGGGGGTGCTGGCGGGGGACACGATTCGCGCGGCGGCGGATTTGCGGTTGCCGATGGTGGCGGTGTCGCTGCTGTATCGCAAAGGATTTTTCGAGCAGCGGCTGGCGGAGGATGGTAGTCAGACGGAAGAGCCAGTCGAGTGGCGAGTGGAAGACTTTTTGCAGGAAGAAGCGGCCCGGGCGAGCGTGACGATTGAAGGGCGCAAGGTGGAGCTGCGGTGTTGGCGGTATGAGGCCAAGGGCGTGCGCGGCTACACCGTGCCGATTTATTTTCTGGATGCGGACTTGCCAGGGAATGCGGATGCGGATCGCGGGCTTTCGGCGAGTTTGTATGGAGGCGACGCGTATTACCGGTTGCGTCAGGAAGTGTTGCTGGGAATCGGCGGGGTGCGGATGTTGCGGGCGCTGGGGTACAACGACTTGGCGCGATTTCACATGAACGAAGGGCACGCGGCGCTGCTTTCGCTGGAATTGCTGGCGGAAGAGGCGCGAGCGCGCGGGCGCAAGCGGATTCGCGGGGAAGATATCGAGAAGGTGCGCAGCATGTGCGTGTTCACGACGCACACTCCGGTTCCGGCGGGGCACGACCGCTTCCCGATGGAATTTTTGACGCGGGTGTTTCCGAACCAGACGGATTTTCTGGATTTGTCCGATGCGGGATCGGCGGCGTTGATGAAGCGTGTGCTGCAAGTGCAGGAACCGCACTTGGACTTGAAAGCGGCGGCACAGAGCGGCGTGACGCTGAACATGACGGAGCTGGCGCTGGGCTTGACGATGTACGTGAATGGCGTGGCCAAGCTGCACGGCGTGACGTCGCGCAAGATGTTTCCCGGAGTGCCGATCGAAGCGATTACGAATGGCGTGCATGCGGGGACGTGGTCTGCGCCATCGTTCCAACAAATGTTTGACCGTTACGTGCCGGACTGGCGCGAGGATAACTACAGTTTGCGCGGGGTGCTGGGAGTGCCGCCGGAGGAAGTGTGGGCGTCGCATTTGATTGCCAAGCACGAATTGTTTGAACTGGTGCGCAAGAAAACCGGGATCAAGCTAGATCCGGAAGTCTTCACTATAGGATTTGCGCGGCGAGCCACGGCGTATAAGCGAGCGGACTTGTTGCTGAAGGATCTGGATCGCTTGCGGCAAATTGCGAAGAACGTGGGCAAATTCCAGATTATCTATGCGGGGAAATCGCATCCGAATGATGGCAGCGGGAAAGATTTAATTCGGAAAATTTTTCAGGCCAAGAAGGCGTTGCGCAAAACGGTGCCGACGGTTTTTCTGGACAATTACAATATGGAAGTGGGCGGGAAAATGACGGCGGGCGTGGATTTGTGGTTGAACACGCCGCAATTTCCGCTGGAGGCTTCGGGAACTAGCGGGATGAAGGCTGCGCTGAATGGCGTGCCGAGCTTGAGCATTTTGGATGGCTGGTGGGTGGAGGGGCATATAGAGGGCGTGACGGGTTGGGCGATTGGGGATTTGCGACGGGGGGTGCCGGAGGATCCGGTGTCCGATGATCACAGCGAGGCGGAGTCTTTGTATTACAAGCTGGAGAGCGCGATTTTGCCGACGTTTTATCACGAGCGGCGGAAATTTATTGAGATTATGCAGCACGCAATTGCGGTGAACGGAGCTTATTTTAATACGCAGCGGATGGTGCAGGATTATATTGCGAATGCGTATATTCGGTAGGCGCCACGTGCGGTCGTGCTTGTATTTTGCGACTGCGGTGACGTGAAAGAAAGCAGATTCCTCGCTTCGCTCGGAATGACAGTTTTTATTTTTGTCGCAATCGCGGAGAGAGATTTATCGTAGGCGGTTTTTGTACATGGCCATGCCAACGGCGGCGTCCATGCCTAGGCGGGCTAGGGCGGCGATTTCGCGGCGGGTTTTGATGCCGCCGGCGGCGATTATGGGGTGAGCGGTGGCGCGGCGGAGTTGGCGAAACCAAT
Organism: uncultured Acidobacteriota bacterium; assembly: GCA_963798585.1. Lineage (GTDB taxonomy): Bacteria > Acidobacteriota > Terriglobia > Acidiferrales > UBA7541 > Acidiferrum. The sequence continues at coordinate 99,733 of CAWCTJ010000013.1, forward strand.
TGAGATTGGCGCCGGTCATGGTGCCTTCGCGGTCGACGTCGGTGCAGAGGAAAGCGGAGCAGTAGGGTTCGAGCTGGGGCATTACTTCTTCGGCGGACAATCTTAGTTTTTGTTGCCAGCCCTTGATGGTGATTTTGGAGTTGGCGGTGTCCAGCGCGATTACGATTTGGCGCGGATCGATTTTGGCGGTTAGCGCGCGCAAGAATTTTGCGGCGATTTTTCCTTCCTTGAATGCGGCGCTTCCTATGATGATTTGACGCGGTTGCCACGCGGCGATTTTTTGCGCGCGGGCTACAGTGCGGATGCCGCCGCCGATGCGGACTTGCATTTTGTATTTGGTGCGAGCGGTGGCGCAAAGTTCGCGCGCGAGTTTTTCGTTCGAGCCTTGGCCCATGGCGGCGTCCAGGTCGATGATGTGCAGCCATTTATAGTTTTTGAAGGCGTGGAGTTGGGCGAAAACGTCCGGGATGGCCAGCTCGCATCTTTTCCCGTGGACTAATTGGACGGCCTGGCCGGCTTGCAGATCGATGCATGGGATTAGCACGGGAAGCGGACCTCGATGTTTTGCGTGGCGAGAAATTGTTTTAGTTCGCGGATGGATTGAATATTGTCGTGAAAGATGGATGCGGCTAAGGCAGCGTCCGCCTGGCCTTCGCGGAAAACTTCGGCGAAATGCTGCGGGAGTTTTGCGCCGCCGGAGGCGATTACGGGAACGTTTACGGCGGCGGCGATAGCGGCGGTGAGCGGGAGGTCAAAGCCTATCTGCGTGCCATCGCGATCTACCGAAGTGACTAGAATTTCTCCCGCGCCGCTTTCTACCGCGCGCTGGGCCCAGGCGATGGCGTTCTGATTGGCGGATTCGCGGCCACCGCGAACCATTACATCCCAGTGATCAACTTTGAATTTCGCGTCTATGGCGATAACCACCGCTTGTGCGCCGAATTCGGCGGAGAGTTCGGTCAGTAACGCGGGACGTTCGACGGCTGCGGTGTTTACCGTTACTTTGTCGGCTCCGGCACGGATTACGGCGCGGGCGTCGTCGAGGGAGCGGATGCCGCCGCCGGCGGTGAGCGGGATGGCTAGTTCGGCGGCTACGCGGCGAATGGTTTCGAGGAAGGTGGGGCGGCGGTCGCGGGCGGCGGCGATGTCCAGGACGGCTAGCTCGTCGGCGCCTTCGGCGTTGTAACGCGCGGCTAGTTCGGCGGGATCGCCGGCATCGCGGAGACCGACGAAATTTATGCCTTTGACGACGCGGGCGCCGTCGGTGTCCAGGCAGGGGATGATGCGGTGGGCGAGGCTCATGCGGATACCGCGCGTGAAGCAAAGCGTGTTTTTTTTACGCAGAGGGCACAGAGGACGCGGAGAAGAGAAGGGCACGGGTCTGAAGACCCGCCGCTACAGAAGCTCGCGCAGCATGCTGCGCCCTTACAAAGAATGGGGCTGCGCGTCATAAGTGGAGCCTCAGGAAATTGGCGAGTAGTCGGGCGCCCGGGGCGCCGCTTTTTTCCGGATGGAATTGTACGGCGCAGATGTTTTTGTTTTCGAGGACGGCGATGAATTTTTTGCCGTGATAGCTGGTGGCGAGGGCAAATGGGGGCGGCGTTGCGATAGAAAAGCGCGCAGCATGCTGCGCCACTACAGAGGCGGAAGTGACGGCGTAGGAGTGGGCGAAATAGAAATAATCTTGATCAGAGATGCCTTCGAGCAACGGTGATTCTGAACAGACTTGAAGCGTGTTCCAGCCCATGTGCGGGAGTTTGGCGGTGGGCGGAAGCTTTTCGACCTGGCCGGGGAATATTTGCAGGCCGGTTAGTTGCGGAGCTTCTTCGCTGGTGGCGAATAGGGCTTGCAAGCCCAGGCAGATGCCTAGGAACGGGGTGCCGTCGTTTATTTTTTCAAGAAGCGGCTGGCGGAGAGATTGGTCGTCTAGCGCACGGATTAGCGCGGCGTAGTGGCCTACACCTGGGAGAATTAGGGTTTTGGCGGCGGAGATTTGCGCGGGAGTGGTAGCGCGTTCGGAGTGGATGCCCTGGCGATGGAGGGCGCGTTGGACGGAGGGGACGTTGCCTGCGCCGTAGTCGAGGAGGGTTACGGTCATGTTGTCACCGTGCGGACTGGGCGCGGATTACGGGTGGTTTTAACGCAAAGGACACAGAGGTCGCGGAGAGTAGAAGCATTCAGATCGAAAAATCCGCTGACGCCCGGGCAAGCTGGGGCGCAGCATGCTGCGCCCCTACAAAGGCTTGGCTGACGGCGGCGGGGCATTAGAGGAGGCCTTTGGTGCTGGGGAGGACGTGGCGGAGGCGCTGGTCGCGAGAGACGGCGAAACGCAGGGCGCGGGCGAAGCATTTGAAGAGGGCTTCGATCTGGTGATGCGAAGAGCGGCCGTAGAGGCAGCGCAAGTGCACATTGGCTTTGGCGGACTGTGCGAAGCCTTGGAAGAAATCTTCCAGGAGTTCGGATTGGAAATCACCTACGCGTGGGGCATTTATTTTTGCCTCGATGATGCAGTGCGGGCGACCGCTCAGGTCGATGGCAGCTACGGCGAGGGATTCGTCCATGGGCATTAGAAAATATCCGGCGCGGAGGATGCCCTTTTTGTTGCCGAGAGCTTTGGTTACGGCTTCGCCCAGTGCGATGCCGACGTCTTCGACGGTGTGGTGTTGGTCGACGTCGAGGTCGCCTTTAGCGGCGATGGCGAGATCGAAAGCGCCGTGACGGGCGACCAGATCGAGCATGTGATCGAAGAAGCGGATGCCGGTGGTGATTTTGGATTTGCCATGACCATCGAGATTTAGTGCGAGATGAATGTTGGTCTCGGTGGTTTTGCGGTGGATGGTGGCGCGTCGTTGTTTAGTGGCTGTGGTGGCTGTGGGCATGGCGGCGCTCAGGAAAATTTTTCGATGCCGGCTTTTTTCGCGAAATTGCGAATGGAAATTAGGACGCGAGCCATTTCGGATTTTGTGCCGATGGTGATGCGGACGAAGCCGGGGGCGATTTCTTTGGTGCGTTCGCGGAACAAGATGCCGTCGTGCGCGAGTTTGGCGAAGAGGGCCGGGCCCTGCGGACCGAAATCGGCGAGGAGGAAATTTCCGGCGCTGGGATAAGTGGTGACGCCCAGCTTCGACAGTTTTGCGGCGAAGTCTTTTCGGATGCGCAGCGTGGCGCTGACATATTTCTTAATTGCCGTGCGGCCGCTGAGGGCGGCTTCGGCGGCCACCAGCGCGGCCAAATTCACGGGATAGGGCGGCATGGCGCGGCGCAGGAATTGCAGCGAATCGGAATTTGCGATTACTGCGCCGAGGCGGAGAGAGGCTAGGCCGGCTGCTTTGGAGAAGGTGCGGACCACGAAGAGATGGGGGAATTCGTGGATCCACGGAACTACCGTGACGCGGGAAAAATCGGCGTAGGCTTCGTCGATGACGACGGCAGTATGGGTGGCGGCTTGCAGGATGGCGCGAATGTCCTTGGGTGGGATGAGTGTGCCGGTGGGATTGTTGGGATTGGCGAGGAAGAGCACGCGCGGTTTTTGACGGACGGCGGCGAGTGCGTCCAGCAGGGGGAATTGCATGGTGGGGTCGTAGCGAAGCGCCACGACTTGTGCGCCGGCGATTTCGGCGTAGTAGCGATACATGGGAAAAGTTGGCTCGCAGATCAGGATGCTGCTGTCCGGTTCGACGAAAGTGTCGAAGAAAACGCGGAGGGCGTCGTCGCCGCCGTTGGCGAGCAGCAATTCTTCCGGGCGGACGCCGAGATGGCGGGCAATGCGTTTGGTGCGCTGCTCATACTCGGGATACATGGCGAGTTGCTTGGCGGTGATTTTGGATAGCGCGCGGCGCACTGCCGGGGAGCAGCCGGAAGTGTTTTCGTTGAAGTCCAGGCGAATTTTTCCTTCGCGGCCTTCGGCGGGGGCCTCGTAGGTGCGGCGATTCAGGATCGCTTTGCGGACAGGGAGTTTAATGTTCATCGACGGACCCTCACGGCGTTGCGATGGGCAAACAAGCCTTCCGCAGTTGCCATGGCTTCCACGGAATCTGCGAGACGCAAAAAACCATTCTTGCGGATGGATTGTACGCTGATGGATTTTACAAAGTCGGCGGCGGAAAGACCGCCGCGCTTGCGTGCCCAGCCGCCGGTGGGCAAGACATGATTGCCGCCACTGGCGTAGTCGCCGAGCGGCTGGGCTGCCCAGGGTCCGATAAACACGGTACCGCAGGATCGAATTTGCTTGAGCAGCGCATCGCCGTTTTCCGGCAGGCTGAGGTGCTCGGGGGCGAAGCGATTGACGAATTCGCAGGCTGCGGCAAGTGATGGAGCGATGAGAATCCTGCCGACCAGTTGCGTGGAAATTCTTGCAAAGATCGTCGAAAGACCAAGTTCGGCGAGTTGCCATTGGACCTCGCGTTGAACCTTGCGGGCGAGTTCAACGGAGGTGGTGACGAAGAACGAGCCGGCATCGCGGGCATGCTCAGCTTGTGCGAGCAGATCGGCGGCGATCCAACGCGCGTTGCCGCTCTCAGCCAGGACGATGGCTTCCGTAGGGCCGGCGGGAAGATCGATGGCGCAGTCGGACGAAACGAGTTGCTTTGCGGCAGTGACGAAGCTGTTGCCTGGGCCGCAGATTTTTTCCACGCGCGGGACGGACTTTGTGCCATAAGCGAGGGCGGCGATAGCTTGCGCGCCGCCAATCCGCGCAATCCTACGAATGCCCAGAAAATCGGCTGCGGCCAGCAACTTATCGCTGGGGTGAGGGCATACGACCTGGATGCGCGGAACGCCCGCCACTTGCGCGGGAATGGCCGTCATCAACAGCGTGGAGACAAGAGCAAAATGGCCGCCCGGAATGTAGCAGCCGACGGATTCGATGGCAGAGACGCGCTGGCTAATCTTTACGCCCGGTTCGACCTCAATGCCCCAGGGTTGTGGCAATTGTTTTTCGGCGACGCGGCGAATGTTGCGGGAGGCTTGCGTGATGGCTTTTACAAAGTCGGCGCTCACTTTTTTGCGTGCGGCGCGAATTTCTTCGGAACTGATCCAAATGTCTTCGCGGCGCAGGTTGATGTTGTCGAATTTTTTAGCGTAGTCGATGAGTGCGGCGTCACCGCGTTTGCGCACGTCGGCGATGATTTCCGCGGCGACCCGCTCGGGTTCGCGGCTGCGTTCCTGGCGTGCGCGAAGAAGTTTTTTTTCGACGGCTGGCGTTAGTTTTAGGATGCGCATCAGAGCACGATTTTGTTCAAGGGATATTCGACGATGCCCTGGGCTTTGGCGGCTTTTAGTTTGGGGAGAATTTGGCGGACTACGGATTCTTCGATAATGGTGTTTACGGCGACCCACGCGGGATCGCTTAGATTGGAGATGGTGGGATTTTTAAGCGCGGGCAGAACGGCGAGAACCGCGGCTAGATCGTCGCGGTGGACGTTGAGTAAGAGGCCTACTTTGCTGGCGGCGGCCATGGCGCCATTCAGCATGAGTATTAAATTTTCGGCTTTTTCTTTCTTCCACGGATCCGCGGAGGCGGTGCGATTCATGATGAAGACGGTGGCGGATTCGAGGATAGTGTCCAGCACGCGAAGACGATTGGCGCGCAAGGAGGAGCCGGTTTCGGTGACCTCGACAATGGCGTCAGCGAGTTGCGGGACTTTTACTTCCGTGGCGCCCCAGGAAAATTCCACGCGGGCTTTTACTCCGTGTTGGGCGAGGTAATTTTCCGTGATGTGCACGACTTCGGTGGCAATGACTTTGCCTTCGAGGTCGCGCGGCTGGCGCATGGGGGAATCTTCCGGGACTGCGAGAACCCAACGCACGCGCGACAGACGCTGCTTGGCGTAGACGAATTCGGCAAGCTCGGCGACTTGCGCGCCGGTTTCGACCACCCAGTCGTGGCCGGTGATGCCGGCGTCGAGTGCGCCGGACTCGACGTAGCGGGCCATTTCTTGCGCGCGGACCAGGAGGCATTCGATCTCGGGGTCGTCGATGCTGGGGACGTAGCTCCGCGAACCTAGCGAGATTTTCCAGCCGGCGCGGGCGAAGAGGTCGATGGTGGCGTCTTGCAGGCTGCCTTTGGGGATGCCGAGTTTCAGCTTGGGTGCAGCGGCGGGCTCGCCCATTGGTTGGCTCGTTGGTCGGATCATTGGGATTTCTCTGGAGTGTAGACTTGTTCGGGATCGAACGCGCGATCCGAGTTGACGGTCACGTCGCCGGCGGGCGAGATGGTGCGGAAAAAACATGAGCGGTAGCCTTCGTGGCAGACGCCGGGGCCGACGGGTTCGACCTTGACGAGCAGGGCGTCGGCATCGCAGTCGATGCGCAGTTCGCGAACTTTGAGGACGTGGCCACTGGACTCGCCTTTTTTCCAAAGTTTGTTGCGCGAACGGCTGAAGAAGACGGCTTCACCGGAAGCGCGCGTCTGCGCCAGGGAGGCTTCGTTCATGAAGCCGAGCATGAGCACTTCACCGGTTTGGTGATCTTGGATGATTGCGGGAACGAGCCCAGCGGCTTTTTGAAAATCGATGTTCAGTTGGTCCACTTGCCGACTCCTTGAATGATCGTGCAGCAAACAATGGCCCGTAAAAACAAAAAACCCGCTGGGCTTGGTAAGCCAGCGGGCCGAAGAGTGTGTTGTTAGCGAATCGCTATGCACACCTCAGCGCGCGCGGCGTCTGGCCGTGATGATGGTGGTGACGATTGGCGCGAAGTGTAGACATCGAGGTTTGAAGGTAAACGAAACGCGAGGGGCTGTCAATCAGGGGATTGGGGGGCTTACTTCTTGCCGAGGTTCATGCTCATTTTGAGGTCGACGGCTACGCCAAACCGGTCATTCGGAAGTTCCTCGACGCGGACGACTTCGGCGACATATTCGCAATTCATAGGATCGTTGGGTGCGTAGGGAAAGGTTACGAAAACGCGCATGCCTTTGTAATAGCCGGCTTTGCGGGTATGAAAGTAAATGCCTTCTTTTGAGACATTTATGCTGACAATGCGATCCTCAAAGTGGTCGTCGCGCGGCTCGGACGGGCGAACGCGCACCGGACGCGTCATCTTCACGCGGCGGCTACGTCGCTTTTGCGGATAATTGGTGTCCGTAGCGTTGGGTGCAGGAACGTTGGCGTTGGCGATCTCGGATGACATAGCTTGCAGAGTACAACTCAGGGTGAAACTTAGCTCCCTGTCCCCGAATCCTATAGAGCACGGGATGCACCAGACTGGGAATTAAGTGAGGAGAGCGCATGGAAGGGAAAGTGCAAAAAAACGAGCAGGAGTGGAAGAAGCAACTCACGCCGAATCAATACTATGTGACGCGCGAGAAGGGAACGGAGCCACCGTTTACGGGGGAGTACGAAGGGACCAAGGCCCCGGGGACGTATCAATGCGTCTGCTGCGGGCAGCCGTTGTTTCGTTCTGAAACAAAGTTCGCCTCAGGATCGGGGTGGCCGAGCTTTTATGCCCCGGCGGAGGAGCAAGCTGTTGAAAAAGAAAGCGATATGTCTCACGGGATGCGCCGGACGGAAGTACGGTGCAGCAAGTGCGAGGCGCACCTGGGGCATGTGTTCGACGACGGGCCAAAACCTACAGGATTGCGGTATTGCATCAATTCCGCGGCATTGAAGCTGGATAAGGACTGACACCTATCCCGCGGGAGTTCCACCCCGCTGATTTGCCTGGGATTGACTTAGGGACGCGATGGCGCTGCCGAAAGGCTCTACTAGATTCTACGCGGCGGCGGTGCAGGAAAGCGCGGCTAGTTCGGCGACACGGTCGCGTTCCCAGATCCCCAGCAGGAGGACCTTTTCGCCCGTGGGATATTTAAAGACGTAGAAAATATTGTGCTGCCCTTCGATCTCAAAGAACCCCGGCCTTCGCGGGTCAGGCTGCGAAGGGGCGCAGTTGCTCAGCAAGCGGCGCAATTCGACGATTTGGTCCTGCGAGTGATGGTGCAAGTCTTCGACGAGGGGCGGTCGTTTTGTAACGGTAATCATGATGTGTTCAACCAATCCTAGATACCAGCTTATCGTTCCTCTCATATATACAGACGTCGAAAAGTGCGAAATGTTTCATGAAATGCAACATTTACGGGCGGCCGTTTCGCAGGCCCAGGCGCTAGCTGGGCATGGTAGTTCGATGCCGCAATGGGCGTGGTTGGTCACAAAATAGATATAGTTCAGGGGCGGAATATTTCGCCGACGGCCCCGCAAAGGGCAGCGCTGAGAGAATTGCACATTAGTAATGAGCATGGTACTTGCGTGTGCGCCGCTTCTTTGAGACATTGTTGGCACACGGCTTTCCCAAAATCCGGTTCGCAAATGAATGGAGTGGTCACAGTGCCCAAGAAGGTAAACAGCAAAAAAAAAGAGGGGAACGGTTTCGGGAAGGACCGTCGCCGCAAGCATCATCATTTTCTGGTGACGGTTTTTTACGCGGACGGGGAACGGTTCGGCCGTGTGTATACGAATAAGGAAAAGGCGACGCGCTTCGCGGAGCGGCAGCGCCGGTCGCCGGTGGTGAAATCGGCGCGCATCTCGCTCGTTTCCTGAGGCGTGCGCTGCGAAGGTGCTTGCGGTTGGACATCGCGGATGAGGCAGGGCTTGTCGGTCATCCGTTGCGCGTGTTATAAGAATAAGTGAAGTTAAGCGGCCTTAGTATAGTGGTAGTACGGAACCTTGCCAAGGTTCAGGTGTCGGTTCGATTCCGATAGGCCGCTCCATAATT
>CAWCTJ010000014.1:0-35151 GCA_963798585.1 uncultured Acidobacteriota bacterium
CACTTTCGCAATCCCCAACGCCGGCGCCACTTTTGAAGGAAAACTGACCCCAACTCGCCAATCCCTCGAAGGCACCTGGAGCCAAGGCGGCGTAGCCATACCCATCACCTTCCATCGCGAAGCTCCCGGCATCGCGGGCCGCAAATCCGACGCCCTCTTTACCGCCGAAGGTACCTGGCAAGGCGCGCTAGAAACTCCCGGCCTGCGCCTCCGCCTGCAACTCCACATCACACACGACGACAAAAAACAATTGGTGGCCGCGCTCGACAGCCTTGACCAAGGCGTCAGCGGCATGCCCGCCACCAAAGTTTCGCAAAAAGAGGCCACGCTAAATTTCGAGATCCCCGGCGTTGGCGGCGCGTACGAAGGCACCATCAGCACCACAAAGGACACCATCACGGGCACCTGGATGCAATCTGACGTCCCGCAAAAACTAAATTTCATCCGCCAGGATCAGCCGCTAGAACTATCCCGCCCGCAAAATCCCACCAAGCCGTACCCGTACGTCGAAGAAGAAGTCACCTTTCTCAACGCCAAAGCCCCCAACTCCAAAGTCAATGTCACGCTCGCTGGAACCCTCACCACTCCGCGCACCGCCGGTCCGTTCCCAACCATTCTGCTCATCGCCGGCTCCGGTCCCCACGATCGCGACGAAACCCTCGCCGGCCAAAAACCCTTCCTGGTCCTCGCCGACGCCCTCACCCGAACGGCTACGCCGTCCTACGCTACGACAAGCGCGGCATCGCCAATTCCGGCGGCGACTACTCCACCGCCACCACCGAAGATTTCGCCTCCGACGCCGAGGCCGCGATCACCTACCTAAAAACTCGTCCCGATCTCAACATGAAAAAATTCGGCGTAATCGGTCACAGCGAAGGCGGCATCATCGCCCCCATGCTAGCCGTTCGCAACCCGCAACAAATTTCCTGGCTAGTCCTGCTCGCCGCGCCAGCCCTAAAAGGCGAAGAAACGCTCCTGCTGCAATCTAAATTAATCGCCCAAGCCAGCGGCCTGAGCGACGCGCAAATCTCCGGTAGTCTGGCGTTCGACCGCCAAGCCTACTACCTCGTCCGCCAAGAACACGATTCCGCCGCGCTGGAGAAAAAACTCCATGACCTGGTTCGCGCAAGCGGCATGGCCGGCGAATTACCGCCCCCGGCCTTACAATCGCAAATTCGCCTCATCAGCTCGCCGTGGTTCCGCTTCTTCCTGGACTACGACCCCGCCGCCACACTGAAAAAAGTGACCTGCCCGGTCCTGGCCCTGGACGGCGATAAAGATCTGCAGGTGCCCTCCAAAGAAAACCTCCCCGTTATCCAGGCGGCGTTAGAAGCCGGCGAAAACAAAAGTTTTGAAGTAATGGAAATGCCCGGCCTGAATCACCTCTTCCAGCGCAGCGAAACCGGCGCCCCCAGCGAATACGGCGTAATCCAAGAAACTTTTTCGCCCGAAGCCATCAACAAAATCCTAACCTGGATCGCCGCACACTAGCCGGTTTGCCTTTGTAGTCTGCCTTTGTAGCGGCCGGTTGAGCGTAACGCTTCGTGTCTAGCTCTCTGCCCTGAGCCTCGAAGGGTCCCGCGCGCTTATCTTTCGCTCTATGCCTCCCCCGCTGCGGCACTAAATCGTCATCCGCAGCATCCAACACCGGTGCGCATTTCGCGTACCCCAAGCAGGTTCTGCACTATCTCCGGCCGGCAGGGTACTATCCTAAACAGAGAGCGCCCAGTCCCATGCCGCCGCCCCCCACACCAGCAAAGTTCCATCTCACCCTGCTCATTCACGCGCATCAGCCGTGCGGCAATTTCGGCAGTGTCCTCGAATCCTGCTACGAAAAATCCTATCAACCGTTCGTGGATCTCCTCGAGAAGCATCCGCAAGTTCACGCCGCGCTGCACTATTCCGGCCCGCTTTTGCTTTGGCTGGGAAAAAAATCGTCCGGAATATTTCATCAAACTCCGCGCGCTAGTCCAGCGCGGACAAATTGAAATGGTTGGCGGCGGCTTCTATGAGCCGATCCTGGTCAGTATTCCGCCCGATGATCAGCGCGAACAGATCACCCGCCTCTCCGCATATCTCGAACATCACTTTGGCCAGCGCCCCGCCGGCGCCTGGCTCGCGGAACGCGTCTGGGAGCCGCAGCTGCCCTCGATTCTCCATTCCGCCGGCGTCGGCTACACCTTGCTGGACGACATTCATTTTCAATCCGCCGGTTTCGAGCCGCACGAACTTTTCTCCACCTACCTCGCCGAAGATCGCGGCCAGACCGTCGCTCTCTTCGCTGGCCAGAAAAAACTTCGCTATCTGTTGCCATTTGGTGGCGTGGAAGAATCCATCGCTTGGCTCCGCGAAGCCGCGCGCAGCCATCCCGGCGGCGTCGCCGCCATGGGCGACGACATGGAAAAATTCGGCGTCTGGCCCGAAACCTTTCAGCATTGCTATACCGACGGCTGGCTGGAAAACTTTTTTACCGCGCTGGAAAAAAACTCCGACTGGCTGCAAGTCTCAACGCCCAGCGAATACCTGGCCACGCACCAACCCCAGGGTCGCGCGGACCTGCCCACCGCTTCCTACACCGAAATGATGGAGTGGGTGCTGCCCACCGAAGTGCGTCTGCGTTACCAATCCGTTCTGAAGGAATTCAGTTCGCGCCAAGAGGTTACGGCTTTTCTCCGTGGTGGCCCGTGGCGCGCTTTCTTCCGCAAGTATCCCGAATCCAATCTTCTGAATAAAAAAATGCTGCGCGCTTCCGCACGCATCGCCGCCGCCCCCGCGCGCCGTGCCGATTCTCCCGCCCACGAAGAACTCCTGGAGGCTCGCGACTATCTTCTTCGCGCGCAGTGCAATGATGCCTACTGGCACGGCGTCTTCGGTGGTCTTTACGCTCCCCATCTGCGCACCGACATCTGGCGCAATTTAATTCGCGCCGAAGCCATCGCCGACCGCCACACTCCGGGCGCCACCATGGCCCGCGTCGAAGCGCTCGACTATGACGCCGACGGCGCCACGGAGCTTCTTTTCACCGCTCCCGAATCTCAAGCGCTGGTGCGCCCCACCGACGGCGCCACCATCGCATTCTTTGATTTCCGCCCCGCCCACGCCACGCTAATCAATTCCATCATTCGCCGTCACGAGGCCTACCACGCCCGCGTCCGCGCTGCCGCCACGTTGCCGGTTGGCCACGTTTCTTCCATCCACGAACAAACCCGGGTTAAGGAAGTCGGCCTCGAGCGCTTCCTCCGTTACGATCGTTGGCCGCGCCACGCTTTCCGCGTCCTGATATTCGATCCGGCACGAACCCACGCCAACTACGAAACGCTCGAGCTCCACGAAGACCACGGATTTGCCGGCGGCGCATACGAAGTAAAATCATCGTCTCCACACGACGCGGAATTCGTTCGCGAAGGTCCCATTTCCGCGTTAACAAAACATCACGCCACCTCGCCGAAATTCATTCTGACCAAAAGTTTCTCTTTCGGTCCCGCGCCGCACGGCTGCGAAGTAGCCTGTGAAATCACGCTCAAGCATTCTCACGCCGTGCAAGAGAACACGGAGTCCCATCCATTGCAGTCCGCAGCCTCCATCGCCATCGGCATAGAATCCGTGATCAATTTTCTGGCGCCGACATCCTCCGACCGTTTCTTCGAGTCCGGCCCGCGCAAAGAAGACCTGCGCTTCAGCGGCGAACTCCCCAGCCCAACGTTGCGCCTAGAAGACGGCTGGCAACGCGTACGTGTGACCCTTACCGCCCCCAACTCGCAATGCTTCTGGATCGCTCCAATAGAAACCGTCTCCGAGTCCGAAGAAGGATTCGAGCGCGTCTACCAAGGCTCGCAAATCATGCCTATCTGGCACGCCAATCCCACCACCGAAAAGTCCTCCACGTTTCGCCTGGTCTGGCGCATCGAACACTTCTAAATTTGTTTCCGTGCCACCGACACTCCTTTTCACTTTGAGGAACGAAGGGCCCGCGCGCCTTTGCTTACAATCTCTACCAAACGTGGGAAGCTTTTCTCCACTGCCGCGCCGCTGCCACCTCAAGGTTTAAGCGCCATGGGCGCGGCACAATTTAGCCCAGCACGTAAGTGCTGGGTGCTCAGGACCGGACCTCGCGAGCGCCGTAGGCGCGACACTTCTTATTTTTCTATCGCATCGCCATTAATGCCTAATTCTCCGCGAGCGATCTGTCCATTTCGCAGTGAGTCCCGCCAATCGCCAACTAAACCCGCTTTTCCATGCGCACCACAGGCAAAGACTCCCCGCCGCCAATATCGAGCTCAATTCTCTCCATCTCCACATACCCACGCGCCCCAAACAATTTCACCCCCGTCAAGGTTGCTCCCATCTCAAATCTCCGAAACCCCTCCGCAAACGCCGCCTCCTCGCAAGCCTGCAAAATCAGCGTCCCAACTCCTCTGCGCGCAAACGCCGGCGCAATAAAAAACGCCCGAATCTTAGCCGCGTCGCGCGTCGGATCCAGCAATTCAAATCGCTGCTCCGTCCAGGCGTCTCCGCCATAAAGCTTTTTCCGCCGGCTCCATCCCCCACAACCAGCCACCGCAAACTCGGGAGCGCCCTCGACCCGCGCCTCCGCCACAAAATAAGTCCCATCCGCAATCAATTGGCTATCCACGCCAAACACAGTCTTCAGGGCGTTATCGATCTGCGTGGGCGAATAATCCTCTGTCTGCAATCCGCGAACGGAGGCATCGATGAGCGGACGCAACACTGGCACGTCGTCGTCCACGGCGGGGCGAATGCGTATTTCCACCGGCATACCGCTGAAATTATTCCATTTTGTGTCGGAGCTGCAATGCGCCGTGTCTCTGACCGGGCACCAAAATGGCAGGCATTATTCGGCGACTAACAGATTTTGCGCGAAGGGCCACGACTGGTCGATCCACTGCTGTACGCAACGGAAGCCCGTACGGTCGGCCATGGCGAAAACTTCCGCGGAACGATACTTATGCGAACTTTCCGTCCAGATGGTTTCGCCGGCTTCGAGCAGAATGTGCACATTTGCTTCGCGAATATGTACCGTCTGGCGAGAGATCGAACGCAAATGCATCTCGATGCGGCGTTCTTTGCCGTTCCAGCGCGCTTCGTGGCGGAATTGCGACAGATTAAAATCGCCACCAAGTTCGCGGTTGATGCGCGCCAGAATATTTAAATTAAATGCCGCCGTCACACCGGCGGGATCGTCGTACGCCAGGATTTGCGTCGGCACATCCTTCACCAGATCCGTTCCCAGCAACAACGCGTCGCCGGGGCGCAGTGTTTTGCGCACTTCGCGGAGAAAGCCGTCGCCCGCGTCACGGTCAAAGTTGCCGATGCTGCTGCCCAAAAATAAGACCAGCAGATGATCTTCTTCCTCGCGCCGCGAAGCGACCGCGCGCAAGCCGTCAAGATAATTTTGCTCGTAGCCCACCACGCTGACCAGATCGATCTGGCCCATTTCTTTTTCACAGGCCGCCAGGGCGGAAGCCGAAATTTCAATCGGGTAGTAGTAGGTGCGTTGCCGTTGCGCCAGGGCCTCTAGAATCCAGCGAGTTTTTTTTCCGCTGCCGCTGCCGAGTTCGGCCACCTGCACCGGGGATGGTAAACGATTCACAATTTCCGCGGCGTGGCGTTCGAGCAAGCGGGCGTCCGCGCGCGTCAAGCCATATTCCGGCAATACGCAAATGGCTTCAAATAGCGCGGAGCCGAGTTCATCGTATAAATATTTGGAGGGCAGCTCGCGCTGGTCTTCTTTCGTCAGGCTGGCGCGCACATCGGCGGCAAACTCGGCGACGTGCCGCGGCGTTTGCAACGCGTCGTTGGTTTGCACCGAGGTGTGCACCGTATCGCGCGTTTGCAGCGCATCACGGCGACAATTCTCCTCGGCAATTTCTGTGGCCCGAACCGATCGCGTAGGCATAATGCTCCCCGGGAATGAAGTTGTTTCAATCCTCCACGCAGCGGAAAGTCGCGTAGACGTTTGGATAGTGCGGCTGGAACCAGTTGCGGAAAGAACGACGCAGCATACAAGCGGCTGTCCGGGGGGAGCCGCCTTTCATTACAAAATGCTGGCCATCAAAAAAGTTCGCGGAATATCCGGGGTAAAAAGAACGCGGCCGGAAGCCCTCGAATGGAGCAAACACTGTTCGCGTCCATTCCCAGCCATTACCCAACAAATCGTGCACGCCAAAAGCGCTGGCGCCGGCGGGATGCGCGCCAACGGGAGCGGGATTCCAATGACGGAAATCGAAATTGCCGTAGAGTTCGCTGGGCTGCGCATCGCCCCACGGATAACGCCGCTCTTTCGCGCCGCGAGGTGCGCCGTAGGCCGCGCGATGAAACTGCTCTTCCGTTGGCAGCCGCCGTCCAAGCCACTTTGCGTAGGCCGCCGCCTCCGCGTGGCTGACATACACCGGCCATTCCATCGGCAGTCGGATGTCACCAAACATGGTGCGGTAGGCCCACAAACTGCCTTCGCGCTTCCAGAAAGACGGTTGGCGAATCTGCTGTTTTTGTTTCCAGGCCCAATCATCGGCGGTCCACAATGCGGCGTTTTCATAGCCGCCGGCTTGCATGAAGCGCAGGAAATCGCGGTTGGTCACATTGTGCGAATCGATGGCGAACTCCGGAACCACCGCGGTATGGGCATCAAACTCGTTGTCCCAGCCGAAGGAGCTGCCAGACTCGCTCGGCGTTTGCAAGCCGATGACGTGCGCGGCCCTCCGGAATCTCCACCAGGCCTGATTTTATCTGCCCGGTTCGCCATTCGGATTCCGCAGGTCCGGCAACTTTACGATCGGTTGGCAAGCGATGCAGCATGTAAGCCAGAGTTTCCGCATGCATCAGGCGATGCTCGATCGCCGTCTCGAGCATTTCGAGCAGATCGGGATGGCCTTCGCCAGGATGCTCCATAGCCACGCGGATGGCGTAATCCAGTTCCTCGCGTAAGCGCGCATTGTATTTGTCCACTTCAGCGCGCGTCGGCCAATCCGCTGGCTCATCCGTGGGAAGTCCTCCATCAACCGGATCAATGCCGAAAGCGAACAAATGGTCAAAGGTCTTATTGAAAGGTCTTAAGCCGAAGGCGCGCTCACCCAGCAGATTCCAATCGAAGGCTTCCACATGCCCAAGGTAAAAGATAATCCGGTGGCGCTCAGGGATAGGGCGGTCATACATCGCCTCCTGGCGCACAATGGCCATCAGGTCATCCGTCTGCTTACGCGCCTGGGCGATGCGGATGGCGAGTTGGGACGGGATTTTCCGAAGCGCAGTGGCCAACGATTCCATTCCTAATCGACTCCCTAAGGTTGGATGCCCGACCTCTCCCAACGATGCATCAAATTGGGTCCGGCGGCTACTGTCCATTAGTCCGGGCTCGCTATACGTATCGATATGAGCCACGCACTTCGCTATGATGCTTCGTGCTGACGACAATCTCGCCAAGCGCGGTATTGTCGATAAAAACCGCGTGTGTCACTGCTGCCTGGTAAAGTTTTTGTTACAGAAGCGAAGGTTACAAAATTATGTCTTCGCCATCCGGTGCACCAATAAACGCTAGCATCCGCTTCAGCGGGGTGACATACCGTGTAGATGGTACGCCTACGCCGGGCAACCAATTCCAGTGAACAAATTCTGGGGGCCGGGAGGCCACCCGACCGACATCGGCGGCTGGTTTCCGACATCTCGCTGTCGATTGAGACTGGGGAAACGGTGGTGCTGCTGGGGCGCAGCGGCAGCGGCAAGACCACTTTGCTGCGACTGATCAACCGCATGCTGGAGCCAACCAGCGGGGAAGTGCTGGTGGAGGGGCGAGCGACCACGGAATGGGACCCCTTTGAGTTGCGGCGTGGGATCGGCTATGTGATTCAAGACGCAGGGCTTTTCCCGCATTTTACAGTGGCGGAAAATATTGCCTTGGTGCCCACCCTGGAAAAGTGGGACGGGCGGCGTACTGCGGAACGTGTTGCGGAGTTGCTGAAATTGGTGGGACTTGGAGGCGAAGATTTTACACGGCGGTATCCGCGGCAACTTTCCGGAGGACAGCGGCAGCGCGTGGGAGTGGCGCGGGCGCTGGCGGCGGACCCGCAGATCTTGCTGATGGATGAGCCGTTTGGCGCGCTGGATCCGGTGACGCGCGCGGAGTTGCAAAGCGAATTTGGGGCGCTGGCGAAACGGTTGGGTAAGACGATCGTGTTTGTGACGCATGATTTGCGCGAGGCGCTGCTGTTGGCCACGCGCATCGTGCTGTTGGAAAACGGAAGAATCGTGGCGCAAGGGACGCCGGAAAACTTTTTGCAGCAGAAACATCCCGAAGTGCGCGCGTTCGCGTCGTGCCTGGACGCGGAGGCGGTGCCCGGAGAGCGCAACGCGAATGGAGCGGTCGCGGCGGTCGACTTCGCGCGAAGCGGCGACGGCGGAGAAGAGGCGTGAACACTTACACATTTTTCGCCACGCATCGCGCAGAGATATTTTCGACCACGCTCGAACATGTGGAACTGGTTTTGCTGGCGATGGCGATTGCGGTGGCGATCGCAGTTCCGCTGGGAATTTTTATCGTGCAGCGGCCGGCGCTGCGAACGGTGGCGCTGGGAATGGCCAGCGTGTTCCAGACGATTCCGAGCCTGGCGCTGTTCGGTTTTCTGATTCCCATTCCCTTTATTGGCGGAATTGGCAAGCGGACGGCGGTGGTGGCTCTGGTGTTGTATGCGTTGCTGCCGATTCTGCGGAATACATACGTGGGGTTGACGGGGATCGACCCAGCGGTGCTGGAGGCGGCCACGGCGATGGGGATGACGCCGTGGCAGGTGATGTGGCGGGTGCGCTTGCCGCTGGCGCTCTCGGTGATTCTGGCGGGGATTCGCACCGCAACGGTCATCACGATTGGCGTGGCGACGATTGCGGCGGCCGTTGGCGCGGGCGGACTCGGGACGTTCATTTTCCGCGGGGTGGCCATGGTTAGCAATGCGGTGATTCTGGCGGGAGCGATACCCGCGGCGTTGCTGGCGCTGCTGGCCGACGGGTTGCTGGCGCTAGTGGAACGGCGGCTGCGCGTTTTGTGAGGGCGATGGAGCATCGGTGCGTGCGGTTTCCTTCTTTACGTCTTGCGCCAGGGCAAGCTGGGGCGCAGCATTCCCTCGAGGCTCGGGATAAAGCTGCGCCCCTACAAAGGCTGAACCTGGGCGGCGCGCGAAAGATGTTTTGTTGTTGCTTGCGCTTTGACGTTGTCATTTTCCTCCTGCCAAGGTTCGCGCGAACCATTTATTACCGTAGGGTCGAAGTTTTTTACCGAGCAGGTGGTGCTCGGCGAATTGCTGGCGCAGCACATCGAGGCGCGCACCGGGATACACGTGAAGCAGAAAAGTAATTTAGGAGGAACGCTGCTGTGCCAGCAAGCGCTGCTCTCCGGAGATTTGGATTTGTATGTGGAATATACAGGGACGGCGCTGACGGCGGTGCTGGGCGAAGCTCCCGACGACGACGATTCCGCCAAGATTTATGAGCGCGTGAAGCGCGGGTACGCGGAGCGATTTTCTTTGACGGTGACGGAGCCGCTGGGATTTGCGAACTCTTTTGCAATGGTGGTGCGGGGAGAGGATGCGCAACGTTATCACCTGGAGAAGATTTCGGACATTGTGCCGATCGCATCGCAGTGGCGAGCGGGATTTGGATACGAATTTCTGGAGCGGCCGGACGGGTACGCGGGTTGGGCGAAGAAGTATGGATTGCAGTTTGCGGCGGCGCCGAGCGTGATGGATCTGGGGCTGATTTATCGCGCGCTGGTGGACAAGAAAGTGGATATTGTGGCGGGCAATTCGACGGACGGATTGATTGAGGCGCTGCATCTGGTAGCGCTGACGGACGATAAGCATTATTTTCCGCCGTATGATGCGGTGCCGATTGTGCGCTCTGCGACGCTCGTGAAATTTCCGGCGTTGCGGGCGGCGCTGACGGATTTGGCGGGGAAGATTTCCGAGGACGACATGCGGAAGATGAATGCGGCAGTGGATGCGGATCAGCGAGATGTGAAGTCGGTGGTGCGGGCATTTCGCGAGTCGAAGGGGCTGTGATGGCTTGCGGCACATTGGAGAAAGGTGCACAGCCATGATTGGCTGTGCCACGTGCGGCGCGCGAAGAGTAGCGACGATAGGCTGCGTATCCGAGGTCTGGGGTGTTGTGAGTCGTCGGACCGTGAGCCGGGGTTGAGGAGTTCGGCGTGTCGTCGTTTGGGGCACGCGGAGTGCGGATGGGGCGAGGCGCGCCAGTCATGTCTATTCCCTCAGACGCGTCTTCTTGGGCTTGGGCGGCCTGAGCATCGCGAGCTTGGCGGTGCATTACGGAGATGCTGTTGAGGAGGAGTTGGGAGATGTAAGCCATCGTCACAGCGTTTTTGCGTGAGACGCGGTTGTAGGCCAGCTGTTTTAGCAGGTTGCCCAGAAAGAGATTTACGGCAGTGGGGGATTGCAAGTCGGTTACGCCTTGGAGGAGTTCGGCGGCTACGGCGGCGGTGTCTTTGGGCGAGCGGAGGTCAGGGGCGTGAGCTAAGTGGCCGTTGCGGACGTTTTGTTCGTGCCGGCGCCGGGCGTGATAGGTGCAGAGCTCGACGTCAAGCGAGGAGACTGGTTCGAGGCAGCGGCGTCCGGATTTGGAATGGTGCTGACAGCGGGATTCGGTTGTAGTCATGGGATGATCCTTTGCGTTTTTGAGTTGGTGACTGCAAGCGACAGGGCCGATTTTCCAGAGGGAAGATTTTTGAATTGAGTCGGGGCCACCCCCGGCTGGTTGTGCAACATATAGACAGGAATTGGGTTAGAGCGGATTTCTTCATAACATATTGATAAGAAGTAGGTTGCGGTGAGTGTGGTACGGGTGTGTGTTGATAGTAATGAGGTTATGGACGCGCAGCAGGACGAGGGAGGTTGTGGGCCGAACCGAACGAGGCGGCTGAAAGTTGTGAGAGAGCGAACCATGAAGAAGGGTAGCACACGAATAAGTCTGAAATCAACAATTAATTTAATGGTAATCAATTCGAATGAGTGGTTTTGGGCGGAGCGGAACGGCGCAGCGGGAAGCGGCACATTGGAGAAAGGCACACAGCCATGATTGGCTGTGCCACATGGTGCGGGCGTTTCGGGAGTCGAAGGTGCGAGGGATTAGGCTGGCTGAAGGACTAAGACGTCGTAGGCAGGCAAAGTGCGTTTGCCGGTGACGGTGGTTCCCGTCAAGGCATCGGTAAATTGGCCGGGCAGAGTAATTTCCTGCGATGCGGGTGTGTGGTTCAAAAGAAACAACCACTTTTTGTTGGCTCCAGTGCGGACGGTTAATTCGACACCGCGCGGGACATCGAAGGGCGGCTTGACGCCTTTGCTGGCGAGTAGTGTGCCGAGAACTCTGGCGAGGCTTGCGGGATCGAGGTCGGCGCCGATGTAGACGGCCTGACCTGCGCCGAAGGCGTTGGTGGTGATGGCGGGTTCGCCGGCGTAGGTGGCGCCGGAATATTTTGCGAGGACGGACGCGGACGACGGCTGCAGCAAGTCCGCCCAGAGCGTGGATTCGCCGTCCGGTCCGGCGAGGGGCGAGGAAAATTGCACGCCTACCTTGGCGCCATAGTTGGGGACGTAGTCTTTAATGGTGACGCCCATCACATCGCTTAACAATCCGGGCAGCGGAGTGCGCACGATCTGGCTGCTCTCATCTTTTACGCCGAGGCGGAAGCTGGTGACGAACAGTCCGCCGTCGTGAACAAATTTTCTGATGTTGGCGGCCTGCTTTTGGGAGACAACAAACTGCAGCGGGGCAAAAACAGCTTTATAACGAGAGAGATCGTACTCGGGGCCGATCACATCGACACCCGATGCAACGCGGCAATCGAACCGTACCAGGAGATTAGATGGGAAACGTAGGAGAGCTTGGCGTTCCCAGGCTGCAGGGTGAGAGCCCAGTCCGAATCCAGGTCAAAGAAAATCGCGGTGCTGGCGGAGTAGGAGGAATGCAGCGCTTCGGGGCCGAGTATTTTTAATTCCTTGACGGTTTTCTGGAGCTCATCGAAGCCTGGGCTGGGGGAACGGTCGTGGCGCAGGATGCCATGCCAGTATTCTTCAGCGCCGAAATTGGCGGTGTCCCAGCGGAAATAGTTGATGCCCATAGCGCCGTGGGCGATGGCTTGAAAGGTCCAGAGGCAGAGCTGGCCTGGCGCCGGTTGCGCGGAGAAAAAACTTTGACCGGCTTTGCCGGATTGTTCTTCCATGATCATGAAGGGCTTGCCGTCCTTCACGCCGCGCATGGAATCGAATCCGATGGATGCGATGACGGTGATGGCCTCGGGAGGCTGGCCCGGGCTGATCAATTCGAAGAAGCCGGGGTAGTTGTCCTGCGAAACGAAATCGAGGTGTTCATACAGTTCGCGGAGATTGAGGTAATCGAGAGGCGCGCCGACGTTGTTGGTGGTGACGAAGTGTTTTGGACAGATGGTGCGCAGCATGGCGAGCTGCTCTTCGAGAGAAGAAGCGTTGGCGAAAGACTGGTAGCGGTTATAGTCGAGCACCAGACCGGGATTGGGATCACCGTTGGAGGGCAAGGGCACGGGAATTTGATCGAAGTCGGTGTAGATCTGGCTCCAGAAGGCGGTGCCCCATTTGGCGTTGATGACGTCAAGAGACCCGTACTTGGCGCGCAGCCAATCGGCGAAACCGGCGCGGCAGAATTTGCAATAGCAGCGCGGCCAGCGTTGCAGGGTGAACTCATTGTCGATCTGCCAGCCGATCACGCCGGGTGTGTTGGTGAAAGATTGCGCCATCTGCGTGGCGATGGCCAGCGATAGACGACGATAGGTTTTGTTGGTGGGACACGTGAAGCGGCGGCCTTCTGGAGACATGGTCAGGCCTTGATCGTTGACCAGAAAAACTTCGGGATATTTCAGGGTGAGCCACGGCGGAGGTGCAGCGGACGGGGTGCCGAGGATTACGCGGATGTTGTGCTTGTTGAGAATTTCGACGGAACGATGGAGCCAGGCAAAGTCAAAGTGGGTTTCGGAAGGCTCCATCAGCGCCCAGGCGAATTCCGCTACACGCACGTTGGTGAAGCCAAAGTCGGCCATGCGACGGGCATCGTCTTCCCAGAGCGACTCGGGAGTTTGGTCGGGATAGTAGTCGACGCCGAGCAGCAATGGAGTGGCCGCCGGCTGGCCGGAGGTTTGCGCGAGGGCGTGGGCCCATAGCGGAGGGCGCAGGGATGCGGCGGCGAGTGCGGCGGTGGTGCTGGCGAGGAAAAGCCTTCTTGGGAGCAAGGTCAACGAGGGCCTCATTTCCGCGGAGTAGATTTTGGTTGCGGGACAACGGCAGGATGTTCTGCTTCGCGACTGGAATTGTCAAGGAACGGCGCGGGCGGTCAACTGTGGAGCGGTACGGTAACGGCAAAAAAAAACGACGCCCCTAGGGAGCGTCGCTACGTCGTCGCTATATCGTGGTTAGGTCGAAAAAAGATGAATGCGGAGGTCAGTCTGGATGGCTGTGGCGCCAATTCCAGTATTCGGATTGTTCAGGCTTTTCGGCCTTGGTGTATTCGTGCTCTGGGCGATGATTTTCGGCGAGGAAGCGGTGCCAGGCCTGATTCTCGTGATCGTCCCAGTGGTGCTCGTTCTCGTTGACGGTGACGTTTGTCGTGGGACCCGCGGCCGGTGCCGGGGCCGGCGAGGTGGAACAGGCTACGACGGCTGCGCAAATACTTAGTGTGGCGGTTAGAAATAAAGAGGCGCTATAACGGTTTGGGCGATGCATTCGGTAGTCCTCCAGTAAGGATTGTCGTCAACGATGGGAACACGGATAGCTGGGGACGGCGATAGGGGAAATCTGGTATTTGCAGAGGCGAAGAAGTACCGCAGAGGGACTACGGTGATACGCGAATATACTACCGGAACCGGGATGTTGGCTGGGCAAACGCTGCGACGAAACGGTCAAAACACGGCAACGGAAGAGTCAAAACAACGGGTGCGAAGAACCCGCCACTATAACGGTGGGAAGGTAGATTAGGGCGAGGATAAATCTATGGATGCGATGCAGATCTGCGGGGACCTGTGGAGTGCGTTGGGGATTATTTGGCTGGTTGGATTGTTGTGGAGTAAGCGAACGCAGGAGCGGACGGATGTGCGGGTACGCGTGGTGTATGGGCTGTTTACGGTGGCGGGATTTTATTTGATGTTTGGGAGTGGGGTGCCGGAAGGATGGTTGCGGATGCGGCTGTATGCGCGGGCGGATTGGATTGATGCATTGGGAGTGGGGTTGACGGTGCTGGGAGTGGCGTTTGCGATTTGGGCGCGGATTTATTTGGGGGCGAACTGGAGCGGGTCGGTGCAGGTGAAGGTGGGGCATGAATTGATGCGTGGGGGACCGTACCGCTGGGTGCGGCATCCGATTTATACGGGATTGCTGGTGGCGATTGTGGGGACGGGATTGGTGCGTGGGCAGGTGCGCGGAGTGCTGGCGTTTGTGGTGCTGCTGGCGGGATTCTGGGTGAAATTGGGAATTGAAGAGCAGATGATGCGGAAGACGTTTGGCGAAGCGTATGAGGAGTATGCGCGGAAGACTGGGGCGCTGGTGCCGCGGGTGAAGTGAGGAGGTAAGGAAGTGAGGAGGTAAGGACGAAAGGCGAAGAATTTCTCGCGCAGCGTCAAAATTTCGGTTCATTTGTATTGGTCGCGTTAGTTCTAAATTGTGGCGAAGTGGGCTAATCTCGTGTTTTACCGGGTCTTTGATCGGCATTTTGGGACTGGCGTTTTTGGCTTCAGATTTTTGCGTGGCAGAGGAGGAAATATTTATGAGCGGGGATGGGATTAAGCGGCGGGAGTTTATTGGTGGGATGGCGGCATTGTCGATGGTGCCGGCGGTGGGACTGGCGGGCGGCTGAGGATGCGGATATTGCTGGGCGGTGGCGCGGGGAGCGAGGTTTCAGAAGAAGGGCGACATGCCTTACCGGATGCTGGGGAAAACTGGGGTGCAGGTTTCGTGCATTGGGCTGGGAGGGTATCACCTGGGGACTTCCGAGTTTGACGGACGCGGAGTGATCAGTCTGTTCCATGCGGCGGTGGATCGCGGGATCAATTTTTCGGATAACTGCTGGGATTACAATGGGGGCGAGAGCGAGCGGCGGGTGGGGAAGGCGCTTGCAGGGAGGATATCGCGAGAAAGTTTTTGTGATGACGAAGTTTGATGGACGGACGAAAGTGTCGGCGCTGAAACAACTGGATGAGTCGTTGCAACGTTTGCAGATGGAGATCATCGATCTATGGCAGTTTCACGAAAATATTCGACTTGAGGATCCGGACCGTTTTTTTTCTGAGGGCGGCGCGGTGGAAGCGGTGGCGGAGGCGAAGAAGGCGGGGAAGATTAAGTTTGTGGGATTTACCGGGCATAAGGATCCCAGCGTGCATCTGCGGATGCTGGAGATGGCGGACAAGCACAATTATTCGTTTGATGCGGTGCAGATGCCGTTGAACGTGATGGATGCGCATTTCCGGAGTTTTGGCGCGGAGGTGCTGCCGGTGCTGGTGCGCAAGCAGATTGCCGTGCTGGGGATGAAGTCGATGGGGGCGGGAGTGATTTTGCGAAGCAATACGGTCACGGCGCTGGAGTGTCTGCAGTATGCGCTGAGTTTGCCGACGTCGGTGGTGATTACCGGGATCAGAACCAGGAGAATCTGGATCAGGCATTTACGGCGGCGAAGACTTATAGCGCGTTGACGAAGGCGGAAATTGCCGCGATTTTATCGAAGACGGCGGTGGCCGCGGCGAATGGCAAGTTTGAATCGTTTAAGACCGGGACAGATTTTGATGGGACGGCGCACAATCCGGACTGGCTGGGGTATAGAAAAAGATGAGGTGAAGATGTAATGAAATAATGAAGTAATGAAGAAAGCGCCGCGTTTTGCGGCGTCTTTCTTTTGGCGGACCATTTGTTCCGATTATTTGCGCGATTTGGCGGCGGCGGGGACTGGCGCGGCGTTTTTTTGGGCGGTGTGGGCTTCGAATTCTTCGTAGGTGCCTTTGAAGTCTTCGATGTGGCCGCCCGAGAAGTGCCAGATGCGAGTGGCGACTTCGTCGATCACATCTTCGTCGTGGGTGACCAGCAGAACGGTGCCTTCGAATTTTTGCAGCGAGATGTTCAGGGCGTTGATGGATTCGAGGTCCAAGTTGTTGGTGGGCTCGTCGAAGACCAGGACGTTGGGTTTTTGCAGCATCAGCTTGCAGAAAAGCAGGCGGGCGGTTTCGCCTCCGGAGAGCGCTTTGGTGGCTTTAAGCGCGTCTTCGCCGCTGAAGAGCATTTGACCGAGCAGGCCGCGAAGTTCTTCCTGAGAAGATTGCGGATCGAATTGCCAGAGCCACTCGATGGCGGTGACGCCTTTGCTTTTGTCGATGACGTCGGCGAAGTCCTGCGGGAAATAGCCGACGGTGACTTCGTGGCCCCAGACTACATTGCCGCGAGTTGATGGGAAAGGCGCGGTCGGCGTCCGAGACGAAATCGCCGGCGTTGTGAATGATGGATTTGAGCAGGGTGGATTTGCCGGCGCCGTTGCGGCCGGTGAGCGCGATTCTTTCGCCGCGGGTGACGCTGGCCGAGAAATTCTGAATCACCTTTAGATCGTCGTAGGACTTTACCAGGCGCTTGATTTCGAGCGGCAGGCGGCCGGATTGTTTGTTGATCTGGAAACGGATGTACGGGCGTTGAATATTGGAGCGGGCGAGTTCGGAGGTTTGCAGGCGCTCGACTTCTTTTTTGCGCGAGGTGGCTTGCGCGCTGCGGGTGCCGGCGGAGAAGCGGGCGATGAAATCGTTGAGCTGGGCGATTTTCTTTTCGCGAACGGCGTTATCGGATTCGATGCGCGAGCGAATTTGCGTTTTGGCCAGGACCATGTCGTCGTAGCCGCCGTTGTACATGATGATGGTTTGGTAGTCGATGTCGGCGGTGTGCGTGCAGATGCTGTTGAGAAAATGGCGATCGTGAGAGATGACGATCAGCACGCCGGTGTATTCGAGAAGGTATCGCCGGAGCCAGTGGACGGAATCGAGGTCCAAGTTGTTCGTGGGCTCGTCGAGAAGCAGGGCCGGAGGATTGCCGAAAAGCGCTTGCGCCAGAAGGACGCGAACTTTTTGTCCGCCCTGGAGTTCGCGCATTTTGCGTTCGTGAATGCTGACGTCGATGCCCAGGCCGTCGAGAAGGATAGCGGCGTCGGCTTCGGCGGTGTAGCCGCCTTCTTCGCCAACGATGCCTTCGAGTTCGCCGAGGCGCATGCCGTCGGCATCGGTTAATTCCTCGTGGGGCTTGGCGTACAGGGCGTCACGTTCTTCGAGAGCTTTCCAGAGCGGGGCGTTGCCCATGATGACGGTGTCGATGACGCGAAATTCATCGAAAGCGAACTGATCCTGACGCAGTACTCCAAGCTTTTTTGGGCGGGTGATCGAGCCCTTGGTGGGCTCCAGCTCGCCGGTCAGAATCTTCATCAAGGTGGACTTTCCGGCACCGTTGGGGCCGGTGATGGCGTAGCGCCGACCTTCCATGAAGGTGGTGGTGACGTCCTCGAAGAGGATGCGTCCTCCGAAGCGCATAGTGATGTTGTTAACGGCAAGCATAGCCCTTGATTATACCGTGGAAATTGCGGAGCACGAAATAGGCGAAATTGGGCTAGTGGGTCAGCCAAAAGCTAGGACCTTGAATTTTTAGGGCACGAGCACATCGAAGTACTCGACGGCGAGCTTGTCCGGGATTGCGCGAGTCCTGGGGAAGAGATCTTTCCAGTGCGACGAGGACTGATTGCGTCGTCCAACGCCGCCTGGTCGCGATACTGCGCTTGGACAATGTAGGAGCGTGAATCTGTGCGTGAGCGGAGAAGCGAATAAAGGAGGAAATCCGGCTCGTGGTCGTCGGACTTGCGCGCGAAGGCTCGCGGAAGAGCGATTCGAATTCTTGTTCGTGACCTGGCTCAACGGGAATGACCTTCAGCCCGCCGACCATGCAGCACGCTCCCTTGGGTACATTCCGACGCGAAAAACTCTAACAGTGAAAGTTGATTCAGCGCGAGAGATTCTAAACCGACGATTTGCCCTATTCAAAGTAATTCACTACCACATCGGGGTCAGGTTCGTTTGAGCGAGCGCGCCATCCGCCTGTAACCTGCCAGGAGGGCTTCTCGTCCTATCTAGAAAGCCATTGAGAGTGGCCTATCTCCGGTGTGCGCAAGCGAAGTCATCCAGGCACAGAGGTTAGCCAAATGAAGACCGTCGTCGTTTTCTTTTTGCTGGTAGCGCCGGTGTTCGCGCAGCAGGATGCTGCCTCTCCAGATCACAACCTGGACCGCATTGTTACGCTGGACGTGGTGGCGACCGACAAATCCGGGAAACCGGTGGCCGGGCTGCAACAGCAGGACTTTAGAGTGTCGGACGATGGACGTCTGCAAACGCTACTCTCTTTTCGGGCGGTGGAGACAGCGAGTTCCGCTGCTCCGGTCACGGTCATCCTACTGATCGATGCCGTCAACGCGTCGTTCCAAGCGGTGGGGTCCGCGCGAGAAGAGGTTGCGAAATTTCTGAGACGAGATGACGGGAAACTCGCGCAACCGGTGTCGGTGGCTTTCTTTACCGATGCTGGGGCAAAAACCTTGAACCCACCATCGCGCGACGGAAACGCCGTAGCCGCACTGCTGGATAAGAATGAGGGTAGCTTGCGCTCGATCACGCGAGCCCAGGGATTTTACGGGGCCACAGAACGTCTGAGCCTTTCACTGCAAACCCTGGGATTGCTCACGGATGAGGAAGCAAGAGTGCCGGGCAAGAAACTATTCATCTGGATCAGTCCGGGTTGGCCCATGCTTTCCCGACCTGGCGTGGAGATTAGCGGGAGGATCAAGAACGATTCTTCAAATTGATCGTTGGATTCTCCAACGGGTTGCGGCAGACGGGCATTACCCTGTACAACGTGGATCCGCTGGGGAACGCGGATGCAGGAGGCCTTCGAACATTTTATTACAAGGACTTTATTAAGGGAGTGAAAGCGGCAAAAAACGCGGAGACGGGCAATCTGGCGCTGCCGGTGATCGCCTATCAAAGCGGCGGGCGGGTGCTCAACTCCAGTAACGACATCGCGAGCGAGATCGCCAGCTGCGTGGCGGACGCGAGCGCTTACTACGTGCTGTCCTTTGATTCGCCGCCGCCCGACGGTCCAGTCCAGTATCATGCGCTGGAGGTCAAGATTGACAAGCCAGGAGTTACGGCGCGTACGCGCACGGGGTATTACGCGGAGAAATAAACTTTGGGCGGCGCGGGATTCGACGCCTGCGTCCTGAATTTGTTACAGTCGCGTCAGGCGAAGTCAGTGGGAGAGTGCGGAGAGATGGCTATAGCGCAGGACTTGTTGGATATTTTGGTTTGTCCGGTGTGCAAGACAAAGGTGGTCTTCACAGTGGATAAATCCGGGCTGAAGTGTGGGACTTGCCGGCGGGTTTATCCCGTGCGGGATGATATTCCGGTGATGCTGCCGCAAGAGGCCACGATTTCCGAGACGTAGAGTGCCAGGCCTGGCGAAGGCAAAATCTCAATCAAACCAATCAATCTCAATCAAACTAATCGATCTCAATCAAACCAATCACATGCCTGCGAAACCTACTGAATCGATTTTGCGTTTACGACGCGTCATTCCGCGGATGCGCTGGCAAGCGGATTGGTGTGCTTGGCGATTTGATGCTGGACCGCTATATGTGGGGCGAGGCTTCGCGGCTTTCGCAAGAGGCAGCGGTGCCGGTAGTGAATTTTGTAGAGCAAAGCGAGTGTCTCGGTGGTGCGGGGAACGTAGCGGCGAATATCGCTGCGCTCGGCGCGGGGGTGAAGCTTTTGGCGTGGTCGGTGGCGATGAAGCTGGACGCGCATTGCTGGACTGTTTGCGTGCTATCGGGATATGTTCATCGCGGCGTGGTAGCTGAGGCGAAACACGTTACTACCGTCAAAACTCGGATTATTGCGAAGCATCATCAGGTGGTGCGAGTGGACCGCGAGCGAGGCGAGCCGCTGCGACCCGCGACGGAAGAAAAACTTTTGCGGACACTTTTTTCCGCGCTGAAGGAGCTTGATGCGTTGGTGCTATCCGATTATGACAAAGGGCTAATCACCGATGCTCTCGCCGATCGCGTCCTTAGCGCTTGCCACCATTTGAAAATTCCCGTATTCGTGAGGCCGAAAACTTCCCGTCTGTATGCGTACCGTGGCGCGCGGGCGATCGTCTGCAACGCCAAGGAAGCGGGATTTTTCGTGACGCGGGCGCTGGTTGACGACAAATCCTTTGAAGAGGCAGGCCGCGCGCTCCTCGCGCATTTTGGTTGCGGCGCGGTGGTCATCACACGCGGTAAAAAGGGAATGAGCGTGGTGGAAGAATCTTCGGCGGGGCAGCTGCATATTCCCGCGACCAGTTCCGAAGTAACGTACGCGCGCGTCGGGCAAGCTGGAGTGGAACGCGGCGGGACCGGGCGTCAGGTGTTCGACGTAACGGGTGCGGGAGATACGGTGTTAAGTGTTTTGCAGCTGGCGGTTGCGGCTGGCGCGAGTGTGCGCGATGCCGCGGTAATTGCGAACGCTGCCGCAGGCGTGGTGGTGGGCAAGCTTGGCACCGCGACGGTTACCGCCGAAGAATTGGGCGCAGCGCTTGGGGAATCGTGATGAGAGTGCGTGGTGCGTAGGATCCGCGCCGGCGGGTGAAAAAGAAAAGCGACGGGACCCTTCGAGGCTCAGGGCAAGCTAAAGCCTGGCCGCTACAGGCCCGTTTTGGTGTTGCTGTTCTGGAAACACGTGCGGCCCTTTCCTGTCTGGGCGGCTACAATCACGTCAGTAATTCTAGGTCGTTTCCCTTAATTCTGGTGTCCCCCAGAGTGGATTCACTAGCAGGTTTGATGAATTAATGAGTTCGTCTTTTGCATTTCGACGGCGCTCTGTTCGTCTGCGAACAGCCAGTGTGGGCGCGGGCATGCTGTGCATAATTGCGTTCGCGGCGATTAGCGCGAAAGCGCAAGACGCGCCGCAAGACGTCGTCGAAGCGGCGCGGCAGGAAAAAGCGCGGAAAGCTGCGCAGGCGGAATCAGCATCCCGCAACGAAACGCACATCTACACGAATGAAGATCTGAAGCGGCCGCGTATTTTGGTGGAAGAGGAAAGTGCGCGGGTTGCAGCACACCGGCAAAATTCTGTGGCGCCTTCGCCCGCACCTGCGGTAACAAAATCACTGGCTGCGAGCGATGCGGACAAAAGTTCGGGCGGAGACTCGCTCGGTGCGGTGGCGCGACGTTATCGGCGCGAGAAGAGCGAGCGGGAAGCGAAGCAAGCTAGCGCCATTCCTCCGACGTCGCATTTTCACTTGGAAATACCCGCGGGGTCGCTGGCCGAAGTTGCGCCAAATGTTCATGTCGGGCCAAATGTTGTGCTCCATGTCGCGCCAATCGCAGTGCCACATGCGCCGCCCAACGCCGTGCCATCGCTGCCAGCGAGCGCTATTCCGTTACCGGTCGGCAGATATCGCGCGAATGGTTTTCCGATGAAGCGTGATCCTTTTTCCCGACCAGCGACTGGGCTGGCGCCGAACCATGGCGATTCAACAAACGCGATTTCGGCGGTGCCAGTTGTTCGGTTACCTGCATCGCCAAAAAATATTACGCCCGCATCTACTGCTGCGACCAAGTCCGCCCCAGTAGCCCCAGTGAACGGGGCGAGGGTTTCGTCAGCTCCCGTGATCGCGCCCGGACCTACAAGCGGTGCGCCGGTCTCGTCTGAGTCACATTCCGTCGCGTCTTTGCCAAAGACAACAGGACCAATCGCGACAGGGGCAACCGCAAAGGAGCCAAGGGAACGGTAACCATCCGGACTGGAGATTCGCTGTGGAATTTATCGCGACGATATTTCGGCAGTGGCGTGCGGTGGCGCGAATGGCTGGCAAGCAATCCGGGAGTCGACGATCCGCTGCGGCTGAGACCGGGAACGAGGCTGTTGGTGCCCAAATCGGAGGACGCCGCCGCCGCTGTTGAAGAAGACAGAAGTTGGGAACGACATGCGAACGATTACGGTGCGAAGCGGCGATTCACTGTGGAGGGTTTCTGTTGAGCGATATGGCGACGGCGCGCGTTGGCCCTGCGTGGCTCTTGCCAATCCAGAATTGCGTGACGCAAGAATGATTCATCCCGGGCAAATCTTGACGATTCCCGCGGCCTGCTGGAATGCTGGTTTCTTCCTTCGGCGCAATCGCGCACTAAACTCAAGACCACAGGTCTGAAGACCTGCCATCCATCGAAGACGGCGAAAGTGCCTTGCTCGAGAATGGCGGGGGACAGATTTCAGGGCTATGGCGGAAAGCTGAAGGATTTGTCTTTGGATTCGACCCAGAGATTTACGACGCGGGTTTTCTGGCTCTGGGCGGGGTCGGAGTTTTCGTTGGGGAGCGGAGAGAAAGGGCTCACCGCGACGGTGATGATTACGCCGCTGGCGCCCACCGGAGATTTGGCGTGCAGCAGCGCGAAACTCTTCACGGGGCCGTAGTATCCGTTGGGGCCCCAATCGGCGAGAAAATCTTTCATCTGGTAGCTGGCGCTGGGCTTCCAGATTTCGTAGGCCTTGGTGGTGTCGCCGGCGACCAGGGCATTAAAAAATGTTTCCGTGGCATGTTTTTCCGGGTAGTAGCGCACCGCGAAATACAGTCCGAGGACGGCCACGGAAAGCAGAGCCACCACAGTAAAAATCATGGCGCGGGATTTGTCTGGTTTTTCGGCAGGTACGTTGAGAAGCGTGGTCATGCGAAAGTCTCCTGCCTGCGAGGGCTCAAAGGCGCAAATCAAAATTAGCAGAAGAGGTGTGCACGAGTAAATGCGGCGGCGTCCGTGGAGCTGGCGAGACTTCACAGGCTCGTATAAGTACTGAAAAAATCGCACCTCGCGATCGCTGAGAAAAAGCCGTCAAGCTCACACCCTAGGCGTCGAGTGCGCCGCCTGCGCCTTCTGGGAGTTCGATTTGGTATTTGGTGCGGGATTTTTCGGTGTGCTGTTCGAGCGCCAAGGTCGATCAAGCGGTCGATCAGTTCGCGGAAGGGAATGCCCGAGGCTTCCCAAAGTTTGGGATACATGCTGATGGAGGTGAAGCCGGGGATGGTGTTCACTTCGTTGAGATAAATTTTTCCGGCGGCTTTTTCCAGGAAGAAATCGACGCGGGCCATGCCGCTGAGTTCCAATGCGCGGAATGCGCCGATGGCCATAGCCTGGAATTTTTTGACTTGCGCGGGTTTGAGTTCGGCGGGGATTAGCAGCTGCGTGCCTTCTTCCAGATATTTCGCGGCGTAATCGTAGAATTCGCGGTGTGGAACGATTTCGCCGGGAATGGAGGCCTGCGGATCGTGATTGCCAAGCACGGACACTTCGATTTCGCGAGCGCTTACGGCTTTTTCAACCAAAATTTTTGTCGCAAATTCGGCGGCCAGAGTAATTGCGGGGGCCAGCTCATCGTGCGAGTGCACTTTGGTCATTCCCACGGAAGAGCCGAGCGTGGCGGGTTTCACGAAAAGCGGGATAGGGAAACTGTTCTTCGATTGTTGCTTGAATGCGAGACGGGATCGGCTTCCCACTCATGGCGGTGCACGGTGATCCACGGAACGACAGGAATCTCCGCGAATTGTAGCAGGCGCTTGGCCACGTCTTTGTCCATGCCGATGGCCGAGCCGAGCACGCCCGCGCCGACAAAGGGCAGTCCGGCAAGGTCCAGCAATCCCTGAATGGTGCCGTCTTCGCCAAACGTGCCGTGGATCACTGGGAAGACCACGTCGAAGCGCTGGCCGCCGCCGCTGCCATCGAGGCGGCACCAAGGCGGCGTCGGTGGGGTCGGCGTTCATCATCACGCGCTGGCCCTGACGCAACACGTCGGGCAGCATTTTCTGCGCGCCCGCGCCGGTGAGCCAGTGGCCTTCTTTGGAGATGCCGATGGGCACGGGTTCGTATTTGTCTGGATCGAGTGCCGCGAATCACCGAGGCGGCGGAAGCCAGCGAGACTTCATGTTCGCCCGAGCGTCCGCCAAAAAGAATGCCGACACGAAGGCGCTTCTTGTCTGGGGTCACAAGGATTATTTTTTCAGAAAAGCTCGCGGGGCTAAAGAGGAGAGGCGCGAGTGGTTTCCAGAAGAGGGATAGGACGACTCTGAGTATCGCCGGGGGCTGATGCTAGCGACGAATCTACACGGACCCAAGAATATGACCACTACAAGCTCACAGGATTTTCTTGCCGAGGGCGGAGAGGATTAATTCGACGCCTAGCAGCGCGGTGCGATTGTGTTCGTCGATAACCGGATTAATCTCGACGACTTCGAGTGACGCCATGGCTTCGCTGTCGGCGATCATCTCCATGGCCAGGTGAGCTTCGCGATAGGTGACGCCGCCGCGAACCGGCGTGCCTACGCCCGGCGCGTCGCCGGGATCCACAAAATCCATATCCAGGCTGACGCCATGCCCTCCGGTGTCGTCCATGGCGTATTTCAGCGCGTCGCTCATCACTTCGCGCATGCCGCGCTCGTCGATATCGCGCATGGTGAAGACGTGGATGCCGGATTTTTTCATCATTTTGCGTTCCTGGGCGTCCAGGTCGCGTGCACCGACAATTACGATATTCCCTGGTTCGGCTTTGGGGTTGAAATCCCATCAGGTCGACGAGTTCCGGCGGGCCGTAGCCCATGATGCTGGCCAGCGGCATGCCGTGTACGTTGCCCGATGGCGAAGACTCCGGCGTGTTCATGTCGCCGTGGGCGTCCAGCCAGATGTAGCCGATATCTTTTTTCTCTTTGCGAAAAAAGGACGAGACGCCGGAGGCGGCGCCTGCGGCTATGGAATGGTCTCCACCTAGCACCAGCGGGAAAAAGTCTTCTTCCAGCGATTTCTGTACCGCTTCGGCCAGGTCCTTGCAGGTCTCGGCGATTTCGACCAGATACTTAGCGCGTTTTTCCCCGTAAGACATTTCTTCCGGCTGCTTCACGGAGATATTGCCGATGTCTTCGACTTGATGGCCCAGTTGCTTCAGCCGTGTTTGCAAACCCGCGACGCGCAGCGCGGACGGACCCATATCCACGCCGCGGCGGCTGGCGCCGAGGTCCATGGGCACGCCGATAATGCGAACTTTTTGATGCGTCATGTCGAAACCCGAAAACGGCGAGCGCACCACGACGATGCGTGTAGTCCACTGTGCCGGTCACTTCCGCGCGCTAACGCGGACGTGTGCTCGGCACTCGTCAAGATGCAATACTCGCTCTGATGGTAACTGCAAGAACCGCGAGCCAGCGCTGGTCGCCGGAGAGGCTTCAGGCTGGACGATCTACCGGACCAAGCTTTGAACCTGGCCCTCAACTACCCCGGCTAAGGATATACGCGATAGAGCATGCGAGGGAAGGGGATGACCTCGCGGATGTGCTCGGTGCCGCAGATCCAGGCCACCGTACGTTCGAGGCCCAGGCCGAAGCCGGCATGGGGGACGCTTCCGTAGCGACGCAGGTCCAGATACCACTGGAAGGATTCTTCCGGTAAGTTGTTCTCTCGTAGACGTTTAACCAGCAAATCATAGTCATGAATGCGCTGGCTGCCGCCGATGATCTCGCCATAGCCTTCAGGGGCGAGCATATCGAAAGCGAGTGCCAAATCGGGACGCGCGGCGTCCGGCTGCATGTAGAAGGCTTTGATCGCCGCAGGGTAGCGGTGAACCATCACCGGGCGATCAAATTCATTGGAAATGATGGTTTCTTCGTCGCCGCCGAAGTCGTCGCCGAATTTGGCGGGATTGCCGTGTTTGTTGAGCACCGCGACCGCTTCTTCGTAGCTGATGCGCGGGAACGGCGCCTTCACGTTTTCCAGTTTTTTCACGTCGCGCTTCAGGACTTCCAGTTCGCGCGATTTGTTTTTCACCACGGATTGCACAACGGCGCTGACCAAGCCTTCGCCAAGGTCCATCATGTCGGCGAGTTCGGCGTAAGCGGCTTCCGGCTCCAGCATCCAGAATTCCGTCAGGTGGCGGCGGGTTTTGGATTTTTCCGCGCGAAACGTCGGGCCGAACGTATAGACCTTGCCCAGCGCCATGGCTGTCGCTTCGATGTAGAGTTGGCCGCTTTGCGTCAGATAGGCTTTCTGCTCGTCGATATAATTCACTTCAAAAAGCGTGGAGGTGCCTTCGCACGCCGCGGGAGTAAAAATCGGTGCGTCGGTCAGCGTATAGCCCTGGTCGTCCATGTAATTTCGCGCGGCGCGCACGGCCTCTGCGCGAATGCGCAGGATCGCCGCCGAGCGCGGCGTGCGAATCCACAAATGGCGATGATCCAGAAGAAAATCGACGCCATGTTCTTTCAGTTGAATGGGAAACGGTGTGGCTTCGGAAACCTTTTGCAGCACTTGAATGGTGCTGACGCCCATCTCAAAGCCGCCGGGCGCACGCTGCTCGGCGCGAATCTTCCCCGTAACAATCACGCTGGATTCCTGCGTCAGGCCTTTCAGCGCCGCAAACGCCTCGGGATTTTCCTTCAGCGCGCAAACGCCCTGAATGATCCCCGTGCCATCGCGAAAAATCGGAAACATCAGTTTGCCCGATTCCCGCAAATTGTAAAGCCAGCCTTTGATGGTTACTTCCTGCCCGTCGTACTTCCCAGCCTGTTCAATCGTGATGGTCGTCATAGAGGGTTTCGCCGTCGCCAATCCAAACCACAATTTTACCAGAGAAGGCTCGGGCTTGAGTCACAGTTAGAAGGAGCGCAATCCAATGACCGCTCTAAGGAGGATAGGATCTCAGAGTTACTCAGTGCGCCGGCCGATAGATGAGGCCAATCACGACGCCCACGACCAGCCATTCCACGAAATAGGCTACCGATTGTTGTAGCGTCAACTTCAGTCCGATGTTCAGGTTCACGTAGTTGTGCACCACAAAAGCGCCCTCAGCGAACACACCGATCAACGCCCCGAATCGCGCACCTTCCGCGATCCCCGAGCCGCCTTTGTAAATCATCGCGTAAAGCACCGCCAGCACCAGCATCGCCACAAACATCGCGGCCATTCCCGCCGGCATAACGCTTTTAATGCCTTCCTGCGAGCGGTACACCGCGGGATATTTCATGAATTCATTCTTAAGCCACGGCAGCGCGGCAAACGTTAGACCCCCAACCACAAAATACGCCACAAACGCGCCAAGGGCCGCCAGAGCGATCCGCGTGAAGTTCATCGGCAATCCTTTCCGATCACAGGTGGTTTTATCACAACCAACATCGATTGAAGTCACCTGCAGGATCGCAATTTACTGGTTCCCGCCGTCTTCCGCGCTCAACGGAATCAAGTTTAACTGCGTAGTTTGTTTGTCGCCTTCATGAACTTCAATGCTCGTGGATTTTGCGACGTACCCTTTTAGAAATTCCGGGTCTTCCCAAATGCCTCGTTCGAGCCCTGTCCAACTGAAAAGCTGATACGTCCCAGGTGGCAGTCCGGGAATGTCAAAATGACCGTATTGATCCGTATTGGTGGAATAGGATGTACGCGTTGTTTTCTCTTCTGGAATGGCCACCACCCATGCGCCGGCTGCCGGAAGGCTATCTTCGTTTACCACCACGCCTTGCACGTGGGCCCCACGCGAACTCAACGTGATCTCCAGCCGCCCGACCGATTCCTTGCCAACCCGAATCTTTCCATCCGGCACGAGCTGCTCGTTGTATCGCACCTCTTTGATATAGCAGTCCTTCGAAAACCCCCATACATCCAGTCGATATTGCCCTTCGGGGACTTCCTTCAACATAAACAGACTGTTATCGTCGACGCCCCCACGAACTGGAAATGGCAAGACGTCCGTTGGGAATGCGTCAATCGTTAACGCGTGCGTTTCCAGCTTCGGCGTTCCATCCCAAACCACTCGGCCAGAAATGTTCACGCCGTTGCCGGCGATCAATGTCACACCTTCCACGTCGGCATTCGCCACGTTCACGTCTTGTAGCGCGCTGCGAAAGCTTCCGTCTTCGGACCGCGATATAAATCGAAGGGTGTAATTCCCCGATGGCACTTCGGCAAGCTCGAAAGTGCCGTCGGCAGTATTCACCGACGCCTGGCCGTTCGTATCCCAATCGTCTTCGCCCGCGCTCAAGGCTTGGACGTTAAATGGCCCACCGTTCTTCACCCTGGCCGGTAGATTCATGATTTTTCCGCGAATCCGGTACACCGCGACCTTCTTCAACAACATGTCGATGGAAGTAATCTCGTCGCCGGATTTGACGGTGATCACGGACGCCTTTCCCGAACTCACGACGCCGGGATAATAGACTTTCGCATACGCTCGTTCTCCCAGGTTTTTGTCGGTCGCGGAGTACTTGCGGCTGCCCATGAAAGGGTTCCACCTCTGAGGCTGCGCAGTCACTACGTATCGTCCAGGGTCTAATCCATAGAGGCGGAATTCTCCCAGGTCATTGGATTCGTGCTCGTCGACCCCCTGAAACCGTATTTTCCCGTCTGCGAATATTTCCCGCAGGGCGTGGACGCGCACGCCCAGCATCGGCTCTCCGTCTTCATCCAATACTCGGCCCGCGATTACTCCGGATCGGCTCAGCTTAAAAA
Source organism: uncultured Acidobacteriota bacterium (assembly GCA_963798585.1). GTDB lineage: Bacteria > Acidobacteriota > Terriglobia > Acidiferrales > UBA7541 > Acidiferrum. The sequence goes on from CAWCTJ010000014.1 coordinate 28,612, forward strand.
CCAGGTCCTCCATTTTTTGACCCGGCCTCAAGGTCAACGTTGATCCCGGATCGCCCGGCCGCTTCTGGCCGTATTTCATGGCAACGTACCCGTCGTGGTGCGCCGACAATTGGTAGTGACCCGCAGGGATATTCGTCAACTCAAAATGTCCGTCTGCGCCGGTGGTGGTGGCAATCGTGCCCTCGTGTTTTTCGTCGGTGGACATGAATACTGTGGCGTCCTTCAGCGGCGCGCCATCCTGATTGCGCAGCACAATCCCGGAAACCGTGCACAAATCTTGACTAGTATCAGGTCGCGGAGCAGAGGTGGGTGGCGTTTGCGCGCCGACGAACACGGGGCTAACGAAAAGCGGCAGTAGTAGTACCGGACGCCAGTGCATAAACACTACCTACTGGCTCATTGTAATACAGACGGCCAGTTGCACAGCGCCCGCGCAACGCAAAGCCTTAGTCGTTCCGCTTTTTCTGCATCCCCGCTTTAGCAGCTTCAAGTTTGGATTCCAGGGCCGCCGCTCGTTCCATAGCCTCGCGCAACGCTCTGCGCCATTCGTCCGGCGAATAGGTGGGATCACCTTCGCGGCGGCCTACTTCTACGCCGAACGCAACCCCTGCCGTGAAAATCTCCACAATTTCCGGATCCGCGACAACCCACGCTTCGCTCAGGCGCCCTTCCGCTTTCCAGCTTTCCGTCATTTTTTCCTGCTCGGTTTTCATCTCCGAGAAGCTGTTCTTCTCTGCCATCTCCGGCCTCCCAAGTATCATTCGCAGTGTGAGAGGAATTGCCCGCCGCGCCCACGCCAAGCGAGGCAGGTTTGCTCAATCAGTACCGGGCACGGCCTTGTGGATATTGCGTCATCCGGTCTCATGAACTACACTGTAGTGCATGAAGACGGACGTCTACACTTGGCGGCTTTCCCGCGAACTCAAGGCCGACCTGGAACGCGAAGCCCGGCTTCGCAACAAGCCGGTTTCCTCTTTGCTGGACCTGGCCGTGCGCGAGTGGTTTGAGCGGCGTACGCTCGAGCCGGCAGACGATGAAGTCCAAACCAAGCTACATGCCGCGGCGAAAGCATCCTTCGGCGTGATCTCCTCCGGTCCCCCGCGCCGTTCCGAAAACGTAAGGAAGGATGTGCGAAAGCGCTTGCGCCGCCGCCAACTTGCCCGCTAACGCTCTCATTGATACCGGCGCGATTCTCGCCATTCTTGACCGCAAGGATCGCTGGCACTCGCTTTGCGTAGAGGCCCTAAAAGATCTGCGGCTGCCGCTCCTCACTTCCGAAGCTGTGCTGACCGAACTGTTTCATCTGGTCGGAGACTCCCGCGCGCAGATGGAAGCCGCACGGAAATTTGTGCGGTCTGGCGCGGTAATCGTGGGCCTCATCGGAAACACCGAGCTCGGCGAGCTGCACGCGTTGATGTCCCGCTATTGGGACCGGCCGATGGATTTCGCTGATGCTACGCTTGTTTATCTGGCCAAGCGGGAATCGCTCTCTATAATTCTGACCGTCGATCAGTCAGACTTTGCAACCTACCGTATCGAAGGGAAGCGGCAGTTTCAGATCCTGCCGGAACGGCGACCCTAGCCCTGTTTTGCCAACGGACAAATCGCGCTGGCCGGACTCACTCCGCCGACTTGTCCAACCCGAACTCCCGGTGCAGCGTGCGCAGCGCCGGCACGACGGATTGTTCCTCGATTACAAACGATATATTGCTCTCCGACGAGCCCTGCGCGATGGCGATGATGTTTACGCCTTCCTTCCCCAACGTATTAAACGTTTTTCCCGCAATGCCGGGAGTACCGCACATGTTCTGTCCCACTACGGCCACGATCGCGATGTGCGGATCCACCCGAATATGCTCCACCTTTTCATGCTCCAAATCCTGCGCAAATTCCTTGCGCAGCCCTTCCACGGTCTTCTCCGCGTCCGCGGAAGAGACACCGAAACAGATGTCGTTCTGCGAAGATGATTGCGAAATCAGCAGCACATTCGCGCGTACTTCCGCCGTCGTCGAAAACGTCCGGCCTACCACATCCGGCAACCCCACAATTCCCGGGCCACCCACGCTGATTAGCGTCACATCGCGAATCGCCGTTAGCGCTTTTACTCCGCCTCCGCCATTGCTCTGTCCCTGCGGCGTGATCTTGGTCCCTGTTTTCTCCGGCGTAAAGCTATTGCGAATCCACACTGGTATCGCCGCCTGGACCACCGGTCGCAACGTTTTCGGATGCAGTACCTTCGCGCCAAAATAAGCTAGTTCCGCCGCTTCCCGGTACGAAATCTCCGGAATCGTTTGCGCCTCTTTCACAAGCCGAGGGTCCGCGGTCAGCACGCCGTCCACGTCCGTCCAGATGATCACTTCATCCGCATCCAGCGCCGCCCCGAGTATGGTCGCCGAATAATCGGACCCTCCTCGGCCCAGCGTAGTGAGCTCCCCATTGGTAGTAGCGCCCAGGAACCCCGTCACCACCGGGACAATTCCGCGCCCCAGTAACGGCAGCAGTCGCGCCTGTGATTTCTCGCGCGTGCGCTCCATCTGTGGCTCCGCGCCTCCGTGGAATTCGTCGGTCACAATTAATTCCGTAGCTTCAATCGCTTCGCTGGGCAATCCCAGTTGCTTCACTGCCGCCGCAACCAGGGGAGCGGATAAGCGTTCTCCGAGACTAGAGATCGCGTCGAGCGTCCGCGCCGAAAGTTCGCGCAGCAGCGCCGTTCCTTCGCAAAACCGCCGCCCTTCCGCCAGCACGGTTTCGAGCTTTTGCCGTACCATCTCGCGTTCCTCTGAGCTCTGTACCAGCGTGGCCAGCGCCGTCTCATGCTGCGCACGCAGCCGGTCCAGGATGGCCGCAGCCCCGCTCGCATTACCGGTTTGCGCCATCTTCGCCGCTTCGATCAACCGGTTGGTCACCCCGCTCATCGCCGACACCACGGCAACGCACCGCTGTTCTCGTGCGCCTCCGGCAATAATCTTCGCCGTGCGCGCCATGCACTGCGCATCGCCTACCGATGTACCGCCAAACTTCATCACTTGTAGCTGGGAACTCATTTCACTCCATTTGGCAGTGGATTTTTTTCCGTTTACTGTCAGCGGTTAGCCCAGCGTTGGAGAATGGATTGCCACAAAATATCGAGCATCTTTAGCGCACGCTGCTGCACATGCAAGCGGCGACATCTTCCAAGCTGTCCCAACTCACTAGGCGGACCAATCTTCTTCAAACCGATCCATCGCCACGCGCGCGGCCTCGAGTTGCTCGATCGCCGACGGCGCATCCGGCGCGGTTTTCTCTTTGATCTCCAGCGTGAGCGGAACTTCCTTTCCAGGTACCGTCTTTAGCAGCGCGATCGCTGCGGGCCAGCCGATCGTGCCGCCGTACGGTGCCAGGTGTTCGTCCTTCTCTCCATGATTGTCGTGTAAATGCACGCCGGCGATCAGATCCTTCATCGGAGTGAAGCTCTTCTCGATCCGTTCATCCTCCGGCCCGTCCGCCAGATGCGCGTGCCCGATGTCGAAGTTAAAGCGCAGCCCGGTAAGCCGCGTCTCATCCACAAAACTCCGCAAATACTGTGGATCGCCCATCTCCGTGGTGGTGTTCTCCAGCGAAATCACCACGCCGGCATGATGCGCGTGCAAAATCAAATGCTCCAGCGAACTGAACGCCGCGTCCCGCTTGCGCGGATCAGCCGTTTCCCGCGGTCCGCCCATGTGCAAAACCAACCGCGGATAAGGCAAATCTTCGGATAAATCGATGGCCCGCTTTAGCTCATCCATGGCCTCGATGCGCCGCACGCGTTCCACCTCGCAAATGGACACGGGCGTCCCACCTTCGCGCGTTGCGCTCAGATCGCGGCTGGTCGGTCCATGCAACGACCAGAGAAACAAATGATTGGCCGCTAACGCGCCCGCCATCGCCCGCGCGTCCGTCTTTGAGTTGTAATCAAAGTGCCCGCGGCTGGCAAAAATCTCCACGCCCTGGAAACCGGCCGCGGAAATCTGCCCCAGCAATTCCGGCGTCAATCGCCGCGAAACAAATTGATAGGTAGAAAGAATTCTCTGCATAAGTCTGCCGTTGTAGCGGCGGGTCTTTAGACCCGTGCCGTTGACTCGTTTTGCCTGTAATGGCGAATCCTTAGATCCGCATCCCTTTTGTGGTTTTCCAAAACCGCAATAAGAAGTCTAAGGCCAAAGGCAAAAAGCGAATAGCACGGGTTGTAAGGAATGTGACGAATGTAGCGAATGTAGCGAATGTAATGAATACAGCGAGTGTGACGAATGTCCCCCGCGCTCAACTTTTACTGACTGCAAAGCGCACGCGCATATAATCCGCAGTCCACCGCCCCTGCGTGTCGCATAGCACTGGCTTGAGTCGCGCCGTGACTTCGTCGAGAAAACTGCTTCGTTCCTCTTGCGGCAACGCGGCGCAGAACGGATTGGCAAACGTCTCCAGCCACCCGCGCATGCCCGTCGGCAGCGGTGTGGGACGCGGAATCAATTGCACACTTTGTGGCAAGAAACCCGCGCGAAGCAAACGAGTTTCATACTCGTCGACCGTTGGAAAATACCACGGAATATAGGAGTCGGCTTCCGCGAGGCCTCGTCGCTCCAGCGCGGCCAACAGCGCAACCGTGATCGAGGCCACGCATCCATGGCCGCCGAGCTCCCCCACGAATCTTCCTCCGGATTTCAGCGCGCGGAACGCTCCGGCGATAGGCGCATCTGGATCGTCCTTGATCCAGTGCAGCGCGGCATTGGAAAAGACCGCGTCGAATTCGTTAGCGAAGGTCAGCGCCCGGCTGTCCATCATTCTGGCGTCCAGCCCGCGCCGGCGCGCCGCCGCGATCATGTCCGGGGCATTGTCAATACCCACGACGACCGCGCCAGCCGCGACCAACTTTTCGGTGAGAACGCCATCTCCGCAACCCAGATCAAGAACGCGCTCGCCGCGTTGCGGCTGGAGCAGGTCCAATACCGCCTGTCCGAGTGCCGGGACGAAGTGCGCGTTCGCCGCATAGCCGGCAGCATTCCAATCCTGTGACGACAACCTTTGCGAAGAAATAGTCACACCAATAAATCCTCAACGTTAAAGATTTTGGATCATGTCTAATAACCGATGGCCGATCCGTCGTCGCGCGGATCCGCCGCGCCTAGCCGGTCGCCCGTTTGCTGGTCAATGCCAATCGCGTTCACTAGCCCGATATGCCCTTTGCGCTTCGTCTCGTAACCCAGCGCGTTCAATCCGCTTTCCACGCCTGCGGGAAACTCCTTCTCCACCAGTAGCTTGTCCGGAAGCCATTGGTGATGAAATCGTGGCGCGTTGATGGCTGCTTGCGCCTCCATGCCCAGCCACATGAGTTGATTACCGAGAGCAGCGTGGCCGAAATAATCCTTGGCCCTCCCGGCGATCCGGTAACAAAACTAAGTTTTCCATCGCGTAACAACATCGTGGGACACATCGAACTGAGCGGACGATGACCGGGAGCGATTGCATTCGCGTCCGACTGGATCAATCCGAATAGCGCGTTCGGCACTCCAGGCTGCGTAGTAAAATCGTCCATCTCATCGTTCAGCAGAAATCCGCCGCTGGACGTGAAGTGTGATCCATAGCTGTCGTTCAACGTATACGTGCTGGCCACGGCATTGCCTGCCGCATCCACCACGGAAAAATGCGTGGTGTGTGTACCTTCGCCAAGCCCAGAAGCCTTCTCCGGCGCGGTCGCCGCGCTGGCAGACATCCCGCATACGTGAGGATTGCCCGCTTTCACATCTTTGCTGGACGAAGCGTGTGCGCGATCAATGGTCGCCGCGCGTTCCGCCGCGTAACACGGTGCAGTCAGACCATCGACGGGAATTTTTGCGTAATCCGGATCTGCCAGATACGCTGCGCGATCCGCGAAAACGCGCCGCATCGTTTCCGCCACCACTTGTACGCTGCTTACGTCATCCCAATCTTTCAGCGTCACGTGCTCCAGCATGTTCAGTGACGTCGACGATGGCTACGCCGCCCGAACTCGGCGGCGGCGAGGTCAGAACTTCCCAATCGTGACCGCTGCTTTTATATTTCGCACGCAGCACTTCGCGCACTTTTGGCTGGTAGTTCACCAGATCTTCCAGCGTGACGATGCCGCCGAATTTGCTCATGTCCTCGGCGATCAAATGCGCGGTTTCGCCGCGATAAAAATCGTCCGCGCCATTTTTCGCAATGCGTTTCAGAGTAGCTGCCACCTCCGGTTGTTTAGAACTTCTCCCACACGAAACATTTCGCCATCGCGCAGAAAAATGCGTTTGCTGACCGCAAAGCGTTCCAGCCCATGGCGTTCCTCGGCGAGTTCGCGCACCATCTTCGCGCTCACGGGAAAGCCATTTTCCGCCAGAGCGATCGCCGGAGCCATCACTTCCGCCAATTTCATTGTGCCGTAAAGTTTCAGTGCCAGCGCCAGACCTGCAACAGTTCCCGGTACGGCCACGGAACGCGGCCCGAGTGTCGAAGCATCGCCGACCAATTTTCCGTCCGCGCCGATGTACATGTCGCGCGAGGCGTGCGCTG
>CAWCTJ010000015.1:0-28879 GCA_963798585.1 uncultured Acidobacteriota bacterium
TGCAGTTCCAGGCACCTTCAAACTGCACGGTGGTGTGATCCACTCCAAAATCTTTCGCGGCTTTCTGCTGGATGGCGTTTAGAATGCGTTCGCATTCGTCCATGTGCATGTCTGGCAGGCGGGCATGAAGGCTTAGTGCGTTATGGCCGCCGCCGAGGGACCAGATATGAAGGTCGTGGACTTCGTGGACGCCTTCGACGGTAAGAATCGCGCGAGCGACTTCTTCAACCCGCATTTCGCGCGGGCGGCCTTCGAGAAGGATATGGGCAGATTCGCGAAGGATACCGATGCTGGACCATAACACCAGAATGCCGATAGCCAGGCCCAGTAGCGGATCGATCCATCGCAAGCCCGTAGCGTGGATGAGCGATGGCGCCGCCGATGATGGCGATGTTGGACAAAGCATCGCCAAAGTTGTGCACCAGGATGCTGCGGAGGTTTAAATCGCCGCGGCCACGAACCAGCGAGAGAGTGATCCCACCATTTACCGCCAGCGCGGCCACGGAGGTCCAAATCATCCAACTTTCGACAACATCAACGGGCGCGCGAAAACGCGCGATAGCTTCCCACCCCAGCCATATGGCGAGAAAGACGAGAACCAGCGAGTTCGTAAAAGCCGCCAGGGTTCCGGCACGGTGATATCCGTAGGTTTTCTCAAGGTCCGCGGGGCGCTCCGCCCAACGCATCGCCAGGTAAGAAACGCCCAGTGCGGGAACATCAGAAAGGTTGTGGACGGCATCGTTCAAGAGGGCTACGCTGCGTCCGAGCAAACCGCCGAAGATCTCGGCGACCACGAGGCCAAGGGTCGCTGCGATGGCCCAGCCCAGGATGGCAGGGCGCAATTGGGGATGAGCATGGCCTTCATGACCATGGCTGTGTGAATGGGCATGGCCGGCGTGGCTGTGGGCTTGGTCCGAAGACTCGCCAGGGGCGTGGTCGTGGACGTGCCCGTCGTGTGAACTGTGGCTGTGCAGACCCATCGCTTCTATGTTACGCGCCTGGGTCTCCGGATGCAGCCCCTTCGCGGGGTTGTTGGGCAGTTTGACACTTAGGCCGTGGGAAGAGATTGACGCTCATGGACGCGACTGCCAACATGCCTTAAGCTGTGCGGCGGGCGTTTCTCGTGGATACTGTTGATACTAGGTCCTCTTTGGGAATTAGAACGGGGTCAATGAAGATTCCCATAGCAAAGCTAAGCTTTTGGGGCGTGCGTGGTTCCACGCCGACGGTCGATCCCGCCACCTGGCGATATGGCGGAAACACGCCTTGCCTCGAGCTGATCGCTCCGGACGGCACGCAGTTCATATTGGATTGTGGAACCGGCTTGCGCACGCTGGGCAGCCGATGGGCAAAGCCAGAAGGCGAGCATCCCGCCGACACGCACATCTTCGTTACCCACTATCACTGGGACCACATTCAAGGCGTACCGTTTTTCTCGCCGTTGTATGTGCCCGGCAACGAGTTTCACTTCTATAGCTTTCGCTCGAAATATCTGGGGCGCGACAGCTTGAAGCAGGTATTTGAAACGCAGATGGCCATGCCTTATTTCCCCGTGGATCTTTCGGCTATGACCGCCACGCGCAAGTTCAAGGAAGTGGATGGGGGAGAATCTTTTCACATCGGAGAAAATAAAATCACCCCACGGTGGCTGAACCATCCGCAGGGTTGTCTGGGCTATCGCATCGAGACCCCGGCGGGCATCGTGGCGTATGCCACGGACAACGAGCCTGGAAATGCAGAGCTTGAGAAAAATCTGCGGCTGTTGGCCGATGGGGCGGACATTTTCATCAACGATGCGCAATATACGCCGGAACAGCTGGCCACCACGCGACACGGCTGGGGACATTCTTCGTGGAAAGAAGGTGTGCAGGCGGCGCAGGATTCAGGGGCCAAGACGCTGGTGCTGTTCCACCACGATCCGGATTCGACGGACCGCGCGGTCGATAATATTTTGCGCAATGCCCGCGATGAGTTTGATTCGGTGTTTGCCGCCAGCGAGGGCATGGTAATTACGCTCGGCTCGCCGGGAGATCATGTTCAGGCGCATCTGCCGGGCACGCGTACGGCCATGCGGCGGGAAGCACAGTTTCGCGCGATGGTGAGCGGCACAACCGAGGGCGGCAAACCGTTTGAAGAAGAGACCATGGTGCGCGACCTGGCGTTGCAAGGCGCGCTGGTATCTTTGCACCACGCGCCGCGGCTGCAATCCGAATTGCTCGTCACCATGGAAGCGCCCGGCACCGATGGCATGCAGACCATGAGGTTGCGGGGGTATGTAGTGCGGATTGATGCGGGCACGGATAAGGAACACAGCTCCGTGGGAGTGGTATTCACAGATTAAGATAGTTTTGATGGATTGCCAGATTGTGTACACCACTGCGGTTTGCCAGACTTTATTCCTCGCTTAGGTTCTTCGAGTAATTCCTCCCGTTTCCCATCTTCCTCCAAGTTTTACATCCGGCAGGCGCATTGCTGTGCAGTTGCGGCAGGTTAAGCCATAATCAAGGGATGAAAATGCCCGCAAGCGAGCGGTCGAACTTCGTCCCCGCGCGCGTGCTTACGAAGCGACCGCCCACACGTGGCGAGATCCTGCGTGGCATGCTGCGGCATGCGCCCTTTCTGGCCAAGAATTTTCGGCTTTATTTTCAGAATGCCTGGCGACAGTACATCTTGCGGACCGACGTGGTGGCACCCTACGCGGTGACGTTTTACGTGACCCACAAGTGCAATCTGGATTGCAGTTATTGCACACAGAAAGAGCCGGACGTATTCAGCGCGGAATTGCCGACGGCGGAAACGAAACAGCTGCTGCGGCGCATCCGCAAAGAAACGGATTCGATCGTGATCACCGGTGGCGAGCCGACACTGCGGCCGGATATCGAAGAACTGGTTGAGTGGGCGCGCTATCAGTGCAGATTTCGCTCGCTGCTGCTGATCACCAACGGGACGCTGCTGGATCGCAAGCCGCGCATTCTGGACGCGGTGACGGGATTGATCGTCAGCCTGGATGCTCTGGCGGCGGACCCCACGAACGCTCTCTCCAAACCGGCGGCGGTGCCGAAGGTCCTGGAAAATCTGGCCATGGCCAAAGCGCGCATGGGTAGCGCACAGCGCATCACCATCAGCACGGTGATTGAAGAGTGGAATATCGGCGAGGTGGGGCGACTGCTGGATTGGTGCGGCGAGCAAGGGTTTGTGTTCGCGGCGCAGTCCGCGCAGCTGGAAAAAATGCCGAATCTGGCGCTGCTGAAAAATCCGCGTTATCACGCGCTGGTGGACACGATTATCGCTCGCCGGCGCGATGGCCTGCAGCCTATCAATGGCACGCCGCGAACCATCGAGACGCTTCTGCGGTTCGGAGATTTTCAGTGCTATCCGACGATGTTTCCCAGGGTGTATCCCAATGGCGATGTCTTTTATCCTTGCGAGCCATTGCGGAAGGTGGCGGGCAATTTACTGCGGGATGGCTCGCTGCGAAAGATTTTTGCTCGCGGCAAGACGATCTACGGAGATATTCCGCCGTGCCAGGGAATTTGCTACTTGTTCGGGAACGTGCTTTCGCACTACTACGTAAACGACTTTTGGGGACTGGCGAGAGACTTCATCCAATGAAGTGTGGGCTTACAGCTAGAGTGTTTGGGCCAGTGGCTCAGAACCCGCAGCGAGGTAATTCAGAACCAGGTTAAGCGAATTCTGAAATCTTACCGTCTAGGTGCGCCAAAGCGGCTTCCAAAGACTTGCGGTGCTGGGGGTGGGTCGCGGCTTGCAGTTCGTTCAGGATGCGAACGCGCGACAACTGCAAGTCCTTTTTTTCCTGCTCGGTGCGGACCTGTGCGTCAGACTTGTTTCCTGCGTTGGGATTAGACTTGGTAACTTCTGCAGCTTCTACTTGAGCTTCCACATCTTTGCTTTCCCATCCTCGCGCCATATCCTTATTTTGACACAATTCACGACGCAGCAGGGGAATTTGAACTTGGGCTTTCGTAACCCGTCGGAGGGCTATGCGCTGGCGGCGCGGTGCCGCGGAAGAACGGGAAGGGTGGGCCGCATCACGCTTTGCACAGTGCTTTCGGCTACGCGCGCCAGATGCTCGGCAAAGATCCCGCGGTAGGAAAGCTCCGCCGCATGATCCGCCCAGCGCAGCCGTAAGTACCAGACCCCAGCGGTGAGTTCGGCGCGGGCGAGCGTCAATTCGCGAACGGGAATGACCAGCAGGGGCTGAAAATGGTGATCGAGCGCCCAAATGTTCTCGACGCCAGCGTAGAGCATGGCGCGCGCGGCGGCCGCATTTCCCGGCTGATACTCGCCGCCGTTGACCACCACCAGAGCACCGAGTTCGCGAGCTTTCTCGTCCGCAGTGGTATCCGGCCGGGCAGAGGGCAAGAGAATGGCGGTGATGAACATTGCCAGGCCGACAACAGAAAGAAGATAACTCTTCCACAGCGCGAGCGGCAGGAGCACAAAAGACGCGCCGAGTACGGCCAAAACGATGCGGAAAAAGAACCAGGAACCCTCGTTGCGGCGCAGATGCATAATTTTCGGAATGAGCAGCGCGACCGCAAACAATCCTACGATGCCCGCATTGCGCAGCCGCGTGAACGCAAGTCTAACAGCAGGAGTTTTCGCCGCTTGACGGTGCATCGGAGTGGAGGACCTCTCGAGCTTTGCGGCGGGGTTTGAGTTGACGTTCATGCACGTGCGCCTTGCGGCTACCGAGGGCACATTATTACCTATTCCAGGGTTTTGGGGAAACATCTTTGAGGGCCCCTAGCCACCCTAGCTTATGCGCCTGCGGCCAGGAGGGCTTTGGTGGCGAGATCTCTGGCGCCCGGTTTGCCCGCCAGGACTAGATCGCTCCACTCGGCGGCTACCCTTGAGAGTCGGACGGATTCACTGGTCAACGATTCGGGTCCACTCGAATCGGCGCAGCCGAAGTAGATGCGTTCCATCGGACGCGCCGCTGCCAGGCGATTTTTTGTGAATTGTCCCGGCGTGGCCATGAACATTGGGTGGCCCCGGCGATAGATGCGTACCTCCACGGGGTTTACGTTGAATTCCGGAAGCACCTTCTGAAAGTCCGCGAGCACGTTTGCGGCCAGCGATTTGCAGCCATCGTCGTGCAGCAGCGTGGCGCGCTGATATTCGCGCAGTGGGGTGTAGAACGAGAGGATATTGTTTTTTTGCACGTAACCGGGCTGGTTGCGCACCGTCCAGTCCGCGACGATAAAGTCCGTGAAACTGTTTCCGGGGCACCAGGTGTCGTAACCGCGATTGTAGACCCGTTTGTCAAAGATCACGTTGACCACGGGATAGGGCGCATAGCGCGTATGGTGCATGGCGGTTTTTTGCTCCGCGGGAATATCGCTGATCAGCCGCGAGGCGATTAATTTCGGGACGCACATAATGACCGCCCTGGCGTTGACCGTAGTGAGCTGCCCGGCGTGAAAGTAAGTGACGTTGACGCTGTCGGCTCCGGGCACCACCGCCACCACGGCGGCTTCGTCCAACATGCGCTCTTTATATTTCGGAAGCAGCACTTCCACGAGCCGGTGCGTGATGCAGCCGAGCCCGCCGGGTAGAATCACGCGCGCCCCGTCCTCGCCATTCATCAGGCCTTGCAAAGCGTCCACGGCCACGTAGGCAGAAGTGTCTTCGGTCGTCGCTCCCCAGTTCGAGGGGCCGTAGGCGTCCCACCAGTGCTTAATCTCCGGAGCATAGGCGGCAGTAAAGTTGGTCAAGGGCTGCGCATCCAGCTCCATGGCTTGCGTTTTCAGATCCAGTTTCATGATCGCATCGCGAAATTTCTTGAAGCTGGCCACCACCTCTTTGGGGTAAGGGAGCTGATCCAACCCTGCCTTCCAGGTGTCCGGCACAAAAGTGTTATTCACGATCGTGGGGTCGGGATTGTCCACGAGCAGAAGCTTTAGGCCGATGGCCGCGGCCAGTTGATCACCGTCGTCGCCTTTGTATGCGTAGGCTGAGCCAGTGCTGAAAGGCTGGCCTGCATACTCTTCTTGATAGGCATTGCCGCCGAAGTGGGCTTCTTTTTCGAGCAGCAACCAGTCCTTGTCTCCCAGGAAGTAGCCGGCCGAAAGTCCCGCCACTCCGCCGCCGATGATGACTACGGCCACTTTTTTTGTGGGCGCCGGGCGCTCGAAGACGTGGCCGTCGCGAATTTGATGGCAGACTTCAAAGTGTTCGCCGTCCATTCGTGGGACGGGAGCACTGGAATCGGGCGCCGCTAGCAACGTGGAGTTGATTGGGCATCCGGCGGTGACCGAACCGGCGACGACGTATCTAATGAAATCGCGACGCGACTGCGACATGGGTCCTCCAAAAAATCCGTGCAAATTGCTGAGCGCAAGCCGCGGAAACTTAAGTGACCTCGCGCAGCGTACGCGTCCGTAGGCGGTACCACACAGTGATAAGCGCCACGGAAACGACAAAAATCAGCGTGGAGATAGCGTTGATCTCGGGAGTCATGCCCTGACGCAAGCGGCCCCAGATCTCCATGGGCAAAGTGTTGTCGCGGCCAATCAGGAAGAAGGTGACGGCGATTTCGTCCATGGACAGCGTAAAAATGAGCAGACCCGCGGCCACCAGCGAAAGCTTCAGGTTCGGCAGCGTGATATGCCAAAAGGTTTGCCACGGCGTGGCGCCCAGATCGAGCGAAGCTTCTTCCTGTGCGCGATCGAGCTTTTGCAAACCGGCGAAGAGTTCCGTGGTAGCTACGGAGATGAGCGCGGTCCCGTGCCCGAAGAAAACCGTCAGCAGGCTCAGCGGGGCGTTTACGAACACCGCAAACATCAGCAACGAAAGTCCCGTGATGATGCCGGGAAGAATTAACGGCAGAAGAACCAGCCGGCGGAATAGCGCCTTTCCGGGAAAGCTGGCGCGATCCAGAGCCAGGGCCGCAAGCAGGCCAAGAGTAAGCGCCAGAGCTACGCTGGCGCCTGCCACCATCAGACTGTTCAGTACGGCGTCCCATATCGCGGAATCGCCAAACAACTGTTGATACCAGTGCAGCGTGAAATGGCGCGGCGGGAAACCTCCGACGCCGTCGCGATTGAAGGAATAGGCGATGAGTACGACGATCGGAAGATAGATGAAGCAGAACACAAAACTCGCGTAAGCGCTGAGCACGGGCGTGCGTCGAGATGAAGTGGCAGCTTGCATTATTTAAATGCCCAGCGCCTTTCCAGCGTTTCGGTGAGAAACAATAGAGACAAGGTGATGAGCAGAATGCAGACGGAAACGGCCGCGCCGAGCGGCCAATCGTAGGCCGCGCCAAAAAGACTCTGCACCACGTTGGCAATCATCGTGCCGGAGGCGCCGCCAACCAACAGGGGGGCTAGGAAGTCGCCGAGAGAAAGTACAAACGCGAACGTTGCGCCGGCGAGGAGCCCCGGCATGGACAGCGGCAGGATAATGCGAAAGAAAGTTTTGCCGGGTGTGGCGCCGAGATCCTGTGAAGCTTCCAATAGCGGACGCGGGATAGTTTCCAGCGCGGCGTAAATGGGAAGAAACACAAACGGCGTGTAGATGTGCGTGAGCATCAGCACTACGGCGAACGGGCTGTAAAGCAGGAAGCCCACGGGTTCGTGGGTGATGTGCGCGTATTGCAGGAAACCATTCAAAACGCCGGTACTCCCGAGAATTGTTTTCCAGGCGTATCCGCGCACCAGATAACTGACCCACAGCGGAACAATTACCAGCTGATAGAGCAGTTCTTTGCGCGCGCCGGAATGAAACGACAAGTAGTACGCCAGCGGATAGCCCAGCAGCAGAGAACAGAAGGTGACGCTCGCCGCGATGCGCATGGTGCGGAGCAGCACCTGCACGTACACCGGCTTGGTGAACAGTGCCGCGTAGTTGTCCAAATTCCACTGATGCACAATGAAGCCATCGCGAACCAGCCAGAAGCTGTGCACGAACATCAGGGCGTAGGGCAATAGTAAAAAAACGGCCACCCACAGTAGCGGCGGGATGGAGACCAGCGATTTGTAGAGGCGCGAATACATTGTGTAACGAATGGTGACTAAGAATTCCTAAATCCTGGAATAGCCCTTTCTTTCTGCGTGAAAATCAGCCAGTCGCTAGTTGCGTTTGTGTCACGTCAAGCGCTTACACGAATTGCGTCTGCCGGAAAGAATGTGAAATCCTGCTCGCCGCTTATTGGTTCGGCCGCGGGAATGCGCACGCGGAGTATTTGGTCAGGGCCGCAAGCGATTTCCAGAGTCTCATTGGCGCCGCCGAAGAGTTGCTGGCGGACCACGCCACGAAATACGACCGCCCCGGCAAGCTGCGCATCAGGGCGCACGTGAGCAATAACTTCCGGGCGCAGCGAAAAAACGGCCGGCCCATCGGCTTCACTCGACGGCCAGCGCAGCGCGCCGCAAACAGCCCAGCCGCCCCGAACCTCGGCATGCAACAAATTCGTTTGCCCTATGAATTGCGCGGCATAAGCCGTCGCGGGCCGTCCATAGATTTCTCGCGGCGATGCAATCTGCTCCAGCGCGCCGCCGCGTAAAAGGGCGATGCGATCGGAAAGCGCCATGGCTTCTTCTTGATCGTGCGTGACAAACAAAAAGGTGATGCCAAGTTCCCGTTGCAGCGATTTCAGTTCGCTCTGCATCTGTTTGCGCAGGTTGGCGTCGAGCGCGGACAAAGGCTCATCCAGCAGCAGTAACTGCGGACGATTTACCAGCGCGCGTGCCAGCGCCACTCGCTGTTGTTGCCCGCCGCTGAGTTTCGCGGGACGAACGTTGGCAAAATCGTGCATCTTTACCATCCGCAAAGCCTCGTCCACGCGGACGGTGATTTCGTTAGCCGAAGTCCCTTTTACGCGTAACCCATAGGCCACGTTTTCCCGGACGTTTATGTGTGGAAAGAGCGCGTAGTGCTGAAACACCGTGTTCACGGGCCGCCGATAAGGCGGCAGCGTGTCCAGCCGTTCGCCGCCCATCCAGATTTCGCCGGATGTGGGAGCCTCGAATCCCGCGATCAGCCGCAGCAGCGTTGTCTTGCCGGAGCCGCTTTCACCCAATAGCGTCAGAAATTCGCCAGCCGCAATATCCAACGAAATATTTCTTAAGACCGTCGCAGCGCCAAATTTCTTGGCGACCGAGCGCACTTCGAGCAGGGTGCTGCCCGCAGCGACGTGCCCGTGAGGCGCGTTGGCAGCCGAAGTGCTCACTGCGCGGCCTTAACCTCGTTCCAGATTTCGTTGTATTTCGCGCGTCGCGGCACATCTTGCCAAAAATAAATGCGCTGCATGTATGCGTCGGGATTATCGAGATGCAAGAGCTTCTTTTCCTCATCGGTCATGAACTGCGCCGCCAGGGGATTTGCCGGCGTGTAGTGCGTCACGTCGGTGACTTGCTTCTGGGTTTGCGCTTCAATCATGTACGCCAGAAACGCTTGCGCCAGTTCCTTATGCGAACTGGCGGAGGTGATCATCAGGTGATCGATCCATCCGGTGGTGTTTTCTTTGGGAATGGTTTCTCCAATAGGAAAGTGCAGCTTGCGCAGATCGTTGGTCATCAGTGGCCAGCCCATGCCCGCCACGATTTCGTGATTTTGAAAAAGATTGGTCAGTTCGCCGCCGGTACTCCACAGTTTGCGAATGTTTGGTTTTAGCTCGATCAATTTTTTCTTAACCGCATCCAGTTGTGCATCCGTGAGGTTGTAGAGCTGCGAGGGATCCGGCTGGTCGTACCCTAGCACTTGTGCGGACATGTATACCGTCGAAAGATCATCCCACGCTGAAATTTTACCTTTCAGCGCAGGATCCCACAGCGCGTTCCACGATGCGGGCGGCTGAGCGAACGCCGTAGTGTCGTACAGTAGCGGATTCGGCCCCCACACGAACGGCACGCCATAGATTTTGCCGTCGAATTTCACCAAAGGCATGTCGCGCAGCTTGGCGGAGAGTTGCGGATAGGCGGGCAATTTCGAAACGTCCAGCGGCACAGCCAGCCCGGTGTGTGCGATCGACCCTGCGACATCGCTCGACGGCGAGATCACGTCATAGTTGGCTGCGCTGCCTCCGCGCAGTTTAGCCACGAGTTCGTCGCTCGAACCCATGTACGACGCCACTACCTTGCAATGATGAGCCTGCTCAAACGCCCGCACGAAACTCGGATCGGCGTAGCCTTCCCACACCAGCAGGCTCAGCGTCTCTTCCCTTTTCTGGCACGCCGCGCAGCAAATCACGGCGATCAACATCCCCAAAGCAACGGCGAAGCGCTTCATGGTTCTCCTTCGATACCCTTTTCGAAAGCCGGCGTCAAAACGTCGGCGGCGTATTAATCCACAGCAGAGAGGTTTCTGTTCGCCCGGGATTCTTCCAGCGATGCGGCGTGGAACTCTCGAAATATAAACTGTCGCCCGTTTTCAAAAGATGGTGCTCCTTGGCGCCCAGCCAGATCTCGAATTGCCCGCGCAAAATGTGAAGAAATTCTTCACCTTCGTGCGCGTACGATTCACCGCTGCCGCCGCCCGGTTTTATGCAAAACAGGTGCGGCTCCATGGCCGTGTGGCCCCACGCAAGAAGTTCCATGCGCACGCCCGGGGTGGTCTCTAGAATTTTTCGTTGCTGCCGCCGCACCACCCCTGGGTTTTCCCCTGCGGCTTCGAAGAAGGAAAGAATATTGGTGCGATAGAAACGCGCCACGCGGCGCAGCGTGGCCACCGAGGCGCGCATTTGCCCGCGTTCCAGTGCACTCAAAAATCCTATGGATACCCCGGTGGCCCGCGCCACCTGCGCCAGCGAAAGACCCCGCGCGCGCGCGCAACCGGCGAAAGCGTTGCCCCGGAAGTGTCGCCGCTTCCTGCGACGCGGAAACCACGCCCTGCCGTTTTAGTTCGTGCACGATCGCAGCGGGGTTCAGTCCGCGCGCGCGTCGCAGAAACACCGCGCGCTGGAGAATCCGCACGTCGGCCTCGCTGTACACGCGATAACGGCTGGCCGTGCGCCGCGGTGAAACTAGCCCCAGGATTTCCCACGCCCGCAGCGCAGAAGAGGAAATACCCACGCGGCCGGCCACTTCGCTGATGCGCAGCGCGCGCACCGGTGCGCGAATTGCCGATTTGTCGTATGAATTCTTTCTACTTGACACCGGTTCCGGCTTTCTCTAAGTTTGCGGGATTATAGTAAGGTTCGTGAACCGCAGCAACCTCGAAGAATAAGTACGTAAAAGAAATTTTTTGCAGCCAGGGTGGGTTCACATGGGGGTGGGTCACATGAAGGTAGTCAGTGGTCGTTCGATCCGCGCGCACGTCCTTCCCGATTTTTCTTTCCTCATTCTTGCTGACAATTTTCATGATCTTATCTGCGGCGCCGATGGCGTACGCGCAGAGCACCGGCGGCCGCATTCGCGGCACGGTTACGGATACCAGCGGCGCGGCGGTGGCCGGAGCGAAGGTTACACTGATCAACGAGGCGACCAACAAAGCCCGTGAAGCCGAATCCGGCGCTTCGGGCGAATATCTCTTTCTAGAGGTCCCCGTCGGAAGTTATGAAGTTGACGTAAACATCGCGGGATTTAAGAAGTATGTTCGCAAGGGTATCCCGCTGAATCTTGACCAAATCGTGAGCGTAGACGCCATTCTGCAGGTTGGAGGCGCCACGGAGACGGTTGAAGTCTCGGGTGCACCACCCATAATCGACACCACCACCACGCAGCTCGGGGCGGTGATGACCGATAGGGCGGTAACGGAACTGCCGCTCAGTTCGCGAAATACTTACCAGCTATTGCAGCTGCAGCCCGGCGTGCAATCCCAGCTTGGAGCGGACCTTTTTTATGGCAGCGACAATCCAGGGGTGGTCTCGGTAAACGGCGGCCGCGGACGTTCCAACAACTACATGGTCAACGGCGGCGATGGCAACGACCTCTTTGTGAATGGCCCCGCGATTCAGCCTTCTCCCGACGCCATCTCGGAATTCCGCGTGTTGACCAACACCTTCGACGCGGAATATGGCAGGAATTCCGGCTCGGTGGTCAACGTGGTCACCAAATCCGGCACCAATGAAGTGCACGGCGATTTTTACGAATTTATTCGCAACGACGTGTTGAATACCAAGGGATTTTTCGATACCACCGTTCCCGACTACCAGCAGAATCAGTTTGGCGTTACCCTCGGCGGTCCCATCCGGAAAAATAAGATGTTTATATTCGGATCGTATGAGGGGAATCGTTTGCGGCAGGGCATATCGTCGGGCCAAGTGTTTCTCCCAACCGCCGCTGAAGCGGCCGGCAACTTTGGCGTCGCGGCTGGGAACATCGGCTCAGCCGCTTTGCCCGGCACCCTATCGGATGCTACTTTCGCGACACAGTTGGCGAATCGGAACACCGGCGGGGGCCAAACATGCCAGCAGGCGGTCACCGCCATTGGCGGAGCGCCGATCGTGGCGAATACTCCCTATGCCAGTATATTTCCCACCGGCGTGGTTCCTTCGGCTTGCTTCGATCCCACCGCAGAGGCCCTCTACAAAAACTACGTGGCGCCATTCGGAACGGGGTTGTATACCGGTTCTCCGATTTTGAGCGACACCAGCGACCAATTTACCGTTCGTTACGACTACGCCATAACTCCTGCTCAGCAACTGAGTGTTTACTATTATTTTAACAACGATAGCCAAGACGAACCGTTCTCCAATTTCCAGGCGGCCGGGGCGAATTTGCCGGGGTTCGGAGCTCTTTTCAAGACCCGCGTTCAGCAATGGAACATCGGCCATACCTGGACGCTGGGTTCTACCGCGGTCAATGAGTTCCGCTTCAACTATTTCCGCGAAGGGCAAGGTAACCTAAATCATCCCGTGAATATCCTGCCCAGCTTGCATGACTCCTGCGGTGCTGCGGTTTCGGCGGCGGACTGTTTCGCCGATCCCGCCAATCCTTCGGCTGGAATCACCACGAACCTGCCGGGGCATCAAGGCGTACCGTTTATAAATGTTAGTGGTGGCTTCGTGATCGGCAATAATTCCGAGGGCGAGCTGCCACAGGTCGGCAACACCTTTCAGTGGACCGACAACTTCAGCAAAATCTTCGGAACGCACAGCACAAAATTTGGCGTCGATGTCCGCCGGCAACACTTCGATCAGTTCTTGTATTACAACATTAATGGCGGTTATTCATTTCAGACCGCAGGAACGGAGAACGACTTAGGCTATCAGAATGCCTACGCCGATTATTTTCTCGGAGTGCCAACCACATACACGCAAGGCGCTGCGCAGGGCGAGAATGATCGAACTACCAGCCTATATTTGTATGCGCAAGATAGTTGGAAGATCAAATCAAACTTGACCTTAAATTACGGTTTGCGCTGGGAGCTAAATACTCCTTACTACGACAACGGCAATCGCCTGCAGACGTTCCGTCCGGGGCAGGCCACCACGCAGTATCCGTGTTTCCTATCTGCGACCAGCGCGAGCGCACTGGGGCTCGGAGACACCGGCCAGTCCTGCGCCGAAAACAGCCCCAACAATGCCTATTTCCCACTCGGATTGGTTTTTCCCAATGACAAGGGCGTTCCTCGAGGTCTCACCTCGACCTATTACAAAGCGTTTCGCGCCACGAATAGGTCTGGCATATAGCCCCAATTGGACGACCGGCTGGCTAGCCAAACTGACAGGGGGGCCAGGGAAGTCCACGATTCGCGGCGGCTACGGGATTTTTTACAATCCGATCGAGCAACTCGTCTTGGAGCAATTCAGCGCCGAGCCACCATTTGGGACCAGCGTTTCTCTGTCGGCTCCGTTATTCAATACACCTTTCATATTGCAGAACGGAACTCAGAATCCCAACAACTCCAGCGGCGTCATCAACCAAACGCCGAGTACGCCTTGTTTCGACCCAGCGGGACCCACAGGCTGCGTCGACTGGTCAACGTTTCGACCGGCGCTGCTCTTCGGTGAATTCCAGCCACATCTGCGCTCGCAGTATGCCGAGCAATACAACTTGACCATCGAGCGCCAACTGACGAAAGACATGTTGCTGCGTATGGCCTACGTTGGTACCCAAGCTCATCACCTCCTCGCCTCGCAGGATCTCGATTACGGGAATGCTCAAACTTGCCTGGACATCAACACCATAGCCGGCGCAGGGACATGCGGGCCCTTTGGTTCGGACTCCTCTTACTCGTTCACGGTGCCCGCGGGGAAGACCTTCCACATGCCGTATATTCCGGGCCCCGTGGCGGGCGGACCAAACATTCCTTGTCCGGATCTGAACCCCCACAATCCCGCCGGGTGCACCATTACCGGTGCACCCGGGGGAACCCCGATCACCCTCGTCGGACTGCGTCCTTATTCCTCACCCAACTGCAATCCCCTTACCGGCGGTGGTTGTCCGGCGGACGGTGTGCCCGTGTTCAGCAATATTTTCGCGGAAAACACTATAGCCAATTCCAATTACAACGGACTGCAGGTTTCCGTGGAGAAAAACTACTCCCACGGACTTATGTTCCAGGGGTCGTATACCTTCAGCAAAGCCATCGACCAGGGCGCATCGTTCGAGAATGAGTTGAATCCGATCAATGCCGATGCCACTCGCGGCATATCGCTTTTGTCGGCGAAAAACCGCTTTGTCTTTAGTCCGGTATGGGAGCTGCCAATTCCTATTCATGAGGGAATAACCGGTAAGTTTATAAATGGCTGGCAACTCTCCGCGATCATTACCTACCAGAGCGGCTTCCCGATCCGCATGCAGGACCAGGACGACACCGAACTCGAAAGCAGCATATTCTTTGAAAGCGCCAATACACCGCAAGTGACCGGCAACGTGCAGTTCCTAAATCCTAAAACCAACTGCCGGTAACTATTATTTCAACATCTCCAATTTTAATGATTCGGCCTTGGGAACATTCGGCAACGTACCTCACGCGTTGTGCTGCGGGCCCGCCATCAGCAACACCGATCTGGTAGTGGCCAAGAAAACGAGGATCAACGAGCGCTTTGACACGGAGTTTCGCAGCGAATTCTACAATCTCTGGAATCACACGCAGCTCGAGAATCCCGACGGTAATTTTTCCGATGCCACTTTTGGACAGGTCCTGAAGGCGCGAGATCCTCGCGTGCTGCAATTTGGACTGAAGATTTTATTCTGAGCGGACAGCAGACGAACCGTCTTTAACTCGCGATTTGGACCCGGGCCGCGCTTTCGCGTGCGCAAATGAACTAAAATGGAAGCGCACATCACACTGACCGCAGGGAACAGTCCTGCAGGCTAACTGTTTGACAGCTGGCCATTTATGGAGAAGTACCATGCACGACGAACTGCAAAAAGAGATTGCCGCCTACGAGAAGCGCACGCCAAAATCCGCCGCTGCGCACAAGCGCGCCCTCGAACGTATTCCGCTAGGAGTTGCCAGCAACTACCGTCATTACGAGCCTTATCCGATTTTTGTGAAAGATGGCAAAGCCGGCAGAATTCACGATATCGACGGCCACGAGTATATCGATCATAACTTGTGTTTTGGCGCGCTGATGGCCGGGCACTGCCATCCCGCCGTGGTCAAGGCTGTGGAAGAAAAGCTGCACGAAGGCACCACCTTCGGCATGCCGCACGAGCAGGAATGGGAACTGGCGGAAGAAATCTGCAAGCGCTATCCCGTTGAAATGGTGCGCTTCGGTTCGAGCGGCACCGAAGTGACCATGCATGCGTGCCGCATCGCGCGCGCGGCCACCGGTCGCGACAAAATTTTGAAATTTGAAGGTTCCTACCACGGATTGCACGACACCGCGCTCGTCAGCGTGAAGCCCAAAGCCGAAGACTGGGGCGACGCGGATGCGCCGAACTCCGTGCCAGGCGGAGGCGGCATACCGAAAGCCAGTATCGCCAATGTGGTTGTCGCCAGCTTCAATAATTTGCCAAGCGTCGAGCGGCGCTTCCGGGAAAATCCCGGCCAGATTGCCGCCATTATTCTCGAGCCCATTCTGATGAACGTCGGCTTGTGCATGCCGCAGCCCGGATTTCTCGAAGGTCTCCGTGAGATCTGCACCAAAAATGGCGCGCTGCTGATCTTCGATGAAGTGAAAACCGGCGCCAAGCTCGCGTGGGGCGGGGCCAGCGATTATTTTGGCGTGAAGCCGGACATGATCTGCCTGGCGAAATCCATCGGCGGTGGATTGCCGCTCGGTGCTTTTGGCGCGAGCAAGCAAGTGATGCATTTGATCAGCGATCACAAGGTGTTTCACGGCGGAACTTACAACACCAATCGCGTGGCCATGTCGGCGGGTCTTGCAACATTTCGTGAGGTGCTCACCCGCGCGAATTATGAGCACACCGGGAAGCTTAGCCAGAAATTAACCGAAGGCTACCGCAACATCGTGGCTAAGGCTGGGCTGCAGGCGTACGTGGTCAGTGCGGGCGTCAACGGTGCGCTGATGCTCTACGCGAAGGAAATTCAAAACTATCGCGATTGGACGAAAATTGACGTCGATCTTTGGCGGCAATACTGGTTTGCCATGGTGAACCGCGGCGTGCTCGCCCAGCCGTATTGGTGGGACGAGCAGTGGACCATTTCCGTGCAACACACCGAAGCCGACATTGACCAGCATCTGGCGGTCTTTGAAGAAATTGCTCCCGCGCTGGCAAAAGCGCAGGCGAGCCGCGGCCTCGCGTTTGTCGGCGCCGCCGGACACTAAAAGCCTTCGGAGAATTTTTTTGTCCACCAATGTCACCAGCGCCAACACAATGGGCGACACGGATCACGCACCGCATTTACGGCGGGTTCTGGGCCGGCGGGATCTCGTTTTGCTGTTTGTTGTGGCGGTATTCAACCTCAACGTGGTCCCCTCGATTGCCGCCAACGGCGGAGTCACCGTCTGGCTGTGGATCATCTCGCTGATTCTTTTTTTCTGGCCCCAGGGCATAGCGGTGATCGAATTGGCGCATCGCTATCCCGGCGAAGGCGGTGTGTACCTGTGGGCCAAGGAGATTTTCGGCGATTTCCACGGTTTTCTATCCGGTTGGTGCTACTGGACCACCAACATGATGTACGTTCCCACGGTGATGTTATATTTCGTCGGCGTTACGGTCTTTCTGCTCGGCCCCAAGCATGCCGGTCTGGCCGACAACAAAATATTTGCGCTCAGCGCCTCGCTGGTGCTGCTGACGCTACTGCTGGTGCTGAACGTGGTGGGCCTTGGCGTCGGCAAGTGGATCAACAACATTGGCGCCATCGGCACCTTTGTGGCCGCGGCGATGTTAATCGGACTGGGCGCGATTATCTGGCTGCGTTTCGGCTCCACGGTTACCTGGGCGGATTTCAAGATTCCCGCCAACCCGCGCTTTCTGCTGAATTCCTTCGGTGTGATCTGCTTCGGCTTGGTGGGGCTGGAGCTGGCCTCGGTGATGGGTGACGAGATCGAAGACCCAGCGAAGAATTTGCCCGGTGCGGTGGCCTGGGGCGGCCTGCTCTCCGGCATCCTGTATATTGGCGCAACCTTGACACTGCTGGTGGCGGTGGGCAAGCAGGACATCAGCGTGCTGCAGGGCATCGTGCAGGCCGTGGGGCATATGGCCGCGCGGGTGGGCGTCTCCTGGATCGTGACGCCCTTTGCGGTGTTGCTAGCCGTCTCGATCGCCGGGATCGGTTCGGCGTGGTTTGGCGGCTCGGCGCGCATTCCGTTCGTAGCCGGGCTCGATTCCTATATGCCGTCGTGGCTTGGAAAAGTCCACCCGACCTATCACACGCCCGCGGCCTCTTTGCTGGTGGAGGCGGTGGTCTCCATGGTTCTGGTAGCCATCAATTTTCTGGTGGTGGGCTCGGGGGTGCAGGAAACATTTCAAAGTTTGCTGTCGCTGGCGGTGGTTCTGCAGCTGATCCCCTTTCTCTATATTTTTGGCGCTCTGGTGGTCATCGTTCTCAATCCTTCGTTTATGAAAGGGCGCTACAGCCGCGGCACGCTGCTCTTCGCGGGAACCAGCGGCCTGCTGACCACCATCTTGGGCATCGCGCTGGTGTTTTTTCCCGCGCAGCAAATCACTTCTCTTCTGCGTTACGAAATCTGGATGTTTGGCGGCACGCTCTCTTTCGTCGGGCTGGCGGCATTCTTCTTTTATATTTACGGCGGCAGAAAAGCGGCCCGAAAGCTGGCCGCCGCGCAAGCAGAAGTTTAGAAAGATTGGTTAACAGCGCGCGCACGAGGCGCGCCAAGTGCAACGTTCGGAGGATGGGATGTCGAGCGGCGTGAAGGCGGAAGTTAAGAAATACCAGAATTATATTGGCGGAAAATGGGTGGACGGCTCAGCCGGTGAAACGTTTCCCGTCTACGATCCTTCGACCGAAGAAGTCATTGCGCACGTTGCTTCCGCAACGGCGGCCGACGTGGACGCCGCGGTGAAAGCCGCACGCGCGGCGTTTGATTCCGGACCGTGGGCCACCAGCACGGCGCAGGAACGCGGACGGGTATTATACAAGTTCGCGGAAAAAGTCCGGCAGAACGCCGCATACCTTGCCGAAATCGAATGCCGAAACTCCGGTAAACCCATCGTGGAGGCCGAGTACGACATCGCTGATGCGGCGACCTGTTTCGAGTACTACGCGGGCATGGCCAACAAGGTGTTGGGTCATGTCAATCCCGTTCCCGCCAATGCGTTGAGTTTCACCATGCGCGAGCCGGTTGGCGTCGCGGGGCAAATTGTTCCGTGGAACTATCCGCTGGTGATGGCGGCGTGGAAGCTCGCGCCGGCGCTAGCGGCGGGCTGCACTTGCGTGCTGAAGCCGGCGGAACAAACACCGCTCACGGCGATGGAAGTCGCGAGCTGGTTTGAAGAGGTCGGGGTGCCACCCGGCGTCGTAAATATTGTGAATGGAACCGGAGAAACCGCAGGCGCGGCGCTGGTGGCGCATCCCGGCGTGGATAAGATTGCGTTCACCGGCAGCGCCGCGGTGGGCAAGATTATCGTCAAAAGTGCCGCCGATACGCTGAAGCGCGTCACGCTCGAACTGGGCGGAAAATCGCCCAATATATTTTTCGCCGATGCGGACTGGGAAGCCTCCGTGGATGGCGCCCTTTTCGGCGTGTTCATCAATCAGGGTGAAGTTTGTTCCGCGGGCAGCCGCATCCTGGTGGAGAAGAAAATATATTCCAAGTTCGTCGAGGCTATGACGGAAAAAGCCAAGCGCATCAAACTTGGTCCTCCGCTCGACCGCGAGACCAAGATGGGTCCGCTGGTCAGCAAGGAGCAGCACGACCGCGTGAGCTCGTATCTTGCGCTGGGAAAGAAGGAAGCCAAGGTGGCGATTGGTGGCGGCCGGCCTGCGGCTTTCGGCAAGGGCTATTACGTTGAGCCGACGATTTTCTACGACGTCGACAACAATGCACGCATTTCGCGAGAAGAGATTTTTGGTCCCGTAGCTTCAGTGATTCCGTTCGATGGCGAGCCCGATGCGATTCGCATCGCCAACGATTCGCCGTACGGTCTGGCTGCGGCGGTCTGGACGCGCGATATTTACAAGGCGTTTCGCGTGGTGAAATCTTTGCGTGCGGGAATTATCTGGGTGAACCACATGCAGCCAACCTACGTGGAAGCGCCATGGGGCGGCTACAAGCAATCCGGCTTCGGACGTGAACTCGGTCCCTCGGGGATCGAAGAATATCTGGAAACCAAGCAGGTGTTCGTGAATCTCGACGAGGCACCGATCGGCTGGTACTAAAAGGTGGTGGTAGTAAAGGGCGGGTGCTACTGAAATGGCGACAATCCAGCTTCGCACAGAAATTCCAGGACCAAAATCACGCGCACTAATGAAGCGCCGCGAGGCCGCCGTGCCGCGCGGGCCATATCATTCAACACCTATTTTTGCAGCAAGCGCGGAAGGTGCGGTGATTGAGGATGTCGACGGCAATCGCTACATCGATTTCGCGGGCGGCATAGGCTGCTTGAATATGGGGCATCGCGCCGCTCCGGTGACCGCGGCGGTAAGCGAGCAGCTGGAAAAGTACATGCATCTATGTTTCAGCGTGACGCCGTACGAACCGTACGTGGCGGTGGCCGAGAAGCTGAATGCCTTGGCGCCGGGAAAATCAGCGAAGAAAACATTCATCGTCAATACTGGTGCGGAGGCCGTGGAAAACGCGGTCAAGATTGCGCGTGCGTACACCAAGCGCCCCGCGGTGATCTGTTTCGAGGATGCGTTTCACGGGCGCACGTTACTGACGATGTCGCTGACGAGCAAGACGAATCCTTACAAAACCGGTTTCGCGCCGTTTGTCCCCGATGTTTACCGCGTTCCTTACGCCTATTGTTATCGATGCTCCTATGGACTCACGTATCCGTCGTGCGGTGTGACTTGCGCGCATCATCTGGAGGACACGTTCAAGCGCGTGGTGTCACCGGAGGCTGTGGCGGCCGTGATTGTTGAGCCCGTACTCGGCGAAGGCGGATTCATGGCGCCGCCAAAGGAATTTTTTGGCATCGTGCAGGATATTTGCCGCAAGTATGGAATCGTGTTGATTGCGGACGAAGTGCAGTCCGGATTGGGCCGCACCGGAAAATTTTTCGCCATCGAACACTACGGCATTGAACCTGATTTGATTCTGATGGCGAAATCGCTCGGCGGGGGACTGCCAATCGCGGCGATCACCGGGCGGGCGGAGATTATGGACGCGCCTGGCGTGGGCGGGCTGGGCAGCACGTTCGCCGGCAATCCGCTGTCGTGCGCCGCGGCGCTGGCCTCAATTGAAATGTTCGAGCACGGCGGATTGCTGGAGCGCGCCACTGCCATGGGAAAACATTTTGAGAAGCGCGCGCGCGGATGGCAGAAAAAATGGCCGCTGGTCGGCGACGTGCGCGGCCTGGGCGGAATGTGCGCCATCGAACTGGTGCGCAATGCTGCAACCCGCGAGCCTGCCGACACGGAGACGAAGGACATCGCGCACTACTGCTACGAGCACGGCTTGATTACTATCACCGCCGGAAGCTACAACAACGTCGTGCGCATTCTCGTGCCCTTTGCCATCACCGATGAGCAGTTCGACGAAGGACTTGGCGTACTGGAAGCAGCGATTGCTTCCGTGGCCGACCGCAAGCACGCCGAGCTTTCGCACGCTTGAACGTTGGTTATTTATGCCTACCGCAACGGAAGCAAAGACGTTTGGATTTTATCTAGATGGCCGCTGGCTGACGGATGGCGAGCGCGTTGAGATTCGTTCACCCGGTACCGGCGAGGTTGCTGGCGTAACCTTTCGCGCGAATGCGGCACAATTGGAAGCTGCAATTGCCGCGGCTACGCGAGCGTTTGAAATAACACGCAAAATGGGCGGTTTTGAACGGCAGCGCGTTTTGCGCGGGGTTGCGCAGGGCATCGAGACGCATCGCGAAGAATTGGCGCGGACGCTGGCGCTAGAAGCCGGAAAGCCTCTGAAAATAGCGCGCGTGGAAGTGGACCGCGCGACTTTCACGTTCGCCGTCGCCGCGGAGGAAGCGGTGCGGGTTGGCGGAGAATATCTGCCGCTGGACTGGCAGGCTTCGACGGCCGGTCGCTGGGGCATCGTGCGGCGATTTGCCATGGGACCAATCGCG
This sequence comes from uncultured Acidobacteriota bacterium, assembly GCA_963798585.1. Taxonomy (GTDB): domain Bacteria; phylum Acidobacteriota; class Terriglobia; order Acidiferrales; family UBA7541; genus Acidiferrum. The sequence goes on from CAWCTJ010000015.1 coordinate 21,531, forward strand.
GCGATCACGCCGTTTAATTTTCCCATCAATCTAGTGGCGCACAAGCTGGCACCGGCAATTGCCGCGGGTTGCACAATTGTTCTTAAACCTGCGCCGCAGACACCGTTAACCGCGTTGCGCTTGGCGAAGATTATCGAAGAAGCGGGTTGGCCCGCGGGAGCGCTGAACGTCTTGCCGCTGTCGAATGAAGATGCCGGCAAGATGGTTTCGGACGACCGCATCAAACTGCTGAGTTTTACGGGCAGCACTGCAGTTGGCTGGCAACTCAAGGCGCAAGCAGGGAAAAAACGCGTGGTACTGGAGCTGGGCGGAAACGCCGGGGTGATTGTTTGCGCGGATGCGAACATGGATTACGCCGTCGAGCGCTGCGCGGTTGGCGGGTTTAGCTATGCGGGGCAGACGTGCATCTCGGTGCAAAGAGTGTTCGTGGAAGAGCCAGTGTACGAGAAATTCCTGGCGCAATTTGTAGCGCGCGTTCAGAAGTTAAAAGCTGGTGAAGTGCTGGACGAAACCGTGGACGTTGGCCCGCTCATCAACGAAGAAGCGGCGCGGCGCAATGAGGCATGGATCGGCGAGGCGGTCGCGGGCGGGGCGAAACTATTGTGTGGAGGATCGCGCCAAGGAGCCACCGTTACACCCGCGGTGTTGACCGGCACTAACGCGGCTATGCGTGTGAACTGCAAAGAGATATTTGGACCGGTGGTTACCGTGGAAAAGTTTTCCAGCTTCGATGCCGTGCTTAGCGAGGTAAATCATTCGGACTTCGGTTTGCAGGCCGGCATTTTTACGCGCGATTTTCTGCGGATTACTAAGGCATTTGAGACTTTGGAAGTGGGCGGAGTGATGGTGGGGGAAGTTCCTTCATTCCGCATTGACCACATGCCGTATGGCGGCGTTAAGGACTCAGGAATTGGGCGCGAAGGTTTGCGATATGCGATCGAAGAGATGACCGAGCCGCGCCTTTTGGCGATCAATCCCGCGGGGCTTTAGAGGTTCCGGAAAACGCAGTCAGCCTTAATCGCCACCGCGGAAAATCACCCGCCTCCCCGCGGGGGCAAGCAGAAGGCGTCCGCTACAAAATGCAACGTCAGCCCACGGGCCTGAACCGCTCCTACATTCGACATCCAAGGAATTATTTTTCGGTGGGGCGGGTGTGTGTGGCGTTGCGGGCTTCGGGATGTTTGGGCGACCAATCTTCTGGCGGGAAAGCTACGCGCCAGAACGTCGGACGCGAAGTGGAAAATTCCAGACCTACTTCAGCTTTTCCATTGCGCACCGGGCCGAGAAATACTACGTGGCATTCCTCTTCTTCGTTGGTGCGCTGATGATGCATGAGCAGCTTGCCGCCGCTAGTAACGCGCGCGGCTAGTAAAATAAGCGCTCCATGGGCGTTAATGGCCAGGGTATCCGTCTCTTCCTCGAAGGTTTGTCCTAGAGCGTCAGTACCGCGGATGCGAACCGCAACTTGCATGAGCACGCGCTGACTGCGCCGGCGTGCTCCAATTGTGGTAGGAGTTGGAGAGTTTGAAGCTTGGGCCATACTGCCTCGCTCTTCCAACTATACACGCGGAACCAAATGAGTCGAGAGGCTTCCCGCTCGAAGAGCTTCCAAGAAGATACTGGCGAACAAAAAGCCGTTACTAAAATGGCGCAGCGCTTCAGGCGGGGGCGCCATCTTTGCGCTGGTCGATGGCCACGTAATGGCGCGTGTCACGGCCCAGATAAATTTGCCGCGGCCGCGCAATCTTCTGCTCCGGGTCCAGCAGCATCTCTTCCCACTGCGCGAGCCAGCCAGAGGTGCGGGGAATGGCGAAGAGCACGGGGAACATAGCCATAGGGAAGCCCATGGACTGGTAAATCAAGCCGGTATAAAAGTCTACATTGGGGTAAAGTTTGCGCTTCACGAAATACTCGTCTTCCAAAGCGATACGCTCGCATTCCAGGGCGATTTCGAGCAGAGGATTCTTTCCCATCAAATCGAAAACTTCGTAAGCCACACGCTTGATGATGCGCGCGCGAGGGTCGTAATTCTTGTACACGCGGTGCCCGAAGCCCATCAGTTTGGTTTCGCCGGCTTTGACGCGGCGAATGAAGTCGGGAACCTTTTGTACGGAACCGATTTCCTCCAGCATGTGGAGCGCTTCTTCGTTGGCTCCGCCGTGCAGCGGACCGTAAAGAGCGGCAATCGCGGCGGCGGTGGCGGAATAGGGGTCCACATGGGAGCTGCCGACACCGCGAATGGTGTTGGCGGAGCAGTTTTGCTCGTGATCGGCGTGCAGGATAAAGAGGACGTCCAGCGCGTGTTCGAGCGTGGGGTTGGGGCGGTAACGCGCTCCGGTGGTGCGGAACAGCATGTTCAGCAGATTTCCGGGATAGCCCAGTTCGCTATCGGGATAAACGAACGGCATACCGAGCGAATGCCGATACGAAAAAGCCGCGACGGTGGGCATTTTGCCAATCAGGCGATAGGTCTGCAACCTGCGCGATTCCGCGCTGAAGATATCTTTGGCGTCGTGGTAAAAGGTGGAAAGCGCCGCGACCGCGGAGATCATCATGCCCATGGGATGAGCGTCGTAATGAAAGCCGTCGAGAAATTTTTTGATGCTTTCGTGGATGAAGGTGTGGTGCGAAATGTGGTTGGTCCAATCCTTCAGCTGCGTGGCGGTGGGCAGTTCGCCGTGGAGCAGCAGGTAAGCGGTCTCCAGATAGGTGCTTTTTTCCGCGAGATCTTCGATGGGGTAACCGCGATACCGCAGGATTCCTGCGTCGCCGTCGATATAGGTGATCCGGCTGATGCACGAAGCGGTGTTATTAAAGGCGGGGTCGTAGCTCATCATGCCGAAATCGCTGGGTTCGACCTTGATCTGCCGCAGATCGCTGGCGCGAATTGCACCATTGCTGATGGGAAGCTCGTAGCTCTTACCGGTGCGGTTGTCGGTGACCGTAAGGCTCTGACGCGAGGGCACGGGGTCTTCTGATTTTTTGAGTTGGGTGGCGGACGGAGACGCGGAATCCATGAGCGATCCTCGAAATGCAGTGAATGCTGGTATTCCTCTTTACTCTACACCAAAGGCACGGTGGCCGGAAATGCGGGCGATGTGCGGCCTCTCGACCTTCAATGAACGCCGCTTATACGCCTGGGCAAGCTGGGGCGCAGCATTCCCTCGAGACTCGGCATAAAGCTGCGCCCCTACAACCGATCGCAACAGTGAATGGGCGACGAAGCGGATCGCGACGACCGCGAATTGTCGAGCAAAAAAAAACGGCTAGCCGCGGGTGCGTTGAAATTCGCGCATGAAGCCGGTTAGCGTCTCGACGGCCTGAAGCGTTACGGCGTTATAGAGCGAGACGCGCATTCCGCCGACGGAACGATGGCCCAGCGTTCCGACCAGTCCGGCTGCTTCAGCCTGTTTGGCAAAATCCTTCTCGACGGCTTCGTCGCCTCCCGCCACGCGGAAAACTACATTCATTTTGGAGCGCGACGATTTTTCGACTGGGCAGGAATAAAAGCTTCCTTCATCAAGGGCGTGGTATAGCAGCGTAGCTTTAGCGTTGTTGCGCTCTTCCATGGCTGCCACGCCGCCGGAGGATTCCAGCCACTCGAGGACCAGGCCGGCAATGTAAATGGCGAAGGTCGGAGGGGTGTGATACAGGGATTTTTCCTTGATGTGCGTGCGATATTGCAGCAGGGTAGGAAGATTTTTGTCGGCGCGCTCGGCGAGATCCTTGCGGACGATTACGATCGTGGTTCCCGAAGGTCCGAGGTTTTTTTGCGCTCCGGCATAGATGACGCCGAATTTGTTTACGTCGATGACGCGCGAGGCGATGTCGGAAGACATGTCTGCAACGAGCGGCGCGTTAGTTGTAGGCGGCATCTGCTGCCACTGCGTGCCTTCGATCGTATTGTTGCTGCAGATGTGCACGTAGGAGGCGTCGGAAGAGAAGTTTATTTCCCCGGTCGCCGAGACGCGCGTAAACTTTTGCGCTTCGGTTGACGCCGCGATGTGATGCGGGATGCCCTTCTTTAATTCCGCGATGGCCTTGGCGGTCCACATTCCGGTGTGCAACACGTCCACGGGTTTTCCCGGCAGGCACAAGTTCATGGGCGCCATCGTAAATTGCATGCTGCCGCCGCCCTGCAGGAAGAGCACGGCGTAGTCCTCGGAAATGCCAAGCAGACGGCGCAAACGCTGTTCGGCGTCCGCGATGATGCTTTCAAACTCTTTCGAGCGGTGGCTCATTTCCATTACGGACATGCCGCTGCCGCGCCAATCGAGAAGTTCTTCACGGATGCGTTCGAGGACCGGGAGGGGCAGCGCACCGGGTCCGGCATTGAAATTAAAAGCACGTTTGGAGAGCTGGTCCGTTTGCACGGCCACAGAAGGTGAAGTCACGATGGACAATTCCTTTCGGGAGTAGCGTCAAGCTGTGCAACAAATCACTGCGGCGATGTGCACAGCTAACCAGAATAGCAGAAGTTGGCGCAGTGATTCTGGGCAAGGAGGAAGGAACACCGGGACGCCTCAAGCCTCGGCGCGAGCTAAAAACCGGCAGGTACCGGGGGCGGGATTCGCGAAAGGATGTGAAAACAAAGGTACTTTAAGTCCCTTTGTTTTCACATCCTTTCGCAAGTGTTCATTCTAATGAGTTTGGAGGCATAATTTAGGTACTATGTGATTAACAGTACTAGAACTTATATCTTGGACAGTGAAAAGTTAAGGCTACGCCTAAGAACTGAGATGCGCGAACGGTTTTTGGTGGGTCTGGAGACACTTCTAACCACGCAAAGCCTAGCCGATAGTGAGATTGATGTCAAGGTAAATATTGGGTATCCATATGTTTTGTATATCGCGCATGTTTTGAGCGGTTTTGGGAATCTTCGAGCAAAAGGAGCGATGTGACGCGGTTGCGTTGACACTATTGCGCGCCGTTCGCTAAACTGTTTGCTACACCATAAAAGAAATTGCGCATTGCGATTCCCCGGTAGCTCAATGGTAGAGCATTCGGCTGTTAACCGAAGGGTTGCTAGTTCGAATCTAGCCCGGGGAGCCAACTTCTCCTTCTTCCTCAATTAGTTACAAACGACGATTTTCGCCTCCTCCTTTGTCGGGGTCCGAGTGTCACGAAAACTGTATCGTGCTCGCTCTCCATACAGCCGTTTGTTCGCTTTATCCACCGCTTCACGAACTTGATCGGCCATTCCCAATTGATAGTGACGCTTGGTTTCGGGGCTGGTGTGGCGCATGGCGCGCTGCACGACAGCATCCGGCGCAACTTCACTGAGCCGAGTGCAAAAGACGTGACGCAAATTGTAAATCGGAAATGCTGTCACGCCTGCTCGCTTCAAGGTTGTATTCCAAGCGGTTTTTACCGTTGAGATAGGCCGGTTCGGAAGGACCGGGCTCGGGAAGACATATTCGCTCTTTGAATCTGCTTCCTTCCTCCATGCCTGCAAAACGTCGCAAGCATATCGGTACAAAGGAATCGGCTCGGCGGAAGCGGGAGTCTTTACGTTGTTATTCAAGCGGATCAGCTTGCTCTCAAAATCCACCTGAGACCAACGAAGTGAAAAGCCCTCGCTGTAGGTTCTTCCTCCGGTCTGTGCGAGAAGAATGATCGCGACCCGAAGATAGACTGGCGCTGCGTCAAGAATTGCCGTTCCTCTTCGAGGCTGAGCATTCTTCGTGTCGGCCTTTCGCGGAGTTCATTGAAGTGTTTCACCTCGGAAGCAGGATTTTCTGCGATGTATCTCCGCTTCGTGGCAAAGTCCAGCATGCACTTCAGGCATTCGAGTTCGCGATTGACCGTCGCTCCTTTCACGGTTTGGTTGGGTCTGCGTTTTGATGGCTGTTGCCGGCGTTCATCGCGATACGTTTCGACCATTGCTACCGTGATGATGTCCAGCTTGCGGTCACCAAAAAACAACTTCAGATTTATTAAGGACGAACGGTGGCCCCTGACGGTGTTTTCCGAAAGCCCGGCAAAGTGTGAACGTTCGAACTCTTCGCACAGCTGTCCGAACCTCATTCGTTCACCTGGCCAACCGACCTTGAACAGTCCCATCGCGATCTCGCCTTCCCTTCGCTTCCAAATCTTCTTGGCGAGCTCTTTGCTGGTCGTCTTGGTCGATTCAAAGTACCGCTGTTCGTTCATTGTGTACGTCATCCACCAGAAGCGTGAAGCATGTCTCTGATAGAGTCCCATCGGCGCTCCTCTCACTTGCCGGAACGGGGCGCCGACTGGATTATACCGCTCTCGTGTCCGGAGCGGCGTGCAGGACGCACGTGGCGGGCCTTGAATTCGTCGAGGCTCGACAGGCGGTATTCAAGTCTTCCACAAAATTTTCTAGATTCAATTTGCTCCTCTTCGGCATAACGATAAAGGGTGCTACGGCCCACACCTAGGTATTCGGCCGCTGCTGCGTGTTCTAACCAGGAATCGACGCCCTCCTGTGCAACCTTCCCGAAGTCGAGAGGGACAACTGCAGTATGATCGGCCGCGGCGGCAAGGAATTGTTGGAGCATTTCAAACAGAGGGCCCTCGTTGTTGGGAACTACAAGAATGTAGGCAGATGGCAGAGATCCTCTACCAACTTCTCGGCTGTCTTCCGCTCTTCCGTGAGGATAGGTTGTAGTTCCCATGGATTCTCTACTCCTGACGTACTCACGAGCGATGCCATTTGGCGTTCTCAAAAGCATCTGACAAGTGCCTAGCGATTTTCTGGTCCATCCTGGGGGCGGCTCCTGAAATCTCCATTCATGCCCCCCGCAGGCTAATGCTACTATACATATAGCACCATGCAAGAAAAATTTCCACCCAAATCAAGATTTTCTGGAGGTCGGTCTGGGGCCCTTTGCAACTGGTGTCGCAGTTGTTGCGGCCTAACATCTGAACGAAACCGCACGCTCTCCAGGCTAGTAGCGGGGAAAAAGCCGGCTACGAGAAAAGGAAGTGGTGCAGGAAGCTCAGCGACATAACGACCGGACCGGTGGAGGCGTGGGACGTTGGGAATCGAGGATTGCTCTCATTTCCCCCTTTATCGAAAGGGGAGAGTCTTCAGGCGTAATTATGCGGTGCAACCCGCATGTTTTGTGAAATGGGGCTATCGGCCGCGGCCCGGCTTCGCGTTTTGCTTTGGGCCTGCAATTCCTTGCCAAACACTTTAGCAGCCCAGTCCGGGATCGACTGTGCGGCTTTGCTTAACTTGCCGCCGGTGAATTGGGCGACTACACGGTAGCCCCGGTTATGTGCGGTGTTGTCGTACAGGATCAGCTCATCCGCATGCTTGCAGACTTCGGCCAGATTCTTCGTTGCTTCCCTATAGGAGTCAATTACGCTTTGGGCGGTTT
>CAWCTJ010000016.1:0-109397 GCA_963798585.1 uncultured Acidobacteriota bacterium
GTTATGTTGGTACCGCTGGCTTCAGCGTATTGCTATGGATGGAGCGGCCGCCTTACTCCGACCGCTATCATCTGTTTCGCCTGGTGGCTCATCTTGCGAAATACTGGACCGCCGAGTTTGCGGTGGACACCGCCAAGTGGGCCATGGAAGTACACGGCGGACTGGGCGTGCTGGCCGAATATGGCGCGGAACGCTGGCTGCGCGAAGCAATGATTCTGGCGATCTGGGAAGGAACGTCGCACCGCCAGATGCTGGATGGACTGGAAGCGATGGAAAGGAAACGCGCGCACCAGTTGCTTTTCCAGCGGTTGGCGGAACTCGCTCCGGCGAAAGAACTTCAGGAGATGGAATCGGAAGTCGAACAGCACTTGAAACTTCCCGCGCGAAGAAAGAGAGGCGTTCGCCGAACCGCTCTTTCGAAAACTTGCGACTTTCACGGCGCAGACGCTCGCTCGTTAAATATTAGTGGGCCGAGACCGTGCCACTCTTGCCCGGCGCATTCTTCTTCAGGACGAAGGATAAAGCACACATAGTAATTGCGGCCATGCCCAGCACCCAATAAGCGTCGATATAGGCCAGCGCGGCAGCTTGCGCCTGAACCGTCGCGTACATTCGGACTAGCGCTTGCCGGTGGGCCTCGTACTGGCTCAGGCCAGCATGGCTGAGTTTCTGCACAAGGCCGTTGATGGTATCTGAGAATCGCGAGCTCTCCATGCCTCGTCCGGTGATCAATCTGGCTTGGTGAAATTGCGAGCGGCGGACGATCATGGTGGTCACCAGGGATGTTCCGAAACTACTGCCCATATTTCGCGTGAAGTTCACCAAGCCGGCGACCGCGTTACTCTTATCCTCGCCAATTCCGATGTACGCAGCCGTGGTAGCGGGCACAAAAATAAAGCCCATCGGTAAATACTGGCCGATACGCAGTAAGGTGGCGGAACGGAAACTCATCAAGAGATCCAATTGTTGCGTCGAGACGTACATACCGACAGCCAGCGCGAGCCAACCAAACGCGATAAGGTAACGCGACTGGAATACGCCGAGCAGACGGCCGACGAGTGGCAGCTCAATCAAGAGCAGAATCGCGGACACCGAGAGCACCATGCCCGCAGCTTGAGCCGTGTAGCCCATCAGGGTCTGAAGAAATTGCGGCATGAGCACGGTGGTGGCGAAGGAAACAGCTCCGACCATGAACATCATCATGTTGGCGGCGGCGAAATTTCGGTTCTTGAAGAGACGCACATCGACGATTGGGTGTTCTTGAAACCACTCGTAGACAATCAGCGCGGACAAGCAAACGCCCGCGATAGCGGCCAAGGTCATGATGAAATGCGATCCAAACCAATCGTCCTCTTGACCTTTGTCCAGCATGATTTGCAAGGCGGCGACGCCCAGCGCGAGTAAAGAAAAACCCACATAGTCGATTTTGATCTTGGCTCTGCGGCCACGCGCCAGGTATGGCGGGTCTTGCACCAGGCGATATACAAGCGCCAAAGTGAGAAGACCGACGGGCAGATTGATGAGGAAAATCCATCGCCATGAGGCGTTGTCGGTAATCCAACCGCCCAATGTCGGTCCAATCGCGGGGGCGCAGACTGCCGTAATACCGTAGATGGAGAACGCCAGGCCGCGCTTCTCCGGCGGAAAGGTGTCCGCCAGGATGGCTTGCGCCATGGGCTGCAGACCTCCGCCTCCCGCACCTTGCAGCACACGAAACAACAAAAGAAAGCCGAGACTGGGAGCAATACCGCAGAACAGCGAACTGACGGTGAAGATGACCATGCAGGTCATGAAGAAGCGCTTACGCCCGAATACGCTTACCAGCCATCCGGTGATCGGCAGAACGATGGCATTGGCAACCAGATACGAGGTGAGCACCCAAGTGCTCTGATCATTGCTGGCGCCCAGATTACCGGCGATGTGCGGCAAAGCGACGTTGGCAATGGCGGTGTCCAACACCTCCATGAAGGCCGCCATCGAGACGGTCGCGGCGATCAGCCAAGGGTTTACCTTGGGCTGCCAGACCATGTCTCCGGCAACGAACGAATCCGCCGAACTCATCTCTGCCTCACGCAGCTCAGCATCGCGTCCTACAAGATACTAATTGTAACTGGTTCGCGCGACGCGATGCCGTAATCCAAGGCGAAACTGGCGAGATTGCGATTGTATGTTGTTGATGAGGTGCTGCCCGGCGGGTGCCAACCAGGAATTGCTCGAACTACACGGACTTCGAGGCCGTTCTTAGTGTTGGCGACGGATGCCAGCGACTAATCCTTTGCCAGCGCGTCCGCTCGCGCTCGTATCACCGCGATATCCAGCATGATTTGGTCGAAGTCCAGCCTTAACCCGCGGGCCAACCGCTTCTCAGCGTCACGCCGAATTTCCGCGAATGTCGCGGGCTGTTTGCGGTGCGGTCGTTCGGAAGGTCTCTCCGGTGGGCGCGCCATAGAAGCTCCAGAGTCGGGCTGAATCGCACTCTAACATATTTGTTAGGCCGAGGCGTGGCGACAATCATGACAAATGCCGCCGCGTCCGCGCTGATGGATCGCAACTCCGTCCTTCCACTGGCGGTGCAACGGACGCCATATCGTTATTGCCGTGACTGGTCTGCGTCGGGAGCGGAGAGACAGCGGAAGAGTGCCCTACCCCGAAACCTAGGGTAATGCTGAATCGTTTTAGCCCTGCGATTAACCGCCGCTACCGCCGAGGTTCACTGTAATGCGGTGTCCCGTCTGGGAATTGAAAATAATATATTCGACTTCATCCGAACCCGCATCTTCGCGGATCTGCGAATGTGCCTCTTCAAGCGTAGAAGCAGTGCCAATCCACTGGATGCCATTCTTTTCATTTCGCAAAATATCGAGGTTGGAAATCACGATTCCTCTGTCGCGCGAGTTGCGCTCCACAGGTGGATTACGATTCGTGGTTGTAGGCACGAAACGTAACGCAAGTGTTGGCGCACAGATTCTATGCGACTCAACCGAGCGGCACTGTTCAATACGGCACAGACAGCCTGGTCGATGCGTGGTATCACTTCGCTAGAGGCTCGTATGACTCCTCAACCGCGATACCCCGTCTGGCAGGAGCCCTATATCGCCGAGATGCTCGAAATGAACCCTGCGGCAAAACAAGCCACGCCCAAGTCGCGTTGCATGCATTGAATTTCCTAAATCGTTGAAGAGGCTGACGCAATGAATGAATCCGTGGATCTCCCCTGCTGTGCTAAATGCGAAGACAGAGATAAGCCGGTGACGCTTCAGAATGGTTTTGGTGTGCCTTACCAAGTAAACGAGGATTTGTTTATCGAGTTGTTCTTACATGAAGATTGCGCCGAAGAATGGTCTCGGCAGTTTGGAGCTTCGAGAGAAGATATGGAAACTAAATGCGTAGAAACAGATGGAAACCTGAAACACGCGACGGACGCGTCGTTAGAACAACGCGTCAAGCAGCGTGCCTACGAAATCTACCTCGCACGAAAAGAGAACCCAGCTTTGCAGGACTGGCTGCTGGCGGAAATTCAAGTGCGGCGCCAACTTCAGCGTTTCGATGACCAAGGTCCCAATTAAGGCGTGTAACTCTTAGATGGTTATTGCCGTGGATAGTGTCCGTGTTATTCTCCGCGCATGCGTCCCACGCACGTCAGAAATACGTGTCTCACGATTTTTTCTCTTTTTTTCTCGTCTCGTGCGCTGCCAAGAAGGCTGCCGAACGGATCACGGTCATCGCACCCGAGAATTTCACTGGCACGATAAGCCTCACCGCCTGCGATCCCCAAGCTCCGTCAGATAACATCTCTATCGACGCTTCGGGAAATGGGAAAACTTCGGTTTGCTCCGCGTCTGCTGACCTGAAGCTGGTAGTGATACGAGGGAAGCAGTCGATTGAACTTCCTGCCAAAGTGACCAAGACCGGTGACAACTTCGTGGTAAGTATCAGCGGTGAAGTCCGGTAATAGAGGGCAGCCTGGGCATCATTATCGTTTCCGTGGACGCATAGGGTTGAAATCCTCAGACCGGATCTGCGTAGGACATTTTCCACAACGAACCGCAACATTCTAAGCGTGGCAGGGTTCTTCTTATATGCCTTCATTCCCTGCCACTGCCGGGGTCGTTCTTGACTCCCTCATACTGGAACTCTCGCTGACCCGTCTGGAAGCTAAATATTTGGCTGATGTGCTTCCCGCCTGCAAAGAACGCCGTGATTTACGCGACACGATATTGGCGTGCGACATCATGCTGACCGCTTTGCAGTCCGGAACAGTTACGCAAGAGCGCGTTCGCGAAATGCGCCAATCATACGAGGGATGGAAACGCAGCAAACACGAACAGTATCAACGTATAGGTTACGAATCGAATCTCGATGTGCCGTCTACCGAGAGTTCTTCGCCGTCACCCAATCAGGATTCTTGAAGACTCGCGTGATACGCCTGGACAATTCCAAGACACATGAGCGTCCGCTTCTTAAAGTCACTCAATCTTGAGCCTTGGCACGCAGCCATACGCCTTCGAGCATCGCTGGAATCCATTCCTCAGCGGGACAACCGCTCCAACTGTTTCTCATGAAAACAAGGTTCCCCGCGCCTTCCATCTTGGCTGCCTCCCCGATATTGAGAATAAATAAGGAGTTCTTCGAGAACGGATTGCCTTTCAGCTCGCCAGCAACCGTTGCCTGCCGATAGATGCTAACTGGAGCGGCGAGGCATCGATTGACAGCTTCCACGGGCGACAATGTAAGCCGAAGGCTTTTGTCCGAATAGACTGCCCTCATCCGGCGCAAGCTATTCACAAGATTGTGTACCGCGATACCAATCGCGTTCACTCCAGAAAGATCATTATTCACCATGCCCGCAAGTTGCCGTTTTGCGCGCCTAACCTTGCCGCTTATGCCCCACCAGATCAGCTTGAGAACGTTGGATGAACGGGGAGCTCTGACCAAAGTAATCGCCGCGTCCCAACTCTCGGGAGTCGCGACGAACGTATCAGAAAATAGGCGGCCCAAAATCTGTTGTGCCTGCGGACCTAAGCATTCTTCAGAGCCATTTCCTCTAACCCAGTGTGACAGCGGCTCAAGCTCTTCAGGTCCGAGTTTCACGTGAGGCACTTTAAGACTGAGTCGGTTCCATAACGCCTGCTGATCCGACTTGCGCGGCATGGAATCGCGCGGCTTCATCGTGGGAAAGCGATTCCCCGCGTACGACAACGCACTCAAAGAGCGTTTGAGAAGAAGCCAGTTGAACGGGCAAGTCCGTGAATCGAATTGACGATCCATACGTGGATCGTTGTTCACAGCTTCGATGTCCTTGGGGTCGGAGACTTCAAACACATCGAGAAGGCCGGGGATGTGGTTTCTCTTCAACTAATCCTCCACACTGTTCTTACCCCGGTTCGAGCCCTGCCGACTGCTGGCTACGACCAATCTCTTCAATTAGATGGTCGAGCGATGGCCACCCGAGACCGAGCGCGAAGTATAGCGCCAGTTCGGGCATGGCGTGCCTTCGAACGACCACGACGTCGGCCCACGCTTAATGGTATCAATCGAAAAAGAAACGTTTCGCAGAGATTTGGAATGAAGCAACCGAACGTGGAGGCGGCTGAAAGACTACGGAAGAGATGGCTGGACGTGGTGAAAGCGAGTGCTGGGGATGTTAACCCGATTGCGTGTGGGTAGTAATGCCGCAATGGCGCGTTGTGCTCTCAACCCGAGAGAAACGAAATACATCTCTCCTGAATGCGCGCCATCACGGCGATTAGAGAGTACTCGGTTGAAGCTTTGCTGCCAACGTTGTTTATTGCTTGTTTCGAAGGATCCTCGTGAAGAGTCGGGGGCTGAAAGAAATTACGGAAACGATGGTGAGCGCCATTCAAAATAAGCGGGCGGACGGGAATCTAAGATGCGAGTTGGGTCGTATTCGCCGATGGTAGACAAGACAGCGCCTAGCGGGTAGTATCTGTCTCCCCCTCTAATCAAAAGGTGCCATATGAAACAACTATTTCCGATTCCGACCAAATGCGCAGATTACCTGAATGGAGCTAAAGATACGGGCATGGGCTACAAGATAGTTTCGGTGCAACTACGAGATGGCCGGTTGTTCGAGCAGGTCGCCGTCAGTGAAGGACATATCATCGAGGTTCGCGGATATAAGGAAATTCCTTTCCTACCCGAAGACGTGGCGTCGGTCAGCGTCAATCATAAGCACTGGAATTTCAGAAGCGGCACTGATGCGCCCGTCAAGAGGAGGGCGATGGCCGCTTCCATGTGACCCGATGCGTATCGCTTCACAATTCCGATCCGCAAGGTTATTGAGACGGATGTAGGAGCTTACTGGGCAGTCCAGCTGAGGCCTCTTGGCCATCCGTCAGACGCTTTTCCCGAGATCCACTAGGCGCGATATCTCAACTCATGTTGATGGTAGACACGTTTATTCGCGCAATCTGGGCAATCGATTTCGAGTCCCTCGTGCGGGAAAACCGGCTTCCTCGGATGCACAAATTCGGCGAGTTTCGTGTCATCTATTTTGGCGTGTTCAAATTCGCCCTTGCAATTCGGACACCTTAGAACCCAAGCGGCCACAAGTTTCACCTGCACCAACGTTACGGGAACGTACGGCGAGCGCAATCCCGGTTAATAACTAGGTCCTATTCACTATGTCGAAGCACCGTGCCCGACCCGCCACGACGAGAATGACGGGGAACGTCGAGAATCGGGCATTTCCGCTGGGTCGTCCACTTCTTGAACAGGTTGCCGAACATGGTCGTGGAGAAGGCGGACGGAGCCGCTACTCGAGGCGACGGAGCAAGCAAGAACCCGGCTTACCGAACAGGAAAACGGTAAACCGGGCTCGAGCAACTGATAATTACTTCCGGGAGGTGCAGTGACCTAATCGCGGAGGGATCAGTTCGCTCTCTCGGCAGGAGGCTTGCCCTCCTCTTTCGGTGCAGGCTTCTCAGCCGGAGGCTTACTCTCTTCTCTGGGTGCAGGCTTCTCAGCGGGAGGCTTGCTCTCCTCTCGCGGTGCAGGCTTCTCGGCGGGAGGCTTGCTCTCCTCTCGCGGTGCTGGCTTCTCAGCCGGAGGCTTGCTCTCCTCTCGCGGTGCTGGCTTCTCGGCGGGAGGCTTGCTCTTCTCTCGCGGTGCTGGCTTCTCAGCTGGAGGATTGCTCTCCTCTTTGGGTGCGGGTTTCTCGGCGGGAGGCTTGCCCTCTTCTTTGGGTGCAGGCTTCTCGGCAGGAGGCTTGCTCTCTTCTTTGGGTGCCGGGTTCGTCTCAGTCTTTGTCGCAGGACGTGTCTCATTTGTAGCCGGACGCTTTTCTTCAGCGGGACGGTTTTCATTTGCCGGAGGCTTTTCGTTAGCACTTGGGCGGACTTCATTGGCGTGTGCGGCACTCGCCGGAGGAGCCTTATATTCCCCGCCTGCTTGTTTGGAGGCCACGACGTTAGTTTTGAAGTCGCCAGGTTTTGCGGTCGCCGCAATCGGTGGCTTGCCCTGATTTGTCGAAGCGCGTAGTTGAGGGTTGGAACGGGCCTCCTGAACCTACTGCGTTTGCGCGGCTACGGGAGGGGTATGATGCTGGCTGGCGTAGGACTCTTGCTGCGGCGTAGGACGCGCTGCGACGCCACCTGTCCCACCGTTGTAGCTCACGTGAGTGTCGTTGACCACGACGGTCGTGTTATACGTGTTGTGAATGACGGTAGTGTTCACGTGATTCACGTAAGTGTTGTAAGAGAATTGGCCACCTTCCCACCGACCTCCTTCGTAGCCATTACCGACGTAGCCAAAACCATAGTTGATGCCGCCATAAAAGCCCACCTGAGGGCCCCAATATCCTTCATGGAAAACGAACGCGCTGTCCCCCCAACCCCAGTAGCCGGGAGTCCAAAGGAGGCCGGCCTGCGGTGGCTGGACCCACGTGCCGGGCACCCAGTAGTAACCGCCATCGTTGTCGTAAGACCAGTACCCAGGCGTCCATAGATACCCATCCGCGGGACAGATTGGCTGCTCGTAGACGGGAAGAGCCGGGGGACCAAAGCTAACGGAAATACCGATTCCGATATCAGCGGATGCAACGTGGGCGAAAATCAGCACAGCCAACGAAAACAATAACGAACGAATCGCAGTGCGCATAACACTTCCCTTTCCCTGCTCATCCCTTTTTCTTTCATCCCTAACGCGTGCCTAGCGGGAGCGGATTTGAGCGGTGCCTTATTTTTGGAATCAAAACATGGCCGAAAATCTGTATGAAATTCTAAGGATCTCTAAAAAATGCGCGATACTGTGTTGGCCGTAAGAACTCAAAGAAAATGAGGTACGTGATGAGGTATGTGAAAAGTTCTTATGACACCCCCTGCATGGACCGTGAAGTGGAAATCGTCGGGACTGCGAACAGGTCCTAGAACTCCCATGCGCCTGTTTACAAAAACGATGGCTGGCACCCGTTCTAAGGCATTGAGTTTGGGGAAAACAAAAAACGATTTAACTCGTTCAGATTCTGGAGCCGGCGAGGATTTCTTTGATTTGCTCCGAACGTGCTCAGTCTCTGAGATCCGCAAACCGACGACGGATCAACATTTGGACGATGGCAAATACAATCGCGGTCGAGACGCCGAACATTAAGCATCCATCGGCTGCTTCCAGCGGTCCCAGCAATTTCCAGGAAGGGCTCATAATCAAATCACCGTAACCTAAGGTGGTGTAATTCACCGCGGAGTGGTAGTACGCGGTCCCGAATTCTGAAAATTGTCCGCAGGTTACGAACAGTACTGCCCACAAGGCGATTTCCGCCAAGTGCGCCACGAGCGCGAAAAACATCGCCTGCGCAACAATGGCAAGGTCAATCCAAAAGATTCTACCCGCGAGGCCACGGTTATTTTCACGGCGAACGAAGCTTACCGTCGCGCTCACCGCCAACCCGTGGACAAAGATCGTACATAGCACCACGCATGTGCCAACCAGCAATGGAATCAGGATCGCGACGTGGTGGATTTGTGGCATTCCGTGCTCCAAAACGGCACAGCTGAGTGACTTCCGCAGCCTGCATACGATGACACAGACTTGACCTGGCCGACGTTTTTTTGCACGGGTTGGAACTAATCGGAAACGCCCTGTTTTAAAGCTCTATTCAAAGTGGTCAGCGCGTAAGGACAACAGAATCATCGAGGAATCTGGAGCGGGCGACGGGAATCGAACCCGTGTCCGAAGCTTGGGAAGCTTCTATACTGCCATTGTACGACGCCCGCTTTGCTCCCACTGATTGTACCCGTACTCGCTGCGTCGGAACAACCGCTCCGTTCCACCCACGCATGCAAAGAACGACGTTGCGAAATTTGATCCTCGGTATCGTTCATGCGAACAGAAACCTTTCTCGACTGAAACGCAAACCCATCGGAATGCGTTACAATCGCGCGTCTCCAACAGCCATCGTAACCTTGCTGCCCAAGGAGGAATAATGAACCGCCGCAATTTTTTACTCGCAGGCTCCGCCGCCGTCGCAAGCCCTTTGCTGTTTCACGCGCAGAGTTTCGCCCAGTCCGCCGCGCCAGCTTTGCCGCCGAGCGGTGCCGACGGCTGGGTTTCATTGCTTAATGGCAAAGACTTAAGCGGCTGGTACACCATGCTGCAGAAGTCTGGCAAGGGGGTGGCGGAAAAACGAAACATCGTGGTCATGGAAGAAAGCATGCTCCACATCATGGGTAACGAAGAAGGCGGGGAACCCGCCGAGCCCGGATATTTAGCCACGAACCAGGAATTTGAAAATGTCCACATCCGCGTGGAATATAAATGGGGCATGAAACGCTTTGCTCCTCGTCTCTACTCGAAACGCGATAACGGCCTGCTCTATGCCTTGGTAGGCCCCGATAAAGTTTGGCCCACGTGCGTTGAATGCCAGATTGAAGAAGGCGATGTGGGCGACTATTTCATGGTGGGCACGCGCGGTGTTCAGGATGAACACTACGCCGGACTCTTCGGGGAGACGCTCACTCCCAACGGATGGCCTGCGCCGCCGCCGGCGAGAAGAGTGCCGGCTCCTGAGCCGACCCCTGCAGGCAAGTTCGACCCATCGAGCTTCCGAAAAATTAAGGACGGAGACTTCGAAATCCTGGACGGCTGGAATACCGTGGAAGTTATCTGGCAGGGCGACCGCTCGGCGCACATTATCAACGGTCGAACGGTGAATGCCGCGTCTAAATTGGAGCAACCCGATCCGCAAAATCCTGGCCAGTTCATCCCATTGACGCGGGGTAAGATTGCCATCGAAATAGAATTCGCGGAAATCTGGTTTCGTAGAATCGAGGTCAAATCCCTCGCATGATTCGAGAACATGAATTGCTTCGTCCAGGAGGAAATGTGGTCAAAGTGTTGGCGTGTCTGACGGCGTTGTTATTGCTGGCGGCGATACCGATGTCGGCGCAGGCTCCGGAAGTTTCCGAAGTGTACGCGCAGATACGCGCGGAAGAAACGAACAACTCGAAAATCATGTGGATTATTCACGAGATCGCGGACGTACACGGGCCGCGCGTGACGGGCACGCCGAATTTGAGAGCCGCCGATGACTGGGCGGTGACCACCATGGCCTCGTGGGGACTGCTGAACACCCACCTCGAGCCGTGGATTTTTCAGCCGCCGACTGCGGCGACGCCCGTGTCCGGCTGGGAAAACATCGAATTGCTAGCGGACGCGGTGGCGCCGTTTCACGGCCAGCTTATGGTCGAGCCGCTGGCGTGGACTCCCAGCACCAAGGGCGTCGTCACGGCACAAGTTGTTCGGCTCGATCCGCCAGGACTGGCGCCACCCATAGCTCCCGCATTCAATTTCTTCGGTAGCGCGCCACCACCACCGGAACCGAAATGGGCAGCACCGCCCATGCCCGCACCTGCTAAGCCAGTTGAGCCCAAGCAACCCACCCAGGCTGAGCTCGATGCCTATTTGAATTCCATGAAGGACAAAGTCCGCGACGCGATTGTGTTCGTCGGCAAACATGTAGACGTGCCGGAAGACATGCACCCCGCGGCCATGCGGCGCCCGGAAGAGGAATGGAAGTCGCGCTATGATCCGAAAAGCCCGCGTCCGCGCTTTCCTGAACCTACAAAGCTTCCCGAAGGCCAGCTAACGCGGCAAGAAGTTTCGCGCCAGGTGGACCAGTTTCTCGTCGATAATGGCGCGCTGGTGCGCGTGAACGACGCGGCGCGCGCGCACGGCGTGATCGTCGCGCAGCAGAATGGCACCTATGATTGGACTAGAGCGGTGCCCACACTGGTGATGCGTAACGAAGACTACGGCCGCATCTCGCGCATCATGGACGATGGCACCCCGGTAACGCTGCGCATCAACATTCAGAACAAGGAATATCCCGAGGGCACCACGGTCTACAACGCCATTGGAGAAATTCCCGGCACTGACAAGAAAGATGAAGTGGTGATGCTCGGCGGCCACTACGATTCCTGGCACGACGCCACCGGCGCAACCGACAACGGTATCGGCTCGGCGATGATGCTCGAGGCGGTGCGGATTCTCGCGGCACTGCACGTGAAGCCTCGGCGCACCATTCGCGTCGCATTGTGGAGCGGCGAAGAAGAAGGGCTGCTTGGCTCGCTCGCCTACGTGCAGCAGCATTTCGGCAGCTTCGAAAATCAAAAATCGGAGTACGCCAAGCTGGACGCCTACTTCAACATCGATTCGGGCACCGGCAAGCCGCGCGGCGCAAGCGTGTTCGGGCCTGCGGGCGCAACCGAAATGGTTGACCAATCCTTTAAGCAGTTCGCCGACTGGGGATTCATGGGCACCCTGTCGTCCGACAGTCGTCGCACCGGCGGCACCGACAGCACATCCTTCAACAATGCGGGATTGCCGGGCATCGGCTTGGCGCAGGATCCCTTTGACTATGGCTCCTTCACTCACCACACCAATCTCGACACCTACGAGCGCATCTATGAAGAAGACGTGAGAGAAGGTGCGGTGGAAATTGCTTCGGCGGTATACGCGCTGGCCATGGCCGATCAGCAGGTCCCGCGTTTCAAAGATGCGGACATGCCTAAACCAGTCCCAGAGCCGGCTCCCGGCTCGCAGGCCACGAAAGTTCGCCACGTGCCCGCGAACTAAAGCGCAGCGACTCGCGAACGAATCTTTGAGATGTTTGTGGCGGCGAAGCTCTAGAAGCTGTTCACTGCTTCCGCTTCCGTATCGTAGACATCGAAGATTGTCAGTATCCTGGTCATTTGCATCACTTCGTGGAATTTTTTGCTCAGCTGGCAGAGACGCACGGACGCGCCTTGATTCCTGGCACTGACATACGAAGCGACCAAAATGCCAAGCCCCGCGCTGTCAATATAGCTGACGTCGGCCAGGTTCAGGACGATTTTCTTCTTTCCTGCCGCGATCAGGCCCTTCAGCTTCTCGCGGAGAAAATGGCTCTCCTCGCCCAAAACAATACGGCCGTCCAGTGTCACCACCGACACGCCATTTACTTCCTTGTCCGTCATTCTTAAGATCATCGATAAATCCTCAGCGCCCGATACCCTATATCCAAAAGATGATGCGTCACCGAATGAGCGCGCTCGGAGTCCGTACGGCCGGCTAGGTGTGCCGATGGTATGAGACCGGGCTGGATGGTACGGCCCCGCATCTCGCGGGTCAAGCTTTTTCAGAACGTGCGAGTGCCGGTGCAGGTCCCTATTGCGTCTAGTGCTGCAGCGACTGAGCCAGGCTAGTCAAGTTTCGTGGCCGCACCTTAATGATGCCTTTGCGCGGACTGTCAATATCCGCAATGAGAAAGAACGCCACGCAGAGAACGATCGGCAGAATCAGCACACGGCTGAGTCCCGCCGTGCGGTACGCGCTATACCCGATCAACACATTGGCAAAAATGGCGATCCCTCCCATCAGTAGCCACGCGCCAATGGGGATGTGATTCCACCATGCCGCTTGGGTGTATCCCTGAGAGTTCAAGACGTCATTCATTCCAGAAACCGCAAGCGCGATCACCGGCGTTGGTTGCGCCGCGGCTGGCGCCTCTACCGCGGCCCAAAGCTCCGCCTGCAGTTGCGCCGTACGGATATTGACGTCCTGAAGATTCTTTTCATCATTCGCTTGATAGTACAAAATACGCTGCTCGAGATACTCCTTCAGAAGTACGCGCACTTTCGCCGCGTCCTTCGCGGGCAGCAAATCTGCTCGCACGTATTCCGTCCCAATCGCGTTGGCCTCCGCTTCCTCGTAGTTCTTCCGCTGGTCGTACCGGTTGGTCGCCATCGAAAAGCTGAATCCGACGATGAGGCCGAGCAGCGTTAGGACCGCCCCAACGATCAGATCGAGATCGCGGTGCGCGTCTTCCGCCACTTGCGGTAGTCGTTTGCGCAATTGAAATCCGAGCCGCGCCGAGATATACATCACCAGGAACGACGAAACGATAACAATCAGCGGAAAATTAAGTAAGTTGTTCATGGCATAGAATCTATCATCACTCGAGTGACAGCGCCGTGGCGCGGCCCGCGTCGTCGTGAAAATGAATTGCCGGGCATTGCCTCGTTGCGTAACATGATGCCGCATCCCCGCCACGATGACTCGCGCCAGGTGACCCACGCCCAGGAAAACTAAAGAAACGCCCCGTCTGTCCCCGGGGTTCGGGTTTCACAGCACCGAAACAAATACGTACGGGCAAAACCAACTTTGTGAGGCACCGGATTAAGATGAATACGTCAACCCAGTCCCGAGCAATAGCAAATCGACTGACCGAGGCACAAGTGGAACTACCCCATACGCAATCACGACCTTCGAAGCTGCGAACGATAAATCTTGCATCGCTCTCGATACTGACTATTCTCTTGTGCCTGCCTGCCACATTTCTTGCGGTGCGGGCGATGATGCCCGTAGAGGTCCAAAACACTATTTACTCGTACACGCTTCGAAACCCTGACCTTGCTGGGGCCGTCAGCATCGCGTTCGTTTTCGTGTTCAATCTCGGCGCCCCTATCTGCGCCGCGGCTGTTCTCTGCAACTTGATACTAGTCCTGCAAAGAGCGTTCCCTCTCTGGCTAAAGGCAGTCACGACACTTTTCGTTTTGGTCGCGATTCTCGGGACTGTTGAAGTTCGGTCGGCGATCCACGTATTTCCCTTCAGGCCTTAACGAACGGGGCAGCCGGACGCTTTCCGTTAGTCTTCGTTTCCATAGAAATCCGAACGTGCGGTTTGGAACGAGTGAAAAGATGAAAGCGCCCCTTAGAAGCAAACTCTGGGATAGATCCCTACTCATCGGCGCCGGGCTACTCGTTTGTGCCGCTGGCGTCGGCGCAGGCATATTTGGAGAAATTTATCATACCAATCCAGCCTGGTTCTTCTTTGCGTGGAATTCCATTTTCCTTCTTCCTATCGTGGGAAAGGAATTTCGCGGTTATTTCAAACGACCTTCATTTGTGGCTTTCTTTATAGCCTGGATGTGTATCCACGGCGTCACCGTCGTAGCTATGATAGCGTGGGTGCCCGTTGGGCTTTGGCCTCTGCTCATGCTGCTGGAGTTGGCTGCCGGGTTCATAGCCGCCCATCGGCTCTTCCGTTTTCCGCTCGATCAAGAGCCAAAAGAATGAAGGAACTACTCAACAATCGCACGACGTGTGCTCTGGTTTCGCTCTTCTGCCTCGTTGTGCTAAGTCCACACAAGAACCGGCGGCAACGCATGCGCCACTCGCTTCTACGGTATCCAATCTCTTTTATGACGGTCATGTTTATCTGTTCATGCGGTCACCCCGCGCTTTTCCCCCGCCCGCCGCAAATATTTCGCGAAGATCTTCGTCAATTCGGTTACATCATAGAAGCTGACAGCCGCTTAGTCCCCAACTTCACCGACTTGAATTTTCTGTCTGACGATCTCGTGCTGGTATCGATAAATCAGTCAGAGGAGCAGAAATCCAAGCTCCTGCTCTTTGATATCTCGCGGCACTCCTCATTGAGAACGATCGAGCTAGATGTGGCCAAGAAGCAAGGTGCAGTCAAAGCGACGCGGGACGGACAGTTCGTCGCTCTTACAGAATCAGGTTTGAGGGTGTGTTCATCTGAACTTACCTGCGGCCCACCTCTTCCAACTAAAGGATCGATATCGGTTTCGCCAGCTGGCACAAGAGTGGCTGTAGGGGGTTACCCCGGGACGGACAGCCTGGTGTTGGACTCATCTTCGCTAAAGGAGCTAGAGAGATTTACAGATAAGAATATTTCGGTAATACCCGGCGACACACCGGGTTACTCTTGCAGCGCGAAAGTAAGCTATACCTAGATTTGCGCGGAATACCGGAGAGAGCGCTTCCTTTTGTTCTCCTGCCTTTTGGTGGCATACAAACCCAATTCTTGAACGACAAAATGATCACTGTATTCGACTCCAAAACAAGCATGGCCATTGCGACGCTCGATGGCAAAGTGGATTACCGCATGGAAATAGTTCCGTGGTGGAACGGGACGGAGGTAGTCACGGCGTCATCTTCGGATTCGCAATTCTGTATCTACGACACTGGTTATACGCGCTGGAACAAAATCCTGCATTGGTACGATATCGAGGACAGCAGATCCCGCAATTTCGAACGATTAGTCATTGTCGAAACTAATTCGGGTAAGAAGCGGTTTGAATTGGATGACGATCCGCGTCCCTTCATAGGTTTTCCCGTTGTCCCTGCTCTTTCGCCCAATGGTCGAAGAATCGCACGCATTTATCGAGGGGAGTTGCAGGTATTTGACGTTCAATAGTCGGCGAGCGGCAGCCCCGCTATCAGGCATCCGCCGTAGACTTCTCCGGACAGCCTCCCGCGACCTGGCATTCTGGCCCATTGCCGATTGCGCAGCGTCCTTCGCCCCCACGGTTGACGCCGCCCCGCCGCTCCGTTAGCGTCAAGAGTGACGAAGCGCCTCCCCGCTTCGCGCTTTCCGTTACTCCTCCAAGGTGGGAGCACCCAGTGGCCAACTCGATTATTACCCTGACGACCGACTACGGCACCAACGACCATCTCGCCGGGACGTTGAAGGGCGTCATTCTCAAAATCGTTCCGGACGCCACCGTCGTCGATATCACGCACCAGGTAAATCCTTTCGATCTTCTCGATGGCGCGCTGGCCATCGGCTCGGCGTATTCCTATTTTCCCGCGCGCACCATTCACGTGGTGGTGGTTGATCCCGGCGTGGGCACCGAACGCCGCCCGCTGCTCGTCAGCGCCGGCAATCAGTATTTTGTGGCGCCAGACAATGGCGTGCTTTCCGTAATCTACGAACGCGAAACCGATGTGGTCGCGCGGCATGCCAACGTCGAACACTATTATTTGCAGCCGCTCAGCAAGACGTTTCATGGACGCGATATTTTTGCGCCCGTCGCTGCATGGCTCGCCAAGGGCGCGCAAATCGGCAGCATGGGCGACGAAATTTCGGACTTCAAGCGCTTTGCCATGCCCAAACCGAAAGCTTCCAACGGTCACATCAAAGGCGTGGTCATGCGCGTGGATTCCTTCGGCAATCTGTTGACCAATTTTCGTGCCGCGGATATCCCGGAAGCCGCGCTCACCAGCGGCACCATCAATTTACAAGTCGGCACCCACGCCATCACCAAAATGGTGGACACTTTCGCGCGCGGCGCTAAAGCTGAACCGGTCGCCTTCGTGGGCTCCAGCGGCTATATCGAAATCGCCGTAAACAAAGGAAATGCCGCGCAAGCCTTGGCCATCGGCCGCGGCGCTGCGGTCCTCTTGACGCCCTAGTTTCGCGACCTGTAGTAATACCTGAAGATGTTTGCGGGAATTTCAACGGCTCGAATCGAGCGCAGCCATTTGTGAGCGTGTGCGCGGATCCAGCCAGTCGCGCCAGGCGTCGCCAAGCAGGTTGAACGCCAGTACCGCGGTCATTACCGCCAGCGCCGGGAAAATCACCATATGCGGCGCATCAAAAAGATGGTTGCGCGCGTCGTTCAGCATGGCGCCCCAACTGGGCAAAGGAGCCAGCACCCCAAGGCCGAGAAAACTCAGCGTGGACTCCGCCAGAATCGCGCCGGCCATGCCGATGGTGGCCTGAATTAAGATCGGCTGCAAAATATTTGGCAGCAGATGGCGGCGCAAAATGCGCGCGTGCGATGCCCCCAATGAACGCGCCGCCAGAATAAATTCCAGCTCCTTCACTTTGAGCACTTGCGCCCGCGCCAAACGCGCGTAGCCGGCCCATCCTGTAATCACCAGCGCAAAAATCACTTTTTCAATTCCCGGACCGAGAAATGCGGCAAACGCTATCGCCAATAAAATTCCTGGGAAATGAAAGAAACGCATTGATCAGCAGCAGATTCACAAAGCGATCGAACCAGCCACCCGCGTAGCCCGCGAGCATTCCAATCGCCAGACCGATCGACCCACAACCACAAACCACGCTGATCGCCACGAGCAAGGAAACGCGCGCACCGTAAAGCACGCGCGAAAGAATGTCCCGTCCAAGTTCGTCGGTGCCCATCCAATGCGCGCGCGAAGGCGCTGCAAGGCGCGACGGCAAATCCTGCGCGGCGGGATCGGCCGGCGCGATCCACGGTGCAAAAAGTGCGGCTAGCAACAGTAGAATCGCGACGGTGAAACCGACGCGTGCAAGAATACTCTGCCCCAGGAATTGGCGGAGCGCAGCGAGATGCACATTGTTCCGGGCTTCCGGCAGCGACGGCTCCGTCTGCAGCGGCGATGCGGGAATGGCGCTCATGCGAGCCGCACCCGCGGATCGATAAAGGAGTAAAGCAGGTCCGTAAGGAGATTTACGAGCACATAAGAAACCGAAATTACCAGAATGCAGCCCTGCAGCAGCGGATAATCGCGCGAGGAAATCGCTTGCACAGTGAGCCGGCCGATTCCGGGCCACGAAAATATCGTCTCCGTGACAATGGTTCCGGCGAGCAGCGTTCCGAACTGCAAACCAAGAATCGTAATCACGGGAATCAGCGCGTTGCGGAACGCGTGACGAAACAACACCGCCGCGGTGCCGAGACCTTTCGCGCGCGCGGTGCGCACATAATCGCTGGATAGTTCTTCCAGCATGGCACCGCGCACCATGCGCGTAAGAATCGCCGCAAGCGCCGCGCCCAAAGTGGCGGCGGGAAGAATGTAGCTGAGCGCGCCATTTCGTCCGGACACCGGAAGAAATCCCAACTCGATGGAAAATAGCAGAATAAGAATTGGCCCTAGCGCGAAGTTGGGAATGGCCAGACCAAATAGCGTGAACAGGCCGACCGCGCGATCAACAGCATGCCCACGGCGATGCGCGGCGAGAATTCCGGCCGGAATGGCGATAGCCGCGCATACGAGCAGCGCAAGAAAGGCCAGCTGCAGCGTGGCGGGATAACGGTCAAAAATGATGCGCCGTACCGGCGCTTGATATTTTAGCGATTGCCCCAGGTCGCCATGAGCTAACTGTTTCAGATAGTGGCCGTACTGCTGCGAGCAAAGGTTTATCGAGATCGAGCGAGTGACGAAGTTGCGCGAGTTCGCCGGGCGCGGCGCCTTCGCCGAGCATTTGCTCGACAGGATCGCCAGGCACGATGTGAATCATCAGGAAAACCAGGGTAAGTACCAGCCAGAGCGCGGGAATCGTCAGCAGAAAACGTTGCGTGAAGTGTCGCGCGATTTGGAGGAATTGCTTCAGGAGCGGACTCCGGTGGATTCCGGGTCATTTACGTTATTTTCTGTAACGCCGGAGTTTCGTTCCGTTTTTCGGAAGAACGATTTTCCGGCGGCGACTGGTCGAGCGCCGCGGATCGTTTCGTGCGTCCTGTTGGAACAGCACTGGAAGAAGTTTTTGCCGTCACGTGTGGGCCGTTTGCAGCTGACTCGGAAGTTTTTGTTTCGACGGTCTTATTTTCGACAGTTTTGCCTTCCAGGGGAAGCGTGCGATGCAGTTGAATTTTAACGCGGGCCACACGCTTGCCGTCCATTTCGACGACCGTGAAGCGCGAGTTGCCGAAATCGAAACTTTCGCCACCTTTGGGAATGAATCCCAGCTGATCGAGAACGAAACCGCCGACGGTGGCATAGGCCGGATCTTCCGGAATGGTAATGTTGTATTGCGTTTCAAGGTCGCGAACGTTGAGCGCGGCGTCGAAGACGACGGCGCCATCCGCTAGCGTCAATGGGCGTTCGACAACGTCGAATTCGTCGTGAATTTCGCCCACCATTTGTTCCAGGATGTCTTCGAGCGTGACCAGCCCAAGAATGCTGCCAAACTCGTCGACCACCACGGCCAGCCCCACGTGGTGAGAGCGCAGCTCGAGCAGCAATTCGCTAGCGGGTTTGGTTTCCGGAACGATCAGAACTTCGCGCAGCACGCGGCGCAGATCAAAAGGTGGCGGACTTTGCCGATCTTCGAGACTGCGTTCGCGATCCAGAAGAATCCAGAGCATATCCTTGATGTGCACAAAACCAAGAATGTGATCCTCTGTGCCGCGGTACACGGGAATGCGCGACCGCTGCGTGGTGGCGAAGGCACGCATCACTTCATCGAGCGAGGCTTCGACGGAAAGCGTGTGCATGTCCGGCCGCGGAATCATGATTTCGCGAACTTGAATCTGGCCAATTTCGATAGCGCTCAAAATAAATTTCTCTTCGCCGGGAGCCAGGAGCCCACGTTCGCGGGCTTGCTGAATCTGGATTTGCAGCTCTTCGGTGGTGTGCGGATCGCCGTGTCCGTGTTTTCCGGAAACTCCGAGCGCTCTCACCAGCAGGCTGGATATGTTGTCCAGCAGCGCGATCGCCCAGTGAAATGTGTTGAGAAACCAGCGAAAGGGCCGGGCAATCAGCAGCGCCACGCGTTCAGCGCGCGCGAGGCTCACCGTTTTGGGAACGAGTTCGCCGACAACCACATGCAAAGCGCTGAGCAGCACAAAAGCACAGCCCAGGGCTAGGGCGTGCGCCAACAGCACAGAAAACGTGCCCGGTTTTCCCGACCACATATCCTGAAACGCGTTCGCCAAAGTGGATTCGCCGAGGGCGCCGAGCGCCAGGCTGGTGAGTGTAATGCCGAGTTGCACGCCGGAAACCACCCGCTGTAAATCGCCGAGCAGCGCTTCCACAATTCTGGCGCGAGCGTCGCCATTGGCTACCAGCTGGCGCACGCGAGAAAGCCTGACGGCAACAAGGGAGAATTCCGTGGCGGCAAAGAAACCGTTCAGCGCGACAAGCGCCAACACCCCGATAAGGCGAACTACAAACATCGATGAGGTTCCCTCAGTTCCGCAAACAGATGCAGGCCCATCGCCGGGATAATCACCATGGTCGAACTCTCATTGTATCAGCACCAGTGCGGCGTTCGCGGGGGATGCACGGCAGATTCGCGAACGCGGTACCACCTGGACCTATGCGCCGGAATAGCGCAGGAAATCAGTTTTGAGATTCAGCACCGCGGGAACCGCGGGTTTGCGCAAACCGTCAAGCGATGTGAGAATAAAGGAATGCGAAAAGCACTCAATAAAACATGGATGTTATTGGCGGCCAGCGTGATGTTCGCTGGCTACACGGCGGCGCAATCTTCGGGGACGCAGGCCCCGGCTACCACGCAAACTCCGGCGACACAACCTTCTGGAACTATGGCTCCGGCGCCTAAGGCACAAACCGGCTCGGGCACCACGGGTACCACGCCGAAAACGGGAACGGCAAAGACCGGAACCGCTGGCGCGCACCCTCCGTTCACCCTGAAAACCGAAAAAGATAAACAGAGCTACGCGATCGGCTTGAATATCGGGAAAAGCATGAAACACGACGGCGTGGACATCGATTCAACTGTGCTCGCGCGCGGCATCAGAGACGCCGTCGCCGGCGGCAAAGTGTTGATGACCGACGAAGAAATCAAAACGACTCTGACGGCGCTAACGGCCGAGCTGAAGAAAGCGCAAGGGGAAAAGGCGGCAGCGCTCGGGGCCGCAAACAAGAGCGAAGGCGACACGTTTCTTGCCGCCAACAAAACAAAAGACGGTGTTGTCGCTCTACCGAGCGGCTTGCAATACAAAATCTTGAAACAAGGCACGGGGCCGAAGCCAACGGCGGCGGACTCCGTCGTTTGCAATTACAAAGGAACGCTCCTTAACGGGACTGAATTCGACAGTTCTTACAAGCGCGGGCAGCCGGCGACTTTTCCCGTGGGAGGAGTGATCAAGGGCTGGACGGAAGCGTTGCAGTTGATGCCCGTGGGCTCGAAGTGGGAACTCTTTGTACCCGCAGATTTGGCCTACGGACCGCGCAGCCCCGGTGGAGACATCGGCCCGAACTCGACGCTGGTGTTTGAAGTGGAGCTACTCTCGATTCAGCCGAAAGCTGACCCGAAGGCGGCGTCCGCGGCGCCGGCAACACCAGGGGAACAGAAACCGTAAGAAACGATCAAAGGGATTTTTAGTTTTAATTTTCAACCGGCGCTCGGAACTTTTTTTCCGGGCGCCGGTTTATTTCGTTTTGCTGCAATTTGCGCGGCTATTTGGCTACTGCGTGAATCGTCGGTGGAAATTTGGGCTGAGGGGTTGGACATTCCCTATTGGCACATCGGTTGCTTGTGCCCGGGGCGTACTCTACACTCGAAATTTGCGCGATCAATAACAGGCCAGACAGAAGAGGAGCCATTTTGCGAGCGTTGCTTCGCGGGTTTTTCTGGGTGGCAGCGGTCTTGCTGCTCGCTGCGTGCGCGGTGGTGTGGTGGTACGTTTACCGGCCGTTGCCGCAAATCGATGGTGCCGTGAAGGTCGCGGGGCTGCAAAAAGATGTCACCGTCGAGCGCGACGGCTGGGGCGTGCCGCACATTCGCGCCAGTTCCGTCGAGGACATGGTCGAAGCCGAAGGATATGTGATGGCCCAGGACCGCCTCTGGCAGATGGATTTGCTGCGGCGGGCGGCGCGCGGCGAGCTTTCGGAAATTCTGGGTAAGGATACGCTACAAATTGACAAAAGATTCCGCACCATGGGCTTCAGCCGCGCGGCCGAGCGCGATGCGGCGCAGATGGATGCCGAAACCGCGCGCTTATGGAAGCGTATACGCGCGGCATAAATCGTTTTATCGAGCAACATCAGAATCGCCTGCCGCTGGAATTTTCTTTGTTGCGCTACCAACCGCGGCCCTGGCAAGTTTCCGACTCCCTGGTAATTTCCGGATACATGTATCTGACGCTCACGGATACGTGGGAAGAGGAATTGGCGCGCGCGAAAGTGACCGAGCGCGTCGGTGCGGAGCGCGCCAAAGAGCTGTTCGCGGAAGATGCCACGCTGGATCATTTTGTGATTGGCGATCCAGCCGTGCCCAACGACGGAGCGCAAGGCGCGCACAAGAAAAACGATGACGATGGCGACGATGATGATGATGACGATGACGACATGAAGCCGGATACGGTGTTGAAGGCAGAAACTTTGCCACAGCACGTGGACGAAACCCGCGCTCTTGTGGATCTGACGTCGGCGTTGCCGGCGCCCAGTCGCATCGCCCGATGCAACGTCAGCAGCCGCGCAACTGTTGCCTTCGGTACAGGAGTTCTTGCGAACCACCAATAGCGAAATCCGCCGTGGGCTGGGCAGCAACAATTGGGTGGTCAGCGGAGCGCACACCGCTTCCGGAAAACCGTCTGCTGGCCAACGATACCCATCTGGAGCTTTCGATTCCCGCAATCTGGTATGAGCTGCACCTAACCGCGCCGGGATGGAACGTGAAGGGCTTCACTCTGCCCGGCGCGCCGCTCGTAGTCATCGGCCACAACGACAAAATTGCCTGGGGATTCACGAACAACGGCGCGGACGTGCAGGATTTATACATCGAGACATTTAATCCCGCAGCCCCCGACGAATATCGCGTGAAAGGTGCGTGGGTAAAAGCGCAAACCATCGACGAAATCATCAAGGTCAAGGGCCAGCCGGACGTACATTTTCCCGTGGTCCTCACGCGCCACGGTCCCGTGGTGCAAGAGGAAGGCGATAAAGCGCTACGCGCTGCGCTGGACGGCAACGGAACCCGGCGGACTCGCGAACAGTTACAATTTTTTGGGCAAAGCGAAAAATTGGGAAGAGTTTCGCAACGTGATGAAAAAAGTCTGGGGGCCGGGACAAAACGCCGTCTACGCCGATGTAAACGGAAATATCGGGTATGTCATGGCGGCGCGCGTGCCCATACGCAAGAAAGGGCATGGCGAAGTGCCGGTGCCTGGCGATACCGACGACTATGAGTGGACAGGATACATTCCGTTCGAGCAGTTGCCGCAGGCCTTCAATCCCGATAGCGGATTGATCGTCACCGCGAATGCGCGAGTAGTGGGTCCAAAGTACAAACCTTATTTGACGGATCGCTGGGAAGAACCCTATCGCGTGGCGCGCATTTACGATTTGCTGCACGACAAACACGATTTGCGCGTCGAAGACATGCTGAGAGTCGAGACGGATACCTACACCTATCCGCATGTTTTTCTTGGCGAGCAACTGCTCGCAGCGTCCAAGAAGGTGCAAGCCAAGGATGCGCGCGCGAAGAAATTGATTGAGGGGCTCAAGGATTGGAATGGCATTGCGGACGCGAATTCGCCCGAAGTGTCATTTCTCGACGGCACGCGCCGCGCGGCGCTGCGCTTGTTGCTGCAGCCTTATCTGGGCAACGAAACGAGTCTCTACCAATGGCGAAGTATGGCGTTTCTGCAAAGAACCTTGACGGATCGTCCGTCAAATTGGCTGCCGGCGCAATTCAAGAGTTATGACGAACTGCTGGCGGCCGCGGCGGACGAGAGCGTGGCGAAAATGGCGGAGCAAACGCACAGCGAACACGTGGAAGATTGGGCATGGAAGAATTTTGATGCACTGGAAATGCTGCATCCTATCGGGCGCGAAGGCTTACTGAAACGGCTGCTCAGCATCACCGGGAAGCCGCAGTCCGGCACGCGTTACAGCGTGCGGGCCGCGACGCAGCATCACGGGCCGGCGATGCGCTTCGTGGCGGATTTGGCGAATTGGGATGATTCCCTGCTGTTGATCACCGCCGGGGAATCAGGCCAGCCGGGGAGTTCGCATTATACGGATCAGTTTTCTTATTGGTATGAAGGCAAGCAGATTTTGGCGTCCGTTCAGCGACGCAGCCGAGTTGCAGGCGCGCCGTCATTTTTTAACGCTGCAGCCCTGAGAAATGGTCTTGTCGAAGCGTAAGAGCGCGGCGAGAAATCGTTTCTCCTCGATGCTGGCGGGCGGAGATCGCAGATCTCTCGGTCGCGCCAATTCCGCGGTTGCCTTGGTGCTCCGTAAGCCGCGGCTGTTTTCAGAATTGCTCGAATGTATGTGGAGCGACGACGCGATGATCCGCATGCGCGCAGCGGACGCGGCGGAAAAGATTTCGTACGATAAACCGAAGCTTCTGCAGCCGTTCAAATCAGAAATCCTAGGACTGGCGGGGGAAAGCCGGCAGCAGGAAGTGCTGTGGCATATGGCGCTGATGATTCCTAGGCTGCGGTTGACGCCCCAGGAACGGCAGCGAGCGGTGGAGCGATTGAAGGAGTACTTGCAGGTCCGCAGCTCTATCGTAAAAACTCATGCGTTGCAGGGATTGTGGGAATTGGCCGGCGCAGACGACGAACTGCGATCTGACGTAACGGAGTTCCTCGAAACCGCATCCCGCAACGGCACCGCCGCCATGAAAGCCCGCGCTCGAAAACTACTTTCCCGCGAGCATTTGTAGGGGAGCAACATGTTGCGCCCGAGGTTGCCCGGGCGTACGAGTTAACAAGTATTTTGATCGCGAGCACGAATCATCCTGCAACGCGCCAGCCTAAGCCTCGCCCCATTTCAACTTATTCCGCAATATCTCAAAATACGATTTCTTCAACGGCTGAATCAGTCGCAGCGTTTCCTTCGCCCGCACAATCCGCACAAAATCCGTGGCCTGCAACACAATTCCTTTTTGCCCATCCAGCGTCAGAAACACCGACTCGGTATTCGCCAGCAATTTCATCTCAATCGACGACGAATCCCGCACCACCACTGGCCGGTCAGTCAAGGTATGCGGACAAATCGGCGTAATCACGAACGACTCGACTGTTGGATGTACAATCGGCCCGCCCGCGGACAGCGAATACGCCGTCGAGCCGGTCGGCGTCGCGACAATCAATCCATCCGCGCGATAGCGACAAACAAAATCCTTATCGATGCGCAATTCCAGATCGATCATGCGCGCCAGTGCGCCTTTATTGATTACCGCTTCGTTCAAAACGCGTTGCGTCTCGATGATTTTCCCGTCGCGTTCCAAATCCACTTTCAGCATTACCCGTTCGCTCACGGAATACCGTCCCGTCAAGGTATCTTCCAGCGCCGGATAGAGTTCCTCGACCGTGAAGCTGGTTAGAAATCCCAAACTGCCCATGTTGATCGGCAAAATCGGGATGCCATGCAGCGCCGCCACACGCGCCGCTGCCAGCAACGTTCCATCACCACCCAGCACCAGCAACAGCTTCGATCCCGCGGCCACTTCTTCACGCGTGCTTCCCGCCGCTGCACCCACGGGCAACGAAGCCGCCGTCTCTTCGTCGTAAAGCGTGGCAATGCCGCGCTTCGCCAGCCACTCCAGCAGTGGCGGTACCATCGTGGCCAGATTCGATTTGCGTGGCCGCGCGATAATTCCTATTTTTTCAAAATGTAACGGCTGCATGTCTCAGCAATTCTACTCCTGCGTATTTTTTCGCGCGTGCAGAAAATATTCCTGATTACCTTCAGCTCCCGCGAGCTTACTGGGTCGCACATCGAGCCACTGCAAGCCCACCAAAGTACAAGCCTCGCGCACCTGCGTGATTGCGCGTTCGTGCAGCGCGCGGTCCTTCACAATCCCGCCTTCGCCAATTTCCTCTCGCCGCAATTCAAATTGCGGCTTCACTAAAATCAATACATCGGCTCCGCCGCGCGCACAATCCACAGCCGGTCTCAATACTTTGGTCACGGAAATAAACGACACATCCACGACCACCAGATCCGCCAGTTCGGCCACGTCCGCGCGGCTCAGCTCCCGGGCATTGCGCTCTACGCGAATTACTCGCGCATCTTTCCGTAGTTCCCAGGCGAGTTGTTCCACGTTCACATCTACCGCATAAACCCTCGCCGCACCTCCCTGTAACAAGCAGTCCGTAAATCCTCCAGTGGAACTGCCCACATCCAGGCACACGCGCCCCGCCACCGCAATCGCAAAATCTTCCAGCGCGCCTTCAAGTTTGATTCCGCCGCGGCTAACATATTTCTGTGCGCGGCTGTTCAACTCAATCCGCGCATCGCTCGCCACTGTCGCCCCTGCCGCCGCGGCACGCTGCCCATCCACCTGCACTTCGCCCGCAAGAATCATCGCCAGCGCTTTCTGCGCGGACTCCGCCAGCCCGCGCTCCACCAGCAACACATCCAGCCGTTTGCGCGATGCGCTTCGTTCTCATGTTCATTTTGGAGTGCGGTTCACCCTGAGCGCTCCGCGCGAAGGGCGCAACGCCGCTTTTTCGCCGTGGTCCGCGTCTCAAACAACCGTCGCAACCCGGCAGGTTTACGCTTCTAGGCGCCGTCGGCGGGACATAGACTTCGCTGAAATCCTCAAGCCCGCCTCAAAACCAAAAATTCCGCGATCTCCCGTAACCGCGCGGCGCGTTCGCCGTAAGGCTCTAGCGCGGCAATGGCTTTGTTCGCCAGCTCATTCGCAATTTCATGTGAACGCGGCAACCCATACAGCGCTGGATACGTGGCTTTCTGTTGCGCAATATCCTTCCCCGCCGTCTTCCCCAGCGCCGCCGAAGACTCTTCCACATCTAAAATATCGTCCGTCACCTGAAACGCCCAGCCGATGGTCTCGCCAAATTTTCGCAGGCGCGTCACATCCTTCGCCGGCGCCCCCGCGCAAAGTGCTCCCGTCGTTACCGACGCGCGGATCAACGCCGCAGTCTTCGAGCGGTGAATATACTCCAGCATTTTCGCGCCAATGCGTTTACCCTCGGCCTCGATATCCGCCATCTGTCCGCCGACCATGCCATTGACCGTCCCCGCCGCGGTAGCCACTTCCGTCAACATCGCCACGCGCCGTTCTGCATCCACCGGCGTCGCGCCCACCAACTCAAAAGCCAGCGTTAGCAACGCATCGCCCGCCAGAATCGCGGCAGCCTCGCCGAACTGTTTGTGGCAGGTCGGCTTGCCCCGCCGCAAATCATCATTATCAAGCGCGGGTAAATCATCATGGATCAGCGAGTAAGTATGGATACATTCGATTCCCGACGCTGGATGCAGCGCCGCACTGACGTCCGCTTCAAAAATTCGCGCGGCTTCCAAACACAAAATCGGCCGAATCCTCTTCCCTCCCGCAAACACGCTGTAGCGCATGGCCTCGTGAATAGAGGTCGGCGGAGTTTCTGCCGCTGGCAACAGTTTCTCCAGTGCGGCATCCACCGCGATGCGATCCTCTTCAAAAAATTCAGGAAGTTTCATCAGGTTTGGGAACTGCCGTCCGCAAGAAATGTAGATCCGTCAGGGCCAATCATTCCCCGCGCTTTGACCCTGCCAGCAAGCGCCGCTTTTGTGGCATAGACTTTAGTCTGTGCGCCTTGGCCTTGGCGTCTCGCGAATTCTTGCGCCGGACGCCACATGGTCACGATTCCGTCTCCGGCTCAGGATCAAAAGGCTGTGCCACCATCTTGCCATCTGCTTTCTTCAGCAAAATCTCAACGCGTCCTTCTGCTTCTTCCAGTTGCTTCTGACATTCCCGCGAAAGCTCCACGCCCTCTTCAAACAATTTCATGGCATCGTCCAGCGAAAGCTGCGGGCTTTCCAGCTTGCGCACCACTTCCTCCAGCCGGGCTAGCGAACGCTCAAAATCCGGCTTCTTCGCCGGTTCAATTTTTTTCGTGATCGGAGGCGTGTTCACCCGTTAACAGCTCTTTTCTCGCAAGGATTCCAAGCGATACGTGCGTATTCCATCCCGTTCTGCATTCTAAGCCACGCACGCAGTTGGCACAATCCGCAACTCCCGCAGCCCTGCGCAACCAGTGTCATTCCGAGCGCAGCGAGGAATCTGCTTTTTCCTACGTACGAATATCGTGGCGGAGCAAGTCTTTGCGGGTTTCGCGGCGGCGGATTAATTTCGTGCGGCGGCCTTCGACCAGAACTTCGCTCGGTCGACAGCGCGCATTGTAGTTGGAAGATTGCGCCATGCCATAAGCGCCGGCGGTCCAGATGGCCAGGACTTCGCCAGGGCGTACTTCCCCTCCCAACGCCCAATCACGCAAGAAGCAATCTCCCGTTTCGCAGACCGGGCCGACGATGTCGACGCGCTCGAAGTGTTCGGCCGTTCGGCTTTCGTCAGTCGTACGCGTCACGCGCGTGATGGGATGCGTAGCGTTATAGAGCGCGGGACGCATTAAATCGTTCATGGCGGCGTCCACGACCACAAATTTCTTCCCGCGATTTGTTTTCGTGTAGATCACGCGCGTTAACAGAACGCCCGCAGCCGCAACGATGGAGCGGCCGGGTTCGAGTAAGACATGCAGGCCAAGCGGTTTCGCGGCGCGAGCGATCATGTTCGCGTATTTTGTGCGCGTCGCGATTTTTTCGTTGGTATAGCGCGTGCCGAGACCGCCGCCGACGTCCAGATATTGCAGCTCGATTCCGGCACTGCGTAATTCTTTAACGTAAGTGGTCAAGCGAGAAAACGCGTCGCGGAAAGGATCCAGTGCGACGATTTGCGATCCGATGTGCGCGCTGATGCCCTGCCAGCGAATATGTTTGCTGGCTTTATGCGCGAGATAAAGGCGTTTGGCGTCGGACCAATCGAGGCCGAATTTATGATCGTGACGGCCCGTGGAAATGTGCGGATGGCCGCCGGCGGCAACATCGGGATTGACGCGAATCGCAGCCGCGGGCGTCGCACCACCGCGCTGCTTCGGCGCGGCTGCGATTCTTCCAGCAAAATTTCCAGTTCGGCTTCGGATTCCACGTTGAAGAGCAAGATGCCCGGCGTTGCAGTGCGTTTTGTGGCGCGGTATTGCAAAGCTTCGCGAATCTCTTCGCGAGTTTTGCCGACGCCGGAAAAAACAATGCGCTTGCCCGGCACACCAATTTGACCAAGGCGATAGAGTTCGCCGCCGCTGACGATATCGAAACCGCTGCCGAGTTTGGCGAGCCGTTCGAGGATTGCGAGATTGCCGTTGGATTTAACCGCGAAGCAGAGCGTGTGCGGCACGCCGTGCAGACCGCGATCGAGTTCGCGGTACGCATCGGTGATGGCTGCGCTACTGTAGAGATACGTCGGCGTGCCATACTTTTCCGCGGCATCGGAGAGCAAAACATTTTCGCAGTAGATTTCGTCGCGGCCGCCGCGTCGAACACGACGTGCTTCGCCCAGCGACCGCCACGCAAAGTGTGGCGTGAACGTTGTGGGATCGACGAAGGCCGGCGCGGGCTTCGTCGCAGTGCGGCGGGCGCTCATCGCACCTTGGCGATGACCAGTGTGCGGTCGTCGGAAAGCGGCGCGCTGTTTGTGAAGTGATCCACTTCGCGAAGGAGAGCGTCGGATAGTTCGGTGGCGGTAAGTTCGTGACGCTGCTCGATGAAGGTGCGCAGGCGCGTGGTGCCAAAGAATTGACCTTCAGAGTTGGCGGCTTCGGCGAGCCCGTCCGAATGAAAAACCAGAATGTCTCCGGCGGCGAGCGTCACGCCCCATTCGTCGTAGGTGGCTTCTTCAAAAATTCCCAAGCGGAAAACCGGTGAGTTCGATCTTGCCGCAGCGGCCGTCTTTGTAAAGTAGTGGCTGCGATTGGCCGGCGTTGGCAACGCGAAGTTTCTGGCGGCCTTTTTGCCAAGTGGCGAAACAGGCGGTCATGAAGCGGCCTTCAATGCGCTGTTCGCCGACCACGTGATTCAATTCGCGCAGCAACTCGGCGGGCTGCAGTTTTTGCGGCGCGAGGCTGCGCATGATGCCGATGGCCACTGCGCCGTAGAGGGCGGCGGCGGTACCTTTGCCGCTGACGTCGCCGAGAGCGATACCGAGTTGTTGCGGGCCGTAGCGCAGAAATTCGTACAGGTCGCCACAAACCTCGCGCGCGGAAAGATATCGCGCAGCGATATCGAGGCCGTAGTCTTCGGTGGGCACTGGACGCAGCAGCGCGCCTTGAATGCGCTTGGCAGCTTGCAGATCGCGGTCGAGGCGGGCTTCATCGCGCGCCACCTGTTCGTAGAGACGCGCATTTTCCAGCGAGACGGCCAGATTCGCGGCGAGGATGGAAAGCGTTTGTACGTGATCCTGCGTGAAATAATTTAACTGCGGGCTTTCCAGGTCCAACACGCCGATGACTTTGCCTTTGTGAATCATCGGAATGGCGAGTTCGGAGCGCGTCTCGGGATTCACCATGAAGTAGCGATCGTCGACGGTGACGTCTGGAACGATTACGGCTTCGCGAGTGAGCGCGGCTGCTCCTACGATGCCATCGCTGGCGGCTACGCGCAGTTTGCTTTGCGCGCGCTGGCCGTGTTTTACATCGATGCGGTGGCGAAAAACTTTTTGATCTTCGTCGTAGAGCATCAGGCTGAGAATCTGATAGTCGATGACGCGTTTGATCTGCTCGGCAGCGCGACGTAGCAATTCTTCCACGTCGAGGATCGAGCTGGTCTCGCGGCCCACTTCGTTGAGCAGCAGCAACGTGTTGGCTTGCTGGCGAACACGCTCAAAGAGGCGGGCGTTTTCGATGGCCGTGGAAAGTCGACTGGCGAGCAGCGTGAGAATGCGCTGCTGATCGGGCGTGAAATATGCCTCGTGACGACTTTGCACGTCCAGCACGCCAATCACTTTGCCTTGGAGCATCAGCGGCACGGCAAGTTCGGAGCGGACATTGTCGATCGCGTTGATGTAGCGCGGATCGTTGGCGGTATCGCAGACACGCACGGGATGCGCGGTGGAGGCGGCCGTGCCGGTAATGCCCTGCCCGAACGGGATGCGGAGGTTTTCCGCGAGATTTACCGGGTAGCCGATGGCAAAGCGATGTTTCAGGTAGCTGCCGTCGCCTTCGCTTAGCAGGACGCCGAAAATTTCGTAGTCAATGTGGCGCTTGATGAGCGCGGCGGCGCGGGCGAGCACCTCGTCCAGGTCGAGGGAGGCGTTAACCTCTTCGCCGATTTCGGCGAGGGTGGCGAGCACCTCCGCGGGAATGTTGGGCGGCGTCTCGACGACGGTGGCTTGGGCTTGGGATTCTGAGGTCATGCGGCTGTCCATATTATAGCAGGCGGATGGAGTTGGGAGACTGAACGGCGTACCCCACCCCCTGGGGGTATCATGGAACGTTTTCATTCTATTTGGTTTAGCTTTCATTTTCTCAGATCGTTTTGATTTTATTGGGGTTACGGGGGAACGGTACTCACAAAATCATATGACACCCCACCCCCGTGTGTTTTCGGAAAAGAGTGCGCAGACGACAGAAAATAATAGGGATACGCGGAATTGTGGATTGAAAAGAATGTGCAAGCGATTGAAAACAAAGGACTGCGCTTTTCGCGGTTCGGCAGTTGTGGGGTGGGATGGGGCGACGGACACTGCCGGGTACGTGTAGGCGGATGCATGGCACTCGTGCCGCATTCGGCTGGCAAGGCTCTCAAGAGAGGGCGCGGGGCGGATCTCATAGCACATTATAGCACGACTTAAATACCTTATCAACACTCAGTACTATATGGTATTCATTTGAATGGTAGCGTTTCACAGCATTCTTGAATGGGCGTATGGCGCAGTCCCCCGGGCTGCTATGATAGCGGAACTGAAGCGGACCGAGCTGTAATCCGCTGGCGCAGCGTTTGATGTTGCGCGGAGAGTTGGGTGCCGATACTATGCGAGAAGTGGTGGCTAGAGACTACAAGGTGTTTCTTGAGCCGGACGCGGAATATGGCGGGTATGTGGTGGTGTGTCCGTCGCTGCCAGGGACGTATTCGCAGGGGAAGACAGTGTCAGAGGCGTTGGCGAATATCCGGGAGGCGATTGAGTTGACACTGGAGGACATGGAGAGTCGCGGCGAGGTAATTGCCGATCCCGCAGAAGTGTTGGTGGGTAGTGTTGTTATTACGCGATGAATCCTCGATTGCCGGTGGTTTCGGGGAAGGACGTTATCCGCGTCTTGCAGAAATTTGGGTACGAAGTGGCGCGGCAGAAAGGCAGCCACGTTCGTTTGCGGCATGTGAGCGATCCCCAAAAGGTGCCTGTCACGGTGCCGATGCATGATGAAATTGCTTTCGGTACGCTGAAGAGGATTTTACAGGACGCAAAACTCTCCGTAGAACAACTCATTTCCTCCCTGTAGAGACCGTTGCCCTCCAAAAATTCACCGGTATCGTGGAGTGACGCACGATGACGAAAGACGCGTGAAATGTCGGATTAGGCGCCGAAGCGGTGGCGGGCTTCTTCTATTATTTTTACGCCGGAGCTGGAGCCGATGCGGGTGGCGCCGGCGTCGACCATTTTTAGCAGGTCGTCGAGGGTGCGGATGCCGCCGGAGGCTTTTACGCCGATGTTGGGGCCGACGACGCGGCGCATCAGGGCTACGTCTTCCGCGGTGGCGCCGGCGGTGCCGAAGCCGGTGGAGGTTTTTACGTAGTCGGCACCAGCGGCTACGGCTAGGCGGCAGGCGCGCTCTTTTTCTTCCTGATTCAACAAACACGTTTCGATAATTACTTTGCAGATGGCGCCAGCGTGGTGGGCGGCATCGCTTACGGCGCGGATGTCCGCGGAGACGGCGTCGTCCGCGGCGACTTTTAGCGCGCCGATGTGGATGACCATGTCGATTTCACTGGCGCCGTGGCGAAGGGCGGCTTGCGCTTCGGCTACTTTTGTGGCGGTTAGGTTGGCGCCCAGCGGGAATCCGACTACGGCGCAGGCTTTCACAGCGGAGCCGTTCAGCATGGCAGCGGCAAACGGCAGAAATACGGGATTGACGCAGACGGAAGCAAAATTCAACTGCAGCGCTTCGTTGCAGAGGCGTTCGACGTCCGAGCGAGTGGCCTCGGGCTTGAGGATGGTGTGATCGATCAGCGCGGCGATGGAGCGGGAATCGCGCAAGGGCGATAGGCAGCAGGGTTCATTGGAATTGGGCTCATTGGTGGCGTTCATTTGGCGGCGTTCACCTGGTGGTAGAGCTAACCGCTTTCACGCGGCTGGCGGGCGGCTGGGCGGCTCCGGTAAAGTCAGAATGCCGACGTCCAGCAAGTTGCGGTAGCGCTCGGCGTAGTCGAGGCCGTAGCCGACCACAAAGGCGTTCGGGATGGAGAAGCCGACATAGTCGGCGCGGACTGGAGTAATGCGGCGGGAAGGCTTGTCGAGGAGGACGGCTACGCGCAGCGCTTTGGGCTTGCGATGTTGAAAGACGCGCAAGAGATATTGCAGGGTCATTCCGGTATCGAGGATGTCTTCCACTACGATTACGATTTTGCCCTCGATGCTGGAGTCGAGGTCGCGAGTGAGGCGCACCTGACCGGAGGAATGGGTATTTTTGCCGTAGCTGGATACGGCGATGAAGTCGAAAGAGACTTCGCCGGGAATTTCGCGCGCCAGGTCGGCGAGGAAGAACACCGCGCCTTTTAGTACACCCACAAGATGAAGGGGTTCGGATGCGAAATCCTTGCGAATCTGGCGGGCGATTTCTTGAATGCGGCGGCGGATGCGGGTGCGGGAGATCAGAATGCGTACGCTTTCGCCATTGTAAGCAATGGGGCTGGGAACGAGGCCGGGGCCGGAAGGACTTTTTTTTGCCGATTTGCGGAACGTCTTTGTCACTTTTTCACCAAACCAGCCCTTTCGGCGGATTCGAGACTTTAACGTAAGCGGCGATGCGGAACAAGATGCCGAGGGTTCTAGGACTGTAAAAAGCTATGGCAGAGGCTCATCCAG
Source organism: uncultured Acidobacteriota bacterium (assembly GCA_963798585.1). Lineage (GTDB taxonomy): Bacteria > Acidobacteriota > Terriglobia > Acidiferrales > UBA7541 > Acidiferrum. The sequence goes on from CAWCTJ010000016.1 coordinate 33,851, forward strand.
TTTAGGCGCGCTGGCGTACTTGTTAGTGAGCGTGAGTTAGCGATTGGCGTTCGCCGTGCAGAGGTGCTGACGACGGAAACGGAACGCCGTTGACCTTTGACACGGCGTTGTCCCGGTTAAACGATCTTGATCCATGTTGTTGATCAAGGCAGCGCGGCGGGTTGCAACTCGGGGACAGCTGCAATCCGCAGCGCGAACTTTTCGCCGGCCTTGGCGAGCGGTTCCTTGTGTACCATGCTGTAGGAGCTTTCGGCATGGTCCCTTCCAGCACAAATCCTGACCCCCAATCACCTCAAACCCGAAATTCCCGAACCTTGGTTACGCGGAACACTTGCGGAGATGCCGTGCGGTGGTGCGCGGCGTTCTGCACGCGTTGAGTTGCCAAGGAAGATATGGCACGCTGGTGCGGAACGATGGGCTCGATGAGCTCGAGTCGCGGCCGTTCGGATTGCCTCCGGTGGCGTTTCATATACGGCATATCGCGCGAAGCCTCGATCGGCTGCTTACATACGCGGAAGGCCGAACTTAACGCGGAGCCAAGTCGCAGAGTTGCAAGCCGAAATGCAGCCATCGGTGACAAGGTCAGATTTGTTTCAAGAATTCGAGCAGCACTGGAGAAGAGCACATCAACGAGTGAAGGATTTGCGGGGCGCAGACTTGGAGCAAGCGCGGGCGTTGGAAAATTGCAATTACCGAGCACGGCCTGGCGGGACTTCTGGTACACGTGGCCGAGCACACGCAACGGCACGTTGGGCAAGCGATGACAACCGCGAAAATCGTGGTTGCTGGTAAACGCTGCTTGCATGGCATCCATCTAGCAACGCAGTTTTGGCATGGCCTTCTGAATCTGTTACCGCTCCGTTTTCGCCCCAAGATTGGCCGAGTAGTTGACGCTGGCGCACCGTAGTCCGTACTCTGAAGTACACGTGCTTGAACTTTCGAAAAGCATCCTGCTGATTGTCAGCGCGCTGTTCCCCATCGTGAATCCGCTGGGGGGCAGCCCTATTTTCTTATCGTTGACGCAGGAGTACGCGGCGCCGACGAGGCGACTTTTGGCGTGGAAAGTGACGCTCAACAGTTTTGTTTTGTTGGTGGCGTCGTTTGTGATCGGAACGCATATTCTAACGTTTTTTGGGATATCGATTCCGGTGGTGCAGGTGGGTGGCGGACTGGTTGTGATTTCTACCGGGTGGACGCTCTTGAGCGGAAGGACGAGCAGGAGCGGCACGGACAAGGTGCAGAAGAGCGTGAATCCGCTGGACGTGTTTCGCAATGCTTTTTACCCTTTGACACTGCCGCTGACCGTGGGACCGGGTTCGATTTCCGTGGCGATCACGCTGGGGGCGAATGAGCCGCGGCATTTTGGGGCGAATTTGCTCTCTATTCTTGCCGCAGTGTCGGGTCGGCGCTGGTGGCGTTGACGGTTTTCCTTTGCTACGGATACGCGGACCGGCTTGCGGCGATTCTGGGAGAGAACGGGATGATGATCGTGATGCGGCTGTCGTCGTTCCTGTTGGTCTGCATTGGGGTGCAGATTTTGTGGAATGGAGTGAAAGCGCTGCTGGAGACGTTGCCAGCCGCTGGGCGGATAGTGATAGGTTTCGGGCCATCGTGCACGATTTGCAAAAGTGCAGCCGTCCGTAGGGGTTTGATCCATAGAAACGTAAGGTGCCGCCACTGACAATTGGACGGCGATGCGAGGTGCCAGAAGTTGTGCGGGATAGCTGGGTTCACACATAAGAACTGGAAACCACCGCTCGAACGCATACGGCAGGCCACGGAAACGCTGATTCATCGCGGACCGGACCAGCAAGGTGTGCACGCCGCAGCGGTGTTCTCGTGCGGCGCCACGCGGCTGAAGATCATCGATCTGGCGGGTGGCGACCAGCCAATTCTGACCGACGATGGCGACGTGGGAATCGCGTTCAACGGCGAGATTTATAATCACCTGGAAATCCGCGCGGAACTCGAAGGCCTGCGGCCACAAATTCCATTCGCATTCCGACACGGAAACGGTGTTGCGCGCGTTTCGTGCAATGGGACAAAGAGTGTTTCGCGCGGTTGCGCGGGATGTTCGCGGTGGCGCTGTGGAAAGAGTCGGAACGGCGGCTGGTGCTGGCGCGCGACCGCATGGGCATCAAGCCGCTGTATATCGCGCGGCGCGGCGAAGATCTATTTTTTGGCTCGGAACTGAAGGCGATTTTCGTGCATCCGGAAATCGAGCGGCGCATCAGTTTGCAGGGACTCGATTGCTATCTGTCGCTGAATTACGTGCCGTGCCCGTGGACGCTGGTGGAGGGCATCGAGAAACTGCCGGCCGGGAACTGGATGGAGTGGCGGAACGGCGCAGGTCGCAGCGAAGCGTATTGGAAGTTGCCGTTTGCCGCGCGCAACAGCGTGGACCATGGACGATGCGAAAGAGGAACTGGACCGGCTGCTGGAGCAGTCCGTGCGCGAGCATATGCTTTCGGATGTGCCGCTGGGGATTTGGCTGAGCGGCGGAATGGATTCGTCGACGATTCTGCACTATGCGTCGCGAGCGACTTCGGCGACGGTTGAAGACTTTCTCGATTACCTATCCGTGGGCGAAGTTGCGACGAGAGCGATCTGGTGCATCCGCGCGGTGAAGGAGTACGGCACCGAGCACGAAGAACTGGATCTAAGCCGCAAGCAAGACCTGCAGAGTGCGATTGAAGAATTTGCGTATTATTCGGACGAGCCCAACGCCGATGCCGGGTCGCTGCCGGTGTGGTTTCTCTCGAAGCTGAGCAAGAGAACGCCACGGTGGCGCTTAGCGGCGAGGGCGCGGACGAATTATTCGCGCGGCTATTTGACGTGCCGCGCGGATATTCTAGCCGGGCGGGCGCGGACGTTCCGCGAGGCCTGCTGCGGACGGCGCTGGCGGCGGCGCGGCAGTTGCCGGTATCCGATGAGAAGATCAGCTTCGAGTACAAATTGAAACGATTTCTCGAAGGCAGCCTGCTCTCACCTGGCGACGCGCACGTCTTCTGGAATGGCACATTCAGCGGAACGCAAAAACAGTCGTTGCTGAAAAATGCGCTGCCGGGAAGCTTTCACGAACTGATGGGCGAGATGGACGAACTACCGGAGTCCCGCGATATTCTGGCGCCCATGCTGTGGTTCGATCAGAAATACTACCTGGCGGACGACATTTTGGTGAAGAGCGACCGCATGAGCATGGCGCACGCGGTGGAAGTGCGTCCGCCGTTTCTGGACCATCGCATCGTGGAGTTTGCGGCCACGCTGCCGGCGCGGCTCAAGATTCGCGGCGCGCGTCAGAAAGTAGTGCTGCGAGAACTGCGCCGCGACAAGCTGCCGACAGACGATTCTGGAAGGCAAGAAAACCGGCTTCGATATTCCCGCGCATGAATGGCTGCGCGGACCGCTGCGTGCGTTGCTGGTGGAGACGCTGCGCGAAGGAACTGGCACGTATGGTGATCTTTTCGATGCCGCGGCCGTTGAGGCGCTGTTGCAGCAGCATCTCAATCGCCAGGCGAATCTGGGCTATCACCTGTGGGGCCTGCTGATACTATTCCTGTGGATGAAGAAATGGGAAATTCAATCCACGACGAATCGGACGACACAAACTTTATCTTTGGCGACGGCGGGGCCACGGCAGGGGCCACAGCGGGCTCGTAATCGCGCTGGTTCTGGCGGTTGCGAGCATGATTTATCTGGGCTGCATGCGTTTCGCCGCCATCACTGATGGACGACGTCGACGGCGTGCACGGGCAGATTGACGCGCAACATGTTGACGTCGGGTGACTGGGTCACGCCGCGACTGGATGGCGTTCCCTACCTCGAAAAACCGCCGCTGATGTACTGGGCGATCGTAATTTCCTACAAAATTTTTGGTGTGCATGACTGGGCCGCGCGCATCCCCATTGCGTTAGCTTCGGTGGGCTTGGCGTGGGTGACCGCCGCATTTGGAATTTGGGCGTTCGGCAAACGTGCGGGGCTTTATGCCGGCCTGATTATTGGCACGTGCGTGGGACTTTTTCTTTTTACGCGTGTCTTGATTCCCGATGTACTTCTGACCCTGACCATCACGCTGGCGCTGTGGGCGTTTCTGCGCGTTTTGGACGAGGATGAGCCACATCCCCGCGCATGGGCGTTCGTGCTGGCCGCCAACCTGGGCGTTGGCCTGCTGCTGAAAAGTTTGATCGCCATTGTGTTTCCGCTGGCGGCCGCTGGGATTTTTCTGCTGATCACGCGGCAGTTTTTTGTGGCGCGCAGCTGGAAGCGGTTGCAGCCCGTCAGCGGCGTTGCAGTGATTCTGCTGATTGCCGTGCCGTGGCATGTGCTCGCGACGCTGCGAAATCCGCCGACGTGGGCCTGGACGCTGCAAAGTGGGCCTGGTCAGTATCACGGTTTTCTGTGGTTCTTTTTCGTCAACGAGCAACTGCTGCGATTTCTTAATTTGCGCTACCCGCGCGATTACAACACCGTTCCGCGAGCTTATTTCTGGCTGTTCCACCTGGCGTGGCTTTTTCCGTGGAGCGTGTACTTCCCTGCTATCGCGAAATTATCGTTCAAGCCGGTGGACCGCGCGGGCCGAACGCGATTGCTGGCGCTCTGCTTCACGGGTTTTCTTCTGCTCTTTTTCACTTTTTCCACCACGCAGGAATACTATTCCATGCCATGTTACCCGGCGCTGGCGCTGTTACTGGGCTCGGCGATGGCGACGGACGGTCCGTGGGTGCGGCGCGGCACGAGAGCGCTGGCAGTCTTTGCGGCTTGCGCGGCACTTGCGGCGGTGACCATTCTATTTCTGGTGCGCAACGTGGCCACGCCGGGCGACATCTCGGGCGCCCTCGGTTACCACCCGAAGGCTTACACGCTTTCGCTGGGCCATATGGAAGACCTGACGCTCGATTCGTTCGCGTACTTGCGATTTCCGCTGGCGGTTGCGGCGGTGGCATTTTTTATCGGTGCGCTGGGAACACTCCGCTGGACCGGTTTAAAGGCCGCGCTGGCCACCACGCTAATGATGGTGATTTTCTTTCATGCCGCTCGGTTGGCGCTGGTGGTGTTCGATCCGTTTCTCTCCTCAAGGCCGCTCGCAGAAGCGCTGCGGCGCTCGCCTCCAGGAAAGTTAATCGCCGACCGGCACTACTACCATTTTTCGTCGGTCTTCTTCTACGCGAATACCGACGGTCTACTGCTGAACGGGCGGCGCTTAAATATGGAGTACGGAGCTGACGCGCCAGGCAGCCCGCACGTGTTCATTGATGACGCCGACTTCGCGCGATTGTGGCAAACGTCAGACCGGTATTACCTGGTCGCCGACGACATGACGCTGCCACGCTTCGAAAACCTGGTGGGACGCGAGAAGCTGAATCTGGTGCTGGCCAGCGGCGGCAAGATGCTGCTTACAAACCAACCATTCGCCGGCACGGTTCTGCCTCCGGTCGCCAGCACCACCTCTGAAACAGTCCGGGGAGTACCCTTCTACCTTGCCGCCAACTGAACCAGTCCCGCCGGAGACGCTTTCGACCCGCTTTTGAAAAACGCGCTTGCGTTGCCGCCCTTGAGCAGGTAAAAAATAGAGACGGGGATAATTTGAGGTGTTCCAGATTGCAAGGCTTTGCCTCTCAACACGATAGCGACGTTTGCGGCAGGGGCTTACCTGGGGTCTTTTCCACGATGCAGTTCGCACAAGTGGCGGCAATTCGCTACACTATATGCAGTGTGAATATTTAGCGCAGCAGCCCTAGTAGCAGTAGGCGCAGGCGTGAGTGGCTGCGCTTGATCGGTTGAAGCGAACATTCTGAGGAGGTTTCATGAAAATTGCCGTTCTCGGTGGCGACGGCTACTGCGGTTGGGCAACAGCGTTGTATCTATCTCAAAAAGGACACTCGGTCGCGATTGTCGATAACTTTCTGCGCCGCCAGTGGGATCACGAACTTGGCGCGCAAACGCTCACGCCCATCCGCCCGCTCACGGAACGCCTGCGGGTATGGCAGAACCTGACCGGCAAGACGATCGAACTTTTTGTGGGCGACGTAACGGACTACGACTTCCTTTCCACGACGCTGAAAGACTTCGAGCCCGAAGCGGTGGTGCATTTCGCCGAGCAGCGCTCCGCCCCGTATTCGATGATCGACCGCAAACACGCGGTGTTCACGCAAGTGAACAACGTGGTGGGGACCCTGAACCTGCTGTTCGCGATTCGCGAATTCAATGCCGGATTGTCACCTGATCAAGCTGGGCACGATGGGCGAATACGGCACGCCGAACATCGACATCGAAGAAGGCTACATCACCATCGAGCACAACGGGCGCAAGGACGTGCTGCCGTTCCCGAAGCAGCCCGGATCGTTCTATCACCTCTCGAAAGTACACGACTGCCACAACATGATGTTCGCCTGCAAAATCTGGGGCCTGCGCGCGACGGATCTGAATCAGGGCGTGGTGTACGGCACCATGACCGATGAAGTGGCGATGGACGAAGCGCTGATCAACCGCTTCGATTACGACGAAGTGTTCGGCACGGTGCTGAACCGCTTCTGCGTGCAGGCGGCCATCGGACATCCGCTGACGGTGTACGGCAAAGGCGGACAGACGCGCGGATTTCTGGATATTCGCGACACGGTGCGCTGCGTGGAGACTGGCCTGCGAGAACCCGGCGAAACAGGGCGAGATGCCGGGTGTACAACCAGTTTACCGAGCAGTTCTCGGTGCTGGATCTGGCGCGCATGGTGGAAGCCGGCGGGCAAGAAACTGGGCTTGAGCGTGGAGATCGATCATCTTCCCGACCCGCGCGTGGAAGCCGAAGAGCACTATTACAACGCCAAGCATTCGAAGCTGGTGGACCTGGGCCTGGAACCGCATCTGCTTTCCGACTCGCTGCTCGATTCGCTGATGAACATCGCGGTGCAATATCGCGACCGCATCGACGCTTCGCTGATGCTGCCGCAAGTTAACTGGCGCGAACCGCAAGAACGAGCGCCGCATGCAGATGAGCATGCCAACGCGCTCGGCCGCGTCGGATGCCCGCGTAGGCAATACCGAAAAGCCACTGGCGAAAGCGAAGCGACCCTAGCTTTTCGCCGATCCTAAATCCGTATTGTGCCGTTAAAGATCGCTTGCTGTGTGACCCACCGGGCTTAGCCGCCCGGTGGTTTGTTTCTAAGTAGCCACAAGCCACTGGCTCGAAATAACTGGAGCCCTCCTCGCGGCTCACGAAAACAGAATGACTTCGCCATGAAAGAAGCCGCCGGTTTCCACTTCAAGACTTATTTCCTGATCGCCTGCATCGCAATTTTTTCCCCTCTCGGAAATGTCCTGCTCGGAAAAGGAATGCAAAACGTGGGCTCGGCGAAAAATTGGACGCCGAGCGAACTGTTGCAAATTCTAGAGCGCATTTTTACCTCCGGATATATCTGGCTGGGAGTCGCTTCGCTGCTCACGTTTTTTGTGGCCTATATGCTGGTGCTCACCTGGGCGGACTATAGCTACGTGCAGCCATCCTCATCGCTGGCTTACGCGGTGACTGGCGTCCTCAGTTACCTTTTGCTCGGAGAGGTGATCACCCCGCTGCGCTGGCTGGGCATCGCGGTGATCTGTGTGGGCGTGTTTGTCGTAGGCCATACGCCGCCACGCACCACGGAGCCGGTGTAGCCATGCGCGAATTTCTTCTCCTTACGCTGCTGGTGGTTTCGGGAACGGGCGGAGAACTGTGCGTTTCGCACGCCATGAAGAAAATCGGAGAGGTGCACGACTTCCGCCCGCTCGCGCTCCTCAAGTTTATTTTGCGGGCGCTGCGCGTGGGCTGGATGTGGCTGGGCGTGGCCATGATGGCCCTGGCATTTTTCTCGCTGCTGGCCATGCTGTCGTTTGAGAACGTAAGTTTCGTGGTGCCGGTGACGGCGCTGAGTTACGCCGCGGGAGCCGTGGGCGCGGCCATTTTCCTGCGCGAGCGCATTAACACGCAGCGCTGGGTGGGCGTCGCCATTGTCTGCGTCGGCGTGACCATTGTTTGGCTCAGTCACCGCTAACGCGTCGTCGAACTACTGCGAACTACTGTTTCGGCTTTGGATCGTCGGTTTGCCGGGCTTCACCGATCTTAATCGTCGATCCGAACCGCTTGTAGTTCGCATAGCGCACCGTCATGTGGATGCGGATGTCGCCCGAACTGAAGTGCAAAGTATCGTTTGACCGCGTGTACGTCGGAAACCAATAGTGTCCTTCGATGTTCTCGCGAAAGGTTTCGAATCGCGGAAAGACGTTTTCGCTGCCGTGCTTCCTGATGTCCGGAACGGCCTTCCCGTCGGTCTTCACGATGCCGTATTCCTTGTCCTCCACCCAGATGCGGCCCTGAAAATATCGCTGATTCTTTTCGAGCACTTTTGGTCCCACGTCAAAAACGTACGTCGTCAGTTCGTCGACCTGCTGGCGGCCCACGTATTTCACGTCGTACTTGTGCAATTCTTCGGTGGTAAGCACGAAGGGCTGCACGTGTTCAAGGTCGTCGATGTCCTGCTGCGACACGGTAATGCGCTGCAGCGAAGGAACCGGTGCGTCGGTCACGTGCTCGATGCGCTTGCCGCCGGGGGTGAACACAATGTCGCTGGTCATACGATATTCGCCATCCGGCTGACCGTCGGCATCGATGGTCTGCATCACAAAGGTCTGGGTATAGGTGTAATTATCCCGCTCGGTTTTGAATTCAGCTTCGCGTGCGGCGAATTTCTGGATGATCTGGTCCATGGGAATGGACGGTGGCGTGGTGTCAACGTGCGAGCCGGTTTGCGGGGTGACCTTATCCCGAATGCTTTCCGGTGCGCGCACCGGTGGCGGAGCGGGCGTATCCGCCGCCGGCGGGACTGGCAGCGGACCTGGGGCTTCCTGTGCGATGGCCGGGCCGCACGTCAACAGTGCACTGGTGCATGCCGATGCCAGCGCCAAAAACGCCGCGGAATAAATGTTTTGCAGATTACCCCATCTCATGGCCTTCTCCTTGGCTACCCGCGCCCGTGTCCTGTCAAATCCAGGCCGGATTTTCGCGCAAAGCTCGACGCCGCTCAAGTCTTAGGATGCACGAAAAGAGCACTTCGTAACCAGTCCGTTTTCCGGATTCCGCGCTGCGCGCTGGGTGCGCTCCACAAATTCTGCTCGGATAGCGAAGGGTCGCTCTGACTAAGCTGACTCAGTGCGTCGAAACCACTGAGCCAGTCGCCGTTGCCGGCGGCAGAAAGAAATCTCTTGGTGATTGTACAAATCGGCGCAAAAGCGTGCGCATAATTTCGAGGTGATCCTTGGACGAAACGTCTTGCGCGCGCATCGCCAGCCTCAGTGCGAGATAAAAACTCACCGCCAGATTCAGCACGAACGTAAAAGCAATTCCGAGCGCGGCCCAATAGAGAGCCCCTCGGTCGATGGCCTCGCGGCCCAGCGACGCGGATGAAAGCGCCACCATCCCGGTCGAAAGCGTGACGTGCCGCACGTCAATCGGGACCCCGAAAAATCGCGCCAGTGGGGGCGTCATTCCCAGCATAAATCCCAGCGCGATGCTGCCGCCCCAGCCAGACACGTTGCGCGAGAACACATCGGAGATGCGCGTCAACGTCTGCCGATGCAACATGGCAGCCAGGCGGTGTTCCGCGATAGCTTGCGGCAGACGGTTATATACCGCCCAATTTTCGATCCATCCACCCGCTAGGCTGGAGAGCCACAGAATGACGCCCGTCAATGCCGCGAACACGATGGTTCCGCTGGCAAAAGGATTGAGCGACTCCACGGTGTGCAGCGCGGTCTCTTCCGGAATAAATGGCGCGCCCACGGCGGAACGCCACGCAAAACTGAAGGCCATCGCAGCGAGACAAACGGCAACGATATTTCCCAGAGCTGCCGCGAGCTGTGAACGAAAAATTCTCGCCACATAGGTTACCAACTCATCGCTGCGGGAGGCATCCCGACAGTGGTGCACGATCCGAGCGAGTGCCGCGCCGGTCATCGAAGGCTGCTTGGTGGCCAGCACCAGGCCGAAAATCTGCAACAAAATGAAGCTGACGGAATAGTTGAGGCCCGAGAGAAAGCCTTCCACGAACAACGGCAGCCCGGAATGGGTGACCACCATTTTTATGCTTGCGGTTGCCACTGTCAGCAATCCGCCGCCCATGGCCGCGCGCCACATGAGCCAGTACTCGCTGCGATCCGTCGTGATGTAGTGTTCTCCGGTCCTTCCCGCCGATTCGGTGATTTTGCGAGCCAGCAGACGCAGACTGTTATGCGCCAGACGACGGAGGCTGCGGTCATCGATCCGCCCCCTAACCACGTCGATGAGCAACCGTTGCACCGCACTTTTTTTCGCGGGACCCGGCTCGGCCACCAGCACCGTCGCGAGAGCCTCGATGCGCAGCAGACTCAGTCGAATCACGTCGATGACATACACGACGTCCAGGTTTACTCCGTTGGTATCGAGATTGCTGACCATTGCTTGCAGTTCCGCGCGGCAGTCGGCCAGGGTTTGCCGCAAGCCTTTATCTGCGAGTGCGATTCCATCGTGTGTTTTGATGGCGGTAACTAGCGCGTCTCCGCTTCTCGTCAGGCGATAAAATGGCGATTGCTGCGTCGAACCAGGACGGGATCGCAGCCGCAACTCTTCCGAAAGACCCAAGCCCTGAACACGCGCAGCCGAGCAAGGTGAGCGCGTCCAGCAGCGTCTCCACCAGCGGAGGCCATGCTTCGGAATCCTCCGGAGGCGCGGCCAGCGAGACGATATGGTCAAAACGTTCCGCGGATGTATCGAAAAAACGATCCACCTGCTTGCGGCTGGGAAACATGCGCACGAACAATTTCGAGAGGTCCGTATCTTCGACGAGACGAAGGCAGCAGAATGCGCGAAAGACGCTCTGAAGTTTCCGCCAGCAAGCCGCGATCGCTAGGCAATCCAGACGAAGCGAAAAACGTCAGACGCGTCGGTTTCGCGGAGAATTAGAGCAATGCTGTCGCGGTAGCGCCCCAGGACTTCTGGCGAGGCTTCGAGAATGGACGTCCATACCAGACTGCGCTTGCTGTTGGGGTCTGCGGCTCCTTCCGCCACAGCCGGGGTGACAGGTAGCGGATCGCAAATCGTGGCATCTGGTTCGCGCGTCCAGGAATACAGCTCGACGAACGCATCCAGCCGTTGCGGAAGTGCGGATGCCGCGGTCAGCACTTCAGCTTTTCGCGCCAGAAGCCGCAGCGATTGATTGCCTCGCTCATACGCTGGGAACAAAGACACAATCAGTTCTTGGGTAGACTCCACGGTTTAACCTTGGGCTTGGTAGCCGGCGGAATCCTTCTGAGGCGCGAGTTCCGCGAACAAGCATACCGTGCGCGGCATGTTTGCGCCATGCGGCTTTCGTCCTGGTACGAGCGAAGTCAGCCGAAATCTAGAAGATGGAGTTAAGGGATTGCAAAATGCTAATCAAGGCCGACGACAATAAGCTAATGCGCGGACTTCGCCAGCGCTGCCGCGTGAGCCGCGTCGGCGTCCGCCAGCTTGCTCGTGGCATCGACTTGCGCATATATTTTTCCGCGCTGTTCGTAGAGTTCAGCGCGGTCCGGATATTTTTCGATCAGCTCCGTGTACGCCCCGACGGCGTCAAACCACAATCTGTGGTTGGTGAAAACCTGCGCCCGCGCGAGTCCCGTCTGGTAGGCATCCGCGCCGTGTGCCGCCGCCAGCGCCTTGTCGATGGCCTGGCGCTCCGAGGTGGAGACGACTTTGATGCCAAGCGAGTCGCCTGCCGTGGTGCTGGGCAGCACTTGTACCCGCCAGTAATACGTTTCCCCAGCTTGCAGTTTATTTTGCGCGGCGGAGAGCGTGTAGTGAGATTCGTTTACCGACTGCTTTACGATCTGCGTCTCGTCTTCGTCGGTGATGAGCAGCACATAGCCGTCGTTTTTGCCGTCCGAACTCCATTGGAACAGCGCCGCACCACCATAAAATTTCGCCAGCTTGGGCGCGTAGAGCGTGGCAGAAGGAAACGACGCACCGCGACTGCCGCCAAACATCGTCGCCATTTTTTTGGATTTATCATCAGAGAGGTCGAAGCCGGAAAGGTCCGCATCGAGCTTTTTTTTCGCGGGCTTGGCAGTACTGCCGCCAGCTGCGTTGGCGTTGGTTTGAGCGCCCGAGGTGGCTTGCTGCGCGTGTCCGCCAGGCGCTACGCCACAGAGCAGCACACCACACGCCGCCAAACTATAGGCAATGGAAGATTTCATTTGTGCACCTCGACGGTGGAGTCTTTCTGCACACTATACAGCGGAATGGCGGAGGTGAAGCCACGCACTTGAGCCTCACCTAATGGTACGGTCTTAAATTCATCTCGGATGTATTCCCACGTTGCGGGGCTAATCACGATCGGCGTTTTGAAATCCTTGGTCAGCGCTTCTAAACGCGACGCCAAATTCACCGTTTCCCCGATCACCGAATACTCTAGCCGGTCCGGCGAACCCACATTCCCCGCCGTCACCGTTCCGCTATGAATGCCAATGCCGATTTTCATCTCTGGCTGTCCGGGGGGCAGCGTGGCATTCCACTTATCCATGCGCACCAGCATTTCGATGGCGCAACGCACCGCGCGGCAAGCGTCTTCGCGAGCGCCCGCCGTTAAAGGCGCTCCGAAAACCACCATGATTCCATCGCCGATAAACTTATTCAGGAAACCGCGATTCTCCTTGATTACTTCCGCCATGGCCGTCAGGTAGCGATTGAGCCAGGCCAGCACTTCGTGCGATGGCACCCCCGCGGTCATGGCCGTGAAGCCGCGAATATCCGAAAACAAAATCGTGGCCGCTCGTTCTTCTCCGCCCAAAACAATCTCGTCGCGGCGTTTCCAGATCTCCGCTGCCACGTCCGCGGACACGTATCGTTCGAACAGTCCCATGATCTGGCGGCGTTCCGCTTCCATCAGCTTTTTTTCGCGCCGTTCTTCCACCGAGCGGTAACCAAGCCCGGCTGGCAGCGCCAGCACGATGCACGCTTCCAAGGAAAGAAACGGTATCCAAATGTGGTGGCCGAACATCACCACGGCTACCTCGAAAATCAGCGCCGCCAGCACCAGATACATGCCCAGCGCCACATACCACCGGCTTCGAAATCCCAGCGCGATCACTAAGAACGCCAAGGCCACGCCGACGGACCACTGGGGGATCGGCTTCAAGCGCTCCAGAAACTCCCCGCCGAGCAGCGTGGCGACCGCCGCCGCGTGAACCTCGGTGCCTGATAGCCGCGTGCGCGGTTTGGAGCTGCCCTGCTCTTTGATTTCCACACCGGCCTCGGTCACCGGCGTGACGAAGAGATCCTTACCTAATTCACTGGTCTGGCCGATCATCACAACCTTGCCTTGAAAAACGGAAGGGTCGAAGCCGTCGGCAAGCACGGTCTGCACCGAGATAGCGCCAACCGGCGCCGAGGGATGAAAGTGAATCCAGGCGGAAACGGAATTGGTGGCCGCCGGAATTTCCGCTGCGCCGAATAAAATGTGGCCCTTCGGGCCTTGCCGCAGGTGCCGATCCGAAAAGTAGCTTGCCAGCGCTACGGGAAAGGAGAGCCGCTTGAAGTCTGGGGTAACTATTTCCAGCAGCATGCGCCGCGCCGATCCGTCTCTGTCCGTCGGCACGTCCCCTAAGGCTACATACGCCGCCGCGTCCGCAAAATTTGGCAATGGTTCGCGCTGGGGAAACAGCGCGAAGCCATACTCGCTGACCAGAATCACGTTACCGGCATTTGCGATAATCGACGCCAACCTTTGATCGTCGGCCCCGGCATGCTCGTGTTCGCGCTTCTGATCGAGGATCACGTCCAGTCCGATAACCGCGGGCTTGCCGGACGAAATTTTCTGTACCACGTCTCCCAGCAGCGCGCGCGGAATGGGAAAAGCGTTGTAGCGCGCTACGGTGTCCTCGTCGAAGTCCACGTACACAATTTCCGGGGGCGGCGACTGTGCGCGCTGCCTGGCCACTAACATGTCGTAGCCCTGCAGCTCCGGCACCTCCAAAAGTCCCAGGCGGTCCGCCACATAAACCGTCGCCGCGGCCAGCACCGCCAAAATTCCGGTGAGCACCCATCGCGCCGCGCCGCTTCTCATCGATGGCAACAGGGCGCCCTTGCGTGGCGCGGCTTGCGGTCCGCCCGGTGCGGCCTTTTCCTGGGAACCGCTCAATTGTGAATTTGAATTTCCGGTCATTTTTGCGTTCGTGGAATATGCACGAGCGGCGCGGTATGCCAATACGAAAGTGCAGTCCGACGTTTCAACCTAGCCCAGAGGAGCGCCTAGCGAAGCAGAGCGCCCGTGGCAGCTCCCGCGCTGGCGACGGAGGCAATGTGCGAGGCGCCGGGAATTTCCGTCGAGCTGCGGCGCATCGCCGATCCAGCCAGCGGAATGCGCTCGGCAAGGCCGGGCCCGGCCATGGGGCTTTGGTTTCCGCTGGTGGCCTTGGCGACGTTCTCGCGCACGTACGCATAAAGCTCGCCGGATGTCACCGTTCCATCTTTGTTGGCGTCGGCTTCGCCGTGCAGGCCTTTCAGCAAGTAGTACGTAAACACGCCATGTCCGCCGCCAAACTGATCCGATTCATAAGAGAGCTGGCTCACATCGCTGGCGGTGATCACCGCGCGATCCGCGTCGTTCGCGTAATGCGCCATGTACTGATTCACGAGATTGTTGGAATTGGTTTTCTTACCGCGAGCACGCGCACCGCTGAAACCGAAGCTATGGCAGGTATCCGCGAACGTCACCACCCGTTTGGCCTTCAACACATTGGTAAAGACGTCCTGAATCTGGCGCATCGGAAACGCCGTCCCGCCCATGTCGTCAAGCTTGGTATCGTACGTGAGTAAGTAAAGATTGCGCGGATCGTTGGGATCCGGCGCGCCGTGCCCGGCGATATAAATCACCACCTCGTCCGTCGGCTGCGCCTGCGTCAGAAACGTGTAAAAAGCGCTGCGCACATTCTGCGAAGTCGCTTCATTATTCAACAGCATCTTCACGTGGTCCTGCGGAAAAGCCCCGCCCTCCGGCGAAAGCAGAAAATCATGAAAATCTTTCGCGTCGCGGTCGGCATACTGCAAATTCGCAAGCCCGCTGCCGGAGTTTTGATACTGCGCAATGCCAATCACCACCGCAAATTTACCCGCGGATGCACGGTCTGGCGTAATGCTCGCGCGCCGCGCCACTACCACCGGCTTCTCCTCCGTTTGCAGAATGAATGACGCGTAATGCACACGCTCCATTCCATCTTTATATTCCAGCTCCACCGAGTTGCGTCCCGGGTGCATGTGAAATCCGGCGTGGTGTCCCAGGTCAAACTTGCACAGGATTCCGCTCTCGTCGCTCGTCACCGTCATCACGATATTCGCGGATTCCGTGTTTATTTTCGTGTAAATGCTTCCGTAGCTGACCTGCTGAGGATTCCTTGAGATGCGAATGGCCATCGCATCAAAGTTGGGGGTCTCGATCGTGGCCGCCAGATTTGCGTCCAGGTTGAATTCCAGCTGCGGAATCTGCAGCACGATGGGTTCGCTGCCATCATCCGCATTGGCCGGCAAAAACGCCACCACCGCCAGAACTCCCGCCAGCATCATCAGATGTGCGCGCATATTTTGTTGCCGTTGCCAGCGAATGTACGTGAGCCAGCGAGCGCTTGTCAATTGTCGCGTATCGCATCTCCGCGTACTTCGCACCTCGCACCTTGGCTTTTTGGAATCCGCCGTCCATCAACCTTTGACACGCAAGCACCTCTCGATTCACTATCTTGGTCAGTCAAGCACGACTTTTCGGGTCGTCCCCCACAAGGCTATTGGAAATAAGGAGAACGTATGATCAAAAGGACTCGCTCTATGCGCGTGACGCTCGTGGCCGTCGCATTGGCCTTCACCAGCGTGCAGGTGTCCGCGCAGACCGCAACCGAATACACCGACAAAGATAAACAGAAATTAGCCGCCATCGCCCAACGCCCAGACGTGCAAAAACGCATCGCCGATGCCTGGGACGCACGCCGCCGTGAGGACATGGAGTACGCCTACAACATCAACCAGTCTTCGGCGCTCGGTGAACTTTCTCCGACGGCGCTCGCTGAATTTCGTCAAAAGTTCGGCGTGCTCTACAACAATCCTATTCTGCTGCGCTACGTGAACGCCCTCGGACAAAAAATTGTTCCCGATGGCTCTCCCAACCTCTACTCCTTCCGCCTGCTGCTCGACCCCGTCCCCAGAGCGGAGGCCCTGTCTACCGGCACCATTTATGTCTCCACCGGTCTCGTCGCGCTGCTCGATGACGAAGCGCAGCTCGCCTACGTCCTGGGACATGAAATCGCCCACGTCGAGCGCCGCCACGCTTACAACGAAATCAAGAACACCATCCTTGAAGAAGAGTTCGACAAGGAAAAAGGCGCGGACGTCCAGAAGAAGAAAGCGCTTTTCGGCGCTGCCACAGCTATTGGCGGTGCGGCCATCGGCGGCGCGGCGGGTGGCGCATCCGGCGCCTTCTACGGCGGCCTCATCGGCGGCGCTGCCGGAGTCATCGGCGGCGCGCTACTATTCCGCGACAAGTTCGTGCCCACTGAATGGTCCACCGTGTATGAAAATGAAGCCGACGAAGCCGGCCTGAAATATATGCTGGACAGAAGTTACGATGCGCGCGAAATTCCCCGCATGTACGCGCGCCTGGACAACCTTGTCGGACGCGACAGTCGTGTCGGCCTCGGTTTCATCGGCAATCCCGCGCGTACCCGCGAACGCCAGGCGGAAATTACCAGCCTGCTCACTTCCACCTATAAAGCCGACCTCGACGCCAAACTGAAAACTGGACTCACCGCTTCCGGTCCAGAATTTTCGCTGCTCATGGCCGCCCTAAAGCGCGACAATGGCGTTATCGCCATGGACTACGACCTCTTCGCCATGGCTCGCGATAACCTCGAAGACGCCGTCAAACTCCGCTCGAATGATCCTCGCGTGCACTATTACCTCGGACAGGTCATCGCCATGACCGGTCGTAGCCCGGAAGACAAGCAACAGGCGCTCACACAATTTTTGCAATCCATTCAATACGACGCCGAACGCGGCGCTTATCCGGAACCGCACCTCGAGGAGGCTCTTTACCAAATCTCGCAAAACGATCCCAGCCTCCAGGATCAAATCAAGAAAGAACTAAAAACCTACGTGGTGCTCTACCAGCGCCAACACAAGGGAACCTTGCCGCAGAACATGTACATCATTTACGACTACTTCTTACTTGCCGGAGACAAGAACTGGTACGTGCCACCGGCCGATGTCGTAACCACAAAAAATGTGGAGTCTTTGTTCGTCACCACCGTCTCGAATGCGCCATCCACGGCCACCACGGACGTCATCAACCGCGCCACCAACTCTCCGTCGGATACCAGCGGTTCGCGAACCGCATCTGACACCCCGCCCCCGCCTGTCCACAAGCCGGTGGCTAAAAAGACCGCGACTCCGGCGCCACAATAAACTGCCGCAGCTCGCACTTGGGCCCGGGAGGACGCGGCGTGCCGCGTCCTCCCGCAAAATTTCGCGATGGAGATACGCTCTATGAATCGACCACGCAGTTTGGTTTATTTTGTGGTTGTTTGTTTCGTCGTCGTTTGTCTCGTCACGCCGCAGGCCCTCTTCGCTTCGCCCCGGCGCCGCGTCGCGCCCAGGGCCAGTCGGGCAGAAAAGTTCTCGGCATCATGCCGGTCTTTGATTCTTCCGGTGAGGAATACGGCCAGCAGTTCGCGCAAAACCTTACCGCCATGGAGTTTCACAAACTCGATGGCGCGCCATTCGACGTCGTCCTGCTCAATCCGGGGGGCCTATACAACCCGCTCATTCCCGAATCGCTCGTGGACTACGCGCAATCCGCCAACGTTGACATGATCTTGATCATGAGTTTCCTGCAGACCACCAAACCGCAAAAAGGCGACTACACTCTGAACGTCACCGCCAACCTCATGGACGTCGCCACCGGAAAACTCGGCGATCCTTCTACCTTCAGCTTCATCGTCAATCGCCACGAACTCGCGCTGGAGATCGCCAACACCGGCCTCGACACTGTCGGCGCAGCCTCCAGTCGTTTCGCCCAGGCGCGCAGCGTCTACAACACCATGGGAAGCGGTGGCAACAAAGCCTTTGAGAAGCAGCCACTCGGCAAAGCCGCGCTCATCATGGCCGACCAAATTCATGCCATGCTCTTGACCAAAGTTCCGCCTTCCACCGAAAAACCTCCGGCAGTGAAGCTCGGCACCTGCACCTACACCGTGCAAGTGCAATACGTCTCCAAAAAAGCCGTCTCCAAGGCCTATGACATTATTTTGAATGGCGAAGAGGAAAGTCTGTGGAGCAAGGAAGGCATCACCACGCTGGAAAATAAACCGTCCGGACCAATCTTCCTGCAAATGACCGTAGCCGATGCTCCCTATCGCCTCGCGGTCCAGGACCTATATCAAGCCAACACCATCCTCGATTGCTCGAAACCCGAGCGCCAACTGTATCTCGACATCGGCGCCGGCGGCGACGCCCTGCTCCACTGGCGTTAAGCAACTCTCTCGCCAGTTACGATAAACACCATCTCGAAGCTCAATCTCTTGTGGGGCGCCCCGACCCGGTCGGGGCGCCCCAACGTAACCACACCGTCATTCTGAGCGGAACAGGCCGACGCTTCTTCTTTTCCGGTTCGCTTCCTGTTTACCCCGAGTTTCTCGAGGGGCGAACCGGTCGGCCTGTGCAGCGAAGTACTCTTTTCCATCGCGCGACCTTTGCGCGATGAATCTCTCTTAGCGTCGCAACCTAGCGTTGTAGATTCAAATGATTTCTGGATTCAAAAGAAAACCGCGTAGCAACAGATCGGCTTCGGCGATCCAGCTCAACCCTATCGCAACGGGTTAAACTTGATCGTCAAATCCACCGCTGTCTCGATCGGCTTGCCATCCAGCAAACTCGGATCGTAGCGCCACTCTCGCACCGCACTCACCACGCCAGGAATCAGCGTGGACGTTCCGCCAAGCGGTTCGACGTTCACGATATGCCCATCCCCGGCAATCGTCGCGCGCACCACCACGCTCTGCTCCCCGTTTTGTCCCGGAGCCGCCGCAACCGCCGCCGAAGGTATCTGCGGCGTCACGCGCGAAATCAATATTCCAACATCCAGCCGCTCTTTCCGCGCCTTGTGATGTGCGCGAGTCCCTGCGCCAGGAACAAAAGCGAATCTCCGCGATCGAATTTCCAGCGACGGTGAATGCGCGATAACCTCCTCACCAAGATCGATCCGCAACGGCGTATCCCCTTCATTCGGCGTAACCAGCATCTCTCCGCCACTCGCAAATTCCGCCGATTCCGCCACGCCACCATTCAAACTGCCGCTCGCCGTCGTGCTATTTGCAACGCCATTTGCAGCGCCATTCTCAGACGACGCAACCACTGCGCTTGATTCCAGTGCTCCTGCATGTTGATCGGCAGCGTTGGGTGCAGCCGCCGCTAACGCACGTCCATCGGAAGCCGGAGCGCCAGCATCCGGTAAATTCGCATTCGCTTTTCGATCAGCCATCGCCGGCGCTGGTGCCGGCAATGCAGGTCCCGCCATCACCGTGTCTTGCGCCGCCGCTGCCACCGTAGCTGGGTGGCGATAATTCCAGCGCCCAAAAACGCTGCGTCCAATCGCAATTCCCAAGGCAAAGCACACCAGTACCACGATCACATAGCCCGCCGCCAATAGGTACTTGCTCGCCTTCAAGATTCCTGATGGTAACCAACTTCTGCCCATCCACGCAGCCGGCAACTTATCGCTGTGTGCGCCGTTGTTAACGTGTGCTCCATTGCGTCTGAGTGCGGCATTATCAACGTGTACGTTGCCGTTTGCGTGCGTGTTTTGCTTCGCGTGCGCGCTTTGGTCTACCTGGGTGTTTTGGTCTGCCTGAATTTTGTTGCCTACGGTTGCGCTGGCCCGTAGAGGACCGACGTTGCGTGCGAGCGCGTTGTTGGTTTTGAGTGCGTTGCTGGTTTTGAGTGCGTTGCTCTCTTTGAGTGCGTCGTTGCGTGCGGCCGTGACTTTGTTTACGTAAGCGTCTTTGTTTACGTGAGGGTCTTTGTCTACGTGAGGTTGTTCTCTAGGTGAGGCCCGTTGTCTACTAAATGATCTTTGTGCAAAGGCGCGCTGCCAGCCACCATCGAGTCCGTTGCCAGCGGCGGCACGATCTCGGCCACCGGCTCTAATCCAACCTCCGCAACTCGTCCTCGGTCAACAATCGCCGCCATGTTCGGCAACAGCCCTTTCGCATTCGCAGGTGCTGTCGGCGTGGAAACACTGGCGGTCGGAACGTTGTGCGCAGACTCCGCCGGCGCCGTGTTAGCAACACCAAAGAGCTTTTCGGCAATTGTCCCCGTCCCGCTCGTCCCCGTCGCGCTCGGCAAAGTCGCGCTCGCCACCGGCGCAGCAAACGATGGTAATTGCGGCGTAACATCGGAACCGCTCACCATCAGGAACCCTGCGGGCATCGACGGCCAGTCGTCCGGCGTGCGGCGCTCCGTCGCCAACGGCATTCCCTGCACCGTGCAAATCCAGTTCCGCAAGCACTGTCGCGTGCCAGGCGACAGATCAACGAACTGCAGCCCGACGCGGCGCTTCGATTCCGCAATCCACGCTACCCGTCCCTTCGCCGCAATTGCGGGATGCGTTGCATCCGCGGGGATCACAATCTCCAGCAGCGATGCCTCGGGAATGGCAAACGCCGTCGCCACCGCCACCCCGCCTTCACTTACATCCCGCACCATACCGCCGTTGCTTCCCCCAAACGATACATATGTAAGCGCTTCGGGAACCACACGCGGCTCCGCTCGGCGTTCTGGGCTTGCCAAACCCTGCTGCGCGAAATGGTGTTGATGCGTTGCCATCGTGATTACCGCAAGAACCTATACTCGCGACCTACACTCGAGAACGCCCGCCGCAGACCGCGCCATCGCAGAACATCAGCGGCCCACACGTGCTCAAGCAAACCCGCGCCCTACAAAAAAGTTGGGCAAACTCAATCAAAACGCTCAGCAAGACAAGCCACCGCCGCAACCCAACATCATCGCCCGCCGCACCCCAGCCTAGCTGCAAACCCCCAAACGCTCGCCGACGCCAACTATCATCCGCGCAAAAAACGGCCGAATCAACCCCCGCCGCACTATTTCAGATGCCACCAACCCAAACTTTTGTTCGCGCCACCCACCATTTAATGGCAGTTTCTTAGCCACCCAGGTACCAGTACTCAACAATTCTACTTAGGGCGGGGATCGCCGCCGACCACCAGCCGCAGGAAAGTGTATATGATTCTGAAAGGCTAATTCTCTATGTCAAATCACCTGGAAGAGAGCAAAACGGTCCGCGATATTAGAGCTTATGAAAAACTGAGCCCCCATGAAAAGTATCTTCGCGCGCGACAAGACGAAAGATGGACGGACACCCCCTCCATCGCCCTTGCCGCACTCTTCGGAGACACCGAAACAGTCAAGTCACTGATCGCAAATGGCGAAGACATCGAGTCGGCGGCGCCCGACGGCACCACCGCTCTCATGCTATCGGCCAGATTCGGAAATCTGGAGCTTCTCCAATTACTCCTGGCTGCGGGCGCACAAATTGACAAAACAGACGCTCGGGGCGCAACCGCCCTAATCTACGCCGCAGAAAACGGTAACGCTTCGGAGTTTAGAATACTCCTTAGCAGAGGCGCGAACCCGCAAATCAGAACGTTCAAAGGGATAACATTACTCCTTGCAGCGGTAAGCCATCCGGAGCTGCTTCAGCTCGCACTTACGACCGGACAATTGCTGGATGCTCAGAACGATGAAGGAACAACTGCGTTGCTTTCAGCGGCAATGACTCGTAACCCTCTTGTCCTGAAACTGCTCGTCGATGCGCGAGCCGATGTCAATCTTCAGCGAAATGATGGCTTGACGCCTCTCATTGCTGCAACGACCGACGATACCGCCTTCAGGCCGGCAGATATAGAGAGCGTTCGTCTCTTGGTCGAACACGGTGCAAAAGTGAATGCGCAAGATGCCGAAGGGCGTACATCCCTGATGGGCGCGGCCTTTTACGGAGGTCTCGACGCCGTGCGGCTACTATTACGCGAAGGTGCCGACGCCACGGTCGCCGATGCCCAAGGCCGAACTGCGCTGGATTTTGCGACCCAAAAGGGTCAAGCAGACATCGAGCGTGAACTGCGAAAGGCCCTCGACAAAAGAATCGGAGACTGATGGGACGCCTCCCTTCACGAGGAAACTATCAAGTCAACCTCGGCATTATGATCGTCCCTCGCGTTCGAACGATATACCTCTTAAGTTAACTATTGACAAAGTATTCCTGGTACGCTAGTATGGAGAATGTTTACACTGACGCAGGAAGGGTCGAGCCGATCCGGCACCTTCACGCCCCGCCCGTCACGCTTCAGATCACCATCGCACCCCGTCCCTCCATACTTCCTTACTTCATTACCTCGCTCTTTCACTCTTACCCAAAAACACGATCCTTTCTTTTCAACAACTTCCACACTCTTTTCCATTCGCAATTTCGCGCATCTCTTTTCTTTTGTTACCACTGCGAACTCTTTGCCAAAAACACCCGGGGGTAGGGGGTCCGCAGTTTCCTTACCTCCCTACTTCCTTACTTCATTCGTGTCGCCTCGTCTCCCATATGCGTTGTTGGATCTGCTCCGCTTGTGCCAAAATGCCGCCGTGCATGACTGGTAGCATGTCCCACAGCATGGCGCGCGGCGGGCGGGCGGATGGAAGCGCGGAGTGGATCGCGCTCACCGCGTGCGCCAGCCCGGCTGCGGACGCAGCGTTTCTCTGCAAGGCTCTGAGCGACGCCGATTGGCCCGCGCTTCTGGCCCTGGCCGAAGATCACGGCGTAACCCAGCTGCTGGCCGCTACAGCGCAAAGACTTCCCTCCGAATCAGTCCCCGCGGGCGCGCGCGCCACCCTAGCCGAACGCCAACGTGCACAAGCTTTCTTCACCTTGCGCATGTCCGCGGAACTATTTCGTCTGGCGCAGCGTTTCGCCGAGGCCTTTCCCGAACGCAATAGCGCCATGCTGGTGGTCAAAGGTCCGGCTCTCGCCATGCAAGCCTATGGCGACGCGGCCATGCGCAATTACGGCGACCTCGATCTGCTGGTGCGTCACGCGGACATCGCGCGCGCCACGCAACTGATGATCAACGCGGGCTACCAGCCGCAAATTCCGCTCAGCGCCATCGCCGCCGGGCGCATCCCCGGACAATATATGTTTCGCCAGCGCGAGGCCAAGTTGCTGGTGGAATTGCACAACGACCGCACCATGCGCTATTACCCGCGTCCGCTTCCCATCGAACAATTATTCGCGCGTAGCGTGCGCGTGCCAATGGATGGCCGCGAAATTCCCGCGACTGTCCATCGAAGATCACCTGATTTTGATCTGCATCCACGGCGCGAAACATTTCTGGGAACGCTTGATGTGGATTGCCGACGTGGCCGCGCTGATTACGCGGCATCCAGAAATACGCTGGCCGCAAGCGCTGCAATCAGCAAAGGACGTGGGCGCGGAAACCATGCTGCACGGCGGATTGCTGCTGGCCGTGAATGTTTTGCAACTCCAACTGCCGCCAGAGATTTTGGCCCACGCGCAAGCAGACGCCGCGGCGCGAAAAATGGTGACGCAAGTCTTGCCGTGGCTTCCCGCAGCGGGTGACACCTCGGGAATCGACGGACGGGGAATGCCCAAGCGGGGACTACTCGCACGAGCATTTTTCCGCATGCGCATGCGCGGCGGTGTGGCGCAGGGCGCGGGCTATTTTCTGCGCTTGCTCTTTTCTCCCACGGAAGAAGATTGGGACGCCAACGCCAGGGAATCGCGCAAATTTGTGGATGTCCTGAAAAGGCCGCTCCGTCTGGCGAAAAAATATGCCGCAGGTGGCAAGCACTGATGCACCGCGTCTCGAACGGAAACGGCGTGATGGAATGTCGCGCGCGAAAAACAAAAGGGCCGCGTGCTGAACTCCATCACGCGGCCCTCCTTCTAAATTATCGAGCCCTGAAACTTCCGGGCCGGATTGGTTATTGTGCCAGCACCGTAATGGTGACCGCAGCGGTTTGCGTTGTGACACCGGGCGATGCAGCGGTGACGGTCAGCGTAGTCGGGCCCAGCGGAGTGCTGGGATGCGATGAGCTGCAACCAGCGAGCGCCACGAACACCAGCAGCGCGCCAGCCAACGTCAACCGCGTGCGATAGCGTTGCTCGGAAGCCAGCAGGATCATGATCATCAAGATGAACATGATCGGCGCGACCACTTTCATGGAGCCCGGCGGAAATAGCGGAGACGTTGGCGGTGGCGTCACCAGCGCGTGCGTGGCAAACGTGAGTGTCGCAGTGGCGGATCCACCCTTCGGATCCGGCGTCACCAGCGGCGGTGAAATTATGCAAACGGATATCAAAGGCTGACCGCTGCACGCCAATGCGACCGGATCGTGGAAATTGCCGATCGAGGTTACGGTTATGGTCGCGGTGGCGGTCGAACCCCTGACGACGTTCTGCATGGCTGGCGATGCGGTCAGGGTAAATCCCGACGTAGCGGCTGTGACATTTCCAGTCAGGGACACGGTTTGCGCGCTGCCGGCGGCAGTGATCGTAAGCGTGGCGGTTTCGGTAGTCGTCACCGAAGGTGTGTAGGTGATGCTCACGGTGCAGGTTCCGCCATTGGCCGCGATCATCGCGCCGCAGGTGGTTGCCGGCAGCAGGGCAAAATCTGCGGCTGCCCCCGTGGCCGAGGTTAGGGTGACGGCGGCACTGGTAAACGCGATGGCCGTGGCGCTGGTGTTCTTGACGGTAACGGATTGCGCTGCGGTCGGCGTGCCCGTCGCCTTTGAAGTGAACGACAGAGAGGTCGGCGAGACGGTATAGGGCACGACAGCGTTGCCCGTCAGAGAAACGACCTGTGGACTGCTTGGGTCGCTGTCCACGATGGTAAGCATCGCGGTTTCCGTAGTAGTGACCGAAGGAGTAAAGGTGATGCTGACGGTGCAGGTTCCGCCATTGGCGGCGATAACGGCGCCGCAGGTGGTTGCCGGCAACAGGGCAAAGTCTGCTGCGGCTCCCGTGGCGGAAGTCAGCGTAACGGTAGCACTCGTGAACGTGACAGCAGTGGCGCTGTTGTTAGTAAGGGTGACCGCCTGCGCCGCGGTGGGCGTGCCCTTGCCCGTCGAGGTGAACGTCAGCGAGGTCGGCGAGAACATAAAGGTAGAGAGCGTGTTGCCGGTAAGGGCCACGATCTGCGGGCTACTGGTACCTCCGTCGGAAATGGAAAGCGTTGCGGTTTCCGTCGCCGTGCCTGACGGCGTATAAGAGACGTTGATGGTGCACTTGCCGCCAGCGGCGATGGAAGAGCCGCAGGAAGTATTGGTCACGGTAAAGTCGGCGGCGGTTCCGGCGCCCGAGGTAATGGTGACCGTGGGAGTGGTGAAAGCGAGCGCGGCACCAGTGTTGTTGGTCAGCATGAGGGGCTGCTGCGGAGACATGACGTGAATGGCGGAGCTGAACGTCAATGAAGTCGGAGAAGCCGCCAAAACCGGTTGAAGAGTGAGTGAGGCGGCGAAGGCCTCCGAGGTGCTGCCAGCCCCTAGCGAGGTCTGAAAGGCACCAGTTGTCGTCGGGAAATTCGCCGCGCTGGTTATTCCCGTGGCGAAAACCGTAGGCGCGGTGCCGAGCGCGAGACCAAAAATCTGGTCGGGTCCACCCGCCTGCGTGCCGGTGCCGCCAAAGTAGGTAAAGTAGACCAAGTCCGAGGCGCCGGCTCCGAGAGGACTGATTTCAGAAATGAAGGCGTCGCCGGCCGCACCAGACGCGAGAGCTGCTTGATAGGCGCCAGGTGTGGCCATGAAGGTTACCGAGCCGGTTCCACCGGCGACATAGGCGTTGCCCGCCGCATCAACCTTGATAGCGTTACCGGCGGTGGCAGAATCGCTGAGATAAGTCGAATACTTCAGAGCGGTCCCAGCCGAGGTGTCCAGTACGGTGACGAAGGCCGATCCCTCAGCAGGATCACCAGTGGTCTGAAAGCCGTTTTGTATGGGGAAGTCTGCCGAATTCGTCGCGCCCGTCACGTAGGCGATGGTCGTTGAAGATTGCAGATCTATGGCGGAGCCAAAGTCACCCAGGCCGGCCGTAGCGTTCCCCGAGCCGCCGAGATAGGTGGAGTAAACCAGGGACGTAGGTGCGGCCGCTGCGGTGTTGATGGTGGTATCGATTTCGGCGATGAAGACTGAACTCCAGATGTTACTGGCTTTTGGCGCGGCCTGAAAAGTACTCGCGGAAGTAGGAAAAGGCACAGCGGACGAGGAACTGGTGGTGCCAGCAATGTAAACCTTGTTGGCGGCGCCGACGACGACGCCAAAACCGCCGTCGCCGAACTCAAGAGTGGTATTGGCGGCGAGGGCGCCATCGCCACCGAGATAGGTGGAATAGATTAGCGAAGCTGTGCCGGATTGCGTGGTGTCAATCCTGGTCAGAAAGGCGCTGCCTGCGGTATCCACCAGCGTGGACTGAAAGGCGCCAAGAGATACGGGAAAGTCCACGTCGGCGGTGCCGGCGGCCGAATAGGTGACGCCCGTAACGTACGCGTTGCCGCTGGCGTCAGCCGCTACGGCGTTACCGAAGTCGCCCGCGTTACCGCCAAGATAAGTCGAGTACACCAAAGACGCGGCACCGGCCGCGCTCGGATTCAGCTTAGTGAGGAAACTGGTTCCGGAAGTGTTGGCGCTAAGCGGAGACTGCTTTAGCGCGGCCACAGTGCCACCGGTACCATCGGTGGTCGGGAAATCGGTTCCGAAAGTCTCTCCGGTGACATAGATGTCGCCACCCGAGACGGCAAGGCCAAAAGCGAAGTCACCGCCAGCGCTGCTGCCAAGATAGGTGGAATAAAGCAAGCCGGTGCCAGTGGGATTTAGTTCAACAACGAAGCCGGTACCTGCGGCATTCGCGCCGGAAGCGAGGGCGCTGGTGGGCGGGAAGTCGGCGGAAAGCGTTTGACCAGTAATGTAAGCGTCGCCGCTGGCGTCGGTCGCAACCGCGTAACCCTCACCATCGTCATTGGTGCCGCCCAGGTAGGAAGAGTAATTCAGGACCGGATCAAGGATTAAAGGCTGGGCACGGTCGTAAGGTGCGACGACGAATGACACGTGATTGCCGCGCACGGAATACTTACCGGCGATTTCCTGCCGCCGGCCGTTAATGTTCTGATAGATGAGCGGTTTCTGGAGCCGGACGTCGCCAGCGGCGACGCTAACGACAACGTCACCGTGAGAATCGACGCGGAGTTTGCGCGCGCCCAATAGGTTCATGCGAATGACGTTCGGATCAGCTCCGGGGGCGACAACAAAATCGTATTCGAGATTGCGCTGGCGGCCGTAGAAGACCAAGTCCACGCCGGGATAGACCTGACTATATTTGACCTGCGCGTAGGTCGGAACACCGGTGTGCCATTTCTTAGGATCACTGCCGATAAAATAATTCTCTTTGCCGGGCAAATTTTCGACACCGGCCACTTGCGGCACGGGATTGGCACCTTCAAAGCGGAGGCGCAGCGCCGTGGTAGTGGTGGTAGTTCCTGCTTTGCGCAAATTGCGCAGGGCTTTCAGTGACGCGGCGCGATGGCGGGGAGAAAAATCGAAATGCCGGGAATGGCGGAGCGCCACCACGGCTTCCTGAGAGGTCAAGAAAAGATCGTATTGCGCGCCGTGGGCCGCGTAGCGAACTTCTTGCGCGAGCTGGCCCTGGTTTTCCGTGAAGCTGATGGGCAGCTGACCGTAGGCTTGGAGCCACGCGGATTTATCCTTTGCAGCGGGAGTCGACGAAACATTGCGGGCGACGGAGGTGGCGTTTCTTGAAGTATTCTTGTGCGAAGAATTTCGTGTTCCGCGGAGCGCCGCGACCAGCAACAAACTGCAAACGAGAAATGCGACAACAGCGTAGAACGAGACAATGCTGATAGATCCGCGAAATCGCATGGTGCTTCCTCCGATATGTTCGGTCTCCCATATCGCCAACTGGAGATTGCCGGACTGTTCCTGTGGGGACAGGCACAGGTCGCGGAGTCAGCACTGGAACTACTAGTACGGGATACCTAAGGGAACGCTAACATACTGCTCCGGCGCAACCAGTGAGAGTTCGGATTCGGGAATAGTCACTGTGGCGTATGAGATATGAGATAACAGGACAATTTTTTCTGAGGGGAAAAATGCGGAAACAGGGCGGCAGCGAAAGCAGGGATTGGGTCTGGCGATTACGCGCGCTGCAATGCCCTAAAATCACTATATATGACATCGCACAATTGCGTAATTTTGGCAGGATCGCTATGCGGCGTTAGCAGGCGGACCGGCACGCTGGCGACGAGGCGGTCCAGCAAACTAAATTCCTCCGCGCGCATGGCGGCATCGAGGAGATTATTGGCATAGGTATTGGCCAGCAGCGAGAGCAGGGACGTCTTTAGCGGGGCGGGCGCGACACGCGGGGCGTCTTGCAAAGCGCG
Organism: uncultured Acidobacteriota bacterium; assembly: GCA_963798585.1. Classification (GTDB taxonomy): domain Bacteria; phylum Acidobacteriota; class Terriglobia; order Acidiferrales; family UBA7541; genus Acidiferrum. The sequence goes on from CAWCTJ010000016.1 coordinate 62,396, forward strand.
CTCGGCAAACAGATAGATGGCGGCAAGCGGCAGTGCGCGGGATTCAAAGCGTGTGCCGATCGTTCCGAGAGCGAGTTTTCGTTTGTCCCAATCCGGGGCCAGCCGGGGAAATTGTTCTTCCGAGCCGTAAAGAATCTTAACGGACTCCGGCCAGAGACACAGGTGGGGATACGCCGGAAGTACGCGAAAGATATCAGATCCCTGAGTATTAACGCTCGGTGACACACGAGGCCGGATCACCCGAGGCGATGCCGCGTCACGCGAGTCAATCGACAGCGCGACAATATCATCCGAGAGCACGGCGTAGCCGCGTTGGGCAAAGGCCGCGGCGGTCGTGGACTTCCCTGCCCCTTCGGGTCCGACGAACACGACGCTCGAGTCATCAAAAGCCACGGCGCTGGCATGCAAGCAGGTGACGCCGCGCAAACGGAGCAAAAGTCCGAAGACCGGGCCGAGGAGATACGAAAAAGTGTTTTCCGGCGTCAAATGCTCCGGCCAGGCAGCGAAAATATTTTGCCGGGAGCGGTCCAGCCAAAACTGCGTGCCATCCGAGTAGGCCAGGCGCAGAAAAGATTTGTCGGCGGCATTCCAGACGCGAAGGACGGGCGCGCCGGTGTCGTCCGTGTAATTACTTGTATAAGCCAATTCTTTTTCGCGCGGGCGGAGCATGGCGTCTGGATAGGGAGGCACCTGGAGATGGAATCGCACGTGGCGAGAAAGATCGGGTTCAAGAGCGGGAGAAACGACCGGCAGTACTCCGGGAAAAGCGACGTTGGAGTGGACGAGCAAACCGAAAACAGAGTAGGCAAAATCCAAGAAGTTATTGTGCCGAAGCCAGAGAAATGCGCAAGGAAGAGTTAGTAAAACTGACGAACAATCTTTCTTTCATTGTTGCCACCGCTTCGGTGGGACAAGGTCATCCGAGCCAAGACGATAACACCTTGCTGACACCGGACCCTCTAAATCTGAGTATTGTTGCGCGGCGTATGTCCACCATCAGGCTTGCCTAAGCGGCCCACCTTCTGAGTAAGTTCCCGCACCGTCCCATAAACTGTCAATTTCGGAGCCGAATAAGGTTTTTTGGGATCCGGTGCAACCGGTTTTGCCATCCCCAGCCTCCAGTTTCAGTTATACCCAACTTTTCGAAACGACTGCAACCAGAAGTTGAAGCAAATAGGCCGGGCCATCTGGTGAACTTGTTCGACACTCATCTTACCATGCAGCGGCGAAAGGAACGAACGATTGATATAGAGGTCAGCCTCGGCGCTCGGAGAAAAGTCGCCGCGCATTTGCAGAATTTCCGTCCCGAGCACTTCGCGCTCAACGCGAAAAGGGCCGGAACGTTGTAATTGCAGAAGTAACGGGTCGCCTGCAAAGGGGGTCTTCGGGCGCAAGCGAACACTATCCAGGACACAGCCGGCCATCGCTTTTCGCAAAATAGTTTTTTGGAAGAACCAGGGAAAGGGCGGAATCGCGAGAAGATATTCCACGACGCGCAAATCGAGAAACGGGTAGCGCACTTCCGCAGGGCAATTGGTGACGCCAGGATTTTCCAACTCGAACAGGCGCGTCCATTGCGGCAAATATAAGGATGCGTGAGCGGTGGGATGGATGGGGTGGCGATGTGGCGGCGTGGGGAGCGGCTGACCGGCCGCCCACCGTGCGGGAAGATCGAGGCGCTTCGCAAAATCGGGGGGGATCCACTTTGGAAACGGTTGCGGTGCAGATTCACCCCTGCCGAAGAGTTTTTGCAGACGCACGCGTAATCCGCGCCAAGGAAATGGCCTGCGCCATGCGTACTGTGCGAGTTCGCTGAGCAGACGCGTCCACTCCCCGTTGCGGCGAAGATCGGCGGCGTATGGCCACATTTCGAAGTGCATCAGATTGTCGCTGCCCTCACCGGAAAGAACTACGCGACAATCTGTAGCGATTGTTTGGAAAGTTAGAAACAGCCCCGCGAAGAGTGGATCGTCCACTGGTTCGGGAGCGATGCGTTGCGGAGCGACGAGTTGCGGGGAGTCGAATCCAGCGAAGAGGCGCACGTCGTCCATGGATATCTTTTGCAGCGGAATCCCCAGTGAGGCGGCGAGTTGCGCAGCGTTAGCGGGGTCGCGATCGCTGGCTAGACCAGGATGGAAGGTGGTGTAGGCGCGAAGATCGAGAGACTGTGACGCGTGTGGATGCGCTTTCCTTCCACGATTAATAGCGTCGGCGGTTGCTGCAACGGCGGCGGAGTCCAGACCGCCGCTCAGGAGGATGCCGACGGGCTGCGCGTCGAGGCGGTCAGACATTGCGGGGTGCCAGACGGCAAGGAAATTTTCTACATATTCCTCGGGGCGAGAATGGCGGATGCGGCCTTCGACGGGAACTTCCCAGTAACGATGGAGATTTACTTCGCGGCGGGAAACGAGGAGAAAGTGCGCGGGAGGCAAGCGCTGAATGTCCCGGAAAGTGGTGGTGCGGTTGTCGCAGTTGAGGCCGAAGAGGAGAAAATCGGCGACAGCCGAATCGTTGAGCGCGGCGGACACGCTGGGGTGGAGACGGAGAGCGTCGAGCGTATTGCTGAAAAGAAAGAGCGTATCGAAGAGCGCGTAATAAAAAGGTTTGATACCGAAGTGATCGCGAGCGCAGAAAAGTGTCTGGGCTTGGGCGTCCCAGATAGCGAAGGCGAAGTCTCCGCGCAGGTGCTCGACGCAGTGCGGCCCCCACTGCGCGTAGGAGTGAAGGAGCAGTTCCGTGTCGCTGGCATCGAGTGGAATTTGGCGGCCAGCGGAGGTCAGTTCAGCGCGAAGGTTGGCGCGGGCAACGAGGTGCACGTCGGCGGTGATGTGCAGGTAGGTTTCTGCAACGGAGGAAATTACCGAATCGGAACGGCCGGTGGTCAGGAGCGCGTGGCCCAATCCGATACAGCCCTCGGTCCAGACATTTGGCGCAGTGAAACCGGAGATTTTTTGAAAGGGGACGAGAGACTGCAATTGCTCGGCGGCGACGGGCGCGCCATCGCGCTCGAAAATGCCGACGATGCCGCTCAATCCGGCAGAGTCTCCATCACCGGGTTAGCGTCTGTGAAGGGGAGAAAGTGGCGATGCTCGCCGAGATCCTCGTTGAGAGGAACACCGAGATAAGCAACCCAGGCGTGGGCTTCGAGAGCGGCGGAGCATTTGCGGGCGCCGAAGTGAAGTTCAGCGGCGAGGCCGCGACGGCGCAGGAGAAAATAGAGCGTCAAAGCCTGCTCAAGACAATTGGTACGTAACAAAAGATGACGGGCGGCAGCGCTAAGCAGGCGCGCGAGCAAGGCGGCCTCTGGCAGGCGGGCGGGATCCGGAAGCGCTAAGCGCTGTGTCGGAGAAACCAAAAGGTCGATCAGGCGTTTCCAGCGGCGGAATCCAACAACGCGAAGTCCGATCCAGGTGGCCAAGAGACAAAACGCAGCGTTTAGAACGGTGGTTCGCTCGGAACCACTGAGCTGCGCGAAACGCCGGCTTGCGAAGATGATGCTCACGAGTGGTCCCGCGGACAGCAGGAGCCGGTCCACGGGCATAACGAAGACTGTACTACAAGCCGCAGCAGTTTTGCCGCTAAGAGAAGGAAGGCAAAGTACTCATGGGCGGTCGGGGCTTTCGTAGGCTTTGATAGTGACAACGGTGACAATAATACCCGCAGCGCCGAGAGCGAGTTCGGTGAAATGAGAGCTTCCCGCGAGGACCGGTGCCTTCCCGGCTTGTGCGAGGGCTGCTGCACACACCACGTGCGAGTGATTCTTGTGATAGTTGGGATCTTCTGGCGAGATGGCTTCGCGCGAATCATCGACGGAGTGCTCCGGGACTACACGGTAGGCATGATCGTGGTCCACGCTTCTTTTCTCTGAGCCGGCGACAACATTGACAACTCCTTCTTGACTGGAAACCATCAATTCGCAGCGCGACTTGAGGCTGATTTGGCTTTGAATCGGACGAGCGGTATCCGAAACAATGCGCACGTCTGAGGCGTAGATCTCAAAACCTTCGGATGTAGTGTTGTTCGACACGTTGATGGTGCCGTGACGCAATTCCGCGATGGGCGAAGATGCTCCGGGAAAAAAGGCCACGGAGGTGTCGCCGAGCAGCTGATAGGTGGTGCGGCCGATGCGGACCGTGAGCGTGCCATCCGCATCCGTGTTCAGGATATCCCCCGGATAGACGGAAGTACCGGCGCTGGTGTTTGCCGCACCGATATGGCCGCCTTGCGAATCCAGGATCATGCCCAGAGCCTTAGTCTGCGCCGCGTGAATGGGTGTGAGCGCGAAACTCACGCTCACGATCGCTGCGAGATAGAATTTGCTGATGCGGCTCATGATGTTTCTCCTCTTGCGCGCTGCGTAATTATTTATCTTTGCGATGGGTCCGAATTTGGGTTGCGACGTCTAATTCTGTTCGTGGTCGTGGCGCCGGCCGCCGACTGCAGCTGCATGCTCGGGTCGCCAAAGAAAATCCAGGTGCGGCGAACGTCGGGATCGCTGATACCTAACTTGGCAGCGAGGATTCCTTCACCGAGCGGCGTGGCCGGATCGGCTCGAAGGATGTGCAGCAAAGCCTGGTCCAGGGTGGCCTGCGGCGGAGAGCTGGTGAATCCGGAGGAGGCCCAGACGGCCACGGCGCCGCCGTTGGGCGCGAGGAGCAGGGATTCGGCGAGGCTCTGCGTGTACACGTCCTGGAAGAATCCGTTTAGACAATCCATCAGGAGATAGACAGGGAGATGGTCGCCATTGGTGAGGGCGGAGGCGGAAGTGTCGTCAAGAAGATCGGAGAAGGACCATTGTTCCGTGGAACCGTGGCCGCTGTAGTTGACGAGCAGCGCGCCGTTATTGAGCGCGCCGAGAATTTGCTGGCGCGCAGTGTCGACGCCGAGCGTATCGGCCAGAATGCTGGTGGTCTGCAGAGCAGCCGGGAGGTCGGAGGCCGCAAACGCCGCTTCGTTGGTGAAGTTTACGTCGACGTTTTGGTCGGCGACGAGCAAAGCTTGCTGATTCCACGAACCCGCGGTTGAACCGGATTCGTAGTTCACAATTTTGGAGATTACCAGCGCGGCGTCGGAAGCGGTGCGCACCGGCAGACGGCCCGTTGGAATGGTGGCGAATCCCGTTTGCTGAAAATCGCTGAACCAATCGTCGGAGGCGGTTTTGAATGCGGCGGTTTCGATAATGCGTGTGGGAACGAAATCGAAGTCTCCCAAGCCAAGATAATTGCGCGGGTCGAGGGAGGCGTCGCCGACGAGCAGCACGGCCTGCGGAGCTTGCGCTGGTTCCGCGGAGAGCTGCTGCAGGTAATCGCGGATGGCGAAGGGAGAGCGTTCACCGTAATTGAAAGCGTCAAAGAGCTGATCGATGGTGACCATCGTAACCTGACGGCCTTGCTGCTGGCGCAGAGCGACATACGGCGCGAGGCTGGAGACAAAATCGGGATGGCTGATGACCACGATGTCCGAGCGCTGCTGGCGATGAATGGCCGGGTCGGGCTGATGGAACGTCAACGATGCGGGCGCGGAAATCTGGTCCGCGGAGAAAATAAGCAGCGTGTGTTCGGTTGCACCGGAGTTAGGCACGGCAAGGTCGAGCGAGAAGGTGTTGCCTGCGGACTTGACGGCGCCCTCGAGTTGCGTGATGGCCGTGGGATCGGTGATGTCGTAGGCGAAGATTTGCGAATTGGTGAAGCCCGTGACATTTAAGCGCCGCGCCCGAAGGAGCCGAGGCACGCAACCAGTTGGCGTCCGCGACGTAGGTATGCGGGTAGTTGATGGCGATGGACTGCACCAGGCTGACGTCGTTGTCGCCGTCGAGGGCCGTCAAGGTGACCGTGTTGACGCCTTCCTGCAACATGCTGGAGTTGATCGGAAATGTGTTGGTGACATTGGACTGATTGGAGAAGTTCATTTCGCCAATGGGGTTGCCATTGAAGCTGACGGAAACGCTGTGCGCTTGTTGATCGGTGCCGCCTTGCAGGGTGACGTTAACGGTCGCGGGCAATGCGGAATTCGGGTTGAGATGCGCGATGGTGAGTTGTTCGTCTACCGGCTCGCTGGTGACAGCGTCGCCGAAGAAGTTGTCCTGATTCTCGCCGTTTAGCACGGTGGCGAAATACGTGGTGCGTTCTTGAAGGACGACGGTGAAGAGAAAATCTTGCGCCGTGCTAGCGCCGGACGACGCGGCACGGACCTGGGTGACGCGCTTGCCGGGTTGCGGTCCACGCACCAGCCAGTACACGCGCGTGGCGGAAAATGGCGTATCGATTCCGGTGCCGTAAAATTCGATGCCATCGATGGGATGGATGCGCGTGTCGGGTCCAGAAAGAATCATCATGGGCTGTTCGACACCCTCGGCGTAAAGCTGCAGGAGGTGCGGATCAAGGCCGGGATTAAACCCAGCGGCGATGAGCTGCGCCACCGAGAGGTGGTACCAGCCTTCGCTGGTCACGCCGATTTTCAGGGCGGGAAGCAGATCCAGCGAGACCGGGTATTGGCCCGGGGTGAGAACCGGTAATTTAGGACGAGGCGCGACCAAGGCGCGGACCGATGGCTGAGCCGACGGTGCCGCGAGGCGATTCAGTTGCGTCAGGAGCGTTGAGTTAGAGACTTCAGGCGCGGCTTCCGGCGCGTTTGCTGACGTCGCAACTCGTGATGCGAGTTCGGCGACGGGCAGCCCGGAATGTGTCGGGGCCCGGTGACGGCGCGAATCCGTCGGGGATAGTGCTCTGCGGATCTGGGTTGACCGGACCGTGCGTCGAGCGCGTGCCATTGAGGTCGACGTCTTCGAGGACGTACGACGATTGCGCGGTGCCTGCCGGATCGATCCAATAATAGGTTTTGGCCCCGTGTTGCGGTTGCGCACCGCGCACAAACAATGCGGCGCCCGCGATGATCGACGGGTTGACGCGATGGCGACCTTGCTCGTCTTCGCGATAAACGTTGAAGCCCAGATTGCGAATCTCTTCCTTGGTGTGCCATTCCAGCAGCACGCCGCCTCGCGGACGGACTTGCGCGCGGAACGAGGACAGTTGCACCGCAGTAACCGCCTGAATCGTGGAATTCGCGGTGGAAGTATTGTTCGAAAGATTGGGATCGAGAGATGCCGGGGTGGTAGCCACCGTGGCCGTGTTGCAAACACTATACGGAATGCCGTTTACGGTGTTGCAAACGGTGCCCCCGGAACCGCTAAAGGTGGAAGCGTTAACGTTGATGCTGATCAGCACCACCGCGCCCACGCTAAGATTGCCAAGCGTGCAACTGACCGTTCCGCTGGCTTGCGCACATGTTCCCTGCGTGGTGGTGACATTCGTGAATGTAACTTCCGTTGGCAACGGATCCGAAACCGTGACGCCGGTGGCCACCGCCGGGCCATTGTTCGTAACTCGCAGCGTGTAGTTAAGATTGGTGTTTAGGTCTACGGGCTCGGGTGTGGCCGTTTTAACGATAGAGACGTCGGCTTGCGTCGGCGAACTCACCACGGTCGAAGAACTGGCGGTATTGTTCGCGGTGTTGGGGTCGTTGGCGGTCGGTCCAACCGTCGCCATGTTGGTGATGATTGTGCCGGGCGTGTCGGCCGCAGTAAGTTTCTCAACCAGCGGGAATGTGATCATCGCATTGACCGCAATCGGGCCGTTACACGTGACGGTCGTAACCATCCCCACCGTCACTGGCGCACCGCACGTCCATCCACTCGGGGGTACCAAGGAGACGAACGTTGCGTTCGCGGGGAGCGTGTCGACGTAGCTTGCCGGGGACCCCGCAGTGTATGCCGTGGGACCGTTGTTCGTGACCACTTGTGTAAACGTTGGATTGGCGCCGTTGTTGTAGACGGGGTTGGGTGCGGCAGAACTCGTAATGCTCAAATCGGCTTGCCCCGTGCCAGCGACGGTCACGTTGGAGGTGGCGGATGCACCCGTGGGATTGGGATTGGGCGTCGCGGAATTCGCGTTTGCGGTATTGGAGATGATCGTGCCATTAGGAACGCCGGTAGCAGGAACAGCCACGACCAACGTAAACGTCGCGGTGGCGCCATTCGGGAAAGTTGGCGCGGGCGCCACGGTCGTGCAGGCAATGTTTCCGGTACCTCCGACCATCGGCGCGCTGCAACTCCAATTAGCGGGGGCGCTGATGGAAACGAAGGTGGTGTTGGTTGGAACGGTATCGTACAGGCCGCCGGGACTTGCAGCGGAAGGCCCATAGTTATGCATCACCAGCGTGTAGGTGATGTTGTTGCCAGCGATGACGGTGTTGGAGCTGGCGGTCTTGGTGAGGGTCACGAAGGCTGAATTTGCGGACCCCACAACCGTTGCGACGGTCGCCGAATTGTTCGAAAGATTGGGATCAGTGGTAGCTGAGCTTATGTTCGCGGTATCGACGATCTGCGTGCCGAAAGTAGCGGCGGCGCTAACGGTGACGGCGACGGTGAACGTGCCGCCAGTCCCGCTGGCAAAATCCGGATTCGTGCAGGAGATGTTGCCGGTCGCAAGAATGGATGCGTTCGAATTGCAGGTCCATCCCGTAGGAGCTGTAATCGATTGAAAAGTGGTGTTTGAAGGGATGCCTTCACTGAATACCGCATTCAGGCCGTCGAGCGGACCAGCGTTGGCCACAGCTTGGGTGTAGGTGATGGTGCCGCCGGGCAAAACCGGATTGGGTGTTTCCAAATTTGTGACGCTGAGATCGGCGTTGGCACACTCCGCGCCGGGTTGTACTCCGGGAGTTTGCGGAATGGTCACCGAGATGTTGGTAACTCCGGCCGTGCCGGGCGTCGCACCGTAGGCATCATGCACGGTCGTAGTGCCGCCGTTGATGCCACCGGCGACGCTCGAGCTGGTGGGAGTTCCAGACAGTTCCAAAACACCTCCGGCGCCACCACCGCCGGGTCCATGGCGATTGCCTGGGAAGGTTGCCGTAGGATCCGTTTCGGACCACGTACTTCCGCCAATGCCGCCATTCGCCATAACCGTCAGCCCGGTTAAGCCGACGCCGCTATTGGCCAACACACGGATTGAACCACCGGCGCCAGCCCCGCCACCTCCATCATTTTGCACGTTGAGAGCGTTCTGACCGTTCGAAGTGATCGTCCCGGTTCCGATTACCGTACCGGCGTGAATGATAAGAATTCCGCCGCCGGCAGATCCGCTGCTATTGATTCCAGCGGGGTTTGAGTTCGCAGGATCGGCCGTGCCGTCGTTAGTTGTTCCGGCGCCTCCGCCACCGCCCAGGGCCAGTGCACTGGTCGACGCTGGAAATGGTGCGCCACCGAATCCGCCAGCAATTCCGGCGCTGTTCCAGCCGTATCCTCCTTGCCCTCCCGTTCCCCCGTTGCCACCCGCTCCTCCGCCGTCATTGTCGTTATTGGCGGCAGGATTCGCGTCCGTGGCTCCGCCTCCGGCATCACCCGGCGCGCCACGCGCATAGCTGCCGTTCGGGTAGCCCTCCACTGTGCCGGTGATAAGCGCAGTGAACGTAGTATTCGTCAGATATATCGGTGTCCCCGCGATTCCCTCGCCTTTCGATCCGTTAGCGTTATTGGTCGAAAGTGTCAGGTAGTCGGTGGCCGCTCCGGTTCCGCCAGTCAGTTTGCGTCCCCCACCGCCGCGAAATCCCAAAGCATCCAAAACTACCGGGCCGCCGAGAGTCAGCTGCGATGCGACGTCGATCGCCGCGACGCCGCCGACACTGCCATTCCACGCCATGGCCGTGAAACCTGCCGCCAGCGTGGCCGAAGTGTATTGCGGCACACGAATCACCTGAAAGGTACGCTGTCCCTGCGTGCCGGCAATGTACGCGGCTTCGGTGTAGGTATTGAGCAGGCCGCCGTTTGGTCCCGTGCCGGTGAAGCTCAGTGTCCCACCGGTGTTGGGAGCCGCGGTCGTGGCAGTCACGAATTCAAAATTTCCTGCGTTGTTTAGGGCGCTCACACCCGTGGCGGGGTCGCCTGGCGAGTTGTCGCCATACGCTCCGGTATTGGTGAAATTGATCGCGGCATCTTGCATTTGAATGAACAGCAAAAGGTCGCCGACGGCGATGGCGGTGTTGGCGCCGCCAGGCGCGACGGCGCCTAAGGTGATGGACGTTTGACCGGCTGCCACGACGCCGTTGGCCGCTGGACCGTAGTAGGCGTTCACGATGCTGCTCAGCGCTCCGCCGGGCCCGTCATGTCCGGGCATGGCGCAGACCAGCGGCTGTACCACCGTAATGGCCGTGGCGGAATTGTTGCTGGACACAGGATCGTTGGTGGTTGGCGAATAGGAAGCCGTGTTGCTGAGCGTCGTCGCGGTAGTCGGCGTCGTAACCGTAATAGTGACCGTCGCGCCACTGCCGGAATTTATCGTCCCGAGCACACAAGTAACTGTTGTCGTCCCCGTGCAAGCAGTGCCTTGCGAAGGCGTGGCTGTCAGCAACGTCGTTCCGGTAGGCAACGGATCTGTCAGCGTCACCGCCGGCGACGTGACCAGTCCGAGGTTATTCACCTTGATGGTGTATGTGAGCGTCGAAGAGACAAACACCGGCGTAGGTGCCGCGCTGATCGAAACAGCCACGTCTGCCATCGTGGCCGACTCCACCAAAACTGTGGTGGTGGTCGCGTTGTTGGCAACGTTGGTATCCACGTCGACCGACGTGACGTCGGCGGAATTGACAATGGAAGTGCCCGCAGCCGTCGCGGAATTTACCGTGACCACATACGAGACGGGCACAGAAGTCCCCGAGGGAAAATTGTTGGCGTCCTGAATAATTACTTGCCCCGTTCCGCCAACGGCGGGCGCGGACACTACAAAAAAACCAGCTGGCAGAGATATCGAACTGAACGTCGTATTGGGCGGTGTTTGCTGGTAGAGCACCACATCACCGGCGGCTGCCGGGCCATTATTTGTGAGCATCTCCGTGTAGGTGATCGGGGAGCCGGAAGCCACCACCGATGGCGCCGCTGTCTGCGTCATCGCCAGGTCCACGTTACCCACGGTAGCGGAGGCGGAAGCGGTGTTATTCGCTGAATTCGGATCGAAAGTTGTGGAGCTGACGGTGGTCGACCCGGTAATCGTGGTTCCCGCCGCTACAGCTTCGTTCACGTTCACAACGACGTTCACCGAGGCCGAGGTTCCGCTAGGGATGCTGGCGGAGCCGGCGGTGCAGGTCAGCGTGCCGGTTCCACCTACGGCGACTCCAGAACATGTGCCTCCCGGAGGGGCGCTGAACGATTCGTACACCGTGTTCGCCGGCACGACAAAGGTCAATTGCGGGTTGACGGCTGCGCTGGGGCCGTTGTTCATCACAGTATTGACAAATGTCAGCGCAACGCCCGGGGCGGCGGGACTCGGAGAAACGCTTTGCGTGACCGAAAGGTCGGCACTGGCAATCGTAGCGGTTGTGCTCGACGTGTTGTTTCCCGCCGTCGGATCGGCAGTCGTGGAACTGATCGTAGCCGAGCCGGTAATCACCGTGCCCAGCGCCACTCCTGCGCCAACCGTGACCGTCACATTGATCGTCGCCGTGCCCCCGCTAACAAGGTTCGCTGGCGAAGGTGCAGGTCAGCGTCCCGGTCCCACCTACCACGACGCCGGAGCAGGTGATGCCCTCCCGAAGTAGCTGTACGAGTTGTAGGTGGTGTTTGTCGGGATGACGAAAGTCAATTTTGGCGTCACTGCGTCGCTTGGACCGTTGTTCGTGATGCCGCTGGTGAAAATCAACTGGCCGCCAGGGTCCGTGCTCGCAGGAATGACAGATTCGGAGACAGCCAGGTCGGCGCTGGTAGCCGCGGTGACGGTGGTGCTCGCGGTCAGCGTGCCGGTCGGTGTCGGCGTTGCGGTCACTTTAGCGGCAGCGGTCAGTACCGTCCCGCTGGCAGTGCTACTTGTGACCATCAACGTGACCATGATGCTGACATTGCTTCCGGCGTTGCAGATTGGAGCCATCGACGCAAGTTAACGCCGTCGCCGTGGGCGTGCAGGTGAAACCTGTGGCGGTATACGAACTTAAGGTGGTGCCAGTGGGAATGGTTTGGGTAATCGTGGGAGTGTTCACCGCCGTGAAAATACTGTTGTTCACGAGTTTATCGGTGAGCGTGTAAGTGGTCCCGGCGTTCGGGGTGGCGGACGAAGTCGTCTGTGAGAGCGTTACATTCTGCGCAGTCGCTGGTGCCGGCAATCCGAACAAGTGCATAAGAACTGCCAGAGGTACAAAGCCCAGCAAATTGCGCGTCAGCCGCCGTCGACCAGCGAGGCGCAATTTGTGCAGCCACGTCCGCACTGTGTGAATTTGCGCCGTCCATGCGCGATCCGTGGAGATCTCCTCGCCGTTCCGTTCGATGGCCACCACTTTGCCGACAACTGTTTGCGCCGCGTCATCGTTGGCTTGACCTGCGTCGCCGCGCGTGATCGCCGCGCTGCCTTCCGCGAGGCGCTGAACAATGCGGTGAACGCGCAGGCCTTCGCGACCCTGTGCCAGCACAACTTGCCCGGACTTTAGTTCGCTGGCGAAAGCTGGCGCGACCACCACTTGATCGTTCGGCAAAATATTCGGGCGCATGCTTTCGCCCTGCGCGGTGAACCGTACGGAGAAACCCTTTTCCAACAGTTCACGGCAGATGGCGGTGAATTGCACCGAATCTTTCTTCACGACGTTCGGCACTCCAGCTTTAGGCGCGCGCATGGCGGACGGCCTCCACGGCGCTCGATTGCGGCAGAAAACGGAATGTGTCGCAGGGCAATTCCTGTGCAAGCTGCTCGATGAACTGCAGCGCCATGTCCAGTGCCTCCGGCGAGTGGCGCGGGACGAAACTGCGCGCAAAAATTTCCGCGGTGGCGATGCTGCGCGGCATCGGGACGAGTTCGTTGGCGGGCGCTTGTTCGAGAACGTAGATGTGCGAAAGCCGCGCGGAACCCGGCGAGGCAATCCCGGCGTCACCGTGCCATGGCGTGCCGTACATCCAAACTTGACCTTCGCGCCGCCGAAGAATGATGCGGTCGTCGCTCAAAATGCGCACCCCGCGTTGCGATTGCCACAATCGCGCGCTGGTGCTCTTCCCCGCCCCGGAATGTCCGAGGAAAAGATGGCCGCAGCCGGCTTCGTCGACCACGCCAAGCGCGTGCACCTCTAGACCTTTTCCGCCCGCCAGGTGATGAATCATCAGAACTTCATCGAGTGGATACTCGAACGGGTAGATCGCGTCGCTGGTGTCGAAAAAATGGCGAGAAAGAGATAGTTCGCCGCGGCGGAAGTTTTTATCGAACCATGCGGACTTGTAGGGAGTCTCGCCGGGAAAAGAGCGAAGAAAGTTCAGACGATAGCCGCCATTTTCAGCGAACAACGACCACAGTCCACCTGATGAAAAGAGCGGCTCATTCGCGGGAATCTTCAGCGCATCGACCAGTGAGACTCTTACGTTGACGTCGCATTCGTCGCTGGCAGCGCGCGGAAGCGCGAACTCACGCAGCGAAGGATCCAGAATCATTCGCAGGCCGTCGCAGGCCGTCATGCCAAACGAAATTCCGGCGATGCGATAGGCCAATTGCGATGAAGCTTGCAATGCGCCGGTCTGCCGTGGCGCGCCAGCAGTGCCAGCAGTAAAAGATGCGAATTGTGTTTGCACGGAAGACATGGATTTCTTCGCAGGGTTCACGATCCTGGTGTTCGGCAAGGCAAGGCACGACTGCCGCAGGAGCCAGACGATACCGGTCCACCGGCCCCGGTGACCTTGCAATGCCCAAGCACCGCCTCCGCTGGACGCAAGCTCACGCGCAGCACCCTGGGCGCTTCGTAGGCTTCGGCCTCCGGCGCTCCCGGGTGTGGCGTTCCGTCTTCGTCTTGCCAATCCATTTCGCGCTTCTTTCCTTTACTCGTGCTGCACGCTCACCGAACCGCGGACATTCCTAATGCGAACTGCAAGAGTGACAAGCGGCTCCAGCGGGGGACGACTGCAAAATGTTCAGTAGCGGCGGAGTCGTTTGGCGTTCGCGCCATTCGCGAGAGTCCGTCGTTTGTTCCTGAATGCGTTGCGCGGACTCCAGCAGCGCGGCATGCTGCGTAGCGTTCGTGCAGCTTGGGCAATCTCCGTGCTCCGGCACCGTAAAACCCAGCGCGTATGCCCGCAGATGGGCCACCTGGCAGAGAAATTCCACAGGCGACTCGGGGTCGCCGTTCTCCAGCTCGCCGTTCGCCGGACACATGCTGCACAACGATTGAATTTGGCAGCGATCGCAAATCGTGGGGCGCGTCTTCTTTTGTGCGCGAATCTCGCGCAGCCGCCCTTCCCAGCCTTCGCGAAAGCTGCCCTCGCGAATGTTGTAGCCCTGCTGGTGGGAAATCACGCAGATGGTCATCGTGCCCGTGGGATCGATGGCGCAGCCGTTGACTCCGCCGCCGCAGAAATAGCGCGTGGCTTCGCTGCTGAACTCTTTCGCTCCGGCCGCCAGATCATCATTTGCCATGCGGCGGTAGTCTTCCATGCGTCGCGCGTCGCGGAATTCCAGGCTTACCGCCTCTTCCGGCGAAAGTCGGATGGCCAGCGGGCTCTGTGAGCAATCGATCCGCGGGTTCACCAGCGGATCAAACTTGAACTCCACGCCGCGGCCTTCCGCGTAGCGCTTCATCTCGTAAACTTCGTGCTGGTTGATGCTGGTCGGCACCGTTTTTAATTTCAGCGGAAGATTGCGCTCCAGCAGCAGGTCGATCGCGCGCATGCAACGATCGAAAGAACCGCGCACCTGCGTCAGCGCTTCGTAAGTCTCGCGCGTGGCGCCGTACAAAGTGATTTCGATGGAGAAGGGTGGATATTTGGCCAGGTGGTCGGCGATCCGCTCATTGATCAAAATGCCGTTGGTGAACAGCGTGATCAGAAACCCACGCTTCTTGGCTTCGGTGTAAATATCCAGAAAGTCCTTGCGCGCGAATACTTCGCCACCGGAATACAAAATCCACATGCATCCCGCGGCCACCAGTTCGTCCAGCAATGCGCAGTGTTCCGCCAGCGTCATCTCTTGCTTGCGCGCCACCTGATCGCCCATCGGCAGGTTGTTGTAACAATGCAGGCAATCGAGCGGGCAACGGCGTGTGACTTCGATGGAGACGTCCATCGGTACGCGCTGCCCGGGAAAGCGTTCGTGCAGCTCGCCGCTGAAGTCGGCGTACTCTACGGTTTGCAAACTGCCCTCTTCTGCCGGTCGTTACCGGCCCCTGGGGACACCGGGCTCACAGCGTTCGGACCAAGCCGGCTTCCTGAAGGTCGGCAAGAAAGGTCCGCACGTCCGATTCGGCCTGCTCTTCGCTAATGGCGAACCGCTGTACTACGAAGCTGCTCAGATCTGCTGCAGTGCGCGCCTCGGCAAGCAGGACCCACAAATGAGAGCCGACGCCGTTGAACGCGAAAATGGCGTCGAGATCGCCTACGCCACGGCAGATGGGGACGACCACGGTCTCGCCAGCCACGGAGCGGGAAACGAGGTCGGAATTGCGAATGAAACGATCGGGCGGGGGGACATCCGATAAATCCGCAAATTGAGATGGTTCTATAGGTTCTAGTAGTTCTATGGCTAGCATGCCTTATAGTGTTCCCCGAAACGACCCCTTTGTCACGCCTTTGGAACAGTTGCTGTTCCGTTTCAGTACAGACCTCTCACGACACTTGGTACAGGGCGAAAGCACGGCGAAACTCGGGCCATTTGTCGGAAAACAACGGCTTTTTTCACGTTTTCGGCCGACTCAGCGGCGGTCCGATATGCCCCGCGCTAAGTGGCTGGTGTATAACGCCTAAAGTTTTGGGGCGGGAGCGAGCGGCAATATGGACAGTTGGCCCTTTTGGGCGGGCCGGACCAGCTTCTGGCACCTCGTGCCGTTGCCATTACGAGACCTTCGCCTATTTCGGGCCGGTATCGATGGGCGATCAGGCGGTCCAAAAGAACGGTGCACGTTGCCAATGCCACACTTAGCCAGTGGGCGACAACGTGCACCGACAGAATTGAGCGCTCCGAGGCCGTCGAACTTCGGAACTCTTGGAGAATGCTCAGAAACGTACGCCTCGCAATAGGTTTTCACACGATGCTGGAAGCCCAAAAAAGAAACGCTCTTGCAGGTCTCACGCCCATGGGACGGGAGCGCCGTATTTGCCCGCGCTACAGTTTCACCGCCGAGGCCGAGGCTTTAGATGAGCAATCCAGCGCGCGCATGACCGCGCGTACCTCCGACATCAGTCACGGCGGATGTTATGTCGATACCTTCTGTCCTTTCCCGCGAAATACCGTCGTAAAGCTGCGCATCCTGCGGGATAAGGCCTCCCTTGTAGCGCAAGCCAAAGTGGTGTACTCGAAATTGGGCATGGGTATGGGCCTCTGCTTCACCGCGCTGGAAGCTGCGAACCGACGAATTCTGGAAAGCTGGATCGCTGAATTGAGCGGAACCGCGCCGCTCGAATTTGACGACGTGCCTCGCGCGGAGCCCGCTCATCGGCAGCATCCTGAGAAGTATCTCGCCAAGAACGATCCTTTTTATGTGGTGGGTGAATTGATCATCGCGCTGATGCGCCACGGGGGCCTTAGCACCGTTGAAGGCAACGCGCTGCTATTGCAGCTGCCCAAGCGCGAAGGGTTGCCGTGATTTTTTTGCGGGAGAAAAACTGCCAGGCACAATACCATCCATGAATTAGGGATAGACTCCTGATTCCAAAAATGATACTGAACGGGAATCGTGCGTTCCCTGGCGTCTCCACGCGTGGTCAACATCGAAGATTTGCGCCGGCTGGCACGTCGTCGTCTCCCCAAAATGGTGTTCGATTATCTTGACGGCGGCGCCGAGGGCGAAGTCACCCTGCGCGAGAATTGCCGCGTCTTTGAAGATGTCATATTTCGCCCGCGCCAAGCCGTGGCCATCGACCGCTGCGATTTAAGTACGCGCGTGCTGGGGCAAGACATTGCCTTTCCCGCCATGCTCGCGCCCGTCGGCTACAGCCGCATGATGCATCCCGGCGGCGAGGTCGCCGCGGCACGCGCCGCAGGGGAATTCGGCACCGGCTACATCCTCTCCACAATCTCGGGTCACAAGCTGGAGAATGTGCGGGCCGCTTCGCGTGGTCCGGTATGGTACCAACTCTATCTTGCCGGCGGACGCGCAGCGGCCGAGGCGGCCATCGAGCGCATCCGCGTCGCTGGCTTCTCTGCCCTCGTAGTCACGATCGACACGGCAGTCGCGGGGATGCGCGAGCGTGATCCGCGCAACGGCACGAAGGAGTTGCTCGGTCCATCGCTGCTGGCGAAAATTCCTTTCTTGCCGCAAATGCTGGCCCGGCCGGGTTGGCTCAGCGCTTTCCTGCTTGATGGTGGCACCCCGAAACTAGAAAACATCGTGCAGCCGGGCAAAGGTGCTTTGCCGCTGATCGATGTGTCCGCCGCGTTGGCCAGCTCCGTGGTCTCGTGGAAAGACTTGGCGTGGCTGCGCAAAGCCTGGCCGGGACCGATACTCGTAAAAGGTGTGCTGACCGGGGATGATGCGCGGCGTGCGGTGGATGAAGGCGTCGCCGGTGTTATCGTATCCAATCACGGTGGACGGCAACTTGATGGCGTTTCGGCGACGTTGCGGGCTTTGCCGGAAATCGTCTCCGCAGTTGGCGGCCAGACAGAAGTGTTAATGGATGGCGGCATCAGACGCGGTGCCGATATCGTGAAGGCCATCTGCTTGGGCGCGCGCGCGGTGCTGATCGGACGCGGCTACGCCTATGGTCTTGCCGCCGCCGGACACGCCGGGGTGGTTCGCGCGTTGACGATTTTGCGCGATGACGTGGAGCGTACGCTGCGCTTGCTCGGTTGTGCCTCGGTGGCGGAACTGAACTCTTCGTTTGTGGAAATTCCCGATAGCTGGCGCCGGAAATATCCTCTTTAGAATTAAACGTCTCTCATTCGCGCCGTGGACATAGCGCTTGACAAGACGGCGTCGTTAAAGTATCTCAGCAGCCTACACGCGAGCTTGCGCTAACCCATGCAGTTGGGGAACTGTGTAGGGCTTGGTGCGTGCAGCGACTTGTCCCCTTCTTGTGCTTCTTGTGAGCGTTCCTCGGAGGATTGCCTGTGACTTGGACGCAAGTTTACGATCCATTCGGCCATTGGTGGCTTTCCACGATGGTAGCGGCGCTCCCGGTACTCGTTTTGCTGGGGCTACTGGCGGGATTCAAAGTAAAAGCCCATTTGTGCGCCGTCGCCGGAGCGCTTACCGCGGTCGTCGTCGCCATTTTTGTGTTTGGCATGCCGGCAAAACTGGCGTTGACCAGTTTTGCGTATGGCACCGCTTTCGGGTTGCTCAAGATTGTGTGGATCGTAGTTGCCGCAGTCTATCTTTACGACATCAGCGTGGAAACCGGCCAGTTTGAAATTATGAAGCATTCCGTTGCGGGCATCACGCCGGACCGCCGTTTGCAGTTGCTGCTGATCGCTTTTTGTTTTGGAGCATTTATCGAAGGCGCTGCGGGATTCGGCACGCCGGTGGCCATCGCGGGCGCATTCATGATCGGGCTGGGCTTTAAACCTTTTCACGCCGCGGCTCTGAATCTAATTGCCAACACCGCGCCGGTGGCCTGGGGCGCGATCGGCACGCCGGTGCATGCGTTAACGGCAGTAACGGGCCTCCCGGAAAGCGATTTGAACGCGATGATCGGGCGGATTCTTCCGTTCACCGCGGTGATTGTGCCCTTCTGGCTGGTGCGCGCCATGGTGAGCTGGCAAGAGACGTTCGAAGTTTTGCCGGCAATTTTGGTGGTCGGCATATCGTTCGCCGGGACGCAATTCTTCTGGTCCAACTATATGGACAGCAATCTGGTGGACATCGCCGCGGGCATAGTTTCCCTGGTGGCCACGCTGGTTTTCCTGCGCTTTTGGCAGCCGAAAAGGGTGTGGCGATTTGCAGATGAGCGCGAAGAGGATGCCGCTAAACTGGCGCGCAAAGAAGTGGTCAAGCACTACACTGGCGGACAGGTTGCCAAAGCGTGGTTGCCCTTCGCGATTCTCTCCTTGTTTGTTTTGATGTGGGGCCTGCCCAGCGTGAAAACCGCCATGGGGAAAGCGACGACTCCGGCGTTCAAGACGGGTGGATGGGAAGTCCCGTATCTTCATAAAGCGGTGTTACGCGCGCAACCGGTGGTGACGAAACCGACCGCGGAAAATGCGAAATTTGATTTTAATTGGCTGACGGCCACGGGTACGGGATGTTTCCTGGCAGCGCTACTTGCTGGCGCGCTGCTGGGCCTGCTTCCCGGAACGATGCTGCGGATTTTCGGTCACACCGTGTACCGCATGCGGTTCGCGATCATCGCCATGTCCTGCATGCTGGGATTAGGATACGTGACGCGATACTCGGGAATGGACGCGGTGTTAGGTTTGGCGTTTACGCGCACGGGATGGCTGTTTCCATTTTTCGGTTCATATATAGGATGGCTGGGGGTGGCGCTGACGGGAAGCGACACGTCGTCAAACGTTTTGTTTGGCGGCTTGCAGAAAATCACAGCGCAGCAACTTAACTTAAGCCCGATTCTGATGTGCGCAACGAACAGCGCCGGCGGCGTAATGGGCAAAATGATCGACGCGCAATCGATATGTATTGCTACGGCGGCCACGAATCAGGTGGGCAACGAAGGGATGATTTTCCGGTTTGTGTTCTGGCACTCCGTGGCGCTGGCAGCCATCGTGGGCGTCATCGTGATGCTCTATGCCTACGTTTTCCCACAATTCATTCCAAACGGTTTGACATTTATTCACTGATTGCGCCAGAGCAAGAACCGGTGTTGGTTGAGAGGCAAATGATGGTCCCGGCGCACTTGATTGATGCGACGGCTCAGATACTGGAAAAGTGAAGCGTAAGTATGGGATATGTCCTGTAACCCGACCAATATTAGTTGCATCTAGTCTGTGACACTAGGCATCTAGAGCATCAGGCGGTCGTTCCAAACGCAAAAATAGCTCCGAGGAGTAAACAATGACTGCACCAACGAATGCACCAATAAATCCATCTTCTGATCTACGGCTGACGAGAATTCCACTAAATAACGGTTCTGGGCAGATGCCCGCGCTGGGCTTTGGCACCCTAATCCCTGACAAGGCCCTGACGATAACTGCGACCAGGGACGCGATAGAAGCCGGATTTCGATCCTTCGATTGCGCGGAACGATACCTGAATGAGCGCGAGGTGGGTCAGGGGTTGCAGGCCGGACTGGCCGCCGCGGGGATCGCGCGCGAAGACATTTTTGTTACGACGAAACTGTGGAATACCAATCACCGGCCGGAGCGCGTGGAACCGGCGTTCGAGGGGAGCCTGGAGAAACTGGGGCTCAAGTATATCGATGCATATCTCAGTCACACGCCATTTGCGTTTCAACCCGGGGACACCTTTGATCCGCGGGATGAAAAAGGCAACCCCATCTACGATCGCGACACGACTTTGCTCGACACCTGGAAGGCGATGGAAACGCTGGTGGATCACGGGAAATGCCGGGCTATCGGGCTTTCCGACATCACGTTAGACGCGCTTAAGCCGATCTACGAAGCGGCGAGAATCAAGCCAGCGGTGGTGCAAGTGGAATCGCATCCGTATCTGCCGGAAACGGAGCTACTGGAGTACTGCAAAGAGAGAGGCATTGTGCTTTTGGCTTTTGCGCCGTTGGGCCACGGGATGACGCCGGGGTTGATGCAGGATCCTACGGTTACGGCGGTTGCGGCGCGAGTAGGAAAGACGCCGGCACAGGTGCTGTTGGCTTGGGCAGTGCAGCGCGGCACGGCGTTGCTAACCACGCCCACGACCGCAGCCCGCGCGAAAGAGAATTTCGACATCGCGCGACTGCCGCAAGACGCATTCGATGAAATCAATGGAATTAAGATCAGACAGCGGCTGAATCCAGTGGTGAGCACCGGCGTTCCGGGTTTTATTCCACAGGTCAAGTGAAGGCTGGACAAAGATGGAAGCCAAGCCGCAGCTAGAGCAATCCGTGCAAGAAGAACAAATCCGCGCAGCGCTGAATGCGCATTGGCAGGCATCGGCGGGCGGCGATGCGGAGGCGGAGCACGATATTTACGCCGACGATTCCATTTGTGATTATCCCCAGTCCGGCGAGCGAATCCTCGGGCGAAGGAATTTGCAGGCGTTGCGGAGCCATCACCCTGGCAAGCCGTCCGGCTTCGAGGTGAAGCGGATTCTCGGCAAAGGGGATCTGTGGATCACGGAATACTCGATCATCTACCAGGGGCGACGGTCCTACACGGTGAGTATCATGGAGTTCCGTAACGGCAAGGTCGTCCACGAAACGCAGTATTACGCGGATCCTTTCGAGGCGCCAGCGTGGCGGAAGCAATGGGTTCAGCAGTCCTAGTCAGCCAAGCTAAATTCGGGAATATTTGAATTTGATATCATACTGAGCGCAAGGGACTTAAAGTGCCTTGCGCTCAGTATGATGCAGAAGATATTGATTCTAAATAGTTTATGAGGCGAATTTAGTAACTAGTTGATTAACGTGTGCCGGTAGCCGCGAGATTCCGCGTTACGGCCGCCGAGAGTCGTAAAATTGTGCGATCGCGGCGACGATCGCGACTTGTTGCGCGTCTTGCAGCTCCGGGAAGACAGGCAGCGCCAGCACCCCTTCGCTGGCGCCCTCGGCATACGGAAACTGTCCCGTGCGGTAGCCCAAGTGCTCAAAAGCGGGTTGAAGGTGCAGTGGGCGCGGATAGTAGATTTCCGACGGTATTCCCGCCAGACGCAGAAACTCGCGCAACGCGTCGCGTTCGCGGCAGAGAATGGAAAATTGGTTGTAGACGTGTTCGTACTGTGGGGGGGGGGGTCGGGCGGTTTCACGCGCGGGAATAAATTGGCCTCCGCGAACAGTTGGCGATAGCGTTGCGCACGCGCCTGGCGGCCTTTGGTCCAAGCCGGCAGATGGCGCAGCTTAACGCGCAAGACCGCGGCTTGCAGCGCATCCAGCCGGCTATTCGTTCCCAGAATATCGTGATGGTATTTGGTCTTGCTGCCATGCATGCGGAGCAATCGCAGGCGCTCCGCGAGGCGGGCGTCTTCCGTGGTGATCAGGCCGCCGTCACCCGCACCGCCTAAATTCTTCGATGGGAAAAAACTGAAACATCCGAAATCGCCGAAGGTTCCAACATAACGATCGTGATAACGCGCACCAATGGCCTGCGCAGCGTCCTCCACCACGATGAGATTTCTTTCTTTGGCGAGGCTAATGATGGGATCAAGGTCCGCAGACAGACCAAAGAGATGCACCGGCATGATGGCCCGGGTTTTCGGGGTGATCGCCGATTCTATTTTGCCCGGGTCGATGTTGTAGGTTTTCGGATCGATATCCACGAAGACGGGTTTTGCCCCGATCCACGCGATCGATCCCGCGGTGGCAACAAAACTGAACGGAGTGGTGATGACTTCATCGCCCGCACCGATGCCCGCGGCGAGCAAAGAGAGAATCAGCGCATCAGTGCCCGAGGCACATCCGATCGCGTGCTTCGCCCCAAGCAGTGCAGCGATTTCTTCTTCAAACAGGCGCACCTCGTTGCCCATGATGAAGAGCTGGCTCTCCATGACGCGGGTGACGGCTTCCATAACCTCTTCTTTGATGGTGGCGAATTGCGCTTTTAGGTCGAGAAAGTCACAGAGCGGGGGCTTCGGTGCCGAGGAGCGGTCCTCTGGGCGGACTTGTACTGGATGCGTCATGGGTGCAATCTCCGAGACATTTAAATAGTGTATTCCATACAAGACTGTTTTTTCACTCCGCTACGGTTTAAAGCGCGGCCGCATAATCGGAACGAGCGAAACGGATGTTCCAAGGATGGCATAGGGCAGCTAACACTACGTTGATTCACTTGGGCGCACGCCCATAGGATGTTCTGCATGAATCCTGTGCTCGTTATTGGAGCGACCGGCACCATCGGCCGGCAAGTTGTCTGTCGATTGGACGTCATGGGCGCGCAAGTCCGCGCGATGGCGCGGAACCCAGGCGCAGCTCGATTGCCACCACAAGTCGAGGTGGTGCGCGGAGATCTGGCTGTTCCCGAGACGCTGGATGGATGCCTGGATGGCGTCGATACGGTGTTTCTGGTGTGGACCGCCCCGCCGGCCGCTGTTGCTGCCGGCTTTGGAGCGGATCGCGAAGCAGGCACGGCGCGATCGTATTTCTCTCAGCGCCGCTCAAAACGGCACACCCGTTCTTCCAACAGCCCAATCCGCTCAGAGAGATGTTCGAGCAAATCGAGCGGCTGATCGAGACTTCGGGACTCCAGTGGACGTTCCTGCGGCCTGGAATGTTCGCCGCAAACGCCTTGAACTGGTGGGCGCCGCAGATTCGCGTTGGCGATGTGGTGCGCTGGCCGTATCTCGCCGCTCCTACAGCCCCGATCCACGAGCGTGACATCGCCGCAGTGGCGGTCCGCGCGTTGTGTGAGGACGGACACGACGGAGCGGAATATGTTCTGACCGGACCGCAATCGCTGAGCCAATTCGAGCAGGTGTCTGCGATCGGTCGCGTGATCGGCCGCGCGCTGCGTATCGAAGAGATCTCGCCAGAAGAAGCGCGGCGTGAGCTACTCACCATCGGGCCGTTGGTGGCGGTGAATATGCTACTGCAGGCCTGGGCTGCGGCAATCGGTCAACCTGCGCTCGTAACATCCACGGTCGAAGAGATCACCGGAGCATCCGCAAAGACGTTCGGCGACTGGGCAACCGATAACGCTGCAGCGTTTCGGGGTGATCGCGCGCAAAAACGTCCTTAGACTCTTACGCATCCGTCTCCGAGTCACAGCAATTCGGGCCGGATGCACGTCGGTTCAGTTAGAGAATTTCTGCGACTAGGTCGCGGACGTGGTTGGCGATCGAAAGGGCGGAGGTTAAGCCCGGTGATTCGATGCCCATCAGTTGCACCACGCGGGGAAAATCGGGGTCACGCTCGATGATAAAGTCTCCGCTGCTTGCGGCGTATGTTCCTTGCACCGCCGTTCCCTGCAGCGCCATTCCTTCCACCGGCACCTCAGGCGCAGATCCTCGCAGCGCTGGTGGCGGAACTAACTTGGCCCTGATGCCCGAGTGCGCCGGAATTAGGTCCGCGGGTTCCACCTCTGGCATAAGCAGTTTCGCAAGGCGCGCGAAATATTCGACGGGTTCGCGATTGCGCTCGTAGTCGTTCTTGGCGTCGATGTAGCGCGCGGTGGGCCCGACCCAGACATTCCCGGCGAGCGTCTTGGTGAAGTGCACGCCCAGACTGACGCCTTCGGAGTGCGGCAGCGGGTAAACCAAGCCGCGAATCCAATCCTGTTTGCTGCGCACGAGTTCGCAATATTCACCGCGAACCGGATAAATGCGATGGCGCGCCATCGGCGATCCGAGCAAGGCAGCAACCTCGTCGGCATAGAGCCCGGCGCTGTTGATCAAGCACCTGGTAGCGATTTCTCCGGCGGCGCTGGTAACGCGAATCGCGGTATCCGCAGCCCTCAGACTGGCGACCCGCGCGTTCGTCACCAGGTCAGCGCCACGGTCAGTGGCAATCCTGGCGTAGGCCTTAACCAATTCTTCGCTTTCCACAATTCCCGTCGATGGCACATCGATGGCCAGTACCCCGGCGACATGCGGCTCGCGCTCGCGTATGGCGGCGGCATCGATCAGCCGCAGATTTTCCACGCCGTTGGTGCGGCCATTTTCCATCAGCGCACGCAATTCAGGGGCTTCTTCCGGTGCCGAGGCGACGATCAGTTTTCCGGTGCGGCGGTGCGGCACTTGGTGCGCCGCGCAGAATTCGTAGGTCAAACGATTCCCGCGCACGCAGTGCTTGGCCTTCAGTGAGCCCGGGGCGTAGTAAATGCCGGAATGAATCACGCCGCTATTGCGCGTGCTGGCGCCCATCCCAAGTTTCGGCAAAGCCTCGAGCAGAAATACGTCGTCCCAATGAGTGGAAAGCGCTTGGGCAATGGCGCAACCAACGACTCCGCCACCGATGATTACGATGTTGGCCTGCTCGATGGCCGTGTTCCTTCCGCGCGAACCACTGTTCAAGCGCCACGCGTGTGCTATCGGTTCCTTGATAGTTTAATGGGCAAAGCGGGACGAGCAAAATCCGGGGGAGACTATTCAGATATGAGCGGCAGCCACCGGTTCGCGCACTCCGCTCTTGAGCAACGCAGCGAATGTTGCGGCAGCACCGGCCGGCTGAAATAGTAGCCCTGCGCCTCGTCGCATTGATGCGCCTGAAGAAACGCCAGTTCCTCGCGCGTTTCCACGCCTTCGGCAACGACGCGCAGTTTCAGGCTGCGGCCCATGCTGATAATGGCGGTCACGATGGTGGTTTCGTCCGGAGCTGGTGGTGATCTGCCGGACGAACGATTGGTCGATCTTCAGTGCGTCGATTGGAAACTTTCTGCAGATAGCTCAGGCTGGAATAGCCAGTGCCGAAATCATCGACGGCGATCTGCACGCCCTTGGCTCGGAGCGCTTTGAGAATGGATGCGGTGGACTCGGCGCGCTTCATCAGGACGCTTTCCGTGAGCTCCAGCTCGAGGCGACCGGGATCGAGTCCTGTTTCCTCGAGGATCGCGAATACACTCTCGAGAAAATTGTCGTCGCGAAATTCCATCGCGGAGATGTTCACTGCGATGGTGGCCACGGGCAGTCCCGCGTCCAGCCAAGCGCGCGCCTGCTTGCAGGCTTCGCGAAGAACCCAGTGGCCGATGGGCAGAATCAGGCCGCAATCTTCCGCGACCGGAATGAATTGCGCCGGGGAAACAGGCCCGCGAGTCGGATGCGTCCAGCGCAGCAAGGCTTCCGCGCCGGTGATTTCTCCCTGCTTCAGATTGATTTTGGGCTGGTAGTGCAGCGCGAATTCCTGCCGTTCCAGGGCGCGCCGCAGGCTTTCCTCGATCGATTGCCGCTCCACGGCGCGGACATTCATCGCCGGCTTGAAAAACTGATAGCTCTGTCGGCCGTTTTCTTTGGCCTGATACATCGCGGTGTCGGCATTCTTGATGAGCGTCTCGGCGTCCAGGCCGTCATCGGGAAACACGCTGACGCCGATGCTGGTGGTGACGTGAAGATCGTGCTGGTCAATGGAGTGAGCTTCGGCCACCGCTTGCAAGCATTCTTCTGCGCGGTGATGGCGGCGTCTTCCGCTGCGCCACTTCGGAAAGCAGCACCACGAATTCATCGCCGCCCTGCCGGCTGACGGTGTCCGAACCGCGCACGCAATCCACCAGGCGTCTGGCGATGGATTGCAGAAGCTTGTCGCCGATGGGATGCCCCAGGGAATCGTTGATGTGTTTGAATCCATCCAAATCCAGAAACAGAACCGCGACTTTTTTGTGGTGACGCGGCGCCAGGACGATGGCCTGGTTCACGCGGTCGTTCAACAGCATGCGATTGGGCAGGCCGGTCAGAAAGTCGTGCTGGGCGGAATGGGTCATCTGCAGCGCCATGGCGCGCGCCGCGCTCACGTCGCGGAAAACGATGACGGCTCCGGTAGCGCTGCCCTTGCCGGTCGTGGATCGGCGCAACGGAGTCTTCGATGGGAATTTCAAGTCCGCCGCGCTGGATGAGGATGCAGTTCGACGGGAGATTCATGGTGCGGTTTTGCCCAACGGCCAGCTCCATGGGATTCGGGATGATCTCGTGTGTGGTGGCGTCGAGATTCGGAAAACTTCGGCCATTGGCCGGCCGGCCGCTTCCTGCACGCGGCCAGCCGGTCATTTTTTCCGCGACGAGATTCAGGAAGGTGATGTTTCCCGCGATATCGGTGCAAATGACGGCGTCCCCGATGCAGTTGAGCGTGACCTGGGCGCGTTCCTTTTCGACGAACAAGCGCCTCTTCCAGTGGTCTTGCGTTCGACGGCATAGCGAGGGCGCGCAGCAGGCCGCGCGCGTCGATTTGGCCTTTGATTAGATAGTCTTGCGCGCCTTCCTGTAAGGCTTGCGTGGCGAGCGATTCGTCGTCCAGCCCCGTCAGCACCACCAGCGGGATGCGCGGCGCGGCTGTATGCGCCCGCCGCACGGCGCTCCAAGCCTTGCGCATCGGGCAATCCCAGATCGAGCAAAATAATGTCGATATCCCAGTTCTGTGAGACGCTTCTCCGCATCGGTCATGCTCTCGACGTGCGTCAATTCGGCGTCGTGCATGCCCTGTTCGTAGAGCATTTCACGAAGCAAACGGGCGTCCCCGTGATTGTCCTCAACGAGCAGCAGCACTTTGATCGCCTTTTTGCTCATTCTTTTCCGCTCCGCTGCGGCAGCCGGACCTGTGTCAGCCAGAAATTATTGATGCTCTTCACCAGGTCCTCGAACGCGTCAAATTGCACGGGCTTGCTGAGATAGCAGTTGGCCTGGAGTTGATAGCTTTTTACGATGTCCACCTCGGCCTCGGAGGTGGTCAGGATAACGGTGGGGATGGTTTTTAAGCCTGCATCTTTCTTGATATGGTCCAGCACTTCGCGGCCATCCATTTTCGGCAGGTTCAGATCCAGCAAAATAATGTCCGGGCGCGGAGCATGGCCGTGGACGCCCTCGCGCCGCAGAAAGGCCATGGCCTCCACGCCGTCGGTGGCCACGTGCAGATGGATGGACTGATTGGCATCGCGGAAGGCTTCTTGCGTTAGCCGTACATCGCCCGGGCTGTCTTCCACCAGAAGAACTTCCGTGGGCTTGCTTTTTCTTTCGCTGGCAGTCATGAAGTTTTTCTCGCTTCCGTATGGATCGATTTCTTGCTCACACACTTTGCTTCTGGTGCGGCAACTTGACCTTGGTCAGCCAGAAATCATTGATGCTCTTCACCAGATCCTCGAAGGCATCGAGTTGCACCGGCTTGCTGAGGTAGCAGTTGGCCTGGAGCTGATAGCTGGTGGCGATATCCACTTCGGCGTCGGAGGTGGTCAGGATAACGATGGGAATCATTTTTAGGCTCGTCATCCTCTTTTATGTGCGCCAGAACCTCGCGGCCGTCCATTTTGGGCAGGTTCAGATCCAGCAAAATAACTCCGGGTCGAGGAGCGCGGGCGTGGGCGCCCTCGCGCCGCAGAAAGGCCATGGCCTCCACGCCGTCGGATACCACATGCAAACGGATCGAACTGTTGGCGTCGCCAAAGGCTTCCTGCGTCAGCCGGACATCGCCGGGACTGTCTTCCACCAATAGCACCTCAATAGGCATACCATTTCCTCCAATGACATTCATGATTTCTGCTCACTTCCTGCCAACGCAAAGCGAAATGTGGAACCGTGGCCGGGCTGCGACTCCACCGAGATGCTGCCGCCATGCCGCTCGACGATTTTTTTGCAGATGGCCAGTCCTATGCCTGTGCCGGCGAACTCTTCCCGCTTGTGCAAGCCGCTGGAACATGCCAAAGATCCTCTCGAAGTACTGCGGATCGATTCCCAGCCCGTTGTCTTTTACGGAGAACAGCCATTTCTTCCCGCCATTCCTGACCGCCGAGATGTGTACCTTGGGGATTCCCGCGCTTTGGTACTTGATGGCGTTGCCGACCAGGTTTTGAAATAACTGAATCAGTTGCGTTTCGTCCGCCAGCACGCTGGGCAGAGTATCGTGCGTCACCAGGGCTCCGCTTTCTTCAATGGCCCCGCGCAGATTGCGAAGCGCCTGTTGCAATGCTTCTTCGCTGGAGATATCGAGCAGCTGCTGTCCGGTGGTCCCGACCCGCGAGTAGATCAGCAGGTCCTGGATTAAGCGTTGCATGCGGCTGGCGCCATCCACCGCGTAAGCGATAAACTCATCGGCATTGGAGTCCAACTTGCCTTTATATCGCCGGGATAATAGTTGCGTATAACTGGCGACCATGCGCAGCGGCTCTTGTAGATCGTGCGAGGCAATGTAGGCAAACTGGCCTAACTCGACGTTGGAGCGATTCAACTCCTCGACCTTGTCCAAAAGATGGGCCTCCGCGGTTTTCCGCGTGGTGATGTCGCGTACCGCCGCGGTGACCAGAATGCCTTCGGCGCTCTCGAGCGGGCTGAGCATGATCTCGATGGGAAAGCCGCTGCCATCTTTGCGGCGGCCGATAAGCTCGATGCCGGTGCCGATTTGCTGCGCCAGTGCGTCCTCGACGGAACGGAGCGCGTCCGCGATGATGCGTTCGGCGAAGCCTTCCGGAATGATGTTCTTCACCTTCTGCCCAATGAGTTCGTCGCGGCTGTAGCCAAATTGCTTTTCCGCCTGGACGTTGAGCAGCACAATCTCTCCGGCCTGGTTTACCACCACCATGGCATCGGGCGCCGCTTCCAGCAGCCCGCGATAACGGCCTTCCATTTGGGCCAGGTGCTTCTCCGCCGCCTTGCGCACGCTGATGTCGCGAATCGCCGCGGTCACCAGCGTGCCCTCCGCACTTACCAGCGGGCTCAGCATGATCTCAATGGGAAATTCGCTGCCATCCTTGCGCCGTGCGATCAGCTCGATACCCGTTCCAATCTGCTGCGCCAACGCTTCGGCCGCGGTTCGCGTACCGTCCGCGATCAGCCGTTCCGCAAAACCTTCCGGAATGATGTTGGTTACTTTTTGTTGGAGCAGTTCATCGCGGCTGTAGCCAAATTGTTTTTCCGCCTGCACGTTGAGCAGCACAATCTCCCCGCCCTGATTTACTACCACCATCGCGTCTGGAGCCGCTTCTAGCAGTCCGCGATAACGCCCTTCCATCTGCGCTAGATGCTTCTCCGCGGCCTTGCGCACGGTGATGTCGCGGATGGCCGCAGTGACCAGGGTGCCCTCCGCGCTTTCCAGCGGGCTCAGCATGATCTCAATGGGAAATTCGCTACCGTCCTTGCGCCGCGCGATCAGCTCGATTCCCGTTCCAATCTGTTGGGCTAGAGCTTCAGCCGCGGTTCGCGTACCGTCCGCGATTAGCCGTTCCGCGAAGCCTTCCGGAATAATGTTGGTTACCTTCTGCTGGAGTAGCTCATCGCGGCTGTAGCCAAATTGTTTCTCCGCCTGCACGTTTAGCAGCACGATTTCCCCGCCCTGATTTACCACCACCATGGCATCGGGCGCCGCCTCCAAGAGGCCGCGGTACTTCGCTTCTGACGCTGCACCTACGCTGAGGTCGCGAGTCACCACAAAAAACTCCGGTAGATTTCCTGCCACGTCACGCGTCTTTGTGAACGTCGCTCGGACGCAACAGCACGTGGCGTTTTTCCGCACGCGAACGCTAGTTCCCTCTGGCGGGTCAATTGCATTGATGGCTCAATGGGCCACTTCTTCGTCATCTCACACCATGTTTGAGAGGGAGGTTCTCTTCCGGTCGCGATTCGAGGGCTGAAAGAGGGCAGCCTGTATTCGCGTACCGGTTCACTTCAAAGGGAATTCAAGTTTTACATCAGGGCAAGATGCCGTCAATCGCGCTTCGACGGCTGGTGTCCAAGGGGCTACCTACTGGGAACTCCGTTGATCATGCTGGAGGTTCGCAAGTCTGCGGGAAACGGGTCCGACGCGGGAAATCAGGAGGGCTTCCGCGCCTCTACAATGCACACCTCTACAATGCGCTCAATGATTTTGGGGATGGTACAAGATTTAGCCGCGTGGCTAGGATGAAGTCTTACTTTCCGCGATAGACGTTGGCAAGGCGGAACGGCTTTTGGCCGTAGTGCTCGATCTCCAGCTGTTTGTTCTTGTTGAATTTGATCTTACACGCCGGCGCAAACGAACCAGTTCCCTTGCCATCTTTGTCGACGTTGAGCACCACAATACCGATGGGGTAATCGCGCGACCGCGTGCCGTTGTATAGTTCGGCAAATGTGATCGGCCGATTTGTCGCCAACACGATGTGTTGGCCGCCATCGGGCGTGGGGCGAACGAGCACGACACGCATTCCTGTGCCGACGCCGCCATTGGGAGCCACGCGACCGATGTCCTTCATTTTCTCCATGGCGCTAACCACGCCATCTTGACCTTTTTGTTTCAGCGTTCCGATCAGTTCGTCAACGTCGCCGGAGGCGGACACTCCGTCAACATAAACGGTGAGGCCGAAGCTCTTGCCCGCGGCGGCTCCCGCCTGACCGATGGCCACTGCGGAATACTGCGCTGGAAACGGGGCTTGCGGCTCCTGCGCCGCGACTTTGGAAAGCGACAAAAACATCAGCGCTGCAACAACTGTGAAGAATCGTAGCCTTGGCATTCATCCTCCGTTAAGTTCAGGGCGTTAAGTTCAGGGCGTAAAGTTCAGGGCGTTGAGATGAGCGAAACGCGTTGGCTCCACGGTCCTCCACATGGCCTGTGCGGCCGGGCTCGTTCGATCTCTTACCGGCGACAAGGGTACCTCGCTTCCGGCACTCCGGCCAAGAATATTTGAGAAAGGCGATGGTTAGGATTTGGCGCGGGACTGCATAGCCATGGCCACCAACGCTCCGATAAGGATAGCGGGGAAAAGCTGCCCGACGGCGGCCTCCGCAATGGTGAGGGAGCGGGCGAACGGATGCACGGGAATAATGTCACCGCCGATGGTGGTCAGCGTCGCAAAACTGTAATAGGTAAGTTTGGACGTGAGTTGATCGATGTCCGCGGGCTTGGTAACGAACTGAAAGGATCCGGGGTAAACCTGTTCAACGAACTGAAATACGGATGCCCAAGCCATGCCCATGAGAAGATAGGCGCATACGCCGCCCTGAATGCGGCTCCAAGTTACCGGACCCCCGCGAAACATGACCAGCAAAACAATCCGGATGTACAGAACCAGCACGATGGTGGATAAAATGCTGCCGAGTTGATACAGAAAGGGCGTCGGCTGTAGGCGCCCAAGTCCCAACACCACCGTACCGCTAAGGATGACTGCCACCATGAAACCTGTGGCCAAGCGGCTCTGACCCACGGTCAGTGCTCCGGAAAGCATCAGCGTCACGACAATGATATCGAAGAAGACGCGGCCGGGAACACCTGCTTCACGCATCGGGGTGATTACAAAGACGAGAACGGCGATGGAGATGGTTACCAGGGTAAGCCCGAGGTCGCCGGACCAGAACTCGCTCATCTGCATGTGAAGAACGGCGTTGCGGGAGCGCGTTGGACCATCCGTCATGAGCAGCCCTCCAGAAGATACCCAGCTTGCGAGACAACCGCAGAGCGCGAGCCAGACGGGATTATACCCAGACGTTGCAACAGAGGCGACGCTGCGCCATGCTCGCACGCCACATTGAACTTGATTGCCAGGAAGTGTATCGTACGCTTTCCTCAGCCGTTGCTTTCGATTCAATCTCGAACTGGGAGTCTTCTCCTCTTGATAGGCCTGATTCTCACCCTGGTGCGTCCCTATCGCGGTACTTTGTTCGTCATTCTGCTGGTCATGATTGTCCAGACCGTAATGAGCGTAGCCGAGCCCTGGCCTTTGAAGATCGTTCTGGACAATGTTATTGGCTCGCACAAGCTGCCCCATCGGCTCGACCACTTCTTGCATCCTTTATTAGGCAGCGGCAGCAAGATGCAAATCGCCTTGGTGGCAGCGGCCGCGGTGATCGTCTTTGCCGTGCTTGGCGCGGTGGCGTCGTACATTGCGCACTACTACACCACCAGCGTCGGCCAGTGGGTGGCCAATGATCTCCGCATGCGCACGTACCACCATCTGCAGCAACTTTCGCTCAGCTATTACGACACACATCAAACCGGATCGCTCTTGAGCACCATCACCGCCGACGTCCAGACCATCCAGACTTTTGCCTCGAATTCCACGCTGGATATCGCCATCGACATGTTCACGATCGTCGGAATGCTCTCGATCATGTTTTGGCTCAACTGGGATTTCGCGCTAATCGCCGTGGCCGTCACTCCCTTCATGCTTTTTTTCTTGGCCAGATTCAAGAAAGCCGTCAAGAACGCCACGCATGAGGTGCGCCGGCAGCAAAGCAATATCGTTGCGGTGGTTGAGCAGGGGCTGCAATCCATGCGGGTTGTAAAAGCCTTTGGCCGTCAGGATCTGGCGCAAGAGGAGTTGGACGCCGTCAGCCAGGCCACGGTCGACGCCGCGCTCAGAGCGCGCCGCGTGAAAGCGCTCCTGGCGCCGATTGTCACGGTGACCGTTTCGTGTTGCGTGGCTATCGTGTTGTGGCGCGGCTCCGCGCTCATTCTCGCCGGCGCGATGACGGTTGGCGCGCTAACCGTGTTTCTCTCGTATCTCACGAAATTTTTCAAGCCGGTGCAGGATCTTGCCACTATGACGAATTCCATTGCGCAAACCGCGGTGGGCGTCGATCGTATCCGCGCCATTTTGGATGCCGATACGATTATTCCGGAGCGTCCGGATGCGCGGCAAGCGCAAACCCTTACCGGCGAAATCGTCTTCGATCACGTGGCCTTTGCCTACGACCCGGACAATCCCGTGCTGAAAGACGTCAGCTTTCGCATCAAACCGGGTCAGATGGTGGGCGTGGTGGGCCCCACCGGCGGCGGCAAATCCACGATCGTCAGTTTGATTCCACGATTTTACGATCCGACCGCGGGCAAAGTAGAGATGGACGGCGTTGATATTCGGGACTATAAACTTGAATCGCTGCGCAAGCACATCGGCTACGTCCTGCAAGAGACGGTTCTTTTTCAGGGAACGGTACGCGACAACATCGCGTACGGCCACGCCGGCGCCACGGAAGAGGAAATTCTGAACGCCGCAAAACTCGCTGACGTCGATGAGTTTGTCTCGCGCATGCCGCACGGCTATGACACGATCGTCGGCGAACGCGGCGAAACCCTGTCCGGTGGGCAGCGCCAGCGTATCGGTATCGCTCGCGCCATTATTCGCAACAGTCCCATCCTCATTCTGGATGAGCCCACCGCCGCTCTCGACACCGAATCGGAACGCACGGTGATGAAAGCGCTCGAGCGCCTGATGCATGGCCGCACGGTAATCACTATCGCCCACCGTCTGAGCACCATTCGCAATGCGTCCTTGATTCTCGTTCTGAAAGAAGGCGTGGTCGCCGAACAGGGGACCCATGACGAGTTAATGAAACTTGGCGGCGTGTATGCCGAGCTTTACCGCGTGCAGTTTGAACTGTCGGAAACTCAAGCAGCATCTGGATAAAGGCAAGATCTACCAAGCCAACGAAATTCCAGGACGGTCTTTCTCTCACACCTTCGGTTACATTCGGATTTTAAGGGCGGTGCTGCAGGTCGATCATGGGTTGCTGGCTTACGCGGATGAACCCCGAGCGTGGCCGGTCCAGATCGATGATTAGGGCTAGAACGAGAGTGATCGCCAACGCGAGCACGCACGTCGAGAAAATCTGCCGCCGCCCATGCAAGCCAAATGTGTATCCGACCAGCATGGATGCCAGTAAGGCGATGAGGCCATTCACATAAATCACGCTCTCCGGCACAGGATTTTGGAAAGCCATCTTTCGTGCCGACTCTAGATCGATGACCTGGCTTAACGATTGCAGAAGGAGTCCGGCTCTCACCGGGTCAGGGTTCTTTTGCGCATAAGCAATGGCTCGCGCCCAGAGTTCGTTTTGTAACCGTACGGTTTGCGCGTTCAAACTGTCGAGCTTCGCGAGATCATTCCCCGAAGTGCCGTATTGCACACGGACATCGATGTACTGCCGAAGAAGACTCGTCATCTCCGAGGCTTCCGACGCGGGGAGGAGTGCTGTACGAAGGTAGGAGGAGCCGATGCCATTGGCTTCATCCAGTACAAGCTGCTTGCGGGCGTCGAAGCGAGATACGGCCATGAACATCGTGAATCCAAGCAACAGGGCGAGAACGCCAAGCATCGCTTCTTCGACAACGGAGATCTGTGACTTGGTTTTGTCGGGAGTGTTTGCTTCGGACCTTCGGCCAAGACGGAAGCCTGCATCCGTCGCCGCAAGCAGTAAGGCGAAGAATACAACGTAAATAATGATCTCGTTTGTCCCGTAGAGGAACCCTGCGTTCACAATCGTCTCCCGAGAAAGCCGTGTTTCATGGCAATCAATAGCAACGTCGGCCGATAGCACCATCGGCCGATGCAACAGCTGGAATCGGCGACTTGATGGTGTTTTAGTTTCTTCTGGTGCGCGGTCGCGAACGGCCGGACCCGCCTTCTCTGCTGCGACTCTGCCGCTCGAAGTTCTGAGTGCGCTCGGTCCCTTGTTGCCGAGCTTTCGCGTCGCGGTCCAAGCTTTGCAACTGACTCGACTGCGAGGCCATGCGATCACGCTGCGCACCGGCCGAATTGGTGGAAGCCCCTGCGGCCTGAGCCCTCTGGCCGTTCGCGCCGGCGCTTTGTGCTTGTGCTTTCGCGTTGGCCTTGGCGGCTGAGGTATCCACTGGATTCCACCCGCCATTTTCGTACTGCTGCCAACCGCTGTCGGTTTTCTTATACGCGTTGCCGTCCTTCCCTGCATAAACGTCACCACTAGCGTTCTGCCCGACAAACCCACTGCCGTTTTTCCCGCTGCCAGCGACAACTCTGCCACCTTCTGAACCCCGCGCGCCCGCGACCGTACCGCGTGAGTCCGTGTAATGACCGGTCTGGGCCCATTTGCCGCCCTTGGTAACGACCGAGCTTCCCCATTGGCTATAGGCGTTCGAGCCCTGCCGCGTTGCGCCGTAAGCACCCGTGTAGGGATTGTATGCGCGGGCCGCTCCGGCACAGCCGTACACACCGCAGCCACCAACGGCTCGCCCGCCCGTTCCCGTGGAAGGGTTGTACCAGGCGGCTCCTGCAACTCCGCCATAGGGACCGTACGCTCCGCGTGCTACGCCGTACGCCCCGTTGTGCGGGTTGTAATAAGCGCCTACGCCGTAGGTGATGGGATACGGACGATAAATTGGATACGGATAGCGCCCGTAATAGTAATAGGGCGGATAGTAGTAGCCGCTGCCGTAAACAATTGCGGCTCCCACCGCTGCTCCGATGATGAACATTCCGAAATAACCTGCCGTGCTACTCGCTTCGGTCTCTCCGCTTGGCGTGGTGGTCTGCGTCACATACGTGATGTTATAGACTGGCGAACTCGAAGGAATCGTATAGATCTCTTTAGGAACAGAGTCCGCAGTCTTCCATGGGCCGGTCGGCGTAGTGGACATGAACCAAACGGCCTGGAAACAGAGATAGTACAGGTCTCCTACCTTAATGACCTTGTCTTGCGTATTTGAAGCGTAGGAGAGGGACGTCGACTCAATCGGATCAAACTTAGGCGGGCCGTCGTAGGAAACCTGGACCTCGGCCTCTGCTTTTGCACGATCTACGATTACCGTGTTTGGTACCTGTGCTAGCAAGACCGCGTTAGTGGCCTCATCCGTACCTGGAACCGAAACCAACACACGGGACGCCACACTGTCGGGAGGAATTTTGGCGAAGTCGGCAGGCAAGTCCGTGCTGGCAAAAGTCCATGGCCCGTCGAGGCTCTTGGCGCGAAACCACCGCCCGGCGACCAAATAATAGTATTGGTTCTCTCCGTTCTGCAGGAAGACGTTACTCTCCGTGTTCGTAGCGTAAGACAGTTGGGTGTCGGGAATTTTGGCGTATACCGGCGAGCCATTGAAGGTGATGATCTCCGCGGGAGCATTGCTGTAAAAAACCTTAGGTACAGGTCCGCCAGCGTCGGCTGGTGGCGGAACGGCCTTTTTCACGTCCGCCCAGTTCGGTTGGTCAGGTATTTTGGAGAGATCGGCGGGCAACTTCGTTGTGGCGGTCCAGGGTCCTTCCAGCGCGGCTGCCGTAAGCCACATTTTCTTGTACAGAAGGAAAAACTTCGAACTCGTTTTATCGAAAAACAGATCCCAGTTGGTGTTGACCACGTACTCGAGATTGGTGTTCGCGATCGGAGCGCGTACGCCTTCGCCATCGACCAGAAGCAGCACGGCGTTTGCGGAATAGGAGACAAATATCTTCGGTGGATCATTCTTCACGGGCACTACGGGCTCGGACTCCGGCTTGTTTTCTTCCAATTCCGCCAGCAAACGGTCGAGAGAGATATTTATGGTTGCGGGAGGTGTCGACAGGAAGGTTTTGACGAGCTGATCCATGGCGGCGGCGCCGGCCTGGTCTAACGAAGGAAATTTCGTTGAGGTGATTTCTATTTGGCTGAGCACCACGTTGCGCGTGTCTAGGTCGGCATCGGTGCGGGCGTGAAGATAAACGACTCCGACAGTAGGCTGTCCGGTAGCCGGCTTGATGGAAACGGCCATGCGCGCGGTAAGTTCTCGAAAGTTTGTCCACTCATCGAGCTGTGGCTGATAGTAAACGATCGTGCCGCCCGCATTGCTCTTTTCCCGCGGCCAGCCGATATCCTGAGCAAAACTCGCGGTAACGAGACAAAAAGTGAGAACAACTGCTGCCAGACTTTTCATAACCACTCCCTGTGACAAGTTTTTCCTACTCACTCTGCGCGAGTTGTGCGAGCGGGCTATTGTGCGGCGATCAGTGGAGATCCGCGCACTTCGACGCGGTTGGCGACTGTTGACGGAAGTCGCCTTCCTTCATACCGGCGACTTCATTTTGCGGCGGAAACCCAGACGTTGTCTGGGGCGGCTATCTCTACGTTGGACACTTCCGTGGTGATCTTGACGCGCTGAAGCCCGGGCTTTTTGCCCGGCGTGGCCAGGAAGACCAGATAGTATTGGTTGTCGAAAATTTTCTGCAAGCGTTCCAGGTAAGGTTTAAAACTAACCAGGTTGGAGGTTCCCAGCGAAAAACATTCTCCACCCGTTTCGTCCGCCAGCTTGGAAAGTCCAGAGAGGCCAATGTTCAGGTCCCAGGAACTTCGTGCCAAACGGCCCACGCCGACTGCGTAGAGTGAGTGAACGATGACGTTGTAGCGCTGGCTGATTTCGCTAGCGGAGGTCACGTCGGGACTGATGCTCGGCATGCTGTGATAGGCCGGTCCGAACCTCGGGCCTAACTGAGAAGCCGTGGGTTTTTCCCCGCGCAGCCGGTCGATGCCATCGGTCACCATCAACACTTCTCGGCGGACATTCTGTTGCTGCCAGCCCTTCACCAGGCTGATGAGAGACAAGTACGGACTGTCCATTGTCGATAGAATCCCGCGTGGCAGGCGCAGGGCCTTGGCAGCGAGCGCGTGGTCGGTTGTAAAATTCTGCACGATGTTCACAGTCGCGTTCGACATGTAGCCGATACCGATGAGGGTGGTGGCCGGTTGCGCGCTGATAAACTCCCGCAGGTCGGTGAGATTATTTCCAACCTGCGAGTCGAGCGTGTCGTCGATCAGAATGAATAATTGAAGCGCGTTGTTGTCTCCCTTGGCCGGAATTAATTGCGTCACTTGCAGGACCGTCTTGCTTTGCTTCACGGTGACGTCGCTTTTTTGCAGCACCGGAAGTTCGCCGTCTGCGCGCTCGGCTTCGGCCGTAATGACTAGGTGAACCTGCACGGCGCCAGCAGCCGCCTTCTCCTGTGAAGACGCGGTCGTGGCCATAAACACGAATAGACAAAACGCCGATAGCGCCAATAGCATTCCAGGGACTAGTTTGTAGCTCTTCATGATGCTCCTCCGATGGATTGATTCCTCTCGTACCTTTGATTTGCTTGATTCGGTCTAGACAGCACCCACCGCTTAGGTCTTCAAAATATCACTTCACCAATTCAAATTCGCCTGGTTTCCAAGTCTTGTCGAACCACGGCTGCAACGGACCGTAAAGCCGGAGTAGAACGTTCCAACCTTTACCGGGTACGGTTTGAACCCAGTTGGTTTCGTGCCCCGCTGGTGGTTTCGGTCCGAAATAAACGTCTACCGAGGTATCGGGATTGACGACGACACTTTTATCTTCGCTGCCGATACTCGGAAATTGTTCGTCGGTTTGCAGCATCGAGCGGGTTTGGTTGTCATAAACAACGAACGACCAAAAGTCCTTCGCTGGGACGTTTGGTGGCAAGCGAATCTTGTAGGTCTTGCTCCCGTCTAGCGGTTTACCCGTGGAATCCACGAACGCCGCAGCATATTGCGAACCGATACCCACCATCTTCATTGCCATCGCGGGTGTTATGCCTGTTGCGTAGTAGAAGAACATGGTGCGGGCGTCGAGATTGCGCACGCCGGGTTGCGATAAGAACTCGTATCCGCCAGAAAATGTCGTAAACCAAGCACTGTTCGGAAAGTAGTAAGCGTCCTTCATGCGCGTGCGGAACAAGAGGGCCCTAGCGGTGGCATTACCGACTGCGGCTGAGTTGGTGAGAATTTTCTTCATCCGCCCGTCGGGGGCAAACGGCTTGCCTTTCTCAATCCCGATGGAAGCGAACAAGCCGAGCCTCTCGGGGTCCAGCGCCTCGCTTGGCTCTTCCTGTACCACCTCGTTCAGTTCTTCGAAGTAGCTGAAATCATTGGAGTGGACTGTATTCAGCTCAACACCCGAACCATTAATAAAGTTCGTTGGCGGAGGGTTCTTCGCCTGCGACAGCGGATATATCCGTAGGTTTTTCTTGATGCCCTCTACGGCAGGCGTAAGGTCGCCATTCGCCTTGAATCCCCGGCCCATGAGCCACAAGTTGTAGGTGCGCGAGCGAGCGACAAAGTAGCCCTCTGGCACTGGGCCGTCGTAGCCCGGCGGAAGCACGAGATACTTGCCGCCCTGCCCTTTGTCACGTCCGGCGTTGCCGATGTCGGCGACGTACTGAAACCATGAGTCGTCAAGAAACGCCAGCACCTTGGGAGGCGTTTCAAGCACCATCGGGCCGTCTTTCAAATTAATCCAGGTGCTGAAGTAGGCGGAGTCCGTGTTACCTGTGAGGAAAAGTGATTTGGAATCCAGACGGTTTCCG
Organism: uncultured Acidobacteriota bacterium; assembly: GCA_963798585.1. GTDB lineage: Bacteria > Acidobacteriota > Terriglobia > Acidiferrales > UBA7541 > Acidiferrum. Next base: position 102,079 of record CAWCTJ010000016.1, read on the forward strand.
AAAAGCAAAACATTATTGTTGAGAGCACCCAGCTTGCGAAAACCCGTGCGCATACCGACGAGCGACGCACCAGGCATGCCACTCAAAAACGCTTGCACACCACGCTGAAAGTCGAGATTCTCGTACACCTTCTCAACCGTCGCGTCGTCCGGGAAGCCGTCAAAGAACTTTAGGGTGCCGATGGGCGTGTCAACAGAATCCGGCGTCGTGATGGACGCCGGGATTGGTGTGGTCATCTTCATCTTTGGGGGCGTCTGTGCCTTGGCTACGGTCAAACCCAAAATGCCAGAAAGCGCGACTACAGCTAGGTGACTCTTGATTTTCACGTTCTGTCTCCTCCGCAGATTGACTGTCCCATTCACTTCACCAGCGCGATCTCACTCGGCCGCCAGGTCTTGTTAAGCCAGGGCTCCAGCGGCCCGTACATGCGCAAAATCACAAACCAGCTCTTGCCCGGAACCGTCTGCAGCCAGTTGTTCTTTTTGCCTGCCGGCGCTTTCGGCGCAAAGTAGACGTCATACGAGCCGTCTGCGTTCTTCTCGATTCCCTTGGTCTGGCTTCCGACTGTTGGGAATTTCTGACCGGTCTGCAGCATCGAGCGCGTCTGCGTGTCGTAGATCGTGACGGCCCAGAAGTTGTTTACCGGCACGTTGGGCGGCAGATGGAGCTGGTAGGTTTTGGAGCCATCGAACGGCTGTTTCTTGGCGTCAAGATAAGCCCCGGCGTAATCGGAGCCGACGCCTACGGCCGTGTTCGCCATGGCTGGCGTGACGCCACCGGCATTGAAGTAGTACAGCGCAGCCGCTTCAAGTTGCATCGTGCCATCCAACTCAAACGTAGCGTTCCTGTTCGCGAAGAACGCCGACCAGACGCTATCGGTGCCGGGGTAGAGATACACACCGCTTATGCGCGGCTCGAAAGTGATGGCGCGGGAGGTGGCGCTTCCGAGCTCGGCGGATTCCGTGAGCAGTTTCTTCATCCGGTCGTCGGGAGCGAACGGCTGGCCCTTGACGATGCCGATGGTGGCGATGGCGCCACGCTGCGACGAGTCAATCGCGTCGATGGGCTCGTCCTGAACCACCGCGTTCAGGTACTCGAAGTAGTCCAGCGTGTTTGGGAAAAGTGTATTGACGGATTTGCCGGAAAGGCTGGTGAAGGTCGTCGGAGCGGGACTCGCTGCGTCTTTCAGCGGGTAAATCTTAATCCCCGAAGTCATGTTCTTGGCGCCAGCTTCGAGACCGTTGGCGATCCCGCCGCGCAAGAAAAGAAAATTTTTGTTGGTGCGCGGCTTCAGCAGGAAATATCCGTCGGGAATCTGGCCGTCGTAGCCCGCAGGCAAAACGAGATACTTGCCGCCTTTGCCCTTGTCGGGACCCGTGACGCCGAGATCTCCGACGAAGCGCTCCCAATCGTCGTCCAGGAAGCCGAGCATGCCGGGCGGGATCTCGATGACGGTCGGACCGTCCTTTGCGAGGTCCGTGCGGGAGAAGGCGTAGAGAGTGGAAGTATTCGCCGTAAGGACGACGGCCTGTGAATCCATGAGCTGCGCGAAAATGGCGACATGGTTGGGAGCGTCGGCACCCTGCGCGGCAAGCGCCGAAAGAAAAGCGCGTATCGCCACGGCTCCGAGGTTATCGAGATACACCGTGACGCCGCGCGTGCGGTCGAGATTGTCGTAGAGGGTTTTGACGGTGTCTCCGGTCGGCACGCCGTCAGAGAAAGTCAGCTTACCGATGGGTGTATCGAGTTTGTCTGCGGTAGAGATCGACTTCAAGGTTGACGGCGGTATGTCCGTCTTCGCCGCGGTCTGCGCGCGAGTTGTAGCTCCGGCACAGGCGAATGCAAACAGGGCAGCGGCAACGCACTTTGTGGATTTCATTCAAAGCTCCTTTATCTGGCGACGTTGCTTACACGTTCGATCTGTCGGTTACTGGACACGGTCAACCTTCGGTGCAGTCCATTGACCGTCTAACGCGGAATCTTTGGGCCAGTAGAGACGCAAATACATCATAAACGGGCCGACCGGCGCTGGCAGCCAGTTGGCTTCTTTCTCTTTGCCTGGAGAATCGTTCTGAATGTAAATCGTCAGCCCACCGTCGGCATCTTTCTTCAGCTCAGGCAGCATCGGCGAGTTGATGAGGTAGCGATTGATGGGATTCGCCACGAGAAGGCTCTCCGGCATTCTGTACATGGTGAGCGACCAAAAAGCGTTCACCGGCGGCAATTGTCCGTTGGCAAAGTGCAGCGTGTATTTGCTGGCACCCGTGAGTTTCTGGCCGGTTGAATCAACGCCATAGAGCGGGTACATGGCTTCTTCTTTTGAATTGCCGTAGATGCCAAGGACGGCAGCGGCCATGCGGTACGAATAATTGTTCTTCATGTACGCGCGCGTTCCGAACACGTCGCCGGATTGGACTTTGCCTTGATTGAACAGCGCAAAGACGCTGTTGAAATCCGCCCAGCCGTCGGCCATGCCCTGTTCCATCGCCGTACGAATTTCTGGGGAGAGTTTGCTGACATCGATGGTCTTTCCCGCGCCGACGCCGATTTTTGCGAAGCGAGCCATCAGATCGACTTCGGAAGGGTCGGTTGGGCAGTACTGGAGAACGAAATTCAGAATGTTGAAGAATTGGAGCGAAGTCTTCTGATCCTCGCGGCTGATGGGCTTGATGAAGTTAACCGGCTGGTGCCGTGACTGCCGGTGTTCCCGCGAACGACGAAAGCGTCTGGACTTTGAAGCCAGCCTGGACTTTTTTGACGTTGTCGATATCGCTCGGATTGAAGAGTTGTACGCGATAGAAAGCGAAGATGAAGTCGGTGTCCGCGTGAATGACTTTCGTTATGCCATTCGGGCGTCGCGCCCTTCCAGCCCGGCCCTGCGATCAGAAAAGCTCCGCCATCGTTGCCGGTGACGCGGCTGCCGATGTAATCAAAATTGAAAGTGTAAGCATCGATGAGTTGGACGGTGAAGTATCGCTCTTTCGGGATCACCGGCATAGTGAGCACGATAGGCTCGGCGCGAAGGTCGAGACCCAACCATGAATAAGGAGTGTCGGCATTCGGCGTTTGAGCCGTGGTGTCGGCGGGCGTGGTGACTCGGGGAATATTCGCGATGTGGTTCCACGGGGCTTTGAATTCGGGATTTTTGGCGTCGGTGAAATAGTCGTACTGAATGCGGTAGCTATCCACCATCGGGAAGCCGTAGATATAGGCTTCCTTCGCGATGGCCCGCGCTTCCGCAGGAGACAAATCGTCTGTAGCGCGCGCGCTAAACGACAGCGTCAGGGCGCAACCAAGCAGGAAACCAACAAGGATCGTGAATTGGTTGAGACGTTTTTTTTTCATGATGCGTTCTCTTTGATGTGCGCTATTGCTTCCAGCGGTAGCCCGCTTCAGTCCACGTCCGGGATCTGTCCGTCCGTTTGTTTTTTCTCTTCCTGCAGCTGCGCGGGCGTACCAAGATATTTCACATGGACTTGGCTGATCTTTCCGTTGAAAGCGAACGGCGCCTTCTCGTAGTAATCCAGCGACACGGGTGAGCCGAGGTCGGTACCGATATCGAGACAATCGTTGGCAGTGAACATCAGCGGCGCACTGACCGGAACCTGCCCTTGGGCGACCTGCTGGCCGTTCACTTTCAGGATCACATCGAGCGGACCCGCGGGTTTCTTCACTGCGTACCTGGTTTCAACTTCGATCTTCACTTTTCCCGCAGGCAGCTTATCCTTCGCTCGAATATGCGTGCGCTGCATCTCGAACAGGTTGTACTCGTAGGAAAGCACGCCGTCCTGTACATAGAGAGACAGTCCACCAGAAAACGCACCAAGCGCGTAAAGCACTCCATTGGCATTGGCGGGAATTTCCGCGTCGACGGTGACCACGTTCTCCTTATTACCCAACGCCGGTGCGGTGAACTCCGGCATGCGCGTCATGTTTCCCGCGAACGTCCACTCCGTGTAGGGAGGCGCGATTCTCAGGTCCGGACGTACGACCGGAACCCACAGTCCGCCGCCGACAGGAAAGCCCTGGTTCTTGGCAAATTCCATGATGAAAAGATCTTTCATCGCAGCGAGTTTCTCCGGCATCTTCGCCGCCAGGTCATTCGACTGGGTCCAGTCCTCGTCCAAGTTATAAAGTTCCCAGGGATCTTTGTCCGGATTCCAGAGCAGTTCGCCCTTCGGGCCCAGAACTCCTTTTGGCAGGCCAGGGAGCCATGGAGAGCGCGGACCAAATGCGTCGGCAAACCAACCATCGTGGTAAATCCCGCGGCTGCCCATGATCTCGAAATACTGCGTGTGCTTTACTTCTTTGGCCTTGGGATCATTGAAGGTCGTGGCAAAGCTGACGCCGTCAAATGGGTCCTGCTGGAATACCGTTCACCACTCTAGGTGGAGTAATTCCGACCACGTCATAGATCGTCGGGACCACGTCGTTTACATGTAGGAATTGCGAGCGAGGCGTGTTATCGGGTTTGATTTTCGCGGGCCAGCGAACTGCCATCGGGTTGCGTGTGCCACCAAAATGCGCGGCTATCAGCTTGGTCGATTTGTACGGCGAACTCCCTGCCCAAGCCCATCCGGCGTGATACATGTTTTCAACCTTTGGCGATCCCAAGACGTCAAGTCCGCCAAGTGTGTCCAATACCTTGATCTGCTGCTCAGTAGTGGTGGGAATGCCGTTCTGTGCCAGCAATTCGCTGATCGAACCGTTTTGGCCTTCCGCAGACGAACCATTGTCGCCCCAGATATAGAGGATCAGCGTGTTGTCTTTGTCGCCCTCGCGCTCTACTTCGTCTACCAAGCGGCCAACCTGCGCGTCCACATGTTCCGTAAATCCAGCAAACACTTCCATGAGCCGCCGCTGAAACGGCTTCTCAGACTCCGGGAATCGAGTCCCATGACGACATCGTTTCAGGCCGCGGCGTGAGCTGCGCATTCTGCGGAATGTAGCCCATGGCCTTTTGCCGGGCGAAAACACGTTCGCGGTACTTATCCCAGCCGTCATCAAACTTACCTTTATATTTGTCGATCCATTCCTTCGGCACCTGATGTGGCCCGTGAGAAGCGCCGCTAGCCCAATAAATAAAATACGGTTTGTCGGGTGCGAAGGCTTTGTGGTTTTGCATCCAGCCGATAGCGTCGTCGGCCAGATCTTCGCTCAGGTGATAGTAGTCGTGGCCGCCAGAGGTTTTCGGAGGGTGAACAACGTCGATATTGCGCACAAGATTAGGCTCGTATTGCGAGGCTTCGCCTGCCAAAAAACCGTAGAAGTATTCAAAACCATAACCAGTGGGCCAGTAATCGAAAGGTCCCGCCGCAGTTGTCTGTTCTGCGGGCGTGTTATGCCACTTCCCAAATGCCGCCGTGCTGTATCCGTAGTCTTTTAAAACCTCGGCCACCATCGCGCTGCTTTTCGGCTGGATGCCGGAGTATCCGTCCCAATCGTTTGCAAGTTCCGCGATTTGTCCGGCACTGATTCGGTGGTGATTTCTTCCTGTCAGCAGCGCGCCGCGAGTCGGAGAGCACATCGCGGTCGTATGAAACCGGTTGTATGAGATGCCCTCATTCGCAATGCGGCTTAACGCAGGCGTGTGGATCTCACCGCCATACGTATCTGGAAGGCCGGGGCCGACATCGTCGATCAAAACAATGATGACATTCGGCGCATTCTTCGGCACGTGGCTGATCTTCGGCGCCGGACTATAGATCGACTCCTGCATCGTCCGGCCGGCGGTGCTGCCTGATGGCTGGGGAGGAAACGGCAAAACCTCTTGCGCGCTCGAAACGGAAACAGCGACGAAAACATAAAGAACTGCCACGAACCAGCCTGCGAGAACCAACCTAGAAGAAGGTTTCATACGATACGCTCCGTTTAGGGTCTTAGTTTTCGAGCCAAGAAAAGTTTGCTCTGAAGTTTCAAAAATGCGCTTAAAGTGGCAGAAGTTTTGGTGTCCGGTCTTCCGCTCCCCGCTTTTGCTGGGGAGTCTCCTGATCTAAGCACCTCATTAAAATTCGGATCGGGCTCCTGGGCGGAACGCGATTGCGCTGAACCAGTTATTCCAACGCGGACTGAAACTATACCGGAGAAAATCTTTCTGCTGTTAGCAAAATCTGACGGCACCAAATTGCTGCTTGCGATTCTCACTCTCGAACTCCTGGCGCAGGAGTTGCGGCCAGACAGAATGGGTGTACACTCGAGTCCATTTTCGAACCCGGGAAGAAATTCCGACTCAAGAAGGTAAGCGACAGAAGAATAGCAACGATAGAAATAGGAGAAGGGTTATGAACAAATTCAGATTTGCAGCAAGTAGTTTGGTGGTCACCACGTCTCTCGTAGTGCTTCTGCTACTGTGCAGCGCGGCGCAAGCTCAGAACGACAAAGCTCAGGGATTGATAACCGGGCGCAGCGGAGACACCATGACGGTGCAGACGCAGGATTCGTCGACGGTGGTGGTGGTGCTCACGGACGACACCCAAGTGGCCCAAATACAGGGAATTTTCAAGGCGCGGCGCAAGGAGATGTCAATGGCCGCGCTCATACCGGGCCTGCAGGTCCAGGTGCAAGGGACCTACAACGCCAAAAAACAACTCGTGGCGACTTCCATCAAGTTCAAAGGCAATGACCTGGAGGACGCGCAAACTATCCAAGCTGGACTGCAACCGACCAAGGAGCAAATACAGCAGACCCAGCAGCAGCTGGAGGAGCAGAAGGCGGCGCTAGAGCGACAAGAGCAAGAAATGCAGCAACAATTGCAGCAACAACAAAAGCAAATGGCGCTGGCGCAGGAGAAGATCGACGCTAATAAAGCGGCCATTGAGGCAGCCAACAAGCGTTTCGGGCAGCTGGACGATTACAATATTCTCGACGAAGTAACCGTTTTGTTCGGCAATGGCAAGGTGGCGCTCGATCCAAAGTACAACCAACAACTGCTGGACCTGGCTGCGAAGGCCAAGACGATCACTGCCTACACGATTCAGGTAAAGGGCTATGCCTCATCGGTGGGTAGCGCTGCGCTCAACCAGAAGCTGAGCGAAGACCGAGCCAACAGCGTAACCCAATTCTTGATGCAGCAGGGTCACATCCCGCTCACCAATATGCTGGCTCCGGGCGCTATGGGCGAGAGCAGGCAGATAGGCTCCGACAAGACGGCTGACGGCCAAGCCGAAAACAGGCGCGTTGTGGTGAGGGTGCTCCAGAACAAGGGAATCGCGGGCACGTAGGAACGCAAGCGGCCCGGAGAATGCCCGAAACGAAGCAGGTCCCTGAGGATGCGCCTAAGCACATAGAGTTGATTTTAATGTGCGATGGAAGAAGGTTGG